>NZ_BDBR01000034.1 GCF_001613085.1 Nocardia salmonicida NBRC 13393
ACCCTGACCGGCCACCTGATGGGCGCGCAGGAGCAGCCGACCGAGCTGTACAAGGTCGGCCTCGGTTCGGTGCGTTTCCTGATGGCCGTCGGCGACCTGTTCATCGGCTGGATGCTGCTGAACCAGGCCGAGATCGGGCTGACCGCCCTCGACAACGGCGCCACCGGCTCCGACGTCGCCTTCTACACCGGCAAGGTCGCCTCGGCGCAGTTCTTCGCCCGCAACGTCCTGCCTGAGCTGACCGCCACTCGCGCGATCCTCGCCAACCTGGACAACGACATCATGGAACTCGACGAAGCAGCCTTCTGAGCGAAGCTGCGGAACTACAGGATTCGCCGATGAATGAACTGTTCAACCATGTACACCACATCTGCCTCGTAGTAGCGGACGTCGACAATGCAGTCGCCTTCTACGAAAGTATCGGGATAGGTGGCTGGCATAACTACCCACAGCTGTCACAGTATGACAACGACGAGCTCAACGTACCCGATCGACGGGCGTTCCTCGAGCTGCGATACGTCTACACCGACGCCGTCGACGGGCTGCAGATCCAACTGGTCGAGCCAGGCCCCGGCGACACCCCACAGCGGCGGTTTCTGGAGAGAACCGGCGGCGGCGTCTTCCACGTGGGATTCGCGGTGGACGACGTCGACACCGCTACCAGAACAGCTGGCGGAGCGGGGATCCCGGTCCTGATGTCCGGTCGGCGCGACGACCGCACAGGCTTCACCTACCTCGATACCGCCAAACGAGCGGGGGTAGTTCTCGAGCTTCGGCGCTGACGCCGCACGGCAGCGATAGTTAGAACATGTTCTAGTATGTAGGAGTGGATGTGGGATACGAGACGACACTGAAGGAAGTGCACACCGATAAGGGGGTTCTGCGCTATCACGAGGCCGGTGACGGTCCGCCGCTGATCTTGCTGCACGGCTCGGGTATCGGCGTCAACGGCTGGCGCAACTTCGGCGGGAATCTGGCAGACTTCGCCGAGGACTTCCACTGCTACATCCTCGAATTCCCCGGATTCGGGGCGAGCGATCCCGTGCCTGGAGCTCATCCGGTTCTCACTGCCGTCGAGTCGGTATCGAGATTCATGGATGCTCTCGACATCGAGTCCGCCGCGATCGTAGGCAACTCGATGGGCGGCGTGGTAGGCGCGATGCTCGCACTTGCACACCCCGCCCGGGTCGACAAGCTGGTGGCGATCGGCGGTCTCGGCACAAATATCATCAGTCCCGGACCGAGCGAGGGCACGCTGTTGCTACGGGAGTTCGCCGACAACCCTAGTCGGGAGGCGCTCGTACGCTGGCTGAACTGCATGGTGTACAACCGGGAATTGGTCACCGAGGAACTGATCGAAGAACGGTGGAAGGCCGCATCCGAACCCGAGGCACTGAAGACCTTGCAGTCGATGTATGGCTCGAAAGCTGCTGCGCTGCAAGAACAATCACAGGCGCAATCGAAAACCCCACCGTACTGGGCCATGCTGCACAAGGTCGAGTGCCCGACTCTCATGCTCTGGGGCGCTGACGACCGACAATGCCCCCTTGATATGGCCCAACTCCCCCTCCGCCTTATCCCCCATGCAGAGCTTCACGTCCTCCCTCACTGCGGCCACTGGGTATTCGCAGAAGCCAAACAGCCCTTCCAGCGAATCACCAAGGAATTCCTCGAGCGCTAGCTCTGGTCATCATCGTCAACCCGGTCGAGTCGGCGTGGTGGCCGCGGCGAGGACCTGGCAGACCATGTGCGGGTTAACCGACATAGAGGCCGTGAGGCGGTTTCTAGGGGTCGCCGCAACACCGCTGGTGTTAGGCGGTCAGTAGATCACGCAAACGCTCGGCTGGGGTATCCCAGTCGAGCGTTTTGCGTGGTCGGTCATTGAGTTGCGCAGCGACATGTTGAAGGTCCTCGGGTCCGTAGATGCTCAGGTCGGTGCCTTTGGGGAAGTACTGACGCAAAAGCCCGTTAGTGTTTTCGTTGGTGCCCCGCTGCCAAGGACTGGCCGGGTCACAGAAATAGACGGCCATGTCGGTGGCCATCGAGAACTGTTTGTGCCGAGCCATTTCGCTGCCCTGGTCCCAGGTCAGCGACCCGCGTAAATGTGCGGGCAGGGTCGAGATCGTACTGATCAGGCCATCACGGACCGATTCGGCATCGTGGCCGCAGGGCAGGTGGACCAGCATCGTGTAGCGGGTGGTCCGCTCGAGCAGTGTGGCGATCGCGGACTTGTTGTATTCACCGGTGATCAAGTCGCCCTCCCAAGTCCCTGGCACCGCACGGTCTTCGATTTCAGCCGGCCGGTCGCTGATCATGACCATCTCGTCGATGAACCGGTGCGTGCGCTGGTCGCACGTTCACTGCAGTCGGCAACCGTCCTTGAAGTCGGGATGTGATGGTCGGTTTCACCGGCGTTGCCGATCGTCTCATGGTCGCGACACGCGCTCGACACCGTTGCCAACGACGTACGGTCGCCTAAAATTTGCCGGACATCGACATCGCAGCGGGAGGTCGCGTGGACAGCCGAGTTAAACGGCAGGTCCAGGGCTCTCCGATGCTGGTATGCGCGATGATTGCCACACTCGTCGCCGGTGACTCGGCCCACGTCCACCCCATCGCCAGCACCGAGCCGGAGGACTAGCGCGATGACAGCCTCGGAACAGACCGCGACCAAGAAGATGCCGTTGCTGACCTTGTCGGCGATGGTGGTCGGCTCCATGGTCGGTGCGGGCGTGTTCTCGCTGCCGCGCAACTTCGGCCAGGCCACCGGCGGATTCGGCGCGATCATCGCCTGGTCGATCGCCGGCACCGGAATGTTGATGCTGGCGTTCGTCTTCCAGACGCTGGCCGTGCGCAAACCAGACCTCGACGCCGGTGTCTACGCCTACGCAAAGGCCGGCTTCGGTGAGTACCTCGGTTTCTTCTCCGCGTTCGGGTACTGGGCGAGCGCCTGTGTCGGCAACGTCAGCTACTGGGTGCTGATCAAGTCCACCCTCGGGCAGGTGCTGCCCATCTTCGGCGAGGGCAACACCGTTCCCGCGGTGCTGCTGTCGACGGTGTGCATCTGGGCGTTCCATTTCATGGTGCTGCGCGGGATCCAGGAAGCCGCCACCATCAACCAGATCGTCACAGTGGCAAAGCTGGTGCCGATCCTGGTGTTCATCGTGGTGCTGCTGTTCTTCTTCGACCCCGCTGTGTTCGCGGACAACTTCTGGGGTGGCGACGCGTATTCCGAATCGCTGGTCGAACAGGTGCGTTCGACCATGTTGGTGACAGTCTTCGTGTTCCTCGGCATCGAGGGTGCGAGCGTGTACTCCAGGTACGCGCGCAAGCGCGAGGACATCGGTCGCGCCACCGTGCTCGGATTCCTCAGCGTGCTGGCTATTTTCGCGTCAGTGACCATGGTGTCGTTCGGCATCATGCCGCGTGACGAACTCGCCGTGGCGCAGCAGCCGTCGATGTCGCCGGTCTTCGAATCGGCCGTCGGCACCTGGGGTGCCTGGTTCATCAGTATCGGACTGATCATCTCGGTCCTCGGCGCCTACCTGGCCTGGACGCTGATGGCCGCGGAGGTGTTGTTCGTGGCGGCGAAAGACCGGGACATGCCGTCGTTCCTGGCCCGGGTCAACCTCGCGAATGTGCCGGTGGTCGCGCTGATCTTCACCACCGTATTGATCCAGATCGTGCTGGTCACGACGCTGTTCTCCGACGACGCGTTCACCTTCACCCTCAAGCTGTGCAGTTCGCTGTCGCTGGTGCCGTACCTGCTGGCCGCGGCCTACGCGCTCAAACTCGCCTACACCAGGGAGACCTACGAGCGGATCCAGCCGGGCGACCGCACCAAAGAGCTCGTCATCGCCTTCGTCGCCACCTTCTACACCGCGTTCATGCTCGTCGCGGCCGGGCTCGAATTCCTGCTGCTGTCGTGCATCATCTACGCGCCCGGCACCATCTTGTTCGCCCTGACCCGCCGGGAGGCGGGCAAGCGGGTCTTCTCACCCTGGGAGGCAGTCATGTTCGCGGCGGTCGCCCTCGGCGCCGTCATCGGCATCGTCGGCCTGGCGACCGGCGCCATCTCGATCTGAGTCCGTCCGACCTTTCGAGGAGCAGAAATGACTGGAACCCCCGCCACCGCGTTCGGCGTCCATTCCGAAGTCGGCACGCTGCGCAAGGTACTGGTATGCGCGCCCGGCCTGGCACACGAGCGGCTCACTCCGACCAATTGCGATGACCTGCTCTTCGACGACGTGCTGTGGGTGCAGAACGCCAAACGCGACCACTTCGACTTCATGACGAAGATGCGCGATCGCGGCGTCGAGGTGGTCGAACTCCACAATCTGCTCGCCGAAACCCTCGCCGTGCCCGGCGCGAAGGACTGGATTCTCGACCGCAAGATCGTGGCCAACGAAGTCGGGCTCGGGCTGATCGACGACACCAGGGCCTACCTGGACTCGGTGAACGACCGCACCCTGGCGACCTACCTCATCGGCGGACTCGCGACCGCGGACCTGCCCGCCGAATTCCGTTCCGGTTACTTGGCGCTGGCGCGCGAACAGACCGGGGTCCGCGAGTATCTGATGCCGCCGCTGCCGAACACCCTCTACACCCGCGACACCACGTGCTGGCTCTACGGCGGCGTCACGCTCAATCCGCTGTACTGGCCCGCTCGGCACGACGAGACGCTGCTGATGGCCGCGATCTACGCCTTCCATCCCGACTTCACCGGAGCGAAAGTCTGGTGGGGTGATCCCGAACAGGATTGGGGGCTGGCCACTTTCGAGGGTGGCGACGTGATGGCGGTCGGCAACGGGGTTGTTCTGATCGGGATGAGCGAACGGACGTCCCGGCAGGCGATCAGCCAGGTTGCCGCGTCGCTGTTCGAAGTCGGTGCCGCCGAGCGCGTGATCGTGGCGGGGATGCCGAAGCTGCGCTCGGCCATGCACCTCGACACCGTGTTCACCTTCGCCGACCGCGACCTGGTCACGGTGTACCCCGACATCGTCTACAGCATCCACCCGTTCTCGCTGCGGCCCAGCGACCGCGCACCCGGTGTCGAGGTGGTCGAGGAGACCGCGCCGTTCCTCGATGTGGTGGCCGCATCGCTGAACCTGCCGAAGCTGCGGGTGGTGGAGACCGGCGGCGGCTACTACGCCAACGAACGCCAGCAGTGGGACAGCGGCAACAATCTGGTCGCCGTCGAACCCGGTGTCGTGTTCGCCTACGACCGCAACACCCACACCAACGCGGCCCTGCGCAAGGAAGGCGTCGAAGTGATAACCATCGTCGGCGCCGAACTCGGTCGCGGCCGCGGCGGCGGCCACTGCATGACCTGTCCGCTGATCCGCGACGCCGTCGAGTTCTGAGCGGGCCCGGAGGCGCAGCGATCAGCGTGGACGCACCTCGACCCGGTTGTCGTGGAACACCGCGCCGCCGCCGTCCGAATCCCGTTCGGCGACCGTAGCGTTGACGGTGGCGCCGCTGGTGATTTGGCCCAGCGCCCCTTCGTCGTGCCCGCGACGCCGGGGCAGACCCGGTTCCTGCCATGGACTCGAACGACCCGCGCGCGTGGGCACCAGGCGCCCCGAATGAACTTTCTGCTGAAGCCGTCGCGCTAATCCAGAGGAAGACCTGCAGGTCATCGTGTCCGACGAGCCGACCATTCCATTCAGCCCTGTCATCAAACGGTATCGATGCTTCGGTATCGAACGAACTGGACCCCGACATGCGCACCAGACCCGGTCGGCGGCAAGCCACCGTTCGTGTGATCCCATCGGAAACCAGATCCCGAGGTCTGCGCCGTCCGAGGGCGTGCACTCCGCACAGATCCGATCGATCATCTGACGCCGTTCCTTACGTATGCCGCCGGGCGCAGGCGCGATGAGGTCCTCGCGCATGACCTGTCTCCACCACGATTGCAAGGGGCTGGGGTCCGGCCGCAACACGAACGCAGTATCGATAGGCGGTGACGACTTGCCCGTAGCGGTGCGCAAGGACTTCCAGCAGCCGCCGGGGCGAGCTCGGACTGAGCCGCGGCCAGGGCGTCGAGGAGTTCGGGGTAGATCGGTAGCCAGTTAGTCAAGCCGGTCATATCGACGACGCGGCCGGTCACCGTATACGGTCTCGATTCGACCACGCTGATCGCTACACCGAGCGCCAGCCCTGCCGGATTAGTTCGGCCAACGCGAAAATCGTGCGCAGGCTATGGGAGCCACCACCCCGATCCGGGCATCGGTATACCCGCCCTGCAGAACAGGCTTTAATATCCCGATTCATTCAGCCGCAGTCGTCCTCGCGATGGCTTGACTGCGGTTGATCCCGGCATCACCCTGGAAATGCAGGGTCGATAATCCAGCGCTCTATACGAGGAGACGATGGAGCTATGTCCAGCAAACATCTATCTGAAGAGCCTCAATCCGAACGAGGAGCCAAAGGTTCGCGAGATACCGGGTCGGATACACCCGGCGCAGGAACGGCCGATCGCCCCGCCGGCACATTCGACCAAGAAGAAGTCACCTCGACTCGCGACCACAACGCGGCGGAAGAAGACATCGGCGGGACCGGGACGCGCCCTCCGGAAGACGCGGAACCGGCCATACCTCCCTATGAGGGCCGCCGAACAAGCGCCGAAGGAAGAATTACGAGCACCAGTGCGGGCGAAGGGACCGGCGCCGATACCGCAGGCGCTGTACACCCGGTGACCGATTCGAAGTTCAAAGGACCTGCCCCCGATAGCACCCCCGGGGGCGCCACCACCTCCCCAGCTGACGAGCAACCCGCATCGCGGGCCTCCGAAACCGAGGCCACGGACAAGGGCGTAGAGGAGGGCCACCACAGCGGCGTACGCAAAGCCGAGGACCGGCCGCGCGAATCCAGGTCGCAGTGACGCCGCGTTCAACGACGGAGAGTACGTGATCGCCCGACGTGCGTAGGTCCGAACTAGCGTGAGGCGGGAAAACACGAGCCGATGGCGTGCCACGCCATCGGCACGCAAGGCCGCCATCCATCCCCGGCGGCCAGGCTCGGGCCCGGTGATCCGGGGCCGAGCCGTGCGACTCCACTAAATCCAGCCGGTGCTCGTAGGCTGAGTCCAGCGCATCAGGCTGTCTCACAACGTGCGTCAGCGGGCGCGTCACCCCTACCGCACTTTCCCGCCCGCGCTTGGATCGCACCGGCCGAGAGCCCGAACTGAAGGTCAATGCCCCTGCGGGCGGTCTTTCACGCCGAACGCAGCAGGGGCGCCTGTTGACCGCCCCTACGGCCAGTTCCAGGCTTGGCCAGTGGCGATCCGCCACCCATCACCTTGTCCCACCAGGACTGCAACGGGCTGGGGTCGGGCCAGCGTAGCGACGTCAATTCTGGATCATCGTCGGAGTTGGTGGTGCGGGCAGGGCTGTGTTCGAGATCGTGGTTCATGAGCCGATGTCCTCGTGTCGATGCCGTCGAAATGAACGGTCGTAATCACGCTTGCCGCAGCGCGAGCGCAGTCGGTCTAGGCGGCGGTCTCCCTGCGCGCCGGTGGGAGGAACCTGAGGTCAGCACTTCGGCCAGCTCGTGGTGCACCTGCAGCCATTCGGTCAGCCCGGTGATGGTGACGATACGGTCCAGGACCGACGGCACCGGGGCGACCACGCTGACCTGTATGCCGCGGGCAGCGCCGAGTTGGGCGCGACGGGCCAAGTCCAGGGCCGATCCGCACCCAAGAAAATGGGCGTCACCGATGTCGACGGCCAGGCGCCCGGATTCCTCGGCCGCGGTGAGCGCGGTGTCGAGTATGTAGCGCCACCGGTTCTGGGTGTAGGCGTCGAGTTCGCCGTGCACGGTCAAGACCGTGATCGTGCTCAGCGAGTGCAGTTCCGCGCTCAGGCGTACACACGTATCGACGGGGTCACCATCGAGAACAGGAAAATATTCTTCAATGTCGCTGTATCGGGAATCCACGAGAAGTACGCCTCCTCGGGGCACCGGCAGGCCCCACTGCTGCTCGGTCGATCCTGTGCAGTCAAGATCGACTGACATTGCCCATTTCAGCACGTCGATTCCTGTTTGTCAGCGGTCGTGACGCTGCTGTTACCTGTGATTTCAGGCGTGTCCAAGTGGGGGCATTACTGGTCGCGGGGTCGGGCAGCGGCCCATCCCTCGGGGGTGCAGCCGGTGGCCATGAAGATCGTTCGGTGGCCGACTTCGACGGTGTGGTCGGCGAACCGCTCGTAGTATCGGCCCAGCAACGTCATGTCGACAACCATTGCCTTGCTGCTGTGCCCGTCGCAGGCGAGCACAGCGGTCAGCAGTTCATGGTGCAACCGGTCCATGGTGTCGTCCTCGGCATCGAACTGGGCGGCGTCCTCGGGGTCGCCGGAGGCCAGGACCGCGGCGGCGGCCGTCGCCATCGCTACTGCCGCCGCACCCATCCGGGCCACGATCGAGTGCATGGATTCTGGGACCGCGTGTTCCGGGTGTCGGCGGCGCGCGATGTCGGCGATGTGCTCGGTCAGGGCGCCCATTCTGTGCAGGTTGGCGACCAACTGGATCGCGGTGACTACTTTGCGAAGCTCGCCGGCCACCGGGGACTGCAACGCCAATAGCGCCACGGCAGTGTGTTCGCACTGATCGCGCAAAGTGTCGAGTTCCTGACAGATCTCGATAGCCCGCTCGCTCTGTTCCAGATCGGCGTTGAGTAGTCCACCTGTCGCCGCCGCGATGGCCGCGCGATCACGCAGACACATTGTGTGGAGCTGGTTTGCGAGCTGCTCGAGATCTTCATGGAAGCGTGTCCGCATAGCTCATCTTCGCCCATCAGGGTGTCGGAGGGCCCAGTCCTGCCGAGACCCATCGTGTCGCGCTGGTCGTTGCCGTGCCCCCCGTCACGAGTCGCGCCGGTCCTGCCTCGATAGCCGAGTACGGGAGGGCCAGTCGCTGGAGAAGTTGTGTGGCCGGTGAACTGACCGCTGGGAGTCCGGGGAGCAGTTCCCGATGCCACTTCCCTCACTCAGCCCGGCTGAATGGCGGGGTCGAGAACTATTTTGACGGCCCCGTCGGTCTTGTGCTGAAACATCTCGTACGCCTCGGGTGCGGATGCGAGCGGGAGCCGGTGGGTGGCAAAGGTTTCCACGCCGAGCGGGTCGTCATCGCCCAGCAACGGCATGATGTCCTCGGCCCATCGCTTGACGTTGGCCTGCCCCATCCGGAGTTGGATCTGCTTGTCGAACAGGACTCGCATCGGTAAGGGATCGAGCATGCCGCCATAGACGCCGACCAGAGATATCGTGCCGCCCCGTCGGACGATGTCGATAGCGAGCTGTAGCGCCGCCAAGCGGTCCACACCCGCGGTGTTCATCAGCTTTTCCGCCACCGCGTCCGGTAGGAGCGAGGCCGACCATTGCGCGGTGGCCGCGACCGGGGAACCGTGGGCTTCCATACCCACCGCGTCGATCACCGCATCGGTGCCGCGCCCGTCGGTGGCGTCACGGATGATGTCGGCGACCTTACCGCCTGCGGCGTCGAGGTCGATGGTCTCGACTCCGAATCGCGCTGCGCGAGCGAGCCGTTCGGGCACCCGGTCGACCCCGAAGATCTTCAGGCCACGCTGGGCTGCGATCCGGCAGGCCATATCGCCGATCGGGCCCAGACCCAGCACGGTGAGTGAGCCTCCCTCGGGCACCGCGGCGTATTCGACGGCCTGCCACGCGGTGGGGAGGACGTCGGACAGGTAGAGGAATCGGGTGTCGTCGGGCCCCGCGGGTACTTTGATGTGGGTGAAGTCCGCGTGCGGTACTCGCAGGTATTCCGCCTGACCGCCCGGGACCTGACCGTAGAGCTTGGAGTAGCCGAACAGTGCCGCGCCGCTGCCTTGTTCGCGCACTTGCGTCGTCTCACACTGGGTCATCAGACCGTGGTCGCACATATAGCAGTGGCCACAGCTGATCTGGAACGGAACCACGATGCGATCGCCGACAGCGAGGTCGGTGATCGCCGATCCGACTTCTTCGACGATGCCGATCGGTTCGTGGCCGAGTATGTCGCCTTCGCTCATGTACGCGCCGAGTACCTCGTACAGGTGCAGATCCGAGCCGCAGATCGCGGTAGAAGTGACCCTGATGATGGCGTCGGTGGGGGCCTCGATCTCGGGATCGGGCACCGTGTCCACGGCGACTTTACGTTTGCCTTGCCACGTGACTGCCTTCATCACTGCCTCTCCTGGTCGTCTGCGAATACTCGACGTCGGTACAGCTCGTAGATAGCGCCTACCCGGCCTTCGCAGGACCAATCCGGATGCGCGAGCCGGTTCGCCTGGCTCGAGCAATGTCCGCCGGGGTAGGTGGCAGATCCTGGGACTGTCCGGATCGCGGCGTCATAGGCGCTCGGAGATTCTCAGTCGACCGACCCCGGCCGGGGTCGGTCGCTCAGCTCACTGGTCGAGCGACTCACTCGGATGTGTCGGATTCCTGTTCGACTTCGTCTGCCGCGTCGCCCGAATTTCCTGATTTTCTGTCGACACCCGGCGTCCCGATACCAGCGAAGTCGGGTTCGATGTTCGGCGCCGATCCCGTCGCTTGCGGTGCCGAACCGGGGACGGCATCACGCTGCTGGGCGTCGGTGCCGGTGTTTTGTGTGGTGTCGGAGGTATCGTCGGCTGCGGTCATCGCTGTTCCTTCCTCATCGATGCGTAGTCGCTTCGAACTACCCCGAAGTCATGCAGGCAAACGAGCGCAGGCGGCAGGCCCGACGTCGGCGCGGTGTGCCGGGGTTGCGGCGATCACGGTGTTCGCCGGTTCTGTTGAATCCTCGTTGGGCTTGCGACACACATCACGATGGCCGGACGAAGTCGTCGCGTGCACGCCGGGTGCGCCCGAGCAGGGCAGCGATGAGGTCGACAACGAAAGTCCGTTTGCACATGAACCACGAACCGGACGAAGAACGGATATCGCACATGTCGAACAGCGCCCACAGTGCCGGTCGCAGAGTCGCGGCCGAGGTCACCGTGTCGATGGATGGATACAGCAGCACCGGATCCGACGACGACATGAGCTGGTGCATGGACCACATCCTGAGCGGGCAGAGCGAGCTCTACTACGAAGGCATCTGGCGCGGTGCCAGTACCGCGGTGCTCGGCCGCGTCAACTGGGAAGGCTTCACTTCGGTGTGGCCCGGCTTGACCGAGGACCCGACCAGCTCCGCCCGTACCCGCGATCTCGGCCAGTGGCTCGCCACTGCCGAGAAGGTCGTGTTCACCAAGACCTTGCAGCAGGCCGACCTCGACAAAACTGAATGGGGCAACGCCAGAATCGGTCGCGACCTCGAGACGGAGGTGCGCGCGCTCAAAGAGGCTCCGGGCCGCGACATCCTGGTTCTCAACAGCGCCAGCATCATTCAAGGCCTACTCGGTGTGGGTCTCGTTGACGACCTCTACCTGACTGTTGTCCCCACAACCCTGGGCGGCGGCCTACGACTGTTCCCCGACGACTTCGCATCGAGTTGGCACCTTGCCGCCGCTACCACATTCCCTGGCTCCAGTACCGTTTCGCTGCACTACTACCGGGCCTGACAACCGCGGGCTCGGCAGCGGTTGGCCATCTGTTCCCAGGTGAGCAATACCGTTGTGGCGCTGGTGTTTCCAATTCGGAAGCCCGGAATCGTCACCGCATCAAGATTCTTCGACCGGTTCCGGTTTGTTCGTCTCCACGACGGTCAACCCTTCATTCATGACCAACTCACGGAATCGGACACCGAGGACGCCGAGCATGGATTTGACCAGCACAACCCTCGTGTTGGCGACCGGCGTGTTCTTCCTGATGGGTCTGGCCGCGTTGACCGGGTCGCTGACCGTAGCCTTCTTCGGCGCCGTCAGCCTGGGCGCGGCGATGACGATGTCCTCCAAAATGCTGGGCCTCAACGGCCTGTAGTGCACCTTCTCCCACCGTTGAGCATTTCGAACGCCAGGAGCTGATCCGCATGCCCACCACCGCCGCCCGCCCCACCTACGAACACGCCGAACCCTTGTTCGAACACCTGGCGCTGACCGACCCGAACAGCCCCGAACACGACGCGCTGCGCGAGGAAATCATCGAGATCTGCCTCCCGCTGGCCGAGAACGTCGCCCGCAAGTACGCCGGCCGCGGTGAAGTATTCGACGATCTGCTCCAGACCGCACGTCTCGGCGTAGTCATGGCGGTCGACCGCTACGACGTGAGCACCGGATCACCGTTCCTGGGTTTCGCGGTCCCTACCGTCATGGGTGAAGTACGCCGACACTTCCGCGACCACATCTGGCCGTTGCACGTGCCGCGTCGCGAAAAAGAACTGCAGGGCAAGGTCAGAGTGATGACCGACGAGCTGACCCGTCGACTGCACCGCTCCCCCACCGCCGAAGAACTCGCGACCGAACTCGATGTTCCGATCACCGATATCGCCCGAACCCTGGTCGCGGCCAACGCCTTCCAGACACGAAGCCTCGACACCCCCGCACGCGACACCGATGGCGATCCCAGCATGACGATCGCCGACACCTTCGGCGACGAAGACCCCCGCTTCCAACTGGCCGAAGACACGATCACCGTCGCGCCCTTGTTGGCGCAGTTGTCGGCCGACGATCAGCAGCTGCTGATCTGGCGGTTCTACGACACCCTCACCCAAGGCGAGATCGCCGAACGACTCGGTATCTCCCAGATGAGCGTGTCTCGCAAACTCGGCAGACTGCTGGGTGATCTGCGTGCCCAGACCACCGACGACCACCTCGCGCCCGCGGCTTGAACTTCCACCATCGTCTGCACGGTCTTACCCACCTCGCAGTCCGTCCGCCCCACTTGTGAGTCGGCAACGAGCTGTCTTGTCGTTCGGTTGCCAGTCCGCGGGCTCGCGGGCATCGAATATCAGATGATTCGGCATCGCTGCGAATGTCGGGTCCTCCGTTCGCGGCCCGAGAGAAGCCAGCCGCTCTTCAATCGGTATCGGGCCGCGACCGGAATGAATGCCCGGTTCACGCCGGTGCCTCGTGGGGCGGGCGGTGAAGCGGGCGGGACAGCTTTCGATTCTCCAGGAAGTTCATAGCCTGCTTTGTGCCCCATCTACCTCGCGTCCGCGGCCAACCTTTCAGTGTGTCGACCGCCAGCCTCGTCACCAGGGCGCCGGGAAGTGTTGCAGCGCAGTTGAGCCGAACGAAGGCGCCCCTGAATTCGTTCAGACAGGGGTGGCTCGTTGCGCGTTACTTGAACGCCGCAGCTTCGCCCATGCTTGAAGCGCAACCTATGAGAATCGCGGAAACGAACGCTACGCTCCCATCGGGCTCCGACACGTCCGAGGTGATCAACCCGACGACCGCGGCGATGGCCATTTCTCCACCACATGCGTTCAAGACGACGAACAACAAACTCATGACCGCCCCTCCCCAAAGGCGTTGCGGGATCTGCCGCCCCCCGTTCATCCTGGTGTTTCCGGGGTGCGGATGGGCCAATGGCTCACAGTTGCGCAACATTTCGCAACATTCTTCCGTCGCGGTCGCCCCTCATCCTAGCGTTATGGCCACGCCGCCGATCCGACGAGCAGTCACGGCGCCGTGGGCGCTCACTTCAACACCCTCGAGGAGACTGCACAGCCGATGAACGACACGACCCGCCGCGTGCCCGACGACCTC
>NZ_BDBR01000035.1 GCF_001613085.1 Nocardia salmonicida NBRC 13393
GCGCGCACCAGCCTTTCCGCCGCCGCGCACGCGATCGACGCCGATCCGCGAGACACCGCCGGTGACGGTCGAGTCCGGGCCCGGACTGTGCGTGCGGTGGTCGAGCAGGCGTCGACCGAAACCTTGGACCGGGTCGGGCGCGCGCTCGGCGCGGGACCGCTGTGCGGCGACAGCGCCCATGCCCGCCGGGTCGCGGACCTGACCGTGTACCTGCGCCAGAGTCATGCCGAACGCGATCTGGCCGCCCTCGGCCGTGACCAGGCGGAAAAGGAGTTCTCATGGTTACCCGGCCGCTGATCGATACGCAAGGTCCCGGTGCGGACGAAGGTGTCTGGGCGCGGTGGCGGGCGAGTCGACCCGAACTCCCGATCCACGGCTGGCAGCACCTCGTCGTGGTCGCGCCGCATCCCGACGACGAGGTGCTCGGAGCGGGCGGGCTCATCGCGCAGCTGCGATCCGCCGACATCCCGGTCACGCTGATCGCGGTCACCGACGGTGAGGCCTCGCATCCGGGCTCACCCACCCACACCCCTGCCGAGCTGGCCGCTCTGCGTATCGAGGAATCGCAGAACGCGGCCTACGAACTCGCTACCGGAGCGCCGATGCGGCTCGGTATGCGCGACGGCGGTCTCGCGGAGCAGGAGACCGAGCTCACTGATCTGCTCACCTATGTCCTGTCCCACCTCGGTGGACCAGGAGTGCGGTGCGCGGCCACCTGGCGCCACGACGGTCACCCCGACCACGAAGCTGTCGGCCGAGCCGCCGCCGCGGCCTGCGCCGACACCGCGACCGAGCTGCTCGAGTACCCGGTGTGGATGTGGCACTGGGGCAGTCCGGAGCATCCGAGAGTGACCTCGGAGAATGCCCTCGCACTACCGCTGTCGCCGTCGGCGGTCGCGGCCAAGGCGCGGGCGATGGCGCAGCATCGCACTCAGATCCGCCCGCTGTCGGATCATCCGGCGGATCGTCCCGTCCTGCCCGCGCATGTCCTCCAGCGCTTCACCGCACCGGACGAGGTCTTCTTCCAGTGAGCGAAACACCCATGCCGCCGGGCTATTTCGATCGGATGTACGCCCACGACGACGACCCGTGGCGCTTCACCACCCGCTGGTACGAGCAGCGCAAACGTGCGTTGACCATGGCGATGTTGCCGAAGGCGCACTATCGAAGAGGGTTCGAGCCCGGCTGCTCCATCGGTGTGCTCACCGAGGAGCTCGCCGGTCGCTGCGATCATCTGGTGGGTACCGATATCGCTGAGCGTGCACTCGACGCCGCGCGATTGCGTCTGGTCGACGTACCGGTGGAGTTCCGGCTGTGGGGTCTGGGGCAGCCCTGGGAGGCAGAGGATTTCGATCTCATCGTCTTGAGTGAAGTCTGCTATTACCTCGACGCCGCGAGTCTGCGCGACGTCTTCGAGCAAGCCGTGACGCACCTCGAGCCGGGGGGCACCCTGCTGTGCGCGCACTGGCGCCACGTCGTGGCGGATTACCCGCTGACCGGCGACGACGTCCACGCGATCGCCCGCCAGACCACGGGCCTGTCGGCCTCGGCCCACTACGAGGACGATGACCTGCTCATCGACGTGTTCGCGGCGTCGACCCGGGTCCCACCCTCGGTGGCCGAGGTCGAGGGCCTCGTCTGATCCAGTCGAATTACCGCAGCCGGGCGGGGAATCCCGCGCGGGCATGGGTGTCGGCGCGATCGGATAGCATCCCCGGTACTACTTTCGGTCCAGCAACCGGCCGGCGGAGTCAGTTCGCGCAGTGGGCGCCTGTGATCGGAGGCTTTCGTGCACACCCTGGGTTCTGTGCTGTCCAGGTGGGGAGGGGTAGGTCTGATGTGGTGCGAGCAGGCGACTCTCGGCTGTGCCGGCGGTGGTTGTGGTGCGCAGTGACGCGTTGAACGCCGATCTCTTCGCGGCCGGGCCCGGATCGCGGCGCCAACTCCACATACTGCTGGTCGAGGACGATCCCGGCGACGCTTTGCTGGTAGAGGAGATGGTCGCGGACCTGTCTCCGCGCCCACACCTGGATTGGGTACGCACCCTGACCGAGGCAGGCGAGCGCCTACGCACCGACGTCCCCGATTGTGTGCTGCTCGATCTGCATCTCCCCGACGCGGACGGACTCGAGGCGCTGGCCGGGATTCGCGTTCGCAACGACCAGGTCCCTGTCGTGGTGATGACCGGACTCGACCAAGAGCGCACCGGGCTGTTCGCGTTGGCCTCCGGCGCGCAGGACTACCTGGTCAAGGGTCGAGTCGACCCGGAATTGTTCGGGCGCGCAGTGCGTTACGCGATCCAGCGCAAACAGGCCGAACTCACCAGCGCGGCCCTGCAGGCCAGTCAGATGCGGGCGCAGGAGAACTCCCGGCTGGAACGCGGACTGTTGCCGACTCCGCTGCTGGGCGCCGACCCCGCAGTCGAGGTGGTGTCGCGGTATCGACCCGGTCGTGACCACTCACTGCTCGGCGGTGATTTCTACGACGTGGTCCAGGACCCGACCGGCGTCGTGCACGCCATCATCGGTGACGTCTCAGGCCACGGTCCCGATGCCGCGGCGACCGGGGTCGCCTTACGACTGGCGTGGCGCACGCTGGTGCTCAGCGGCGTCACCGGTGCCAGGCAACTGAACCTGCTCGAGGAAGTGCTGCTCGCCGAACGCGCCGATCAGCAAACCTTCGCCACCGCAACCAGCTTGGTACTCGACCCGGCGACCCGAGAGGTGTCGGTACGCCGCGCGGGACACCCCGGCATGCTGCGGTGCACCGGTACCGGACTGAGCTGGATCGAGGTGCCGGGCGGACCGGCCCTCGGTTTCGTCCCGGGCTACGCGCAGTGGCCGGCGCACGAGGTGGCACTCGCGGACGACGCGGGGCTGATGCTGTTCACCGATGGCTTGTTCGAAGGACGTGTCGGCGACGGCAGCACCCGCCTCGGCGAAGACGGATTGTTCGAACTGGCACAGACACTGCCCACCGAGCAGCCCGAGACCTTCGTCGACGCGCTGATCGGACAGGTCGCGGAGCTGTCTTCGGCGGCCGGCGGTTTGGATGACGATGTGGCCATCCTGTATTTGCGGTGGAGTGATGCGATGAGGCGGACGACGTGACGAGTAGTACATCCACCCGGTCCGGGTCGGTCCGCAAGATGACGGCACAGGGCTGGTTCCAGCTAGTGTTCGTGCTGATGATTTTGGTGGTGATCTTCGGTGCCGCGGCGGGCGCGCAGGTCATCGCGCACACCGGCCGGGTCACCGATCGTCTGCTCTCCGAAACTCTGCCCGCGGCCACCGAAGCCCATCGGCTGCAGGGTGCGCTGCTGAATCAGGAGACCGGCATCCGCGGCTACGCCATCACCGCCGACCCGCAGTTCCTCGAGCCCTACGACCGAGGGCGGCAGGAGCAGACCCGCGCCGCGAACCGCTTGCGGGAGCTGCTCGGCGGCCATCCAGGATTGGTCGCCGACCTCGCCGCGGTCGACCTCGCCGCCCAGCGGTGGCAGGCCGACTTCACCGATCCGGGTACCGGGGCGGTGTCGCCTCGGGCGGGCACCGGTCTCG
Source organism: Nocardia salmonicida NBRC 13393 (assembly GCF_001613085.1). Classification (GTDB taxonomy): domain Bacteria; phylum Actinomycetota; class Actinomycetes; order Mycobacteriales; family Mycobacteriaceae; genus Nocardia; species Nocardia salmonicida. The sequence continues at coordinate 3,561 of NZ_BDBR01000035.1, forward strand.
ACGCCGCCACGGGAGCGGTGCGCAGAAAGGCGCTCTTCGACGCCGTGCGCGGTACCTTCGCGGTGCAGAACGAGCATCTCACCGCGGTCGTCGACAGCGACTCCGCCGAGCTGGCGAGCGCGCGCACCACGCGCAACATCGTGCTGTCGGGCATCGTCGCTGTCTTCCTGCTGACCGGGGTGCTGCTCACCGTTCTGGTTCGGCGCCTGGTGGTTCGGCCGCTCGGCTATCTCACCGAGTCGTCGCGGCGGGTGGCCGCGGGGGAGTTCGACGCGCATATCGATGCCGTCGGCCCTTCCGATATCGCGTTGGTGTGCGAGGCGGTGGAGAACATGCGTCACCACATCGTCGCCGAGCTCGACTCCACACGCATCCAGGAAGCGGTGTTGCTGCGACAGAAGCAGGATCTCGACGTCCAGGCCGAGGAACTGCGCCGATCCAACACCGAATTGGAGCAGTTCGCCTACGTCGCGTCCCATGATCTGCAGGAGCCGCTGCGCAAGGTGGCCTCGTTCTGCCAGCTGCTCGAGAAGCGCTACGGCGACCAACTCGACGATCGCGGCAAGCAGTACATCGATTTCGCCGTCGACGGCGCCAAACGCATGCAGGTGCTGATCAACGACCTGCTCACCTTCTCCCGCGTCGGCCGGATGTCGGAGGGCACCGAGCCGGTGGGCCTCGATCAGACCCTGGACGAGGCGGTGGCCGCGTTGTCGGCGACCATCGAGGAATCCGAGGCCGTGATCGAGCGCCCGGAGGCACTGCCGGAGCTCGTCGGGGAACCGACCCTGTTGGCCATGCTGTGGCAGAACCTCATCGGCAACGCGATCAAATTCCGCAAGCCCGACCTGACTCCTGTGGTCCGGGTGACGTGTGCGCCCAACGCCGACGACGCCGAGGAATGGGAGTTCTCGGTGTCGGACAACGGGATCGGCGTCGCAGCCGAATTCGCGGAGAAGGTCTTCGTCATCTTCCAGCGCCTACATCCGCGAGATGCCTACGGCGGCACCGGGATCGGACTGGCCGTGTGCAAGAAGATCGTGGAATTCCACGGCGGCCGGATCTGGCTCGATACCGACTATCGTGACGGCACCCGCCTGTGCTTCACCCTGCGGGCGGCCGCGCCCGCGACCACCGCTGTATCCATCGAGAACGAGGTATTCGCATGACCGATCCCGGCCAGCCGGTCGACATCCTGCTCGTCGAAGACGACCCCGGCGACGAACTGATGACGCGGGAAGCCTTCGAGGACAACAAGATCGGCAACACGCTGCACGTGGTCAGGGACGGCCAGGAGGCGCTGGACTTCATCTATCGCACCGGCGCGCACGTCGACGCTCCACGGCCGGATCTGATCCTGCTGGACCTGAACCTACCCAAGTACGACGGCAGGCAGGTGCTGGAGAAGATCAAGGCCGATCCGGAGCTGTCGCACATCCCCGTGGTCGTGCTCACCACATCGGCGGCCGAGGAAGACATTCTGCGCAGTTACAAACTGCACGCGAACGCCTACGTCACCAAGCCGGTGGATCTCGACCAGTTCATCGCCGCGATCAGGCAGATCGATGAGTTCTTCGTGCAGGTCGTGCGGCTCCCGCGAGTGCGGGAGCCGCGACCTCGGACCTAGTGCGCGTTCGGCTCGGCGGCGATCGCCGCCTCCAGGGTGCCGTAGACCGCGAGCAGCTTGTCGAGCCCGGTCAGTTCGATCGGTCGCGCGACCTCGCGGGAGGCGACCACGCGCAGCTGATAGGGCGCGGCCTTGGACACGACCAGCAACGCGCTGAGCCCGGCCGAGCCGAGGAAGCCGACCTGGGTCATATCGACCACCAGCGTCTTGCCGCCCTGCTGGGCCTTCTCCAGCACCGCTTGCAGCTGGGGCGCCGAGGCCATATCCACCTCACCACGAACGGTAAGGATTTCGAAGTCGTCTTGTGCCCGTGTCTGCACGTCGAGGTCTCGGAAGCCGCCTTCAACACTCACCGAAGGTCTCCCCGGTTGCGATTCGCCACTTTTCTACCTCTTACCTCTAGCTTCGCCGGGTCGGCGAATGTGCGAGCGATTCTTGCCCCAGCAACCTACCCCATCCACTCGGGCCACAAACCGTTGCGCAGCACCGGGGTACCCTGGCTCGGACGTATCCGCCGGGCCGCGGTGAGAGGGCATTCTCACGCCCGGAAGTGGCATACCCGAGTACTGCACGGGTACTGCCAATGGCGCGGGGGTTCTCGCGGATTCGTTGGACGTCGAGATGAAGAGGGAGGCATCAGGTGACGACGCACCCATCTCGGCAGGACAGCGCCGTGAAGCCGTTCGAGATCGATTTCTCGGCAGACGCCGCGCGGTTGGCCGAAGTACGTCACGCGCTGCAGGCGTGGCTGGCGGAGGTGCCGGTCGACCCGAACGCGGCCTACGACATCGTGCTCGCCGTCGGTGAAGCGTGTACCAACGCCGTCGAGCACGGTCACCGTGGCGACGGCGGCACAGTGCGCGTTACCGCCGCGCTCACCGAGACCCACGTCCACACCGTCGTGACCGACGGGGGGAGCTGGTTGACACCCGACCCGGACACCGATCAGTCACGTGGGCGTGGGATGGGCATCATGCGTGCCCTCAGCAGTGAATTCGAGGTCAGTACATCGGCGGCGGGCACCGTGGTGGATATGCGGTTCGCTCGGGCCTGAGACGGCCCTAGACCTTCGCAGCGCTCATTCGCGCAGGGTCTGCCTCGGTGGTTGACCGTAGCGGTGGCGGTAGGCCGTGGCGAAGCGGCCGGGATGGGTGAAGCCCCACCGGTAGGCGATGGTCGCGACAGTCTGGCCGTCACCCGGCAGCGCGGCGCCGAGTTGTTCGTGTGCCGCCGCCAGCCGCAGTTGCTGCAGGTATTCGAGCGGCGTCGTGTCCAGATGACGACGAAAGGCCAGTTGCAGGGCGCGCGGAGTGACAAAGGTCGCCGCCGCGATATCGGTGATCGCGATCCTTTCACCCAGATGCGACTCCATATAGGCGATGGCGCGGCGCACGGTGTGGGGGTGAGCGTCGTGCCGATCGGTGGCGTTCGGCTCGTTCTCGGCGGTCGTCGGCATGGTGGCCAGCACTGTCGCGGCGAGATAGTCCGAGGCCGCCGTGACGGTGAGCGGGCTGTTCGCTGCGTCGGGGTCGGCGGCGATCTGCTGCAGATGGGTGATCACCCGTCGCAGCCGGTTTCCGGCCGCGACCGTGACCGGTCGGTGCCCGTCTACCCGCACTCGTTCCCCGCCGTCGGCGGTGGCGACGCGGTCCAGGATCGCGGGGTCGAACATGGTGATGTCGTAGCGGCTGGTTCGGATGACGCCCGAGTAGGGCAGGTCGTGGGGGGTGAGCAGGCCTGTCTGCCCGGGGGTGAAGGTGTCGGGGCCGTCATCGTGATAGTTCTCGTCGATCCGGCCGCTGTGCACGGTGACGAGGCAGACCCGGCCCAGCGGGTCGGCGTCGTAGGCCATGTCGAAACCCAGCTCGAGCTGGTCGAAGTTGATCGAACCGAGCACTTCGCGACGAATCCGAGTACGTACTTGGTGCGGGCCGTGATTGCTGATCTGCACCCTGGTGTAGGCGTTGTTGAGGAACTCCTCGGTCACCGCCAGGTCGTCGCTCTCGAAATTCAGGCTCTGCACGACGCTCCCTCCGTGGACACACGATGACGGGGGCACGGCGGAGACGGCGGGGCGCCGGACAACCGCGCCCGATGGCTACTCGCGCCCCATATTACCGGCTCGGGAATTGGCGACGCACCCGCTGTTTTGCCCTCGGCGCACCGCGTGTCGGGGGTACGGTGCTTGGGTCGCAGAGACGAAATACGAAAGCGGACCACCGCGATTCAGGACCGATAGCGAACAACTGGGTGCCCGGATGGCTCCGGAGCCATGCGGTTTGCCGGGCCGCGTGCTGGAATAGGTAGCCGGCCCGATCTTGAGCCCACAGGACTGTTGGCAATGCACTGCTCCATGGTGCTGAAGAATCGAGTCTTTTGAACAATCGTCCCGACGAAACCCGCTCGCCCGCAGCCGACGACCCGGCTGCCGATCTCTGCCGCCGCTTGGATGCCGTCTCGGAATCCGCAGGGCAGGTCATCGTGCTCCATGCTCGCGGGGAGATCGACGCCTATACCCTCCCGCGCTGGCGCGGCCTGCTCGAGTCCGCTGTCCCCGAGTCCGCCGAGGGCGGACATCTCGTCGTCGACTTGGACGAGGTCACGTTCCTGTCGGTACGTGCCGTGATGGTCCTCACCGATCTAGCCCAGCATCTGGACCGACGCGGCATCGGAATGCATCTCGCCGACGGGCGTGCTGCCACGACCATCGCGCGCGTGATCGACCTCGCCGGCATGACCGAGTGGATTTCGATCCACCGGGACCTCGCCACGGCCCTCGCCGCTACCGCCGGTCCGCGCTCCGACACCTGATCCTGGTGCTGCTGGGCTTCGATCGGCCGAGCACGAACGGAACGCCCCGCACTCTTTCCGAGTGCGGGGCGTTCCGTTCGTGCATAGGGGACAGGGGAGTCCTGGCCGCTGCCGTCAGCGTGTCAGGGGTCAGATCCCAGCGTCGGGGCGCGGGATGTCGCCGCGCCACGCACCGGTCGCGTGACCCTCGCTCTCGATGAACTGCTTGAAGCGCTTCATGTCACCGTTCACTCGGTGCTCGAGCACGCCCAGTTTGTCGGCAGCGGTTTCGACGAAACCCTGTGGGTCGACATCCATCTGCGCCGTGACGCGGGTATGGGTGTCGTCGAGCCGGTGGAATGTGATGACTCCGGCATGGTCGGGTCCGCTGTCGGATTTCCACGCGACTCGCTCGTCCGGGTGCTGTTCGGTGATGGTGGCGTCGAACTCTCGTGTCGACGGGCCGACGTGGATGCGCCAGTGGGTGTGGCGGTCGTCGAGCTGACTGACCTGCTCGACTCCTTCCATGAACTGCGGAAAGGTTTCGAACTGCGTCCACTGGTTGTAGGCCGTACGGATCGGGACGTCTACATCGACAGTTGCGGCTACCGTGCTCAACGGGTACTCCTTCCCCAGCCTGCCTGCGTCTTGCCGTCACAGACTGGATTCGGTCACAGCTGCAAGCCTTCGAGGCCCTGCAACTCGTACAGTGACTGCCTACCCGGGGCCCGAAAGCGCAAACAGGAGTACGGCGCTCAGGCGCGGCTGTTTGGGATGCGGATTTCGAGGTAACACGACGGTGCGGCCGTCGGCCGCGAGCCGTTCACCATATCGTCGAAGGAGGAGTTCATGGACCGCCTGGACATTGTCGCTCAGTGGCGTCGGGACATCGCGATCGCCGATAACGACGGTGACGCCGCCGTACGGCATCTACACGGCGACGTGGCGGCGGTGATCGGGGTCGAGGGGCAGCATGGACTGACCACCGAGAACGACGAATCCGGTCGACGTACCGAGACTCACGGCGAGGATTGAGACCTCGTCAGTCAGGTCGAAAGCGGTTCAGGCAATGCGTGCGTGAGGCCGACCAGTCGGCGCGGGCGAGCGAACCTGCGATCTGAGATCGACATCATGACCGCGCCCTCGACTGCGACGATTGTCGCCGTATCTGGGTCGAAGCCGAAAGTCCGAGTTCGATCGGACCTCGGGTGGTTGGCGGTTGCCGGGACCGTCGACTGGGTCAGCGTCCGGACGGGACGCGCTGGCCCCGGCAACCGCCCGCCGGCCGGTCAGGAGTTCGGCCATCCCGTCCCCGGCGGCGGTCTGTGGTTCGATCTGCAAACCGGCAGATACCCGAGCACATCAGGTCCAAACCGAATCCACGGGACTTGTGGTCAGGTGGCGAGCTAGTCGGTAGGCCAGGTCCCGGTCAGTGACTTGTAGCCGGTCGCGCCTGCACGGTCCACGGCTGCCTTGACCAGACCGAAGACCGCGCCCTGCAGTGCGGCGGCGAGCAGAACCTCACGCCAGGTGCGGTCGCGAGCAGTCGCCGATGGCGGTTGTTCGCCGCCGGCCACCACACCCCAGACCCGGTTGAACACCGCCCCGGCGGCGATGCCGCCGAGCACCCCGACGGCCATGCCGAGAGGCCGATACAGCGTCTTCATGACCGACGCCGCCGTGCCAGCCACCACACCAGGGCCGTGGCGGAGATCGCGGCCGCGGCCACCGGAATCGGATTCCGGCGAGCCACTTCAGCCGCCTGCTTGCTACGTTCGGTCACCGGTTCAGGAACTGAGGATTCGACCTTCTCGGCCGCGTGCCGGGCCTTCTCCTTGGCGACAGCCTGCACTTGTTCTGCCTTGTCCCGCGCCTGGTCGGCGGCGGCCAGTGTCTGATACTTCGCGTCGGTGACCCGGTCCTTGGCCGCGTCGGCCGCGTCGTGGACCTTGTCCTTCGCGCGTGCGGGTACGTCCAGCTTGTCGGTCAACTCGGCGACGGTCTCGCCGAGCTCCTGCCGTGCCTGTTCGCGGTCCCGGCGCAGTGCCTCCGGATCGTTGGGCTCGTTCATCGCTTACTCCCGTCCTTGACGATCTCGATGTCTTCCTTGACGCTCTGCATCGCTTCCCTCGGCACCGGCGGCGCGGCTTCGGTGACATTCTTTTTGCCGAGCAGTCCCAGCCCCGCGCCGACCACGACCAGCCCCGCGCCGACTATCAGGGCGGCTGCCCAGTTCGGCAGCACGAGCGCGAGCGCGAAGACAGCGGCGGCGGTGAGGGCGATGCCGCCGTAGAAGGCGACGAGTCCTCCGGCGCCGACGATTCCGACGCCGCGTGCGATTCCCTTTGTGCGGTCCTGCATCTCGACGCGGGCGAGCGCGATCTCGTCGCGCACCAGGCGGGTGATCTGCTGGGTGGCGTCGTCGACCAGCTCGGCCACCGAGCGATCGGGTGGTCCGGTGTGCGTGTCAGCCATGGCATTACCTCCTTATTGGGGTGTGTCTCGCGGGGGGAGGACGGGTTCGTGGTCGGGTGGCTGGCCCTGTTCGATGCGGCGGCCGCGAGCCAGTTCGGCGTCGAATTCGGCACCGAGCAGCACCGCGACATTGCTGAGCCACAGCCACACCAGGAAGGCGACGGCACCGGCCAGCGAGCCGTACACCTTGTTGTAGGAACCGAAATTGGCCAGGTAAAGGGTGAAGCCGACCGAGGCGGCGATCCACACCAGCACCGCGAGCACGCTGCCGGGCGAGAGCCACCGGAATCCCGGCTGTTGCGCGTTGGGCGCGGCCCAATACAGCAGGGCGACTCCGAGACTGACGAGCACGGCGAGTACCGGCCACTTGACGATGTCCCAGATCAGCACACCGACCGAACCGATGCCGAGCCACTCACCCGCCGCTTCGGCGAAGCGGCCGGTGAACAGCACCCCGACCACGCACACCGCGATCAGCAGCACCATCACCGCGGTCAGCCCGACGCGCAGCGGCAGCGTCTTCCAGATCGGGCGGCCCTCTTCGGTGTCATAGACCGTGTTGGAGGCCCGGATGAAGGCCCCGATATAGCCGGAAGCCGTCCACAGCGCCGTCACCACACCGACGATCGCCAGTGGGCCCGCCAGCGAGCGGGAGCCCTGCAACTCCCGGATGGCGTCGACGAGCAGTTCGGTGCCGGGACCGGGGCCCAGTTGCTCGATGGTCTGGATGAAGGAGTCGGTCGCCGAGGGATCGAGCAGCCCGAGCAATGCGGTGAGTACGATGATGCCGGGAAAAATCGACATCACGCTGTAGTAGGTGAGCGCAGCGGCCCAATCGGTCACATTGTCTTCCATGAACTCGGCCACGGTGCGGCGCAGCACGCCCCACCACGACCGCCACCGCAGCGCCGAAGGGCCCTGCGACCAGTCCTGCGCCACGGGCTCGCGCTCGGCAACACTGTCCGTCATCCAGATATCCTCCTGATCGTCGGCCGCTTACCCGGTCTCCGAGGGGTCAAACGGTGGTCCGGTCCGTCCGCGAGTTCGTCTGTGTACCAGCCGGTTTCACAACGAATCGGCACGGCGGTACCTGCTGGATGCCGCACGGTGCCCACCCGCGATTCAGAATCCGACGAGTCCCGAGGCCAGATCCACGGTGTCGATGATCTGTGTGACCTGCTGGCGTGCGTTGGGGCACTGGTCGCGCGTGACAGCGTCGATCGCGTCGCGGTCGCGGGCGACGGCGATATTGATCGCACCGTTGCGCAGTGCCCAGATGTGGACCACACCGTTGAACCTCACGCGAGCGATGGCACTGCCCTGTTGGCGCCAGCTAGCGAGATCGGCCCACAACGTGTCGCACAACTGCGCACCGGCGGCTGGACCGATCACCAGCCCGTTCGCCGTGTCCCCGTTGGTGCCTCGCGATTCGGTAGTCGTCGCGCAGGCAATGACACCCGCCGATAGGAGAACGCCCAACAAGGCGACGCGACCCACGGGGTGGACGCGACGGCGGGCTCGTCTCATGAGCATCGGGCTCTCTTTCATCCGGGAACACGAGGTGGTTCACCGGTCGAATGCCCGCGTCTCGGGAGCCGAATCGGAGATCGTCCTGCGAGATATCAGGTCGCGGGCTGGGCGCTGTCGTCGGTGCGGCCGCGGCGGCTGCCGGTGTAGGCACTTTCGCGCAGCCAGTTCACTGCCTGGGGGATCATCGTGACGTCGGCAGGTCGGTTGAGGATCGGATCGAAGAAGTCGGTGCGGTGTTCGCCGGGCTCGGCTCGCCGCAGGTCGAGTTCGCCGACGATCTCGGGTGGGCGGCCGATCCCATCGGCGACGAGCGAGAATCGGATCACCTGGTCGTCGAGGTGATCGTCGAGGGCTCGCAAGGACGCCGTATTCGGCAGGTCGTCGGTGTCGAGCGGTTCGGCGAACAGCCAGACCGGTGACGCGTCGGCGAATCGGTAGGGCAGGAGGGTGCCGAAACGGGCGCTGGACCAGGCGCGGGCGGGGGTGATGACGAACCGGCCCAGCGTGCTGGTGCCGGTCGTTGCCAGCGCGAAGTCCCAGGGACGCTCGTCGCGATCGAGTACCCGGAACGCCAGCCCGAGGACATCGGGTACCCCGCCGGGACTGCCGACGCCTTTCGACACCCGGGCGATGACCGCTCGGTCGCCGGGACCGAACCACGGCACATAGTTGCTGGTGGCATGGAACCGGCCCGCGAGGCGGATGCCGCGGGGGTGGAACACCCGTGCGTGCCGAATCCGCGCCCCCGTCTGGAAGGCGGTGCGGACAGCGGTGGTCGGCAGTTCGGCGATACTGTGCCTATCGATCATCGGCGCTGGTCTCCTGTCACGGTTATGGCGGTGGTCTTTCGCCCGGCGCGGTACGACGAGCCCATAGGGTGCGCCTACCCAGGGAAACGGCGGCCAATCGCTGTTCGCCGCTTCGGCACAACAGTTCGGCGTCGCGCGAGCTACCGCTGTTCCGTGAACGCCCGACGAGACTCTTCGTGCAGGATCGCGAGAAGTTCCTCTTCCAGCGCGACGAATTCCGGGGCGGTGATTGTGGACAACCCCCGCGGCCGCGGCAGGTCGATGCGCAGTTCGTGGCGCACGGTGGCCGGGCGCGCCGACAGGACGATCACCCGGTCCGACAGGTACACCGCCTCACGGACGTCGTGGGTGATCATCAGGACCATCCAGCGGTAGCGCTGCCAGACCTCTTGCAACCACGACTGCATCTCGGTGCGAGTCAGTGAGTCGAGCGCGCCGAAGGGTTCGTCGAGCAGCAACAGTTCACGCTCCTGGACGACGGTCCGCAGCAGTGCGGTTCGCTGTCGCATCCCGCCCGACAGCTGCGACGGGCGGGCGTTCTCGAAACCGGACAGGCCGAAAACCGGGAACAGTTCGCGGGCGCGGCGCCGGGCCTCCGTCTTCGGAACACCCTGTACCCGCAGGCCGAGGATGGTGTTGTCGAGGACGGTTCGCCAGGGGAACAGCAGGTCCTTCTGCGGCATGTAGGCGCAGTGCGCGGCGGTGTCCTCGCCGTCGGCCGCGCGGAAGCCGACGCTGCCGGAGTCGGGGGATTCGGGTCCGGCCAGCATGTTGAACACGGTGCTCTTGCCGCAACCACTCGGCCCGATGACGGTGACGAACTCGCCCGCTCGGACGGTGAACGAAATCCCGCCCAGTACCGCGAGGTCCGGGCTGTGCCGGCCGGGCTGCGGGAACGACTTGGTGAGGTGATCGACGACGATGCGGTCGTCCCCGGCGTCAGTCACGTCGGCTCCTGTTCTGCTCGCGCGACCACGGCGCGACGAGGCGTTCGATCACGAACGTCGACAGGTACAGCGTGATGCTCAGCAGCGCCGTGACCAGCACCGCCGCCAAGACCAGGTCGGTGCGGAACGAGTTCTTCTGCAGGCTCATATAGATGCCGAGGCCGACGCTCGCGCCGACATACTCGGCGAATACCGCGCCGACGACCGCGTAGGTGATGCCGATCCGCAGCGCCGTGAAGAACCGCGGCAGCGCGGACGGCAGTCGCACATAACGGAACACCTGCAGCCGGGAGGCGCCCATACTCCGCAGCAGCGCGCCCGCGTCACGGTCGGCCGCGGCGAAACCTTCGATCAGGCCGATGGCCATCGGGAAGAACGTCACCAGCGCGACCACCAGGACCTTCGGCAGGAGACCGAACCCGAACCAGATGATCATCAACGGTGCGATCGCGACGATCGGCACGGTCTGCGACGCGACGAACAGCGGCACCAACGCACGCCGCAGCCAGGGCGAGAAGTCCACGATCACCGCCAGCACCCACGCCAGCGTCAGCGACACCGCGAACCCGACAAGCGTCACCTGCAAGGTGGCGGCCGCATGCGAGATGATCTCGTCCCGGTGTGCCCACCCCTGCTGGACGACCCGCAGCGGTGACGGCAGCACCTGCGGACGGACACCGCTACTCGTGACGTAGACCTGCCAGATCGCGACGAGCACCGCCACCGTGACCAACGACGGCACCGCCCATCGGATCCCCGCCCAGCGAGCCGTCCCGCCGTCGTCGCCGGTGGGCACCAGCGGCGACGAGGCTACGGACAGCTCACGGGGTGGCGAGGTACTCATTGGTGAAATAGGTCGACCAGTCGGGTTCGGTGGTCAGCGGCTTTCCATCCGAGCCGGTCAGCAGACCGCCCCGATACAGGAAGCCGGAGTTCGCCGACCATTGCTGCACCGTCTGGGTGCCCACCTTGCCGCCGGCGTCCTTCATGAACTGCGCGGCCAGCATGCGCTGGCTCTCGAAGACCAGCGCCTCATCGTTGAACGCGCCCGGATTGGCATTGATGAGATCCTGGGCGGCCGCGTCCGGATTGTCCGCGGCGAACTGGTATCCGCGTTGCAGCGCCTGCACGAATTTCGCGGCACGGTCGGGGTTCTCGGCCAGCCAGCCCTCGTTGGCATCGATCACGATCGCGTACGAGTCCGGGAACCCGAAATCGGTGTACCGGAAGTACCGCATCGGGGTGCCGTGGTGTTCGGCCTCGATCCCTTCCCACGCCAGATACGAGACGGTGAAGTCCGCCTTGCCGGAGTAGACCGCTTCATAGGCCGACGAACCCAGCATCACCGAGGTGAAATCCCCGGTGCCGCCGTCGTTGCGGATGACCTGCTGCAGTGCCTCCCGCTCGCCCGGGTCGCCGAAGCCGGCGTAGGTCTTGCCGTCGAGGTCCTTCGGTCTGGCGAGGTCGGCGCGGTCGGCGCGCACGCCGATGCCCGTGGCCCAGTGCTGCAGCGGGGCGAGCACCGACTTGACCTGCGCACCCGAGGCGCGGGCGAAGGTCGACGAATTGTGGGTGCTGATCCCGAATTCCGCGTTTCCGGCATCGACCATCGTGTCGACCGAGGTGTTGTTGTACGGCAGGACCTGTACATCCAGACCGGCGTCGGCGAAGTAGCCGCGCTGCAACGCGACGTAGAGCCCGACGTGGTTGGTATTCGGCGTCCAGTCCAGCGCGAACCGGATGGTCTGATCGGAACCGCCGCCCGAACCACAGGCGGTGAGCAGCGACAGGGTCGCGACGACGGTTGCCATGACCGCGAGCCCGCGGCGAAGACGCGCGCTCATGCGGCAGGCCAGGGCTGCGGGTGCAGGGCGGTGTCCCAGAACATCAACTCGTAGCGCACAGCGAGGATGAAAGCCTTCTCCATCGCTGCCCGCTCGCGCTCGCTCGCCGACTCGGCAGCGGCGTCGACCAGCGATCGGGCCGTGGCCGCGGACTGCTGGAACTCCGCTGCGCCGTAGGTGGTGACCCACTGGGCGTACGGGTGGGCGGAGTCGGCGGCGATCACCTTCGCGGCGCTCGCGGCCAGGTCGCGCCCCACTTCGGCGTAGATCCAGAAACAGGGCAGCGCGGCCGCCGCGGCGACGGCGTAGGACTCCGTCGCGGCGGCGGCGATCAGGAAGGAGACATAGGCGAGGCAGGTCTGCGAATGCTCCGGCTCGCCCTGCCGCGGAGGCAGCGCGCCACCGGTGAGCATCTGATCGTGCATGGCCGACTCGACAGCGGCGGCGTTCGCGGACGAGGTCGCCCAGAAAGCCGCGGTCTGCGGGTCAGGCGACTTCGCGGCGAGAATCGCCAGCGCCTTCGAGTACCCGGTGAGATACAGCGAATCCTGTTCGATGTAAGTGCGGAACACCTCGAGCGGCAAAGTGCCCTCGCCGAGGTGCCGCAGGAATTCCAAGTCGTCGATCGCACCGCGCAGGACCTTGGTCCGGTCCCACAGGTGGTCGGTGAACAAGTCTGTCTTCGTGGTGTGGGCGTGCAACACCGTGACATCCCTTCGTCAGCATTACCTGAACAGGTTCGGCGGGTCTGTTCTCAGCCTCGCGGTCGCGAGACACCCCGTGTCAGAACTCGACCGACACTAGCAGCGCCCGCCGACACGCGGGCTCGGCGCGGTTCCGCGTGTAGCCCCGGTCACGGTGGTAGGTGTTCGGCGACGGACCGGCACCCAGTAACTTGCCTGCCAAGGAGTCCGTCTTTCGCCTCCATCGAACCCGCCGAACGAAGAGAGCTGATCTCAATGTCGACCTCTACCGCGCGTGCGCACATCGGTGTGACCGGCCTGGCCGTGATGGGCAGCAATATTGCCCGTAACTTCGCCAAGCACGGGTACACCGTCGCGCTGCACAACCGTTCCGTCGCCAAAACCGACGCGCTGCTCGCCGAGCACGGCGGTGACGGCGATTTCGTCCGCACCGAGACCGTCGAGGAGTTCGTCGCGGCGCTGGAGAAGCCGCGGCGAGTGTTGATCATGGTCAAGGCGGGCGAGGCGACCGACACCGTCATCGCCGAACTCGCCGACGCGATGGAGCCGGGCGACATCATCATCGACGGCGGCAACGCCCTCTACACCGATACGATTCGGCGCGAGGCCGCCCTGCGCGAACGCGGCCTCAACTTCGTCGGGGCGGGCATCTCGGGCGGTGAGGAGGGCGCGCTCAACGGTCCCGCGATCATGCCGGGCGGACCGAAGGAGTCCTACGAGTCGCTCGGCCCGCTGCTGGAGTCGATCGCCGCGCAGGTCGACGGCACCCCGTGCTGCACCCACATCGGCCCCGACGGTTCCGGGCACTTCGTCAAGATGGTGCACAACGGCATCGAATACGCCGACATGCAGTTGATCGGCGAGGCCTACCACCTGTTCCGCGACGCGCTCGGTTTCGACGCCAAGCAGATCGCGGACGTGTTCACGCAGTGGAACTCCGGGGATCTGGAGAGCTACCTGGTCGAGATCACCGCCGAGGTGCTCGCCCAGACCGACGCGAAGACCGGCAAGCCGCTGGTCGATGTCATCGTCGACGCCGCCGAGCAGAAGGGCACCGGTCGCTGGACGGTCAAGTCCGCGCTCGATCTCGGTGTTCCGGTGACCGGCATCGCTGAGGCGGTTTTCGCCAGGGCGCTGTCGGGCTCGCGCGCTCAGCGCAAAGCCGCGGTGGGACTCGCATCGGGCACCCTCGCCGACAAGCCCACCGATGTCGAGCAGTTCACCGAGGACATCCGGCAGGCGCTGTACGCCTCCAAGGTCGTCGCCTACGCACAGGGCTTCGACCAGATCGCCGCGGGCAGCGCCGAGTACGACTGGGATCTGCACCCCGGTGACCTGGCCACGATCTGGCGCGGCGGCTGCATCATCCGCGCCCGCTTCCTGAACCGGATCAAGGACGCCTACGAGCAGGACCCCGCCCTGCCGAGCCTGATCCTGGCACCGTATTTCCGCGAGGCGATCGAGACGGCCATCGACAGCTGGCGGCGCGTGGTCTCCACCGCCACCCTGCTCGGGATTCCGGTCCCGGCGTTCGCGTCCTCGCTGTCCTATTACGACGCACTGCGCGCGGAGCGGCTGCCGGCCGCGCTGACCCAGGGCCAGCGCGACTTCTTCGGCGCGCATACCTACGAGCGCGTGGACGCAGAGGGCAAATTCCACACGCTGTGGAGCGGTGACCGCAGCGAAGTGGTCGCGGACTGAGCTCTCACCAGGGTGCGGTGAGGGACTGACGGTGAACCTGTCCCGTACCGCTGTGCGGAGCAACCGCGCAGTGGTACGGGCAGTGGAACTGGATGCCCAAACCGAATTAGGGATTGCACGTCTATTGATTCGCGTGCGGCCAGCGATTTGAAATCTCGACTGCTGAATGAACTAATTGAGACAGTGTTCAGCGGAAACATTTTCCTGAGGATTGCCGACGACCGCTGCGGGTGTGGGAGATAATGCAGTGGTGAGTACCGAGAGCATCCAGACCAGCGCTCGCCCGAAGCGTCGCAACGGGCCCCGACTTCCGCCGGACGAGCGTAGAACGCAGCTGCTCGACGCCGCGCTCCGTGTCGTCGGCGATGCCGGACTCGCGAATTTGACCATGCAGGCGGTTGCCAAGGAAGCCGGCGTGGCCAAGCCGGTGCTGTACGCGATGTACCCCACCGCGCCGGAGCTGATGGCGCACCTGCTGCACCGCGAACACGCACGGGGAATGGGTCAGGTCTCCGCTGCTATGCCTCGTGACCTGCAAGAATCCGACCCTGATCGCGAGTACGTCGCGGCCGTGATGGCGTTTCTCGAATCCGTCGCCGCCGCACCGACCCGCTGGCGCCTGATCCTGCTGCACAGCGACGGTGCGCCGACCGACTATCGCGAACTGCTCGGCGCGGCCCGCGACAAGCTCCTCGACCAGTGTGTCGATCTGCTGACCGCGGGTTTCGCTGTGCGCGGTGGCCCGCACGAGGTCGATGTCGAATTGATCGCCCACGTCATGCTCGGGTTCACCGAAGTACTGGGACGAATGGTGCTGTCGGATCCGCAACGCTTTCCGCCCGAACGTTTACGCCCCACTGTCCGGTCCATGATCCGGACGTTGCCGGACAGGCCGGGAGCCGAATTATCCGGGGATACGGACAGCGATGATCAGCCCGATTGAGTGTGAGGTCGAGAAGCCGGTAAATCCGCTCACCGAACACAGGGTGAGCGGATTTACCGGCTGACTAACGCAGTTCGATATCGGCGATAATCAGCACGGGCCAAGCGATTATCTGGCCGATCGCGGAGAACAATCGGTCGAGCCCGTGCAAGTCGCTCAGATGGCTGTCGTGGGTGATCAACCAGATCACACCGATCGCAACATAGGGAATGCCTCCTGCGATTGCCAGGTACATCATCTGACGGATACTGAGCCGGCGTTCCAGTAGCTTTGTCACCATTGTCGTTCTCTATTCCGTTGTCAGGCGATGTCGCCGAGGATCGGTTGCGATTCGATGAGGCCCTCATCGGAGGGAGCGAGGCCGTTCGTCAACACGCGATCGCGTTGTTTCGCGCGAAGTGCGTGGTGGGCTTGCGCCGGGATGTCGTATCCATATTTCTTCTGAGCCTGCCGGGGCGTCGTCGTCACCGGATTGTTCGGCGTCAATTCGAGCAGCACCGGCGCCGCCACCGGCACCGTCGTCGGCGAGATCAGCTGCAGCAGGAGCAATTGCAGCCGAGTGTTGAAGCTGACCACTGTCATCGCCGCGCTCAGCCAGGGCAGGACGAGAAGATCGAGAACGCGTCCGGTCGGCAGTCCGGCCATTTCCCGCATCCAGCGCGGCATCGTGGCCAGTGTTCCGCGTCGCAGGAATGCCGCGACGACTATGAACAGCGGTCGCAGCACGAGCGGCATCGGCGGCAGCATCACCTCGGCGTCGAGGAGATGATTCATCGCCTTCTTCGCGATATCGGATCCGATGAGTTGCGGGCGCATGCGTTCGAAGTACTGCGCCACGCCTTCGCGAGTACGGGGAACATCTGCGGGATCGCAGGTTTGGAGTTCGGCTGCCCGGGCGCATTCGTGCCAGTATCGGGACTCGTCGTCGGCGCTGAGCCGCCCCGGTCCGTACTTCTCGTAGGCGATCAGCAGGGAGTGCCAGGCGGTGAGGTGAATCCACAACTGTGACTGCGGGTCATTCGCGTCGTAGTACTTCCCGGTCACCGGATCGATTCCCACGGCCTTGGAATGGATCTTGACCAGGATGTCGGCCGCGCTGGTCGTCGACCGACTGTCGGCGAACATCACCATGGCGAAATAGCGCAGCGTGCGGTCGTAGCGAGTGCGGGGGCGGCTGTAGATCGCACCGGTGGTGTCCACGGCCGCGATCAGTGCGGGGTCGAGTTCCTCGATGACGACTGCTCGCTGGAAGCCGATGGTCAACCCGGTCGGGTAACTCCATACCCGCCAGGCGACGGAGTCGGGTCCGAAGAATCCGTAGTCCTCGGCCGGCGTGACCTCCGGTAGCGACAACCATGCGCGTAATGCTGCCATGCGGTTCTCCCCATATTCTCTGCTGTCGGTCGCGAGCTATCAATATAATTACTACTCGCGCGTAGTTTTCAAGTAAGACGATAGCAGTCCGTACCACGGGCCGCTACGGTTCGCGCTGTGTTTTCGACCGAAATTCGGCTGTGATTGCCGAACGGGCGCGCCATTCCTCAACCGACAGAACATTTTCGGCAGGGGGTCAGGACCGCACGGCACTCATCGCGCGGGCGAGTAGCCACACGCAGATCGCGATGCCCATCGCCGCACAGGTCAGTAGCAGGACGGAAGTCACGGCGTAGGCGGCCCAGGTAGGCAGCACCTGTTCGAGCCCACGGACGAGGGCCGCCAGGGCGAATATTCCGCCGAGGATCGAGGTGACTGCCGCGATGGTCATGGCGAGCCCGGCGACGAGGGTCAGTCGCAGCCGTCCGGCCAGCGCGGTCGCCAGGCGTGCGCTCCGTCGCCGGTATCGGCGCGCGGTAGAGCTGTGCGACACACCGGCCAGGAGCGATTCGGTACGGGGAGAAGCGGTTCGGTCGGTCATCGGGCATCCTCTCGATCAGCGCGAAAGCGTCGGGGTGCTGACTTCGCTGACGAGCCAGCGGTCGAGGTCCTTGCGCAGCGACATGCTCACCGAGAGCTGTCCGGGAGCGGGCTCGCCCTTGGTGCCGAGGCTGGTGATGGTCTGATTGATGACGGCCACCGCCGTCGCGGACGTCTCGTCGGCGGACTCGATGGCGCAGGTGACGTTGCCGACCGTGGAGACCACCTGCCCCTGGGTGAGCACGTCGCGCAGATCCTTGCTGGTGGCATCGAATTCGGTCTTCCAGCTGCCGGTGGCGCCTGCCAGCACGGCGGCGAAATAGGTGTCGAGGTCCTTGGCGTCGTAGCGAGCCAGCGTCGGGGCGTAGGTGCAGGCCGCCGCGAGTGCGGAGTCGCGCGCCTGTTCACGGGCGCGGATGCGGTGGTTGTCCACGGCGAGGAAGGAAGCGGCGGCGACAGCGGCGATCGTGATCATCGCGGCTGCCGGGACCACGAAGCGGCGCAGGGTAATTCGCCGAGGTTCCGTGGTCGGTTCGGTGGTCTCGGAGTGCGAGTCGTCGGTGGTCATGGATACGTCCTTCGGCGGTAGGAGTCAGTTGGCGGGCAAGGGGACGGAGAGCTCGTCGCCGGTGACGCCGGGAGGCGGGCCCGATCCGTTGTCGGGTCCGGCGGGGCGCGGCGCGTTGGCCGAGCCGCGGACCTGCAGCTCGGGATGGCTGGTGACGCAGTAGTTGTAGAGGCGGCCACGGCCGTCGGAGACCCCGGCGGGGGAGACCGGAATGGTCTCGTACTCGCAGGTGGGACGCGGCCAGATGTCCGCCATGGTGTGAAAGGCGTGTCGTGGGCCGGGACTCCGAGGGCGACCACACCGGCGCGCAGGGCGGGAAACAGTGCTGTCATGGCCGGGGTCCGCAATCGGGCCGCTCGGGTGATGGCGACGAAATTGGTCACCAGGCTGGTCAGCGGGTCGCTGGTCTCGGTGAGAACACCGCCGAGGGTGGCCAGCCTGCCCGGACCGTCGTCGAGAAGTTCGCGCACCTCGTTGTCGGCGGCGTTCATCTGGTCGAACAGCGCGCTCGACCCGCGGACCAGGGTGGCGAGGTCGGGCTGGGCATGCGCGGTGGTGTCGGCGATGACCCGCAGATTGCGAATCAGCTCGGTGGTCTGCGGGAGCAGACCGGTGAGGCCGGTCATCGCCTGGCTGAGACCGCTGATCACAGTGCGTAGCACATCGGGGCCGCCGAGCAGTGCGCGATCGAGTTCGTCGACGATCACCGTGAGCCGATCCGGGTTCATCCCGGCGATGAGGGATCCGGTGTTGTCCAGGAACGAGTCGATGGTGACCGGGGTGCTCACCTGGTCGGCAGCCACCGTCGCACCATCGGCCAGGTAGGGTCCCGCGCCGGTGGTCGGCCGGAAGTCGAGATACTGTTCGCCCGCTGCCGAAAGACGCCCGATCGCAACCGGCGTTCCGACGGGAATGGTTGTGGCGCTGTCGATCTCGGCCTCGGCGAGGATGCCGACGCCGTCGAGCACGATCGCGCGTACCGCGCCCACCCGCACCCCGCGCACGGTGACGTTGCTGTGCGGGAGCAGGCCGCCGGAGCTGTGGAGCTGGACCCGCACGGTGTAGGTCGTGTGCAGTGGCCGCATGCCGACGACGTCGACGGCGATGTAGCCGGATCCGATGACGAGCATCCCGATCATGCCGAGCATGGCCCCGGCTGTCTTGTGGTGTTCGGCCCAGCGTGCCAGCCGGACGACGAGGGTGGCGGCGCGCGGGATCATCGAGGGCCTCCCTGCAGCCGGCCGAGCACCCGAGCCAGGACCTGGGCGAGGCTGCCGACGAACGCGGTGACGTCGGTGCCGTCGGGCAATCTGCTGCCCTCGGTGTCGGTGAGCGCGCCGATGTCCAGATACGAGATCCGCGCGGCGACAGCCAGACTCGACCCCTGCATCGACGTCCGCGCCACCGGGCCCAGCGTGTTGAGCCTGTCCAGCGTGGTGCCCAAGTTGTCCCCCATCCGAGTGAATCCGGTCATCAATGCCTGCACGCTGTCGAACAGGCTGAGGAATTCGGGACCGGTGGTCGAGGTGAAGTCGCCGAGCGCGGCGGTCACCGTGGACACCTTCGTCGTGAGATCGGTGATGGCGCGGTTGTTCTCGGCGATCACGGCGATCAGATCAGGGAAGGTATCGGCCGCCTGGCCGAGTTCGGCCTTGCGGGCGCGCAGAGTGGAGGCGAGCCCGTCCAGTCCGTGCAAGACCGAATCGATCTGCCCGGTGCGCTGATTCAACGCGCCCAGCGTCGCGGTGAGCTCGGTGAGCAGGTGCGACAGCTGTGGCCCGCGTCCGCCGACGATCGCGTTCAGTTCGGAGGTGATGCGGGCGACCTGGTTCATCGCACCGCCGTCGAGCAACATCGACATCGCCATCATCAGCTCTTCGACCGACGCGCCCGCCGACGTGTGCTCGCGGTCGATGACATCACCGTCGGCGAGCAATGGAGTCCCTGGCCGGTGCTCCGGCAGCACGATGGCGACGTGGATATCGCCCAACGGGGTCGGTTGCCGCAATTCGGTACGGGTGCCCCGCGGTAGCGCGATATCGCGGCGCACCTCGAGCTCGACATCGGCGAGGAAGTTCGTCGTATCGATCTTGGTAACGACCCCGACGTCGGTGCCGCCGATCTTGACCCTGGCCCGTTCGGGCAGATTGAGCGCGTTGTCGAACACCGCGTGCAAGCGGTAGGACGGCCCGTCGACACCGGGGCGCGGCAACGGGACATTGTCGACGGTGACCGTGCACGAGCACACGCTGAGCGCGGCCAGCGCGGTGACAGTGAGGCGGGCGGCTCTGCTCATTCGGACAGTCCGAGGAGCGCGGCGGTCAGACCGAAGTCCGGACCGAAGTCCATGAGTTTGCCCGTCCGGCAGCCGTCGGCGCGCAACGCGACCCGCGCACACAGCAGCGACAGAGTCTCGTTGTCCAGCAACGTTTTATCGGTGAGCAGGTGGAGCCGCAGCGCCTGCTGGTCGGTGCTGACCGCGCGGGCGAAGTTGTCGGCCATCAACGGCGTCACATCGACGATCTCGGTGAGGCCGCGTGCGTTGTCGCGCATCTGGCCGGTGATGGTGACCAGACGGCTCACCGCGTCGGTGAGCGGCGCGCGATTCTCGGCCAACACCGTCGAGGTGTTGGCGATGAAGTCGTTGACCTGGGTGAGTACCGCGGCCAAGCCCGGCGCCTGTTCGGCGAGCAGGGCGACGAGTTCGGTGAGTCGGCCGCTGAAGTCGCGGACCGTCTGGTCGTTCCCGGCGATCATCGTGGTGAGCTCGTTGAGTTCGACGATGGTGCGCGAGATCTGGTCGCGATTGGCCAGCGACACCTCGAACGTCGTGGAGAGGGCGTCGAGAGTTTCGCGAATTCGGTCACCGTTGCCGTCGAGCATCGGAAACAGCACCCGGCTGGCCATCGGGCCGTTCGCGTTGTCGCCCTTCAGCGCCTCGCCGAGTTGTTCGAAATTTCGCAGAATGCGATCGAGCTCCACCGGAGTCCTGGTGTGCGCCAACGGTATGTGGGCGCCGTCGGCGAGTGTGGGCCCTTCGCCGGTATAGGTGGGAGTCAATTCGACGTGACGGTTGGTGATGAGCTGAGGGGAGACCAGGGCGGCCATGACGTTCGCGGGCAGCTCGACGCCCGGCTCGATGGTCATCGCGACCTCGACGAAGGCGCCCTTGGGCTCGATCGCGTCGACTCGCCCGATCGGGACTCCGAGGACCGACACGTCATTGCCGACGAAAAGACCCGCGGCGCCTTCGAAGTCCGCGGTGAGGTGGACGGCATCGGGGCGAAGCGACACCGGGATCGACGAACAGCCCGCCCCGACGCCGGTGATGATCACCAGTGCGAGGCATTGCGCCAACCTGCGCATTATTTGCACCCTTCTACCGCGTCGGCCAGGCACAGCCAGTTGTCCGGGAACAGCCACGGCATGTAGATGTCGCCGTAGGGTCCCTGGGCGAACGAGTTGTTGAATTGGCGGACCGCCACCGGCATCACCTGATACAGCGCGTCGAGGTGCTCGCGATTCTTTTCCAGACCCTGCGACATGGTGTTCAGGTTGTGGATGAGCGGGCCGAGTCTGCCGCCGTCGTCGATGCCCATGTCCTGCAGGATCTTCGAAGCTGCGGCGATGTTGTCGAGTAGCTCTCTGATCAGATCGCGACGCCGGACGACGGAGTCGCCGATCGCCTGACCATTGGTCAGCAACACCAGCACACTGTTCTGGTTGTCGGAAATCAGCCCGGAGACCTGATCCATGCTGCCCAGCAGTTGATCCACCTCGTCGCGCCGCGAGGCGATCACCTTGGCCAGCGCGCCGACGCTGTCGAGCGCCTGGGCGGTGAGCGCCGGTGAATCGCCCAGCTGGGTGCTCACCGCGTCCAGGCCGGCGCGCAACGCGTTCGGATCGAGCCGTTCGAGATGCTCGAAGGAATTGCGATATTTCGGATCGTTCACGACTTTGGCCAGGTTGTAGGGAACGGTGGTGGCCGACAACGGGATTCGGGAACCAGGCAGGTGCCCCTCGGCCCCCGGATCGAGTTCGACGTGCATCTTGCCGAGAATGGTCGACATCTTGATCGCCGCTTTCGCGTCGTGACCCACGGAGAGGTCGGGCCGCACACTCATCGTGACCAGGACACGATCCCGCTCGAGCCGCACGGCGGTGACCGTGCCGACTTCGATCCCGGCCACGTCGACGCTGTTGCCTGTCCGCAGGCCCGCGGCCTGGGCGAATTCCGCGTGGACGGTGTCCTCACCGAGGTGGGCGCGCGAGAGTATCCCGGATCCGAGAACGAGCACGATCACCGTGACCCCCGCCGCGATGCCGAGGGCGAAGTACCGGTTGCGGAACGCGTCGAGCAGGGTCGTGCGGCCAAGGGAGAACAGGAATGTGATCATCGGCAGACCTCCGAGTGTTCGTTGCCGCCGACCTGGGAGAACAGTCCGCGGGGGAACAGCACGCCCCACAACGAGACGTCCAGGCTGCAGACGTAGGTATTGATGTAGGTGCCGTTGCCGCTGATCCGGGCCAGACCGGCCAGGATCAGCGGTAGCTCGATCGCCGACTGGTCCAGCCGCGCACCATTGGACAGCAGCAGGTCGACGCCTTCGCTCGCCTGGCGCTGTGCCTGTGCCATACCCGGTGCGACCCTGGTGATGAGTTCGGTGAGTTTCGTCGTCGACTCAGCGATTCCCGTGACCGAATCCTCGAGTACCGCTCCCTGTTCGTACAGTCCGCTGACCAGCGCACGGGACTGGGTGATCAGCGTCTCCAGCTCACCGCTGCGGTTGGCCAGGCTGGTGATCACATCGCTGAGGTTGGTGATCACCGCGCCGAGGATCTCGTCGCGTTCGGAGAAGGTCGCGGCCAGTGCGGCTGCCTGGGTGATCAAGGCCGACAACGACACTCCGTCACCTTGCAGCGCCCGCACCAGGGTTTCCGACAGCGAGTTCACCTCGTCGGGTTGCAGCAGGCTGAACAGTGGTTCGAAGCCCGACAGCATGGCGGAGACGTCGAACGACGATTCGGTGCGCTCCAGGGGAATCGAGCCGCCCGCGGGGAGTGGTTCACCCGCCGATTCGCCCACGGCCAGCGCGACGTAGCGCTGTCCGATCAGATTCTGATAGCGGATCATCGCCTTGGTGGTGGTGCTCAGGTGCTGGCGAGACTGCACCGACAGGGTCACCTCGGCGTTGCGGCGGTCGACCAGATCGATCGCGTCGACCCGGCCGACGCGCACTCCGGCGATGCGCACGTCGTCGCCGGTGCGTAAGCCGAGCACATCGGTGAAGGTGGCGCTGTAGCGATGGGTGTCGCCCGGCACCGAACGTTGCAAGGTCGACCAGATCGTGTAGGTCGCGATCATGGACAGCGCGACGAAGACGGCGAGCCCGAAATACGTGTTGCGGGTGCGCATCTCAGTGACCTCCTGAGGATGGCGGTGCGACCGTCACGGTCGCACCGGTGAGCACGGAGCCGAGCAGGAGTTGCTGCGTGGTGTTCGGGCGTTTGCCCAGGAACGCGGCCACCGCGGCGGGGCCGGTCAGCGCGACCGGTCCGGCTCGGCCGGGCGGTGGTGGGGCAGAACCTGCCGGGGCGGTGATGCCGGGAATCACCAGACCGGGCAGCGAGAGTCCGGGGATGTTCGGCAGCGCCGGAATATTCGGCAGGGTAGGCAGTGCCGGCATGGTGGGAATCGGCGCGGGCCCCGCGGAGGACAGCCAGCCCGGGATCAGCTGTGCCGGATACGACTGTGGCGCTGGGGAATCCGGGATGGTGCCGGTGTCGCACCGTGGTCCGGCCTGGTTGCCGTAACGCGGGCAATCGGCCGCGGTGTACTGGCGGAACGGGGTGAACGAGACCGTGACGTCCCATTGCATCTGCTTGCTGGGTCCCCAATTGAACACGGTGGCAAGGCGACTCAGGGAATCACCGAGTGCGGTGACGGTTTCGCTCAACGCCGACGGATCCGCCGCGAGCGCGCCGAATGTCTCGTCCAGTCCGACGACGAGTTCCTTGCCCGCGTCCGGGTTCCGGGCGAACAGCGCCTGGGTCGCGTCGGTGGCAGTACCTGCCGAGGTGAGCAGTGCGATCACCTGGTTGCGGCGAACGGTGATCGTGTGCGCCGTCTGCACCGATTTACCGAGGGCATCAGCGAGTTCGGGCGCCGACTGATTCACCGCCGCGGTGGCCGCCCCGAGATCGCCGAGCAGATCACCGATGCCGGGCAGCGCGCGGACCTCGGTGATCCACTGGTCGAGCCGTTCGATCGTGGAACCGGGCATTCGGGTATCACCGTCGAGTGCCTCGGCCAGGGTGGCCAGCACACGGGCGAGTTTGGCGGGCTGGATGCGGTTCAAGACATCGCGCAACGTGGTCAGCGTGGTCTGCAGGGCCACTGTGGCGCGGCTGGTGTCCTGCTCGACGACAGCACCCGCCCGCAACGATGTCGCGGCCGGGCCGTTGTCCACGAGTTCGACCGAGGTGACTCCGAAGATGTTGGCAGGCACGACACGGGCCGTCACCGAAGCCGGAATGGCCCCGGCAGCAGCAGGCTCCAGGTCCAGGCGCACCCGCTGGCTCAGCCCCTTCTCGGCGATCTCGACCGCCGACACCGTGCCGACCAGCAGCCCGCGAAAGCGCACGTCGGCGCGAGCAGGCAGGCCGTCGCCGGTACTGGTCATCAGTGCAGTCACCGCGACGGTTTCCTCGAAATGGCCCGCGTAGCGCAGCCCGAGCAGTGCGACGACGCCGGACAGACTCAGCGCCATCGCCACACCGGCCACGCTCAGCCGCCCGCGCGACCAGCCGCGTCCACTGGGATCCGGATACATATCAGTCCCCTTATCCGGAGATTCGGATACCGGAGTCGACGCCCCAGATCGCGAGTGTGAGAAGCAGATTGAGGAAAACGACGACGATGATCGTCATCTTGATCGCGCGCCCGGCCGCCACTCCGACGCCTTCCGGCCCGCCCGCGGCGATATAGCCGAAGTGACACTGGATGAAGGTGGCCACGAGCACGAACGCGACCGCCTTGAGGACCGAATACACGATGTCGCCCGGGTCCAGGAACTGGTGGAAGTAGTGGTCGTAGGTGCCGATGCCGTTGTCCCCCAAAAAGAACGCGGTGACCTTGGTGGCGAGGTAGGCGGTGGCCATTCCGACGCTGTAGAGCGGCAGGATCGCGACCGCGGCGGCCAGCATGCGGGTGGTGATGAGGTAGGGGAGTGGGCGGATCGCCATCGACTCGAGCGCGTCGATCTCCTCGGCGATCCGCATCGAGCCGATCTGGGCGGTGAACCGGCAACCCGCCTGAGCGGCGAAGGCGATGGTGGCCAGCAGCGGGGCCAGCTCTCTGGTGGTGGCGAAGCCGGAGATCGCGCCGGTGAGCGGGCTCATCGTCAGCAGATCCAAGGCGGTATGCGATTCCATTCCCACGGTGATGCCGCCGAAGCCACACAGAATCAGGATCACCCCGACCGTGCCGCCACCGACCACCAGCGCACCGTTGCCCCAGGTGACGTCGATGATCAATCGCACCACCTCTTTGCGGTAGTGCCGAAGAACGAACGGAATGGCCAGCAACGACTCGACGAAAACGACACCCTGGTGACCCAATCTCGCGTTCGCCTCGGTGAGCGGGGTGGTCGCTGCCTTGGCAGCGCGGAGCGGACGCAGCAGGGGCGGTATGTAATTGGTCATCTCAGAGCACCTTGGAAGGGAACACGGTGTTGTAGATCTGGGTGAGCGCGATATTGGCCGCGAACAACACGATCGCCGAACTGACCACCGCGGAGTTCACCGCGTTCGCGACACCGCCCGGGCCGCCTTTGGTGTTCAGGCCGCAATCACAAGCGATGATCGCGGTGAGCGCGCCGAATACCGCTGCCTTCACCAGCGCGACCAGCAGGTCGCTCGCGACGGCAAACGAGGCGAAGGTGCTGATGTAGGAACCGGGTGTGCCGTCCTGAATGAAGATGTTGAACAGGTAGCCGGTGGCGAACCCGACGAACACCACGAACCCACACAGCAGAATGCTCACCAGCACCGCGGCGAGCAGGCGCGGCGCCACCAGCCTGCCGATCGGATCGACGCCCATCACCCGCATGGCATCGATCTCCTCGCGGATCGTCCGGGAGCCGAGATCGGCGCAGATCGACGAACCGACCGCGCCCGCGATCATCAGGCAGGTGACCAGCGGCGCACCCTGACGGATGATGCCGAGGCCGTTGACCGCCCCGATGAAGGTCGTCGCGCCGACCTGGCTCACCAGCGAACCGATCTGGATCGACACGATAGCTGCGATAGGGATGGCGACCAGGAGCGTCGGAGTGGCTGAGACACCTGCCATGAAAGAGCTCTGGCGGAGGAATTCCGACAGCGGAAAGCGCCGGTGAACCAGCGCTCGGACCAGCTCAGCGCTGGCTTGCCACGCCATGGTTACCTGTCGGCCCGCGGTCTCGACGGACTGTCGCGGATGGTCGCGCCACCAGTCGAGGCAGAACCGGACAATGAGCTCTAAATCGGTTGTTGCAGTAGATCTATCGTCCATCGATACCATCTCGATCACCCCGTGTTCAATGCGGTCGCCGAGCGGCTCGACCGGATCCGACCCTCTGATCTACACGGATGTATAAACAATTTCTACGCACCCGTAGTCAGCTGTCTGGGACTGTAGCAAGCCGATGCTCCGAACGCCGCCGAATCGATGCATGATCGGGTAGTGAGTGTGCAAATGCTGGATGTGCGGCGACGCGCGTCAACGGTGAGCAGCCTGCCGCGAGCGCAAACGGCCGCGTCGGAGCCGGGAAATGGGCTGGTCCGGGGCCACACTGAAAGTCGTGGACATCGACTCCCCTGGCAACGTCCCGCCGGCGCCCGCGCCTACCAGAATGCCGAAGTGGCTGCCTCGGGCAATGGCGCTGGCCCTGGTGTTCTTCGGGCTGTTCCTGCTCGCGGACTGGGCGTTTCACCGACTGACCGGAATCCTGATCATCCTGGTGGTCGCGTTCTTCATCTCCCTGGCGATGGAACCGGCCGTCGCGCTGCTGGTGCGACGCGGCGTCCCGCGCGGGCTCGCCACCGGCCTGGTCTTCGTGGGCACCTTCGCCTGTGTACTGGCCTTTCTCGCCGCGCTGGTGACGCTGCTCGTAGAGACGGCCACCAACTTGGTCCATGAATCGCCACGCCTGCTCAACGAGGGCGTCGACCGGATCAATCACACCTTCGGTCAGCACTTCACGATGCACGACCTCAGCCAGCGGATGATGCGCGAGTCCGACCTGCTCGAGAGCTACGCCCACACCGCCGCCGACAACGTCTGGGGCGTGTCGACCACCGTCTTGGGCGGTCTGGTCCAGATCCTGAGCATCGCCTTGTTCAGCGTCTATCTCACCGCGGGCGGTCCGAAGGTGCGGCGCACCGTCTGTTCTCTGCTACCACCCACCCGTCAGCAGACCTTCCTGCACGCCTGGGACCTCGCTATCGACAAAACCGGCGGCTACCTGTATTCACGGGTGCTACTGGCGATCGTCTCCGCGGTCGCGCACGGGGCGTTCCTGGCATTGCTCCACATCCCCAACCCCATCGCCCTGGGCGTGTGGTTCGGCGTGATCTCCGCGTTCATCCCGACCATCGGCACCTACATCGCCGCGACCGTTCCGGTGTTCGTGGCACTGACCGTCGATCCGATGGACGCGGTCTGGATCATCTTGTTCGCGATCGTCTACCAGTGGTTACAGGACTATCTGCTACAACCGCGGATCACCGCGCGCACCGTCGACGTCAATGCCGCGGTCGCGCTGTTGGTGGTGCTCGCCGGTGGCGCACTACTCGGAGCAGTCGGTGCGCTACTGGCCATCCCGGCCACCGCGACAGTGCAGGCGTTCCTGTCCGAGTACGTCAAACGCTTCTCGGTGACCGAGGATCCGCGCATCGAACAGACGGCCCCGCGCCGCAAACGGACAACGACCGCACCGACCGAGGACTGAACCGCGTCCCGGCAGATGGCTCCGGTCCAAAGCCTCGATCTCGGCGGTCGCAAGCAAATGTGGGTACACCCTCGAGGCGTGCCGACTCGCAAAAACGGCAGGTCAACTGGGCGATTTGGTTTCCGACAGCGCGTCGGATAATCTTTTGGCACACCAGCAAGTCCGGGTGGCGGAATGGCAGACGCGCTAGCTTGAGGTGCTAGTGCCCGTATTAGGGCGTGGGGGTTCAAGTCCCCCTCCGGACACAACCAGTACACCCACGGGTGGGGTCGCTTCGGCGATCACCATCCGTGTTTTGTCTCTATAGGTGAGTTTGAGCCCGAGCTGGCGGTAGACCACATTTTTATCGTCCGGCTCAGCTCGACGCAGGGCCGCGAGCATCCCGCCGAGACCCTCGACCAGATCCCGAATGTCTCGACGGGTCAGCCGCGGATACTGACCGGCAGTTTGCTCCAAGGTCGCGAGTCTGTTCGCCGCGACCTGTCGCTCGGCCTGCGTCTGTCTGGTCCATCCTGCGACAGTGACAGGATCAGCGCCTGCGTCGAGTGCATCGCGGTACCGGGCCAGCTTTCGATCGAAGTCGCTGATGAGCCGTCTCGTCGTCTCGAGTTCGGGTGATCGGTCAGGTTGTGCGCCCTCCATAGCTGCCAGCGAGACCTCGATCTGTTCTGGTTTGAAGACCTGAGCCAGCCAGTGGTCGAGGGGTTCGTTCAACTGATCCTCGCGGAGATAGACCGACGGTTGGTGGTCGATCCGGTTGGCGATGGCGTACTCGGAGGGATAACGGCAACGATAATGTGGTCTGTCGTGATTCCACGTGCCTTGCATCAAGCGACCACAGGTTTCGTGGGACACCAGACCTTTGTAAGCGTAGGGGTGCTTACGCCGCTGGGTCGCTCGACCTGTGGATTGCGGCCCGCGTGAGGCCAACCGGAGCTGCACCTGGTCGAACACCGATCGATCGATCAGCGGTTTCATGCGCGAGCTGATCGGAAAACACCCACTGCGACTTCGGATTCCAGGTGAGTCGTGTTTCGTGGCCCAGGGCGACGTCCTCGACATCGATGAGTGTTTCCCTGCTTGCGTTGCCTGTTCCAGACGGCATACCCGGTGTAGCGCGGGTTGGTGAGAATCGCGCGGATAGCACTTTTCGACCACGCCGCCCCTTCACGGTGGCTGTTGCGTGCACGATCGTGTGCTGAGGGGCAATCGATCTCGGCGGAGGTGAGCAGCTACGCGAGCGCGAATACGCCCACGCCAGAAAGGTATTCGCTGAAGATTCGTTGCACGACCGGTGCTGCGACGGGTTCGAGTCGGTGCAATCGTTTGCCGTCGGCAGCTTTGCCCGGATGCGGGTGTGGGCCTGCGTCGGCGAGTCTGTATCCATAGGGCGGTCGACCGCCGAGGTATCGACCCTCGATCTGCGCTTGTGCTGCCATGGCGGCGCGGACTCTGATCTTGATCCGGTTGCGTTCGCCTTTGGACATGCCGCCGAAGACCGACATGATCATGTCGTGGGCTTCGGAGTCCGGGTCGATTTGTCCGCCGACTTCGGGTACCCAGAGTTGGACGCCGTAGTGGGCGAAGACGGGGAAGGTCAGTCCGAACTGGTTGCCGTAGAAGGCGCGTTGAGGTTCGCCGATCACGACCGCGTCGAAGCCGCGGTCGGGGTTGCTGAGTAGTTCGAGAAGTCGGCTGGCCTCGGGTCGTCGCTTCCACGGGATCGAGCGAGACTGGCCGACGTCGAAGAACTCGGCGACAACCATGCCGTGGCGCTCGATCAGCGCATTGGCGCGCCCTAGCTGCCAGTTACGGGACGCTTCTGGGTCTTGTTGGTCCTCTGTCGAGACGCGTCCGGCGAACGCGAACCTGATCTGGGTCATGGCCTCTCCGTACCCTCGTTGTTTGGCTCTGAGCGCGGAATCCGCTGCAGAAGACGCAAAAGTGCAGCCGCTGCAGCGGGATTGAGCATGGGTATGTCGCGAGGACTGATCACATGGACCGCGTCGGAGGCGGCACCGTCATCTCGCTCGACCGGGTGGTTAGCCGGGTTCGGCGACGAGGGTGGATCGGAAGAGGCACGACAGGCTCCTGTCTCCTGTCAGCGGCTCTTCCTCTCTCTATGAAACCTGAATTCTCGCTTGGGCGCCAGGAAATTCACGCGATGCAACCCCAATCGCGCTATCGGGTGACTGTTCAGGCAATCCAGTACTGCCTACATCATCTGACTCGCCAGCGCATCGATGGTGGTGGGTTGACGTATGCGGTGGGAGATCCTGAATCGCGGCTCCACAGTGCCGGGCTCGTGCCAGTACACTGTGAAACGCCAACCATTAGCTTGCATCAAGCCTGTGCGCGGCCGATTACCCAATCACGAACGCCCTGAACTCGTTACCAGCGAGCTCGGGGCGTTCGGCGTTGCGCGGCTGAAGGACCGGACAGGGAAAAGGGATCGGCGGATCGAATGCCCACGGCGGGGCGATAGGCAGCCTGACCGCCGATAATGGGGTCTTATCGCCGGTGATCGCCCGTCGGATGAGTCTGGGTGCAGGCGCAGCCTTTCGAGGGTGTCGAGTTGTGTGGTGCTCAGGATGTCGTCGAGGTCGCCGTAGGTGTCGTAGAGGTCGGTGGCGATCGAGATCGACCGTGCTGTGGTGACTGGGCCGATCGCCGCCGCGACCTCTGCGTTGTCCGCCATCGCGGTGGCGATGTCGGCCAGGGATTGTGCCTGGTTCCATCCGTCGAGGAAGCGCCGCATGATGTCGGCCGCGTCGCCACCGACCGCCATCCCCGCGATGGCCTCGCGCACAGAAGAGTTCAGTGCGGGGCCTGGTGGTTCACCGCTGGCATGGTCGTCACGTCCGACCTGAACCCAGTCGATCGGCGCGGCCTGCGATATCGGGTCCGGGGCGGGATGGTCGGTGCCGATACGTCTGAAGACGCCGGACGGCCAGCCCGAAACTGGCGTCCTTCTTTACCGAGCGCTGTAGCGTCGTTCGACATCGACGCACACCGGACGAAATTTACTGTGGGATAGGTGATTCGGGCATATCGGACCGCTCCGGGGTTGCTCCGGGTAGCCGTTGCGCGCATGCGAGACTCGTTGCGATGCTCACCTACTTCCAAGCGACTGTGATCGGCGCCGTGCAGGGTGTCACCGAACTGTTTCCCATCTCGAGTCTCGGGCATTCGGTGTTGATCGCGGCGTGGCTCGGGGGCGATTGGCAACATCTGGTGACCGAGGGCGAGTCGAGCACGGGCACACCGTATCTGGCGTTCGTGGTGGCTTTACATGTGGGAACGGCGGTCGCGCTGCTCGGTCACTACCGGCGGGATTGGTATGCCATAGTCACCGGTTTCGTCACCACGGTGCGGACGGGGAGCCTCGACACCGTGTCCCAGCGGCTGGCATTGCTGATCCTGGTCGCCACCGTTCCCGTCGCCATCCTCGGTCCGTTGCTGCAACATCCGCTGCACGCGCTGTTCGGCGCACCGATATGCGCAGCTGTCTTTCTGGTGGCCAACGGCATCGTGCTGATCGTCGGCGAGGGATTACGCCGCCGCAACGAGCCGACGCTGACGGAATACGGGCGGCGGTTCGCCTACCGGCAGGCTCGTGCCGGGGTCCTCACCGCGACCGCGCCGTCGCGCCGCCAGTCCGATCGGCAACTGGCGGCCCTCGGATTCGGTGACGCGATCGGCATCGGCTTCTCCCAGCTCGGCGCGCTGCTGACCGGGTTCAGCCGGGCGGGCCTGACCATGGTCGGCGGACTGTGGCGCGGTCTCGAACACGAACACGCGGCCAAATTCGCTTTCCTGCTCGCGACTCCGGCGATTCTGGGCGCGGGACTATTGCAGACCCCGGAACTGATCAGCCCGGCGACGGCGGGCATCCGTGGTCCGGTGCTCGTCGGAGCCATCGTGTCCGGACTGTCATCGTGGCTCGCCGTGCGGTTCCTGGAGCGGTACTTCCAGACCCGCACACTGCTGCCCTTCGCCGTCTACTGCGTGGTCGTCGGCGTGCTGTCGATCATCCGATTCGGCTGAGGTCCCGGTGCTCGGCACGCCACGATGTCCCTTCAGCCGCGGCCCTGCTCGATCGGACCTCCCGGGTCCGATGCCCAGGCGTTGAACGAATCCACGTACAACCGGGCGTCGCATCCGAGTTCCCGCAATACGAGGGTTTGCAGGGCCGCCGCGACACTGCCGCGGCGGCATCGGGTTCCACCCCGGGGCCGACGGAATCAGGGCTGGATGACGCACTTCCCCCGCACACCACCCTTCGCGACCGCGCGGTGGGCCTCGGCGACCCGGTCGAGCGGGACACTCGCGTGCACGCGAGCCGCGAGCCGGCCGCTCATGGTGTCGGCGAGCAGCAGATGGGAACGCGAACCGCGCCCACTGGTCGCGCGACCCCCGCCAGGTCGCACTTCGTTGGATTCTCGGCGATTCCGGAACCCCTACTGACATCTCGAGTGAACTTCCGCGAACAATTTTGCTCGGGCAATCGTGCGCCAAATCCTGGGCTTGACCATGCGATTACTGACATATCGTGACGAACGCTACTGACACGAGTAACGAGACCCTAGTTCGCCAACTGACACCCAATGACAAATCTCAATGGGGTTCTCCGAGGGTGAGGTTCCCCTGAAGTAGTGGACATCCGAGATAGCGGGACCATCGGTCCCTGGAAGGATGTTCACCATGCCTCGTCCGCGTCGATCGTATTCACCCGAGTACCGGGTCGAAGCCGCGCACCGAGTCATCGATTCCGGGCGGCCGGTCCGCGACATCGCCCGCGAACTCGATGTCCACGAGAACCTTCTCCATAAATGGGTGCGTGAGGAACGCCGCCGCATGAGCGCTGCGGGCCAATCCCCAGCACGTGGACCGGATAGCGCTGTTGGACAAGAACTTTCCTCTGACGAGATTGCGGGTACCTACGACAAGCTCGCCACGGCCTACCGTGGCGTATTCACGCTGGCCCTCATCGTCGAATGGCTCAAATCGTTGGGGGACACGACCCAGGCGACGGGCGCGCGGACGCGGGGATGCACGGAAGACTCGCAACGAGGCGCGGTTCTTCAGGGCTCCATCCCGCACACCCTCCGCGCTGTCGTATGCAACGTTGCAACTAAATCTGTTGCATTGTAGTATTGGGACCATTCAAGATTTGTCGACCGTGCGCCTCTGCTTGACGCTCTCGGCGGCCGATCACCCACGACTGCGCCGGGCCTCGCATACCTGCCTGGGCAGCTGTGCCTCTGTGGTCAGGGGGCTGTTAATGAGCCGAGTCAGTATGAGAAGTCGCTTAGCCCGCCGCCTGGTCGATCGACCCGAGCGGGGGCAAAGCCGCCGATCGGGAGGAATCCGATGCCGGGTAGTCCGAGTTCCGAGCTGAAACCGTCCATTGCCGAGGTTCGAACTCACCGGTGCGATCTTTCACTTGCGGACCTGGTCGAGGCTCTCGAAGCGATGAGGCAAGCGGGGTGGATTCTGTCCTCGACGACGCGTCCCGGCGGCATTGCCTATGGACATGAGTAATCCCTGCGCCGGCTACTTGCCGACCTGGTCGCTGGTCGATGTTTCCCGTTGCCGGAGGCATCCCATCGGCGGCGCGCGGGTCATCCGAGCAGCGACGATGACGCTGGCGGTTTCTCTGTTCGGTATCGACGACGTTCCTGAGGATCCGTGTGGGGTCTGTGGCAGCGACATCGCGATGTCCTCGCCTACGTCGCCCAAAAAGACATTTCTCGCCGGGATACCCCCGGCCGCCACTGCGGCCAGGCAGTCCGGTGCGGTCGTGGTCGGGCGCGCTCGCGCTGGAGTCTGGAGATGGCACCGCAGATGAGCCCCGTCGATTGTTCGCCGTGCCCGGATGAACCAGACGTCCGCGTCACGGTCGAGTTCTCCAGTGTACGAATAGATTTCGTCGCTTGTCTGACTGCCGCGTTGGTATTCGTCTGCGACGTGGGCGCCCGCCGGCCATGTGGAGTCGCCGTCGATTCCGGGGACTGTGCGGGGCTCCCCAGGCTGCCGAACGAACGCCTGTATCTCCTGCCCTGATCCGCCGCGCCAACATCTCGCACCTTTTTCGATGCTTGAATGGCCTTTCCCTACCCGTTGACGGTAGGTCTCCATCTGGCTGCAGGTGGAAATTCTTTGTCCCTTTTGGCAGGGTCAGGGCCTGTTCATCCGGAGATGATCGGCACCAAATATTTTCGCGCAAATGCGTCGAGCTCGTCCATGGTCTCGAGCCGAACGGCGCCTACGGGCTGGAGGATAAGTGAGTGCACGAACCGGCAGATAATCTCAGCGCGTACGGACAATTCGGAGGAGTCCGGAAGTAGTTTGTTCTCGACCGCTTGTCGTAATGCCGCGACGGTGGCGGCAACCGATACGGAAAAAATGACTGCACCGTCGGTGACACAGGGACCGACTCGAAGCCGAAATGAAGATCGCGAGTAATGATCGTTTGCGCTTCATCTCTGTAGTCGGCGATGACCCGAGCCGTGCGTTGACATCGTGCGGGTGGACGGCGGCGGCCACCTTGATCCGCACTTGCCCTGGCCCGGCATGCGGCTCCGGCAGATCCAGAACCCGCATGACCTCCGGGCCGCCGAACTCGGTGAAACCCACAGCTTTCACTACGACACCTCGCAAGCAGTTGATCACTCAAGACCCGAGACAAGCATGTTCCGGGTTGATGGAGGACGCTAACAGCCCCGATGAGCTCGAGACAAAGTGGTCCTAGTGCGAGAAGGGGACAGGCATGCCCGACCGCAGTGCGCGACTGCGCCGTCCCCGGGCGCTTCGGGCCGTGCACGTGACCCGCCCGTACTCGAGCGGGGCGGTCGGTCCTCGTTCTGGTTCAGAACCGCAGAACGGGACGGCCTCGTACGCCGCCGGCTTCGATGAGCCGGTGCGCCGTTTCCGCTTGGTCGGCTGGGAATGTCGCTGCGACGCGGAGGGTCAGGATTCCGGCTTCGGCTTGGTCGCGTAGCTCCGTCAGAGCCACCGTGTCTCGGAGTCCGCTGTACACGAACACGGGGCACCAGCGCACCCCGCGGTCCGCAGTCCCGGCGAACCCTTTGACAGTCGCGATGTTTCCGCCGTCGCGTACCGCCGCGGTCACCGTGTCGTTCATCACCGCGCCGTCGATGATTCCGTCCGCGCCGTGGGGGTGCAGCTCACGGACTCGCTCGGCGAATCCTTCTCCACGGGGGAGCACGTGGTCGGCGCCGAAGCCGATGACCAGGTCCCGGTCCTTCTGGGCTGCGTCGGCGATCACCGTCAGCCCGGCGGCCTTGGCCAGTTGCACCGCATAGCCGCCGACGGCACCGGCTGCGCCGGTCACCGCGACGGTTGCTCCTGGCGGCAGCTCGAGGGCCTCCAACGCCATTCGCGCGGTGAGCGCGTTCATCAGCAGGGTCGACGCCGCCGTCAGGTCGGCCCCTTTCGGTGCGCGGACCACTGATTCCGCCGGTGCCACGACGTATTCCGCTTGCGCGCCCAGCGCCAGTTTCGGCTCCAGTAGGGCGATCACTTCGGCGCCGGCCGCCAATTCGGCGCGCACTCCCTCGCCGACCTCGTCGATCACCCCGGCCGCGTCCCATCCCAGCACGTATTTCTCGGCGGGCGGGAACCATTCTGGGATGTGGTCGGCGAGCACTCCTAGCCGCGCGTTGACATCGGACGCGTGTACGGCGGCCGCGGCCACCTTGATCCGCACCTGCCCGGGACCGGCATGCGGCTCCGGCAGTTCCAGAACCCGCATGACCTCCGGGCCGCCGAACTCG
Source organism: Nocardia salmonicida NBRC 13393 (assembly GCF_001613085.1). Lineage (GTDB taxonomy): Bacteria > Actinomycetota > Actinomycetes > Mycobacteriales > Mycobacteriaceae > Nocardia > Nocardia salmonicida. Next base: position 39,204 of record NZ_BDBR01000035.1, read on the forward strand.
GTGAAACCCACAGCCTTCACTACGCCACCTCGCAATCAAGTTGATCATTCAGAACCCGAGACAACTATGTTCCGTGTTCAGGGGACGCTAACAGTCCCGATAGGCTCGATACAAAGTGGTCCTAGTGTGGAGAAGAGAGCAGGCATGCCCGAACCCAGTGCGCGACTGCGCCGTCCCCCCGGCGTCTCGGGCCCTCCACGTGACCCCGCCCGGGATGCCCAGATCCTGCGCGCGGCCAACGAGTTGCTCGCTGAGGGCGGATATCCGGCGCTGACCATGGACAAGGCCGCGGCACGAGCGGGGGTGGGTAAGGCGACCGTGTACCGGCGCTGGAGATCCCGCGCCGAACTTGCCGCCGAGGCGCTGGACCATGCTGGCCTCACCGACGACCTCGTCCCGGTCACGATCGGTCCCGGCCAACTCCGCGCGGAACTCATCGCGACCATGACCCGCGCCACTCGGAGCCCGGACCACTCTCGCGCCGACCTGCTCTCAGCGCTGCTCGACACAGCTCGCCAGGAACCGGAACTGTGCGGCCTCGTCCGCCAGCGCTATATCGAGTCTCTGCACCACGCCGTCGAGGGCGTGCTGGCGCACGCGGTGGAGCGCGGCGATCGTCCCCCGGGCCGGACCGATCCGTCAGGAGAGCAGCCGATCGCGGTCTCCGCCGCCCTCGCTCTCCTGATCCACTGGCAGCTTGTCCGCGGCAGGCCGATCAGCGACGACGACATCGCAGCGATCGTCGACGTCATCCTCATGCCTTTGCCCTGACGAACTCGTACAGCGGCCACCGGCAAGCGATTGATCAGGAACGCCGGGGCTTCGTTCGGCTTCTTCCCGCGTCTACGTCGACCGCATCACCACCGCTGAGCTAGGTCGTTGCGGGCAATGACGCCGGCCTTCGCGACCAGAACCGGTCGACCGTAAGCGCCGGTGTCCTCGAGCGGGTCCCCGTCGAGCAACACGAGATCAGCGGCCTTTCCCACCTCGATAGTGCCGATCTCGTCGAGGAGATCAAGATTCGCGGTGGCATTCGCTGTCGCCGCCAGGAGAGCTTGCATCGGCGACATGCCGATTGCGACCATCACCGCGAGCTCTTTGGGGAGGTCGGTATGACGATTGAAGGGAGTCCCGGCATCGGTACCGGCTGCGACGCGCATCCCGGCGTGGACAGCCGTTCGGAACATCTCGCGGCTACGATCGCGCTCCAAGATCGCTTTGTCGGTCATCCACTCGGGGCTGCCTCCGGCTGGCCCGAATTCGACAATTCCGTCGACCGCGAGCAGGATCCAGCCCGATGTGCTCGCTGGCGCCCTCCTCGGGGGTGAAGATCCGCAGGTCGCGCTTGGGGGCGTGGACGGCCTGGTCGTAGGACCGGTGGGCGTACTCGACGGGGATCTGACGGTCGTTTGCGCCGTGCGCGATCAGGAACGGCACGGTGATCTGCTCGACGACGCCGTCGAGGTGCACCCCGTCGGCGAAGGGGATGAAGGTTTCGAGGTCGTCGTGGCCGCAGACCCACAGCACGTGTTCCCAGTGGTGGGGGACGGGTCGCTCGCCCTCGCGTTCGCGGGGGCGGCGGTGCACCGCACCCCGGGTGCGGCGCACCGGCTCCCCCGCGAACGGAGTCAGCACGGCGAGACCACCGTCCTCGGACATCACCGGTCGCCACCCGGCGTCGTCGAAGGCAGGCGTGGACCATCCGGTCAGCTCGCGGGTGGCGTCGTGGTGCTCGCCGACGAACAGGTCGGCGTACCTGCGCGGGCCGACCGCCGCGCGGACGTCGTCCCCCGACACGACGGTGGCCGCCGAGCCGTCCACGTACTCGATCTCCAGTTGTCAGCGCCGAGGCGGTCGCCGTAGTTGGCGCTCGAGCCCGCCAGCCCGATGCGGCCCACCCACCACCCGGCCGTTCAGCTCGGCCTCGTACACCCCGTGGGCCGTCGCGTAGAGCCGTGCGCGCCGCATGTGGCCACTCGAGGTGAAGCCTTGGCGCAGGTGCAGCGGCGGACGCAGCCGGGCACCCGGTGGGGTGGTGGGGCCCTCGGCACCGGGAGAGGGCTCCGGCGAACGAGGACCGCTCCAGCAGAGTCGGCTACTGGTCCGGGACCACCCACCGGGCCCGCCAGTCCGCGGTGCGCAGCAACGAGGTCTCGAAGGCCGCCGCCGCCCACGCGCTCGGCGTCGGCCGACCGTGCAGCCAGCTGCGCACCCGCCACTCGTAGCGGGTGCGCGAGGCCAGCTCGGGACCGGCGTACTCGACACCCGCCCCGTCGGGCGCCTCCACCCGGCCCGACTCCCACACCGGCCTGCCCCCCGTCGTGACGACGAGCTCGTAGGCGTGCTGCAGCAGGTTCCCGGCAGCCGACTCCATGCGCCAGCCGAAGCGCGGCCGGGCGGTGGCGACTCCGAGCTCCATATCCCACCCAGCGGCGATGTCACCGGGGTGAGCAAGGGACAGAAACTCGCGATGCACCCGTCGTGGTCGGGGCGGACGCTGACACTCTGGGCTGACCTGCGCAGCATCCACGTCGTACTGGAAGGCCGTCTGGTCAAGACCGTCGTGTCCCGGCTCTCACCTGAGGACTTGCCGCTGACCTTGCGCGGCGCGCGCCCGGCCGGGCCCGCGCCCGCTCCGGCGGCCCTGGCGCGTGCCTGCGGCGCACCTACCGTGCCGGGTGGGCAGGTAGTCGAGATCGACCGTAGGGTCTCCCGTGACGGAACTGTCGGCATCGCCGGCGCCGATCACCAGATCGGCACCAGTCTCGCCGGACGAACCATCACGCTGCGCTTGGACGGGCGCCTGATACACGCCATCGCCGGCGGAGCGCTTGCCGACACCTGGCCCTGCCCCATTCCCCGGGAGACTCTGCCGACACTGCGGGGTATCCGCGCGGTCTCAACTCCACTTCCGCCGCCTCAGGTGCCCGCCGGTTAGGTCCGGGCACAACGACGAATCAGCGCCAGCGACCGGATCATGGTGAACAACCAACGCCTCAAACTAGGCAATCGCAACGCGGGCAAACTCGTCACCGTCGTGATCGAAGACACCTACTTCCGCATCCTCGCTGGCGAAGAAGAACTCGCCGTCCGCCCGCGCCACAACACCGATCCGGTCACCCGACTCAGAGGCTTCGGCCCAGGCGCGAATCCACGTCAAGCGTCTCCCGACAACAGACAAGACTCTCCTGACAACAATCCGTCAAGCAGCTCCTGAGACCTCACAGAGCCAGCAAGCAGGGATCGCCACCTTTGCGCTGCTCGCAGTGACCGTGCAGTTGCTCACCTACTGGAAGCAGATCAGGCCCCCAGTGGGCAGTCGATGGTCGGGTGCGCCAGGCCTGGGACATCCAGGCGATACTGCTCTTTGCTCTCGGCGCAGTCGTGGTGGCCTGGCTCTACCAGCGCACACGCACTGCCCGGCTCCTGCGGGCCTCGCGTGAGAACATGCTCGCCGCGCCGGGGGTCGGGATCCATGTGACGCGCCACCGGGTGATTGCCTTCGTCCTCTCCGCCGGTATCTGCGGGGTCGGCGGCAGCCTATGGGCCGAGACCAACACCGTGGTCAACCTGCAGAGCGGCCTCACCGTGGGCGGGCTCCTCGTCACCATCCCCGACGGTGCCCGACCGCTGATCCTCGGCGCGGTCCTCATCTTGATATTGCTGTTCAGACCTCAGGGCGTGACCTCCGGGCGAGAGCTGCGCTGGCCGCGTCGACGAGCGCACCGGATGACGACCTTGCGGTACTCCGTCGAAATGATCCGGCTGCGGTCGGCATAGGCGAGCAACGTGCTGTCCCACATGGCCATCAGCCGCGGCGGCGCCGGCGTGTCCTCATCCGGTGCGCCCGGCGAGGAGTTCTTCCTGGTCACGGCGTTCGGCCGGCACTGCGGCCCTGATGTCTTAGGTCATGGATGTGAGTACGGGCCATCCGACGGAAACTCATCGGCCGATGAGTGTGCTGCCGGCCTGTTCGTCGCACCGATCAGCGCGCGGCAGGCGGGTCGATGAACTTCTGCCACGCCGCTTCCCCGACACCAGCCCGGAAGTGGTCGCGCGTCGATTCGGCCAGCCGGCGCGCTCGCGGAAGGTCGATCCCGACCAGTTCGCCGCGGTGCTTGAGCACCTTGCCGTTGACGATGACGGTGTCGATGTCGTCGCGTCCCGCCTGGTAGACCAGATGCCCCACCGGGTTGTTCACCGGTGTCATCGACGGCGTGTCCTGCCGGAGCAGGACGAGGTCCGCGAGTTTGCCCGGCGTGATGGAGCCGATCCGGTCGGCCATTCCCAGTGCCTCGGCGCCGCCGAGTGTCGCGTATCGCAGGACATCGGCGGCTCGCAGCTGGTGGGAGGTCACCTGTTCACCTCGCGCCAGGGCGAGTCCTCGCTCGGCGTTGAGCGTAGCCCGCATCGCGGAGAACATGTCGCCGCTCCACCACACCACGGTGTCCGAGGACAGCGACAGGGGAATGCCGAACTGCCGGGCCTTGCCGGTGGGCGGGTAGCCCAACCCGGTGTTGACCTCGCTCTCCGCCGCGACCGACAGGAAGGCTCCGCTGTCGGCGATCCTGCGGTAGGAGTCGTCCGAGAAGCCGACAGCGTGCACCAGTGTCGTGCTCGGGCGCAGGAACCCTCGCTGTGCTAGGTAAGTGATCTCGGCATCATCACTACCGGCGTGCGATGTCACCGGCAGGCCGTGGTCGGCGGCATAACGGAAAGCGTCTTCCGTGGTGGGGTCCTGCAGCAGCAGTTCCAGTGCCAGCTGCATGGTCACGAGTTGGTCCTGGCTGCTGAACCGCGCGTTGCGGATCCGCTCGACCTCACCGGTGGTGACCCAGGCGGCATTGCTGGCCCCGGCCCACCGGCCGTAGGCCCACCGCGCCCGGCCGGGCACGGCCGTCAGCGCGTCGACGGCCGCGTCGGCGTGATCGGGCGTGAGCGCTCCGTGTGACCAGTCCACAACGGTGGTGACCCCATCGGCCACCGCCTCGATCATGCTGAGGTAGTTGCCCGCGTACATGTCCTCGGGGCGGAAGTGCGGGAGCATCTGGTTGAAGGCGTCGGAGTACTGCGCGATCGTCCAGTCGGCGCCGATGCCGCGCAACGGGGACTGCCACATGTGGCGGTGGGTGTCGACGAAGCCGGGGATGAGCAACGCACCCTTGGCCTCGATGACTGCCGCTGCGTGCGGTGCGGCGAGTTTACTGCCGACTGCCTTGATCTTCGCGTCCACGACGAGAACATCGGTGTCCGGCAGGACGCCACGTGTGTCGTCCACCGTCACCACCGTGGCACCGCGGATCAGCAGTGGCCGCTTCACGTCGAAGGGAGCTGGCTCGGCCACCGCTGTCGCGGCCGGCGACAGTACCGTGGCCGTGGCGACACCGGCCGCTCCAGCGAGCAGGCGACGACGCCCGACACGGTGTTCGCGATCGACTGGGGGATCCTCTTCAATGGCCATGATCATGTCTCCTGTTCAACCAGTCCTTCCTGTCCGGATCCTGTGCGCTGCACTTCGAGCACGGCTCGCCGCTGGCGCTCGCGGTGCTCCTGCGCGGTTCCGCCTGGGTGACCGCACAAGGCGGCGACCCGGTGCAGCTGAGCCCCGGTGACGTCGCGGTGCTAAGCGGCGGCGCGCCGTACATGATCGCGGACGATCCCGCCACCAACCAGGCCGACGGTGGTGATTCGCTCCGCGGGCTGCATGACTCTGGACAGCGGAACAACGGTACCCACGGTTCCCGGCGTGGGCAGACGAGAACCGTCACGTGGGAGCTCCCCCGGAGGTCGCCCAACCTCCTGACCTCCGGGGGCCACCCAGCACTTGGCGGCGCGGCATTGCGAGCTGCTTACAAGGCCGCTCGGCCCTGCCGGTGACGACGTGCCATGAATGTCCGAGGCTAGGAGGATGCGGATGCGATACGGGATGACGCGAATGTCGCGCCCGTAGTGGTGCTCCCGTTGGTGCCGTACGTCAGATGCGCCGCTCCGATGATTCCTCCCAACTGGCAGACGGGGTCGCCGAAGTTGCAAAAACTCTTTGCCACGGTCGCGTAGACGCTACTCGACGTTTCTATGCGCTCGCCGGTCAATCCGAGCGGATTCCCGAAGACGACGACAGCTTTGATGCGATCGGTGACCGAGCCAGGCAGCACCGCACCTGTGGAGCTGCTCGGCGTCCGCAACCCAACCGCATTGGAGACCGCTGTTGCGCCCTGCGAGTACCCTCCGATCACGAATTGCGTTGCAGGGCAGGCAGCCGCGACGGAAGTGACGTGGTCGACTAGGTCGCGAGAACCCGGGCCTGCGCTCGTTTGGGAGGCGTTTGCACTGTAATCGACCGCGTACGTGCTCACCGATCGACCGGCCAGTTGTGATTTCACACTGTTGACGAAAGGCGTGCCTGTGATCCCGAGACCTGGCAGCTCACCCGTGCCGCGGGCGAAGGTCACGTCGACGTCGGAGCACGGCGCCGCGGATGCCACCACACCAGGAATCACAAGCGTCGAGACTGCAACTGTGAACGCCGCAATCGAGTAGGCAATAAATCGATTCTTCATTGTTCTCCTTGTCGGGTGGGTCCGAAAAGAAAACTAGCAACGCTGCCTACATTTCTCTACATTAGTACATTTAGTGCTTCACTTGATGATCTCCGGAGGGCTGGTATCGATGGCGATGAAAATCGCATTGCGGTCGTCAATTCCCCTAGGTTACTTTCCGTACAATCTTTCGATAGAAAACTTTGTGCGATGTCATGCTGATCTCGATCTTTCGCGGGGCTGGGGTGGTGGCCTGAGTGGCTTCGGATTGCCACCGCCACCGCCATCGCGGCGTAGTCGCCAGATCAATTGAAGGCTGTGGATCTGCGTGCGGCCGATCCACAGCCTGCCGTCGAGCTGCAGGAGGCTGCCGTCCAGTATGTGGGTCGCGGTGAGAACCCAGTGATGTCCTCGTGGTCGGACTTGCGTGTGCGAGCGGTGAGTTCCCAGAAGCCGAGTAGTACATCGAGCTCGTTGATAGCCATGCGCTTCCTCGCTCAAGTAGTTTGTCCGGCACTTGACAGGCCATCTCATACCTAGACGAGTAAGTCCGGAGGCTGGGCAGCGCGTGTAGCGTGGTGCCCAGCCTTATTGTTCAATGGAGACGCAGTAGTCGCTCTCCGGTCTGATAGAATTCGATCAGTTAGGGCCGCAAGGCTTCTCTGGCAGGTGTAAGAGTGCCGATGGCGGTACCTGGCGGTGGAATCGCGCGTTTGAAGATATCGCTCAGGAACGCGAAGGCCCGCCGATAGGTGTTACGGCAGCCGGTCCCATCGGCAACTGCACCAAGTATTCGCGGGCGCCGAGCATTGACATCGATCGACTAGGTGCAGAGGATACTCGAAACCACATGCAGATAAGTGATCCCGATCTTTGGCCGACCCGGGCGGCAGTTCCAATCGCTGTGGTGGTTCCCAGTCCTGCAAGGCTTCCGCTACGCGTTGTATCAGTACGAGTGGTGGCCGCATATCAGGTTGTGCGCTAGCAGCAACGGGCATGCGCTGAGGGAGCAACGGATCTCCTAGGTCGCGGTCGGATATCCCATATGGACGACGGTGGGCAGAGATATCTCGACACCGGGATATCTGGAGCTCGGCCTGGAGTAAGTGTCTGGTTTCGATCCGCGACACATCTCACGAGCGGCGGTGCCCGTCGTCGCTCGTGAGATGTGTTTGGGGTATCCCAGACTGTCTGCGGCAAAGCCCTGCCTACCCCGTAGATCTTCCTCTTCACTAAATCGCTGATCTATGTCAGATCTTATACAGTGCCAGCTCGGTAGCAAAATTGTTTATGATCGTCTATATCGAAGAGCCAGACTTGCTGTGATTCTTCACTTTTTTTCATTTTGTGCCGCATTGTGGTGACGGCGGATTGTTGCCACTGCGGGGTGTCCGGCTGGCGGTGATCGCTGGGTGATCGACTCATCCGAAGGGGTGGAGGAATGAGGAATGACGTAACCCCGTATTATGTCCCGCCGTTGATGAGGCTAAGGGATGTCCCGTAAGTCTGAATTAGCGACGGCGAGCGATCCGCCCGCCAGGAATCAGTAAGCGTGGGCGAGGTTGGCCAGAGTCGCTACCTCAGCCATCGCGACACCTACCCTGTCACCACGTAAACGGCAGTCCCGCAGTATCTTCCATGTCTTCATCCGAGCGAAAGCGTGCTCGACACGGGCACGGACCTTGCGGTGGGACTTGTTCTGGGCCTGTTTCCATTCCGGCAGCTCGACACCCGGTGATCGGCGGCTCGGCGACGCCGCCCATCCGACCTCACGGTTGACCTGGAGAACCACCTGGGGATTCGAGGTGCGAGCGGGCCGACGTCGCCCCGCGTGCTCTGTACAAGCGCGTCAACAGCAAAGACGGTCTATTTCTCGCGGTGTACGAGCACAAGATGAGCCAGCTGGCCCGCGATCAGGACGAACTGTTCGACACCGTCCGCTCGACGACCGCAACCCCGGAAGAACTGATCCGCGCAGCGGATCGGCGGTGTTTTCGCGTGCCTGAGCGTCTTTGATCATGGTTCGCCAGAGGATGGTGGCGATCTGGCGTTTGAGGCAGCGGGTGGCTTCTCTGGCGGTCTTTCCTTCTGCGCGTTTGCGGTCGTAGTAGCGTCTTCCGGCGCTGGTCCGGGTCCGGATCTGGATGACGGTGATGGAGTGAATCGCTGAATTGAGCTCGCGGTTTCCGTAGCGGGAGAGCCGATGTCGGTTGTAGTCGCCACTGGCAACCTGGACCGGCGCGGTTCCGGTGTAATTGGCGTAGGCCACCGCGGTGGGGAACCTTCGCGGATCGCGGGTGCTGGCCAAGACGCGGGCGGCGAGCACGGGTCCGACACCGACCAGGTCGGGTAGTGATGTGGTGTGTTCGTCGAGGAGTTGTTTCATCTGAGCTGTGTTGTCGGTGAGCTGCTGGTCGTAGCGCCGAATGTCGTCGATTAGGTCGTTTGCGAGCTGGATTCGGACGCGGTCGGCGATGGTAGCGGCGGTCACGGTGCGCAGAATGGATTCGGCGGCGGTGGCTGATAATGAACGTTTCGCGCCGCCTGGGATCAGTTCCCGCAGCAGAGCGTGGAGCTGGTTGAGGAGTCGGGTGCGGTGCCGGTTGAGGGTGTGGCGCCGCTCGTCGAGCAACGCCAGGGCATCTGTGTGGCCCTCGACGACAACGGGCCGGCTCTCGCCCCTGATCGCCGCGACGCAGGCGGCAGCAGCTGCGTCGATCGGATCGTTTTTGCGCCGTCCGCCTCGGGAGAGTGCACGGATCTTGGCGGTAGCGGTGGGCGGGACGTCGACCACGCGCTCGCCGTGGCTGATCAGCCATTGGGTTAGGTTGTGTCCGAGCCCGTCCGCGTTTTCGATCGCCCAGTATCGCTCGTTCCAGCGCTGTGCCCAGCGCAGCAGACGACGATATTCGCTGGTAGCGGATGAGATCGTGATCGTGTCGAGGGTGGTCGTGTCCCGGGCCTGAACAGCAGCGGCGGTATGCGACGACTTGTGCGGGTCGACACCGAGAATGATCATCCGAAAGGCCTTCCTTGTGGACCAGAGGAGAGTGTCGCGGCCGACAAGCCGACTTCCAGAAAGACGCATCGCTGCGTCGTGTTGTCATCCCTCTGTCGAGTCAGGCCGCAGACGAAAGCGGACGCGGCGACCAGACCATCGACGAGTCAACCTCGAAGCACCGGGTGACAGATAGTTGTCGAGCCAGCCGCGCCCGCCTCCTGGCACCGCTTCAGCGGGTAGCTACTCCCACGAAACGACGCTGCACCGACCATAAGTCGATAGTTGTAGTGAACGTTCCAGACCCTGAGAGCTTCGGATCGTTGATGTTCGGAAGTCCACTCGCGGGCGTAGAGGAACTCCTCGGCCAGGATCCTGTTGTAGCGCTCCACTTTTCCGTTGTGACGTGGTGTGTAAGGCCGGATCCGCTGGTGCCGCGCACCATGCAGGACTTGGCGAAGTCGCCGGCTCGATAGCAGGAGCCGTTGTCGGTGACGATCCGTACGAGGAAGACGATGCCGTGAGCGTTGAAGAGCGCTCGGGCGCGTTCCATGAATCCGATTGCTGTGACAGCTTTTTATCACCGAGTGCTTTGGTGTAAGCAAGGCGGGAGTAGCCGTCGACCGCGGAGTGCAGGTAGACGTACCCCGCTCTCACGCCGCGCTTCTTGGCGGCTCCGACCACCTTCGCTTGGGCGGAGTTGCGGCCGTGAGCGCGCCAGCCACCGCCGTCGGGGATCCGTCCGACCTTCTTCACGTCGACATGGATCATGTGACCAGGCCGGCGAGCAACGATGGGTCTTGGTGTCCGGTTGTCTGCACCGTTGGGATCGATGAACCTACGCCGATTCAAAACTAAACGATTCAAGGTCCGGGTCACCGTGCGAACTGCGAGTGCTTCACTGCCGCAGGATAATTCGAAGGCGATGCGCCGAGCCGACCACTTCTTGGTGCGACGAAGGGCCTCGATCCGGGTCACCACCTGCACTGGCGTGGCGGTGAGTTGGCGGTGCGGGACGCTGGAGCGGTCGGCGAGGCCGACCTCACCGAACTGGCGGTAGCGGTTGACCCATTTCGATGCGCATTGACGGGAGATCCCCATCTCGGCAGCGACGTGAGCGACCGGGCGGGTTCGACAGCGTTGCGCCAGACGGCGACGGCCTTCGATGGACAGCGGGGCATTACGGTGGGTCACGGACGGGTCTTCCCGGTCGAGCGGACGGAGGATGTGGTGTTTTCCATCCTGCCGCCGGGAGATCCGTCCCCTTCAGATCACTCCTGCGTCGGCGTCAACAACGTCATGACCCGCAACAACTAGTCGGCCCCACTGCGACAACGGCTTCCCTCCTTCAGGACACCCACTCGGCCATGACATCGGCCAGCGCGTCGACACCGGTGTGGCAGTCGGCGGGCTCTGCGTATTCGACGGGGGAGTGCGAGACTCCCGTGGGATTGCGGACGAACAGCATGGCGGTAGGAACCTTGGCCGACAGGATTCCCGCGTCGTGCCCGGCCGCCGTCGGCAGTACCGGGATCTCGCCGAGGTGGCCGAGCGCTGATTGCAGCCGCTCGCGGGTGTCGGAAGAGAACTCGACGATCGGCGTGATCGATTCCGCCTCCGACCGCAAGCCGATCCCGTCGGCCGCGGCATGCCCGTGGATCTCGCGGGTGATGTGGTCGACGAGTTCGGTCAGCGTTGCCTCGTCGGCGGCGCGGGCGTCGAGCCAGGCTTTGATCTCAGAGGGAATCGCGTTGGCGCCGTTAGGAAGTACCCGCACCTTGCCGAACGTGGCGACCGCATCGTGCAGCGCGGCGGCAGCCCGCGCGGTGTGGACCGACGAGGCGAAGGTGAGCATGGGATCCCGCCGGTCGACGAGCCGGGTCGCGCCCGCGTGATTGGCCTCGCCGGTGAACGTGAACAGCCATCGACCGTGTGGCCAGATCGACGACGCCACCGCGAGGGGCGCGTCGATGAGATCGAGCGCGCGCCCCTGTTCGACATGCAGTTCGATGTAGACGCCGACGCGTTCGGTGAGCGCGGGATCGGCGCCGAGGTGGGCGGGATCGCGACCCGCGCCGGTGAGCGCCTCGGCGAGGGTGATGCCGTTGGCGTCGCGAAGGCGCAGCGCCCGTTCGGGTTTCAGGGCACCGGAGGTCAATTGTGAGCCGATACAGGCGACGCCGAAGCGCGCGCCTTCCTCGTCGGCGAACGCGGTGACGGCGACCGGCCGGGTCGGCACGATGCCACGCGCGCGTAGGACGTCGACGGCGGCGAAGGCCGAGACCACGCCCAGCGGCCCGTCGAATGCCCCGCCGTCGGGCACCGAGTCCAGGTGGGAACCGGTGACGAAGGCGTCCCGCGGCTCGCCGGTCCAGCCCGCGGGCAGCCACCAGGCCCAGAGGTTGCCGTTGCGGTCCTCTTCGACAGTCATCGCGCGCCGGTTCGCCTCGCCGGTGAACCATTCGCGCAGTGTCATGTCCGCGTCGTTCCAGGCGAAGCGCCGGTAGCCGCCGGTCGAGGGCTCGCGGCCGACATCGAGGATGGACGCCCACATGGCGTCGAAGGTGTCTGTCATGACCGGCCGGGGATCCAGGTCGTGCCCGCCAGCGGGACGCGCGCCATGGCCGAGGCTTCGATCGTCAACGCCACCAGATCCTCCGGTTCGAGGTTGCGCAGGTGTGACTTTCCGCACGCGCGGGCGAGGGTCTGCGCCTCCATGGTGAGCACGCGCAGATAGTTCGCCAGTCGTCGGCCGCCTTCGACGGGGTCGAGGTTCCTGGCGAGCTCGGGGTCCTGGGTGGTGATCCCCGCGGGGTCGCGACCGGCTTGGAAGTCGTCGTAGAAGCCCGCGTCGGAGCCGAGTTCGCGGTACTGCTTCGCGAAGCGAGGGCTGTTGTCGCCCAAAGCGATCAGGGCCGCGGTGCCGATAGCGACCGCGTCGGCACCCAGCGCCATGGCCTTGGCCACGTCGGCGCCGCTGCGGATGCCACCGGAGACGATCAACTGCACCTTGCGGTGCAGACCCATCTCCTGCAGTGCCTGCACCGCCTGGGGAATGGCGGCCAGGGTGGGGATCCCGACGTGTTCGATGAACACATCCTGGGTCGCGGCGGTGCCGCCTTGCATCCCGTCGACGACCACCACGTCGGCGCCGGCTTTCACCGCCAGCTTGACATCGTAATACGTGCGGGTCGCGCCGACCTTCACATAGATGGGCTTTTCCCAGTTGGTGATCTCGCGCAATTCGATGATCTTGATGGCGAGGTCATCGGGCCCGGTCCAGTCGGGGTGGCGGCAGGCACTGCGCTGGTCGACGCCCTGGGGCAGCGTGCGCATGCCGGCAACCCGCTCAGTGATCTTCTGGCCGAGCAGCATGCCGCCGCCACCGGGCTTGGCGCCCTGTCCGAGCACGATCTCGATGGCGTCGGCCTTACGCAGATCATCGGGGTTCATCCCGTAGCGGGACGGAAGATACTGATAAACCAGGTGTTTCGACTGGCCACGCTCTTCGGGGGTCATCCCGCCGTCGCCCGTGGTCGTGGAGGTGCCGACTTCGCTGGCGCCACGGCCGAGTGCTTCCTTGGCCTGCCCGGACAGCGCGCCGAAGCTCATTCCGGCGATGGTGATCGGAATATCGAGGTGTAGCGGGAATTCGGCGTGGCGATCGCCGAGCACCACGTCGGTGTCGCAGCGTTCGCGATAGCCCTCGAGGGGATAGCGCGACATCGACGCACCGAGGAAGAGCAGGTCGTCGAAGTGGGGGAGCTTGCGTTTGGCGCCCCAGCCGCGGATGTCGTAGATGCCGGTCTCGGCGGCGCGCTGGATCTCGGCGATCACGCCGCGGTCGAAGGTCGCCGATTCGCGCAGGGTCGGGTTGAAGGTCATGGGATCGTCTCCTGGCGAGGTCAGTACGCCGAGGCGTTGTCGACGTGGAAGTTGTAGAGCTGCCTGGCCGAGCCGTAGCGGGTGAAATCGGTGGGGTTGGCATCGATCCCGGCGGCCGCCAGCAATTCGGCGAGTTCGGCGAGATGCTCGGCCGCCATCTGCTTCTTGATGCAGTCCGCACCCAGTGACGCGACGGTGCCACGCACGTAGATGCGCGCCTCGTAGAGCGAATCACCCAGTGCCTCACCGGCATCCCCGCAGACGACGAGTCGACCGGCCTGACCCATGAAGGCGCTCATATGCCCGATATCGCCGCCAACGACGATATCGACGCCCTTCATCGAAATGCCGCAGCGCGCGGCGGCATTGCCCTCGATCACGAGCAGACCGCCATGTGCGGTGGCACCGGCGGACTGCGAGGCATCGCCTTGAACGCGGACCGTGCCCGACATCATGTTCTCGGCCACCCCGACGCCCGCATTGCCCGCGACGGTGACCGTCGCGCGCTGGTTCATGCCCGCGCAGTAGTAGCCGACATGACCGTCGATGGTGACGTCGATGTCGCTGTCGAGCCCACAGGCCAGGGCGTGCGCGCCGCGCGGTGCGGTGATCAGCGCACGGGCGGGCGCGTCGGCCGCCTGCAGCGCCTTGTTGGTGCCGCGCACCGTGGTCGTGCGCAGATCGAAGGTGGTGGCGGTGTCGGTCACTGTCGGTGCCATACGTACACCTCTTCCGGTTCGGGCTCGAAGATTCGGGCGGTGTCGATGCCGGGTAGGTCTGCCAGGGCGCGGTATTCCGAGGCCATGGCCACCCAGCGGCCGGTTTCGGCGATGACCGCCGGCTTGCACGAGATCGCGTCGCGGACCACGGCGAAGGAGTCCTTGTTCGATACCAGCAGCGTGTAGAAGCCGTCGAACGTCTCGTTCAGCAGCAGCAGGGCCTTCTCCAGATCGACGCCGTCGGCCAGTTGTCCGGCGACGAATCGCGCGCCGACCTCGGTGTCGTTCTCGCTGTCGAAGATGACGCCTTCGCGTTCGAGGGTGTGCTTGATGCTCATGTGGTTGGAGAACGAGCCGTTGTGGACGAGGCACTGGTCGGGTCCGACCGAGAACGGGTGCGAGCCCTCGGCGGTGACGGCGGACTCGGTGGCCATCCGGGTGTGGGCGACACCTTGCCACCCGGAGGCGTTCGGTAGGCCGAAGCGGTGGGCGAGCGCGGTGGGGTTGCCCATTCCCTTGAGGACGGTGACGTCGGTGCCGAAGCCGATCACCCGGGCGGTCGGTGCGATCGCGCGGACGGCATCGTGGAGCTGTTCGGCGGTGACCGGCGCGTGCGCCACCGCGGTGGGAGCGAGGTCGAACGCGGTGACCTCGACGCCGAGTCGGCTGGTGAGCGCGGCCGCCAGATCGGCTGTCGGGAGCGGTGTTTCGAGTAGCGATATCGTCGCGTGCCCCTCGGGCGACCAGGTCGGGTCGCCGTAGATGGCCATGCCCGCCGAATCGGGTCCCCGGTCACACATCTGGTCGAGCATGCCGCTGAGCAGCGCTCCCAGCTCGGGATACAGCGTTCTGTCACGCAGGTGCAAGCCCACGATTCCACACATGGTGTGCTCCTCTTTCGTGGTCGGTCAGAAGGCGGTCAGGTACTGGTCGATCTCCCAGGGGGTGACCGTGTTGTGCCAGGCGAAGAACTCCTCGCGTTTGAGTCGCGCGAAGTACTCGGCGACCCCTGGCCCGGCGATATCGAGTGCTCCGGTGAGGACGGGATCGCGGTCGAGTGCGTCCATGGCGTGCAGCAGCGTCATCGGCAGAGTGTCGCTCTTGCTCTCGCCGCTGCCGGGTGCACCGGGGTCGAGGGCCCGCTGCACCCCGTCGAGACCGGCGGCGATGGCGGCCGCGGCCGCGAGGTACGGATTGGCCGAGCCGTCGCCGCCGCGCAATTCGACGCGATGGCAGTCGGGCACGCGCAGATAGTGGGTGCGGTCGTTGCCGCCGTAGGTGGCGAAGCGCGGCGACCAGGTGGCGCCGCTGCTCGTGGTGGTGGCACCGGTGCGCTTGTAGGAGTTGACAGTCGGGGCGATCACGGCCTGCAGGGCACAGGCGTGCTCGAGGATGCCTGCGATGAAACCGTAGGCGGTGGACGACAACCCGAGACCCTTCTCGTCCGCGGGATCGGGAAAGGCCGCGCCGTCCTCGCGCCACAGCGACAGGTGCATGTGCATGCCGGATCCGGTGCGGTCGGCGAACGGCTTGGGCATGAAAGTCGCCTGCATACCCCGCTTCTCCGCGACCACCGACAGCAGATACCGCGCGGTGATCACCCGATCGGCGGTGGTCATGGCATCGGCGTAGTCGAAGTTCTGTTCGAACTGGCCGTTCCCGTCCTCGTGATCGTTGGCGTAGTTGCCCCACCCGAGCGCGTTCATCGCGGTGGAGATCTCGGTGAGATGGTCGTACATGCGGGTCACGTCGCGAGCGTCGTAGCAGGGCCGAGGGCTTCGATCGGACGCATCGGCGGTGACGAGTTCACCCGAGGTGCCACGGTTGACCAGGAAGTATTCGATCTCCGCGCCGACGTTGACGGTGAACCCGAGATCGGCGGCGCGGCGCAATGTCTCGCGCAGGATGATCCGCGGCGAGAACGGCCACGGCTTGCCCTCGACGTGCGGGTCGCAGTGCACCAGCGCGAGGCCGGGGCGGATGAACGGGATCGGGGTGAACGACGACGCGTCGGGCATCGCGACGAGATCGGGATCCCTGGGCTGTTGCCCCATGCCACCCGCGGCGAAACCGGCGAACCCGACGCCGTCGTGTTCCAGTTGCTGGACCGCTTGCGCGGGAACGAGTTTCGCGCATGGTTTGCCCGACAGTGTGACGAACAGGGCGAGAATGAAGGTGGTGCCGGTGCTGTGGACCAGTTCGGTCAGCGTCGGCTGGGTGTCCGAGGTGATCGGGGTGAAGGCTTCGGCGGCATCGATGGCCATGTCAGGCTCCTGGTCGGGATGATCGAAAGGTGGTGGGCCGGTTCATCGCATCTCGCCCGCGCCCTCGTACGGATGGGGACTGAGCAGCAGGTCGTTCTCGGCGAATCGGCTGTACCGGAAGTCGCGGGGATCGACGTCTGGCAGCGTGGTGGTTCCGGTGGTGAGCAGGTCGGCGACCAGTTCGCCGACCGCGGGGGAGATCTTGAATCCGTGGCCGGAGAACCCGGTCGCCAGGAACAATCCGGCGACGGGCGCGGGGCCGATGATCGGGTTGTAGTCGGGGGTGACGTCGTAGGCGCCCACGTAGGAACTGGTGATGCGCGGATCGGGCATGTCGGGCAGACGCCTGTCGAGCTTGACGATGGTCTTCTCGAAGGTGGCCTCGTCGGCGCGGTTGACGAAGTTGTCGGGGTCGATGTACTCCGGCGCCTGGTGATCCGAATTACCCACCAGTAGTTCGCCGTTGGGTTCGCGGCAGATGTATTGCAGCCCTGCCAGGTCCGACAGCACCGGAACCTCCGGCGTCGGCTCGCCCTGGTCGACCAGCACGAGTTGGGCGCGTTGGGCCTTGACGTCGACCTCGACACCGACGCCCGCGGCCAATGCCGGTGTCCACGGACCGGCGGCCAGAACCACTGTCCCGGTATGGATCTCGGTGCCGTCGGTGAGCCGCACGCCGTAGACCGCACCGGCGCTGTCGGCGAGAAGGCGTGCGACCGTGGTGGATTGACGGATTCTCACCCCGAGTTTGCGTGCCGAGGCGGCGAAGGCCATCCCCGACATGTAGGCCTCACCACGCCCGCCCAGCGGCTCATAGGCGAAGGCCGCGAAGTCGTCCAGGTGCAGCCCCGGCCACAGTTCGGCCATCTTGTCATGACCGATGAACTCGACATCGATGCCGAGCCCGCGCATCATGGCGACATTGGCGCGCAGCGGCGCGAGATTGTCCTCGGCGACCCCGACGACGTAGCCGCACTGCCGAAAAGCCATGTCGTCGCCGAAGATCTCGCCTGCCCGGCTGAAGATGCCGACGCCGTACCAGGCCATCGCCGCCAGTGACGGGTTGCCGTAATGGCACCGGACCACACCGCTGGACTTGCCTGTCATGCCGGAGCAGAGAGTGTCGCGCTCGAGCACGAGGACATCGGTCTCACCCCGGTGGGCGAGCGACCAGGCGATTGCGAGCCCCTCCAGTCCGCCGCCCACGATGACGTACTCGGCCGTTTCCTTCACAGTGTTTCCCGATTCTCCTGGAGGTTTCCTGCTGTGACTCGATGTTGTATGTAATGAAACAGTCCGCGGATGTCCACCGTGTTACGTGCCCGTCAATCGCGGATGTCGCCGAGGACTGTTTATGGCTCCAGCGACTGTGTTTCCTCTAGGGAGGCGTCAATTCATGAGAATTAACACGTAGGCAATGCAGTCGATGGTTTCCTATCAATGGTCGAAGTTTCACCACAGCGGCTGGACAAGCCGCTTGTAGAGTCGAGTCAAGGAGAGTTCCCATGACCGCTTCCGAATCCGTCGCCCCGTTCCGGGTGACCACCGAGTTCTGGCAGAACCTGCCGCAGATGCCGACCGCGGAGTACCCCGGCACGCAGGGCTACATCGACGACGTCTACTCGAACCCGAACGGCTCGGAGATGTCGGCCGGCTACTTCGAGCTGCGCAGCACCGATGCGCCGCTGGACTACTACTACGCCTACGACGAGATGAAGGTCGTGCTCGAAGGGGAGTTCCGGCTGGAGAATCTCGATTCCGGGCAGGTGGAGACGGCGGGTCCGAAGGACGCGATCTTCTTCCCGAAGGGATCGCGCATCCGGTTCACCACCCCCGACCGGGCGCTGGCCTTCTTCGTCGGTCACCGTTCGTTCGCGCCGTAGCCATGGCGGTGTCGATGGCGAACACCAGCGTGCCGCGGTGGTCGGCGCGGTCGGTGGGAAGCGCCGAGTTCGATTCGCGCGCACCGCATTACCTCGTCTTCGTCACCGATGCGCGGGCCGCTGCCGAGGTCGCGACGCATCGTGAGGTGATTCCGGCGCCGAGCACGGTGGTCGATGTGCGCGTCGACGATGTCGACGCGGCGCTCGGGTCGGCGCGGACGGGGTGGCGCTTCCTCGTCGTCGGCGACGGCGCGGGTGTCGCTCGGATCCGGGCCCGCGTCCTGGCCGCCGGTGCGATCGACGGTGAGGTGATCACCGTCGTCCTCGGCGCCGACGACGGGTTCGACGCGGGTGCGC
Source organism: Nocardia salmonicida NBRC 13393 (assembly GCF_001613085.1). Taxonomy (GTDB): domain Bacteria; phylum Actinomycetota; class Actinomycetes; order Mycobacteriales; family Mycobacteriaceae; genus Nocardia; species Nocardia salmonicida. Next base: position 57,849 of record NZ_BDBR01000035.1, read on the forward strand.
GCGAGGTGTTCTGCGCGCACTGCCGCTCGACAACGGCTACCGAAGCCGGGATCGACGAGACCATGGCCTGCGGTGGGTGTGGCGTCGAGTTGGTTGTCTACTACCACTTCTCCCGACATCGCCACGCCTACCTCGGGTACAGCGCCGATGCGGAGGAGCTGCGATGACGACCGCGACGGTCGGTCCGAACGAGTTGTTACTCGGGGTCGCCGGGCTGCGGACGCTGTGTGAAGGGATCCGCGAAGTGACGCTGGTGCCCGTCGGCGGGGTGTCGCTGCCGTCTTTCGCGCCGGGTAGTCATCTGGCGCTCACCTGGGCCGACGGTGCGCGGAACTCGTACTCACTGACCGGTCCGATGGTCGAACCCCGGCACTACTCGATCTCCGTGCGCCACGATCGAGCCGGTCGCGGGGGTTCGGCGTGGGTGCACTCGTTGAACGTCGGTGATCATGTGGTCGCCTCGCGCCCGCGCAGCGCCTTCGCTCCGGTGGTCGATGCCCGTCATCACGTGCTGGTCGCCGGCGGGATCGGTGTCACGCCGATCGTGTCGCATGTCCGCGCTGCGGTCCTGTGGCAGCGCTCCTTCGAGGTGGTCTACGTGCACCGGCCGGGCGCCGACGCGCATGTCGATGACCTGTGCGCGCTGGCGGGCGATCGGTTGACGATCCCGCGGAGCGGGCCGGAACTGTTGTCGCACATGAGAGCTCGCCTTGTCGACGTACCGCTGGGAGCGCACCTGTATGTGTGTGGACCCGAAGGACTGATCGAGGCGGTGACCGCGGCCGCCGTCGATGCGGGCTGGCACCGCCAACGCCTGCATGCGGAGCCGTTCGCCGCCGCCACGGCGGCGGGCGGTGCGCCGTTCGCCGCGCGCCTCGGCCGCAGCGGTGCGCTGGTTCCCGTCGGCGCCGACACCTCGCTCCTCGAAGCACTGCTCGCCCGCGGCATCGCGGTACCCAATCTCTGCAGGCAGGGCGTGTGCGGCGAATGCAGACTCACCGTCCGCGGCGGCGGGATCGATCACCGCGACACCTATCTCACCGACGACGAGCGCGCTGCGGGCGACGTGATGATGCCGTGCGTGTCCCGTGCCGTCGGCGACCGAGTGGAACTGGAACTGTGATGACCACTGCCTACCTCAGCGCCGACATCGAGAACTACCCGTTTCCGTTCCCGCGCGACCGGTACCGATACAGCACCAATATCGAACCCGCCGGTCGGCGCACCGTCACCGCGGCAGGTGGCTGGGGTGAACGCCGCGTCGACATCGATCGGCACTATCGTCGCGAACTCGACGAACGAGCGCGCGTCCTCGCTTGCGATCCCTCCCGGTCGCAATGCTTGCCGCACATGGTGCCCGCCTGCTGGGACGCCATGCTGACGCTGATGCGCGAGCTGGCCGCCGGCTATCCGGCGACCATGCATCTGGATCGAGTGCCGACCGACGACAACGCTTTTCGCTGGCGCAACGATCTGCTAGGTATCGATGACACCTTCACCTTCGGCGATCCGGCTACCTTGCCGACCGGCCCGCTGGACTACATCTGCGGCCAGATCCAAGAAGATGTCGTCCTGCTCGATCAGCGTATGGGCCAGCTCTGGGGTGACGCGGGTGTTGTCACCTTCGCGGCCAACTGGTCGTTCGGATTCGACATCGGGATGAGTTTCCTGCAGATCCACGGCCCCGTGCCGCGCGTGCACGGCGAGAAGATCATCACCCGTGCGCACGAGTTCCTCATGCGCCTCGAGCCCGGTCAGAGTTTTCGGCGGACCAACTGGTCGCTGACGGTCGACGGCAAACTCGACACCGCCACCGAGACCTTTCGCGAGTGGGGCCGCGATCGTCGTACCCTCGCCGACGGCCCGCTCGCCGACGTCGGCGAGCGCCTGTTCCTGAGAACCGAAGTGCAGCACCTGATTCGATTGCCGCACTCGGGCGCGGTGATGTTCTTGATCCGCACCTACCTGCTTCCGTTCGCGGCGATCGCGACGGTGGAGGCCTGGGCCGACCGGCTGTACCGGGTGCTCGAGGACCTGCCGCACGACATGACCGAATACAAGGGACTCGAGCGCACTCGGGGTCCAGCGCTGCGCTGGCTCAGCACATTCGGCGGTGTGACGCCGTGAAGCACTTAACAAGGACGTCACCGTAAGTAGACCTATCGAAACTATCGGGGTGGTCCACTACCGGTGGACCTGGATTCTCAATGGCAGACTTCTGCCGCATGACCCTCTGAGGTAGACAACAATGGAAGAAGCAATAGCCGCGGCGAATACCGCGTGGATGCTCGCCGCCTTCGCCGCGGTGAGCTTGATGGTTCCCGGCCTGGCGATGTTCTACGGCGGCATGGTGAGCGCGAAGAACACCCTCAACATGGCGATGATGACATTCGGCGCCTTCGCCGTCGTCGGTATCCTCTGGGTGCTGTTCGGTTACTCTGCCGTACTCGGCAATTCGGTCGGCGGGGCGGGCCTGCTCGGCGATCCGCTCGAGGCGCTCGGCCTGGCGTCGATGTTGACCGCACCGGCCGTTCCCGCGCTGCCGCCCGCGCTCGTCGCCGGGTTCCAGTTGCTGTTCGCCGCCATCACTGTCGCGCTGATCTCCGGGGCCGTCGCCGACCGGATGAAGTTCGGCGCCTGGATGGTCTTCGCCGGCGTGTGGGCGACGCTGGTGTATTTCCCTGTCGCGCACTGGGTTTTCGCGTTCGACTCGGCCGATGGGTCGATCACCGGCGGCTGGATCGCCAACAAGCTCGTCGCCATCGACTTCGCCGGTGGTACCGCGGTCCACGTCAACGCCGGTGTCGCGGCACTGGCCCTGGTGCTGGTGCTCGGCAAGCGTCGCAACTTCGCGACTCCGCCACGCCCGCACAGTCTTCCGCTGACCATGCTCGGCGCGGGCATCCTGCTGTTCGGCTGGTTCGGCTTCAACGGTGGTTCCGCGCTCTCGGCCGGTAACAGTGCCTCGGTCGTCGTGTTGAACACCCTGGCCGCCGCGTGCGCGGGTATCTGCGCGTGGCTGCTGGTCGAGAAGATCCGCGAGGGTCACGCCACGTCGTTGGGCGCCAGCTCGGGTCTGATCGCGGCCCTGGTCGGCATCACCCCGGCCTGTGGTGCGGTGTCGCCGATGGGCGCGCTGCTCGTCGGTGGTGCCGCGGGTGCCCTGTGCTGCCTCGCGGTCTCGATCAAGTTCCGCCTCGGCTACGACGACTCGCTCGACGTGGTCGGAATCCACATGGTCGGCGGCATTCTCGGCACGCTGCTCATCGGCTTCATCGCCGACCCGAAGGCGCCCAACGGGGTCGCCGGGCTGCTCTACGGCGGCGGGTTCGACCTGCTGTGGCGTCAGACCGTCGCGGTGGTCGCGGTGGTCGGGTACAGCTTCATCGTGACCTGGCTGATCGCGAAGGCGCTCGACAAGACGATGGGCCTGCGCGTCCATCACGAGAAGGAGGCCGAGGGGCTCGACGTGGCCGTCCACGGCGAGTCCGCGTACGCGATGGAGACGATCCCGGTCACGTCGGTTCCGGCCGCGGAGGCCGACGCGGTCGAGGCCGCCGAGGCGATCACCACCGATGCGGCGGAGGCGCCCGTCGGCTGATCCGCGACTCTGCGCCCGCCCCCTTTCGGCTCATCACCGAGAGGGGGCTTTCGGCATGCGCAAGGGTTTCCTCAGAGGAAACTTCGGTCAGTTATGATCGACGCTATGGCAGCCCGACCGATCCAGGAAGTGCGCGACACCGGCGATCCCGCTCCCGTCCAGCGTGAGGTCACCGGGACCGCGCCCACCGGCAACGACCTCGAAGAGGCGATCGCCCAACAGGTGCGGTCGCTGCGCAAGGCCGCCGGACTCTCGGTGGGCGACATGGCCGACAAGGTCGGCATCTCCAAGGCGATGCTGTCGAAGATCGAGAACGCCCAGACCTCGTGCAGCCTCTCGACTCTCGCGCGCCTGGCTGCCGGCCTCGACGTCCCCGTCACCTCGCTGTTCCGTGGCGCGGACACCGAACGCGAAGCCGTGTACGTCGAATCCGGCCACGGCGCGGTGATCGTCGGCCGCGGCACCCGCATCGGCCACCACTACGAACTGCTCGGCGCACTGCGCGGCCAGCACAAGCGCCTCGAACCCGTACTCGTCACCCTCACCAACGCCAGCGAGGTCTTTCCGCGCTTCCAGCACGCGGGGACCGAACTGCTCTACATGCTCGAGGGCGTGATGGTCTACGGCCACGGCGACGCCGAATACACCCTGCGGCCAGGTGATTCGCTGCTGCTCGACGGCGAGGGCATCCACGGCCCGAACGACCTGGTCCGGCTCCCGATCAAGTTCCTCGCGGTCACCGCCTACCCGGACAACCACGAGTCCTGACCGACGACGATCGGCCCCCGCCTCAGAGTGCGACGGGGGCCGATCGGATGTCGTGGAGAGGCTACGAGCCTGCCTCGGCTTCGGCGGCCCGGAGGAAGCTGGGCGTGTTCGAAGCGCAAGCCAGGCAGATGGCCTGGTGACCGGCGGACGGGTCACGGTCCATTTCATAGGCGATGTAGGAATCTTCGCAGCGGTGGCACCGCACGCGCGTCTCCCACGGGTCCTCGACCTCGGTGCGCGGGTCGTGCGGGCGGTCCAGGACGAACCAGCCGGGCTTCGAAATGCGCAGTGCCACAGCGTAGATGGCAGCGGCGAGCACGCAGCTCACCGGTGGCGCCCACACCGTGCCCTGCGCGCCGCCGAAGGCGACCAGGGCGATGCCGACGGCCGAGGAGACCGACCAGGCGGTCATGCCGGCGGGGTTGACCGCTGGCACCCGACCGGGCCGGAACTCCGCGGTGCCCAGCGACGAACCGCTGCGCGAGGTCAGGGCGATGTGGGTCATGGCGATCGCCACCCAGCTGACGATGATCACGCCCTGGTAGCTCAGTGCCTGCAGGATCCAGGTCAGCACATTCGTGAGCATCATGACGTAGACGACCACCGCGACCACACCCAGCCAGAACACCCGGGGGAGCGTGAGCTTCAGTGCTCGTGCGAAGAAGTTCTGCAGGTTGGTCGAGGCCAGATAGAAGTTTCCCGTATTGACCCGGGTCTGGCTGATGAGCACCCACAGCAGACCCCAGAAGCCCATCATCGCGATGATCCCGAGAATGGCCGACTCCTCGTTGAGCGGACCCTCGATATCGATGGTGTGCGCCAGGAACATGCCGACGACGGCGTTGACGAACAGCGTCATCACGTAGAACGGGGTGCCGAAGGTGACCCACCCGTTGAACACCGCGTCGGCAGGCTTGCCGAATCGGGCGAAGTCCCAGGCCATCATCGTGACGACCCAGACACCCATGTAGATCGTGTAGGCGAACCACCAGCCGGGGACGCCGGAGCTGGCGGCCGCGGCGGGCTCATAGGTCAGCCAGCCGTTGGAGTATCCGTACTCCGCGATGGTCCACGCCACCGAGCCGACCAGCCCGAGCAGATACAGCGGCAGCAACCACCCGTTGATCTTGTCGAGCCAGGTTGTCACCCCGCGCATGGCCAGCGGCGCCTGGTAGAGGACCACGATCAGCGCGCACAACGCGATCGGCACCGCGGGCAGATACGCGTGCAGCGCGGCGGCAACGATCGCGCCCTCGGCGACCACGTAGTAGGTGATGGTGATGCCGAACAGCGCGGCCGCGAAAGCCGAACCGGCCCTGCCGAACAGGGCACGGGAGAACAGCGAGACGCTGGTGCCGGTCTTGGCGGCGTAGCGAGCGGCGACGGAGTTGATCACGCCATAGCTGACGGCCGACGCGGCGATGCCGATCAAGGTGTCGATCGTGCCGACGGCGAGGGTGACGGTGCTACCGACGACCACCCAGAACATCGCGCTCATCAGACCGAACCAGGCCATCGAGATCGACAGTCGGCCGCTGCGCCACGACAGCGGGACGATGTGCAGCGAATAGTCCTCGGCGGCAGCATGTTCGAGAACTTTGGGGTCGTCGGTGGTGGACGTGACGAGCGGGGGTATGTCGCTGGTGCGCAGCGGCGGCGAAACGGACATCGAGTCTTCCTTCGATTCGAGCGAGGGGTGTTGGCGCCGTTGCCAGCGGGGGAGTCGGTAGGTGGGTGTCGCGGATGCCACCGCGTCGTGGCATCCGCGACAACGGGTTTCAGACCGCGGCGGGTTCGGCGGTCAGCGTGCCCTTGACGTAGGGGATGGCGGGGTCGTCGGTCCAGTGCACGATGGTGCGGCGGCGCAGCATCGCCCGGAACTGGTCGGTGGTGTTCGGCAGCACCTCGCCGCTGCCCCAATCGAGGATCACGCCGTACTGGCGGACGCAGTCCATCTCGTTGATCAGCCCGGTCTGATACTCGGTGGACACCTCGGCGGGGTCCTTCGCCATCCAGGCGTGGCGGTTGGCGCGGATGTAGTCGCGCGCGGCGACGGTCGCCTCGAGATCGACCTCGTACTCGAAGATCTCGGGGTCGACCTCGCGGATGACGACGCCGTAGTCCTTCTCGGCCCGTTCGATCGTCACGTACCCGTCGATGACGTCCTCGAGCACGGCGTCGATGTCGCGCTGGAGTGCGTCGCCGAGCCCGCCACCGCCGGCGGAGGGGCGGGTGAACTCGTCACCGGATTTGATCGGTAGCGCGGCGAAGATCGAACCGAGATATTGCTGCTGGTCGGTGCCCTTGTTGAGCCACACGCCGTGGGGGATCGACGGCAGCCCGCCCCACAGACCCCAGGTCACCGAGCGTTCCCGGTCGCAGCAGTACGACATCACCGTGTTGTTGCTCGCCCACAGCTTGCCGCCCTTTTCCGCGCCGAGGCCGCCTCGGAACTTGCCCGGCCCACCGGAATCGGGCACCAGATCGTGGCGGGAGGTGAGCACCGGCGCCAGGCGTTCCTGGCCTTCGAAGGGTTGGGTGCCGTATTGGACACCGAACACCGCGGCGGAGGCGTTGTAGCCGTCGGCGCCGTTGCGGGCGCCCCAGCCGCCCATCATCCAGTCGTACCACATGAAATTCGGGTTGCCCGATTCGCGCCCGTCGCGCCCGCCGACCAGCAGATACTCGAGATTGAACGTGCACGCCATCGCCCGATCGGGCTGGATGTCGGACCAGATCTCGAAGACCGAGCTCATGATTTTCTCGAACGGTCCCGAACAGAATCCGGCGCACGGCGAGGGCCAGTCGGCATTGACCACCGAACCGAGCGGACCGAGATCGGCGGTGACCACGCGGTAGAAGCCGGAGTTGAGCGGGATATCCGGGAACTGCATCTTGGTGCCCGCGACGATGCCGGCGAAAGAACCACCGAAGCCGGCGTTGAGCATCGACGAGATCGAGGCATGCGATTCGCTCAGGTCGTAGTGCACGGAGTCGCCGGAGATCGTCATCTTCATGGTGACCGGGATCAGGCCCTCGCCGAGTGCGGGGTCCTGGTCGATGTAGTCCTCGGTGTACCAGACGCCGTCGGGCAGCGAGGAGATCTTCGCGCGGGTCAGCTCCTCGACGTAGTCCTGTACCTCGGCCATCGCGGTTTTGATGGTCTCGACACCGTATTTGTCGCACAGGCGCTGGATTTCGCGTTCGGCGACGCGGGTGGCCTCGGCCTGGGCCTGCATGTCGCCGATGATGTCGCGCGGGTTGCGCGTGTTCTTGGCGATCAGATACGCCACGTCCTCGAGGAATTCGTCCTTGCTCCAGAGCCGGGTCGGCGGAATGCGCAGGCCCTCACCCATGTGGTCGAGTGCCTTGACGTTGAACGAACCCGGCGTCGCGCCGCCCACATCGGCCCAGTGCCCGTTGGCCTGGGCATAGCCGAGCAGCTCCCCGTGGTAATAGATCGGCCGGATGATGCGGGTGTCGTTGAAGTGGCTGCCGCCTTCGTAAACATCGTTGATGATGAAAACGTCGCCGGGGTGGATATCGCCCTCGAACTGCCGGATGACGGCTTTGGCGGTGTAGTGCAGCGTGCCGACGTGGGCCGCGATGTCGCCGGTGCCCTGCATCACCGTGTTGCCCTCGGTATCGCAGAGGGCCGAGGAGAAGTCGCGCGAATAGATGACGAAGGAGTAGCAGGTCCGCAGGATCTGCTCGGCCATCTGGTCGACGGTGTTGATGAAGGCGTTCTTGAGTACCTCGAAGGTCACCGGATCAAGTGATGTTGGCATGGTTCACCTCAATGAATTCGATAGGGAGATAAGGGATTACGCGGTCTGCTCAAGCACGAGGTTGCCCCATTCGTCCGCCCGCGCGGTCGTGTGTGGCGGCACCACGGTGGTCGAATCGAGCTGATCGACGATGCACGGTCCGACCAGGACGGCACCGGCGGGCAGGTCGCCGCGGTGGTAGATGGGAGTCCGCAGCCGGGTCGACTCGTCGGGGAACAGCACCTCGCGTACCTCGACAGGCACCGGGGTGAAATCGGCCGGGTCGATCGGGACGGCGGGGACCACGTCGTTGCGCGGGGTCACCCCGATCGCCCGGACCAGCACCCGGTAGATCTCCACGCCCGCGGCCTCGTCAGCGAAGTTGTGCTCCTTCAGGTGCGTCGCGTGGAACGTCGCGATGACCTCGTCGAGGCTGCTCAGCGGGCCAGACACCGGCACCGCGATGGCCCGCCACTGCCCGAGGTAGCGCATATCGAGGTAATACTCGAACATCATGTCGGCGTCGTCGACATGCTCGGCAGTGAGGCGCTGCCTGCCCTGGGTCTCCAATTCGCGGAACGACCGGTTCAGATGACCCAGATCGGCTGCCGCCGCGTCGGCGAGGTACATCTTGGTCAGGTCGTGCTGGATGTCGACGAGCATGCAACCCATCGCCGAGGTGACACCGGGATGCGGGGGGATGATCACGGTCGGGATGCCGAGGTCCTTGGCCAGGTACGCCGCGTGCAGCGGGCCCGCGCCACCGAAACCGACCAGCGCGAAGTCGCGCGGGTCGTGCCCCTTGCGGATCGAGATCAGCCGGATCGCGTCGGCCATATTGGCGTTGGCGACCTTGATGATCGACTGCGCCGCCGTCTCCACGTCCAGCCCCAGTGGGGTCGCGATCTTTTCGATCGCCGCCCGCGCCATCGACTCGTCGAGCTTCTTCACCCCGCCGGCGAGCTTCTTGCCGACCGTGCCGAGTACCAGGTTGGCATCGGTGTTGGTCGCCAGATCGTCGGCGACGCCGTAGCAGGCCGGGCCGGGTTCCGAGCCCGCGGACTGCGGGCCGTTGTGCAACGAGCCCGCCTCGTCGAGCCAGGCGATGGAGCCGCCGCCGGCCCCGATGGTGAGCACCTCGATGCTCGGGAAGCAGATCGGGTAGCCGAATTCGACGCTCCACATATTGGTGGTGCCGAGCATCCCGTTCTCGGTGAGCGACACATCGGTGGAAGTGCCGCCCATATCGAAACCGATGGAGTTCTCGAAACCGCACATGCGGGCGATGTGCCTGCTGGCGATGGCACCCGCGGCGATGCCAGAGGCTGCCAGGCGCGCGCCGTACTTCTCGGCCATCTTGGGGGTCATCACACCGCCGCCGGAATGCAGCAGCAGTACGTCGTTGGCGTAGCCGTTCGCCTCGAGCCGGGCTTCGAGCGTGCGGGCATACGGCCCGATGATCGGCACCAGCGCCGCGTTGGCGACGGTGGTTGAGAACCGCTCGTATTCGAAGATCTCCGGCAGCACATCGCTCGAGGTGGTGATCGCGACACCGGGCAGTTCCTCGGCGAGGATCTCGGCCATCCGCTCCTCGTGCTCGGGATTGGTGAATGAGTTGACGAAACAGATGGCGACGGTTTCGATGTCGCGTCGGCGCAGGATTCGCGCGACATCGCGGGCCTGGTTCTCGTCGAGGGTTTCGAGGACCTTGCCGTCGTAGCCGATGCGTTCGCGCACCGTGAGCCGATGCCTGCGCTGCACGAACGGTTCCGCGACGGCCTGATACGGATCCCAGGATTCGCGGTCGCCGCGCCGGATTTCGATCACGTCGCGGAATCCCTCGGTGGTCACAAGCGCTATCCTGGGGAATTTGCGAGTGATCAGCGCATTGGTGGCGATGGTGGTGCCGTGGGAGAAGAATTCCACATCGGCCCAATCGACGCCCGCCTGTTTCATCCCGGCCAGGACGCCTTCGATGGGGTCGGACTGGGTGGGGTATTTCGCGGTGATGATCTTTCCGTCCGCGCCCTGGACGAAAACGTCGGTGAAGGTGCCGCCGATATCTACTGCGGTGCGAATCTTCGCGGGCCTGCTGATGGCCTCGGTCATGGTGTCCTCCTCGGATGCTCTCGCCGAACACGAACTACGAAACCGGGAACGGCGGCGCCGAACAATTGGACCGACCGCCAGCGCGCAGCGCGCCGGGACTGGATGTTCGTACACCTCCGCGCCTGCTCCGATGCTGTTCACCAGTGCGAACGGATGCGCGTGTCGAGTAACGTGCACGTGTCCGACACCTGGGCGAAACGCGTGGTCACCGGATCGCAACCTGGTCGCCCGCTAGCCTGGGGAGCTCGGTCACTCGATCTGTGCGACACCGGATCTGGCGTAGAGTTGGCCTGATGGCAGACAGGGGAGGCTCGTGCCGCCGAGAGGAGCGATGGTGAAGATCGGCTTGCTGTATTCGCTCACGGGCCCGCAGTCGGAGATGGAACGATCCATTTTCGACGGCGCGGCTCTCGCTGTGCACGAGATCAATGCCGGTGGCGGTGTGCGTGGCGCGGAACTCGAATTCGCGGTGTTCGACGATCGCTCCGAAGTGGGGCTGTCGGTGGCCGGAATCGATCACCTGTGCCGCACAGAAGGCGTCGACATCATCGTCGGCGGATATACCTCCGCCAGCCGCGTGGCGATGATTCCGGCGGTGCACGCCCATCGCGCGCTGCTGATGTACCCCACCTATTTCGAAGGTGAGGAAACCGATCACCGAGTGTTCTATTGTGGGGCGGCCCCCAATCAATATCTGGCCGATTACCTCGGGTGGATCGCGGGCAATCTCGGCCGCCGCGTCTACGTGGTCGGCTCGGACTACATCTACCCGCGGGTATTGGCCGAGGCGGTGCAGCGAGTGGGCGGGCGCTGGGACATCGAAACCGTCGGAAATCGCTATGTGCCGCTGCGGGAGACCTCCTTCACCGATGTCGTACGCGATATCGAGCGGGTGCGGCCCGATGTGGTCATCTCCAATATCGTCGGCCTGGAATCGACCACCGCCTTTTACACCGAATTCCACCGTGCCGGTTTCGATTCCGGCACGTTGCCGATCGCCGCGACGGTCACCACGCCCATCGACCTCGAGCACATGTCGCCCGAGGTCGGTGACGGGCACTACATGGTGGGTACCTATTTCTCCGCGATCGACTCCGACGCCAACCGGGCCTATCGGCGGGCCCTGCTCGAGGTCAGAGGCCAACGCCGTGCCCACGCCGCGCAAGTCGGCGCCTACAACGCGGTGCACGCGGTGCGACTGGCCGCGGAGGTGGCCCGCACGACCGACGCGGCCGGGATCGCCGAGGCGCTGCTCGGCATCCGGTTCGACGGAAATCCCGAGGGCCTGCCGTTCTGCTTCCGGAGTAACCACTACAGCGCGCATCCGTCGTATGTCGGCCGGGCTGTCGGCGGCGAATACGATGTAGTCGCCGAATTCGCACCGCGGCTGCCCGAGCCCTGGTGGCTCAGCCGCGATCCGCTATTCGCGGCGTTGTGATTCGCGCAGCGACAACGCCAGATAGAAGTCGACGCGGTCGGCCATGGACTGGATCCCGCGGCCGGTGAGCCGCTCGATACGGGTCAGCCGATAGCGCAGAGTGTTGATGTGGATGCCCAATTCGTTGGCGGTGGCTGCCCATTGACAGTCGAGGGCGAGGAATGTGCGCAGCGTCTCCAGATAGTGCGAGCCCTTGGTCTCGTCGTAGGTGAGCACCGGTTGCAGCAGCACGCGGTGCAATGATTGAGCCATCGCGGGATCGGCGGCCAGCAGGGTCGTGCTCAACGGCGCAGGCAGCGCGATCTTGGGTGCCGCGGGCGCGGTGGAGCGGGCGTGGCGGTCGGCCAGGTGCCTGGCATTGATCAGTCCGCGCACCAGGTCGTCACCGGATCCGACCAGACATGAGCTGGTGCCGATGGAGAGCTCGTGTCCGTACCGGTGCGCGAACAGCCCGCGGAGCACGGCCAGATTCTGGTCGAAATCCGTCGCGTTGCCGGTTGTCGTGTCCTCCATGATGATCAACGCGTACGCGCCGTTGCCGTGTTTGCCGCAGACGCTGGTGCCGCCGGTGTGCAGCCCGAGGTCCCGCAGTGCGGTGACCAGTTTGTTCTCGGTCCCCGATGTTGGAATCACCACCGCGACCGCCCGCACGCGCGCGCCGGGAATTAGGCCGAGTGAGCGCGCCCACGGCTCGAGCGCCGCAGAGGCGACCTTGGCCTCGAGCAGTTCCCGGATCAGCGCGTCCTCGGATTCCCGGCGGGCGGATCTGGCCACCTCGACCGACTTGATCTGGGTATCGAGGTCACCGACGAGCTGGGCGAAGCGTCCCGGATGCAGTTGTGTACGTTCGGGATTGGCGAGGGCGAGGTCGATGCCGGACTCGGGGAGTACCGCGTGTATCGCGGCGGGCGGATTCGAGCCGCCACGCACGGTCTCGGGTACGCGCGCGACGATCTTGCCCACGAGATCCAGATCAGTCGCGGACGAACCGAGGACGCACCCCTGCAATACCAGCCAGACTTTGATGCTGCTGTCGGCGGCGAACCCGTCGACGGTTTCCCGAATGGCGGTCGCCGCGGTGGGATGCGCTTGCCCGGAGGCGATCCGCTCGAGCGGGACCCCTTTCGGCAGAAGTAGCACCGGTAGCGCGCGCTCGACGCAGGCGGTGACGAATTCGGAGGGCAGGAGTCGATCGTCGTCGTCCACCAGGACAGCCACTGCGCCCGCCGATCGAAGAGCGTCCGCCGTCTCCGCGAGCGCATCGAGCGACGTCCAAACGCGCGCCCGGATGTAGACGATCCGGGCGCTCATCGGTTCGTCCGACGACATCGCGTCGAACGCGCACACCCCGTGCACCGGTTCGAGCCGAGCCCGCTCGGCCACCTCGGGCATCAGCGGTCGCAGGCCCGCATGAGCGACCAACTCGCCCAATGTAGCCATTCCGACCCCCTCTCGGGTGCGCACGTAGGCACGATTATGGCCGCAAACGGCGACTCCGTCTCAGCGGAGCGGTGTCCCCGACCCGTCGGCAGGCTGGGCGAGCACGCCGTGCACGCGCCGCCGTGCGGCTGCCGAGGCGGCGGCGCATACGGCCGCCCGCACCCCGAGCCGATAGTAGGTCGCCACCACGCTGGTGAGGGCCGGTTCAGTGCGTTTGCGGCGTTCGAGCAGTCAGTCCGAGAAGTAGCTACCCGGCCGCAGTTTCGGGATCGCCACGTCTGTCGCCGTGATCGCTACAACCCTGCGTTCACCCGCGCTTCGACTAGGCCGTGTTCAGGAAGTAGTTGAACTCGGCGCCGCTGACCCGTAGTCGCTTGTGGGCGTTGGGGTTTCGCGTGTCGTTGCCTGTAGATGCGTGAGGTCTCCGGTAGATGGTTTGTTTACCAAGACGAACCGAATACCGGAGACCTCGTGACCAGCGTAGCGCCCGCCAGGACAGATGCCCGGCTGCGTTGGGGATGGCACTCCGCACCCCGGCCGGATCAGAAGCGAGGCTGCGCTGGCCAAAATTGCTGGGAATGCACCAATTTCAGCATCATCGGAAAATGCCACCCGGCATCGACTCAGCCGAGGCGGCGACCGTCAGCTGAACAGGGCAATCCACACGATCGTGCTGACGCGCATGCGGACCGACGCTGGCACCCGCGCCTATCTCCAACGCTGGCTTGCTGCTGGCAAGACCAAATGCTCAGCGGGGAACCTCAGATACCCCCGAGCGCCGATCGGTGCGCGCAGTACGACTCGTCAGGTGCCTGTGCGGCCAGCCATCGATGGTCGCGATGAGGTCGCTTCTACGGCAACCGATCGCGGCTGCTCGCGTGGGTTGTTCGCGGCGATCGTGGTGGAGTTCTGCCAGCGTGCGTGCCGAGCGGAGCATCGGATGAGCGCCGGGCTGTTCGCTGCGGTTGCCACCGAACGTCGCCAGCAGTTCGTGCCAATCGGGCAGTCGCGTATGCGCCGTCGCGTGCTCATGCCGGAACAACGTCCGCACCTTCGAGTATCGACAGGCGGATGGCGCTCAGTACCAGCGTTCGCTGCGTTAGGCGCAGTCGGCCTGGTGTGGGTTCGCAGGCCCAATGCCAGCCGAACTGATCGTCGGAACGGGGCAGCATGACACGGGTTCCAGGCTGCGGAACAGTGACGCCATGAAGTGCCAGTTGGCGCTGAATCGGCTGGGGCACAGTGTGATAAGGCATCGGCTGTGAGGTCAGGAAGGTGCAGTAGCGGTTGCGGGGGTCGATGATGGCGGGTGTGGCCTGTGGGAGATGGGCGAGTCGGGCGCGGACCTGTTCGCTCAGTCCGCTGGGCACGACGATCGCTTCCACGTCGTGTCCGGTGGTCAGGTACAGCCGATCGGCGAACAGTTCCACGGGTAGCCCGTACCGAGCACGGAGCAGATGGGCGGATTCATGAGGGGAACAACATGATTCGAACACAGTGACCTCCGAGCTGCGGGTGTGGTGCACCCGGCGGCGGAGGCACGCGGCATCCCGTGGCCGACGCAAGCGCTGGAAACGAGCTCGGATCGGAACGCGACGCCGAGTCCAGTATGGGGTGTGGACTTCCATTCGGTGCTGGGGGCGGAATCCATTGTGCACCTTGAACTTTGACGTTGTGGTGACGCGCCGATGGCATTCCGATGTCCGACTGTAAATCTGTCATGTCCGACACGAGACACCTGGTGTGAGACGGCTCGCCGTCGAGATGGGAGGCCGGTCGGCGGGAGCAACCTACATCTGCCGTAGCAGGCTCTGACCGTGACCGGGATCTCTCCGAGTTGAAAGGAAACAACATGAGGCCAGAACTACAGGCGATGGTTGACACCAGGTGCAGGCGCGGCTGGGCGAATCCTCCACCCTTGGGGCGAACGTTATCGGTTGCAGTTCACGGCACCTGATGTGGGCGAGTTCGGGTCCTTCACCCTCCTTGGGAACGATGACCGGCTGATGGCCAAGAAGGGCTTCCTACATCATTCTGAGGGTCTACGGCCCAGCGGGGACGTCCAGGCCGACGGATACGCCACGCCCATCCCGGAGGTCACCTGACGAAAATCGTCGCCCGCCTGGCGACATCACGCGCCTTCGTGTACGCACCCAGCCCATTTCCACTATTGCGAGGTCGGTGGAACAGACCAGGGAGCGCCGATTCCGTCGAGCAGTGCGGTCGGGCCGTGGGCGATCCACCGATCACGGAGCGCTGCGGCGAGCGAGCCCGACATCGCCTCGGCGACCGGTAAAAGTCGCCCGGCTGTCCGTGAGGCGCTGATCCGGCTCGAGGAACGCGGGTACATCTACCGCTCCCAAGGCACTGGGGACTGCTGCACGATCCGGTGACAGCGGTGACCTGCCCCATCTCGCGGGTTGGGGCAGGTCAGGTTGTCACCTATCCATGCAGCAGTCCCGTCGTCGAGGATCAACACACGCGGGCGAGTGTATTCACGAATCCTTTTGCCCCAGGACCGGTCCGCGTGACCTCCCGCCAGATCGGCCAGGACACGGCTGGTTTCAGCGAACGGGGCGACGGCCCTGCGGTCGTCGGCCGACGTATCCCCGAACCCAACGCAGCCGACGGGTCGGAATGAACCCAGGGCCGCGAAAACGCATTCCGCTGCAACAACTTTCCCCTCCACCACCAAGTCGGCCGAGGTACTGGACAGCGAATCTCCAGAAGCGGACACTAGAGCCAATTGCTATCAAAGGGGTGAGTCGAATGGTCAGAACGCACACCGTGGTCACCGGGGAGACACTGCCGATGTTGGCGTTGCGCTTCTACGGAGACGCTGAACTACATTCCCTGATCGCCACCGCCAGCGGCATCACCGACCCCGACCACATGGACGCGGGCCGACAACTGATCATCCCCGATTACACGAGATACGAAGTCCTCGCGGGAGACACGCTGTCGCAGATCGCACTCCGCTTCTACGGCGACGCCGCGATCTCACCACTGATCGCCACCGCCAATGCCATCACCGACCCCGACCACATGGACGCGGGCCGACAGCTGATCATTCCCGATCTCACGAGATACGAAGTCCTCGCGGGAGACACGCTGTCGCAGATCGCACTCCGCTTCTACGGCGATGCCGCGATCTCACCACTGATCGCCACCGCCAATGCCATCACCGACCCCGACCGCATCGACACCGGTGACACACTGGCTATATTCGTCGGGCGCAGCGACGGGTTCGGGTTGTCGATCGTGGACCGCAACGAGAACGACCCTCGCATGTGGTACTACCGCTTCCACACGGCGGCGATCGGCTGGAACCCCGGAGTCAACGTCCTGCTGCCCGAGGACTACCACACCAGCGCAGACACCTATCCCGTCCTCTACCTGTTCCACGGAGGAGGCAGCGACCAGGACTTCCGCACATTCGACCTGCTGGGTATCCGCGATCTGACCGCCGGTAAGCCGATCATCGTCGTGATGCCCGATGGGGGGCACGCTGGCTGGTATTCCAACCCGGTCAGTTCGTTCGTCGGCCCGCGCAACTGGGAGACGTTCCACATCGCCCAGTTGCTCCCCTGGATCGAAGCGAACTTCCGAACCTACGCCGAATACGACGGTCGCGCGGTCGCGGGATTCTCCATGGGTGGCTTCGGCGCGCTGAAGTACGCGGCCAAGTACTACGGCCACTTCGCCTCGGTCAGCAGCCACTCCGGCCCGGCAAGTCTACGTCGCGACTTCGGCCTGGTCGCGCATTGGGCGAACGTGTCCTCGGCGGCAATGGACCTGGCGGGCGGCACGATCTACGGCGCACCGTTCTGGAACCAGGCCAGGGTCAGCGCGGACAATCCGATCGAACAGATCGAACGCTACCGCAACAAGCGGATCTTCTTGGCTGCGGGCACCAGCCCGGATCCGCTCAACTGGTTCGACAGCGTGAACGAGACCCAGGTGCTCGCGGGCCAGCGGGAGTTCCGGGCACGCCTGCGCGACGCGGACATACCGCACGAATGGCACGAGTTGCCCGGCGGTCACACCTTCCGGCCCGACATGTTCGCCCTGGATCTCGACGGCATCATCGCTAGGCTGCGACCTGCGGCACTCGTGTCCTCCAGGAACACGGTGCCGCAGCTGTAACCGGACGCCGTTCGGATGTATCCACCGAAATTCCAGCGCGACAACGTGATCTCCGTTCGAGCCGACGGGCATCGCCTGCGCGCGCGCCTTGGGCGAACAGTCCGCCGAGTGCCGGTGGAGTGGCGCGGACGGTGTCCAGTGCCCGGTCCAGGCCACGTGTCGACCAGGAGACAGGTAGGTTGACCAGCTTCACCGCCGTCCCGGCAGCCGCCTGCAGCGGACTGCGGCGCAGCGCTGCCGGCCCGCCGAGGGCGTCCTCGGCCAGGACGGTGGTCAGCCAGTCCACGGTCGCGGAATGCGCAGTGATCAACCGATCCGCCAACGCCACTACATCGGGTAACTGGGCGGTGGTGGCGAGTGCCTTGATGTAGCGGGCGCGGTCGAGCAACTGGTGTTCGAGGGTGAGGTCACCGAGCAGGGCTTCATCGAAGGGCTGGGCCTGTTCGACCATCGCCTTGACCGCGGCGGCGGCGCGGCCGAGGAAGGGACCGACGACCTCCGGCACACTGCCCCGATCGCGGATGGCGGCCTCGATGGCTTCGGCGCGGACGCGGGCGTTGTCGGCGTTTTCGGCCAACTCCCGGCGCACCGCGTCGGTGCGGGCCTGGGCGATCCGGGTTTCAGCGATCTGGATTTCGGTATTAGTCAATGCAAGGACCGTGCGTAGTTGCGTCAGCAAGGTCGTGGTGTCGGATGTGCTCATGCGATCTCGTCCCTTCGGCGTTGACAGCATCGGGTCGGCGCGGGCATGCACCATTTGCGCGGTTACCCCACGCTGGCAGCGAGAAACTGTTTTCTGAGACCCGGCCGACCTGGCACGCACCGTCGGTCCTACCGCACAGGAGGCTTGGGCGAGCGCCCCATCCGACGCCGCTGGACCGACAGTTGAGCGTTGCTACGGAGCTATCTACCGCACCGCGCCCGCGTCGTGACGGGCGCATACCTCCCAGAGAACCGCTCTGTTGTTCTCCGTCAGCCGGAGGTTCGCAACGTCCGGGCCATCGGTAGGGTTCGCCACTCGGGCTGAAGGTCCCCGCAGGGGCCCGGAACCCGTCGCGTTTGCTCGACGTCACGTGCGGATCCACGGCCGTCGGCGCCAGGGTGCAGCAGTGGGACCGGACCAATGGAAACAACCAGCGTTTCCGGCTCGGCCCGGCGGGCCACGGCTACTACCGAATCGCCGCCAAGCACAGCAACCGGGTCCTCGATGTGTTCGGCGCGTCGCCGGATCCCGACGCCAAGGTGATCCAATTCGACCAGAAGGCGACCGACAGCTAGCTCTGGCGCGTCTGTGATGCAGAGGGTTTGGTGAACGCGCCCGCGCGAACAGACTGGCCGTCAGGCCGCACACCACACCGACCGGCACGGGGCCATCGCCCGAGTCTCTGCCCACATCGACGTCGGCCACGGGTAGACGAATATCACGTCGACCCACAGCGATTCGAGCCACAGGTCCGCGGTTGCACCGGCCAGACCTGCGACCGCTCCGAACCGGAGCCGATGCGATACCAGCGGGGTGAGTCCGACGAGCTCGACCATCACGGCAACCCCGAGGTACAGCGTGAAGACGTTGTGCGGTTTCGCCGAGAACTGGCCCGCCGACGCCTACGCGAGCCCGCGGGGGTAGTTGAGCGCAAGTCCTGTCTCGCCGACACCGAGTTCGAGGATCGCGTACTGGCGCGGATCGAGCGCAAACAGCCCGTGGTTGCTCAGGATCAGCGAGGTGCCGCGAAAACCCAGTGACGCCGGGGTCGCGTAAGGAATGGATCGGGCGTAGCGCTCAGGAAGGTGCGGGATCGAATCCGTCATCACGCCGAGGTTCGGATCGATCACCTGAACCGAATTGTCGAGCGGGCTCGAGCTGCCCAGATAGATGCGGCCGCTCGAGCCTATTGCCAGCCCGTCGCCCAATCCGGTGACCGCTATCCGACGGAGCTCGCCGGGTGATCCGTCGGGTTCGACGGCGATGTTGTAGATCGAACCACGAGCAATCATCTCGATATCCGCTGCGAGAGAGAGTGTTACGACGAAGGTCAAGCGACCGGCCGCATCGAATTGCATGCCGTTGACGCTGTAGATCGACGCGAAGTCCGGGTTCTGGTACCAGATCTGTGCCGCACCGCCCCCTGGCGGCACGACCCAGATGGTGGCCTGGTTCAGGTCCGAGACGTACAGATTGCCTGCCTCGTCGAACGTCGCCCAGTTCGGCCAAGCAGGCCGGTCTACGATGGACGGTTCGCAGGGCTGCGACGGCGCTCCGCCACACGGTGGGAGGTCCGCGAACGTTGCGTAGACGGACTGATCGCCCGTGGCGGGATCGACTCGAACAGCGCGTGACCCCGAGTAATCCAGGGCGTAGATGCGTCCGTCACCATCGAGAGTGACTCCGTTGATTCCGTGTTCCGCCGGAACATGCCCTGCGAGCGATACTGTATCGATCAGTGTGCCCGCCGAATCCCAATGCCACAGTGTTCCAGACGAATACGGCCTGTTGGACCCCGCCCACACACTGCCGTCCTGTGGATCGACGGCAATACCTTCGGGCTGACCAGGCCCGGGAACGGACGCGACGTCGCGTGTCTGCCCGTACTCGAGTGGCGTCGTGCCTTCGGGTGCCGCCGCCGAGATGCCGCCGCCGAGCGCGCCCCACGACCCCACCGCAGTGGCAACCACCGCCAGCGCAACCGCTGCGGTGCGTGCCGCCTTCGTGGAACTCATTGTCGACATTCGTCAGAAGGTAACAGTCATTCCAGTCCGCGGAAACCCGCTGCTCACCAAAACAGTTCGTCCGATCGACCATAAGTTGTCCAATCGCACAGTGGAATTCGACGTTCCCTATGGCATCTATCAAATGGCGCCTGAACGGAAAGTATCTGTCACGGTTCAATCGGAAACTTGTCGTAACCCGAGAGAAGAGAGAAGCGCCCGTGCCGGGAAGGTCGTTCACCGTGCTCGCTGCCGCCGCCGCGGCGCTGACGCTTGTCGCAACCGGGACAGTGAGCGCCGATCCGAACCCGATCGCACCCGCACCCGCCACAGTTCCCGGGACCATCTCCGACGGACCTGGATCGTTCCACGTGTACCGCACCGTGGACAGTGGCCTCCGCCCCTCCTCGACCGACAACGCCCAGTGCAACTCGTACTTCGGTAGCCCACGTTCGATCGCGGTCCTCGAGCGGCTCGACGCGCGAATATACACCTTCACCAACAACGACGAGACCGGCTTCCTCACCGACCCGACGGCACGCGACGTCGGACCCATCTACGTCTGCGACGGTCCGACCATCGACGGTCGCGCCTTTCTCGACCAGTGGGGGAAATTGACCGCCCCGGGCTTGGGCGACTTGACCATGAGTGGCCCATGTGGACTCGAGTTCTACATCGGCGAACCCGGTCGAGTTGGGGTCGACTGCGTACTGGCAGTCGACCCCAACTCGACCGGAGTCACCGGCGGAGTAGCAACCAGCAACTCTGTAGCAAACCCGGCACGGCTGCCCAACGGCCGCACGGGGTCCCTGTGGACGGTCTACTCGATGGGCGCGGGTACCGCGCCGGTCGCAGACCCGGCACCGGGGAAGCCACAGCCGACCGGTTCGGTCAAGTATTCGGTCGGCCGCGAGGTCAATTCGCGTTCCCTCGGTCGAACGTCCGCGTGCCCGGGCGGGGTCCGCACCACCGAGATCCATTCCGTGTCCACCGATCCGGCAACGGGTGCGGTCACGGGCGAGCCGTCCGGCGCCGTCGCCGCGCACTCGAGCATCTGCTACGGCAATCCCGCCGAACCCGACTTCGCTGCACGCCTCGACATCACGATCGAGGGCGTTTCCCCGCCGCTGACGGTCTCGTCCGACGGCCAGTGCCGACAGCAGGATGTCACAGGACTGGTGGGGAGTCGCCAACAGTCGTGTGGCTTTACGTTGCTACCCGACTTCGGACGTGGCCTCACCGGCGGACAGGTGACGCTCAACGGGTTGGTTCCGGTCGACGACCCCGCAGGCTCGGACAACTCGGCGATCTGGAGTACCGGACTCCTGGGTTCGATAGCTCCTCGCTGACGGATTCGGACTGCATCGCCCGCGGCACCTGGCCGAGGGCGCAAACGATCTAGGATCGGGGAGAGTCTCGAGGCTTCGAGTCGTTGTTCTTGCGGCGTTGACGATGAAGAGCGGAACGGTGGTAGCCCATGCCCAGCCCGCTGTCGGCACGGTGATCGACTCCGGTGCCTACCCGAAGGAGAAGTGGGTGGAGGGGCGGCATCGGGTACCGAATCCACCTACGCGACGCGCACGTCCCGGGGCGTCGACGCGGAGTCGTCCGCCGTCGCATTTGTCCCGACGGGTGCCGCACCTGCCGGTTGCTGGCCGATCATCGCCTGGGCGCACGGCACCACCGGCGTCGCGGACACCTGCGCACCGTCCGTGACGGGACTGTTCGCCCGCAACCCCATGTTCCTGACGAGCTGGATCGATAACGGATACGCCGTCGTAGCCACCGACTACATCGGCCTCGGCACCCCCGGAGTCCACGCCTACCTCGACGCCCGCAGTGAAGGCAACGTCGTCGTCGACTCCGTCCGCGCGGTCCGGCAGGTGACACCCGAACTCTCCACGCGCTGGGCTGTCGTCGGCCAGTCCCAAGGTGGCCGAGCAGCTCTCGCTACCGCGAACATTGCAACGCGGTACACACCCGAACTCGACTTCCGGGACGCAGTCGCCACCGCACCACCGTCGAACATCGAGAACCTGCTGGGCCTCGCCCGTCCCGAGCTGCCCCCACTCCCGCTCACCTGCCTGACCACATTCATGAGCTATATCGTGGCGGGAGTGCGCGCCGAATACCCCGAAATCGATCCCTCCGCGTTCCTCACCCCACTAGGTATCGAGGCGGCAGCCGCCGCCGAACGACTATGCGCCGAGGACTTCGGAACAGCATTCTCGGGCACCGGTGTCGGACATAGCGCAGCGATCGTGGCACGTCCACCAGCAGAAATGCGGAGCGTGCACGTTGGCCCGGTCGTCCCAATTCGCGCGGTTGGCGGCGATCGCTTCGGCTTCGAGCACGGTATGACGTTTCGACGGCGGCGTGATGGCGAAGATCAACGCTAGTTGTCGAGCAACGGTCGGGTCGACTGATTTTGTGCCGCCGCACCTCTCGGCACGCAGCGGGTTCTCGGTGTCGGCGCGAGTCGCCTCACTCAGGGCGTGCGGCGGGTAGGGGAGTATTCCTGTTCGGGGCGGCCAGTGGTGCCGTAGCGGAGTTGCATGCGTAGATCGCCGGTGGTGACGAGGGCGGCGAGGTAGCGCTGGGCGGTGGCCCGCGAGATTCCGATGGCGGTGGCGACCTCGCCCGCCGACATCGGGGCGGTGGCCCCGTGCGCCGCTCGGAGTACGAGTTCCCTGGTGGGTGACGCGGTGGCGGATCCCCGGTCCGGGGTGGCAGGGACGGGTCGCAGCGCTTCGAGCGCCGCGTCGACGTCGCGTGCGCTCACCTCGGGGGCGGCGAGGATTCTGCGGTAACGGGCGTAGCCGGCTAGGCGGGCGGCGAGGACGGTGTGATCGAACGGTTTCACCAGATACGCCAGCGCTCCCGCCGTCGAGGCGGCGCGGACCGTGGTCGATTCGGTGGCAGCGGTGAGCATCATCGCGTCGCAGTGCAATTCGCGTACCAGGTCGATGCCAGAACCATCCGGCAGATAGACGTCGACCAAGGCGAGATCGATGGCGGTCGTGGCGAGTGCCTGACGGGCGGCGGCTACGGTGTTGACGACCGCGCCGACGGCGAATCCGGGTAACGCGCCGACGATTCCGGCATGCATGTTCGCCACCCGGAAGTCGTCATCGACCACGAGCACGGTGAAATCGGGCCGGTTCACGCCACTTCTCCCTCGCTGAGCACGCCGGGTAGGCGCGCGATGAACTCCGCCCCGCTCAGTTGTCCACCGGCGGCGCCGGCCGAGGCCAGCCACACGTCGCCGCCGAGCGCCCGAGCGACTTGCCGTGACAACGCCAACCCCACCCCGCGACCTCCAGGCACCCTGCCACCGTATTTCGTCGAAACCCCTTCGGCGAACAGCGAATCCACCAACTCCGGTCCGATTCCCGGGCCGCTGTCGGCGACGGTGATGTGCAGGCTGGATCCCTCCTGGACCAACTCGACCTCGACGAGCGCACCGGCCTGCGCGCCAGGACCGTTCGCCACGGAATCATCGCAGATGCGGGCGTCGAACTCGGCGGGCACGTCCGACCCCGTGGCGGCAGGGTCGACGCCGCGCACGGCATCGACGGCATTGTCGAGCAGATTGCCCAGCACTGTCGTCACATCCACCGGCGCAACAAGATTCGCGTCCACCCAGGTGCTCGGCCCCAGTCGCAACGACACCCCGTTCTCCCTGGCATGAGCAGCCTTGGCGGCGAGAAACGCTTGCAGATAGGGATCGCGCACCGCATCGATCCCCGGCATCGCCGCACCGAGCGGCCCCGACCCGAGCAGCTCGTCGATGTATTTCGCGGCCTCGCTGGGCCGATCGCCGTGCAGCAACCCGCTGAGCAGGTGCAATCGATTGGCGAACTCGTGGCGCTGTGCCCGTAACACCGTGCTCATCGACCGCACCGCGTCCAGCTGCCGGGTCAGCGACTCCACATCGGTCCGATCGCGCACATCGAGCACCGCCCCCAGCGCCCGCCCCTCACGGGTGACCATCCTGGCGGTGACCACGACGATCCGATCGCCGACCGCTGCCTGCACCGGCTGCCCGTCGGCGCTGCGAAACGCCTCGAGCACGCGCGGCGTGAGACCGATCGAATCCACCGAACGTCCACTCTTCCCGTCGATTCCGAGCAGGGCGCGCGCCTCGTCATTGATCACCGTCGTGCGCCACCTGTCATCGACCGCGACCACCCCCACTCCGATCCCGTGCAGCACCACATCCTGTTCGCGCACCAATTCGGCCAGCTCGGCGGGCTGCAGGCCCAGCGTCAACCCGTGCCACCGCCGCGCCAGCAACACCGACCCCACGATCCCGGCGAACAGCGCGCCCATCACCAGGACGGCGGCCCGGCGCAGGTCGCTCACCAGCTGATCGCTCACCGCCTCGGTGGAGATCCCGACACTTACCTCGCCCACCACCCGATCCGAACCGGGTTCGCGCACCGGCACTTTCGCCCGCACCGAGTCGCCGAGTGTGCCGTGCTCGCGAATCACCACCTCGCGCCCTGCCAGTGCCTCCGAGGGATCTGTGCTCACCTTCTGACCCAGCCGCGCCGGGTCGGGATGCGCCAACCGCAACCCCGCGTCATCGGTGATCACCACGAACAGCGCCCCGGTTCGCAGCCGCGCCGCCTCGGCCGTCTGCTCGAGTTCCCCGCTCGCGAGCTCCGCGCGGAGCAACGGCCCAGGCTCGAGCGCCGCGTACCGGGCGACCTCGCCGCGCACCACCGGATCGCTGGCGACCGTGCGCGCGATGGCCAACGCCCGCTGCCCGTACTCGGCCGACAGCCGCTGATCGCTCAGATAGGCGAACACCCCGAACGCCAGCCCCAGGATCAACGCCACCAGCGCGACCTGCAGCAAGACGATCTGCGTCCGCAGCCGGACGCCACGGGGGAACAGCCTCACCGGCTCAGTGTAGGCACCTCCGGTGGCTGTGAGCACAATGCGCACAACGTCTGTATCGCCGCTTGCGCTGGTTGTGCGCACAAGCGCGCCCCCTGTGACCCATAACACTTACCGTTCGACAGCGGCCGCACATCACATCCAGCGGCGCCGGACACAGGAGCAGCAATGAGCAATCCACTCATCGAACTCCGGGGCGCGACGAAGCGCTTTCCCGGAACCGACGGTGGCATCCACACCGCGGTGAAGAACATCGATTTCACCGTTGCCCCCGGCGAATTCGTCGCGGTGGTCGGCCCGACCGGCTGTGGCAAGTCCACCACCCTCTCGCTGGTGTCGGGCCTCGAGCCCACCTCGGCGGGGCGCACGCTGGTGCACGGCAAGGATGTTGACGGCATCCCCGAAGGCATCGGTTACATGTTCCAGCAGGATGCCGTGCTGCCGTGGCGCAGCGTGCTCGACAATGTCGCGCTCGGCCCGCGCTTCCGTGGCGTGTCGAAGGCACAGGCGAAGGCGAAGGCCGCCGAATGGGTGCGCATCGTCGGGCTGGCGGGGTTCGAGGACTACTACCCGCACCAGCTCTCCGGCGGTATGCGCAAGCGCGTCGCACTGGCCCAGACCCTGGTGAACGAACCCGAGATCATGCTCATGGACGAGCCCTTCAGCGCGCTCGACGTGCAGACCCGCCAGCTCATGCAGGACGAACTGCTGCGCGTGTGGGCAGGCACCGATGCCGCCGTGATCTTCGTGACCCACGACCTCGAGGAGGCAATCGCCCTGGCCGACCGGGTCGTGGTGATGACCGCGAGCCCCGCGACCGTCTGCGGTGATTTCCGCGTCACCCTCGAACGGCCGCGCAATGTGGAAGAGGTGCGTCTCACCGAGGAATTCCGCGACCTCTACAAGGAAATCTGGGAAACGCTGCGCGATCAGGTCGAGGCGGCTCGCACGAAGGGAGCGACCCGTGTCGCTTGAGACGATGACCAAGATCGCCGCGACGGCGCCGGAGGTCGAGGCTGAATCCGAGGAGCAGATCCTGGCCCGGGTGAAGGCCAAGACCCGCAAGTCCAAGCTGCGCGTGTGGGGTCTGCGGGCCGCGCTGATCGTGCTGTGGCTGGGTTCGTGGGAGCTGGTCGCCAGCGTCTGGATCGACCCGTTCTTCTACTCCAAGCCCTCCCTGATCTGGGATCGGCTGGTCGAATGGTTCACCGAGGGAACGCAGTTCGGGTCGATCTGGTTGCAGATCTTCACCACCGTGCAGGAAGCCGTGCTCGGTTTCGTGATCGGCACCGTCGCCGGCGTAGTGCTGGGCACTTTGCTCGGTCGCAGCCGCTACTGGGCCGACGTGCTCGCCCCGTTCATCAAGGCGCTCAACGCCGTTCCCCGCATCGTGCTGGCCTCGCTGTTCATCATCTGGTTCGGCCTCGGCCTGAGTTCCAAGGTCGCGACCGTGGTGGTACTGGTGTTCTTCGCCGTGTTCTTCAATGCCTTCACCGGTGCCAGGGAGGTCGACGGCAATGTCATCAACAACGCCCGCATCCTGGGTGCCAGTAAACGCCAGATCCTCGGCTCCATCGTGCTGCCCAGCGCCACGACCTGGATCCTGTCCAGCCTGCACACCGCCTTCGGCTTCGCCCTGATCGGCGCGGTGGTCGGTGAATATGCCGGTGCCAGTAAGGGTTTGGGTCTGCTGATTTCCAATGCGCAGGGCACCTTCGACGCGGCAGGCATCTACGCGGGCATGATCATCATCACCGTGGTCGCCCTGATCGCGGAATCGCTGATCGGCTTCGCGGAAGGGCGCCTCCTGAAATGGCGTCCCTCGCAGGCACAGTCGGGTCACGGGGTGTAGACGATGAGATACCGCAAACCCTTCGCCCTGGCCCTGCTCGCGATCAGTTCGCTGCTGCTGGCCACCGGCTGCCGCGATTCACGGTCCATCCCGATGGCCGACGGCAGGCCCCAGATCACCATCATGGTCGGCGGTCTGGAGAAGGTGATCTACCTGCCCGCGATGCTCGCCCAGCAGCTCGGCGCGTTCGAGGCCAACGACATCGACGTGAAGCTGCTCGGCGAACAGTCCGGCGCCAGCGCCGAAACCGCGCTGCTCACCGGCGACGTCCAAGCCGTAGTCGGCTTCTACGACCACACCATCGACCTACAGGCCAAGGACCAGTGCCTGCGAACCGTCGTCCAATTCGCCGACGTACCAGGCGAAGTGGAATTGGTCTCCACCGCCGACGCCGACACTATCCGCTCGCCCGCCGACTTCCGCGGCCGCAACCTCGGCGTCACCTCGCTGGGCTCGTCGACCGACTTCCTCACCCAGGCACTGGCCGGTCAGGAGGGCCTGAGCACCTCCGACTACACCCGGGTGAAAGTCGGTGCGGGACAGACCTTCATCGCGGGCATGAACCACGACGGCATCGACGCGGGCATGACCACCGACCCCACCGTGGCGAAAATGGTCCAGTCCGGCGACGCGAAGATCCTCACCGACATGCGCAACGAGGAAGGCACCCGCGCCGCACTCGGCGGCCTGTACCCTGCCTCGTCGCTGTACATGAAGTGCGACACCGTCTCCGCCCACCCGGAGATCGTCCAGAAACTGGCCAACGCCTTCGTTCAGACCCTGCGATGGATCGACACCCACAATCCCGGCGAGATCGCCGCGAAGATGCCGTCCCAATACGCCGGCAGCGACCCCGCCCTCTACGCCAAATCCATCCGCGACTCGATCGGCATGTTCAATGGCGACGGCCTGATGAAACCCGAAGGCGCCCAGAATGTCCTGCGCATCCTGGGCCAATACTCCCGCAACGTGGCCCCTGTCCAAGACCGCATCGACCTCGAAGCCACCTACACCAATCAATTCGTCGAACAGGCGCACCGAACCCCAGCCCAGTAACACCATCGACCCCTGCCGCAACTCAGGGCAGGGGCCGATGCATGTCTATCGGTAGGCGGGTTCGTTGTCCTCGCGATAGATCGCGATGGCCGATTTCATCAACCGCACCAACGACCCTCGTGCATCGCCGGTATCACCCGGTCGCGCCTCGATCACAGAGCCTCGTTCGGTGACCAGGTAGCGCCCATCCGGGAATCCATCACGTGGAAGCCCTGTCCGGGTCGTGGCCGGTTGTCCGTCGCGGCGCCCGGATAGCCCGACACATATACCAGCGTCGACCGGGCCCGACCGAAGAAGTCATCGCCTTCTGCTTCGATGTGCGCCGGTCGGCCGCCCACGGATCGTAGGGCGCTTCGTAGCCAGCCCCGATATGTCACCACCCTCGTGGTCGAGCGGTACCCGCTGCTGTTCCACCAGTACCCGGCAGCGTCGCGTGCCTCACCCGGTGGTACCGAGCCAACTCGATCGCCGAGCGTTCGGCAGTGATACGACATCGATTGCCTTCTGCGACAGCGGTTTCGATTCTGGCGCGCGATTGCACGGGCGCGGAGTGGAGTATTCGTGCCCGAAGGGTGGGTCGTCAGCTGCGGCGCCGTCGTCCATGGGCAATGGAATGGGACGCGACTTCACATCGTGGGTCGCGAGGCTGTCGTCGGTGAGTCGATGGCGGCGCGGACCGCGTGCGGATCGATCGATTCGCGGATGAAGGCACGCCTGGCGGTCGATGCTCTGGCATCGGCTGCGGCCAGGCGCAGCGCGGCCGGTGAGCAGGTCGCCGGCTGCATTGTTGACAGCGACAGCGGTCGTAGTTTCGGTCCCGGAAGTTCTTTCGCGCCTTGGGCTCTTCGCTTTGCTGCAGAAGAACGTCCTCGACCGCCAGGCTTGGGCCACCCGCAACGAGCTCAGGATCGCGATCGTGACCTGGATCGAACGGACCTACCACCGCCGCCGCCGCCAAGCCAGACCCGGCAGATTGACCCCGATCGAATACGAAGCAATCATGACCACACCAGCCACTCAGGCTGCCCTGGCCGCGGCATACGGGGACTCGAACTCATCCAGACGCTCCAAGACCAGGCGAACGGCCTTCTCACGAACCTCGGGGGGATAACGCTTCGGCATGATGACGACCATCTTCCACTAGGAAGAAGCGGCCCCCAACCCGTGATACCTCTGGATTTGTCAAGCGGCATCGGCGTGGTGGGTGAGTGTTGGTCGGGGCTGCCTGTCTTTCGTCTCGGATCATGGTTCGCCAACAGCGATCGGCGAGGCGTCGTTTCAAGCAGCGTTTGGCTTCTTTCGGTGCCTTCCCTTCGCTGATCTTCTTGTCGTAGTAGGTGCGGCCGGGGCTGCCGGTCATCCGGATCTGGATCATCGCAACGGTGTGCAGAACAGAGTTCAGATCTCGGTCGCCGTAGCGTGAGAGTCGATGGCGAGATGACTCGGCGCTGGCGATCTCGCTGTCACCGAGGAACTGAAAGCGCTGTAAGACAGGCGGTATCCGGCAATGGGCCGTCCGCCAAGTCGAGTGAGAGATTGGCGGTCATCTTGGGAAATCGGCAAGGTATTCGGCCCAGCTGGCTTGGGCGTATTGCGCCCACTTCTGGGCGGTACTCGGGTTGATTCTCTGGGGGGTCTAGGAGGGGCCCGACAGAAAGATCGGCAAATCGATCCATACGCCGGGGGTCGACCGGCGGCCTGACCTCCGATAGCCCTCTCTTACCGGTGGTCAGAGTGGAATCGAACGTGCGCTGACCAACCGACGGGCTGGAAGGCTCGACCGACGCCGCCGTTCCGAAAGATGGTCGAGACCGCCTGACTGCCACCGAAACTCACTTGTCAAGCAGACAACCCGGTCTTCGACCTCATTGAAACCTGCCGATGTGGAATCCGTCGTCGCCGGCTACCTATGTGTCCAAACGGGCTGCAGCAGGTCCGCGACCCTGGTCTCTTGACCGAGGAGCACGACATCACGGAACTGCAGCAGCATCGCTCCGGTCGGAGCGTGGATGGTCATGGCATCGCCGAGTCGCATCTGCAGCAGGCGGGTTCCATCCGGTTGATCGGCCCAGTATGGAACCCCGTCGGCGGCGAGCCGATCGAGAGCAACGAAATGCACCTGGTGCACCTCATGGTTGGGAGAGAGGGCG
This sequence comes from Nocardia salmonicida NBRC 13393, assembly GCF_001613085.1. GTDB lineage: Bacteria > Actinomycetota > Actinomycetes > Mycobacteriales > Mycobacteriaceae > Nocardia > Nocardia salmonicida. The sequence goes on from NZ_BDBR01000035.1 coordinate 87,787, forward strand.
CCGGGGTTGTCGAGCGCCACTACGATCGGCGTGATCGCGAAACCGGAGGCCGCGGGGAAATCGTCCAGCCGGCCGAGCACCTCTGCGGGGGAGGCATCGAGGCCGATCTCCTCCTGCAATTCGCGCAGGCCGGCTGCGACAGTGGTCTCGTCGCCGTCGACCCGCCCGCCGGGCAGTCCCCATTGCCCGGCGTTGCGGCCGCGGTAGGCGCGTTTGATCACGATCACGCAGGGCTGTCCGTCATGTTCGAGCACACACAGCACCACTGTCGCGCGCCGCATCCCCGGTACATCCGCCACGGCTCGAACATCGAACCCGCGCAAGCGGGTTGTGGCCACGTCCCGGAAGTTCTGCACACTCATCCATCGAGCATCCCACTACCGGAGATCGACACGGTGTCGAACCCGTGGTGGCGCAGACCTGATCGAGTCTCGAGGCCAGCTGGTAATGGCCTCGCGTATCAGGAGGTTGACGTTTCGGTTGAAGTGCTCAGTGCTCAGTGTGCGAAGTGTATTCCCGTTCTGATCCGTAATTCGTCGAGCGAGATACCGTAGGTCGCGCGGACACGGACCTGTGCGGCGCCGAGTTCCAATATTGCGTAGTCGCTGTAGATTCGGCCGACGCAGCGGCGCCCGGTCAGCGGGTAGGTGCATTCTTCCACCAGCTTGGACAGGCCGTCGCGGGTGAACAGCGACAGCAGGTCGTGCAGGCGCGAGAGCATCGTCAGCGTCACCGTGCGCTGGTCGGGGTGGCCCTGGTCGATTCGGCCGACGATCAGCTCGCGGATGAACTGCGCCGGGCAGGCCGAGCCTGGGGGAGTGCCGACCGATCGCCGGTCGAGACGGGTCGCACGACCCACCAGACGATCGCGGTCCATACCGAGGACAGCAGGATCGAGCCGATGATGTCGGTGGGGTGGTGGGCTCCGGCATAGAGTCGCTGCGCCGCTACCAGCGCCGGAATCAGGAGTGCCGCGGCTGCGAAGACCCGGTACTGCCATCGGCGTGTGGTGGCCCATACCAGCGCGGCGGTGCCGGCGTAGAGCGTCAGTGCGGCGGCGACGTGCCCGGAAGGGAAACTGGCCGTGGGGGGAAGGTCGGGATTGAGGTGTGCGACCCGGGGCCGGTCCCGGTCGACGATCGCAGCGGTGGTGAGGAATAGCGTGATCTCGCCCAGCAGCGCCGTGCCGAGGAACAATACCGGTCGCCAGCTCCGCGCGATGCCCACCGCGAGTGCGGCGACGATCAGAGCGACCGTGATGATCGCGATGGTATTTCCGATCTCGCCGAACACATCGAGGATCGACGTGAGCGTGGAATTACGGTGCTCGGCGAGCATCGCCACGACGCGGTGATCCCACCCCAGGACAGCGGTGTCGGTGTCCAAGGTGCGCACCAGCATGCCGATTCCCACCAGCCCACCGACAAGCAGGACCCACGCGACCGCGAGCTCGCCGATCCCTTGCCATGGGTGCGGCAGCGCGGGCGGATGCTGAACCGGGACCGGTCGCAAGTCGTCTTCCTCGGCCGGGGCGACGTCGCCGGGAAGGGGGCCGGTGCTGTCGATCCGGGCGTCGCGACGCCATCGGTGAAAGGCGACAGTTGCCAGTACGAGCCACAATGTGCCGAGCAACCAGCCGCCGAGGACGTCGGTGAGGTAGTGCGCGCCGAGCGCTATCCGGCTCACCCCGATGGCGATCACGATCCCCACCGCGAACACCGTCGCCGCGCGGCGTGCGCCCGCCTGCCAGGTGGGCGTGAAGACCAGCAGCACAACGCCGTAACACACCAGTGAACTCATCGCGTGTCCGCTGGGAAAGCTCCAACCGTCCGTGGTGTAGACGGGCTCGTCCACCACCGGACGTAACCGTGCGACAAGCTCTTTGACGACCGGGTTGAGGATCAGGCCGCCCGCGGCGGTGAGCACCACGTAGACGGCAAGTCGGGGGAGACGACGCAGCAGCAGCCAGATGGTGGCGACGGTCAGCACCACAACCAGCGTGCTGGTCGCTCCGAGTTCGGTGATGCCGGTGACTATGCTTTGCAGGGCCTTGTTATCCGCCACCACGGCGACCAGGTGGTCGGTGACCGTTTGATCCGCGGTCTGCATCGGTTCCCACCGCGTCCGGACCAGTGCGGTGAGCACCCCGAACCCGATACCGATGCCCATAGCGCCGAGTAACGCCGCGGCACTGCGGACAGCGAATCGTTCGGCGGCCTCGGCCTCGCTGTGATGCGCGACGACGGAGCTGTCAGCGCCTGTCGCGACATCCCCGTCGCGTTGGTCGACAGACAATGCAACACCTCCTGCGATCGTGCGGCATCGCCGACCAGCGAGAACCGCGACAGGCCACCAGTGAACTCCGGTTGCCGGATATCGTTGTTGTTCACGGTTTCCCGTTACAGGCGGTCGCAATCAATCGAGAAATCACTAGCGCGATCCCCGAGCGCGCCGCGGTCGTGGGCAAGATCTGGCCTGCGGAGCCGATCGCATCGGTGAACAGCGATTTCTTCGTGGCAGGGCCGGCAGGGTGGGAGCGGGGATCGCGGGGCACGCTCATTCTCTGCCCCTCGGGCCGCATTTCTGATAACAGCCGGATCGCCGAGCCCGCGACCGGATGGGCAGTCGGATTCGTGGTGTGCTGGGGCATGGCGAGGCCCGTGACGGGATCTTCGCATACTTTGATATACGCCCCGTCGACTACATGACGGGGCGATCCTGATACCGAGCGCAAGATGGGAGAACGTATGACTGTCGAGTTCCCGCATCTCGACCTGTCCGCTGACGAGGTACTGACCACGACCCGGTCGGTGCGCAAACGTCTCGACCTGGATCGGCCGGTGCCGCTGGAGGTGGTCACCGACGCATTGGAGGTGGCGCTCCAGGCGCCGTCGGGCAGTAACCTGCAAGGCTGGCATTGGATCGTGCTGACCGATCCCGAGCCCAAGAAGATCGTGGCGGAGTACTACCGCAAGTCCTACACCGCCTACGCTGCGGCGGGTGCGGCCGTGCGGCAGGCGAAGCCGCCGAAGGACACCGATACCGCGGAGAAGGTGGCTTCGAGTGCGACCTATCTGGCGGAGGTGATGGAGCAGGTACCGGTGCTGGTGATCGGTGCGATCCACGTTCCGGGTGGGCAGATGCCGGAGGGGAACCAGGCCGGTCTGTGGGGTTCGCTGCTCCCCGCCGCCTGGAGCTTCGCGCTCGCACTGCGTGAGCGCGGCCTCGGGTCTGCGTGGACCTCACTGCATCTGGAGTACGAACGAGAGGTCGCCGAGGCGCTGGGAGTTCCCCCGAGTATTCGGCAGGGCGTGCTCTTGCCTGTTGCCTACACGAAGGGCACCGACTTCAAGCTCGCCAAACGCGCCCCGCTCGACACAGTACTGCACGTCAACAAATGGTAGTCCTGAGCCGATTCGCCCGCAGCTTCATCTACGCCAGCGGTCGAGAAGCTCTACTTGGCAGCGGCGGGTAGATAGGTCTGTCTTTCTGGACTGCGCAACACGTTCACTCTTGCGGCCACGGTCCGCTGATCTGACACTGTTCGGCTGTGTGCTCGATGGTGTTGTTGACTTCGGTGGCGGGGCCCGAGCCAGGCTCGGCACCCGTAGGCTCGATCGGTCCACGCCCCCTCGACCTCTGCGACGCCGTGCTCGTGCGCGTCCACGCCTACACCAGCTTTCTTGGAGGTCGAGGCCGTACATGTCGAGGCCGAGCTCAGCGGCCGTGGTGGTCCTGAGGTGGTGCGCGGCTCGTGGCAGCGCTCCTCGGATACGCAGTGACCGCCCGCGCCCATGACCGGACATCGAGAAGGCGCGACCGCGGGGTAACGACCGACGGCGCCCATCACGCGAAGCGTGCGGCCGAATTCGACGCTGGTTGGTTCGGAGGAGTCGGGGTATGCCGGAAACGACAGTTCATCCTTGCGACGAGAGGTCAAACTATGCCCGAGCACGGTAACGGAGTTCGCGAAGGCGTCGAAGGCGTCGTCGAAGACGTCAAAGGCAAGGCCAAAGAAGCCGCTGGTGCGCTTACCGGCGACGACAACCTCAAAGAAGAGGGTCAGGCCCAGCAGGACAAGGCCGAGTCCCAGCGCGAGGCTGCCAGCAAGGAAGCCGCTGCGGAGAAAGCACGCGCTGAAGCCGACATCGATGAGGCGCGCCAAGCAGCGCATCAGCGCGACCGCTGATTTGGGCTGCTGACACGGTGGGAGGGGCTCGGACGAATTCGTCCGAGCCCCTCCCACCTCTTGTATGCGTGTCCTGCCGAGAGTAGTGACGGGGGCCTTCATCCTCCCGAATGGTCTACGCTAGCAGCCTCATTCGGGGTCAGAATGTCAGAGCTGCGCCGGTCATGGGTGTGGTGAGTCTGGGGGTCGGTGCCTGGAGTCGTGGCTGCGGCGGTCGCGGTAGGCGCAGTGGCGGGGGTCCGATACCGCTGGTCAAGCGGTGGCCGATGCCTACCGGAAACTGAAGGATCTGGTTTCGAGCCATGTTGGTCCATCGAGTATGGAATCGCCAGAGCGCCAACTCGATTCGGCCGCCCGTGTGCTGTGCTACTCGAGGATTTACAGCACGTAGGCGCCGAGAGTGATCAGAGGTTGCCGGCCGCTGCACAGACGTAGCTCGCGGTCGTGCGTGCGCACGAGGCCATTGCGGGTGTGGATGTGGAGAGGGTGTCTGCGGCGGCGTTGCGAAATCGGGAGGTCGCGTCAACCGGGGCTGGTCCGGGTGGCCGAAAAAGAGTTAGAAGGTGACATCGACAGTGGGTGGGTGGAAGTGGTCCGCAGCGTTCAGAACCTCCGTCGACGCGCCGGTAGTACCCGGCCCGGTCGCGTCACCCGAACCGCAGGGAACCACCGCAGGGCTGCTCGCCGTTGGCGGATGGTCGGGACTGGTGTCGCTGACGGGGGTCTCCGCAGGTGGGGACGTCAGTATCACGGTGAACATCACACAGCTTCGTGCCGACCAACCTTCTGCTCTACGCAGACGCAGCCTCGTAGGCGGCGATAACTTCGGTGGAGATCCGTCCGCGGGTCGACACTGTGTGACCGTTCTTGCTGGCCCATGCCCGAATGTCAGCGAGATCGTTGCGTCGAATCGGTGCGCTCGCAGGAATTTTCGTGGCGAGTCGACCGGTGGATGTCTTGGAGCGGCTGATTCGGCGGGCGTAAGGGAGCCACTGGTCGAACGTGTCGCGCAACGTGGTGGCATTGGTATCGGACAGGTCGATTTCGTAGGTGACTCCGTCGATTCCGAAGGTGACGGTCTGGGCATAGGCTGATCGTGTGGGTCTCTCGGTGCCAGCACCGATGCTGGCCAAGCCCGGACGGCCACCACAGCCGCCAGGTGGCTGGTGCGCGGAAATGAAATGGGACGGCGTCCGCGCGATCGCCACTGCACCCCGACCGGGATCAGCTTGTGGAGCCGCAACTTACGCGAGAGAAACAACGCCGGGATCATGCCGATGGGCTGTTTCGTCGATGAAGGCGACCTGGTCACCGACGCGATCATCAACGTCAACGGCGTCCTGAACGTCGGCCTTCTAGGGTGACCGTGGCGACTGCGCGAGCAGGGCGAGGGTGTGGAGCGGTAGCTGCGCCACCATGGCGAAAGGTTAACGGGCGGGGGACGCATCCCGCGTGAGTGAAACTGCGCCCGACTCGGTCGCACGTGCCGACGTCACGGCGGAGAACGTTCGCCGATAGGCGTCGGGGGTGGTGTCGATTGCCTGCCGGAAGTGCCGGCGCAGTACCGCCCCGCTGCCGAGGCCGACCTCGGCAGCGACGGTGTCGATCGGTAAGTCGGTTCGTTCCAGCAGTTCCTGCGCGCGTCGAACCCGTTGCTGCTGCAGCCACGCGAGGGGGTTGGTGCCGAGTCGTGTCTGGAAGTGTCGATGCAGCGTGCGGGTGCCGAGGTGTGCGCGGTTGGCGAGGTCTTCCACGGTGATCGGCTCGTGCAGATGTGCCAGTGCCCAGTCGAGGACCGGTGATAGTCCGTCTGCGGATCGCCGCGGAACCTGGTGGGAAATGTACTGCGCTTGGCCGCCCTCGCGATGCGGTGGGACGATCAGCAGCCGGGCGATCTTGTTGGCGACCGCGGCACCGAAGTCGCTTCGCACGACGTGCAGGCACAGGTCGTGACCGGCCGCCTTGCCCGCCGACGTGAGGACTCTGCCCTCGTCGACGTACAGCACGCCGGGGTCGACCGTCACCGCTGGGTATCGCTGTACCAGCGTGTCCGCGTACATCCAGTGCGTGGTCGCGCGGCGGCCGTCGAGAATCCCCGCGGCAGCCAGAACGAACGCGCCGGTACAAATCGACATCACTCGTGCTCCCCGGTCATAGGCGGCGCGCACGGCGGCCACCAGTGGTTCCGGCGGCCGCAGGTCGGCACAAGCCGGAACAACCACCAGGTCGGCGGTGACGAGATCGTCGTAGGTGTAGGGCGTCGACGCCGCGAACCAGCGGTCGACGCGTGCGCCGGGCGGACTGCAAACCCGAAGGTCATACCAGTCGTCGATGCCGCGCGGCGCCGTGGCACCAAAGATCGCGCACGGCGCGGCCAGCTCGTAGAGGGGCACTCCGTCGGAGATCGCCAAGGCTACAACATTCATGTCTGAAATCATACGTATGATGGCCGATCAGACACTCGTGTCCAGGTATCGGGCAGAGAAGTCTGGATGGCATGACCACTGATTCATCGATCGACGCTCCCGTCCGCACCGAGTCGACGGACCCCTACTGCCTTTCCGACGAGACGGCAGCGGCTCTGCTCACCGGTGCGCCGTGGATGCGCTTCGCGTCCATCGGCGACAGCTTGTCCGCGGGTACGAGTGACCCCAGCCCGGGCTACCGGACCTTGCCGTGGCCCGAGCGTGTTCGAGGCGTACTGCAGTTGGTGAACCCTTCGATCGCCTACCTCAACACCGCCGAAATCGGCGCGACGACGCGCAAGGCGGTTGCGACCCAGGCGGAGCGCATCGTCGAGTTCGGTCCCGACCTGCTGCACCTGCCATCCGGTGCCAATGACATCTTTCGTCCTGAACCGTCGTATGAACGCATCGAGGACGACCTGCGCGAGCTGTACGGGATCGCGGCGAGCACCGGCGCGACACTGACCGTGTTCACCCTCGTCAAGCGCTTCGTGGTCCCGCGGATCCCCGACTTCGCCGAGCGGGTCAGCCGTGTCAACGCCATCACCCGACAACTGGCCACCGAACACGGCGCTCTCCTGATCGACACCTGGGACCATCCCATCAACAAGCGTCCAGACCTGTTGAGCGAGGACCGGATTCACCTAGCCTCGGCTGGTCAGGCCGTGCTCGCAGCGGAAGTCGTCCGGGCACTCACCAGCGCATTGAACGGTGTCCGATGACGGTCGATGCCGCCGCCGATGCGGCATCGACCGGTACGCCGGATGCCCACGATCGCTCTAACCTCGTATTGCTCGTGCTCTGCTCGGCACCATGCAACAACCCGCTGAAACCCCAATGGGCATGGGTGCTCGTCGGTGGCGCGACGGTGGGTGTGCTGGTCAGCCGGATCTGCGGCATAGCTTCCGTGCGCACCAGCATCAGCCAATCATCTGCCACCCGGCAGCAGCCCAGCAGGTTCTGGCCGCCGTGAGTGGCTGGGCGCCCGTTGATCTTCTGATGAACCGCTGGCCGGTTCAGTCAGCGCGGTCCGCGACTCGATGAGCTTCCTCACTGGTCCGGCTACGAACTAATGGCAGAATGAACCGTCACGGGTTGAAGGCCGAGACAGCCCACCTCGCTCTGCATTGCGTTGCGATTCCGCGTCCCTCCACCGTGTCACGTCGCCGCTGAAATTGCCCTGGCTGCCCCAGAATCCGTCGAGGACACCGCATTCTACGAAGGCAAAATCGCGGACGGCCTTCTCCGCCCACGGCTACCACGGCGCGACCATGACCACTGTCGGCACGCTTGCGAAAGTCACCGAACCGGTTCTCTATCAACATTGTTCAAACAAGCTCGACCTTTACCTCGCGGTGGTGCAGCAGTCGCTCGACGACCTGTCGACTGCCCTGAGCGAGGTCCTCGTGACGACAACATCAAGCCGTGGAAACGATGACCCAATGGTATTGGTCCGGGTTGCGCAGCCAGACAGGTTGAGGTTCCCCGCTTTCACGCATCGCTCCAACCCGTAGTCCGATAGGACCGGAAGGAGTCGATCAGTGGCAGTATCGAGAGTCCGATCCCAAGCCGACGATCCCGAAGCTCGCCGAGCAACTCGGAGTGCATCACGAGGCGTCGCGGAACTGGATCCGCTGAGCCGAAGCCGATGCCACCCATCGCCACGACCGCCCGACGACCGACATGGCCGAGCAGAATTACCTCGATTGAACGTACCGGGGCATCTGCGATGCGGCCACGGGGTCATACCTTCGCGTGGTGCTCTGTCTCGCGATGTCACGCCACATGGTTCCTGCAAATCAGGACCTCGGTACCGAAAATTGGGACTCGGTCGGACAATTGTCGATTGGGTGCGCGCACCGCCGCCGTATTCGAACACGAACCGAGGACTTCGATGATCACGCTGAACGACTTCGACCGCGCAACCCCATTCATGGGGCAACTCAACGAAGAAGGGGGTCAGCCGGTGATGATTGTCAATACTTTTGTCGCGCCCCCGGACGGTATCGATGCGGTGATCGAAGTATGGCGACGGGATTCGGAAGTGATGAAGAAGCACTCCGGTCTTGTTTCCGCGCAGCTGTACCGGGGTACCGGTGGCAGTCGGGTGCTGACGAACGTCGCAGTATGGGAGTCGGCCGAATGCCTCGCGCGCGCTTTCGCAAGCACGGAATTCCAGCAACTTCTCCCGCAGTATCCGGAGGGGTCCGCGTCGTATCCGCATCTCGTTCGGCCGGTGTCCGTGCCGGGGGTCTGTGCGGGTGCACCTTGGGGCTATTCCTTCGATTCCACAACCGGCAGTGCTACAGGCAGCGTGTCGACGATCGATTTCTTCGAGCTCTGTCCAGGATCGACTTTCAAGTCCCAGCTGGCCGCAACCGACGGTCCATTCACACTGCTCGATATCGTCATTGCCCCGCAGGGCGGGGTAGACACTGCCATTGCTGCCTGGAGCGAGACCACGCAGTTCATGAGGCAGCGCTCCGGACTCCTCAGGGCGGATCTCTACCGTGGATCCGCCGGTAGCAACGTATTGATCAATCTGGCCGTGTGGGAGTCTGCCGCAGCGCTGCTCGAGGCGGTGGAGGATCCCGGGTTCGCCGCGGTGACAGGTGGTTACCCTCCAGGATCCACGTGCACGCGCCAAGCGATCGTTCCTGTCGCGGTCGCCGGAATCTGTGTGGCCTGATAGTTGTCAGCGGTCGGCTTGCGTTCGGGACAGAGTCCCCGAGTCGCCGACGCAAATAGGTGGGCACAAGTCGAGCATGAGCGTGGAAACGCTGGTGCTCGGCCTGTGCCGCAGCCGCACGCCTCGGTCAGCGCGACCTCGGAAGCTGGGATCAGCGCTTGCGGCCCATGACAGCGTTGTAGTCCTGCGAGTCGATGATCTCGTGTCCGTCCTCGCTGAACTCGAGCAGGACGCGCCAGAGCATGCGGACCTGGTGATCTGCCCACAAAGCCTTGGTCGGGGTGATGCGATAGAAGACCTGTTGGCCTTGGTCGGGCAATTTGACGTTGGTGTACATCGAAGTGTCGGCGAGCCAGGGGAATTGGGCAAGACTCAATTGCACAGCATGCTGGATCTCGTCGGCGTCGGTGACCAGGCTGGCGCGACCCTGCATTTGCAACGAGCGAGTCAGACGGCGCTCGGCGTATCCGTCATCGGGCAATTCGCTCACGACGTAGCTGACGTTCGGATTGGCCTGCAGATGGGTGTGCTTGCGGTTGTACTGGAATGTGTGAATGTAGGCGATGAGCCCGTCGCCGGCGATGTGCATGGCTGCGGCCGAGGGAAATCAGTCGGCATCGATGACGGCCAGGGTGGTGAGTTCCTCGGTGCGCAGCAGCTCGGAAATCGTGTCGCGGATCTGTTCAAGGGCAGGTTCGTTCTTCATACGACGCACACCCCCGTAGCAGTGGCGACAAGTCGGGTCCTCGGGTCGAAGTCGTGCAGCACGGTCATCCAGGTCTCCTCTTCGATGGGGTGACTGATTCCGCCCATCGTAGAAATTCCTTCCTGGATATCGGTATGTGCGTCCTGATCTTCAGGAGTCGCGTAGTTCGAGCTGGCGTGAGATCGCTGCGGCCGCATCTTTCACCGCGGACTCGACCTCGCGTAGGCGGGTGCGGGGAACCCGGGCAGCGAGGGCGGCGACGCTGACCGCGGCGCAGACTGAACCCGCGGCATTTCGTACCGGTGCGGCGACGCCGAGGATGTGGGGGTCGAGTTCGCCCTGTGACACCGCTATTCCGGCTTTGCGGATACGGGACAGTCGTGTGCGCAGCGCTTTGGGATCGGTGAGAGTCTTGCTCGTAAATCGTTCGAGCGGTGCCTGTTCCAGTACCGAGGTGACCTCGTCGGGGTCGGTCCAGGCCAGTAGGACTTCTGCTGCGGCGCCCGCGTTGATCGGCAGGACCTGGCCGCGTTCGTAGGAGAGCCGAACTGTGTGATGGGCCTCGACGAGATCGAGGCAGACCACCGAGCGACCGGATCGGCGGGTCAGTAGCACCGTTTCGTCGACCTGCGCGGCCAGTGTCCGCATCGCCGGTAGCGCGGCCTCGGACAGCCCGAGACCGACGCGGGCGAGGCGAGCGAGTTGAAAGATCCTGGGGCCGAGCCGAAATCCGCCGGGGGTTTCCTCGATGAACCCATTGCTGGACAGGCTCTGCAGGTATCGGTAGCCCGTCGAGCGGGCGACGCCGAGTCCCGCGGCCACCTCGGTGCCGGTCCATACCGGCTTGTCGATGGAGAACAGCAGCAGGATGTCGAGCGCGCGATCGGCTGTGGAGTTGCGTTCCCGATAGGTGCTGGGTGCGGCGTTTCGTTCGGTCATGGACACACGTTAGTCGGCAGAATATTGTCCTGTAAAGCAGGATGTGTGTGCCGTTATATAGGATTTTGACCTTACGGTAAGGACTGTCGCGGCGGCGATGGATCTCTCAGTCGCTCAACTCGGTCGAAGGAGACATATGGAAGACCTCAGGAACGCGGTGGTCCAAGCCGGTCGCGCGTTGGCCGCCGCAGGGCTCGGCGACATGGTCTGGGGGCACGCCTCGGTGCGTGATCCAGACGGTGCCGGGGTGTGGATGAAGGCGTCCGGATGGGGGTTCGAGGAGATCGATCTCGACACGGTGGTGCTGGTCTCGCCGACCGGGGAGGTGCTGGCTGGGTCGGGGCGGCGGCACCTGGAGTTCCCGATCCACACCGAGATCATGGCTGCGCGGTCCGACGTCGGCGCGGTGGTGCACACGCACGCACCCGCACTCGCGGCCTTCGCGTCCTTGGGGTGTGACCTGTTGCCGATTTCGCACGACGCGGTGCCCTTCGCGTATCCGCAGTTGCCCAGGTTCGAAGAAACCGGAGCGCTGATCGCGACAACGGATTTGGGTCACGCACTGGCCCGAGGGTTGTCCGATGCGAACGCGATTCTGATACCCAACCACGGTGCGGTGACGGTGGGACCCGACATCGGCACCGCCGTCATGTACGCCGTGCTGCTCGAACGTGCTTGCCGGACACAGCTTCTCGCCGCATCGGCGGGAGGCCCGGCGGTGTGGTCGGACCGTGCGGAGACGGAATTCAAGCGCGAGCAGGTCTGGAATCCTGCCCAGCTGGACGCTGGATGGCGATACCTGATCAGGCAGAGCGGGGCGTAGCTGCCGACTTCATGGCTGTGCGGCGAGCGCTTGGGCGAGTGCGCGCAGGTCCGGCAGTACCGACGCGATGCGGGTCCGGGACTGTTCGCTCAATGTCGCCAGGGCGTCGGAAACCCCGGCGTCGAGACGGTCGGCGAGTTCGGTGCTCGCGGCTCGCATCTTGGCGGTGGGATGGAGTTGTATCACCCGGGCGTCCGCAGGGTCGCTACGTCGGTCGAGGAATCCGTCCTTGGTCAGGGCCGAGATCAGTGTGCTGACATTGTTGGCCTGCATGCGCAATGCCTCGGCGATCTCGCGGACGGTGATACCGGGGCGGCTGTCGACTAGTTTGAGGACCTCTACCTGGGCGAGCGGCCGTGGGTTTTCGCCGCGGGGAGTTCCCTGGCTCTGCCGCAGTGCTCGATGCAGCGCCCAACTCGTTCGGGTGATGTCGGCGGCGAGGTCTCCGTGGTCAGTGTTGGGCACAACCCAGTTTACCTCTAGTGGTAGATCTTCCTGAATTTTGATGTGTCCTATATAACAGGATGCTGCTTTTGTTATGCAGGACACGATCGTAGCGTGGCGTTCATGCCGATCGATTCCATTGCCGCTGTCGCCCGTGCCGCCGCGGACAACTTCTCCTGGGAGACCGTGATCGTGGATGACCCCGGTCCCGGCGAGGTACTGGTCCGCTTGGTCGCCGCCGGGGTCTGCCACACCGATTTGTCAGTTCTCGCAGGACGGTTGCCGACACCCTTGCCCGCCGTTCTCGGACACGAAGGCGCCGGTGTGGTCGAAGCGGTGGGGGCCGGTGTCACCACCGCGGCGGTCGGCGACCGTGTGGTGTTGTCGTTCGCGTCCTGCGGTTCGTGCACTCGTTGCCGGACCGGCCGTCCGACTCAGTGCCCCACCTATTTTCCGCTCAACTTCGGTGCCCGCAGGCCTGATGGGACGACGCCCCTGCGGGACCGGTCGGGGCAGCCGATCGGCGGACTGTTCTTCGGGCAGTCGTCGCTGGCGCAATATGCGGTGGCGTCGCAGCACAGTGTCGTGCCGGTTGCCGTCGAGAACGACGACGAACTGGCGATGCTCGCGCCGATCGGCTGTGGCATCCAAACCGGTGCCGGAGCAGTGCTCAATCTCCTTCGTCCGCCGCCGGGGTCCCGTGTCGCCGTTGTTGGGGCAGGCGCGGTCGGCTTGTCGGCGGTGATGGCGGCACGGCTGTGCGGTGCGAGCGAAATCGTGGCCGTGGACCGGCTTCCCGCCCGGCTCGGCCTGGCTCGCGAACTCGGCGCCACCGCGACGACAACCGACGCGGGCGAACTACGCGAGCTCGACTACATCATCGAGACCACCGGCGTGCCGAGCTTGCTCGAAGGGGCACTCGAACAGATCCGAGCAGGCGGCACCGTCGCCGTTATCGGTGCGCCCGCAGCGGGAACCCGCATCGCTGTCGACGTCAACGCCATGATCGACGGCCGGACCCTGCTCGGTGTCACCGAAGGCGGCAGCGACCGGGTCACCTTCATCCCGGCACTGATCGAGCTGTATCGCGGCGGACGGCTGCCGCTGGATCGACTCGTGCGCTTCTATCCACCGACCGAACTGCAACGCGCTGTCGATGACGCGCGCTCCGGTCTCACCGTCAAACCCGTCATCCGATTCGAGGCCCCATGACACTCCCACACGCCCGCAACCTCATCGACGGCCGATGGCGCGACGGCCACGCCATCGGCACCAGCGTCGACCCGGCCACCGGCCAGCCTTTGGGCACCTTCGCCGACGCGGGTGCGGTCACCGCCCGGGCTGCGATCGACGCCGCTCGCCGGGTATTCGACACCACGGCCTGGTCGCAGGACCGGCAGGCTCGGGCGACGGCGCTGTTCGCGCTCGCCGACGCGATGACCGCACGTCGCGACGAACTCGTCGAGCTGTTGTCCCGGGAAAACGGCAAGAAGCTCGCCGATGCCGCCATGGAAGTCGACGCCACCATCCCCAAGCTGCGATACAACGCCGCCCTCGCACTGACCGACAGCGGACGGGCCGCCCAGCTGGCACCCGGGATGTACTCGATGGCCTTGCCCCAGCCCATCGGTGTAGCCGCGGTGATCGTGCCGTGGAACTCGCCGATCATCCTGGCGGTGCGCTCGTTCGCGCCCGCGTTGGCCGCGGGGTGCACCGTGGCGATGAAGATGCCCGCGCAGACCGCGCTGACCAACGGGCTGCTCTATGAACTCATCGCCCAGGCACTGCCTCCCGGTGTCGTCAACGCGTTCACCGAATCGGGCAACACCGGTGCCCCGGTACTGGTTTCGGACCCGCACTCCGATGTGATCAGCTACACCGGGTCCACCGTGGTGGGGCGCGCCATCATGGCGGCCGCGGCGCCCGGCCTCAAACCGGTCTCACTCGAACTCGGTGGCAAGTCGCCGATGATCGTGTTCGACGATGCCGACCTCGACGCGGTCGTACCGACCCTGACCGCCGCGATCACCACCTTCAGTGGCCAATTCTGTATGGCCGGTAGCCGAATTCTGGCGCAACGCGGCATCGCCGACGAACTGCGCGAGCTGATGGCCGAGGCGTTGTCGCGGGTCAAGGTCGGTCCCGGCACCGATCCCGAGACCGACATGGGCCCGCTGATCGACCGGGCCGCGGCCGAGCGTATAGACCGCATCATCGACGAGGCAGCGGCCTACGCGAAGGTGCTGGTGCGTGGTGGGCTGGTCGAGCCGACCGGTACAGACGCCTTCCTTCGTCCCGCCCTCATCGAAGTAGCCGACGTGACATCGCCGGTGGTGCAGGACGAGATCTTCGGGCCCGTAGCGACTTTCGAGATCTTCGATACCGAACTCGACGCGATCGAACGCGCCAACGCCACGCAGTACGGGCTGGCCGCTTCGATCTGGACTCGGGACGTCGATCGCCCGATGCGGGTCGCGCGCCGCATCGACGCGGGCACCGTCTGGACCAATACCTGGGGCGTCGTCCACGACCAGATGGAAGAAGGCGGCTTCAAACACAGCGGCCTCGGAAGGCTCAACGGTCACCGCGCGATCGAGGAGTTCCAAGAAGTCAAACACATTGTCCACCAGGGCAACTGAGAACCATCCAAGCGAGGATCAATGCTCAATCCAGATCACGACGTGGTGATCGTCGGCGCGGGACCGGTCGGGCTGGCCACCGCGCGAATGCTCGGGCTGCGCGGCCACGATGTCGTCATCGTCGAACGCTGGCCCCAACCGTATCCACTTCCCCGCGCAGTGCACTTCGATGACGAGATCGGCCGAGTATTCGGATCGATGAACCTGACCGAACAGGTCAAGGCCATCTCGGATCCAGTTCCCGACCATTACGAATGGCGCAACGCGGCCGGGGAGGCGCTGCTGCGCATCGACTGGTCGGGCATCGGCCCTAACGGCTGGCCCACCGCCAATTTCTTCTCTCAGCCCCAACTCGAACACGTACTGGCAGACGCTGTCGAGACGATGCCCAACGTCACGCTGATCCGCGGCGCAGAGGTCGTCGCCGTCGACGAGCACCCAGGGCAGGTCGTCATCGGCGTGGCCGACACCGTCATCGACTCCGGGCAAGCCGCGCCGGCATCGGCCGTCGCCCGAACACTGAGCGCCCGCTATGTCGTCGGCTGCGACGGGGCCAACAGCCTGGTGCGCCGGCGTATGGGCGCGACGATGCACGATCAAGGCTTCTTCTTCGACTGGCTGATCGTGGACACGATCCCGACCGACGACATCGTCTGGTCGCCGCAGAACTGGCAGCTGTGCGATCCGGCACGCCCGACCACGATCGTTTCCGGTGGGCAGGGACGGCGCCGCTGGGAATTCATGCGCCTCCCCGGCGAGGATCCCGCCGAACTCGGCACCGTCGATCGCGCATGGGAGCTGTTGTCGCCGTGGGGCCGGACTCCGGCCAACACTCAGCTGGAACGGCACGCGATCTACACCTTCGCCGCCCGCTGGGCCGATCGCTGGCGTAACGGACGAATGATGATCGCCGGCGATGCCGCCCACCAGATGCCGCCGTTCGCCGGCCAAGGCATGTGCTCGGGGGTGCGCGACGCCGCCAACCTCGCCTGGAAACTGGACCGGGTCCTGCGCCGGGTATCGCCGCCGGATCTGCTCGACACCTACACCAGTGAACGAAGCGTGCACCTGCAGCACGCGATCGCGATGTCGGTGGAACTGGGAAAAGTGATCTGCGTGCTCGACCCGGAACAGGCCGCACAGCGCGACGCCCGCATGATCGCTGGAAACGCCGACCCCGCGGTGGTGTTGCCCGTCGGTGCACGTCCGGTTCTCGGGGCGGGAGCAGTGCGCACGAGCGGTGAACTCTCGGGGACGATGACCCCACAGTTCCCCGTCACCGTCGCCGACACCGCAGTCCTGCTGGATAACGCCACCGGGTACGGCGCGTCGTTGATACTCGCCGCGCAGCGACCAGCCGCCGACCTACTCGACGAGCCGCTGCGCGCATCGCTGGCCGCAGCGGAGGTGACCGCCCTCTCACTGGCAACCAGCGGCAACCCCGACCTACGCGATCACGACGGAGCCTGGACGGCATGGCTGGCTGCCAATTCCCTTGCCGCCGTGCTGATAAGGCCCGACCACTACGTATTCGGCACCGCCGAGACCGCCGATGGCGTAGCGACCCTGGCGGCGGAGTACATCGCCTGCTTGACGACCAGCGTCTGCTGACGCACCACATCACACGGAGGAGAACAACTGTCATGCGTATTGCGAATCTGCGGGGCCGCGGAGCCATTGTGTACGGCGAGCGCGGCCACGAACGCGCCGTGGAAATCGCCGCGGCATCGGGTGGCCGATTCAGCGGCGACTTCGCGGACCTGTATGCCAACTGGGACAGCGTGCGAGAGTGGGCGGCCGCGCTGTCATCCGAAGAAATCGAAGGGCACTCGGTCGCGCTGGATCGCGCCGAGTTGGGCGCGCCGTCGCCCGCGCCGCGCCAGGTCTTCGCGGTCGGACTGAACTACCGGGCCCACGCGGCGGAATCGGGGTTCGATGCGCCCGAACATCTGCCGCCGGTCTTCACCAAATACGTGTCCAGCTTCAGCGGCCCCGACACTACGGTGACCATCCCCGAAGGAGGAAATGTGGACTGGGAAGTCGAACTCGTGGTGGTCATCGGCCAGACGTTGCGTCACATCGAACCATCGCAGGCGTGGGCCGGGGTAGCGGGACTGACCGTCGGCCAGGATATCTCCGAACGGGCTTCCCAGTTGCGCGGTCCCGCTCCACAGTTCGGCCTCGGCAAGTCCTTCCCCGGGTTCTCGCCCCAAGGTCCGTGGCTGGTGACACCGGACGAGCTCGCCGATCCCGACGATCTCGAGCTCGGGTGCTGCATCGACGGCGAAGAAGTGCAAAAGGGCCGCACCAGGGACCTGATCTTCCCGATCCCGTCCCTGATCGCCGCCTTGTCGCAGACGGTCACGCTGTTCCCCGGCGATGTGATCTTCACCGGCACCCCGGCCGGAGTCGGTATCGGTCGTGAGCCGAAGCGATTCCTGCAGCCCGGAGAACGTCTCGATTCCTGGATCGAGGGAATCGGTGCGTTGCGCCAGACCTTCGTCGGGACGCGGTAAGGAGCCGTCATGGCACTGCACGGACTGGGCAAGGTCACCATCGGAGTCCCCAACCCCGCCGAAACCATCACCTACTACACCGATTTCGGACTCGATCCGCTCGGTGCGGGACGTTTCGCGACCCGCGACGGCGGTGAACAGCTCCAGGTGGTGCACGCACCACTGCGGAAGCTGCTCGACCTCACCGTCGCCGCCGACGACAGCGATGACATCGCCTCGGTGGCCGGCAGGCTCGCCGCGATGGGGGTGGCGAGCGACAGCAATCCGCTGTCGGTGCGTGCCGTCGAACCGGTAACCGGAACCGTGGTGCGCGTGCTGGTGCGCCCGCGAATCATCACCGAGCCTGCCGTCGCGCCGACGCCGTACAACGGCCCCGGCCGCATCGACCGGTGGGGCAGGGCACCGTTTCTGTCGCGAACCGAGCCCGTCCGGCCACGCAAGCTCGGCCACGCGGTGCTGGGGAGCACGGACCTTGCCGCGACCATGCGCTTTTTCGTCGACGGACTGGGTTTCAAGGTCAGCGACTACATGGGTGACAAGGCCGCGTTCTTGCGTTGCTCGGCCGAACACCACAATGTGCTGGTACTGGCCGCGCCGGTCAACTTCATGCACCACACGAGTTGGCAGGTCGACGACATCGACGAGGTCGGCAGGGGGGCGCATGCGATGCTCGAAGGCCACCCCGAGCGCCACATCTGGGGTCTTGGCCGCCATTTCGCCGGCGCGAACTTCTTCTGGTACCTCAAGGACCCCGCAGGCAATTTCTCCGAGTACTACTCCGATATGGACACAGTGCCCGAGGACGAGCTCTGGAGCCCTGCGGTACTCGAGGGTTTGCAGGGCCTGTATGCCTGGGGGCCACCGCCTCCGCCGTCGTTCCTGGAACCCGACGACCTGGCCGCACTGATGAGCGGCGCGCACTCCACCCGAGGGTGACATCCGGCTGTACGTCGGCATGACAGCGTGCGGTCGTGGCGCTTTCTCCACCACGACTGATATCAGCACCCATAACTGCAGCGGGTGATCCGGCTACGGACCACCCGCTGCAGTTGCTCGTTCAGGTCGGTTCAGTCGGCCGCCGCGGCGACCCAGATCGTCGAGGTCGTCTTTTCACCCAGCACATCCATGACTACGCCCAGAACTTCATCTGCGCCTGCCCGGCTACCCCGACCCGACCCGGACGTGATCGGCGCCGTCCTCGAGCACGACTGCCACAATCGGGTCTACAGCAAGCTCGAACTCGCGGCTCGGCTTCGGCGGCGCAGCCCACCTCCGCCGATTATGGAACCAGGGTGAACAGGTCGTAGCCGTCCACGAACCGGATGAGGCAGGCGAATATCAGCACACGCTCTGGGTGCGCCCGTCGGACGATGAAGAGGGGGGAGTGGTCATGTCGCAGCGGGCAACCAGGCATGTGTATCCGAAGTGCTGGTGTAGCAACGGATTCAGAAATTGCCGATATGCGCGGCCGGGGCGATGTTGTCGGCCTCGTCGACGATGACCTGTCCGCCGCGTGACGCACGCCGCCGAGCCCTTCGAATCGAGGGGCTCGGCGGCAGGGAGGAAAGCTACGGGTGTGCGGGTGGGTGGGCCACGGACGTGTGTGACGCCGGGTCCTCGTGCTGTGGCACGCGGTGCAGGAACTCCTGAATGTGCGAGATGGCTCGCGGATGAATTCGGTGCAGACCGCGTCGGTCGTAGAACAGGTTGCCCAGCAGTCCGAGTGTGAGTCCGGCGATCAGCCCGATCACCAGCAGCACTACCGCGCTATTGAGGCCCGCGTCGGCGTGAGCGTCGAAATAGATGATGGCACGGACACCATCGGAGACCGCGCGCATCGGCTCGAACGACCCGAGGAAGCGCCAGAAAGTCGGCAGAGCCTGTTGTGGAATCGCGCCGCCCGACACCGGGATCGACCAGCCGATGAAGAAGATCATGCTCACCACGATGCCGATCGGGCCCAGCAGGGTGACCACAGCTAGGGTGCCCGCGCCGATCGCGTTGATCGCGAGCAGGCTGAACAACCACAGCAGCCCACAGTGCGGCAGATCCAGGTCGACCACGAACACGCTCGCGGCCAGAATCGCGGTTGCTGCGGGTACCGAAGCGATGGCCAAGGTGAGGCATTTGGCCAGATAGGTGTGTATGCGGGTGATCCGGCGCGGCGGCAGCATGCGCCGCTTCGGTCCCATCTCGGTCGGGCCGAAGCCCAGTTCGGCATCGACGAGGCCGTTGACCACGTTGGCGCCGAGGAAGCCGACCATCATCAATAGCAGGGCGTAGAAGAAGGCGGTCATGCCGTTGCCGGTGCGGTCGCCGAAGGGCAATGCCTGGTGATGGGCGACGGTGACCGGGTCGGTGATCAACACTGCGTTGGCAGGGCTGATTGAGCCCGGCGCATGCGCGAGCAACTGGCCGGCGGCCGCCGCCGACCCGCCGCGCGCCGCTGATTCGGCGATCTGACTGCCGATCTCGGCGGCCATAGTGCCCGCGCCGGGGTTGGTCAGCACCATGATCTCGGGTCGTTGCGGGTTCGGGCCGAGCAGCGAGCCGAGCTTGGCGGAGTAGTCCTCGGGAACGACGATCGCCGCGAACAGATTGTTGTCCGCGATCGCCCCGGTGGCTGCCTCGGCGGAGTCGAATTGCCGCCAGTTCACCGCCTCGCTCGGCTGCTGTGGCTGGATCATGATGGCGGCCACGACTTGGTCGCCGACGTTCATCGGACCGTCGGCGGTGCCCTTGTCCAGGGTGACGATTCCGATCGGCGCGTGGTGTAGATCGGCCGCCGGGTCGGCGACACTGCCGGTGAAGATCACGGTGATCACGAACAACGCGGCGGACAGGACGACGCTGGGGATCAGCCAGTTCTTGGGGTGGCGGAAGTAGCTCAGCGCCGACATCGGGGGCGCCTCGTGATCCGGGAGAATTCGGGACCTCATTTAACTCTAGCAGTATAGGTATATTGGTAGAGTATTATCGGCGCCGTGAGGTGACTCATACGCAAACGGGGCAGGTTATGTATGTCCTGTAATACAGGACATAACTTTTGTAATGCAGGACACCGCGCATAGGGTCGGACTATCGAGTTCGTTCGACAGCGGGAGAAGGTGAGGTGATGGCGCCGGTGAAGTCGCCAGACGAAACCGAGGTGGTGATCTGCGGTGCTGGGCCGGTCGGTCTGACGGCCGCGGCCCTGCTCGCCGCACGGGGTGTCGATGTGGTCGTGGTCGAACAGAATCACTCCACCAGCGATGAGCCCAAAGCGATCAGCATCGACGACGAGTCCCTGCGGGTGTACCAGCGAGCGGGCATCGTCGAGCAGGTGCTGCCGATCGTGGTTCCGGGCACGGGCACTCGCTACTACGGCCGCCACGGGAGGCCGCTGTTTCACGCGCGCGGTCCGCGGCCGTTCCGCTTGGGGCACCCGTTCAAAAACCCTTTTGCTCAGCCAGATCTCGAGCGAGCACTGGTCAAAGCACTGGCGCAGATGCCGAATGTGTCGTTGCGATTCGGCGTCGAAGTAACTGGATTCGACCAGCTGGCCGACTCGGTGCGAGTGCACGCTCGTACCGACGCCGGCCGGGTGACCCTCGATGCCGCCTACGTCCTCGGCTGTGACGGCGGTCGATCGGTGACCCGACTCAGCCAGGGCATCGAGATGACCGGGCGTAGTTACCCTGATGTGTGGTTGGTCGCCGACACCCTCGACGATCCGCACACCGAACGCTTCGCTATGCATCACGGCGACCCGACCCGTCCGCACGTCATCGTGCCCGGGCTCGACGGCCGCTGCCGTTACGAATTCCGGCTCTTCGACGGTGAGGGGACACCCGCCGAGCCGCCGTCGTTCGAGCTGATCCGTGCGTTGGTTGCGCCCTATCGCGACTTGACGCCGACGCAGGTCGAACGTGCGGTGAACTACCGGTTCAACGCGGTCATCGCCGACGAGTGGATGATCGGGCGTTCCTTCCTGCTCGGCGATGCGGCGCACATGATGCCGCCCTTCGCCGGGCAGGGCCTCAACTCCGGTATCCGTGACGCGGCCAACCTGACCTGGAAGATCGCCGACGTGGTCGCCGGCCGGCTCGCTCCGTCGGCGTTGGCGAGCTACCAAAGCGAACGCGCGTCCCACGTACAGGCGACGGTCCGGATGTCGGAGCGTATGGGTCGTGTCGTGATGACCACATCGTCGCGGTTCGCGGAGCGCCGCGACACACTGATCGAGCAAGCATTGGGCACCGAGGAAGGCCGCGCGTACTTCGAAGAGATGCGCTACCGCCCTTCGCAGCGATTCACCGAAGGTTTGGTCCTCGACGCCGGTCGACATGTCGGTGTCGGTGTCGCCCTGGGGCAGCCCTTGGTCTTCGACTCAGCCGATCACACCGTTGTCCGGCTAGACGACGTGCTCGGCATGGATTGGGCGCTGATCGGCGTCGACGTCGACGAGCGGGATTGGGCAGGAGTCGAGCCGGTAGTCCGCCAGCTCGGCGCGACCACGGCGTTGCTCGCGCTGGGGGAGCACCTTCCACGGACTCGACGTCGGGTTCTGATCGACGTCGACGGGGCCGCGGCACGGGAATTCGCGGCCTATACCCACCAATTCGTGCTTCTCCGACCGGACCGGGTGGTCGCGGCCGCCTGGTCGCCCGACCGGACCACCGACACGATGGCCACCATCTCGACCTGGACAGAAAGGGCTTTGAGCCATGGATAAACCACAGCGGATCATCTTGCAGGAGCGCGAGGCAGCAGGCACTTTGACCCGTACCACCGTGTCCCACATCGGGTTCCGCGTGCCCGATGTCGCGGCGGCGGCTGCGTTCTACGGTCGGGTGCTCGGGTTGCAGGTGCACGAGCAGCTGCCGGACGGCGGACTTCGCCTGGGCTGGGGTGCCGGGCACCATGTCATCGATCTCATCGAGGGCGAGAAGGGACTGCACCACTACGGTTTCGAGGTCCGAGACCTCGACGGCGTCGAGGGCATCGCCAAACGGCTGTCCGCCGCCGGGCACACCGTATCGCCCCTCGACCGGACCTATCTCGACGCCGGCCTCGGCAGCGCCACCGGCATCGTGGTCACCGATCCACACGGAACACCCGTCCACTTCCACACCGCGGTGGCGCGCGAGGGCGAGAACGCCGCTGACACCGGTCGCCGTCCGATCAAATACCAGCACATCACCCTGGCCACCGACGATGTGGTGCCGATGGTGGAGTTCTTCGTCGACACCGTCGGATTCCGCATCTCCGATCAGCTCGAGGACGGACGATTCGCGTGGCTGCGCAGCGACCGCGACCACCACACCCTGGCCGTGGTCAACGTCGGTGCGGGCGGCGACATCGACCACTACTCCTTCGACCTAGCCGAATGGGAGGATTTCAAGGCGTGGTGTGATCGGTTGACCGACGAGAACGTCGACGTCAGCTGGGGTCCGGGGCGCCACGGCCCGGGCAACAATCTGTTCATCTTCTTCGACGACCCGGCAGGCAACCACATCGAACTGTCCGCCGAGATGGAGAAATTCCACGACGACCGCGTGACGTACGTGCCACGCCGGTGGAAGCCGATCCCCAATTCTGTGAACCTCTGGGGCGGCCAGCTCGCCTCTTGGCGCAAGACCAGCGAAGGACACTGACATGGCGTACGCGACCTACGAACATCGCGGCGTGCGCCGCGTCGGCGAAGTGCAGGGTTCGACCCTGGTCCCGTTGGACGGTCTCACCGAGATCGGCTCGACGACCACCTCGAAAGTTCTGTCCGACGCCGAACGCAACACTCGTGGCCGAGTCGAGATCGATGCGGTCCGTCTGCTGCCGGTGGTGCCCAACCCGTCGAAGGTGTTCTGCGTCGGGCTGAACTACCGCGAGCACGTCACCGAGACCAAACGCGAGCTGCCGACCTATCCGGTGCTGTTCCCCAAGTTCGCCGACAGCCTCATCGGCGCGTACGACGACATCGTGTTGCCGCCGGAGTCGACCCAGGTCGACTACGAGGGTGAGCTGGCGGTCATCATCGGCAGGCCCGGCCGTCGCATCGCCGAAGCCGACGCAGCCGAGCATGTTCTCGGCTACAGCGCTGCCAACGACATCACCATGCGTGACTTCCAGTACAAGACCCACCAGTGGATGCAGGGAAAGGCGTGGCAGGCGAGCACGCCACTGGGCCCCTCGTTGGTGACGCCGGGCGAGGTCGACCTGTCGACGGCGGGTATCCGCACCGTGCTCAACGGCGAGAAGGTGCAGGAGTCGGATCTGTCGATGCTGATCTTCTCCATCCCCCGACTGATCGCCGAGATCTCGACCTTCACCACCCTCACTCCTGGTGACGTGATCTTGACCGGTACCCCCGGCGGCGTCGGCTATCGTCGCGATCCGCAGCTGTTCCTGCGCGACGGCGACCAGGTCAGCGTCGAGATCGATGGTGTCGGATCGGTTCGGAACCTGGTTCGCGGCGAGGAGGTTGCGGCATGAACACTCGGCCTGCCGAACCCCGGATCGACCGTTCGCTGAGACTGCAACTGCAAGGTGACTGGGGCACGGCCAATCTGCACCGGGTGTGTGGTTGGATTTCTCAGGAACTGACCGACCGGGCAGGTCCGCACACTCGGGTCGGCATCTGGAACGGCCGCGGGTTCTCCGACAACGTACGCGCCGTCGGGCGCGGTGAAGTCGACATCGCACTGACCACGCCCGCCGCGTTTACCGCGGTCGCGCTCGACGGCCGCGGCACCTACCGTGACGAGCACTATCCCGACCTGCGCGCTCTTGGTGTCGTGCCCCAACGTGATCGACTGGTCTTCGCCGTGCACGCCGACCTCGGGGTTACCTCGTTCGCCGAGCTACGCGAGCTGAAACCGGTTCTGCGGGTGGCGACGTCGGTCAACGACGGCGTCAACGCCGTCGGCGTGGCCGGACACGAACTGCTGGCCCGGTCCGGCGTCGATGTCGAGGGCTGGGGCGGGCGGTTTCTCGGCGACGAACGGCCCTTCGAGTCGCTCGATCATGTGCTCGCCGGCCGCGCCGACGCGATCGTGCACGAAGCCGTCATGTTGCCGCACTGGCAGCAGTTCGGCGCCGATTACCGCTTCCTCGAAGTCGAACCCGAGGTGCTCGCCTCCTTCGACCGGGACTTCGGGTGGCCCGCCGCCACCGTCGCCGACGAGTTCTTTCCCGGCCGCAGCGCGTTCCAGACCCTGGATTTCTCCGATTTCCTGGTCGTGACCCGCGCGGATATGGCCGAGGACCTCGCCTACGCCGTTGCCTGGATTCTGGGGGAGACCCGTCACCTCATCGAGGCGCAGTACCGGCATCTGCCGCCCGAGCGCAGCCCGATCACTTACCCTCTCGACCCGCCGACCATGGGCATCACCCCGATTCCGCTGCACCCCGGCGCAGCGGCTTATTACCAGGCTCTGCCTGTCACCGAATCCGTTTCCTGACGAGACAAAGAGGTCTCTGGCATGAGTGTTGTCATCGAAGACATCGTCACCATGACGTCCGAGGTTCCCCTGCGCAGCATCCACCGCGACGAACGAAACCTGCTCGCCCCACCACATCCGGGCAAGATGCCGATGAAGCTGTGGCGCGATCATCCGCCGCTGACGGTCGTGCACTTCCCCCAGCGATACCATGCACAGCCGTTCGCGCCGCCGCGCGGAGTCTACGAGAACGACCAGATCCGCATCGAATGGCAGACGATGGACAATCGCCAGCCCTTCTACCACCGCAACTGCGATGTCGACGAGATCTCCTATCAGATCGACGGCGAACGCACCCTGATGACCGAACTCGGCACCATCGAACACCGTCCCGGCGAGTTCTCCCGCATCCCTCGCGGTGTCGCTCACGACAACTACGGACGCACCGAAAGCCATCTGCTGTTCTACATTCCAGCCCCGGTCAGCGAAACAGGTAGCGCCGTGCGCACGTCGGAGGCAGCGCTGCCACCGTTTCCTGGATGGCGGCCAGGACAGCTCAACGAGGCTGTCACCCAGTGCATGGGTTCACCGGGCCACGACATCACCGTGTTCCCCATCGACGAGGGTGCCCTACTCGACCGCGTCAACGACGAACCCGACCGGATGTCGGTCTTCGCTGTCGGCCCGGGGTCGAATCCGCTCTTCGCGACCGACCAATTCAGTTTGGGCACAGGGACATTCACGACCGAGCGCGGCGACGTGCGGCGCTACACACGCACACTCGACGCCGACGAAATCCAATACCAGATCAGCGGTGCACGCACCCTGGTAACCCAACGTGGGTTCATCGAACTCGGTCCGGGCGACTTCGTCCGCATCCCGCTCGGCATCGCCCACACCAGCGTCGGCCGCGAAGACGGCGCGTACCTCAGCGTGCTCTCCCATCGCGAACTGCCTCAGGTCGCCGAGACCTCACGTACCGCACAGCCCTGCACACCCGATTTTCTCGATGCCCTCGCCGGGGAAAGTAGCTCGCGATGACCATGCTCGCCGTCCGTGCCACCCAAGGCTCACATGCCCTGACCCTCGAACAGATCCCCATTCCCCAGCCAGGACCGCTCGACGTGGTGGTCAAGGTCGTCTCCGCCGGGCTGGCGCCGGGCATGATGGCCCTGCTGAAAATGGGTGCTTTCAAACACCTTCCGACGACTCTCGGACACGAAGCGGCCGGCACTGTCGCCGCGGTGGGCGAGCAGGTCACCGGCATCGCGGTCGGCGATCGAGTGCGCGTGCACCCCAACCTCAACTGCCGCAGCTGCGACTACTGCCGCACCGACCGCGACATGATGTGCCCGCAACAGGCGATGATCGGGCACGCGGGTTTCGGTGCGGTGCCGATGCCGCTCTACGAGCGCTACCACGATGGTGGCCTGGCGGAATACGTTCGCGTACCGCACTGGCTGATCGACCAGCTCCCGGACAATGTCAATTTCGACGTGGCCGCCAAGGTGCACGATCTGGCCAATGTCGTCCGGATTTTGAAGTGCGCGCAGTTGCCGCTGGGCTCGACGGTGGTCACCACCGCTGCCACCGGGACGATGGGCACCGCGACGATCAAACTGGCCGAGCATTTCGGTATCGCCCGGTTGTTGCTGGTCGGCCGTTCCGCTGAACGGCTTGCCGCGGTCACGCCGCTGGCGGGTGACGTCGAGGTCGAGACCATCGCTCTGGACGAGTTGCCGACCGATTGGGAGAGCACCGGCGGTCTCACCCGCCGATTGCGTGAGCTGGCCCCGGCCGGCGTGCACGCCGTTGCCGACTACATCCCGGCAGGCGCGGCCACCGGCCAAGCGATGGCGGCGCTGCGCACCGGCGGCACCCTCGCCCACATGGGTGGGAACGCAACGCCGTTGTCCCTACCGCCGCGGGCCTTGATGGTGAACTGCTGGCGCTTCGTCGGCACCCGCGCCTGCACCCGGTCCGACGCCGACCAGGTCCTCGCCCTGCTCGGCTCCGGCGCACTGAACGTGGACGAACTGATCACCCAGCGCTTCCCCCTGGCCGAGGCCGACACAGCCGTCGACGCGATGGTGAACCGCAAAGAGCCGATGTGGATGACCGTGGTCAACCCCTGAGCAGCACTCTCCTACCGAAGGCGAAAAGCTATGAATATCACACACTTCGGGCACGCCTGCGTTCTCGTGGAGATCCCGAGCGCGGCCGCCTCGACGCGAATCCTGTTCGATCCGGGTACCTATTCGCAGGGTTTCGAGGGCTTGGCTGACCTCGACCTGATCCTGATCACCCACGCCCACCCCGACCACCTCGACGCTCCCCGGCTCGCGGCGCTGCTGGCGGCCAACCCAGTCGCCCAGTTGATCGTCGGCGAGGGCACACTCAAGGCACTGGACAACCCCGACTATCCCGAAAACATGCGTCGGCCCACGCACGTAGCCCAGCCGGGCCAGGAACTGTCGGTGCTCGGCCACGACATCGTGGTCACAGGTGGTGAGCACGCCTGTGTCCACTCGGCGTTGCCCCCGTCGGAGAACCTCGGCTATTTGATCGACGAAGCCGTCTTCCACCCGGGTGATGCCTTCGACGAGATCGCTGGCACGGTCGGCGTATTGTTGCTGCCGATCGGTGGGCCGTGGATGAAGATCGGCGAAGGTATCGACTATTTGCGGTCGATCGCCCCGCGCGTCGTGGTGCCGATTCACCAGGCTGGTCTGGCGACCGCACACCAGAACATGCATTGCCAGCTGCTGAAGAACCTCGCACCCGAGGCCACCGAAGTTCTGGTTCTCGAACACGCGACCTCGCACCCGATCTCGTTCTAGCGGTGCCCCAACTTGCGGTCGGGCTCGAAAACATCGAGACCGGCTGCGAGCCGAAGCCAGGTCCCTCCCGAGCTGTCGACTCTGCTGCGGTCCCCGCCCGGCGGCCTCAGCATGTGACGACAGCTCGGCCTGGCTCGGCCGTCGGCGAGTTGTTGACCCTGCTCGCCCGGCCTCCGACCTTCCATGACCGCGTCCGGTCATGGAAGGTCATCCGGCTATTCCTTCTCATCAGGAGGCGCCCGATGCGGCGATACCTTTCGAAAACAACGGTCTGGCAGCGCCTTTCGCAGGGTTTGGTCCTGCTCGGCAGTTCCACCACCGGATCAGTTGACCTCTATCACGCCTACATCGACCACCAGCGCCGGCATTACGAGATCGATCACGCGCACTGGGACTGGACCGTCCCTGACAACTGGTACCGGCAGGCGAACTCATGACCGCGCCCAGAACCCGTGGAAGTCGGGTGTGCACCATAGAAGCCGCCCAAGCCGAAGTGAGCGCAGCCATCCGGGCTGCGCTGGCCCACGATGTCCCTGACCTCAGCCCGCAGCAGATCTGCCGCCGATTGCTGACAATGATGGGCCCCGAGCAGCGAAACACCGATCTCGACGCCGCGGTGGGAACTTTGACTCAGGCAGTGGCCCGAGCGCTCGACGACAGCGACATCGCGCGACTGGTGGCTCACGGTCACCGGTGCATTCACGACGAGGTTTCGACGATTGCCCTGTGCTGGGGCTACGACGCCGACGCCGCCAAGCGGCTGGCGTCGACTCTGGTGCCCACTGTCCTCGTCACCCTCGGCTACCTCAGTCAACGATCTGTGAAGTATTCCTAGACGCCAAGGCCGCATCACCGGCCTCAACCGGTTCGATAGTGGCGGCGAATTCGGCGGTGGCATCGGCCGAGTTCAGCAGGACGTGGACGCTCATGGTGATCTGGGCTGTCGCGATACGGCGCGGCTCGGGCAAGCTCCACACGGTCGTCGAAGTAGACGTAGAACGACTTCGCGGACAGAACCGATCTCAGTGCGTCACGGCGTCGGCGGAGCGGTCGCCGAAGGGATGTCGCCAGGTGCGGCGTGCGCTCGCACTACGCGGTGTCTTCGCGAGCACGGTCCCCTTCTCCTTCGGTTCGGCCGAAGGACGGAAGGTCCGCCCGCTCGTGCCGGTGCGACGGGCGAGCCGAAGATCGGCCTTGGTCTCACGCAGGCGCTGCGACGAACGGTGCGCGCCGGCGGTGAGCAGGACCAGGCCGAGCATGCCGAGGGCTCCGAGCGCGACTGCCCACAGGAACAACGTGCCCGACGTTGCGGTGATGTGGTAGCCGAGCAGGCTGAAGTCGTCGCTGAGCGTGTGGGCGGGTCCGCTGTTGCTCAGCACGCCCGCCGTGCCGATCACCACCGCGGCGATGAGCAGGACCAGGCCGAGGAAAACAATCATGACAGTCTCCGAATCCGGTTACACCGGTATACGTGTGGTGCCGCTCGCCCGCCGGCCGCGTGCGAGTCGAGCCGATGAGCGGACCGACGATCGGGATGCCATGGTGCACAGCGACCCGGCGTCACCGCCCTTCACTCCATGGAATACCCCGATCCGAGCGGGCGACGCAGCTGCCGGGGCGCGATCGTCGAGATGTCACCGCTGGCGATCGGAAGGCCGGTCCCCGAAAGTCGCACCGCGGGTCCGCGATTCGGGGTGGTACCAGCAGGGTGGGTCGGCGAACCGCCGCAGCACGAGTACCGCGGAGAGCCCGTTCGGCTCGAGCCCCTCGCCGGCCGCCCGCCAGATCTTCCGTGGTGGCCTTCCCGACCAGGGAGCACCGGGCCCGCAAGTCCGCCCTGAACCAGCTGGTGCTCAGCTTCGCCGCGCGGCATGCGGACGACCCGCGCGCGTTGCTGCTCATAGCACCGGGCTGGGTGAAGACCGATCTGGGCGGCCCCAGCGCACGCCTGAACATCGACGAGTCCATGCCACGCCATGGGCGCGGGCTCGGAAAGCGCCCCACAGAAACCCCACACTTTTGACCGGAATCAATGCGAATCCATGGGAATCGTTGAGAATGGTCGTTTCGTGAAAAAGCCTGGTGCTGAGTACTATTGGGCACTGATGGGTAGGTCTGGACAATTGGAACCCGCGCCAGGTGGTCGTAGGTTCAAATTCTGTCAGCCCGACAGGCAAAACCCCCTCTGGCCTCAGTCGGAGGGGATTTTCTTGTACCTGGAGATTTGGCGTGGTTTGCCGATTACTCACAGATACCCCACACTTTTGATTCTGATCGCTCGTCCAGTGCTCGGCGACGACCCTTCCACGGACGCATGCTGCAACGGTTGCCCGTCGGCGGGGCTGAGTGAAGCTGCCTGTGCCACTTGCTATTGCATTGGCGCGGCTGCGATCTTTGAATTGCTGAAGCGCCTGAGGTGGATCCTGCCCCGCGAGTTGGCGGCGGCGTGTGGGTGCGCGGGGAAGGGTTCGCCTCGACCGGCTGGCTCACTGGCCGATCGGCTGGTCGAGGCGAACCGCCTCGTCCCACGAACGTCCAGCTTCACGAGATTCCGGGTGTCGGCAGCGAAGGGTCATGCGATCTGGAGCAGCGATGCATTCATTGCATAGCTGGTTGAAAACCAGCTGGGACCACACCTATACGCGTCGATCTCTGAGCGATGGTTGCTCCCTCGCCGGTGGCCGACGAGTGAGGTCAGGGAATCCTGGCCATGCCGCAGAGCATCGATACCGCTTCCCGGCGGGGATGCGCGCTCCATTCGGTCGGACGCCAGTCGATGACCGAGGTGACGCCGGGGGGAACCAGTTCGAGGTCGTCGAAGAATCGGGTGAATTCTGCGGTGGAGCGGGTCTGGAACGGGACGCCGCTGCGCTCGTTGGCTTCGACGGTCGCTTGGAGGTCCTCGACTGAGAGGTGGTCATTGGTGGCGTGGGTCAGCGTCACATAGCTGCCTGATGGCAGGGCATCGCACAATCGACGGACGATGGCATAGGGATCCATCTCGTCGGTGATGAAGTGCAGGACCGCGCAGAGTATGAGGGCGACCGGCTGCTCGAGGTCGAGAGTGTCGACGAGCGCCGGGTTATCCAGGATCGAGGCGGGGTCACGCAGATCAGCATCGATATAGGCCGTCGCGCCGCTAGGATCGCTGTTGAGCAGCTCGCGGGCGTGGTAGAGCACGATGGGGTCATTGTCGACGTAGACGATCCGCGATTGCGGAATGACCGCCTGCGCGAGTTCATGGACATTGCCCGCTGTCGGCAACCCGGTACCGATATCGAGGTACTGCTCGATGCCCACGGTTGAGGCCAAGTAGCGGACCGCGCGGCGCAGGAACTTCCGATTCGCCAATACCGCGAAGTGGATCGAGGGAAACGCGACGGAGACGGCATCGGCCGAGCGCCGATCCGCCTCGAAGTTGGCACTGCCGCCTAACCAATAGTCGTAGCGGCGGGCAGGGTGCGGTTTGGTGACATCCACTCGATCAGCTGCCGCCTCGAAGTCCACGACTTCTCCCTATTCTCTCGACTACCGTCGTCCACATCAGTCGGAACGAAACCGGGGTGGCGTTCGCGTGCCACGCCGCCGCGAAAGGCTAACGACCATGCCGCCCCTGCATTACAGCCCCTATGACTTCGACGTCCACGCCGATCCCTACCCGTACTATGCCAGGTTGCGAAACGAGGCACCCGTCTACCGTAACGAGATCGATGACTTCTGGGCACTCTCGCGCCACGCGGACGTGCGTGCGGCGTTGCGTGACTCCGATCGCTTCTCCAGCGCCAACGGCATCCGCATGGAGCCCGCGTTCTGGGGACCGCAGGCGGAGAAGCTCTTCTCGTTCGTCGCGATGGACCCGCCAAAGCACACCAGAATGCGCGAGTTGGTGGTGCGGGCGTTCACCCAGCGGCGGATTCAGGCGCTCGCGCCGCGACTACGCGAGATCGCCCGCCAGACGCTGCAACCGTTGCTGGCGCGGGGCAGTTTCGACCTGATCGCCGACTTCGCCGGTCCGTTTCCCACCGAGGTGATCGCCGAGTTGGTCGGTGTGCCCGAAGCCGACCGCGAGCTGGTGCGCAAGCTCGGCATGGAGATCATGTACACCGACGCGGAATCGACCGATCTGCGGCCGGAGGCGATGGCGGCGATCGGCGCGTTGGTCGGCTACTACACCGAGCTGACTATCGCTCGGAGTCAGCAGCGCACCGACGACCTGCTTTCCGGCCTGCTCGACGCGGCGGACGGTACCGACCGGCTCAGCCCGGAGGAGATCGTCGGGGTGCTGATCCTGCTCGTTGGTGCCGGCATCGAGACGGTCATGCTGACCCTGGGCAATGCCTGGTACAGCGCCGCGCAGTATCCGGAGCAGCGGCAGGCGGCCTTCGGCGGTCGGATCGAGGACTGGATCGCGGAGTCGATGCGATACGACCCGGCCACCCAGACCCAGCTGCGCACCACCACCGCACCGGTCGAACTGCACGGCGTCGAGATCCCGGCGGCTGCCCGGATCCTGCTGCTCACCGGATCGGCGCATCGCGACGAGACTGTCTTCGCCAACCCCGACACCTTCGATCTCGACCGCGACACCGGTGCCGCCTTCGCCTTCGGTGCCGGCCGGCACCACTGCATCGGGATGAATCTGGCGCAGGTGGAACTGCGGGTGGCGCTGGAGGAGATCGTCGCCGCGGTGGCCGACTACGAGATCGACACCGACAATCTGGTGCGGATCCACTCCTCGAACAACCGCGGCTTCGCCTCGCTGTCGACCACGGTTACCCTGCGCTGAACAAGGACAACAGGCGCGTAATCACCGGGGCAGCAAGGTGATTCGCGCGTTGTCGGCCGGGCTGAGGCCGGTGTGACGGCGCGGTGGTTCCATCGGGCCCGCGATCGTTGCGATGCGGCGGTGCTGCAGGACGGTGCGGAGCAGGATGCGGGCCTGCGACGACGCCGAAGCGCACTCGCCGTGGTCACCGTGGAGGGGCAAAGAACCTCCGCCTATGGATGAGCACCGATTGGCGGCGCTGCGTACTCACTCGTACCCGCAGTCGGCAGCGGTAGGTCGTACGTGGCTTCGCCGCCGACCTTCGGAGCGACGCCGTGAATGCAGGGCAGTATGCCTCGATGATCTTCGCGACTCGGGATGTTGCGCCGCCACGGAGATAGGCGGAGCGCGTGCATATTTCACCGCTTCGTATCAAAAGCGCCAGGTGCCGGGCCGCGCCAACTATCAACGCGAGAACTCCGCCACGATCCACCGCGAGTCACACTGAGTCTGGATCGGTCGGCCGGGTGTCGGAGAATCGTTTTGTCGACACGGGATGGCCCGACCGGAACCGTCAGGACGGCCCCGCCTTGGGGTGCGCAAAACCGGCTGAGCCGGTGGCGATCACGCGCGGTCGTGGAGGGTGATCTGGTAGCCGTCGGGGTCGGCGAAGGTGAATGTCCGGCCGAAGGGGCCGTCGGCCGGTGCGGAGACGATTGTGTGGTCGTCGGCGACGAGCGCGTCGTGAATCGTTTGGATGTCGGTGGCGTGGAGCCAGATCGCGGTACCGATGCCTGGCTGGGCGACGGATGCGAGATCGGTGCCGGGGATGACGTCGCGGAGTGCGAACGCGATCGGCTTCGTCTCGAAGACGACGGCATGCGGAGGGCCTACCGGTGAGCGGACGAGCCCGAGGTACTGCTCGTAGAACGCCTGCGAGGCGTCGAGGTCGCGTGCCTGCAGGGAGATGAAGTCGGGGCCGGTAACAGGCATGATGATGCTCCTTCGGTTCGTGTCAGGTATCTGACACGAACCAATGTATGTCAGAATACTGACATGAGTCAACACGGTGTCGGCGTCGACCTGGAGACGTCACTGGGTTACCTGCTGAAAGAGGCGTCGAGTGCGCTCCGTTCCGCCATGGAGGAGGTGCTGCGCCCGCTCGGGATGAGCGTGACGCACTACTCCTGCCTCGAGCTGCTGGCGCAACGGCCGGGATTGTCGAACTCCGAGCTCGCGCGGGGCGCGTTCGTGACACGGCAGACGATGAACGTTCTGCTCCAGACCCTGGAACGAGACGGCTACGTGACCAGGCCCGCGGCGGCGCCTGTTGGAAAGGTCCTTCCCGCCCGGCTCACGCCTCGCGGACGACGCAGCCTCGAGAAGGCGACCGTCGCGGTCCGGTCCGTCGAGCTCAGAATGCTGTCCGGCATGACCGAGGCTGAGCGGTCGGGTGCGTTTCGGATCCTGCGGAGCATGATCCACTCGCTGCGCGGTGGCGACGACGGTGTCTAGCGCGTTCCTGGTACGCGGGCGGTCACCAACCCGAATCCATCGGGAGAGCGCCGATATCGGAACGGTGCATCATGAACCCCACGACTACGGGGTTGCCACGGTGGGCAGCTGGACCGTCATTGCCGAGGTTCCCTCGACCTGTCCCGCTTCCCAGTGCTCGAGAAGTGGGATCCCACGACCCGACGAAATGACGTTGCGGCCATCGGCGCGTCGTCTCCTATTGGATGGACGGCTGCGCGATATTCAGACCATTGCCATTGGGCATATTCCTGAGTGGCCCAGGCAGATTGCCGTTATGTACGCGCGACCTGGATAGGAGCCGCTGGTGATCGAGCAGATGAAGGCCGTGCAGTACCGCGAGGTAGGGGCAGCGCCGGAGGTCGTCGAGATCCCGAGCCTGCTCCCGGACCAGGGCAGGTGTTGCTGCAAGTGACAGCGGCAGGTTTGTGCCACTCGGACATGTTCGTCATGGGGCTTCAGGCCGAGGAGTTGATGTTTCCGCTCCCGCTCACTCTGGGGCACGAAGGCGTCGGCACAGTCGTGGAACTCGGCGCGGAAGTCGGAACAGTGCGGGTGGGCGACGAGGTGGCCGTGTAGGGGCCGTGGGGATGCGGCCGATGCGCGAAATGTGCGGTCGGAAAGGAGTAGTAGGCGCGGGCAGTGCGGCTTTACCGGTCCGCTTGACATGCTGGACTCGGTGAGCTCTACGATCAAGACCGATGACTGACGGCCATGTGGACGGGCGCACACTGCGGTATCGGCATCGCCGACCCGAATTGCTGGCCGCGGCCACGGAGTACGTGCTCGATCACGGCATCGACGACGTGTCCTTGAGGCCCGTCGCCGCCGCGCTCGGGGTATCGCACGCGACACTGCTGCGTCATTTCAACTCGAAAAACGAGCTTCTGCTGCACATCGGGGAAAAAATCCGCAGCGACTTCGTTCGGTCATGGCAGCAGGACGAGCACTTCAACACCGCGACGTCGGCTGCCGAACTGGTGCGCATGGTGTGGACGAGGTTGTGTGCGCCCAAGGAGCAACGCCAGTTCATTCTGTTGTTCCAACTGGTCGGTCGCGTGGCGCGCGTGCCTGCCGAGGCCGAAGCGCTGGCGCCGTCGATCGTCGACGACTGGCTGACTCCGATCGAGGAACGTCTGCGTGCCGATGGTTGGCCTGCGAGCGAGGCGCGAAGCGTTGCCACTCTCGTCTTGGGGCAGATACGTGGACTGCAGTTGGACTTGCTTCTGACCGGAGATCGCACTCGTGTCGATGCCGCGTTCGACGCGGCGATCGCGATGATGTACCGCCCTCGGAGGTCTTGACATGGTCGGACCAGATCCGACGTCGACCTCAGCGGTAATGCCGTACCAAACGGTTTGCCTAACCGATTGGTACGGCTATGATCGCGCGGTATGCGGATCGACGAATACCGGAGCTTCGACGCACTGGGTCTAGCTGAACTTGTCAAAGCCGGTGAGGTGACGTCGAGCGAACTACTCGACGTCGCCCGGCGACAGGCGGAGACGTCGAACAGTCGCCTCAACGCGATCATCCGATTCATGGACGCCGAGGCAGATCGCCGCGTCACCGAGGAATTGGTCGGCCCCTTCGCCGGTGTCCCGTTTCTGATCAAAGACATCGCGCAGGACTATGCCGGCTTGCCCAGCGGCAACGGGTCTCGCTCGTTGGCACGGATCCCGGCCCGCGAGCACTCGACGGTGGTGCAGAGATGGATCGATGCGGGCCTGGTCATCTTCGGAAAGACCAACACTCCCGAATTCGGCGCCAAAGGCGTCACCGAGCCCGAACTGTTCGGTCCCACCCGCAACCCGTGGAATCTGGATCGATCGCCTGGTGGCTCGTCCGGGGGTTCGGCCGCGGCGGTGGCCGCCGGAATCGTTCCCGTGGCCGGAGCCAACGACGGCGGCGGTTCCATTCGCATCCCCGCCGCCTGCTGTGGACTCGTCGGCCTCAAGCCAGGGCGTGGGCTGCTTCCGTCGGGGCCCGATGTCGGCGAAGCCATGCACGGGGCCGCGGTCCAGGGTGTGGTGTCCCGCTCGGTGCGTGACACCGCCGCGATGCTCGATGTCCTCAAAGGCGGCGAACTCAGCGGTCCCTATCTTCCCGCCGTTCCGGTCGAGACGTTCCTCTCGCAGGTCGGTGCCGACCCGGGGCGGCTGCGAATCGGAGTTTGTGTCTCCTCGGCGATCAACTCCTCGCCTCATCCGGAGGCTCGAGCCGCTGTCGACGCTGCGGTCCAGGTACTCACCGACCTGCATCACCGAGTCGAGATCCTGGACAGTCCACCGGTCGACGATCGAGCACTGGCCCGGGATTTCCTGCTGACCTGGTTTACCTACTTGGCGTGGGAAGTCGCCGATGCCAAGCGCCGATCTGGTTGCGGCGAAGAAGGTTTCGAATTCGACACCCGCCTGATGGCTGCGTTGGGGCGGGCTTACAGCAGTGTCGAGTATGTCGATGCCGTCATGCGTCGCCATGATCATGCCCGGGCGCTATCGAGCTACTTCGACAGCTATGACCTGCTGCTGACACCGACACTGGCAGATCTTCCGCCCCGAATCGGCTCGCTCGACACGCAGCGGTCACTGCGCCTGGCCGGAGAGTTGCTACTGAAGTCGGGGACTGCGGGCCTTCTGCGGCATTCCGCGCTGAC
Organism: Nocardia salmonicida NBRC 13393; assembly: GCF_001613085.1. Lineage (GTDB taxonomy): Bacteria > Actinomycetota > Actinomycetes > Mycobacteriales > Mycobacteriaceae > Nocardia > Nocardia salmonicida. The sequence goes on from NZ_BDBR01000035.1 coordinate 124,409, forward strand.
CGATCGGCTCATTCACAGCAATCTGAGTTGGACTCCGTACACTCAGTTGGCCAATGTGACGGGACGGCCAGCCCTGTCGCTGCCGCTGTATTGGACTGCGGACAACATTCCGATGGGTGTGCAATTCACCGCGCAATTGGGTGGTGAGGCAATGCTGCTGCGCTTGGCTGCGCAGCTCGAGCAAGCTGCGCCGTGGTTCGACCGATGCCCGAAAATGTAGCCGACGTTGACCGAGCAGGGAGGCGTTGGAGAAGTCCGGCGGCGGTGTCGCACCGGTGTCGAGAGCGTCCAGCGCAGTACGGAAGTCAGGGATCAAGGTCAGGACGGCTCACCGTGCGCCGGCCACAGCCTGGCGAGTCAACCGATCTTCGTCAGTCCGAGTAGTGCGGCGGTGAGCCCGTAGTCGGGGCCGAAGTCCTGGACATTGCCGGTGCGGCAACCATCGGGCCGCATCTGGATCCGCTCACAGAACACACTGACGATCTCGCCCGACAATGCGGTGCCGATCAGCGCCTGATTGCGCATGAACCCCTTCTCCTTGTCC
>NZ_BDBR01000036.1 GCF_001613085.1 Nocardia salmonicida NBRC 13393
CGGTGCGGCGGGGGCGGGTGTCGCGGCGCCCGGCGTGGCCTGCTGCGTCGGGGTCGGCTGCGGCTTGGTCGGCAGCTGCGGCAGCTGGATCTCGGTGGGCAGCGCCACGCCCGGGGGGACCGGCAATCCCGGCGGGATCGGAATCGAGCTCGGCAACTGCAACATGCGCAGGTCCGACAGATGCAGGTCGGGCAGGTCGAGGCCGGTCAGGTCGCGCAGCGGGACCGTGATGTCGGGAATCGAGGTCAGCGCGACCTCGGCCAGCTGCGTCGGCACGGTCGCGACCTGGGAATCGTTGGCGCTGCGGTAGTCGGTCGAGTCGCTGAGAGCGAACGCGCCGATCGGTGCGGCGACAACGAGGGTGGTGACCACCGGGAGCACGTAGGAACGTTTCGGCTTTCGGTATCTCACGTGCGACTCCTATCAGGGTCGAGCTCGCGTTTTTTCGCTCATGTGATGCTTGCTTCCTCTAACCTCACGCATCACACTAGTTAACATACGTCACACATCTCAACCTCAACTCGAGACTTATGTGATTGCTCGAATGTAGCCCTCGGATCCCGCCCGGCGACGACGACATGCCGACGCGAGCTCCGCCGGTCGAACCATGAAACCGTGGGAGCACAGTATGAGAGCGGACACCAAGATCACCCGCAGTACCGGCCGTGGCACCCGTCGCCGGGCTGTGCCGGTCATCCGAACCGTGCCGCTGCCGCTGCTGGTCAGCGGTACTGTGCTGGCGTTGACCGGGGCGATCGGGCTGTGGCAGATCGCCCCGGGTCAGATCACGCCGACCGCCGGCGCGGGACACGGTCGCGGGATGAGCCAGGTCGGCGCCTTCGACAACGCGCGGGCGGGCTGGTCGGCCGAGGAGATTCTCGGCCACTACTACCCCGGGGCTGATCTCGGGCAAATCGGGCCGACGGAGATCCGTGTCCGCCTCCAGGCGCAGGACGACGCCACCCTCGACACCTTCGCCGCCGCCGGTGCGCAGGTCGCCGGTCGCACGATCGGCCCCGGCGACGCGGCCCATCTCACGCCGCTGCCCGACGGCGGGGCGAGTGTGGTGGTGACCGCGGGCTGCGACGGCGAAGTGTTGTGGCAGGCCGCGACCGACGATCCGTTCGTCTATCCGATCGGCGCCGGTGCGGGCCGACCTGCCGAGGAACATCTGACTCTGTGCGGTGGCACGGCCTATCGTGGCGCGCTCGGTGTGGCGCTCGAAGGCGAGTCCTTCCGCACCGTCAACCAGGTGGACCTCGACGACTACCTCGCCGGCGTACTGCCCGCGGAGATGCAGGCCAACTGGGCCGACCAGGGTGCCTTCGAAGCCTTACGCGCACAAGCGATCGCAGCCCGCTCCTACGCGCTGGCCGAGAGTCGTTACGACTACGCGCAGACCTGCGACACCACCGACTGCCAGGCCTATCCCGGTACGGTGAAAGAGGATTCACGCAGTACCGAGGCGGTCGCCGCGACCACGGGCACGGTGTTGTTACGTGACGGGCAGATCCTGCGCTCGGAATACTCCGCAGCTCCCGATGGCGGTCGGCCCGCCGATATCGAAACCTTCGCGGTCGGACCGGCGCCTAGTGAACTCGTCGAATCCGCGCCGCCCCCTGCGGTTCCCGCCGCACCGGCCGAGCCGGATCTGACCATCGAGGCGCTGGCGGGGGAGTCGGTGATCGACACCGAGTACCGGCGGATCGGCGGCGCCAACAGCGCGGTGGGCGAGCCGATCGGCCCGGAAATGCTGCTGCCGCAACGGGCAGGCACGTATCGGCTGTACACCAACGGTGTCATCGTCGTGACACAGACGCTCGGCGCGCAGGTCGTCGACTTCTCCACGCTGCTTCAGCTCGTCCCCGACGTGGGTGATCAGTTGCCCGCGACGGCTTCGGGCAAGCCCAGGCTGAAGATGCCGGAAGGTGGTTTGTCCCAGTTGGGTTCGCCCGGCGGTGCGGGGGGCGTGCAGATTCCCTCGGTTGCCGACGTCAGGGGCGAACCCGTCCACGGCCCGGTGAACCCCGGCGTGCACGACGGCGGATACGGCCCGGCCGCTGCTCCCGGCATCCACGACGGGGAGTAACCGCGCTCAGCGCTGTTCTGGTCAGTCGAGCGTGGTGTCGTCCAGTGCGACGGCCAGGGTACGCAGCAGGTCGGCGAGTTGCTCGCGATCCGTGGCGCCGAGGGTGGCGAGCAGGCGCTGCTCGTTGGCCACGTGCAGCGGCAGCAGCCGGTCGACGAGTTCGCGGCCCTCGGCGGTGAGTTGCACGAAGACGCAGCGGCGATCGTCGGGGGACGGGACGCGCCGGACCAGGTTCTTCGCCGCCAGGCGGTCGATGCGGTTGGTGATGGCGCCCGAGGTGACCATGGCGGCCCGGTTGAGCGCGCCCGCGGTGAGGCCGGTCTCGCCGCCGGAGCGACGCAGCGTGGCCAGCACGTCGAACTCCCAGAATTCCAGGCCGTGACCTGCGAAGAAGCGCTTCAGATCCTGCTCGAGGACGCGCGAGAGTCGGGTGATCCGGCCGATGATCGCCATCGGTGACACGTCGACATCCGGGCGTTCGATGTTCCAGTGCTCGGTGATCAGGTCGACCGCGTCGCGCATTTCTTTCCCTCTCGGTTGAAACTCTTAACGTTCATCTACTTGACGCAGAGATATCTCGGCGAGTAGATATTTCAATGTTGAGATTATCAATCAGGAGTGAACATGACGACCGCAACCCGTTCCACCGGCTACGCGGGCACCCTCGCGCTCACCGCCCTCACCCCGATCGTGTGGGGCTCCACCTACGCGGTGACCACTGAATTCCTGCCGCCCGACCGGCCGCTGTTCACGGCCCTGATGCGCGCGCTGCCCGCTGGGTTGGTGCTGCTCGCGCTGACCAGGGTGCTGCCGCAGGGTCAGTGGCTCGGTCGGGCCGCGGTGCTCGGCGTGCTCAATATCGGCGCGTTCTTCCCGCTGCTGTTCCTGGCCGCGTATCGGCTGCCGGGTGGGGTCGCGGGGGTGCTCGGCGCGGTAGCGCCGATGTTCGCGCTCGGATTCGCCGCGGTGCTGCTGGCCGAAGCGCCGTCGCGGCGGAAGGTGATCGCGGGTGTCGTCGGCGTGTTGGGAGTCTCGCTGGTGGTGCTTCGCGGCACTGTCGAACTCGATCTGATCGGCGTGCTCGCCGGGCTCGCCGGTGCGGCCTCGATGGCGGCGGGCACCGTGCTCACCAAGAAGTGGGGACGACCCGAGGGCGTCGGCCCGCTGGCGATGACCGGCTGGCAGCTCACCGCGGGCGGGCTGTTCATCGCGCCGCTCGCCCTGCTGATCGAAGGCGCACCGCCCGCGCTCGACGGACAGGCCATCGGCGGGTACCTGTACCTCGGCGTCATCGGCACCGCGCTGGCCTACTGGCTGTGGGTGCGCGGAATCTCGCGGGTGCCGGCGACTTCGGTGTCATTCCTCGGGCTGCTCAGTCCCGTGTCGGCCGCGGTGATCGGTTGGATCGCGCTGGGTCAGGCGCTGACCGCCCTGCAGATCATCGGCCTCGGCGTCGCTCTCGCGGCTACGGTCTTCGGGCAGATGCCGTCCAGGTCGGTCGACGGTTCCGCCGGAGATGTTGTGGGAGAACAGGTGCCGCCTGTGGGTAATCCGGTCGAACGCCGCGACGATGCCGAGCCGACAGTGAACTCGGTTGCGCCGGAATTGGTTTCGGCGACTACTCGGGTCTGAGCGTGCCGATCGGGTCAGCCGCGCATCGCCCGCATCAACTGGTCCTCGGTGAGGGCCGGAACCGGCAGGGGGTGCGCGGCTTTCGCGCGTAGGCCGTCGAAGATGAGGGCGAGGTTGCGCCGCCAGATGTCAGGGGCGACGGTGCTGGTGGCCGCGAGAACGCTGATGTGGGACCAGGTGATGAAGGCGATGTCCTCGAGGGTCCAGTCCGGACGCAGGGCGCCTGCCTCCTGGGCGCGGGCGATGATGCGGCGCATGAGGCCGTGGCCGTATTCGCGTGCGCGCTCGACGGCGGCGCTGGGGGGATTTCGCAGGGCGAGATCGCCGAGAATGCGGTCCGCCGCCTGGAGTTCGCAGATCTTCTCGACCAGAAAGACGAACGACTCCCACGGGCGTTCGGCATAACTTGAACCAATACTCAACTTAGGGGCATCTGATGAGTACGCTCGCGATCTTCGGCTACGGACCAGGACTCGGCGCCGGGACGGCACGGCACTTCGGCCGAAACGGTTTTCGGATCGCGGTGATCAGCCGCGAACCGGTAGCGCGCGCCGCGGCCCTGCGCGCGGAGGGCATCGATGCCGAACCGTTCGTCGCCGACGTCACCGATCCCGCGCAAGTGCTCGACGTGATCGGCCGGGTCGAGGAGAAGCTGGGGCCGATCGATGTGGCGCTGCATTCGGCGGCCGCCGACATGTCGGTACGCAGCGCCACGACCATCGACGTCGACCTGCCGTCACTCGAGCTGCCGATCGCGCTCAAGGTGTACTCGCCGATCCTTCTCACCCGTGCCCTGCTGCCCGCGATGATCGCCCGCGGCAGTGGCACGCTGCTGTTCACCTCAGGTGCCTCGGAGGAGTTTTTGCAGCCCTACCTGGCGAATGTCGGGGTCGCGTTGGGCGCGCAGCGCGCCTACGTGCGGCAGTTGGCGCGCGAAGTGGAAGGCACCGGTGTCTACGTCGGGCTGTTCGCCATCGGCTCGCTCATCGGGAACAGTGCGGTCCAGTCGGTCATCGACGCGAATCCCGACCTCGTACCCGCCGGGCTGGTGCTGCCGCGGATCGGTAATGCCGAGCTGGGCGCGCGGTTGTGGCGCATGTACACCGAGCGCGACACGGTGGAGGTCGAAGTCGGCTTCGCGTCTTGACCTTGACGTAGCGTCAACTTGCAGAGTGGAGGAACCGACGAGAAAGGGAGCAGGTCATGGTGGGTGAATGGTCCATTCAGGACCTCGCGAAGGCCGCGGGAACCACCAGTCGTACGTTGCGCCACTACGGGCAGCTCGGGCTGTTGGAGCCGAGCCGGATCGGGGCCAACGGCTATCGCTATTACGACCAGACCTCTCTCGTTCGGCTGCAGCGAATTCTGCTGCTGCGCGAACTCGGCCTCGGCCTTCCCGTGATCGCCGAAGTCCTCGCCGGAGAACAGGACACCGCCGGTGCGCTGCGGACCCACCTGGAACTGCTTCGGCAGCAGCAGGATCGGGTGGCGCGGCAGATCGACTCGGTGTCGACCACTTTGCACAAGACGGAAAGAGGTGAACCGCTCATGGCCGCAGAGGTTTTCGACGGTTTCGACCACACGCAGTACAGGGACGAGGTCACCGAGCGCTGGGGCAAGGAGGCCTACGAGAGCGGTGATCGCTGGTGGCGCTCGCTGACCGCTGCCGAGAAGAAGCGTTTCCAGCAGACCCAGCTCGACATCGCCGCCGACTTCGGGAAGGCCTTTACCGCAGGGCTTCCCGTGGAAGGCGGCGTCGTCCAGGCGATCGTCGCCCGGCATCGTGCCTGGCTCGGTGACGGCACGCAGGGTAAGCCGGTGTCGAACGAATACCTGCTCGGACTCGGCGAAATGTACGTCGCCGACCCGCGCTTCCGCGGCAACTACGACGTGCACGGCGAAGGCGCTGCCGAGTACATCCTCGAAGCCTTCCGGGCTTACGTCGCAGCGCATCCCGCCTGACGAGCTGGTGGGCGGGCGGTCGTACGCCGAGCGGGCATCCGCACCCGGGCAGTCAGTGTCCGGGTTCGGTTGTCGTCGAGGATAATAGGCTGCCGAATACCGAATGATGTGCTGCACGAGGTCGCGAGGGGGAGCGATGGATGACCAGCAAAGACCGCGGGGTCATGTGCCGCAGAAGAGCGGATCGTTGTCGAGTCCGCCCGTCGCTGTCTTGCTCGGCGGCATCGGGTCCGTCGTGGTCGGGCTGTTCGGGCTGAGCCGAGCTGCGGCGGCCCTTTCGGCTCTGCACGCTACTTCCACCCGATGGAAACAGTCGCAATTGCCCGTCGATTGGAATCTCCAGATGCTCGAGCATCAAATCGACCTCGCGGTCGGCGCGGTGCTCGCGGTGTTGCTCGGGTTGGGCGGAGTCCTGGTGCTCGGTCGGCGTGCGCGCGGACTGAACATGGTGATCATCGGTAGCGGGCTCGCGATATTCGCGCTCTGGGGCGCAGCGTCGATGTCTGCCAGGTCCGACGAGCTGGTGTTCTTCGTCCTGTACTCGCTGCTCCCGTGCGGGACTCTGCTCGCCGCGCTGCTCCCATCGAGTCAACGATGGATTGATTCCGGGCCGAACGCCCAGCTCGCACAGTCGAACACCCCGCACCCGCCGGTTCCGCCGTATAACTGACGGCGACGTCGACAGATTTGCGGGGGCAGTGGTGGAACAGGTGCGGCCGGAGCGGCCTTCGCGCGCGGTGACCGCGCTGATCGCGGGCTGGCTCGGGGTGCTGGTCGGCGCGGCGGGAATCTTCGTCGGCACGGCGACCGCCGTACTGCGGGCAACAGGGCGCGAGATCGACCTCGATTACGTGGGCGCGGGGATCGTGGGTGGGCTCGGGGTGGTCTATCTGGTCGGAGCGGTGCTGCTGTTGCGGCGGCGGATGGTCGGCAGGCGGTTACTGCTCAGCATGGCGGCGGTGATGGCGGGGGCGACCTTGCTGGTCATCGTGCTCAACGGGGCCAGCCATGGATGGGGGGTCGGGCCGCTGGATTTCTGGTTGATCGTCAATGTGGTGATCCTCGCGCTCAGTCTGAGCGAGCCGACGCGGCGTTGGACCACTACGCGTTAAGGCGTACCTGCGCCTGCGCTCCGGCCATGCGCAGCTGAGGAACGCTGCGCGGCCGCGCTTACTAGGGCGGTACGGGATACGGTCGGGGGATGGTCGTGCTGGAGACGAAGTCGAAGAGCGGTGAGGTGGCGGCGATCGTGGCCGTGTGCCTCGCGGGGTGCGCCGCGGTGGCGAATCTGGTGGGGGCCGTGGTTCTCGTGCGGTCGTTCCTGAGCGATCCGGGCGAGCTCGACGACTCGCTGACGCTGTTCGCCACGCTCGGCGCGCTGGTGTCGGTGTTCGCGTTCGTCTACGGCGGCGTGCTTGTGGCGCGCCGGGACGAGGCGGGGCGATGGGTGATCATGGTCGCCGCGGGCACGCAACTCGCCCTCGGCGTCCTCGGCCTGCTCGCCACGCTCGTGAACTACGACTCCGGGTACGGGATCCACTGGTTCGCCGACGAATCCGTCGTTCGTTCGCTTCTGATCGGCCTCGGTGGGGTACCCGGTGCCGTGACGGCGATCGTGAATCACAGTTGGGCGGCGGCACTTTCGGGTGCGGTGTTCGGTGGGCTCGTGCTGTCGGCCGCGGCGCTGCCGCAGACCGCGGCGCACACCCTCGCTCGCCCGGAAAGTGTTGTCGGACCGAACGTATAGTTTCAGCAGGTCAGCATCGTCGCGGCGGGTGCTGCGAGGCGAGATAGCGGCTACAGGTACAGCTTGTCAGGAGGGGGACACCATGGGGTATCCGTACGGTCCACAGCAGGGCCACGACCCATATGCGGGACAGGGGTACGCGCAACCCGGCTACGGGCCCGACCCGTACGGGGGTCAGCCGGGTTACCCGCAGCCCTATGGCGCACCCGTCCAAAATGGTTATGGTGCACCAGCTTACGGCGCACCCTATCCGTACGCGCCGGGCTACGGCGAGCCGCGAGCGGGCGGCGGTACGGCGATCACCGCCGCGGTGATCGCGCTGCTGCTGTCGATTCTCGGGCTGCTCGTCATGGGGATCGCCACGGCCGTCATCTTCGGCAGCGATGCCGCCACCACGTCCGAGAACGAATTCCGCGGGGCATTGACGGTCGGCATGTTGATCGGGATCGTGCCGTGCCTGTTGTTGCTGCTCGGCTCGATTCTGCTGTTCCGGCGCAAGACCGCGGGTCGGGTGATTCTCCTCCTCTTGTCCGGGCTCGCCCTGGTGTTCAGCGTGCTCTCGACCGTTCTCCCCCTGATCAGCGGCAACGGCGTAGCGGGAGAAGAGGCGACGTACGTGCTGATCGGCGGTGCCGTGAGTGCCGCGGCGCCGCTGCTGATCTTCCTGCTCGCCGTCGCACCGTCCACGGGCCGCTGGATTCGCGCCGGACGCGCGGGCGGTTATCAGCAGTACCCGCAGTACTGACGGTCAGCGCCACCTTCAGCTCGTACTAGCGACGTACGGCTGCGACCCGTACGCCGGGCACCCTCGACCCGGAGTCGGCGGGATCCGCGCCGGGCGGCCCGGTGGATACCCGCCTCAGGGGTACTGACGGTGGACTCGGGGCCGGGCACTTTCATCTGGGATGAATAGGCCCTGGTCAAGGCGTGGTCGGAGACTCCGCCGGGACAAACGGTGGTCTTCCGATACGCTGGGCACCCGTGACCGCCGCATCGTCCTCGGGTAACTCCGTCAACGCAGATTCCAACGCCCCGGCAAACCAGTACGACCTGATCGTGGTCGGCTCCGGTTTCTTCGGGCTGACCGTCGCCGAGCGTGCAGCGAACGTGCTGGGCAAGCGGGTGTTGGTGATCGACCGCCGCTACCACCTGGGTGGCAACGCCTACTCCGAACCCGAACCGGAAACCGGTATCGAGATCCACAAGTACGGCGCGCACCTTTTCCACACGTCGAACAAGAAGGTCTGGGACTACGTCACCCAGTTCACCGAGTTCACCGGGTACCAGCACCGGGTGTTCGGGCTGCACAAGGGGCAGGCGTACCCGCTGCCGATCGGCCTCGGCATGATCTCGCAGTTCTTCGGCCGCTACATCACCCCGGATGAGGCCCGCAAGCTCATCGCCGAGCAGGCCGCCGAGGTCGAGTCCGCCGACGCGCAGAACCTCGAGGAGAAGGCGATCTCGCTGATCGGGCGCCCGCTCTACGAGGCGTTCATCCGCGACTACACCGCCAAGCAGTGGCAGACCGACCCGAAGGAACTGCCCGCGGGCATCATCACCCGCCTGCCCGTGCGCTACACCTTCGACAACCGCTACTTCAACGACACCTACGAGGGCCTGCCCAAGAACGGCTACACGAAGTGGCTGGAGAACATGGCCGCCTCCGACCTCATCGAGGTCAGGGTGAACACCGACTGGTTCGACGTGCGCGACGAGATCGTCGCCGCCAGCCCCGACGCCCCGATCGTCTACACCGGCCCGCTGGACCACTACTTCGACTACTCCGAGGGCGAGTTGGGCTGGCGCACCATCGATTTCGAGACCGAAGTTCTCGAGACCGGTGACTACCAGGGCACCTCGGTGATGAACTACAACGACGCCGATGTCCCCTACACCCGCATCATCGAGCCGCGCCATTTCCACCCCGAGCGTGACTACCCGACCGACAAGACGGTCATCATGCGCGAGTTCTCCCGCTCGGCGCAGACCGGCGACGAGCCGTACTACCCGATCAACACCCCCGACGACCGTGCCAAGCTCCTCGCCTACCGCGAGCGGGCCAAGCAGGAAACCGCCGAGAAGAAGGTGCTGTTCGGCGGCCGTCTCGGCACCTACCAGTACCTCGACATGCACATGGCCATCGGTTCGGCGCTGAACATGTTCGAGAACGTGCTCCGTCCGCACCTGGAATCGGGCGCGGCGCTGGTGGACGAGGCATGACCAAAGCGATGCTCGAAGACGTGACCACCGAAACTCGCGCCATCTCGCTGCTGCAGCGGGTGATCCTGCCGCGACCGGGTGAGCCCCTCGACGTGCGGACCCTCTACCTGGAGGAATCCACCACCAACGCTCGTCGCGCCCACGCCACCAGCCGCACCGCGCTGTCGATCGGCGCGGAGTCGGAGGTGTCGTTCTGCACCTACTTCAACGCGCTGCCCGCCAGCTACTGGCGTCGCTGGAGTGTGCTGAAGTCGGTGGTCCTTCGCCTGGAACTGGCCGGGCACGGCCGGGTGGACGTCTACCGTTCCAAGGCCGACGGCTCGCGAATTCACGTGCAGGGCAAGGAGTTCGCTGTCGCGCAAGGCGCGGACTCGGTGGACGTGGAGTTCGAAACCGATCTCGGCCCGTTCGAGGACGGCGGCTGGATCTGGTTCGACATCACCACCGACACGGCCGTCACGCTGCTGTCCGGCGGTTGGTACGCACCCCAGCAAGCGCCGGGCACGGGTTCCATCGCGGTCGGCATGCCCACGTTCAACCGCCCCACCGACCTGGTCAAGACGCTCGCCGCGCTCGGCTCGGATCCGTTGGTGCTCAACAACATCGCCGCGGTGATCGTCGCGGACCAGGGCAACCGCAAGGTCGTCGACGAGCCCGGTTTCACCGAAGCCGCCGCGACCCTCGGCGACCGGCTCGCCATCTGCGACCAGCCCAACCTCGGCGGCTCCGGCGGGTACAGCCGGGTCATGTACGAGGCGCTGAAGACCGACGCCGAGTACATCGTCTACATGGACGACGACATCGAGATCGAGCCCGACTCCATCCTGCGCGCCCTCGCGTTCTCCCGGTTCGCGAAGTCGCCGCTGCTGGTCGGCGGGCAGATGCTGAACCTGCAGGAGCGTTCGCACCTGCACAGCATGGGCGAGGTCGTCGATCGCTCGATCTTCATGTGGTCATCGGCGCCGAATGTCGAATACGACCACGACTTCTCGAAGTACCCGCTCAAGGACCGCGACAACTCCAAGCTGCTGCACCGGCGCATCGACGTCGACTTCAACGGCTGGTGGACCTGCGTGATCCCGCGTCAGGTCGCCGAGCAGATCGGTCAGCCGCTGCCGCTGTTCCTCAAGTGGGACGACGTCGAGTACGGCCTGCGCGCGCGCGACGCCGGCTACCCGACCATCACCCTTCCCGGTGCGGCCGTCTGGCATATGGCCTGGTCCGACAAGGACGACGCGATCGACTGGCAGGCGTACTTCCACCTGCGCAACCGCCTCGTGGTCGCCTCCCTGCACCTGCCCGGTGACGGCAAGCCGATGATCGTGAACACGATCAAGGCCACCCTCAAACACCTGCTGTGCCTGGAGTACTCCACGGTCGCCATCCAGAACGAGGCGATCCGCGACTTCCTGGCGGGCCCGGAGGGTCTGTTCGACCTGCTCCCCACCGCGTTGGGCAAGATCCACGGCATGCGCAAGGAGTTCCCGGACGCGGTCGTGGTGCCCTCATCAACCGAACTGCCGCTGGCCAACCGCCACGGTGTCGGCGCGGTCGGCGAACCGGGCAACCCGCTCGCCAAGGTCGCGCGCCTGGCCAAAGGCGTGGTGCACAACTTCCGCAAGGCCGACCCGGCCGCCTACGAGACGCCCCAGCTCAACGTGCCGACGCTGGACGCGCGCTGGTACCTGCTCTCGCAGGTCGACGGTGTCACCGTGACCACCGCCGACGGTCGCGGCGTCGTCTACCGCAAGCGTGACCCGCGTCAGGCCCGCGACCTGCTCAAGGAAGCGATGCGCCTGCGCAAGGAACTCACCGCCCGCTTCCCGGAGATGCAGCAGCGTTACCGGGCCGCGCACGCCGAGCTCACCAGCACGGCGGCGTGGGAGAAGACCTTCGGCCTGAACGGAACCGAGAAGTGACCGACACCGAACTGCCCGAGCTCGAACTGGCCGACGAAGGTTGCTGCGGCGGCTGCGATTGCAGCGGCGACTACGTCGAGGTCCCGGTCGAGGTCGCGATCCTCAACGCCGTCCAGGGCGCCATCGGCAACAACCCGGCCGTCGTCTCCGCCGCGCGCGGCATGTCGCATTTCGGCGAGCACGCGCTGGGCTGGGTCGGCATCGCCGCCGCGGGCTGGCTGGTCGACAAGCCGCGTCGTCGGCAGTGGGCCGGTGTCGCGGTCGGCGCTGTGGGCGCGCACGCCGCGTCCATCGTGATCAAGCGGATCGTGCGGCGCCCGCGCCCCAATGATCCGTCGGTGCAGGTCAACGTGTCGACGCCGAGCAAGTTGAGCTTCCCGTCCTCGCACGCCACGTCCACCACGGCGGCGGCGGTGTTGCTCGGTCGCCTGACCGGGCTACCCTTGCCTGCGGTGATCGTCCCACCGATGCTGCTGTCCCGAGTTGTGCTCGGGGTGCATTACCCTTCCGACGTGATCGCCGGTTCCGCTTTGGGGGCCGCGTCGGCTGCCGCCGTGCTAGCCGCCGAAAAGAGACTCCGACAGTGACCGCAACTGAAAGAACCTTGGCTGAGATGAGCGAAGAACCGTCCGCCGCCGTCCTTGACGAGGGTGCTGTGAAGGGCCCGCCGAAGACGCTGCTCGGTGGTGTCATCAAGGCCATGCGCCCACGTCAGTGGGTGAAGAATGTCCTGGTGCTCGCCGCACCGCTCGCCGTCGGACCGGAAGCGGTCGGCGACGCGAGCGTGCTCGTGCATGTCGCGATCGCCTTCGTCGTGTTCTGCATGGCGGCCTCCGGCATCTACCTGGTCAACGACTCGCTCGATGTCGATGCCGACCGGGCCCACCCGACCAAGCGGTTCCGGCCGATCGCCGCTGGCGTCGTTCCTGTCAACCTGGCTTACGCTCTCTCGGCCGTGCTGCTGATCGGCTCGATCGCCGGTTCGTTCCTGGCGTCGTGGCATCTGGCCGTGGTGATGGCGATCTACATCGGCATCCAGCTGGCGTACTGCCTGGGCCTCAAGCACCAGGCCGTGCTCGATATCTGCATCGTGTCCTCTGGCTTCCTCCTGCGCGCTGTCGCCGGTGGCGCGGCGGCGGGCATCGCCCTGTCGCAGTGGTTCCTGCTGATCATGGCGTTCGGATCGCTGTTCATGGCCGCGGGCAAGCGCTACGCCGAACTGCAGATCGCGCTGGACACCGGCGCCAAGATCCGCAAGTCGCTGGAGTACTACACCCCGACCTACCTGCGCTTCATCTGGACGCTCGCGGCCACCGCCGTCGTGGTCTTCTACGGCCTCTGGGCATTCCAGCAGGACTCGGCTCGAGACACCCAGTGGTACTCGATCTCGATGATCCCGTTTACCATCGCAATCCTGCGTTACGCGGTCGACGTCGATGGTGGCGAGGCCGGTGAACCCGAAGAGATCGCGTTGGGGGACCGCATCCTGCAGTTCCTCGCTATTGCCTGGATCGGAGCGGTAGGTGTCGCTGTCTATCTCACCTGACGAGATGTTGGTAGCGGAGCAGGATTCAACCGAAGACGAGCAGCTACGCGACGACGAGTCGCCGCGTACCGACGCGCGTTCCTCGGTTCTGTCCCGCGCCATCTTCGTCGGTGGGGTGGTCATTACCGCCGTGCTGTTCACGGTCGGTGCGTGGCAGCGGCGCTGGATCGCCGATGACGGCCTGATCGTGCTGCGCACGGTCCGCAACCTGCTCGCGGGCAACGGCCCGGTCTTCAATGTCGACGAGCGGGTCGAGGCCAATACCAGTACCGCGTGGACCTACCTGATCTGGTTCTTCTCCTGGCTCACCCAGGCCCGTCTCGAGTACGTGGTGCTCGGGGTGGCGCTGGGGGTCTCGGTGCTCGCGGTGGTGTTCGCGATGCTCGGCACCGCACGGCTGTGGGGTGGAACCAGTGGTCAGCTGCTGATTCCGGCCGGTGTGCTGGTCTACATCGCACTGCCGCCCGCGCGTGATTACGCCACCTCCGGGCTGGAGAGCGGTCTGGTGATCTGCTGGGTCGGGCTGCTGTGGTGGCTGATGATCCGCTGGAGCCAGGCCGCTGTCGTTCGCGTGCCCAGCCTGTTGGGCCTGGTCTTCCTGGCCGGGCTCGCGCCGCTGGTTCGCCCCGAGGCCACGCTGATCGGCGTGCTCGCGCTCGGCATGATCTTCCTGACGCCGATGCCGCAGTTCCGGTTCGGGCCGGTCGCGCTGCGCGCGCTGATCGTGCTCGTCGCCGGGATCGTGCCGGTGGGCTACCAGATCTGGCGGATGGGCTACTACGGCCTGCCCTATCCGAACACCGCGGTCGCCAAGGACGCGGGTGGAGCCAAGTGGGGCCAGGGGGCCACCTACCTGTGGGACCTGGTCGGTCCGTACTACCTGTGGATTCCGCTGCTCGTGCTGCTGATCGCCGGCGTTGTCGCGGGGATCGCGCGTGGCTTCGCGCTGCCGCGGTTGTCGGTGGCGGGTGTGCGGGCGTGGCTGCGTTCGCCGAGTGCGGTGGTCGTGATGGTGCTGGGCAGCGGTCTGCTGCTCACCGTGTACGCGGTGCGCGTCGGCGGCGACTTCATGCATGGGCGAATGCTGCTCACTCAGCTGTTCCTGCTGCTGTTGCCGGTGGCAGTGCTGCCGATCCCGACGCGCCTCGGGAAGGCCGATTGGTCGGTCGTGGCGCTGCTGATCGCACTGCTCGGCACCGCGGGCTGGTCGCTGTACGCGTCGAACACGACCGCGATCACGACCGGCACCAAGATCCGCTCGTCGGGCATCGTCGACGAGCGCATCTACTACGTGCTCAACACCGGCAAAGACCACCCGATCCGGGCCGAGGACTACCTCGACTATCCGCGGATGCGGGCCATGGTCAACGACATCGCCGCCAACCCCAAGGGCGGCCTGCTGCTGAACTCGCCCGCGTTCACGTTCTGGTACCTCGACCCGCCGCCGGAGCCGATCCCCGATGGGGGCTCCGGGCACACGGTCTACTTCCTGAACCTGGGCATGACGAGCATGAACGTGCCGCTCGACGTGCGCGTGATCGACCCGATGGGCCTGGCCTACCCGCTTGCCGCACACTCGGACCGGCTGGCGGACGGCCGCATCGGCCACGACAAGAGCCTGTTGCCCGACTGGGTGGTGGCCGACTCGGGAATGGTCGACATCCACCCGTGGATGCCCTGGTACATGGATGAACAATGGGTCACCCAGGCGCGCACGGCGATGTCGTGCCCGCAGACCCAGGCGCTGATGGTCTCCGTCCGCGACCCGCTGACCTTCGCCCGGTTCAAGCACAACTTCCGCAACGCCCTGGCGTTCTCGAAGTACCGAATCGATCGGATCCCCAAGTACGAGATCCAGCGTTGTGGTCTCATCGACCCGTTCCCCGAACCCCCGCGCTGAATCGGCCCGGTCGGTCGGTATAAGTACCCCTAGACCTATGACTTACACCGGCTGGCCAGCGTTTATTTAGTGGCGTTCGCCGCTAAATCACTTTTCGGTAACGCCAAGCTATCGATGTAGCGATATGGTCACTGGAGGAACGGCCCGTCGGCGCACTGGTGTGCCGGTAATCAGTCGGCGGTCATTGCAACCGCGGTTCCGCGCGAACCGCATGAGGAAAGGCCCATAACAGAATGCGTGGCGGACGTCTCAGAGCCCGGGGAGCCGGCTGGCTCAAACGATCGGTGCTTCTCTCCCTGGCTGTAGTGCTGCCGATCGGTGCGGCGGTGGCCGGTCCCGCCGGCACCGCGACGGCGGCCTTCGATCCCACTGGCTTCGACTTCTGGGTCGACTCGGAGATGGGCCCGATCAAGTCGCGGATCTTCCGCGCGGCCGATGGCAATACCAATCGGGTCGTGTACGCGCTCGACGGTATGCGTGCAGGCGACGACCTCAGCGGCTGGGAGAAGGACACCAATGTCGCCCGCGCCCTGATGGACGCCAACATCAACGTCGTGATGCCGGTCGGCGGCCAGTCCAGTTTCTATGCCGACTGGAACGCACCGAGCAGCTACTTCGGTCTCGATGCCGGTTCGGGTGGTAGCTCCACCGGTTCGGCCGCGACCGGATCATCGATGACCGGTTCGTCGGTCGCGCCCACCCAGGTGGCAGGCAAGAAGAACACCTACAGGTGGGAAACCTTCCTCACGAGCCACCTGCGCAACGCGCTGTCGGCGCGCCTGGGCTTCAACCCCAACAACAACGGCGTGTTCGGTCTGTCGATGGGTGGCTCCGCCGCCCTGACGCTGGCCGCCTACCACCCCGACCAGTTCAGCTTCGCGGGCTCGTTCTCCGGGTACCTGAACATCTCGGCGCCCGGTATGCGTGAAGCCATGCGTGTCGCGATGATCTCGGCCGGTGCCTTCAACATCGACGCGATGGCGCCGCCGTGGGGCCAGCAGTGGTTCCATATGGACCCGTTCGTCTTCGCCCCGCGCCTGGTCGGCAACGGCACCCGCATCTGGGTCTCCGCGGCCAGCGGTATCCCCGGCGCGGGCGATGTGTCCAACCCGATGGAGATCGTCCAGGGCGTTCCGCTGGAGCTGCTCGCGATGGTGAACAGCCGCGCGTTCCAGGTCCGCATGGCCACCCTCGGCGGCGGCAACGCCCACTTCGACTTCCCGATCACCGGCGTGCACAACTGGCGCAACTGGGAGACCGAAGTCAACCGCATGATCCCGGACCTTTCCGCGAACATCGGCTAGTCGGACCCGCAAGACCCGAAGCCGCCCGGTGCCTCGTCGCACCGGGCGGTTTCCTCGTTTTCGTCACGATCCGAGCGACACGCGGTGACGAATCATGTGCGACAGATCACCGGGAGTTGTGCTCCGGGTCACTTTCCAGCAACATGTAGACCATTCGTCACCGATTAATACACAGAGAGCATGCGTCGAGGTTGAATCGTCCGTTTTGCCCTGGATCGATTCCCATCGACGTCCGATGAGGGATCCGACTGCGTAGCTCGGGATTTGCGCGTTCGGTCTGCGAGAAAGGTCTAGTCGAATGCGAACACTGCGCCGCAAGCGTGGGCCCGTGAAGGTTGCAGCCCCTGGTTCGTGGGCTCGGCGCTGGGCCGCGGGCGTATCCATGGCTCTGCTCGTTCCGATCGCGACGGCTGTTACCGGGGGAATCGCCCCCGCCTCGGCCGGATTCAACGGCAATGCCTTCGATTTCTGGGTCGATTCCGGGATGGGTCCGATCAAATCGCGCGTGCTGCGCGCCGCCGACGGCAACACCAACCGCGTCGTCTACGTCCTCGACGGCATGCGCGCACCGGAGAATCTCAACGGCTGGGAGATCGAAACCGATATCCCGAATGCGCTGGCCGCGGCGAATATCAATGTGGTGATGCCCGTCGGCGGTATGTCCAGCTTCTACGCCGACTGGAACGCGCCGAGTGATTTCTTCGGCATTCCCGGCAACGGCGCGCCGTCCTCGGGTTCGGGCGCGGGCAACGTGCTGTCCGGCGGACCCGGCAAGAGCTACCGCTACCAGTGGGAATCGTTCCTCACCGGCGACCTGCGCAACGCCCTCGCCGACCGCCTCGGCTTCAACCGGTTCCGCAACGGTGTGTTCGGTCTGTCGATGGGTGGCTCGGCCGCGCTGACGTTGGCCGCCTACCATCCCGACCAATTCTCCTTCGCCGGTGCGTATTCCGGTTACCTGAACATCTCGGCCCCCGGCATGCGCGAGGCAATTCGCATCGCGATGCTCGACGCGGGCGGTTACAACGTGGACGCCATGGCACCGCCGTGGGGCCCACAGTGGCTGCGGATGGATCCGTTCGTGTTCGCCCCCAACCTGGTGGGCAACAACACCCGGCTGTGGATAGCGGCGGGCTCAGGCTTGCCGACCAGTACCGACGGCCCGAACATGGGCACCGTCAACGGGATGGCGCTGGAAGCCTTGGCGCTGGCCAACACTCGGGCTTTCGAAGTCAGGATGGCAACGCTCGGCGCCCGTAACGTCACCTACTCTTTCCCGGCCTTCGGCATCCACGCCTGGAACAACTGGAATGACGAAGCCCTGCGGATGATCCCGGATTTGTCCGCCAACATCGGGTGAACATCACGGAACCGGCACCGCGAGACTTGCGGTGCCGGTTCTGTCTGCCCGGACCACCGCAGCGACTGAACAATACGTTCATATGACGACCACGCCACGCAAATAACTCGACAACCACGGGTTTTCGGCCGCCTCGGATCCGAAGGGCGAGACGGAACGCCGAAGGCGCAGTATCGCCCTTCGGATTCGAGGCCCGCAGGGCCGAAAACCCCGCGGCGCCAGCCGCCAATGTCACTGCCCTTGCAGTTAATTCGCGCGTGGAATATCCTCCAGCGAGCGTAAGTGTGACCAGATCGTTGTTTCATCCGTCTGATCGACCGGGCTGTCGGGGCCGTGTCGGCGGCGGCCAGCGTGTCTGGCATGCCATAACAGCAGAAAGAGAGCGGAATTCACATGCGTTTCGGCAAGGCCGTCGCGCCGGCATCTCGTAGTTGGCGTAATCGAATTCTAGCTGTCGGCGCTGCAGCCCTCGTGCTGCCGATCGCCGCAGGAGCGGCCCCGACCGCGCTTGCCGCACCGTCGGTGTCGGCACCCGTGTTGCGCGCACCGGCCGGTGGCTACGAAGAACTGATGGTGCCCTCGAAGATGGGCCCCGTGAAGGTCCAGGTGCAGTGGGCGCGCAACGGCGGCAACGCCGCGCTCTACCTGCTCGACGGCCTTCGCGCCCGTGACGACCGCAACGCCTGGTCGTTCGAGACCAACGCGATGCAGCAGTTCAGCAACGACAACGTCACCCTGGTGATGCCGGTCGGTGGCCAGTCCAGCTGGTACGCCGACTGGACCGCCGCCAGCAACACCAACGGCCAGAAGACCACCTACAAGTGGGAGACCTTCCTGACCGAAGAGCTCCCCACCTTCCTCGAGGGCTATGGCGTGTCCCGCAGCAACAACGCGGTGCTCGGCCTGTCGATGTCGGGCCCGGCCGCGCTGCGCCTCGCCGCGCTGAACCGCAATCAGTTCAAGCACGCGTCCTCGCTCTCGGGCCCGTTGAACTGGGGCGCTCCCGGCATGCGTGAGGCCATCCGCGTGATGATGCTCGACGCGGGCCGTTTCAACGTCGACGCCATGGCTGCTCCCTGGAGCTCGGCGTGGCTGCGGATGGACCCGATGGTGTTCGCGCCCGAGCTGCGCGGCCTGCCGATGTTCATCTCGTCGGCCAACGGCCTGCCGGCCCAGCACGACAAGCCCGCCGGTCTCGGCGGTGCCTACAACACCGCCAACGCGATGGGCATCGAGGCCATCTCGTTCGTGAGCACCCTGGCGTTCCAGCGTCGCCTCAACACCCTCGGCATCAACGCCGTCTACGACGTCGGTGCCTCCGGTACCCACTCGTGGAAGTACTGGGAAGACGAGCTGTGGAAGGCCCGTCCGCACATCCTGAATGCACTGGGCGCCTAGTAGTTTCCGCCCAGCAACTTTCTGGAGACCGGCTCACCCCCAGGGTGGGCCGGTCTTTTTGCTGTGTCGATCCCTCGCGTGTCCTCCCCAGTTATCGCCGCTGACTGCGGTACAACCGACGGTGAGGCTGTGTCCCAATTCCGGGATGAGGAAGGTCGCGTGTGATGAAACATCGTGTCTCGGTACATAGTGTCTCAGCGCCGATGCGGCGGATCCTCGGCATCGCGGCCATGTCGGCGGCGTTGTTCGCGCCTGCTGTGGCCGTTCCCGTGCAGGCCCAACCGGTGGTGTCCGGGGTGCAGCGGGTGGACTGGCTCTCGGATCGGCGAGTGGCGCTGTGGGTGTACTCGGCCGCCATGAAGACCCCGATCCAGGTGCAGATGCTGTTGGCGCGGGACTGGAATGCGCGTCCCGACGCGAAGTTTCCGATGATGCTCATGCTCGACGGTCTGCGCGCGCAGGACGACGAGAACGGCTGGACCAAGGACGCCGACGCCGAGGGCTTCTACGCCGACAAGAACGTCAATGTGGTGCTGCCGGTCGGCGGCCAGTCGAGCTGGTATTCGGACTGGCTCGCGCCCGACAACGGCTTCACCTACAAGTGGGAGACCTTCCTGACCAAGGAACTCCCGCCGATCCTCGAACGTGACTGGCGAACCACGGATGTGCGTGGCGTGCAAGGACTTTCGATGGGCGGCACGGCGGCGATGAACCTGGCGGGGCGCAACCCCGGGCTGATGAAATACGTGGCCTCGTACTCGGGCCTGCTCACCACGACAACGCTCGGCATGCCGCAGGCGATCACCTTCGCCAACAAGGACGCGGGCGGCTTCGACGCGGGCGCGATGTGGGGCCCGCCCGGCAGCCCCGAGTGGGACGCGCACGACCCCTATCAGCTGGCCGACAAGCTCAAAGGCGTCAGCATGTACGTCTCCAGCGGCAGCGGACTGGCGGGCTCGCACGATCAGCTCGGTGAAGTGCCGTTGATGAGCGAGAACTGGGCGGGCACCGGCCTGGAGATCCTCTCGCGGCTGTCGACTCAGAATTTCGTCGCCAAGCTCGAGAAGCTGGCGATTCCGGTGCAGGCGAATTACCGGCCCGCGGGCACCCACACGTGGCCGTACTGGGATTTCGAGATGCGGCAATCGTGGTCACAGGCCGCGGCGGCGCTCGGTACCGATCCCGGCGGCTCGACCTGCGCGCTGGGCGGGGCGATCGGCGGGGTCGCGCAAGCGGCGAACTGGCTGGGCAACTGCCTGACCGCCGAGTACCCGGCGGGCACCGGAATGGTGCAGGACTTCCCGAACGGTCGGGTGTTCCACTCGGCCGCGGCGGGCACGCACGCGGTGGCGGGGCGCATCGGTGGCACCTACGCCGGTATCGGCGGCGCGTCCTCGCCGCTCGGCCTGCCCAACGGTGACGAGCGCGGCCTACCCGACGGGCGCGGCCGCATGCAGACCTTCGAAGGCGGCTCGATCTACTGGACCCCGCAGACCGGCGCGCAGGTGATGCGCGGCGCGTTCCTCGAGGAGTGGGGCAAGCAGGGCTACGAGGGCGGCCCCGCCGGCTATCCGGTGGCCGCCGAGGCGCCGACGCCCAGCCGTGCGGGCTCGGTGCAGGCCTTCGAGAACGGCCCGATGTTCTACAGCCCGGCCACCGGCGCACACCGGGTGCAGGGCTTCGTCCTGGACAAGTACAGCCAGCTCGGTTTCGAGAACAGCCCGCTCGGTTTCCCGGTCGCCGGGGAGGCGCCGCTGAAGGATCTCGGGCGCTACAGCCGGTTCGAGGGCGGCAATATCTATTGGAGCCCGCTGTCGGGCGCGTGGTCGGTGCGCAACGGCGCGCTCGCCGACACCTGGGGGGCGCAGGGGTTCGAAAACGGCAGACTCGGGTATCCGGTGAGTGACGAGTTCGCCGTTCCCGGCGGAATCCAGCAGAACTTTCAGACCGGGTTCATCGTGGTGCGAGACGGCAAATCCGAAGTACACGGGGTGTGATCTCGGGCTGAGAACTCTCTGAGCTTCGCCGCTCGGTGCCCGGCACCGCCGATTGTCCGGCTAGCCTGGTCTGCGACCGCTTCCCTGACGAACGATCGAGGAAAGACATCTTCATGCATCGGATCTCTGGCAAGGTAGCCGGATCGGTCGCGGCCCTGGCTGCCGTCGCCCTGTTGTCCGCCTGTGGCGGCAACGACTCGACCGCGTCGCAGACGCCCACCCTGTCCACCAGCGTGGCCGCGAAGGCGACGACGACGCCGCCCGTGGTCATCGAGCCGCCGGCCGAGGCCCCGTCGAGCACCGCGCCGGAGACCAGTGCGTCCGCCGAGGAGCCGACACCGCTCCCGCAGACCAGCGCCGCCGCGCCCGCGACCGGCAAGGACAAGGCGTTCCTGGACGAACTGGCCAAGAACGGCATCACCCCGGGCGACCAGACGACCGCGGTGACCACCGCGACCTACATCTGCTCGACCAAGGGCACCGGCGCCAGTGACGCCGATGTCGCCACCTTCGTCGCCGCGATGGCAGGCACCGACCCGTCATTCGACGCGTCGAAGATGGATGTCAACAAGGCAGCACAGATCTACATCGCTGCCGCGAACTCCACCTACTGCTAGTGACGCCCCGACCGACGCGACGCTCCCGCGGGTTCTGGCCTGCGGGGTGCTTCACTGTGCTGGCGCTGCTCGTGCTGGCGATCATCGTCATCGTGCTGCTCTGGTACCTGCTCGCGGGCCGGTTGAAGGAGCCGGGGCCGACGCCGCCCGGCCCGCCGCCGCCGACCTCGCAGTCGGCGGAGTGCCCCGATGTGATGCTGCTCTCGATCCCGGGTACCTGGGAGTCGTCGAGCGCCGACGATCCGTACAACCCGCAGGCGAACCCGATCTCGTTGATGCTCAGCGTTTCCGGGCCGCTGCGCGCGCAGTTCCCGGACAACCGGCTCGAGGTGTACACGGTTCCGTACGTGGCGCAGTTCTCGAACCCGATCGCGTTCCCGCCCGACGGCCAGGCTTCCTACAACAACAGCCGCACCGAGGGCACCGCGCGCGCCACCGACGTGCTGGCTCAGCGCCACAAGGAATGCCCGTTGACGAATTTCGTCATCGCGGGCTTCTCGCAGGGCGCGGTGATCGCCGGTGACGTCGCCGCGCAGATCGGCGCGGGCAACGGCCCGATCCCGGAAGCCAATGTGCTCGGCGTGACGGTGATCGCCGACGGCCGTCGCACCGCGACCGGTCCCGGTCAGCCCACCGAGATCGGCGACCCGCCGCCGGCGGGCGAGGGCGCCGAGGTGGCGCTCAAGGGCGTCAATGTCCCCGGCATCAGCATGACCGGTCCCCGCCCCGGCGGTTTCGGCACGCTGGCGCCCAAGGTGAACTCCGTCTGCGCGCCCGGCGACATGATCTGCGACGCACCACGCCAGGCGCTCAATCCGGCCAACGCGCTGGGCAGCCTCGCGGCGCTGATCCGCTCCGCGGGTAACCCGGTGCACGCGCTGTACGCCTCGAATCCGGTAGACGGCGACGGCACAACGGCGACCCAATGGACGGTCAACTGGGCTGCGGGGCTCATCGAGAACGCACCGCATCCGCCGCATTCTTGACGGAGTTGTCACAGTCACAGTGGGGGCGTGATTGCCATGGATCATGCCTCGCTGTGACATCCGCACGCCGGATCGCTCGCACGCTGTAAAGTGCGCTGGGAATTGCGCCCGAGTACACACCAGCCAGGAGCGAAGAGTTCATGACCGAAGCTGCCGCACCCGTCGGTGAATTGACCGCGCTGGGTACGCCGCTGCGTCCGTTCCGCTTCGGAGCGGCCGGAGAGGGCAACAAGCAGGAGGGTGGCGCGCGCAAGTTCGTTCAGACGGCGCAGGAAGCCGAAGAGATGGGTTACGACACCTTCTTCGTTCCTGATCACCTGGGCGATCAGATCGGCCCGATCGCCGCGCTGGGCGCACTCACCCAAGCCACCTCCAAGATCCGCCTCGGCACTTCGGTGCTGGCGAACGGTTTACGCCATCCGGTCGTGGTCGCCAAGGAATTGGCCACCCTCGACGTCCTGTCCAAGGGACGGCTCGAGGTCGGCGTCGGCGCGGGCTGGATCAAGGAAGAGTTCGACAACGCGGGCATCCCGTTCGAGCGTCCCGGCATCCGGCTGGAGAAGCTCGACGAGTCGCTGACCATCCTGGACACGCTGCTGCGCGGTCAGGAGTGCAATTTCGAGGGCAAGCACTACCAGGTGCGTGGCATCAAGGGCACTCCGCGCCCACGGCAGGGCCCGCGCCCGCCGTTGTGTACCGGTGGCGGCGGTCCGAAGATGCTGGCACTGGCGGCCAAGCACGCCGACATCGTCTCGGTCGTACCGCAGACCACCAAGAACGGCAAGGGTCTGCTCTCGGGCATCACGCTCGAGAAGACGATCGAGAAGGTCAACATCGTCAAGGCCGCTGCCGGTGACCGGTTCGCCGACATCGAGCTGAACTGGGCCATCACCGCTATCGTCATCACCGACGACCGGGAGAAGACCGCCGAGATGGCGCTGCGCGCGATCGAACGCGGCCTGCATCCCGACCTCGAAGTCGACGTCGAACTGACCGTCGAGGAAATCCTGAGCTCGCCCTACATCGCGATCGGCACGTTCGAGGAAATCGCCGAACAGGTCAAGCGTGTGCGGCAACTCACTTCGATGTCGTATGTGGGCATCTTTCCCACCCAGATGGACGCATTCGCGCCTGTCATTCCGCTGCTGCGGGAGGACTGAGCGGGGGCTCTCTGTAACATGACTCTGGTTTGAGAACATCTAGCCGATAGCGGTCACCGCGCAGACCGCTCGAAAATCCGCAGGCTGTCGACGCACGTTCGTGTGAGTTCGACGGCCGGTGGCGATATAGCGAGTCGAGGCCGCAGAGCTTGTCATCGCGTCCTCGCAAGGAGAAGAAGGAATGGAAGAGACTTTCGACGACTACCTGGACGCAACCGGGAATATCAACATTCCCGAGGGCCGGACCCTGGTCGATCACGTCGAGAAGCACACCCGTAACGATGCGAATACGCTCGCGTACCGCTACATCGACTATTCGCGGGAACGCGACGGCGAGGTGCACGAGCTGACCTGGCAGGAGTTCGGAGTACGGCTGCGCGCGGTGGCCGCTCGCCTGCAACAGGTGACCAACCCGGGCGACCGGGTCGCGATCCTCGCGCCGCAAGGCCTGGATTACGTGATCTCCTTCTTCGCGGCGATCTACGCCGGTACCATCTCGGTGCCGCTGTTCGATCCCGACGAGCCGGGTCACACCGACCGCCTGCACGCCGTCCTCGGTGACTGCGAGCCGTCGGCGATCCTCACCGCGACCTCCTCGGCCGCCGGTGTGCGCCAGTTCTTCCGCTCGCTGCCCGCCGCGCAGCGTCCGCGCATCATCGCCGTCGATGCCATCCCGGACACCCTCGGTGACTCCTGGGTGCGCCCCGACACCGCGATCGACGACATCGCCTACCTGCAGTACACCTCGGGTTCCACCCGGGTGCCCGCCGGTGTGGAGATCACCCACCGCGCGGTCGGCACCAACCTGCTGCAGATGATCAACTCGCTGAACATGAACGAGAACTCGCGTGGCGTCACCTGGCTCCCGCTGTTCCACGACATGGGCCTGCTCACGGTGATCCTGCCCGCGGTCGGCGGCAAGTTCATCACCATCATGTCGCCGAGTGCGTTCGTGCGTCGTCCCTCGCGCTGGATCAACGAACTGGCCGCGGTCTCCGACGGTGCCGGCACGTTCGCGGCCGCGCCGAACTTCGCCTTCGAGCACGCTGCCGCGCGCGGTGTGCCCAAGGCGGGCGAGTCGCTCGACCTGTCGAATGTGATCGGCCTGATCAACGGGTCCGAGCCGGTGACGGTCTCCTCGATGAAGAAGTTCAACGAGGCGTTCGCGCCGTACGGGCTGCCCAAGACCGCGATCAAGCCCTGCTACGGCATGGCGGAGGCGACGCTGTTCGTCTCGGCTACCCGCGCCGAGGACGAGGCCAAGTACGTCTACGTCGATCGCAACGAGCTCAACGCGGGCCGCATGGTGCGCGTGGACCAGTCCGACGAGACCGCCATCGCGCAGGTGTCGTGTGGCTACGTCGGGCTGTCGCAGTGGGCCGTGATCGTCGACCCGGAATCGGCGGACACCGCGCAGGGTCGCGAGCTGCCCGACGGGCAGGTCGGTGAGATCTGGCTGCACGGCAACAACATGGGCATCGGTTACTGGGGTCGCCCCGCCGAGTCCACCAAGGCCTTCCGCAACAAGGTCACCGAGCCGGTCGAAGGCGGGCACGCCGAGGGCACCGGTCCCGATGCCGACTGGATGCGCACCGGCGACTTCGGCGTCTACTTCGAAGGTGAGCTCTACATCACCGGTCGCGTCAAGGACCTGGTGATCGTCGACGGGCGCAACCACTACCCGCAGGACCTGGAGTTCTCCGCCCAGGAGGCGTCCAAGTCGCTGCGTCCCGGTTTCGTCGCGGCCTTCGCGGTGCCTGC
The DNA here is from genome assembly GCF_001613085.1 of Nocardia salmonicida NBRC 13393. Classification (GTDB taxonomy): domain Bacteria; phylum Actinomycetota; class Actinomycetes; order Mycobacteriales; family Mycobacteriaceae; genus Nocardia; species Nocardia salmonicida. Next base: position 25,599 of record NZ_BDBR01000036.1, read on the forward strand.
CAATCAGCTGCCCGCCGAGGTCTTCGCCGCCGACAGCCATTCCGGCCTGAAGTTCGACGTGGACGACGCGTCCGAGCAGCTGGTGGTCGTGGCCGAACGTGGTCCCGGCGCCGGTAAGGCCGACCCCGGCCCGATCGCCGACGCGGTGCGTGCCGCGGTGTCGCTGCGCCACGGTGTGACCGCTCGTGACATCCTGCTGGTGCCCGCGGGTTCCATCCCGCGTACCTCCAGCGGCAAGATCGCCCGGCGCGCCTGCAAGGCCGCCTACCTCGAGGGAACGCTGCGCGGTGGTTACACCCAGCAGGCTTTCCCCGATGCACCGGAAGAGTAATTCGGCACGTCCGAGAAGGAGGTGACGCCCGGTGTGCGATGCAGGCCGGGCGTCATTCCACGGCGCGCCCTGTACGCAGACAGGTAGCTTGAGGAATTGATGGCTAACAACGAGGGCACGCCCACCCCGAACCCTGACGTCCCTGCCGAGACGAACGATCTCTCGGTGGCCGAGCTGCGTGAATGGCTGCGCCGCTGGGTCGCCGATGCGACCGGACAGTCTGTCGACGCGATCACCGTCGACCGGCCGATGGAGGAGTTCGGGCTCGCCTCGCGCGACGCCCTCGCCCTCGGTGGTGACATCGAGGACCTCACCGGTGTGGTGCTGACCCCGACGGTGGTCTACCAGCACCCGACGATCGCCTCGCTGGCCGAGGTCATCGTCAACGGTGAGCCGGAGCCGCCTGCCGAGGACTCCTCGGAGTACACGGCCGCGTTCGCGCCTTCGGAGGCGCACGATGTCGCGGTGGTCGGCCTGTCCACGCGTCTGCCGGGTGCGGGTACCACGCCCGAGTCGACCTGGGAGTTCATCATCGGGCGCGGTGACGCGATCCGTGAGCTGCCCGAAGGTCGCTGGTCGGAGTTCCTGACCGATCCGTCCGTGGCCAAGACCATCGACCAGGCCAACACCCTCGGCGGCTACCTGGAACAGGACGTCATCAAGGGTTTCGACGCCGAATTCTTCGCGATGTCGCCGATCGAGGTCGAGCAGGTCGACCCGCAGCAGCGGCTGATGATGGAGCTCACCTGGGAGGCGCTCGAACACGCGCGCATCCCGGCGAGTGACCTCAAGGGCGGGCAGGTCGGCGTGTTCGTCGGCTCGTCCACCAACGATTTCCAGATGATCGCCTCGCTCGGCCTCGGCGACACCGATCCCGACGCGCCTGCCTCGTCCCGGGGATACGCGCTGCTCGGCGGCTCGACCGGCATCATCGCCAACCGCGTCTCCTACTTCTACGACTTCCGCGGCCCGTCGGTCACCGTCGACACCGCCTGCTCGTCGACCATCGTGGCCGTGCACCAGGCCGTGCGCGCGCTGCGTACCGGCGAGGCCGACGTGGCGCTCGCCGGCGGCGTGAACATGATCCTGGCCCCGGTCATCACCCTCGGGTTCGACCAGAACGGCGCCGTCGCCAAGGACGGGCACATCAAGGCGTTCTCCTCCGATGCCGACGGCATGGTTCGCTCCGAGGGCGCGGGCATGATCGTGCTCAAGCGCCTGGCCGACGCCGAGCGCGACGGCGACAACATCATGGGCGTCATCAAGGGTTCCGCGGTGAACTCCGACGGCCGTTCCAACGGTCTGTTCGCGCCGAACCCCGACGCACAGGCCGACGTGCTGCGCGCCGCCTACCGCGACGCGGGCATCGTTCCCAACACCGTCGATTACATCGAGGCGCACGGCACCGGCACTCCGATCGGTGACCCGATCGAAGCCGAGGCGCTGGCCCGCGTGATCGGCCGTGGCCGCGATGCCGACAAGCCCGCCCTGCTCGGTTCGGCCAAGACCAACTTCGGTCATCTCGAATCCGGCGCTGGCGCGGCGAGCCTCGCGAAGGTGCTGATGTCGTTCCAGCACAACGTGATTCCGCCGAGCATCAACTACGCGGGCCCGAGCCCGTACATCCCGTTCGAGCAGGCCAATCTCAAGGTCGTCGACGAGGCCACCGAGTACCCGCGCTACAGCGGCGTCGCGACCGTCGGCATCTCCGGCTTCGGTTTCGGTGGCACCAACGCGCACGTGGTGCTGCAGGAGTATGTGCCCACGGCCCCGGTCGTCGAGGACGTGACGGCTGAGCAGGTCGCCGCCGAGAAGATCGAGGGCGAGGAGACCACCGATGTGGTCGCCGAGGCCATCGCGATCACCGAGGCCGCTGTCGAGCCGGTGGAGCCGGTCGTCGAATGGGACGGCGAGCGCGACGAGCCGCTGCCCGTGGTCCTTGCCGTCTCGGCCTACCTGCCCTCGCGCCGCAAGCGCGCCGCCACCGAGCTGGCCGACTGGCTCGAAGGCGCGGGCAAGGATGTGCCGCTGGCCGACGTCGCCCGCGCGCTGGCCAAGCGCAGCCACCAGCGTTCGCGCGGTGTGGTGGTGGCCAAGACTCGCGAAGAGGCCGTCACCGGCCTGCGCGCCATTGCCGAGGGCAAGCCGGGCGCCGGGGTGTTCACCGCCGATTCGCCCGCGTCCAACGGGCCGATCTGGGTGTTCTCCGGTTTCGGCTCGCAGCACCGCAAGATGGCCAAGCAGCTCTACGGTGAGAACTCGATCTTCCGCAAGACGGTCGACGAGGTCGACGAGCTGGTGCAGGACGAGGCCGGTTACTCGATCCGCGAGATGTTCCTCGACGACGAGCAGGACTACGACGTCGGCACCTGCCAGGTCGGCATCTTCACCATCCAGCTCGGCCTCGCCGCGTTGTTGCGTGCCCACGGCGCGGAACCGGCCGCGGTGGTCGGGCATTCGATGGGTGAGGTGGCCGGCTCCTACATCGCCGGTGGCCTGTCGATCGAAGACGCGGTGCGCGTGATCTGCGCCCGTTCGCGCCTGATGGGCGAGGGCGAGCAGATGCTCACCGACGACGAAGTGCGCAATATGGCGCTGGTCGAACTCAGCGCCCACGATGTGGCGCTGCTGTTGCCGAAGTACCCCGACGTGGAGTGCGCGGTGTACGCCGCGCCGACCAACACCGTCATCGGCGGGCCCCGCGAGCAGGTCGAGCAGATCGTCGCCGAGGTCGAGGCGATGGGCAAGTTCGCCCGCATCCTGCCGACCCGCGGCGCCGGACACACCTCCCAGATGGACCCGCTGCTCGGCGAACTCGCCGCCGAACTGGCAGGCATCGAGCCGACCTCGCTGAAGACCGGCTTGTACTCCACCGTGCACGAGGGCCTGTACTTCAGGCCCGGTTCCGACCCGATCCACGACGAGCCCTACTGGGTGAAGAACCTGCGCCACAGCGTGTGGTTCACCAACGCGGTGAAGGCCGCCGTCGACTCCGGGCACACCACGTTCCTCGAGCTGGCGCCCAATTCCGTTGCGCTGATGCAGGTTCTCGGCACCACCTTCGCGGCGGGCGTGCACGACGCGCAGCTCATCCCGACGCTCAAGCGCAAGGAAGACGAGTCCGCCGGTGTGATCGGCGCGCTCGCGCAGCTCTACGTCCACGGCCACGCCGTGAACCTGAGTTCGCTGCTGCCCGAAGGTGATTACGCCGACGTGCCGCGAACCGCGTTCGTGCGCAAGCCGTACTGGCCCAAGGTCTCGATGTCCTCGGGCGGCGGCAACACCCGGGTGCCGGGTGCGCACGTCGCCATGCCGGACGGCCGTCACGCCTGGGAGATCCAGGCTTCTTCGGTGAGCGACCTGGCCGCGCTGGTGCAAGCCGCTGCCGCACAGGTTCTTTCCGATGCCGCGGTCTCGGTCTCACATCCGCATGCCGCGCTGCCCACCGCGGGCACGCTGACAACCACGTTGACTCCGCACCTCGGTGGCGCGTCGGTCCAGGTGCACGCCAAGTCCGCGGCCGGGTTCACCCTGCTGTTCGACGCGGTCGTCACCTCCGGCGCCGCGCTCCCCGAACCCGTTGCCGCCGTGGCGGTTCCGGCCGAGGAAGCCGCACCGACCGCCGCCGAGATCGCCATCGCCACCGGCGACCGCTGGAGCCCCGACAGTGGCGAGACCATCGAGCAGCGGCTGTGCGTCATCGTCGCCGAATCCATGGGCTACGCCGTCGAGGACCTCCCGATGGAGATCCCGCTGATGGAACTCGGCCTCGATTCGCTGATGGCGATGCGCATCAAGAACCGCGTCGAATACGAATTCGACATCCCGCAGCTGCAGATCTCGGCCGTGCGCGACGCCAGCCTCAACGAGGTGTCGAAGGTGCTGCGCTACGCGATCGAGCATCGCGACGAGGTCGCGGCGATGGCGGAGAAGCAGGCTGCCGCCAAGGCCGCCGGTGAAGATGTCGAGCTGGGTGTCGACGCCAACTTCGTCGAGGCGGCTCGGGCCGCGATCGCCGCGGGTGAGGATCCGCTGGCGGTGGCGAAGAAGGCCGGTGCCTCGGAAGCCGCTGCTGTCGAACCGGTTTCGGAAGCCGCCGCTGACGTCGCCGCTGAGGCAGGTGGCGTAGCTGAAGCGGTCGCGGAGCAGGCTCCCGCCGAATCGGCCGTTGTCGACATCGACTACTTCGCCGACGCGAGCGCAGACGAGGACAACGTTCCTCCACGTGACGCTGCCGAGCGTCTCGCCTACGCCACGTGGGCAGTTGTCACTGGCACCTCACCCGGCGGCGTCTACAACACCCTGCCGATCCTCGAAGAAGAGGTCGCCGAGAAGATGGCGGCCCGCCTCACCGAGCGGGTCAAGGCAGAGGTCACCGTCGACGATGTGCTCGATTGCGAGTCGATCGAGCAGCTCGCCGAGATCGTGCGCAATCTGCAGGACAGTGGCGCCGATGTCGACGGCTTTGTGCGCCCGCTGCGTGCGCGTACCGAGGGCTCGGACGCCGTCCCGGTTTTCGTGTTCCATCCGTCGGGTGGCAACACCCTCGTGTACGAACCGCTGCTGAAGCGCCTCGCCTCGGATACCCCGATGTACGGATTCGAGCGGGTCGAGGGTGATATCGAAGAACGCGCCCGTCAGTACCTGCCGGAACTGCGCAAGCTGCAGGGCAACGGCCCGTACGTGCTGTACGGCTGGTCGCTCGGTGCGGTGCTGTCGCTGCAGGTCGCTCAGCTCCTTCGCGAAGAAGGCGCAGATGTGCGCGTTGTCGGTCTGATCGACCTGGCGCTCCCGGTCAAGGGCGAGGACAACAGCCCCGAGGAGCGGGTTCGTCGCATTCAGCGCTACCAGCAGTTCGCCAAGACCACCTACGGCGTCGAGGGCGAATTGCCCGACGAGCAGCTGCAGGAACTCGCCCAGGCCAACGACGAGGAGCAGTACGACATCGTCGCCAGCCTGGTGAAGCTGACCGGCGCGAAGATCCCCGGCGGTGTGCTCGAACACCAGCGCACCTCGTGGATCGAGAGCCGCCATCTCGCCAAGGCGAAGCCGACCCAGTACGACGGTGACGCCGTGCTCTACCTGGCCGATCGTTACCACGATGGCATGATCCAGCTCGAGCCGCGCTTCGCGGACCGCAAGCCCAACGGTGGCTGGGATGAGTACATCCCGAACCTGGAGGTCATCCACATTCCGGGCGACCACCTACAGATTGTCGACGAACCGCGGATCGGCCAGATCGGTGCCGACCTCGCCGCCAAGCTGGCCGCGATTTCCGCAAAGGGAGAGTAAGTAAGTGAGCACGACCGCCGAAAAGCTTGCCGATCTGCACGAGCGGCTCGAGCTCGCCAAAGAGCCCGCGGGCGCGAAGGGCATCGCGAAGCGGGCGCACAAGGGCATTCCCAGTGCCCGCGACCGGATCAACCAGCTGCTCGATCCCGGCACCTTCGTCGAGATCGGCGCGCTGGTGCGCAAGCCCGGCGACGCGACCGCTCTCTACGGTGACGGTGTCGTAGTGGGCCACGGCAAGGTCGAGGGCCGCCCGGTGGCGGTGTTCTCCCATGATCAGACCGTCTACGGCGGTTCGGTCGGTGAGGCGTTCGGTCGCAAGCTGTGCGGCTTGATGCAGTACGCCTCCAAGGTCGGCATTCCGCTGGTCGGCATCAACGATTCCGGTGGCGCGCGCGTGCAGGAGGCGATCAGCTCGCTGGCCTGGTACGCCTGGATGGCGACCAACCTCGAGCCGCTGTCCGGCATGGTGCCGCTGGTCTCGGTGATCCTCGGCAACTGCGCCGGTGGCGCGGTGTACGAGCCGATCTGCACCGATGTGGTGGTCGCGACCGAGTCCGCGCACATGTTCGTCACCGGCCCGAAGATCATCAAAGAAGTCACCGGCGAGGACGTGAGCCTCGAGGAGCTCGGCGGCGCGCGCACGCAGGCCCAGTACGGCAACATCCACCACGTCGCCAAGGACGAGGAGGCGGCCTTCACCTGGGTGCGCGAGTACCTGGGTTATATGCCGAGCAGCTGCCAGGAACTGCCGCCGGTGGTGAACCCCGGTCTCGAGCCGGAGATCACCGACTCCGACCGCGAGCTGAATACGTTCATGCCCGACTCCGACAACGCGGGCTACGACATGTACGACATCCTGCTGCGCATCTTCGACGACGGTGAGTTCAAGGAGATCAGCGCCGACACCGGCCAGAACATCATCACCGGTTACGCCCGCATCGACGGCCGCACCGTCGGTGTCGTCGCCAACCAGCCGATGTCGGCGGCAGGCGCGCTCGACGCCCGCGCCTCCGACAAGGCCTCGCACTTCGTGCGCCTGTGCGACGCTTTCGAGATCCCGCTGGTCTTCGTCGTCGACACCCCCGGCTTCCTCCCCGGTGTGGAACAGGAGAAGGTCGGCGTCATCAAGCGCGGCGGCCGCTTCCTGTTCTCCTACGTCGAAGCCTCGGTCCCCAAGATCACCCTGGTGGTCCGCAAGTCCTACGGCGGCGGTTACGCGGTGATGGGCTCCAAGCAGCTCGGCGCCGACATCAACCTCGCCTGGCCGACGGCCCGCATCGCGGTCATGGGCGCCGAGGGCGCCGTCAGCCTCCTCGGCGCAGCCCAGATCGCCGCCGCCCCCGAAGACCAGCGCGCCGCCATCCGCCAGAACCTGATCGATTTCTACAACGCCAACGTCGCCACCCCATGGGTGGCCGCCGAACGCGGCTTCATCGACGCCATCATCGAACCGGCCTCCACCCGCCTCGAACTGCGCCGAGCCCTGAAACTGCTCCAGGACAAGAAGATCCAGCGCAACCCGCGCAAGCACCACGTCCTGCCGCTGTAGATCGAACCCGAACGGGCCGCCACGGAAAACTCTCCGAGGCGGCCCGTTCGTTCAGTCTGGATCAGATTTTCCCGAGGTCGATCTCCACGGGAAAGGGAGCCGAGACATCGACCGCTCCTGTGAACATGTCGCCGGTCCGGTATGACCCGGTCGCCGGGTCGAGAATGTAGGTATAGATCAGTGGGACACCGTTGGCCGCCTGCTCGATCCGCCAGTAGAAGGCGATGCCCGCCTTCGCGTATTGGTCCACCTTGACGATCCGGTCGGTGGTCTCCGAGCCGGGCGAGACGACCTCGACGACCAACAGCACGTGTTCGGGCCGGGTCGGCGTCAGGTCGATCGTATCGGCGCGATAGACAACGACATCGGGTCGCCGATTGGTGAGCGGAACATCCTGGAGTCGGACGTCGAAGTCGGTGTCGGCATTCCAGTCCGGTCCGGCCGCGGCGTCGAGCGCGTTGGCAAGGATCCGAGCCAGCCGGTTATGCCGCTTGGACGCGCTGGGACTCACAACAACCATCCCGTCCACGATCTCGATGCCCGCACACTGCTCCTCGGACCAGGTGTCGTACTCCGCAGCCGTGATCTGCTCGTGCATCCACGCGGGGGCGATGGCAGTCATGGCGCTCCTTCCGGACATCTTCGAGCGGTCGGCGAACCCGCTGGACCAAGTCTAATCGTGCGACTTGAAAGCTCGAAGGAATGACCCGTTACCGCCGGTAGTTCGGGTTCGGGTTGTACCCGGCGCCCGGGTGCGGTGCGGGCGGTTGGCTCTGGGGGTGTGGCGCGTAAGCGGGTGCGTTGTATCCGGGAGCTTGCTGCGGCCACTGGCCCTGGGGTTGCGGCGACCCGTACGGAGCGGGTGCGGCCTGCTGCCACTGGCCCTGTGGCAGTCCATGCGGGGTGCCGACGGGCGGGAAACCCTGCGGCGCGGTAGCGGCGCGGCGAGCCCGGCGCGAACGGAGATTGCTCCGCAGCCAGAACGCGGAGCCGATGCCCATCAGGGCGCCGCCGCCGATCAGCATCCACCCGGTGCGCTTGTTCTGGGCTTCTTGTTCGGCGGCGTCACGCTCCACCGACGAACCCTTACTGGTCGTCACGCAGATCTCGCGCGCCGACATTGCCTTGCCGTCGCAGTCGGCACCGCTGTTGAGCGTGACGATTCCGCCGAAAACGAGGAAGGCGCCGAACACTACGCCCAGCGCCGAGTAAAGAAGGTCTTTCACGTATTCCCCCAAGAATTTTGAACAGTCGAAACACCGTACCGCGTGCGCTGCAACACCTTCACGATCGCATCGGCGACGACTCGATAGTCAAAAAACGGGCCGCCACCGAGGAATTCGGTGGCGGCCCGCCGCACTGCGTCGAGAAATCAGGCGACAGAGGCGGATTCGATGATGACGTCGTCGACCGGGACGTCCTGGTGGGGGCCCGCGCTGCCGGTGGTGACGGCGGCGATCTTGTCGACTACCTCGAAGCCGTCGGTGACCTTGCCGAAGACGGCGTAGCCCCAGCCCTGGCCCTGGGGCGCGGAGTGGTTGAGGAAGGCGTTGTCGGAGATGTTGATGAAGAACTGCGCGGTGGCCGAGTGGGGGTCGTTGGTGCGGGCCATCGCGACGGTGTACTTGTCGTTCTTCAGGCCGTTGGTGGCCTCGTTCTGGATCGGCGCCTGAGTCGGCTTCTGCTTCAGGCCGGGCTCGAAGCCGCCGCCCTGCACCATGAAACCGGGGATGACGCGATGGAACACGGTGCCGGCGTAATGGCCCGAGTTCACGTAGTTCACGAAGTTGGCGACCGTGTTCGGCGCGGCCTGGTCGTCCAACTCGAGCACGATCGGTCCGTAATTGGTTTCGAGATTCACCTTGGTCATGGAGTCGAGTCTAGGGCGAACCGCCGAGCGTTCTGGCAGGTGCTGCACGGTCGGAGTGCCGGGCCGAAAGCCTCGGGCGTAAATCTGCTGGTGATGAAGGTCAGCTCGCCAGCGCGGAGAGTTGGCCGGTGTCGCCGCCGAGCAAATGGCGGGCGCGTACCAAATGATCCGCGGCGGCGATGATTCGGTCGTAGCGCGTGGTTGTGTCGGGGATGCCGTAGTGCTCGGCGAACCACCGCGCGGCTTCGGTCCATGAGTACAGCGCGTAACCGTCACCGCTCATCGGCGCGGGGAAGCCGCCCGGCCCGCGATCGCCATTGACGAGTCGACGAACGCTTTCGTATGTGCGGCTGGTCCTGGCTGCGATCGTTTTCAGGGTCACCAGGTTCTCGGTGCGCACGCCCACGACGGCGAAACCGGCGGTCTCGACCTGGCCGACAGCACTGATAATGGCCGATGCCAGGGAGTCATCATCACGATGCAGGTGCAGTAGAGGGGTCGTGCGTGGGCCGAACTCGGGAGTTGAATCGTCGAGCCCCGCGTCGTAGAGCGCGTCGAGGTCGTCATCGGTTGGCGTGTGATCGAGTACCAGCGTGAATTCATGGCGACCCATGACGATTCCTTTCAATCGGTGTGCCCTCGCGTGAACCGGCGGATGGCGTCGGCGTTGTCCTCTGGCACGCGAGGGGTCGACCAGATAGCAATCGTGTCACCGCTGGAACGGTGGCGGACGACGCCCCAGCGGTGTCCGCGGTGGATTTCTTCGACCTCGAAACGATCGAGGTCGAGCTCTGCGAGGGCCGTATTGATTGCCTTTTTCGGATGCCGCCCCCTGCTGACCATGTGGTGTGACTATACACCGATGGTGCATAGTCACACCAGCCATTTTACCGACTCGGCGTGCGACCCCTCACAAGTACCGAGGGACCGATAGCATGTCGAACCGTGCCAGACGCCGCTACAGCCGTTCTTACCAAGCCTCCTGCCGACCCGGTGGCCACCGCGAAGGACTTCCGGATCGCGCGATGGATCGCGATCGTCGCCGGGATTCTCGGTGCCCTGTTCGCGGTGGCCACGCCGTTTCTTCCGGTCACCCAGACGACCGCGCAACTGAACTGGCCGCAGAACGGCACGCTCGCGAACGTGGCCGCACCGCTGATGTCGCAGGTGCCGATCGACCTGAATGTGTCGATCCCGTGTTCGGCCGTGGCGACGCTGCCGGAACAGGGCGGCATGCTGCTGGCGACCGCGCCGCCGCAGGGCGATCGCGCGGCCCTGGAGGCGCTGTTCGTGCGCGTCTCCGATACGGCCGTCGATGTGGTGGATCGCAACGCGGTGGTCGCCTCGGCGGACCGGTCGGCGATGGACGGGTGCTCGGCGATCCGGATCAGTTCCGATCAGAACCGCACGAGTGCGGAGTTCGTCGGGCTGACCAAGCAGGTGGAGCGGCCGATCGCCGGTCAGCCGGGCGTGGTGGAAACCGTGCAGATGCCCGTGCAGGGGCAGCTCGCCGGTGACCTGCGGCCCCAGATCGTCGGCGTGTTCACTGATCTCGAAGGTGCGGTGCCGCCGGGACTCTCGCTGACCTCGACGATCGACACCCGCTTCTCGTCGAGCCCGTCGCTGATCAAGCTGGTGGCGATCATCGCGGCCGTGCTGTGCACCCTGCTGGCGCTCGGCGCGCTCGGTCGTCTCGACGGCAGTGACGGGCGTGGGCACCGCCGCTTCCTGCCGCGCAACTGGTTGAAGCCGACCTGGGCCGACGGCGCGGTGGTCGGCACGCTGCTGGTCTGGCATTTCGTCGGCGCCAACACCTCCGACGACGGCTACATCCTGTCGATGGTGCGCGTGGCCCCCGACGCGGGTTATATGGCCAACTACTTCCGCTGGTACGGCGTCCCCGAGGCGCCGTTCGGCTGGTACTACTACGTCATCCAGGTGTTCGCGGAGATCTCCACGGCCAGTCCGTGGGTGCGCGTGCCCGCGCTGATCTGCGCGATCCTGTGCTGGATGGTGATCAGCCGCGAGGTGGTCCCTCGCCTCGGCAATGCGGTGAAGCGCTCTCAGGTGGCGCTGTGGACCGGCGGACTGGTGTTCCTGGCGTTCTGGCTGCCGTTCGACAACGGCCTGCGTTCGGAGCCGATCGTGGCCCTCGGCGCGCTGCTCACCTGGGTTTCCATCGAACGCGCCATCGCCACCGGCCGACTGCTGCCCGCCGGCATCGCGGTGCTGATCGCGGCGTTCACGCTCGCCGCCGCGCCCACCGGCTTGATGTGTGTGGCCGCGCTGCTGGCCGGTATCCGGCCGCTGGTGCGGATCATCGTGCGCCGTCATCGCGAGTTCGGCACGCTCGCGCTGCTGGCTCCGATCGCGTCGGCGGGTGTGCTCGTGCTCACGGTCGTCTACGGCGACCAGACCTTCGCGGGCATCCAGGAAGCCAATCGGGTGCGTCAGGCCACCGGCCCGAACCTGGCCTGGTACGAGGACTACCTGCGCTACTACTACATGTTCGTCGAGACCGTCGACGGCTCGCTGGCTCGCCGTTTCGCCTTCCTGGTGATGCTGCTGTGCCTGTTCACGACGCTGCTGGTGCTGCTGCGCCGCCGTCAGGTACCGGGGATCGCGTCGGGTCCGACCTGGCGTTTGATGGGAATCGTCTTCGGCACGATCTTCTTCATGATGTTCAACCCCACCAAGTGGACCCACCACTTCGGCGCCTACGCGGGCATCGCGGGCGGGCTCGCGGCGGTGACCGCGGTGGCGGTGTCGCAGAGCGCGCTGCGCTCACGCAAGAACCGGGCGATCTTCCTGGCCGGATTGCTGTTCGTGCTCGCGCTGTCGTTCTCCGGCATCAACGGCTACTGGTATGTGTCCAGTTACGGCGTGCCGTGGTTCGACAAGACCATCTCGCTGCGCGGCGTGCACTCGAACACGGTGATGCTCATCCTGTTCGGCGTGGCATTGGCCCTGGTCGGCTGGTACGCGCTGCGCGAGGACTATGTGCGGCCGGTGCCGTCGGCGAAAACCGAGCGCGGCAAACGGATCCGCAAGTTCGCCGCCATCCCGCTCACCATCGTGGTCGGCCTGATGGTGCTGTTCGAGGTGCTCTCACTGGTCAAGGGCGCGACCCAGCAGTACCCCGGCTACTCGCTCGGCCGCTCCAACATCGACGCGCTGAGCAACAACTCGTGTGGCCTGGCCAACGACGTGCTGGTCGAACCCGACCCGAACGGCGGCAGGCTCGACCCGATCGTCGACCCGGCCCGTCCGTTCACCGACCCCAACGACCCGCTCGCGGGCACCGGCTCGGTCGGGTTCACCCCCAACGGCGTGCCGAGCGACCTGTCGGCCGACGCGGTCGAGGTGAAGCCGGGCACCGGCAACACCAGCAACCAGTCGGTGGGCGCGGCCTTCGCCGAAGGCGAGAGCGCGGGCACCGGCGGCGGCGAGGGCGCACGCGGCATCAACGGTTCGACCGTGGCGCTGCCGTTCGGCCTCGACCCCGCTCAGACCCCGATTCTGGGCTCCTACCAGGAGGGCATGCAGCAGCCTGCCCACCTGGAATCGGCCTGGTACGGTCTGCCCGCCCGCTCGGACGACTCGCCGCTGGTCGTGATCAGCGCGGCCGGTCGCATCGCCTCCAAGGACGATTCGGGCTCCGACAAGTACGGCCAGGCGCTGTTCGTCGAATACGGCACCCGCAACCCCGACGGCAGTGTCACCGCGCTCGGCGCCTACCAGCCGCGCGATATCGGCCCCGCCCCGTCGTGGCGCAACCTGCGGGTGCCGCTGGCCGACCTCCCGACCGAGGTGAACGCGGTACGCGTGATGGTCAACGACCCGATCCTGATCGGCGATCAGTGGCTGGCGTTCACCCCGCCTCGGGTGCCGAAGCTGCAGACTCTGGACACGTTCATCGGCCGTGACCAGCCGGTCCTGCTGGACTGGGCCGTGGGCCTGCAGTTCCCGTGCCAGCGTCCGTTCGCGCACAAGAACGGCGTGGCCGAGGTGGCGAACTACCGGATCCTGCCGGACCGTCCGCTGGCGATCTCGTCGACCGACACCTGGCAGGCGCAGGAGTTCGGTGGTCCGCTCGGCATGACGCAGATGTTGGCGAGCCGGGTCACCATCCCGACCTATCTGAAGGACGACTGGGCCCGCGACTGGGGCTCGCTGGAACGTTACGACCAGTACGCGCAGGCCACGCCCGCCGAGCTGGAGACCGGCACCGCGCCGCGGAACGGCCTGTGGAGCCCGGGCCCCCTGCGGGTCTTCTAGCCATGGAGGTCTTGTAGTTCGAGGCCCACAGGGCCGAGAATTCGCGGCGCCAGCCGCCAAAGATAAAGGCGCGGATCACAGGATGTGGTCCGCGCCTTTGTGGTCGTATGAGGGACAGGAGTCAGACGTTGAGCATGCGACGGTTCAGGTCGCGGCGTAATACCTCTTGTGAAGGCAGTCTTTCCAGTACCCGCATTACGGCCGGTCGTAGTTCTTGCTTCTCGTCGTTGCTGAGCAACTCGACGAGATCTCGTAGATCCATGTCATCGAAGGCTCCTGTCATACCCACAAGGGTACGTGCTCAAACGTGCAGGCACAGGACCTTTACCATGTCATTTACAGGTGTTTCATCAAATCGAAACCCTAACGGGCACTGAAGGTTTCATGAGAGACCTGCGCCAGTGCCCGGTCACTGCCCTTACGCTGCCAGTGTCACTACGTGGTCCTACTGTGCCCGAATTGCCGGTTCTTTGGCTCGTCCTGTCTGATCGATCACAGTCACGCCGATCTTCGCGGGCGGTGCGGGCTGATACGGCGTGAACCGCTCCAGCGAGCCCCAGTCACGGCCGAGATCGTGGTCGAGATAGGTGGGCACAGTCTCGGCCTTCAAGAGCAGATTTGTCCACCCGAGCGGGCCGCCGCCGATGTCGTCCTGCCACGCGTTGGACGCGTCCGAACCGACCCTGTCGGGCATGATCCGCCACTGTGGGGCCTCCGCGACGCCGTCGTGGTGCTCGAACGGACGCTGGCAGGGGAACGCGAGGCCGACGTGCCAGTCGAGCAGCACCGGGTCCGTCCGGCCGACCACCGAGTCCAGGGTGGCCAGTTTCGGCAGGCGCGGCGGTGTGACCGCGAGCCACTGCTTGCCGGTGATGTCGTTGTCGGCGGCGAGCAGGCGCACCGCGTTCACGCCGACGGGCAGCTGATCGATCGGCACGCGCAGGTTGCGCCACGACGGGGCGGGCCCGATATCCATCGGCGCGACCGAGCCGGTGACCTCGACGGAACCGTCGGCGGCGCGGGTGCCGTATTCCAGGCGCAGATCCTGGCCGTAGTGCACCACGCCGTCGGTATCGACGTAGCGGATCCGCCCGGCCGCGGTGACCACGAGGGCCTGGTAGGCGGGATCGTCGCGCACGCTGTCGCCGAGGTCGACGCGATACCACTGTGAGGTCAGCTTCGCCTGCTGCTGCACGCCGTCCTGGAAGGAGCCGAGGACCGGGGTGCGGGCGGGGTCGAGGCCGAAGGGCAGGGCGACGGTGCTGCCGTTGATGCCGGGTTCGGCGCTGGTGCCGCCGCCGGTGCCCGCGCCGGTGGTCTTGGTGGTCTTGTTGGCGGAATCGTTGTCGACCGAGTTGGCGCCGCCGACCACGGTTTCGTCGGCATCGGCGGTGAGGTCGTCGGCTACGCCGTCCGGGGTGAAGCCGGTGGATTCGGCGTTCAGCCCGTCGGCGGGGGCGCCGGTGTAGGGGGTGAGCAGTGAATCGGCGGTATTCGTTTCCACCAGAACGTCATTGGCGAGGCCGCACGTATTGCCCTGCAGCGAATTGATATTCGACTTCGCGATGGAGTAGGCGGGGTACTGGGTGATGGCGCCCTTGGCCATCGACGCCACCTCGAACAGCACGAGCAGGGCCGCCGCGATGGTCAGCGGCATGGTCGCGAAACGATCGAAACGGCCGGTGTCCGAAGGGGTTCGGTAGGGGTCGCGCAGGTGGAAATACAGCGCGACGAGGAGGGCGAGGATGCTGAGTCCGAGGAACAGGGTCGATACGCCCTTGCCCGCCACCATCGGCGCCTTGTCCCAGAACGGCACGCCGTAGCTGGACACGTACCACCAACCGTTGGAGCCGGTGAAGGTCATCGCGAGCAGGAACAGAACGGCGGCCGCGAACAGCGAGCGATTGCGGGGGGCGCGAATTCCGTTGGTGCCCACAGCCACCGCCGCCAAGGCCGCCAGCGAGCCCGCGAGGCCCGCGTAGACGCCGAAGTGGTGGGTCCACTTGGTCGGCGTCCACATCATCAGCAGGAGTGCCGCGAAGACGATGCCGAGGATGCGCACCGAGGGGCCGCGTGAGGTGCCGGGGATGCGGCCCTTGCGCAGGACCTGCAGGATGCAGACGAGCAGGCACAGCAGCATCACCAGGACGCCGAAACGGCGGGCCAGCGAGCCGTCGGGGGAGAGCATGAACAGCGAGTCCCAGCGGGTGCGCTCGTCGAACCAGGCGACGTTCGGGCCGACGAGGGTGCGGACTCGGGTGGCTTCCATGACGGTGGCCAGCGTCTGGTCGGCGAAGACGATGATGAGCACCAGCGTGCCCGCCGCGACGCCGGGGGCAAGGAGCGCGGCATAACGGAAGATCTTGGTGCCCAGTGAGAGTCGTTCGGGCTCGTGGCCGGCAGGCGCGGCACTCCGGTCGGCGGCGGCGTCGACCGCACTGTCGGCGGCGATCCGGCGTGGTCGCAGACCTTGCGCGCGTTTGATGATGATCTGCATGACCGGGCGGGTGCCCGCGAGCAGCGCGGCGATGCAGATCAGGCCGGTCGGGCCTGCCGCCAGCGAGAACGCGGCCACGAGGACGGCCAGGGCGGCGGGCAGCAGTCGCGCGGTGGCGATGGCGCGTTCGATGAGGCACCAGGTGAGCAGGGCGCCCGCCGCGATCAGCGGTTCGGGGCGAAGGCCGTTGTCGTAGGGGAGCCAGAAGGCGAGGAACACCAGGCCCGCCGTCCACAGCGCCACCTTGTCGCGGCGCACGCGCGCACCGAGGCGGGGCAGCACTTCTCGGCTGATCACCGCCCAGCAGACCAATCCGGCGGCGAGGGCGGGCAGGCGCATCCACGGGCTTGCGTCGGAGACCTTCGTCATCCAGGCGAGCAGTTCGTAGGACCAGCCGAACGGGGCCTCCGGCACGCCGAACCAGCGGTAGTAGTTCGCCATGTAGCCCGACGGGCCCGACGCGCGCGCCATATTGAGGATGTAGCCGTCGTCGGAGGTGTTGGCGCCGATCACATGCCAGCCGAGCAGCGTCACGACCACCACCACGTCGGTGGGGGTGATCCGCCACCAGTGCCGGGGCAGGAAGCGCCGCGCGCGGCGGCCGTCGGCGGTGTCGAGCAGGTGCAGCGCGATCAACGCGAGCAGGGTGAAGACCCCGGCGCCGATCATTGCCACGAGTTTCAGCGTGGTCGGCGTCGAGGTGAAGCGGGAGTCGATATCGGCGTGCAGCCGGGCGCCGGTGAGGGCCGCCGCGTCGAGGTCGGTGTAGACGCCGACGATCTGCGGGCGTTTGTCGACGGTGACGGTGTTGCGGAACGGGGTGCCGTCCTGGCGCGCGGCGCCGACGAACTCGACGGTCGTCGCCTCGATGGTCGAGACGATGCTGATCCGCTCGCAACCGCCGATCTCGGCGATCGGCGCCGACAGCATCGGCACATCGCGCGCCTGCACGCCCACCACGCCGTCGCGCACGGTGACGCTCAGCCCGCGGTCGGCTTTGCCGGAGGCGACCGGAATCGTCGTCAACAGGGTGGTCGTGCTCGGGTTCTCCGCGCCGGGGCCGGGCAGCCCACTCAGCATCGTGCACGGCAGCTGCGCGTCGAGCCGCTGCGGCACATACGACACCAGTGGTGCCTCGACGCTGGTCGCGCCCGCCTGCGGCCAGTCCAGGCTCGCGCGGTCCTGGCGCACCGGCAACAGCGGTGTGAGCAGGGCGAGCACGAACCCGAGCAGCCCACAGACAAGGGCGATCAGGCGGTATCGGGTGAACGCTCGTTCAGATCGGTCCGGTCGCACGGGGACTGATGCTAAAGCGTGCCGTCGCACTTTGGTGTGAGCGGTACGGCACCGCCCTTCTCGGGCGTCCATCGGTTCAGACAGCGGATGCTGGCCGGACTTCGGTTCCCACGTCATTCAGACCTGTTTCACCGATACGGAGGTGGCGGCCAGAGCGGGACTGTCGGTGGGCGTTGCGGACCGGGCCTCCTGCTTGGGGGTCCCGGACCTGGGTGACACGCTGTTCGGCCCAGGTGGCGAGATTGATCGCGGCATTCAGGTCACGATCGAGCGCGGCGCCGCACGTGTCGCAATTGAACACTCGCTCGTGCAGTCTCAGATCAGCGCGGGCGCAACCGCAGGTGGAGCATGTTTCAGAAGACGGGTACCAATGCTGCGCTCTCACCAATTCACCGCCGCGCCACTGCTGTTTATAGGTGAGTAGCCGGGCGAATTCGGCCCAGCCGGCATCGCTGATCGCTGATCCACCATCGTCCGGCTCGCTGGCTGATCGTGGCGAACAGAATATTCGCCCGATCGCTTCCGAGAAGTCGCCGCAGGCGCCGGGTGTCATCGTGTACCGGAATCAGGCCGAGTCCAGACAGTGTTACCGATCTCGGCCGCTGCCCGTCGCCGATACGGATGGTGGGCTTCTCGGGAGATTTATTGCGCAGCCGGAACGAAGGCAGGCAGTGGCCTTTCCGCTTGAATCGGGGATGCCCCACCCGGGGTCCAGCGCGTTTGTGACGCCGGGAGTCCGTCCATGCTTTCAGCGCACGGCCGCAGTCGACGGCCGATTCTTCGACTACCTGCTGACAAA
Source organism: Nocardia salmonicida NBRC 13393 (assembly GCF_001613085.1). GTDB lineage: Bacteria > Actinomycetota > Actinomycetes > Mycobacteriales > Mycobacteriaceae > Nocardia > Nocardia salmonicida. The sequence continues at coordinate 43,511 of NZ_BDBR01000036.1, forward strand.
CGCTGTTCCGCCAAGCCAGCCCGGTGGCCGTGACATCGGCGCTACCTGTGCTGTCGACGGTGATGACGCGGCCCGCATGCACGGCCTTCTTCCATGCATTGAAGACGTTGATCAGATCGAATCCAGTCCACGGCACTGGCACTGCGGCCTGCCGTTTGTGGGCACGTCGTGCAAGCAAATGCAGTTGCAAACATTGGTTGAACGCGAACCTTGCCGCGCCCGCATGCCGAACGAGGCTGTTCAGCTGCTCGACCGTTGGATCGAGGCAGTAGCGGAAGGTGGTGTGCCTGCTCATGGCAGCGGTCAGCCTGCCATAGAGCACTGACAGCTATCCGGTGCGGCGGTCGGCCCAGTCGAGCTGGGTTCGGGCCCAGTCGGGGATCTCGGTGTCTGGGCGCGGGAAGGCGGCGAATTCGGCGCGGAGGTCGTCGGCCGAGACCTCCGGCATCCAGTCCGCGACGGCGACGGTGGAGTAGTTGGTCTTGTATCGCGTGGGGCCCGCGATGAAGATCTCGGCGCTGAGCCAGGCCCCGGTCTCGGGGTCGTAGGACATGCGCTTGTGATCGGCCAGGTATTCGAGCACCTCGGTGGGCGGCATCAGGTTGGTGACCGTTCCATTGCGCTCTTTGAGCTGTACCCCGGCGACGATCTGCTCGCCGACCTGCAGCGACCACAGCAGTGCGAATTTCTGGCCTGGCGCGAGCAGGGCGATGGTGGCGTCGATGACGACCCGTTCGATCGCGGCGAGTGAGTCGAGCTGCTCGCGCGGTTCGGGTTCACGGCCGAGACGTTGCGTCCGTGTCAACAAAAGATCGATCCGCTCCGGTCGGTTGAGCGTCATAGCTATACCTCTGCATCCGTACCGATCAGCGCTACCAAAACCTGATTTCGGTCGGCCGAACTTCCAACATTTCGCAGCGTACTCGCCCCGCGACACCGACCGCGCGGTTTGTTGACACTGACCGGACATATTGTGGTCTATCGAGCTCCCGCACACCAGTAGCTATCAGGTGTCGATAGACACAGGGTCGATGCCGTCACACCACGGGAATCGGCTCACGCCGCCGATGCGCGCAGCGCGAACCAGCCATCGCGCGGGTCGGCGAAGCCGTGATAGACCAGGGGAATGCGCTGGTCGATCGCGAAATACCGATAGACGGCCTCCATCGCCTGGCGGACCGAATGCGCCTGGAAATCATCGATGCGGCGCACGCCGATGCGCTGTTCGGGCAGCATCGCCAGCCGGGTGAGCTCGGCCGGATCGTCCACATCGAGCCCCCACGGCGCGGGTTCTTCGATGAGATGGTCGTGCAGAACCTCCCGCGCGACCGGCGGATCGTGGCGCGGACCGGAGAACGCGACCTGCTGCGCGCGAGCGAGCCCACGGGTGTCCAGCGGCGTGCGCACGGCCTGGATCAGGTCGATCAGTTCGGTGTCGGGGGTGGGTTCGAGTATTCGCCCGGCGACCGGGGCTTGTTCGAGCAGGTGCATCATCTGCCCGCCCAGAACCAGCGGTTCGGGCACCAGGAAAACACTGATGCTCGGGCAGGAGCAGTTCAGGCCGGTGAGGCACACCCTCGTGTGCAACGGATCGGACATACGTCCTCCTCCGGTAGCGGGTCGCCGGGACCCGTGACGTGCAGGATCTGATTCCAACAGCCGCCGATGGGGTTGTGCGCTCCGTCGGCGACGACCGTGCCGCACCCGTCAGTGTAGTGCCGTAGGGCCGGATGAACACCTGGTTCCGGCACGGATCGGACACGATCGGCACCGCGTCACGGTGCGACCGATTCGGTGTAGCGGCGGGCCAGGGTGCGCAGGTGCGCGACCAGTTCCGGCGGGCCGTCGACGCGGAAATCCATCATCAACATGCTGAGGTAGATCGCGATCGTCTCCATCGCGTCGGCGCCGGTGAGCAGCACACAACTGTGCTCGTCGATGGGCTCGACCACACCGACCGCCGGGTTGATCCTGGCGATGACTGTCTCGGCCGGTTCGAGGACGGTGACGCGGGCGTGCACGCGCCAGCCGGTGGACGCGATGTGGCGCATGACGAAGGCGACGAGGTCGTCGTCCGGGAGTGCGCGCGGGGCGAACACACGCGCGCCGGCCTCGGCCCGGGTGATCCCGGCAGCTGGGAGGGCCGTCCAGTCATGGGTGTTCATGCTGTAGGCGACGAGGTACCAGCGGCGTTGCCAGTTGATCAGCCGGTAGGGCTCGAGCTCTGTTGCGCCGTCGGATGTTTCGACGGTGACGGCGGTGGTGCGGCGGACGGCGTCGGCGAGGGTGGTGAGGATGCCCGTGGCGACCGGTGCGTCGGGTTCGCGTGAGCCGGTGGTGGCCGGGCCGATCTCGGTGGCATCGCGCAGTGCGGAGACCTTGCGCTGCAGGCGTTTCGGGAGGATCTGTTCGATCTTGCGCAGTGCTCGGGTGAGCTGGTCGCCGATGTCGGAGACGGCGAGCGAGCCGTCGTGGGCGACGGCGATGGACAGCGCGACCGCGACGGCTTCCTCGTCGTCGAGGAGCAGCGGCGGCATGGTCGCGCCTCGGCCGAGGCGATAGCCGCCGATCGCGCCCCGTTCCGCGTGCACGGGATAGCCGAGTTCGCGGAGTCGCGAAATGTCGTTGCGCACGGTGCGTTCGGTGATGTCGAGTCGCTCGGCGAGTTCGCGGCCGGTGTAGCCGCGGTCCTGCAGCAGGGCGAGCAGACGCAGGACGCGCGGCGTTGTCGCAGCCATTTTTCACCTCGGAGAAAATTAGGAAAGAAACAAGCCTAATAGGTTTCTAGGCTGGAGTCATCACCGAAACGAAAGGCACCATCATGAACAGCACCGCAGCCCTCGAAACCGTCTGGCGCGACGTGGTCGCCACCTCCTACCAGGCCCTCAGCGACGCCGTCGCCGGTATCGCCGACGACCAGTGGGACCTGCCCACCCCCTGCTCGGACTGGACCGTCACCCAGGTCATCCAGCACGCGGCGGGCGATCAACTCGCCTACGCCGCTGCCCTCGGAGTCGGCCCCGGCCCGTCCTACAACCCCTTCGACCCCTCCGGCGCCATCGACGGCACCGCCGCCGCGCTGGTCCGCGAAGCCATCGACCAGACCGCCGCGGCCTGGGCCACGGTCTCCGCCGGCACCGCCACCGTGCCCACGCCTCTCCCGCACGGCGATCTCCCCACCCCCGTCGCCGCCACCCTCGCCGCTCTCGACGCGGCGGTGCACGCCTGGGACATCGCGATCGCCACCGGTCAGCCGTCGCCCCTCACCGACGAACTGTCGGCACATCTCCTCGCGGCCGCCCGCACGATCCACCCGGCCCCCGGTTCGGGCGCCGACGCCGAGATCATCGAACCCCTCCGGCAGTGGGGCGCCTACGCCCCGATCGTCGAAGGACCGGCAACCACGCCCACCGCCGAACTCCTCCACTATCTCGGCCGCACCGCTGCGTGAGCGGGGATCGGCCGAACGTGGCCTCGGATCAGCGCATGGTGATCAGGGTGAAGGGACCGATCTCGGTGGCGGTGAAGGCGGGATCGGTGAACAGGGACTTGGGGAACGACACCGTGTAGCGCTTGACGTTCGGGTCGTTCGGGTAGACGTCTTCGGCCAGGCGCAGGGTGTAGTTGTCGCCGTCGCTGCGGAAGAGGAAGGCGTCGGGGGCCCGCCACGGGGACTTCGACAGTGCTTCGACCAGGGCGGGGGAGTCGGGGAGCTTGCTCCAGTCGGCGATGGTGGCGGCGCGAGCCTTGAAGTCGGACAAGGGGTTCGCGTAGTGGGAGGTGAGGGCCTGGAAGCCCCAGTAGGGGTAGAAGGCCAGGAAGGTGGTGTCGGCGGTGAGGACGACGGATTCGTCGCGGGGCCTGCCGGTTCGGGCCAGGATGGCCTCGTCGACGGCGTGGTAGTACGCGACGGCGGAGGGCTTGCGCTTGTCGGCGCGTTCCCCGTAGGTGCCGTCGGCGTTCGGGACATCGGTGGGCACGGTGTCGGTGTAGGCGGTGTCGATCTCGTGGGTGAGGACGGTGGGGATCATCTGGGCGAAGGCGAGAGCGCCGAGGACGGCGATCGCCGCCGCGGCGGTTCGCAAGGGGGTGGGTTCGTTCAACGCCTGGTAGACGGCGGTCGCGCCTTCGACGAAGCCGAAAACGCCGGCGGCGGCGAGCAGTGCGAGCAGGACCGGCTCGAGTCGGAAGGACAGCAGGGTCGTGCCCGCCGCGGTCGCCGCCATCGAGAGCAGCGTCCACAGGTAGATCGATACGACGCCGATGCCCAGTGCCTGTGCGCGCCTGGATGATCCGGCCCGAATCACCAGCCACAGCACACCGAGCAGGCAGAACGCTCCGCGCAGGGAGAACTCGAGCATCGGGAACGCGAGCTGGGCGCCGGATTCGGGCAGGTAGTGGAAGGCGTTGCCGGACGGCAACTTCGCACCGGACAGCATCTTCAGCAGATACGGCGTCCACACGACGAGGGCCAGCACAACGGCGATACCGCCGATGGCCGCCAGCCTGGTCAGCGGCGCGATCGCGGCACGCCAGGCGGGCGACGCACTGATCGACGTCGTTTCGGCATCAGTGGCCGCCGAGCCGACCCGTGCTCCGCCGACCCGGCGGGCCCGCGGCCCGGCTGCCCGCTGCGAGTAGACGGCGAACCCGGCCGCGACGACCCCCATGATCACCACGGTGAACGCCGCGATCGCCAGATACAACGTGTAGAAACACGCGGCCACCCCGAGGAACACCCCGGTTCCGAGCACCGCGCCCCACCCGCCGGAACGACGATGCAACGCACCCCATGCCAGTACCAGCACCGGCGGAATGAACACCACGAGCACCGCGCCATACGCCTCCGGCGAGGCGTAAGCCAACGTCATCGCCGTGACAGCGGCAGCCGCCCCCACCGCCATATCGGCCCGCACCAATTGCATCCACAACACCAGCGCCACCGCGGCGGCAATGGCGAGCAGCCCGATCGCGTACGGCTTGAACACTTCCCAGCCGTCCAGGCCGAGCACGTTGCCCACGCGCCCGCCGATCCAGAACCACCCGGCCGGATAGAACGGCGGCAGATCCACATAGGTCATATCGCGCAGTGCGGCGCTGTCGGTGAGCCGCGTCAGATATTCGGTCCGGAATTCCTGATCCACCGAGACACCGAACAGGTACAACTTCGTCGCGGCCAGCGGCATCCCGAGCGTGACCGTGACGAAGCTCGAAATGCCCACCCAGGACAGCAGTTTCGCCGCCACCGGCCACTTCCGCAGACGGATCAACAGCACCGAGACCACCAGCAGCGCGATCGAAACGACCTGGCCCACCGTGGTCAGGGCGCGAGTCACATGGGAGGAGTTGAACGCGGGCCACTGCACCGCCGAGAACGCGAACAGTCCCACCGCGGCGACAACGAGTGCCACCACCGCGGCGGCGACCCCCTCACCGACCCCGGTCCAGATCCTGCGCCCCGCCCGCACCTCGTCATTGGTCGTCATCGGCGCGCAATCCTCCGGCTCCACTGTGCTCCACGGTCCGGGCCAGCCTAGTGGAGCCCCAACGCAGAACTGCCGCACCATCCGGGGATGATGCGGCAGTCCGAAACGCAGTCGATCAGATCGGGAGCTTGCGGAAGATCGGGCGCGGCACGTGGCGCAGGGCCGACATCAGGAAGCGGGCCTCGCCGGGGGCCCAGACGATCTCGGTGCCCTTCTCCGAGGCGGCGACGGCGAGCTTGGCGACGTCTTCCGGGTCGACGGTGAGCGGGGCTTCCTTGGAGCCGGTGGCTTCCCAGTGGGCCTTGGTCGCCGAGGTGCGCACCTGCATCGGGCGGATGACGGTGACGCGAGGGCCGAAGGGGCGCAGCGCTTCGCCGAGGCCGAGATAGAAGCCGTCGAGCCCCGCCTTGGTGGAGCCGTAGACGAAGTTGGAGCGGCGAACGCGCTCACCGGCCACCGAGGACATCACGATGATCCGGCCGTGGCCCTGTGCCTTGAACTTGTCGCCGACCAGCACGCCCACCGAGACACCGGCGGTGTAGTTGATGCCGACGGTCATGACCGCCTTGCGCTGGTTCTGCCACAGCTCCTCGGCATCGCCGAGCACACCGAACGCCACGATCGCGACATCGACGTCACCCGCGGCGAACGCCGAATCGACGACCTTCGGGTGCGAGTCGGTGTCGAGCGCGTCGAAGTCGATGACGTCGACCTGGGTCGCGCCTGCGGCCTTCAGCGTGGTGACGGCGTTCTCGAGCAGCGGATCGCCGGGCAGGTTCGCCAGGATGACCCGGGCCGGGCTCTTGCGCAGGTACTCGGCGCAGATCGCGAGACCGATCTCGGAGGTGCCGCCGAAGAGCAGGATGGTCTGCGGGTTGCCAACTGCGTTGATCACTGGAGCTCCAGCCTCCTGGCCATATCGGACATGAACACGCCATTCGGGTCGACGCTGCGGCGGATCTTGATCCACTCGTCGATCCGCGGGTACATCTTGTGGAACGCCTCGGCGGAAGTGCGCGAGTCCTTCGCGGTGTACAGCCGCCCGCCGAACTCCATCACGCGCCGGTCCAGATCGGTGACCAGCTCGTTGAGGCCCTTCTTGATCGGGAAGTCGACGCAGATGTTCCAGCCCGGCATCGGGAAGCTCAAGGGAGCCTGGTTACCCGGACCGAACAGCTTGAACACATTCAGCGCCGAGTAGTGCCCGGACGCCTGGATGTCGATGATGATCCGCTTGAATTCCTCGACGGCCTCGGTCGGCACCACGAACTGGTACTGCAGAAAACCGTTGGAGCCGTAGCCCCGGTTCCACTCCGAGATCATGTCGAGCGGGTGGTAGAACTGCGTCAGATTCTGCACCTTGCCGGTGTAGTTCCCGCCCATCGCGTAGTACGCCTCACCGACGGCCGACAGCGTCAGCTTGTTCATGGTGAAGTTCGGGAAGATATCCGGCACCGTCATCAAGTGGGGCGCGTCGAACGCGAGCGGCTTCTTCTGCAGCTTCTTGGGCAGCTCGTCGAGCTTGGCGAGGCGGCCTCGGGTGATCGTGCTGCGACCGAGCTTGGGCAGCGGACTGATCACGTCGAACCACGCGCTCGAGTACGTGTAGTCCGCTTCGCTGCCGTCGCTGTGTGCCGCGATCGTCTCGTCCAGCGTCGAGGTCTTGACGCCGTCGTTGAGGAAGTACGCGGTCTCGGTGGGCGCCATCTCGATGGTGGCGCGCAGGATGATGCCGGTCAGGCCGTTGCCGCCGACAGTCGCCCAGAACAGCTCGGCGTCCTCGGTCGGCGAGATCGTGCGCACCGCGCCGTCGGCGGTGAGCAGGTCGATCGAGCGGACGTGGTTGCCGAAGCTGCCCTCGCTGTGGTGGTTCTTGCCGTGGATATCGGAGGCGATGGCGCCGCCGATGGTCACCTGGCGAGTACCGGGTAGCACGGGCACCCACAGGCCGAACGGCAGCGCGGCCTTCATCAGCTGGTCCAGGCTCACACCGCCGTCCACCTCGACCATGCGTGAATCGCGGTCGATGCGGTGAATGCGGTTGAGCGCGGGCATGTCGATGACGAGCCCGCCCGCGTTCTGGGCGTGATCGCCGTACGAGCGGCCTAGGCCACGCGCGATCACGCCACGTCGCAGATGCGCCGGCTTCGAGTCGTTGTCCTGCGCCACCATGCTCACGGCCTTGGCGATCAGTTCCGGATCGCTGGTCGAGAGCACTTCGGCGGAGGTGGGTGCGGTGCGACCCCAACCGGTGAGCTTGCGGGTGCGCGTGGGTAGCGCGAACGCGTCATCGTTGGTGGTCGAAATGTTCTCAGACATCGGCTAAGAGGCTACATGCATGGCGCGAGGAGCGACCGGTCTCGTAGTCTTCCTCACGTGCAAGCCCAACCGCATCTGCCGCTGCCCGCCGAAATTCCCCTGGTCGACGAGCCAGGAGGGACCGATGTAGACCTCAAGACGCAGATCGTGCGGTTCACGCTGACCGGTGGTTTGTCGGCTGTCGTCGACTTCGGCCTGCTCACCCTGCTGTCGAACGTGCTCGGTTTGCCGGAGGTTCTCGCCAAGGCGATCAGCTTCATCGCGGGCACGACCACCGCGTACCTGATCAATCGGCGCTGGACGTTCAACGCCGAGCCGAGCAGGGCACGGTTCCTCGCGGTGGTCGCGCTGTACGCGGTGACCTTCGCCGTGCAGGTCGGGATCTACGCGGCGATGTACTTCGCGCTGGCCGACGAGTGGTGGCGTCAGCCCCTCGCGTTCGTCGTCGCGCAGGGCACCGCAACGGTCATCAACTTCGTGGTGCAGCGTGCGGTGATCTTCAAGCTCGGGTAGGTCAGCCCGCTTTGGCCTCGACATGCTGTCGGCCCGCCTTGACGCCGAAGTAGTCGCCACCCTTGGCGCGCACGTTGTCGGTACCCCATTCGCGCTGATCCCGCGCGACCGGCGCCATCTGCGGAATGTGTTTGCGGCAGTGGATGTAGGCCTCCTCGACATCGACGACGACCCACACCTGCGAGGTTTTCCCCCGCTCGGCAGGTGGCAGGTCGGTGACGGTGCCGCGCAGCTCGTTATCGGCGACCATGCGGGCTTTCCCGTTGATGTGCAGGCCGATGAGGTCGCGAACGAAGTCGATCATCAGGATCCCGACGTGCGGGTTCTCGAGGATATTGCCCAGGCTGGCCATCACCCCGTTACCTCGATACTCGGGGTACGCAATCGTGCGATCGTCGATCACGTGCAGAAATCCGGGCGTTCCGGCCCGGAAGCTGGAGTCACATTCCCCGTGTGAATCGGCGGTGGCGATGAAGGCCATGTCCATGCGGGCGACGAAATCCACCATTGTGGGGTTCAGGTAGTCGATCACCTGGTCGTCGTAGAAACGCTCGGCTCTGTCCGAGGTGCCCAACGTGTCCTGTAGCTCGTGTTCTCCGTCGCTGCCGACGAAATTTTCGGGCATCGGGCCCCCTCTGCTAGCCGTACCGGTTGATGCGGGCCTCTAGACGAAACCCCCGCTGTGACCGCAATCTCACCCAGTCTAGGGGACTCTCACTGTCGGTGGGGCGTCTCCATTGTTGCGAATGGGATGAAAGCCGAGTTTGCGCAACAGTTTCCAGGCCGGGACCGATCAGGCCGGACCTACCGTCACCGGCACTCCGTTGAACACAGCGGTGCCGGACACCGCGTCGACCACCGAATCATCGGTCAGCACATTGGCATTCACCCCGGCGTGCGCCAGCGCGACCGACTGGGTGGTGCTCGTGCCGTGGCCCCAACCGTGCGGCAGGCTCACCACGCCGGGCATGATCGTCGGCGTCAGCTCCACTTGCACCGTCAACGAGCCGGCCGCCGAGGTGATCTCGGCCTGTTCGCCGAGACCGAGACGGGTCGCGTCGTCGGGGTGTACCTGCAGCGTGCAGCGGTTGGAGCCGCCGACCAGGCCCGAGATGTTGTGCATCCAGCTGTTGTTGGAGCGCAGCTGACGTCGTCCGATCAGCACCATCGCGGGCGCGATGTTCGCCAGTCCGGCCCGCAGGCGCGTCACGTCCGCCAGCAGTTGCGGCGGGGCAAGCTCGACCCTCTTCGACGCGGTGCGCAAGATGCCGGGCAGCCGCGGCCGCAGCGGGCCGAGGTCGATGCCGTGCGGGTTGTCGAGCAGGGTTTTCAGGCTCAGTTCACCACCGTTCCAGGCACCGTACGGGCCGAGCTTGAGCATCAGATCGAGGCGCTGCTCAGTGGTGTTCGCGCCGGTCAGCTCCTCGCGGCGTTCGCTCATGTCGGCCTTGTGCAGGGTGCCCGCGATGACGAGTTCGTCGATCATCGCGATCGGGCTCGCCGCTCCCGTTCCGGTATGGGGCTGACCGCTCACCGCGGCCGCGAGGCGGGCCACCACCGCCGATTCCGACGGCCGATCGCCCAGGGGAACCACCGGCGGTGAGTAGCGCGCGTAGTTGCGCACCGCGAACTGCAGCAGCGCGAAATCGAAGTGCGGCGACTGCACCGAGCGCGGCGGCGGCAGGATCACATTCGCGTGTCTGGTGGTTTCGTTGACGTAGCGATCGACACTGACCATGAACTCCAGCCCGGCCAGACCCTTGTCCAGTCGCGCGCCGCTCGGCGCGGAGAGCACCGGGTTGCCCGCGACCGTCACCAGCGCCTTGATCTGCCCCTCACCCGGGGTTTCGATCTCGTCGGCCAGGGTGGCGACGGGCAGTTCGCCCATCGACTCCGGCAGCTCGCGAACGCGGCTGGTCCAGCGGCCCAGCCGGAACGGCTTGGATCGCTGCACTCCGCCCGCCGCCGCGTCGGCGAACATGGCGCCGCCGGGGGAGTCGAGGTTGCCGGTGAGGGTGTTGACGGCGTCGACCAGCCACTGGGTGAGCGTGCCGAACTCCGCGGTGCAGGTGCCGATCCGCGCGTACACAGCTGACGTGGGCGCGGCGGCGAGTTCGCGGGTCAGTACGCGGATCGTGTCGGCGGAGATGCCGGTGCGCTCGGCCACCGCTTCGGGCGGGAACTCGAGCGCGGCAGCGCGCAGTTCGTCGAGCCCGGCGACGTCGACGCGCACGTCCGTGAGACCTTCCTCGAACAGCGTGTACACCACCCCGAACAGCAGATAGGCATCGGCGCCCGGCCGGATGAACAGGTGCTGGTCGGCGAGTGCGGCGGTTCTGGTCTCGCGCGGATCGACCACGACCAGCTTGCCCCCGCGAGCCCGCAACGCCTTGAGCCGGCCGGGAAAATCGGGCGCCGTGCACAGCGACCCGTTGGACTCGAGCGGATTGGCGCCGAGCATCAGCAGGAAATCGGTGCGGTCGAGGTCGGGGACCGGGACCTTGAGCGGGTCGCCGAACATGAGCCCGGCCGCGACCTGTTTCGGCATCTGATCGGCCGAACTCGCGGTGTAGACGTGGCGGGTGCTCAACGCGCGGATGAGCGCGGGCAGATAGAGCGCGCCCGCGACGGTGTGCGCGTTGGGATTGCCCAGGTACATGGCGGACGAGCCGCGGGGGATCTCGGCGAAGGCGGCCGCGATCAAGTCGAACGCCTCGTCCCAGCCCGCGGCGCGGAATCCGTCACCGTCGCGGATCAGCGGGGTGGTGACCAGGTCGGGATCGTTGTCGAGTTGGCCGAAGCTGGCGCCCTTCGGGCACAGGAAGCCCTTGCTGAACGGGTCGTCGCGATCACCGCGTACCGACAACACCCGGTCGGCGTCGTCGAGAGTGAGCGTGAGACCGCAGACGGCCTCACACAGCGGACAGGTACGCAGAGCGGTCCGAGAAGACAGCGAACGAGAAGCCATGTCTCATGCTTACGCCCACCGGGGTGGGCGATGGCCGGAAACGCCGAAAACCCGCGAGCTGCGACGTCGGGGAGGCGTCGCGGATCGCGGGTTCGGGCTGGTTCAGGTCAGCTGGCCAGAGTCAGCGCGGTGCGCTTGCCGGTCTGCTTGGTGCCGGACTGCTTGCGCGCCATCGCCGAGCGCACGGCCGCACCGAGGGCGACGACCGGCGGGATCCAGCGGGCCTCGGTGGGAGCGACACTCCAGGAGGCGCTGCCCGCGGCCAGCTGGGTCGGCGGCAGCGGGATGCTCGCACCGTCGGTGTGCACGATGACGCCGGCCTCACGCATGGCCTCGATCGCCATGGCGGCCTTGCGGACTCCGGTGACCAGGTGGATCTCGCGACGCTCCTGGCCCGGGATCTCGATCACGGGGCCGGACAGGTTGTTGGCGCGCAGGAAGCGGCGGACATCGCCCGCGATCTCACCGGTGATCTCGATGGCCGAGACCTCGTCATCGGTGATCAAGCACAGACCATTGGTGGTTTCAGCGACCGTCCATCCACGCGCGGTGTACTCCTGCGCGGCGGCACCTTTGTCGGCGGCCGTAGTGGTGGTCGGAAACGTCGTGCGCACTGTGTGTTCTCCATTCCCCGAAGAGCTCTGTTCCTGCGTTCATGGGCGTATCGGCGCGGGGTAGTCCACTTGTTACGCCGTTACCGAAAAATATTCGAGAGTGTCTGCTTCGTCTCAGTTCGGTAACCTTCGCTATCGCAGGTATGGCGCCGCCCGGGTTGGCGTAGGGGCCGAAAGCGGGCAGGATTCGGACTATGACCGAAGCGCCTGGCACCCCCGAGTCGAACGACGAGGATGCCGAGGAGTTCGAAGCCGAATCGCGTTGGCTCTCTTGGAAAGAGAGCGACGGAAAGCGTCCGGCTCGTCCTGCCGAGGGTACGTACGAGGCAGACCTGGCACGCGACGCGGGGTTCGAAGAGCCCTTCCGCACTACCGGTTCGGCCAAACAGTGGGCTGCCGAAGCGGGCCGTTCCCTGCTCGACGTGCAGTTCCGCAGGCCCGCGACCAGGACATTGCTGCCGCTCGCCTACGTTCTCGGCGTCGTTTCCTTCGGCATCGGCGTGCCGATCGCGCTCACGGTGCTGATGTGGAGGGCCTCGGCGCTGCTGGGGGTGCTCGCCGCGCTCGTCGCCGTGCCGCTGGGGCTCACCATCGCGGCCTCGGTGCGCCTGATGCTCGAATTCGCCGACAACGCGGCCCGGCTGGCAGGCCGCGTCGAGCACATCAGCGAACTGGCCGATGGCCTGTTCCAGGCCCTGTCCGATGTCGCCGAGCCGGTGAACCAACTCTCCGAAGATGTTCGAGCAGTGCAGTTCTGGCGGTTCCGCAAGAAAAAATAGGTCTTGCGCAGTGTCCGATTCATTGTGAAACAATCCGTACGCAGATCCGACGATATGTCGGCCGCGTAGGGCGGTCTCCGAAAGTTCTGTCCGGAGGCCGGAGTTCGGATACAGGGGGGAAGTATGGCTTCACCACAGGGCGTCACGGGTTCCACGATGCCGCGCAGGCAGTTGGGCAGGCACTTACGTGACCTGCGCAATCGTGCGCGGATGACAACGAGAACCGCGGCGGCGCAACTGGAGTGGTCGGAAGCGAAGATCTGGCGGATCGAAACGGGGCAGACGTCGTTGCGCAGCCTCGACGTCGAGGCCATGTGCAAGGTGTACGGCGCGCCGGCCGATCTGGTCGAACCGCTGGCCGCCCTGGCTCGCGAAACCAAGGCGCGGGGTTGGTGGACGAGCTACGGCGATGTGATCGCGGAGGGCTTCGAGGTCTACATCGGCCTCGAGGAAGCCGCGTCGGGGCTGGCACTCTACGAGGACGGCCTGATCCCGGCGCTGTTGCAGACTCAGGACTACGCGAAAGCGCTGTTCGAGCAAACGATTCCGGACCTGACCGAGGCAGAGCTCGAGCGCAGGCTGCGGGTGCTCGCCGCCAGGCAGGCCCTGGTCACCAGGGCCGATGCCCCGTTGCGGCTGGACGTGGTGCTGGCCGAGTCGGTGCTCACCCGCTTCATCGGTGACGAGCGCGTGCGCGCGGGCCAGCTCGCGCGATTGCGGGAGCTGGCCGAGCGCGACACGGTGCGCATCCAGGTGGTTCCCGGCGATTCCGGCTATCACGCCGGTCTCGAATCCGGCCGGTTCGTGATCCTGGATTTCGGGGTCGACGATTCGGTGGATCGACCGGAGCCGCCGGTGGTCTACGTGGAAACCTTCGCGGGCAGCAGCTATCTGGACAAACCGGCCGAATGCGACCGCTACCGGCGGGCGTTCACCGACATCACCGTGGCGGCTACGGGCACGCTGTAGGGCTGTCCCACGACCCGGCGAGCACCGAACGGTGGGTGGGCAGGGCGCGGTCGTAGACCGCCCTGCCCTTGTCGGTGAGTTGGACGAAGATGGCGCGACGGTCGAGATCGCACATGCTCCGCTCGACCAGTCCGTCGCGTTCCAGTCTGGCCACCGCGCGCGACAGCGCGCTCTGGCTCAGGTAGATGTCCTGGGCCAGTTCCGTCATGCGGTACTTCTGACACGCCGCGTCGACCAGCCGGTCCAGCGTTTCGAATTCGCTGAGGCCGATCTCGTGGTCCCTTTGGAGCGCCTTCTCCAGGGCGCAACTCACGGCGGCATGCCTGCCGAGCAGTTCGCGCCACTGACCGACCAGCTCGGTGGGCGCTTCAGTGCGCCGAGCTGACGTTGCGGCCGGGTTCATGGCCTCATCTTAGTGGTCCGCCCCTGTTCATGCAACGGCATTTTATGTGTTGGCAATTAATGCACACGCATGTAATGTCCTCCGCATGACTTCGCCAGCAACGCTTTCGGCCGCAGATCAGGCGACCGATCCCACCAGGTGGCCCCTCCGGCTCTGGGGCATGCTGATCACTCTGTGCATCGTTCTCTTCCTCGACGGGCTCGACGTCTCGATGATCGGCGTCGCGCTGCCGTCCATCGGCGCCGAACTCGATCTGTCCACCTCCACCCTGCAGTGGCTCGTCAGCGGCTACATCCTCGGCTACGGCGGCCTGTTGCTGCTGGGCGGACGCACCGCCGACCTGCTCGGACGCCGCAAGGTCTTCCTCATCGCACTCGCGGTGTTCGCCGTCGCATCACTGGTCGGCGGCCTGGTGAGCGACCCCGCTCTGCTGATCGCCACCCGTTTCGTCAAGGGCCTGGCCGCCGCGTTCACCGCGCCGACCGGCCTGTCGATCATCACCACCACGTTCGCCGAAGGAAAAGCGCGCAACAAGGCGCTGTCGATCTACACCGTCTTCGGTGCGGGCGGCTACTCCATGGGTCTGCTGTTCGGTGGCCTGATGACCGGCGTCGGCTGGCGCTGGACCTTCCTGCTGCCCGTCCCGATCGCCGTCGCCGCGCTGATCGCCGCGTTCGCGCTGGTGCCCGAGGACGGTAAGGCCGAAGAGGGCGGACACGATCTACTCGGTGCGCTCCTGTCGACGGCGGGCATGTTGTTGCTGGTCTACACCGTGGTCACCGCGCCGGAAGTCGGATGGGCCTCGGGCCGCACCATCGGTTCGTTCCTCGCCGTGATCGCCCTGTTCGCCGCGTTCGTCGTCACCGAACAGCGCGTGAAGCACCCGCTGGTTCGCCTCGGCATCCTGCGCAAGGCCTCGCTCGTGCGAGCCAGCCTGGCCATCATCGCGGTCGCCGGTTCGTACTTCTCCTGGCAGTTCATCGTGACCCTGTACATGCAGGACACCCTGGAATGGTCGGCGCTGAAGCTGGCGATGGCCCTGCTGCCGGTGGGCATCCTGGTCGTCGGGTCGGCGTTCTTCTCCGAGAAGCTGATCGACCGTTTCGGCACCGGGCCGGTCATCGCGGTCACCATGAGCGTGATGGCGATCGGCTACCTGCTGTTCCTGCGGATCGACACGGCACCCGGCTACTTCACCGTGCTGCTGCCCGCGATCCTGTTGATCGGCATCGGCTGGGTCGGTTTCCCGGCGATCAATGTGCAGGCCACCAGCGGTATCGACGACGACGAACAGGGTCTCGCGGCAGGCGTGCTGCAGACCTCCATGCAGGTCGGCGCGGCCATCGTGCTCGCGGTGACCACCGCCATCGTCACCTCCGGCGGGCACGGAACGAGTGCCACTCCGCAACAGATGCTCGACACCTACCGGCCGGGCCTCGAGTTCGCGGCGGGCGTCACCATCGTCGGCGCGCTGGTCGCACTGACGGTGTTCCTGCCCAGGTTCCGCAAGCCCGCCCAGGACACACCGGTCGTCGAGGCGAAGGTTCTCGAACCGGTCGCCTGATCGGATAACGCCGAACGGCACCACCTCGCGCGGGTGGTGCCGTTCAGCGTTTCACGTGAATCAGTCGGAAAACTTCGGCGCTGCTTCGTCTTTCGCCGAGCGAACGTAGGTCAGCGGGCGGCCGTCGCGGCCCTCGGTCGGCCAGGCGATAGCGAGGCGCGGATCGAAAGCGTCCATGTCCCTGTCGAATTCGGGGGAGTACTCAAGCGAGCAGAGGTAGGTCACCGTCGAGCGGTTCTCCAGCGAGAGGATGGCATGGCCGAGGCCCTCGGACAGGAACACCGAGCGGCGCGACACGTCATCGAGCAACACACTGTCCCACCGGCCGTAGGTCGGCGAGCCGGGTCGCAGGTCGACCACCACGTCCAGGAACGCACCGCGTACACAGGTCACATACTTGGCCTGACCGGGCGGATCGTCGGTGTAATGGATCCCGCGCAGCACCCCGGCCGCCGAGACGGAGGTGTTCACCTGGTGCAGTTCGAACGGGCGCCCGGTGGCCTTCTCGAACTCCGAGGCCTTGAACGACTCACAGAACATGCCGCGGTCGTCGCCGAGCAGACGCGGGGTCACCACCCAGGCGCCAGGGATCGCCAGTTCACGAAACTCCATGCGTTACCAGTCTTTTCCGCGGTCGATCAGATCCAGCAGGTAGCGGCCGTAGCCCGAGCGCACCATCGGTTCGGCGAGCTTGCACAGCTGTTCGTCGGAGATCAGGCCGCGCCGCCACGCCACTTCTTCCGGCACGCCGATCTTGAGGCCCTGACGTTCCTCGATGGTGCGCACGTAATTGGCGGCATCGAGCAGGGAGTCGAAGGTGCCGGTGTCGAGCCAGGCGGTGCCGCGCGCCAGCACGTCGACACTGAGCCGGTTCTGTTCGAGATAGGCGCGGTTGATGTCGGTGATCTCGTACTCCCCGCGCGCCGACGGGCGTAGCTCGCGGGCGATCTCGACCACGTCGTTGTCGTAGAAGTAGAGGCCGGGGATGGCGTAGTTCGAGCGCGGGACCTTCGGCTTCTCCTCGATGGAGACCGCGCGGCCGTGATCGAACTCCACCACGCCGTACGCGGTGGGGTCCTTCACCCAGTAGGCGAACACCGCGCCGCCGTCGATGTCGTGGAAGCGTTCCAGGCTGGCGCCGAGACCGGGTCCGTGGAAGATGTTGTCGCCGAGGACCAGCGCCGCGGGTTCGGTGCCGATGTGGTCGGCCCCCAGTACGAAGGCCCGTGCGAGGCCGTCGGGTTCGGGCTGCACCACATAGCTGATCGCGACGCCGAACTGACTGCCGTCGCCCAGCAATCGGGAAAACGCGTCGGCGTCCTCCGGCGTGGTGATCACCAGAATGTCGTCGATCCCTGCCAGCATGAGGGTGGACAGCGGGTAGTAGACCATGGGTTTGTCGTAGACCGGGACGAGCTGCTTGCTCACCCCGCGCGTGATCGGGTGCAACCGTGAGCCGGTGCCGCCCGCCAAGATGATTCCGCGCATAGGTGGCAAGTCTGCCAGTTCCCTCCTCCCCGGAGACGGGGAGGTTCCGACACGTCGTCGAATTGATCACGAACGTTTGATGGCCGGGTGTGTCGGGCGATAACTGAGACAGACATGGCGCTCATCTGATTATGTGAGCTCCGATGTGTGAAACATCACTGTGTTAGATGTCAGCGCCGACATCCGATCCGGGGGGTTACGCCTTGATCAGGGGTCGACGCGCCAGCTGTGAGGTAGGTGCGCGATGGTAACCACGAAGATCACCGGCGTGATGGGTGGGCTCGCGCCCGTGGCCCCGATCGGCACCACGAGTAGGCCGGAGCCGGGCATCATCGTCAACTCCGGCCGGATCAGCACCTCCTCGCGGGTCCTGATGGGCGCCTGCCTCGGCCTGATCGGACCGCTGCTGCGCACCGTGCCGATCAACCGGGCCACCATTCCGGTCGGCGCCGTCGCGGTCGACCTGTTGTCGCGGCTGCGGCCCGAACCCCACGGCATCGAACGCGAGCAGATCCAGCTCAGCGATTTCAAGATGGAGATGGTGCGGCCCGCGGGCGGCTCGCGCGCGCTGCGCCACGGCGCGGTGCTGTACATGCACGGCGGCGGATTCGCGGTCTGCGGGTTGCAGACGCATCGCGCGATCGCGGCTGGACTGGCCAGGCGCACCGGACTGCCCGTACTCAATGTCGAATACCGGCAGCTGCCCGGCTCGATCGACGCGGCGATCGACGACTGCGTGCTCGCATACCGCTGGCTGCTTCGCCACGGCGCCGATCCGGCGCGCATCGTGTTCGCCGGTGATTCGGCGGGTGGGTTCCTGACCTTCGCCACCGCGATCCGCTCCCGCGAGATCGGCCTGCCGCTGCCCGCCGCCCTCGTCGGCCTCAGTCCGCTGCTCGATCTGGATTACCGGGCCAAAGAGGGGTACGTCAATGTCAACCGGGATGCCTACCTTCCGCTGAAAGGGCTCGAGGCTGTTGTCCACCTCGGCGCCGAGCACGAAGGTCCGCTCGATCCCGCGCTGTCGCCGGTCAACGCCGACCTGGCGGGAATGCCGCCGGTCCTGCTCATCGCGGCGGAGGACGAACTGCTGCGCTACGACTGTGAACTGATGGCCCAGCGGCTCACCGCCGCGGGCGTGCCGAACACGCTGGAGCTGTGGCGTGGGCAGGTGCACGCGTTCATGAGCATCCTGCCGAGCATGCCGGAGAGTCGTTCGGCGCTGGGACGGGTGGCGAAGTTCGTCCGCGGCGCGGTGGAACCGGCCCAGCGGGCCCGCACGGCCTGAGAACGGCTCGGGCGGTTCTGATCACGGTCGGCCGACCGAGCCACCTCGAACGTGAACGAAGCGGCCCCGCTCGGAGATCCGAGCGGGGCCGCTTTCCTTCTGTCCTACGGCGAAATTACTTGGCCGGGGGGGTGAAGGGCTGGCCGATCGTGGCGAAGTACTGGATCGCAGCACCGATCGCGACCGGGGCGGTGACGAAGATCTGGCCCAGGATGACGCCGAGGGCGCCGATGCTGGTAGCGCCGACGACGCAACCCGCGAGCGGGCCCGCGCCGAACAGAGCGAGCAGCACGCCGGTCGCGACCAGGCCGATCGCCGCACCGGTGACACAACCGATGGCAGCGCCGGCGAGGCCGCCGCCCAGGGTGCCGATGGTGGCGCCCATGGAGATGGTGGAGGTCAGACGGCTCCAGGCGGCCTGCTCACGCTCGTACTCGGTCTTCCACGGCGCTACGTTCTCGTAAGGCAGGGCGACGGGCTTGTAGACAGCCTTGGCCGGGTCCAGCTGCGGGGTCAGGGTGGCGGTGTTGCCCGAGATCTCGGCCGCGATCGGCAGCTCGAACTCGTCGAGGCGGAAGGTCAGCGGGGTACCGGCGACGGTGGTGCCGTTGGCAGCCTTGATCTTGAAGGCGCCGTCTTCGACGACCAGCGAGCCCGCGTCGGTGGTGATGACGGACTTGGAACCGTCGACAACCTCGGCGGTGTAGTTGATCGGGGCGGCCTCTTCGACCGGCGCGGCGTTGACGGTGCCGGCGGTGACGCCCATAGCAGCAATCAGCAGCGCCGACGTGGCGGCGAATTTCCTCATCAGCATTTTTGTTGAACCTCAAGTTTGGAGCGTGCGGAGGGGACGTGTAGATCAAAAGCTCCCGCAGCTAACCAGAGGTGAACCTGCTGTGACTGTTAGTTCAAGTTTTGTTCACCATTGATACCCCGATGCCGGTGCGCTGATAGAAACCTGAGCGTTGACCGGGGTTTTTCTCAGTAAAACCAACTCCTAGTCTTAACCTACTTGCAGGTAGTATGACATAGATCACAGTGTAAATAGAGGCCGAGTCACAGGTCGGAGACGTTCCAGCAACGCATAAAGGCGGCCCTTTCGTCACGAGGGCTCTCGGAATGCCCGTATCGTTGTCCGAGTGCGAGTGCTCGTAACCGGCGGGGCCGGGTTCATCGGTGCGAATTTCGTCCAGCAGACCGTGGCCACGCGCCCGGATGTCCAAGTGACCGTGCTCGACGCGCTCACTTACGCGGGCAACCGGGCGTCGCTGGATCCGGTAGCGGATCGGATCGAATTCGTGCACGGCGATATCGCCGATCTCGATCTGGTCGACAATCTGGTCAGCGGGGTGGACGCGGTGGTGCATTTCGCCGCCGAATCCCACAACGACAACTCCCTGGCCGAGCCGTGGCCGTTCGTGCAGACCAATATCGTCGGCACCTACTCGCTGCTGCAAGCCGTGCGGCGCCACGATGTGCGCTACCACCACATCTCCACCGACGAGGTGTACGGCGATCTGACCCCCGACGAGCCGGGTTTCACCGAGTCCACCGCCTACAACCCGTCGAGCCCGTATTCGGCCACCAAGGCGGGTAGCGACATGCTGGTACGCGCCTGGACCAGGTCGTTCGGTATCCGCGCCACCCTGTCGAACTGCTCGAACAACTACGGCCCGTATCAGCATGTGGAGAAATTCATCCCCCGTCAGATCACCAATCTGATCGACGGGGTGCGTCCGCGCCTCTACGGCGCAGGTCATCAGGTACGCGACTGGATTCACGTGGAGGACCACAACCGCGCGGTCTGGGACATTCTCGAGCGCGGCCGCACGGGGCGGACATATCTGATCGGGGCGCAGGGCGAGCTCGATAACCTCACTGTCGTCCAGCTCATCCTGCAGGCATTCGATCGCGAGCCCACCGATTTCGATCATGTGACGGATCGTCCAGGCCACGATCAGCGCTACGCCATCGACGCGAGCCTGCTGCGTGAGGAACTGGGCTGGTCACCGCGCTACGCGGACTTCCGGGCCGGGCTGGCCGACACCGTTGCCTGGTACCGCGACAACGAGAACTGGTGGCGATCGAAAAAGGCCGATACCGAACGCGCCTACGCGGCCGCGGGCGAAAAGACGCTGTAAACCCCCACCGTCGTCTGGGGAATTATCCCCAGACGACGGTGTAATACGTTGCGGCGGTAGCGATAAGCGCGAAAGTCGACGCGCAGGCCACGGTGATGGCGGTTCCGCGGGCCGGAATCACCCCGTCGGCATTCGAGAGCCGCAGCGGTACTACACGTGCGAGCACCGCAAGCGCCATGATCGCCAGCGGCACGAAATACCGGCCCTGGACGCCGTCGATTATGTAGAAATCGACCGGCGTGAACGACATGTACAAAGTCACGTAGATCATCGCCACACTCGCCAGTACCGTCAGCGCCACGATCAGCGTGCGACGGAAAGTGGCGGTGGCAGTACTCATTCGGTCGACGATGCCGAAACTCACCGCGAAAGCGAGCAGGCACGCCAGCATCGAGATCGCCGGTGCGTCCACATACGCGAAACCGAGTTCCCCGAAGAACTGGTTGAACCAGCGATGATCGCGCAGCGCGATGCTCTCGCCGAAGGTATGCACGAATTGCACCGGGTCGCTGAGGATTCCCTTCAGCTGGTCGCCCGGACGCACCTGACCCCACTGATGGGGTGGACGCATCAGGCCCATGCCGTCGCCGGTGGGCGCCGCGATCTTCGTCCAGGCGAGGAAAAGTACCCCGCCTGTCACCGCGAATGCCCACGGAAGGAATTTCAGCTTTCCGGCGAAACCGAGCCGGTCGGCGGGGACCACCACGACGAGCATCGCCAGCAGCACGTAGGTCGGTTTACTCAGCGGCAGCGCGATCGTCGCGGCGAGCAGCGCGGCGGTTTCGGCTCGGTGCAATCGATCACCGACGAAAAGCGCTTTCAGCAGCAACGCCGACACCATGATGGCGAGTGCGTTGGTGAGCGTGTCCGCGGTGACGGTGCCCGCCTGGAACAGTGCGATCGGCAGCACCGCGACGGTGAATTCCAGCCACTGGCTACGCCGCTCACGCAGCGCGTAGAGCCCGAATCCGACCACCGCCAGATAGGCCACCAGTCCGGCGAACCGTGCCAGCAAATACAGGCCACCCACGTTGAGGCCGAGCGCCTCGCCCAGCCGAATGCCAACGGCCGCAGGCACATACGGCACCGGAGAGTAGGCGGCGGTGTTGGTGAACCACATCTGCCGTGTCGTCGCGGAGATCTCGGCCGCGCCGAGCCGGTCGTAGGCGGCAGGGTCGGCCACCATCGCGTCGGGCTCTTCGGGGTTGTCGTTGTAGTCGATGAACGCGTAGCCCATCAGTTCGTCCACAGAGACCGGAATCTGGCCGCCGTAGGCCACACCGCGATCGTCGACGATGCGCTGGGGGAACACCCCGCCGTGCGCGACCTGGTAGGCGCGGCCGAACTGGGTGATCTCGTCGTGGCCCCAGAAGGCGGGGGTGAGCACAGCGAACACGGCACCGAACACGGTCGCGACCATCGCGAACGCCACCGTGGCGGCGCCGAACCGCTGGGTCAGCGCGCGCACCGGCGCCAACGCTCGATCCTTACGCGCGGGGGTCTCGCTGGGTTCGACAGCCGTCGTCTCGGGCTCGGTAGAGGTGGTCACCGAGGCTCTCCGGCCGCGACGTCCTCGCGCACCCCGGCGGCCGAATAGCGCAGGTAGACCAGGCGCGCCGTCTCATGGCGCGAGCGACGGATGCCGTCGAGGATCAGGCCCGCTGTCCAGGCGAGGCTACCGAGCAGCAGCAGCGTGAAGGCCAGGAACAGCGTCGGGAACCGTGCCACCAGGTGGGTGTTGTAGTAATCGATCACGATCGGCACGGTCAGGATGACCGAGATCAGCCAGGCCACGGTGCCGAACAGGCCGTAGAACGCCACCGGGCGTTCGTGGCGGGCCAGGCCGAGGATCAGCGCGAGGATCTTGGTGCCGTCGCGGTAGGTGCGCAGCTTGGACTCGCTGCCAGCGGGGCGGTCACGGAAACCGACCGACACCGAGGTCTGCGGAACGCGCAGGTGCAGCGAATGCACGGTCAGCTCGGTCTCGATCTCGAATTCCCGCGACACCGCGGGGAAGCTCTTCACGAACCGGCGCGAGAACACCCGGAAACCGCTCAGCATGTCTTCGACGTTCTCGCCGAAGACCTTGCCGACTACGCCGTTGAGCACCTTGTTGCCGGTCTCGTGGCCGCTGCGGTAGGCGCTGGCATCGGCGGCGTCCTGCTTGCGCACGCCGAGAATGTGGTCGTAGGGGCCCTCGAGCAGCGTCTTGATCATCAGCGGAGCGGCCGACGCCTCGTAGGTGTCGTCGCCGTCGATCATCAGATAGACGTCGGCATCGATATCGGCGAAGGCGCGGCGCACCACATTGCCCTTGCCCTTGGTGTTCTCGTAGCGCACGATCGCCCCGGCCTCGCGGGCACATTCGGCGGTGCGGTCGGTGCTCAGATTGTCGTAGACGTAGACGACGATCCCCGGCACGGCGGCTTTGAGGTCGGCGACGACCTTGGCGACCGCGGCCTCTTCATTGTGGCAGGGAACCACGGCGGCAATGCGAAGCTCGGTGGAGTCCACCCGGGTCAATCCTCGGAGTTAGGCAGCAGTGGGACACCGGGAGGCTACAGGATTTTTGGCGGCGCGGGCGCCGCGTGTTCGCGGCCCTGAGGGGCCGCCGGTCAGGCACCGTTGCTTGCTCCTTCGTCGCCTACGCAACGGCGCCTGACCGGCGACCCGGCCGCGAACCGGCCACTTCGTGGCCGCCCCTCCCTAGGGGTCGGGGGTGGGGTTGGCTACCGTCATGGCGTGTCGCAATCAGTTGAACCGTCTGCTGTTCCCTTCATGTCGAAGGTGATAGCGGGGTTGCGGCAGGGTGCGGCGTTCCTTGTTGTCGGGGCTATCGGGTTTCTCGTCGATGCGGGGACTTACAACCTGTTGGTGTTCTGGGGTGGGGGATTCTCCTTCTCCGAAGGTGTGCTCTATCACTCGCCGCTGGTCGCCAAGATCATCGCGATCGTGGTGGCGACGGTGGTCACCTACTTCGGGAACAAGTGGTGGACCTACTCGCACCGCAAGTCCGACAGCCCCGCTCGTGAATATCTTCTGTACGCGATCGTCAATGTGGTAGCGATCCTCCTGCAACTCGGCTGCCTCGGGTTTTCCCGATATGTGCTCGATCTGTCGTCACCGCTGGCGGACAACATTTCCGCCACTGTGGTCGGCCAGACGATGGCCGTCGTATTCCGCTATTGGGCCTACAGCAAATTCGTTTTCACCGGACCGTCGGCAAGCGCTGAGCAACACGCGCGGGGTGCGGCTACACCTCACTGACCACGCGAGGGCGGCGCGCGATTGATATCCTCGCCCCGCCCGCCGCGACGCCCACTTTTACGTGACTCCCTGCGCCGGCGCAGTCGATACCGAGAATTTCGAGGACTTCATGGAGCAGTCGGCTACCAAAGCCGTGACCGAATCGAACGATCGGCGCGAGGCCGCGCCCGCATCGCTGCGGGGTGAACACTCAGCGCCCGAGCGGCTCGTGCTGGCCCGAGGCATCTTCACCGGGCCGTCGGCGCGGGTGAGCGATGACCTCTACGCGGTCGTCAAGGGGGGTGCCGCGGTCCGGGAACGGCACTCGCTGCACCTGCCGAAGGGCGCGACCGCACACACCAACACCTACTTCGGCCGGTTGGCTGCCAGTTACTGGCAGCGCTGGACCACCGTCACCGAGGTGTCGGTGGGTGCGCAGCTGACTGTCGGTGACAAGGCGAACGTGCGCCTGGTGGCCTCCGATATCGCCGGGCACCGCCGCATCATCGCCTCGCTGGTGGCCACCAGCAGCGGGTACGTCTCGCTCACCGCGCCGCTGGATCAGTACGTCGACGGTGGCGCGCTGTGGCTCGAGTTCGATGCCGTCGGGGGCGAACTCGACATCACCGAGCTCGCCTGGACCGCGCAGGCGCCCGAGAAGGTCCGTCCGGTCGCCATCGCGATCTGCACCTTCAACCGGGCCGAGGACTGCGCGCACACCGTGGCCGCGCTGGCGTCGGACGCGACCGTGCTGGCCGCGATCGACGCGGTGTACGTCGTCGACCAGGGCACCGATCTGGTCGAGGACCGCCCGCTGTTCCAGCAGGTCCGCCCGGATTTCGGCGACAAGCTCCGCTACATCCGCCAGCCCAACCTCGGCGGCGCGGGCGGCTTCACCCGCGGCCTGTACGAGGTGTCGGCGGCCAACGAGCACGCCGACGTCATCCTGATGGACGACGACATCCTCTGCGAGCCCGAGACCGTCCTCCGGCTACAGGCGTTCGCCAACCTGACCGTCGAACCGACCCTGGTCGGCGCGCAGATGCTGTTCCTGCTCAACCCCGACTACCTCAATGTCGGCGCGGAAGAAGTGCATCTGCACGAGCTCAAGCACGGCCAGAAGGTGCCGAAGGCACTGCGCAACACCTCCATGCTCAAGAAGAACCAGGAGCGTCGCGTCGACGCGGGCTACAACGCCTGGTGGACCTGCCTGATCCCGGCCGAGGTGGTCGCCGAGATCGGGCTGCCGGTGCCGATCTTCTTCCAGTGGGACGACGTGGAATACGGCATCCGGGCGCGCGAGCACGGTTTCGTCACCGTCACCCTGCCCAACGCCGCCGTCTGGCACGCCGACTTCTACTGGAAGGACTACGACGACTGGGCGCGGTACTTCTCCACCCGTAACTCGCTCATCGTCGGCGCCCTGCACACCGATCTCGACGGCAAGGCGATCACGCGCGAATTCTTCCGCTACATCGCCGAGCACCTCGTCGGCATGCAGTACGGGCTGGTGCACACCACCCTGCAGGGCATCGAAGACTTCATGAAGGGCCCGAAGGCGTTGCGCGACGGCGGTATCGACGCGCTGGCCGCTGCCCGAAGCAGCCGCAACGACTACCCCGAAACCATCAAGCACCCCGCGGCCACCCCGCCGGTGAACTCCGCCGACATCTCCGTGCGCCGGGCCAGCGGCGAACCGAGCCGCGTCACCCTCGTGCTGATCAAGCGTGCGATCACCCAGTGGACCGGCCGCACCCAGCCCGGTCTGATCGGCGTCACCCGCGAAGACGCGCACTGGTGGCACATCGGCCTGTTCGAGCATGTGGTGGTCACCGATGCTTCCCAGTCCGGCGTGCGGGTGCGTCGTCGGGACAAGGCTCGTGCTCGTGCACTGCTCATTCGCGCCTACCGCACCTTGCGCAAGCTCCGTAAGGAACTCCCGGCGCTGCAGGCCGAATACCGCAGGGCCGTACCGGAACTCACAAGCCGGGAGAACTGGGCGCGGCTGTACGGCATCGACCCGAGCTGACCCATGACCCGTTTCGTCCGGGCCGCCTCCGCTGCTGACGCGGAGGCGGCCGCCGGGCTGCTCGCCGAATTGCACGCGCATTTCGAGGTGCACCGTCCAGCCGACATCGTGCGCCGCACGCGGCGGCTCACCCAGAACGACTACTCCGTCTGGCGGCCGGCGCCACTGCTGATCGTCGAGGACGAAACACCGCTCGGTTTCGCGACCTACGAGTTGTTCCAACCGAGCAAGTGGTCGGCGGGCGATCTACGGATCTCGGAATTCCTGATCACCGAGTCGGCGCGCGGCACCGGCGCGGGCGCCGACCTGCACTCCGCCCTACAGGAGCTAGCAAGCGCCGCGGGAGTATCGGTGAGCGAGCCGAACCAGGCCGACCCGGATGTGTTCACGACCGTGGAGCGCTACATCGGCTCCCATGTCATCGACTTCGCCTACGAGCGGCGTAAGGCCGGGCACTGGTCGTCGCTGCGTGCCGAAGCCGCGGAAAAGGGTTGGCCCGCACCACGACTCAACGACCTGTGGCATCTCGACCTGCACGACGATCCCGAGCCCGGCCACCTGTACGCCGAGGGTGAGGTCCCGTTCATCCTGCTGCCAGACGGCCGGGTGGTCACCGCACGATTCCGGACGATCTATGTCAAGGAATACCTCGGTCACGGCCCGGAGAACCGCTGGACGCTGGCCCTGTCCGGGAGCGAGTTGCGCTCGGTGGGCGGCGGGCTGGAGATCGACCACAGCTGGTCACGAGCGGAGAACCGTCCCGCGCTCGCGGTGCCCACGGACGACGGCCGACTCATGGTGAATTACTCCTACTACGCCAGCAATCACTTCGGCTCCGACCAGGGCACCATCGACTACCTGATCGATCTGGCCGAGGCCACCGCGTCCCAACGCGCCCACGTCACCTTCGAAGAGGATTAGCGAGATCATCAGGCACTGTGCGTGCCTGATGATCGACTGCTCGGGCTCAGCGGCGGCCGCGTTCGCGGTAGTTCTTCCGCTGCTGTTTGCTGATGTCGCGCCAGACTCGTTCGCGTTCGGCGGCCAGGCGCTTGTCGGTGCGGGCCGCCATCCACTCGTTCTCTCTGGCGAGTTTGCGATAGCTGGTCAGCCTGCGTTCGGTGATGGTGCCGTCCGCCAGTCCGGCCTGTACCGCGCAGCCGGGTTCGGTCTCGTGGGCGCAGTCGGCGAAACGGCAATCGGCGGCGAGGGATTCGATGTCGCTGAAGGTCTTGCCGATGCCTTCGGCGGCGTCGTAGAGGCCGATGCCACGCAGGCCGGGAGTGTCGATGAGCGTGCCGCCGCCGGGCAGTGGTCGCAGCTCACGGTGCACCGTGGTGTGGCGGCCTTTGCCGTCCACCGCGCGAACCACGTTGGTGGCGAACACTTCCGCGCCCAGCAATGCGTTGGCGAGGGTGGATTTGCCCGCACCGGACGGCCCGATCAAGGCGACGGTGCCGCTGAGCACAGCGGTGAGCACGTCCAGACCGACCGCGACGGCGGCAGAGACCGCCACCACGGTCGCGCCGGGCGCGACCGCACGCACCTCGTCGAGCGGAAGATAGTCCGCCGCATCGGCTTTGGTGAGCACAACGACCGGCTGGGCATTGCTCTCCCAGGCCAGCGCGAGCATCCGTTCGATCCGCCCCAGGTCGACATCACCGTCGGCGGCAGAACAGATCAGCACGGTATCCACATTGGTGGCGAGCACCTGTGCCACCGAGCGCCCCGACACCGACGATCGCATGATCGCCGAGCGCCGTGGGAGCAGTTGTCGCACAGTGCCTTCGGCATCGAGCCCGATCCAATCGCCGGTGCACAGTCCGGTGATGTCACGCGGGCAGGAAGCGCGCGCCTGGCCGTGCGGGGTGACCACATCGCATTCGCTGCGGTCCATCCGAACGATGCGGGCAGGCGCGAGATCGCCGAGGAGCGGCAGATATTCAGAAGCTACGGCTTCGGTCCAGCCGTAAGGGACGAGCAGGTCGTAGTCGACCATTGTAAGAAATCCTTCGTCGGGTGCCGAACCCGAACGAGGGGTTCAGCGAGTAGAGGTGATGTCCGGAGCAACCTGGGCAGGCGCACAATCGCGCCACCCGGCCACGGCAATCCACACGTGTGTACTCACGGACATCCACCTCCTCTCCAACGTTCGATTTCCTCACTCTGCCCCAACGCTCTGGGGCAGAGCAACCTATTTTTTTCGCCCTGGTGAGGTCGACTGTGCGACGGTCGATCAGGGAACGAAGACCTCGGTTGTCTGGGGAAGGTTGGGCTTGTCGGTGCGGACGGTGACCTGGACCCGACCGGGGCCGGTGTTCGCGATCACGTCCTGGACCGGGTAGGTGCTGGTCTTGTCGGCCGGGACGAAGCGGGTCACCGAGCCGGTGGCGCCGTTGTCCAGGTTCTTCCAGTCGACGACGACGTTCACATCGCAGGCCAGCAAGGTGGGCGCCCAGTTACCGAGCGGGGAGAATCCCTGCGAGAGGGTCAGCGCGATGCTGTGGGTGGCGCCGGGGGCCACGCTGGGGGAATTGAGCGGTCCGTCGAACGCGGTGCCCGCCACGTTCAGGATGCCGACGCAGACGCCGTTGCCCAGGGTCGCCACCGGCGCGGTCCGAAGCTGGTTCATCACGCAGGAGCGTGGGCCGACATTGGACCAGCCGAGCTGGCAGGTGTCGTCCGCCTGGGCGGTGCCGGGTGCGGCGAGACAGAGCGCGGCGCCGGCGAGCACGGTCGCCGCGGCGGAGGCAAAACTCTTTGCGAAGGTCACGTTTCGCATAGTAGGACCGAACCGCCGATTGTTGCCAGAGGGAACTACCCCCTAGTTTCAGGGGCTAGTCGGGTTTACCGAAGTGCTCGTTGCGGCCCAGAGAGCGCAGCCGGAACCATTCCTTGAGCCCGGCCGGGTCGCGGCGGGTCACCAGGAAGAACCAGGAGAAGCGGATCCACTCCTGCGGCAGCAGCTTGCGCATACCGGGCTGCGACATCAGGTAACCGCGATTGCGGTAGGTGAAGTAGCGCTTCACCGGGTCGTCCGGGTACTGGGTGTGCATCCGCCCGCCTAAGATCGGCTTGAACTCCTCGGCGCCGTTGGGATGCAGGTAGGCGGTTTGCAGACAGGTGCCGAAAGGCAGCCCGGAGCGAACGAGGCGGCGATGCACCTCCACCTCGTCGCCACGCACGAACAGGCGCAGGTCGGGCACACCGATCAGATCCACGGCTTTCGCCGAGATCAGCGCGCCGTTGAACAGCGACGCGATGCCGGGCAGGAAGTCCTCGTCACCGAGCTCCGAACGCAGCCGCCGCCACACCACGCCACGGCGCAGCGGGAACGCGAGACGATCCGGTTCGTCGATATCGCAGACCACCGGCGACACCTCGACCAGGTTGTGCCTGCGCGCGCAGTCGATCAGTTTCGCGAGCACTTCGGGGCCGTCGGGGCGGCCGTCGTCGTCGGCCAGCCACACCCAGTCCGCACCTTGGGTGAGCGCGTGCAGCATGCCGAGCGCGAAACCGCCCGCGCCGCCGAGGTTGTGGCGTGAGCCCAGGTAGGTGGCCTCGATCGGCTGCTGCGCGACCAGCTCGGCCACCGCGTCCTCGTTGGCATTGTCGACAACGATCAGATGGTCGACCGGACGTGACTGCGAGGCGAGCACTTTCAGCGATTCGGCGAGCAGCTCGCGGCGCTTGTGCGTGACGACCACCGCGATGATCCGCGCGGTCGGGCCGGTGTCGGTCGTGATGTCGGCGGGTTCAGCGCCGACCGGCAGCTCCGCGTCGTCGGCCAGTACAACGGGTTGCGCGGGCTCCAGATCATCGGGCAGCACTGCGGCGGGTTCGACGGGTGCCGGAGTCGCCTCTAGTCGGTCGGTCATGCTGAACCCACCCGGCACGGCAGCCGGGGCAGCCTCGTCACGTTGACCGCTCATACCTGATTCTGCTCCAACTTCTTCTCGCCCGCCGCGCCGCCGGCGCCCTCGGTCTCCAGTTCGCGCAGCACCTGTGCCACGTGATTACCCGCCTCGGGCCCTTCATACGCTCGCACAACGTCCTCGATCCCGCCCTGTTCGCGGATCTGACCGTGGTCGATCCACATCGCGGTATCGCAGAGTTGGGCGAGGAATTCGTTGGAGTGGCTGGCGAACACGAGGATGCCCGAACGCGCGACCAGCGACTGCAGCCGCGTGCGCGCCTTCTTCATGAATTCCGCGTCGACCGCGCCGATGCCCTCGTCGAGCAGCAGGATCTCGGGATCGATCGAGGTGACCACACCCATCGCCAGCCGCACCCGCATACCGGTGGAGTAGGTGCGCAGTGGCATCGACAGGTATTCGCCCAGCTCGGTGAAGTCGGCGATCTCGTCGATCTTGGCCATCATCTGCTTGCGTGTCTGGCCGAGGAAAAGGCCGCGGATGATGATGTTCTCGTAGCCGGAGATCTCCGGGTCCATGCCGACGCCGAGGTCGAACACCGGGGCCACCCGGCCGCGGATGCGCGCACTGCCGCGCGAGGGTTCGTAGATGCCCGACAGCAGCCGCAGCAGCGTCGACTTGCCCGCGCCGTTGTGGCCGACCAGGCCCACCCGGTCGCCTTCTTTGAGCGAGAGGTTGATGTCGCGCAGCGCCTCGACCACCACCACATCGGAGCTGTTGCGCCCGATCGCGCCGCCCGCCTTGCCGAGGAACGCCTTCTTCAGCGACCGCGACTTGGCGTCGAAGATCGGGAACTCGACCCACGCCTCATGGGTTTCGATACTCACACGGCTCATCGAGAACTGCTCCTAAACCCAGTACGGGACGCGGGCACGGTACTGCTTGAGCGCCAGGACCGCGACGGCCCAGCCGACGACGGTGAACGCGCAGACGACCGCCCAGTGATGCCACTCCGACGGTTCGCCGAGCAGGGGAGCGCGCACGATCTCCAGGTAGTGATAGGTGGGGATGATCTCGAGGAGCTTGGCGCGTTCGCCCGCACCGCCGACCGAGTTCTCCAGCGCCTTCGTCGACCACATCACCGGGGTCAGCACGAACAGCATCAGCGTCATCGAGCCCAGGATCGGGGCGATATCGCGGTAGCGGGTGGAGAAGATGCCGAAGACGATCGTCACCCACATGGCATTGAGGAACAGCAGCAGGATCGCGGGGATCACCAGCAGGAACGACCAATCCAGATCGCGCCAGATCGAGAACGCCACCACCAGCACCGCGTAGATCGCCGCATTGTGGATGAAGAACAGGAACTGCCGCCACACCAGGCGATACACGTGCACGCTCAAGGCCGACGGCAACTGCTTGATCAAGCCTTCGTTGGCGATGAAAACGTCGGAACCCTCGAGGATTGCCCCGTTGATCACGTTCCAGACGATCAAGCCCACCGTCACGTACGGCAGATATTCACTGATCGGCTGATCCAGCAGCGTCGAATACAGCAGACCCATCGCCAGCGCCTGCAAGCCGGTCGCGATGGTGATCCAGAACGGACCGAGCACCGACCGGCGATACCGCTGCTTGATGTCCTGCCAGCCCAGCGAGAGCCATAGCTCCCGCTGATGGAAGCCCTCCCGCATGTCTTTGAACGCACGCCCGAAGGTCTGCGAATCCGACACCATCGGCGTCTTCACCAGCAGTGGCGCGTCGGCGGTGTGCTCGGCAGCGGCGGCTTCGGCCAGCTCTGCCTCGGTGGGGGTGTCTTGGGAATGCACGGGGCTCTCTTCGGTACGCACGTCACTGCGATCGGAGACCGAATCAGGACGAGCGGCAGCGGCGGGCACGGTCCCCGACCTTACAGGGTTGTTTTCCGGCTGGCGCCGGGTGTTCGCGGCCCCGGGGGGCCTCGATCTTCCCTCCCTCCGGGTACTCCTTCGTCGCACCCTCCACTCAGTCCAGATCGAGGCGGGCCGCGAACAAGAGACTCGGGGGGTTTACAGGTACTGACCGCCGCCCACATGGCCGCCTGCCTTGACGTCCGCCGCGTGCATCCCGGGCGGCAGCGCGCCCTGGCGCATCTGCTCCAACTGGGCGCGAGCGGCCATCTGCTGGGCGAACAGCGCGGTCTGGATGCCGTGGAACAGGCCCTCCAACCAGCCGACGAGCTGAGCCTGGGCGATGCGCAGTTCCGCGTCCGACGGCACCGAGTCGTCGGTGAAGGGGAGGGTGAGGCGTTCGAGTTCCTCGCGGAGTTCCGGAGCGAGACCCTGTTCGAGTTCGCGGACCGAGGACTTGTGGATCTCCTTGAGGCGCGAGCGGCTGGCGTCGTCGAGCGGTGCGGCGCGAACCTCTTCGAGAAGCTGCTTGATCATCGTGCCGATGCGCATCACCTTGGCCGGCTGCTCGACCATGTCGGTCAGCGACTCGGCCGACTCGCTCGCGGCCTTCTCGTCGTCGGGCACGACCTGTGCGGTGAACGCGGACGCGTTGTCGGCGTCGGCGGGCACGGTCAGTGGACGGCCGTCGGGACCGATCACGACGATGGATTCGGGGACATCCTCCGAGTGCGTCATATCCCCATCATTGCGCGTGCGCCGGCTTCGCGCTAAAACCCCTACGCGGTTACACCGGGAGGCCCCCTGCCCTTAAAGTGGCCACCATGACTTATGACGTCGCGAGGGTTCGGGGCCTGATACCGTCCCTGGGCGACGGCTGGATCCATCTGGACCCGCAGGCGGGAATGCTGGTTCCCGATTCGGTATCTCGCGCCGTCTCAACGGGTTTCCGTACCTCCTCGTTTTCCCATATCGGCCGCCATGGTGCGGCATCGCGCAGCGGCGCGATTCTCGACGCCGCCAGGGAAGCGGTCGCCGATCTGGTCGGCGGAGATCCGGCCGGCGTCGTGCTCGGCCCCGATCGTGCGGTACTGCTGGCCTGGTTGGCCGAATCACTGAGCTCACGCCTAGGCCTCGGCACCGGCATCGTGCTCTCCCGCTTGGACGACGAGGCCAACGTCGCCCCGTGGCTGCGCATCGCCAACCGGTACGGCGCGCATGTGCGCTGGGCCGAAGTGGAGATCGAGACCTGTGAGATGCCGTCGTGGCAGTTCGAGGAGCTGATCGGCCCCACCGCGCGCCTGGTCGCGCTCACCGCCGCATCGCCGATCGTGGGTTCGGCGCCCGGCGTCCGGGTGGCGGCGGATCGGGTGCACGACGTGGGCGGACTGCTGGTGGCCGACGCGTTCGGCGCCGCGCCCTACGCGCTGATCGACATCGACGACCTCAATGCCGACGTGGTCGCGCTGAGCGCACCGTCGTGGGGCGGGCCGCAGGTGGGCGCGCTGGTTTTCCGCGACCCCGCGTTCCTCGACCGCATCCCCTCGATGTCGCTCAACCCCTATGCCAAGGGTGCTGAACGCCTCGAGGTCGGCGGACACCAATACGCCCTGCTGGCCGGGCTCACCGAATCGATCGACTTCCTCGCCGGACTCGACGAACGCGCCACCGGCACCCGCCGCGAACGCCTCGAGATGTCGATCACCTCGCTGCAGGACTATCACGACCAGCTCTTCGACCACCTCATGCAGGTACTGGAGAAGGTCGACAACCTCACCGTGATCGGCCGCGCCTCCACCCGCATCCCGACGGTCAGTTTCACGATGGCCGGGATGCAGGCGGAGAAGGTGGCGGCCAAGCTGGCCGATGCCAGGATCGGCACGGTCAGCGGGGTACACGGCGGGAGTCGACTGCTCGACGCGCTCGGCGTGAACGATGAGGGCGGTGCGGTGACGATCGGTCTGGCGCCCTATACGACCCGCCACGAGATCGACCAGCTCGGTCGCGCCCTCAGCGCCCTCGAATAACCCGCGCGTCCGTGCGCTCGGCGTGGCTCTCAGTCACCAACGCGCAGGATCACCTTGCCGAAGGTCTGTGAGTCGTCGAGCATCTCGTGCGCGCGGGCGGCTTCGGTGACCGGCAGTTCGGTGGAGATCACCGGAACGATCTCGCCCGCCACCACCTGCGGCCACAGCTGGGCGCGGACCGCCGCGATGATCTCGGCCTTGCTGCCTGGACCCACACGCGGGCGGCTGCGCACATTCGTCGCGTGCACCGAGCCCCACTTGCGCAGTAGCGTCGCGACATTCAGCTCGCCGGTGGTGCCGCCCTGCATGCCGATCACCACCAGCTGTCCGTGCGGGGCCAACGCTTCCACATTGCGTTGCAGATAGACCGCACCCATGTTGTCGAGGATCACGTCGGCGCCGCCCTGTTCCGCGACCACCGCGACGAAGTCCTCGGTCCGATAATTGATCAAGATCTCCGCCCCCAGTTCGGCGCACTTGGCCAGCTTCTCGGCCGACCCGGCCGTCACCGCCACCCGGGCCCCGAGCCCTCGCAACACCTGGATCGCGTGTGTCCCGATCCCGCCGCCGCCACCGTGAATCAACACCAGCTGCCCCGACCGCACGCCCGCCGTCATCACCAGATTCGACCAGACCGTCGCCGCCACCTCCGGCAACCCCGCGGCCGCGATCGCGTCCATCCCGTCCGGAATCGGCAACAGCTGCGTCACCGGCACCGCCACCAACTGCGCGTACCCACCTCCCGCCAGCAACGCGCACACCCGATCCCCGACCTGCCAGTCCGCGACCCCCGCCCCCAACTTCACAATCGTCCCCGAACACTCCAGCCCGAGTATCGAACTGGCGTCGGCAGGCGGCGGATAGAACCCCCTGCGCTGCATCACATCCGCCCGATTGACCCCCGCCGCGGCAACTTCCACCAATACCTCACCGGGCCCCGGCTCCGGATCGACCGCCACGGTCCACTCCATGACTTCCGGCCCGCCGAACCCGTTCAGTTGAATCGCATACATGGGGTGCAATCCTGCCCCCGCCGACGTCACGGAACCAGAACCCACGCCGCCTCTGATCTCCCGATCAGCTACGATCCAGGGCAGGGAGACGTGGCAGAGCGGCCGAATGCACTCGCCTTGAAAGCGAGCATGGGTAAAACCATCGGGGGTTCAAATCCCTCCGTCTCCGCCAAAGACCGCAGGTCAGCCAGCGGACTTGCGGCGCGTCACGGTTTGTCGTACACCGACCGAGAGCTGCCGCCGATGCCGACGCCCGCCTGTCCCGCCGCGGTTCGCCCCGATGTCGAGACGCTGTGGCAGTACAACCAACTCAACCATGACATCCGACCGACCGACGTCGGCATCGGTCTCGGTAGCCATGATCCAGGCGTTGCCACCCACACCGCACAGCTCTTTCAGGCCGGCATGTTCCCACTCATCGTGTTCACCGGCGCGAACGCCCCGACAACAGTCGAACGATTCCCACTGGGCGAAGCCGTGCACTACAGGGAACATGCCATCGAGCGAGGAGTGCCCTCCGAAGCAATCCTTCTCGAACGAAAAGCCGAGAACACCAGCGAGAACATCGATTTCACACGCGCCGTGCTCGCGGATCACGGACTGGCCGACTCGATCCGAACCGCCACCCTCATATCGAGGCCGTACCAGCAGCGACGTAGCTACGCCATATTTCGCAAACACTGGCCGGAGGTCGAGGTCATCTGCTCGTCCCTCCCGCTCGAACTCGACGACTACATTGCCGCTATCGGCCACGTCGATCGAGTCATCGACATGCTGGTCGGCGACACCCAGCGCATCTGGCTGTACCCCGAGCGCGGTTGGGCTATCGAGCAAGATGTTCCAACTGCGGTCAAGGACGCCTACAACCGACTCGTCAACGCCGGGTACACATCTCGACTGCTCCCCACTTGACCTACTGGATCTGTCAGAAGCACCACGCGGTCGGCTGACGGGTCGAACCCGAGCAAGGGGTACCCGCCACGATCCGCTCGAGCGCGCTGGCTTCGTCATGTCCGCATCTGCACCGGTGGTCATCGACACCTTCAAAACCGTTGTCCTGCAATCGTGAAGGTGCCGCGATCTTCCCACGCCGCGTAGGCGCAATCGCGGCACTCGTCGAGGTGGCGGAAATAGTGATCAGGTGGGTGGCAGATGTGGTGGTCGGCCCCATCGCCCGAGGCCGGATCGCATCCGCTGAGAGTCCGGTAGATAATCGAACGTATGTGCGAATCGAGCCGGCTCTATCTGCGCAATGGGCGCTGGACTGAACCGACTCCCCGCTACTGTCCGAACGGTCACCGGCTCGGCCCCGGTCAGGTACTCATCGGTGCGGTGCCCTGTA
Source organism: Nocardia salmonicida NBRC 13393 (assembly GCF_001613085.1). Taxonomy (GTDB): domain Bacteria; phylum Actinomycetota; class Actinomycetes; order Mycobacteriales; family Mycobacteriaceae; genus Nocardia; species Nocardia salmonicida. Next base: position 79,464 of record NZ_BDBR01000036.1, read on the forward strand.
TTCGGATCGGTGGTCACCATCGAACGCACACGTGCCGGGCCTGCCTCACGACGACCTACACCCCGCCACTGCACGCCGACTGTGATCACTACTCGTAGCGATAACCACTCCCGAAGGTGCCACGCAGCGGTCACAACCCGCGCATACGACCCTCCAACAGACCATGGAGCTTGTCGGCTACCTCGTGACCCATCGGTGTCAGCGCGTAGGAAACCCGTGGCGGCACAGTGTGTTCGACTGTGCGCTCGGTCAGGCCGTATTCGGTGTCTGCTCGCTGTCCGGGACTCCTACCGTCATGTCATGAGCTTACTTGTGGGTATGTCCTTTCCAGAAGTAAGTGCCCTTCGTACGGTTTGCCCATGGCGGATATCGCGGCGGTCGCCGTGCGTGCCCTGACCGCCGATGGGCACGCCGGGGCGAAGTACGTCTTGACCGGCCCGGCCCCGCTGAGCCGGATCGACCAGGTCGAAGCCATCGGCGCCGCACTCGGACGCATGCTGGTCTGGGAGGAGATCAGCCCCGAAGCGGCGGTGGCGCACACGGGTTGGCTCCCACCCGGCATCGCCCGCGTAGTGCTGAACGGGCTCGCCGGGTACGTCGACACACCGGGCACCGCGACCACAACGGTGCACGATGTCACCGGATCGCAGGCCCGCGACTACCGCCGGTGGGCAGCCGACCACGTCACAGATTTCCGCTGACTACTCTTCGTCCCACGCCTGGATCGAGGTCTGGTCGACTATGCGGCCGTCGCGCAGGTCGGCCATCGAATGCGACAGCACGCGGGTGCCGTCCGGGTAGCGGCACGACTCCACGAAGGCGATGTGATCGCCGTCGATCAGGACGCTGTCGAGGGAGTGGGTCATCTCCCTGGCGCACACGTCGTCGAACATCGCGCTGATCGCCGAGCGGCCGTGCATCACCCGGGGATGGCTGGGTTGGTCGCGGTGGTCGACCATGCGGATCTCGGCATCGTCGCTGTAGAGCGTCAGCAGTGTTGCGGCATCGCGGCTTTCGATTCCGCGGCGCAGTGCATCGGCATCGAATCCTGAGCTGGACGCGGTGCTCATCTGGGTCTCCCTCGCTCATCGAAACGAGCCGGACCAGGGCGATTCGGCCCGTATGAGAACCCTACGCTCGCCCGCGACCGGGCGAAACCCGCTCGGACCTCCAGCCGCCCACCGAATGGTGGGCGGCTGGTTCGACTGATCGAACGGTGCGCTGTGGGGGCTAGGGCGCCTCGCGGCGCCGGTCGTCGACCCCCTCGGTCTCGACGCGTTCCTTGCGGACCGACTCGGAGACGGTCCGCTCTTCGGCGACCTCGTCGACCGCGAGCCGCACCCGCTCCACCGGGACGGCGTCCTTCTCGACGTGTACCTGATCGGCGTGCAGCGTGACCTCGCGCTCGTCCTCACCGATCGTGGTGCGACCGGTACGGTCACCGTTGATCGGCTCCCGTTCGATGTGCACTTCTTCGTGCGTGACCGGCACCTTGACGGTCTGTTCCTCGGTGACCACGTACTTGCGCAACCGTGCGGTGCCGACTTCCTCGTTCTCGGTATCGACGCGCAGCTGCTCCTCCGAGCGCACCATCGAGTCGTCGGTGTGCCTGGCCTGCGCGGGGTTGCCGTGGGTCATCGGCATCTCGTCACCGGGGCGGATCTGCGGGCGACCGTAGGTATTCCACCCCGCGGCCCGTGGATCCACGTGATAGTGCTCGAACAGCTCTTGCTCGGACTCAGCGCTGATCCGGCCGCCGTCGTCGAGGTGCGGCGCGGACTTCACCTGCTCCTTGGCGACGCGCAGTTTCAGGGTGTCGTCGTCGGCCTGATGCTCGGCGCCTGCCAGCGGTACCAGCGAGTCGTGGCTGAACAGTCCGGTCGAGACAGCGGCCCACGTCGGCGAGCCGGAGTTGTTGTCGATGTAGATCTGCTTGACCTTGCCGATCTTGGCGCCGTGATCGTCATAGGCGGTGGCGCCGATCAGCGATTCCAGGGTTGCCTTGGTCATGATGATTCCCTCCTACCTGACGCGGAGGCCGAACGCGGACATGTGAGGTCCGTTCGTCGGTCCCGCTGGGTTGTTGGGCGATCAGTCGGTCCGCAGCGCCCGGCACGACCGGGCTTGGCTACATGAGAGCAAATACCCGGCCGCGCACGGGCCAAACAACCCGCCGTAGATCAATCTCGGCGGACGAAATTCGGTCGAATGTCCAGGTCAGGTGCGTCGTAGTATCGATGGAAGGTGGGCGTGAGTCCGGAGGAGATGGGCGGATTGACCCAACTCCAGTCGGTCGGGCACGCGCGCCCCGCGGCTTCCTCGCGCTGCACGTGATCGCAGAACTGCTTGGCCACGGTGTGGTGGTCGACCATGTGTACACCGGAGGCTCGAAAACTGTGGAGCACAGCATGATTTAGCTCGATCAGGGCTTTGTCCCGCCACAGCGTCCGCACCGATGAGGTGTCGAGACCCATCATGTCGGCGATCAGCGGCAGCATGTTGTAGCGATCGGCGTCGCTGAGGTTGCGTGCGCCGATCTCGGTGCCGACATACCAGCCGTTGAAGGGGGCGAAGGGGTAGCAAACCCCGCCCACATCCAGATCCATGTTCGAAACAGCGGGCAGCGCATGCCATTTCAGGCCGAGCGCGGCGAACCACGGGTAGTCGGGATGGATCAGGTCGACCTCGCGGACCAGCTCGCGTGGAACGTCGAAATACTGCACGTCCTCGGTGGGGGTACTGATCAGCACCGGCAGCACGTCGAACGGCGTGCGTTCGCCGCGCCAGCCCAGCTCCAGCGCCTGCTCGGTGGCCGCGATATTGGCCGGATCGCCGGTGACGGTGCCGTCACCGTTCGGGTATCCGGCGTAGCGGATCAGCTGCGAACTCTCGATCCGGTATTCACCACGGCCGGGCACTGCCGCCGGGCCGACCGTGATCATCGACTGAATCGCGCCGCCATTGGTCGCCAGTCGCAAATGCTGCCAGCACACTTCGGAAAGTTCCCGCGCAGAAGTAACCAGACGGGCATCGAGCAGTTTCAGCGATCGCCAATGTTTGCGTCCCACGCAGCGAGCGTGGTTGCGCCACGCCAATTTCGCGCCGATCAGAATCTCTTCGGCGGTCTGTGTGTAGGTGCCGGTATCACGCAATTCGGCGAGCGCGCCGAGGCGACGCTGGGTGGGCAGATGCCCGAGTTCGGGGTAGCGGAAGAACTCGTCGCAGTCGCGTAAACGGCGATCCAGCTCGATCGGCGGCGGCGCGGTAACCGCGACCTCCGCTGCCAATATGGCTGTAGGGGTTTGGTTTTCGCAGACTGCGGGGCGAGAGCTCTGGTTCACGGTACATCTCCGGTCGGGCAGCAGGGTGCGGGGCCGTGCGGGCGTACCCTCCGTCGCGGGAAGATTGCCCGCCGAGAACACATTCACTCGACCGGTGGCGCGCGTCGACCAGGTAATCGGTCGGTCGTCGCCGCATACATATTCATCCTGTTCGAACACCGAAATCAGTTTCGAGCCAGCCTACGACCGGTGTGCTGGCAGTGTGCTCCAATTCGCGGTAATCCCACCGCAAACCAGCGTCAAGGGATGCTGACCCTGTCCCGAACTAACGGAATCGGGCCGCCGTTTCGGGTGCGGTGGCGAATTCGAGGAACTGCTCGTTCTCGTGCGGATCGCCGACCGTCACCCGCACGCCGTCCCCGGTGAACGGCCGAACCAGCACTCCCGCACGGGCACTCGCCTCGGCGAACTCGATACTGCGCTCGCCCAGGGGCAACCACACGAAATTGGCCTCGCTCGGCGGCACTTCGTAGCCCGCGGCCAGCAACGCATCACGGAGCCGATGCCGTTGTGCCACCAGCACATCCGTGCGATCGAGCAACTCTCCCCGCGCCTGCAACGAGGCGATCGCGGCGACCTGCGCGATCCGGTTCACGCTGAACGGGATATGCACCTTCAGCAGCGCGGCGATGACCTCGGGATCGCCCACCGCGTAGCCGACGCGCAGCCCGGCCAGACCGTAGGCCTTCGAGAAAGTGCGCAGTACAACGACATTCGGCCTGGTGCGGCCGATCTCGACGCCGTCGGGGCGAGTCTGCGGGGTCAGTCGCAGGTACTCGTAGTAGGCCTCGTCGAGCACGACGAGAACGTGCGGGGGTACTCGATCGAGGAACCGTTCCAGTTCGGCACGCCCATGGGCCGTGCCGGTGGGGTTGTTCGGGTTGCAGACGAAGATCAGCTTGGTGCGCTCGGTGACCGCGTCGGCCATCGCGTCCAGATCGTGCAGATAGCCAGGGGCGAGTGGCACCTGCACCGCGGTCGCGTTGCCCACCTGCGTGACGATCGGATACGCCTCGAACGAGCGCCACGCGAACACCACCTCGTCGGTGGGTGCGTCGCAGGTGATCTGCACGAGTTCCTGGCACAGTGCCACGCTGCCGCAGCCGACCGCGACATGGGCGACGGTGACATCGAGGAACTCGGCCAGCGCCGCCCGCAGCTCACTGACCTGATTGTCCGGGTAGCGGTTGGCCTGCTCGGCGGACTCCGCGATCGCCTTCGTAGCGCTCGGCAACGGACCGAACGTGGTCTCGTTGGACGCGAGCTTCACCGCATCGGGGTGGTTACGGCCGGGAACGTAGGCCGGGATGGTGGCGAGGTCGGGACGGATGTGCGCGGTCACGCCTCCACCCTACGACGATCGGCCGCCACGACATGCGGCGCGGCCCTCTAGGCCTACCCAAGTCCAGTTCTGCCGCCTACGCTGGGTTTATGCCGGGCACTTACGACGATGTCGCCCCCCTGCGGCCGGTTGATGTCGACACGGACACCGTCGCGAGACGCACTGCCGTGCCGATCACGGTGGTCGAGCCCGAACGGGTGGCCCGCGGCGGCATCGTTGTCCTGCACGAATCCCGTGAATTCTCGTCCCAGCTGCTCGACCTGATGCGTGCGTTGTCCACCGAGGGCTGGATCGTCGTCGCGCCACATCTGTTCGACCGCATTGCCGACCCGCTGGTGCAGGAAGTCTTCGGCGAGGAGCTCTTCGACGACTTCGACGCCGGCTTCGACTGGCTCACCGGTCGCGGCGTCTTCCCCGACACCATCGGCGTCCTCGGCTTCGACAGCGCGGGCACCGCCGCCTTCCTCGTCGCGGCCACCCGCCCGATCGGCGCCGCGGTGAGCGTGTCCGCCCCCGGTATCACCGAACCGCTCCCCGATCAGAACGCCGCCCTGGTCGATGTCGCCGCCGACCTCCAAGCTCCCTGGCTCGGCCTCTTCGGCGCCGACGACCCGGCTACCCCGCCCGAGGCGGTCGACCGCCTGCGCGAGGCCACGGCGAAGGCGGATGTGGCCAGTCTCACTATCAGTTATCCAGGCCTGAGTCACCGCGCCGATCGCCCCGATCCCGAGGACGAGGCGGCCGCCGCCATCCGCATCGATTCCCAGACCCGTATCTACGACTGGTTCGACAGCAATTTACGCTGATTGACCAGGCGTTTTGGACTACTACGACTGCTCGTGTAATCTTCATTCCCGGCGGTTCGACAAGGACCGGTGCCCTCGAAAGAGAAGGCTCCAGGAGGCGTGCCAGAGCGGCCGAATGGGACTCACTGCTAATGAGTTGTCCCTTCACGGGGACCGGAGGTTCAAATCCTCTCGCCTCCGCCACACCCAGTTCGCTGGGTAACAACTGAAGATGCACGACCATGCGCCCGTAGCTCAACGGATAGAGCACTTGACTACGGATCAAGAGGTTAGGGGTTCGAATCCCTTCGGGCGCACAAAAAAACCGCCCTTCACCAGGTATTTCCGGTGAGGGGCGGTTTTTAGTTTCGGGGAAATCTCGCCAGATCCACTACTTTCCCACTACAAACGATCCGCTACTTTCCCTGCGTGAACTTGTCGAGGGCCTTCCTAGCGTCCGGTCCGATAGTCCGCCGTTCGAGGTAGTGCCGCTCGGTCGTATCCAGTTTGGCATGGGACAGCTGGGCCTGTGCTTGAGCCGGGCCGAGGTCGTCACGGACCACCGTCGCGACAGTCGGGCGGAAGCTGCGCGGGGTGACCCACTTCAGATCCTCGGGCAGCGCGGCCCGCAGCGACCGACGCATGTTCGCCAAGCTCATCCACTCGCCGTTGCGGTTGGCGAACACCGGACCATCGGGATCGGGGTCCTTCGGGCGCAGGGAGTTCAGGGCTTGCACCGCGAGCTTGGGCAGGATCACCGTGTGGTCGGGTGCATCGCCTTTCCGGGTGTCCTGGCGGTGGAGCGGCTGCCCCTTGACCTTGCCGTGGTCGATCATGGTCCCGGTAGTCGTCACCGTCGGCGGGTCGGCCGTCAGGTTGACCTCACACCACCGCAGCGACAGCACCTCATTCGGTCGCCAGCCGGTCGAGACCAACACGTCAACGAACTCGGGCAGATTCCGGCCGGGCCGAGGTCCGAAACCCTTCTCACGGTCACGGTAGGCATTGACCGCTTTCCTCACCGTGGCGAACTCGTCAGGAGTGAGGGCACGGGCACCGGATTGCTTGCCCCCGGTGCGGGTGGTCTCCCGGATCGGGTTCACCGGCAGCACGTCGTACCGCACGGCCAGAGCGAACATGCCGACCAGCACCACCCGGAATGTCTTGGCGTTCGACTCCGATCGAGCAGCGAGCTTGCTGAGGTGCCTTTCGGCCCGACTGGTAGGCAGTTCCCGAACGCGCAGAGCGCCAATTTGCTTGCGCCCATGCCGGTCCCATGACTGTTGGTACAGCTCCCGTGATTGCCGCTTGAGCTTGGTCTTGGTCGCCAACCAGATCGGGAACAACTCGGCCAGCGTCGTGCGATCGGTGATAACGGCATCGGCTACGGGTGCTGTTCGTTTTTTCAAGTGCCCCTGCAGGTTTCGCCGAGCAGCTTCTTCGCTGGCACCGCTGCGTTCGACCTGGCGTCGCTCACCATCCTCATCGCGCACGTAGGTGCGGGCGGTGAACTGGCCGGGACCGGTCTGCTTGACGGTGATCTTGCCCCACTCGCCGGGGGACATTCTCTGACGCGGCATCAGGCGGCCTGATCGACTACGGGCACCTGATCGAGTTCGGCGATGTAGTCGGCGACGGCCTGTTCGGACACGAGCCGACGACGACCGATCTTGACCGAGCGCAGCGCACCGGAGCCGATCAGCTCGTAGTACTTGCTGTGCCCGATCGGGATCAGCTTGCGTACCTCGGCCTCATTGAGCAGTTTGGACATGACGGGTTCCTCCCTATGCAGCGGATTGCTGAACGAACGAAATGTCTTGTGGCACAACCGTTTCACGTGAAACACCTGGTGGTCCTTCATCTCTAGCGAGACGGGCCATCGTGTATTCCGCGCGTTGATTGATCCGGTTCGCGACGAGCGCCATGATCAGATGCGACCGCGGGGGCGCGTCCTTGTCGCCAGGGCGGACCGGAGTGATCCGCAGGTGCGAGGTATCCGGCGGAATGATCCCGATCTCGGCGAGCTCCTGGCGGACGAAGTCGAGCCGTTCGGCTTTGTGGTCAGGCAGGGTTTTGCCGGTCCAGTCGTTGGACGTGACGCACCGACGGCCAGGGACGGCGAGCAGGTCGCGGCGATGGTTCTTGCCCCGGCAGCGGCCCGGCTGGGTCTTCTCGGTGGCGCCCTTGGGGACGATGCCGTAGCGCAACCACACCGCGCACGTCTTCGAGCACGGCGTCTTTTGCAGCTCGGCGTGCAGGCGGTCGTAGTGGCGTTCGGTTCGGGCGCTGTCGGTTTCGAGGGTTTCGCTGATCGACTTGGTCAGGTACTTGGTGATGTAGCCGACCTTGCGGTCCATCTCCGGTGTGCCCGCGAGGATCTGCACGGCCTTGGACTGGCCACCGAACTTGAGCGTGTGGGCCGGGTCGAGTTCGTCAACGGTGTCCATCACGGCCAGCGCGTCATCCCAGTAAGTCAGAGGGCGGCCGGTTTTGGGGTCGACGAAAGTGCCGGCGGAATGGTCCCAGACGGGCATGTTGTCGCCGGTGTAGACCTCGCGGTCGAAGTGGGGCCACCAGATGTTGCGGAAGGTGGCCGCGGTGACCTGGTAGAGCAGCTTGGTCGGGATGGAACCACGAATGGCCAAGTGCAGGTGCGGGGTTGCTCGCTTCTGGGCTTCCACGCTGCCGAAGTACTGCACGTTCCAGCCGACCGCGCGCCGAAGGTTCTGCATCCAGCGGTCGAACAGTGCCTTGGTGTGCATGATGTCGCGAGCAGCGCGGGCGTAGTCGTAGCTGTCGGGATCGACCGGGGAGCCCTCCGAGACCATTTTCCCGGTCTCGGGGTCTCGGACCTGGTTGATCCGCCCGTACGAGCCGAGGGTCAGCGTGAAGAACGTCGAGGGACGGTATTTGCCGTTTGCGTAGGCGGTGCCCACGGTGACCTTGGCAACCTTGTTACGCGGCAGGTCCGGGAGATCGTCACGGCGACGGGTGGACTTGGCTTTGCGGCGCGGTTTTTCATCGAGGGCGGGCAGTCGGCCACGGACGCCGAGTTCGCGGAGCTCGGTATCGAGGTCGGCCACCAGAGCCCGAATCGATTCGGCGAGTTCGTGTTCACCAGTGCGGCGGGCATCGTGGTAGGCGGCGAACTGTTCAGCGCGAGCGGCCAGCACCTGTGTCTGTGCTTCGGTGACGACGGGTTCGGTGTGCACGGGTTCGTGTTCAGCGCACCAGCCCTCGCGCAGCTGGGTCTGTCGCAGGTACTTGTTGGCTTTGGCGCAGGCTGGGCAGGTCGAAGCGACGGTGGACTTGCACGGGGCACCGACGTAGGTGGTCCGGGCGGCGATCGGATCGAAGGCCCGCATTGGGACAACGCGAGCGCACACGCCTTCTTTCTCGGCGGCGGCTTCGGCGATGTCCATGACGTCAGGCATTGCTCGCCGGTCAGCGGCGGTTTCCCGGTTCGGCTTCACTGCTGCGGCAGGGGCGGTAGCGCGGTCAGGACGGCCGAGAGAGGCCGTGCCGGTTGTGTTGTCAGACATGGTGCGGCCTCCCTCGATCGTGGTGGTGTGTGCGGGTCATGCGGCTTTGCGGATGTCGGTGACGTTGTTGAATCCGGCGATCGACTCGTACGGCACCAGGACCGGTGCGGCGAGGGAATCGGAACGGCGGAAAGTGATCACGACCAGGCCAGGACCGGCGAAGCCGACTTTGGCCTGTTGAGCACCGAACCCGTGCGCGAAGTGATCAGCGCGGTTGGTCCAGGAATCCGGGCAGTGACCGGGCAACATCCGGGCACGGATCGTGTCGAGGGATTCGCCGATCTCGACCGAGATCAGCCGCGGGATGAACACCCGATCACCGTCACGAGTAGCCAGGCCACAGGCGGTAGTCATGGTTGTCCAGCGACGTCGGTAGCGAAACCAGGTCAGGAACCGGGACCGGATGCGACCGGTGAGCCAGCGCTCGAAGGTCTGCGGGCTCGATACTCGCCACAGCACCATCCCCGCGACAGCCACCCCAGCGACCCCGACCCCGAGCGGCCACCCGTAGAACCATCCGGCGGCGACGGAAAGGCCGGCGGGCACCGACACCATCGGGAACAGGATCGCCCACCACACGATCACGAATGCACCGAGGATCAGACGGCCAGCAATGGTGAGCAGGGCGTCGAGGGCTTCCCCTGCCGGGTCGTTGGCGGTGGTGGTTGTGGTGGTGGTCTTGCTCATCGTTTCTTCCTTCGGGTGACGGAGGTCAGGGGGAACAGTTCGAGCTGAGTTGGAACGGTCTGCCCTTTCCTCTTCGGCGTTTGATCAGCGGCAGCCTGAACGACCGGATTGACTTGTGGCACAGGCTTTTTCGGTGGCTTGCGGGTGGTCATGCTGCGTCATCCCAATCGGAGCCGTAGTCATTCCACGACGGGGCGAAACCGGTTTCGGCGAGCACCGTCACGGCCACCGCGAGGGGGTCAAGACCGCGGGCTTCGGACCGGCAGCGGGAGCGGGCCTGGAAGTCGATGACGTCGGCGAGACCGTTGTCGGTGCGAGTGTTGTTGCGGGACATGGTCATTTCTCCTTGGTGAGTTCGTATTGGGTGATGCAGCAGACCTCGCACGGCAGGTCGTAGTCCTGGTACGGGTAGATCGACTTCGGCCAGACGTGACCGTTGGCCTCGCATTTGGCGACGGTGCGGCAGGTGAAGCAGGTGATGCTGTCGCCGTCGTAGTCCCAGCCCGAGGAGCGATCGGCGGAGAGGAACACCGCGGCTTGGTTGGTGGTGTCGAAGCAGATCGATTCGCCATCGGCGTCGGTGAGGACATCGCCGCAGGTGTCGCAGTAGATGACGACGTGTGATTCGGTGACCATTCCGCGTTTCATGCCGCCCACCCCTGCTCGTTGTCGTTGTCTTCGCCGGGGATGTAGTCCGGGTCGAAGGTGGAAGGATCGAAGTCATCGCTGCTCGAGGTGGCGACCGGGGCCGGGGCGTAGGCGTCGACGATCGCGTCGGCCTGCCTGTCATCGATCCAGTAGGCGCGGACCCGAACGAACTCGGTCGTGCCGTCTTCGCCGACGTAGCCGACACCGGGAGTGGTGTCAGGGATTTCGTGGCACAGTGCACCGCGGTCCTTGGAGCCTTGGCCGTGGACCATGTTGGTTTGGGTCGGCTCATCCAGGCGCAGCCCGATCCGGACGGGGAACAACTGGCGGAACGGCATGGTCTCTTTGGACGGGTCCTGCAACGCGGCGATCACCGAGAGCCCGACCGCGCGACCTTGGGAGAGCAGCAGACCAAGTAGCCGTTCGAACTCCTGCCGCTGGTCACGAGTCGCATACGCGGACAGGGCCGCAGCCTCATCGATGATGATCAGGATCAGCGGTGCATCGGGGGTGGGAACGTGTTTGCGGATACCGGCCGACCGCAGGGTCGAGGCCCGGTTTTCCATGACCTGGACGGCTTCGGTGAGCATTTCGAGGATGCCGTCAGCGGTCCACTGGAACCGGACCCACAGCTTTTCCCCGCGCCCGAATTCCATGCCGCCCTTGGGGTCTGCCATCCACACGTCGACGTATCCGGCTTTGATCGCCGGACCGATACCGCGGATGATCGACCACAACACCGAGCCCTTACCCGAACCCGTCGCACCTGCGAGCAGGATGTGGGCGTAGAGGACCCGCAGCAGCCACAGGCGGCCGTCTTCACGGATGCCGGTGTCGACGGCTTCCAGGTCCACCCCGGTCGCTTCCTGCACCGACACCACCGGCTCGGCGAGAGTGTCGAACGTTCGCAGCTCGATCCGCACGAACCCCGGACCCGCAGCGCGCACACGGACTTTCGTGACACCGAGGTACTGTGCGAACGCATCCGCGACATCATCGTTTGTCCAGTCGGAGAGCTTCTGCCCGCCGACGACCTGGACATCGAAGACCGCACCGGCCGGGATCAGGTCGACACCACCGACGATGGTCGGCCAGTTCCCCGTCGAGCCCAAACCCAGTGCACCCCACATCATTTCGAGATGCTTGCCACTGGTCAGGATCACGGCCGCGGGACGCAAATCCGCCGGCACTGTGCTGAAGGGATCGGCATCAGGGACACGGACGCGGGCGGGGTTGTCGAGGTGACGCCACCACAGCATCAGCCCAGCGGCGAGGACGGTCGAGAGCGAAACAATCGTTGTGCCCATTACTTCACCTCCGGCGCGGACAGGGGCAGCGAGACCGAACCTTCGTCGCAGAACATCGGGCACACCGGCGCGTCGGGGGAGGACATGGGGACCGAGACAGGCGCTTCGGTGCAGTACATCGAGCACCCCGGCACACCCGTGTTGACGGGGACGCCGCCGAGGTTGTCGTCACCGTCGTTGTTGCCGGAGGTGAGGACCATCGGGATCAGGACCGGGGTGAGTAACAGGCCCAGCAGCACGACCAGCGCGAGCCCGAAGGCGAAGCGGGGTGACATCACGCCCCCTCTCGCAACTGCGCGGCGAAGGTGCCCAGGGCCTCGATCAGGTTCTCGATGACCTCGGCGGCGACCAGCGGGGGCATCTTGTGGGTAGCGGGGCCGAGCTGGACGACGTTGCCGACCGAACTCGAGTAGTGCACGGTCATCACCAGACCGTCGAACGCGGCCGAGGTGGGGTTGTTCTCAGGCATCACGCCACCACCCGCAGGGTCGAGGTGTGAGCATCCAGCGCCTGGGTGACCTTGTCGACCAGGTCGGCAGCGTCGGCGAAGGTGAGCACCAGACGGGAATGGCCCAGCTTCACCTCCACGGAGTCGAACCGGTCAACAAAGATCGCCTCGATAGCGTCGACCTTGCGCATGTCGGTCGAGAAGGTCTCGCCCAGCGAGATCAGGACCGAGAAGGGAATCGCGTATTGCAGCATGTCAGTTGCCCCCTGTAGGGATCGGGACCGCGACAGGCAGCAACGGAGCAACCGGGCGCGGAGGAGTATGGAAGGTCTGCACCGGCGACAGGGCCGGGGCGTGAGTCGGAGCCGTAACCGTGGACGCCAGGTCCGGCGCGTCAGTGTCAGCGGTCGTTTCGGGTGCGGTCTCGACAACGACCGCGGGAGCCGAATCCTGTTGTGCCGCACGGCGGAGCAGGACCAGGCCGTGTGTGTCGATCAGCAGGGCCAGCGGGGGAATCGCCGCGAGGAGGGCACCGCCCCAGCCGTGGCCGGTCAGATAGGCATGGACCGAGTTGCTCGATACCGAGACCGCGGCCCCGCCGATCAAGATCCAGGAGAACCAGGTACGTTCAGCCGATTTCGGCGGCAGGGCGATCACGGCCATGGTGGCTTGGACGATGGTGCCGTCCACGATCACCGGGAACAACCACGCCAACCCGCGTGGGGTGCCGCCCATGATCGCGAGGTCTTGCAGCGCGGCGAACGACAACACGAACGCCGCGGCACCGATACCGATGAGGACGAGGACGGCGGACCAGCGAGCCCACCGCATACCCGAGGACTGCTGATCCGCCGTGTCCATGTCAGGCCGCCTCAGCCTGGGCCGCAGCCTGTTCCTTGGCCGCGTGCTCGGCGGCATCGTGGGACATCAGCATGTCCGGCAGCCGCATGGACAGCTCGCGTACATCCTCGATATCGAGGATCAAGGCCGCATCTCCGGCCAAGCCCACCCGGACGTAGGCCGCCATCTCGAACGGTTCATCGATACCGGTGTCAGCGATATGCGCGGGCACGTATCGCACCTCAGTGACGCTGGACCGGCTGCTCGTCATGCTCAGGTACGACATGGCGATCACGCAGCCTTGCGGGCGGCAGGCTCGTTGACATTCGCGCCGGAGTTGTCGCCCTTGATCCCGGTCGCACGGATGTTCCAGCCGATCGACTTGAACTCGCCATTACCGATCACCCGCGGCTTGAGCTGCAAGCCCTCCAGCTCCACCGGGCGGACACCGGGGGAGACCTCCGCCGAGGGCGGCACCGGCTGAACGTCGGCCAGGAAGATGATGTCGAAAGTCGAGTTCTTCGCACCCTGGGCCACACCGGCCGGGTCCATGATCGTGGCCTTCCACATCCGCAAGCCGGTGCCGTTGCCGTCGTTGTCGTAGTCCTGGCGCTGCCGCTTCGGGGCGTTGCGGTCCTGGCTGAACTCGGTCGCCGGTTCGACGGTGCCGAGCAGCAGCACGCCCATCGGGAACGCGGTACGGAATTCGGTGGAAAGCCACATGTCCTTGAGTGCCATTTGAATCAACTCCTGTGTGTTGGTTGAGGTTTCGAGTCGCGCTGCCCGTCTTCGTCTGCGCTGACCTCAGTGTATACGCAGTTGCGTATACACACAAGGATTGCGTATACGTAGGCGTGTCTGGGAGTTTGCGAACGGTTGGTAAATGGGCGTTGACCATTATGTATACGTAGTTGCGTATACTGAACTTGCAGACCGAACGCCCGACCGAAAGGAACCAGATCTATGTCCGAACCGGCATACGTGTCTATCGCTGGCGAATTCGCCCGTGAGATCCGAAGTGGGGCTCTACGGCCCGGCACACAGCTACCCAGCTACGCCGAGCTGGCATCGCGGCACAGCGTCTCGGACATCGTCATCAGGCAGGCGATCGACCTACTCAACAGACAGGGGCTCGTTCGGTCTGTTCCGCGACGGGGCACGTTCGTCGCAGACCGGCCCAACCTCATCCGTGTATCGCCCGAGCGGCAGCTCGAGGACCCGGAAGACACCTACGCCAGAGAGTCGGACCAGGCCATCGTGATCGACCGGCATAGGCAGGAGATCAACGCCAGCGACACTGTCGCCGCGGATCTCGGCCTCAAACCAGGAACCCGCGTGTCACACGAAGTTGTGCGAGCAAGCGAGGACGGCCGACCAATCTCGATTTCGGACAACTACCAGCCCGTCGGTGTCGAAGGGACCACCGCGGCAACGTTCCTCGAGGAGACCATCTCGGACTCTCTGCCGACCGCGCTGCACGCCGAATGGCTGGGAGTCGCCCCAGGCACACTGGTGAAGTCGGTACAGCAGCGATTCATCAGCCCGGGGGACCAGGTGCTCATGCTTTCCTACGTGTCGTACCCGCGCGACCGCTACGAGGCATTCGTGTTTCGGATGGCACTCAATCCCGAAGAGCCAGCTGCACACTGACTCTCGACACAACGAAGCCCGGCACTCCCGAATCGAGGGAGGCCGGGCTTTGTTGTTTCCGCTATGCCAACGTCCAGGCCTGGGCGACATCTCGGTTGCGTGGCCACACCACATGTTCGACGTCCTGTGACGCGAGCTGCCAGCGGTCCGACAGCATTCCGAAGAACAGGTCGTCACCGGTCTTGCCCCCGGCTTCCTCGCCGACGAACACCAACCGCTTTCCGCCGGCACTCTCGAACCCCGTCAGCGCGTCCGACGCCATCGAGGAGCCCCAACCAGGAGGCCAGCACAGAAACAGAACAGCCTCCGACTTGTCGGTCTCGGCGTACCGTGCCAGGTCTTCGACCGGATGCCACACGTCCTGTTGTCCGTTCCCGCCGGGGAAGGACGGATTCGGCACCGAGTCCGGCGGCTCGACGTCGTAGGCCTCCACCGTCACACCGGCCGCAGCCAGCTGCGCGGCCCAATATCCCCGACCTGCACCGAGGTCCAGGACCGGACTGTCACCGGCGAAGTCACGGACCCATCCGATGGTTTCAGGCGACGGGATCGCGTAGGCGTACGCCGCCTGGAGCACCGTCTCGGCGTATGCGACCCGACCACTGCCCGCCCCTGCACCAATCACCCGTCGCCCCGAATCATCACGGGAGACCGCGGGGCCGACTATCTCCCAGTACGGGTTATCCGCCACAGGTGCATCACCGGTCAGAAAGTGGACCATGCGGAGGTCGAACGATGCGTCCCGTTCGGGGTCCCCGGATCCAGACAGCCGCATCACCGTATCGAGGTAGTCCGCGACGTGCGGGTATGTCGCATCCAACTTGGCATCGTCGTTCAGGAGCGCGGCCAGTTCTGCACGCCGCTCCGCTGTCAGTGCTAGGCCAGTCATGGCTCAATTGTCCGTGCTCGCATCAACTTCGCGAGCGGATTGCACCTAGGCGGTCCGCGTCATGAACGGATAGCGCCACTCAGGACGGCCTTCGTTATCAACCTTGAGCACCCATTCGAACTGGCGACCAGGACCCAACTCAACAGGAGGCATCGGGAAGGCCATGGGTGCATCCAACGTCACCCCATCTGGGAGACCAGGAGGCCGTCCCACTTCAACCTCGGCCTCCATGCGAACCGGAAGTCTGAACTCGCTCGCATGCTCATCCCGACGGGGCTCGACGTCAGATCCGCCCAGCTCGCAAAGGGTCAGGGATAGATGAATCTTTGTATTGGCTTGGCGCCACGGTATGCCCAACAGGAGCGCTAACCAGCCACCGAGCCGACCCGGGCTCGCCACTGACCAGCCACCGCCAGAGACGAAGAGCTTCCCCTCGGACACGGTTGCGTAGTCGCACAGCAACATGGTGGCCTTCACTACGCGAGCGATGCCCAGCGACCGAGGACAGGCTCAACACTCAACGTACCCTCAACCCCAAAATCACTCACTACCTTCACTAGCACCTCGGCCGCGCTGGAAGTCTGGTCATCGTCAGTCAAAGTGATCCAGTCGACGGCGACGTAGGCAACGCAACGGTCGTTGTCCACGTCTTCGACTACCCCATCAGCGCGAACGCTATCCTCGGGCTCAAACACCACTACCTGCTCGCCGATTCTCGGCGTAGGTCCGTAGTACGGGGCGGGAGTCCTCCCAGCATCGTCTCGTTGGTTCAGGTCGATCTGGAGCCGACGCATGTGATCTCACCTCTTCGTCCATGCTGGATTTCGACATCTATTATCACTCCAGAGTAGCGCCATACGCTCAAAATCCGGTAGGCCGGTCAGATCGCCGACACCAACCAGGTAGTGCGGGGGCCTGTCAGGTACCAATGCCCAGCCGTCTCGCGCGACATCGTCAGCCCAGATGCGTGAGATCGTCCTGCCGCCCACTGGAGCTTTGCGACAGAGCTCCGTGATCGCCCTGTCGACCTCTGGCGTGTTGATCTCCACGTCAGTTTCCAACACGGAGCAACCAAAGACCGACACGCCATATCTGCCGATTCGCCCCTTGCGCAAGTCCTCGGCGTACGTGTCCTCGGCGTTCAACCGGCACTTCTCCGCTGAAAACGGGGAGAATCGGACAACGAGCAGCCTCCCCGACATCATTGGCTCAGCTTAGTCGGTTTCACTTGTTGCTGAATTTCGCTGTATAGAGTCAAGGCGCCTGCGGCGGCGCGTGCGCGCCGCCGCCGCGCAGACGCCGCGCAACGGTCTTGCTCGTACCTCACCGCCCGGCGCGGCGGCACGTCGGCGACGCGCACGCGCTATCGGCAGACGCCGCAGACTTCTCCCAGCTCAGACAGCGTGGACTCGAGAGCGTTGACGACCTCGCGGAACCAGCCGTCAGAATTGCTGAACGGTTCGCGAACCCGATTCGGTCGGCATATGCCCCGATCGACGGCCACCAGCACACCGACTCCGATACGGTGCTGCCGCACGAGCTTCGCTCGATTGCCTCATAAGACCCCAGCCTGCCGAACCCGCGTAGACGGTCACCAAGCCGTCACCAGTTCCCGCCAAATCCGCCGGCATACTTCCGATCACCCCGCCGCTCACCAGGTGCGAGTGAATTGCTGAACGGAATCCGTGGTGAGGTGGGGTGGCAAAACCCGTGGGTCGAGTTGGCTCCTCATGGCCCAATTGTCTGACCTCACTCGGCCGAGTCAAGGGAAAGAGCGCCCTTGACACGACCTCCCTCAGTTCAGGGATGGCCAGTATGAGGAAGCCGGAGGGGTGAAGTCGTTCAGGCGGCGGATAGACGATCTGCCGACGACTCAGGAGTGAGGGAGCCCGCGCCCCTAGCCGCGGATCGCGGAGGCCAACGATTGCTGAGAGAACTTCGACTCTTGTTGGGAGACAAGGCCACTGCCTGGTCGTCATACTGCTGCCCATGGACTCGATTGACTTGGGAACGTTGCCCACATGGGTGAGCGCCTTCCTTACCAGCGGATCACTCGCGCTGGGCTTCTTCATCCTGCTGAGGGACAGGAGGAAGGAGGAACTCGCAGAAGCACGCAAGATCATTTGCTGGTATAGCCGGTCTGACAACCAGGACGAGAACGTCACTCACGTCCTGAACACCAGCGAACGTGTCATCTCCAACGTTCGTGTATTGATCAGGCTGCGTACGGCTGATTGGGCTGGCCTCGAGGGGTTTCACATCGCACCTCTGATCCGCCCCGGAGAAGAGGTCGCAACCAACACTCCCCGGCGAGCCGGAGAGGCCAAATCGCCTCCTGAGTTCGTCGAGTTCAACGACTCCGACGGAATCGGTTGGGCAAAAGATCTCCATACCGGGTTAACCCACCGGGTCGATCGCCGGTACTCGGTCCATTCGCGGCGAGCGCTTCGTGGCCGGAAGAGGCAGCTGAGGCAGCACAGAAAGTAGAACTCCGCCTGGTCAACGAGCTGCGTACTGCCTGCCGAGCTGTGCCACAAACGTGCCATTGACAGGAATCTGCGGTGAGGTCGGTGGTATCGCGACCGGTGGCCGGGTGGCCCTCTTCTGGGTTGGCCTGCATTGTGATCCCGCGCCCTTCGCCCCTGCACGGCTAGAGGTCGTCTGAATACTCATCACCCCTGGTCGAACGAACAAGGTCGCCCTTGCGAACCGTCTGGTCGCGGGTCGCCTCGAACGTGAAACCATCCTCGTAGTCGAATGTTTCGGGTTCGTCCTCCTTCGCACCCATTAGCGCAGAGAAGGCGTTCGTTCCCTTGACCGTCCGGAAGGTTCGACCGACGGCCGCCGAGTCACCCTCCAATCGAACGATCTTCACGATCGTCTTGGGAAACCGAATCTCTACCGCCGTGCCAGTCTCGTCAAGTGGGACCTTCGTGGGCTCATCCAGAATCGCGAACCTCATTCCGATCTGGACGCCGTGCTTCGCCCCTCGATTGATCAGGACCTCGCGAGATCCGAAGACCGCAGCCACTTGGCCCTCAATAACACCTTCGCTCAAGGCCTTACCCTCCTGCTCGTTCGACAGCCTGCTTGTTCACCAGGCGCCAGTCATCGATGAATCCAAGCGCGTCGTCTTCGTACTTGCTCAGCTCGGCGCTCAAGATCCCCATCTGAGTCCGATACTGCGCAGTGGTCGGCTTCGGCGTCTCCTGCTCAAAGCTGGACTCAGCGGCGCGCTTTGACGCAGCCACGTGCCTAGCGAAAGAAACCATGCGGCGGGCGGATGCCTGGACATGCGACGGGTCGGCTCGCCCTGATCCGCTGAACAGCCAGCCAGCTGCGAACTGGCAGCCGACGGCAATCAGACTGATCATCAGATTCGTACTACGCGACGGCGGCTTCTCCGCTCCAGACAGGAATGCCAGTAGAAGGATGATCACCACCGCTCCGAGTGTGAGACCCACGCCAGCAACCGTTCTCCAGTATGCATGCCACCAATCACCCACTCGGCGAGTGTACGCAGGTACAGGTCACCGACCCGCCGTACCAGCCGGAGAACATGACTCACCCACTACTTTCCCACTACAAACCCCTGCCGATTCGGGCAAACAGCAGCAGACAGCCACGTAGCGACGATCGTAAAACGCCCCGGTAGCAGCAGTTTTGGAGGTATGTCAGCGGACAGCCCCAGAGCAACGGAACAACCAAGAGGTTAGGGGTTCGAATCCCTTCGGGCGCACCGAGATCGACCCCGTATCAGTTGATACGGGGTCGATTTTTTGCGTGATGGTCCGTGTGGTTGGTCGCTACCGGGACTCTGGTGGGGCGGAGGTGCTTTCGCCGAAGCGGGCTACTTCCAGGCCGGCAGCGGCGGTAGGGGGCCTGTGAGGTCGTTGCCCGAGGTGCGGCCGACGAGCCACCCCAGGAGAGCCCAGGCGGGGCCAAGGACGGTGTGGTGGGGGCGGCCGGGGCCTACGGTGGCGATGAAATCCGTGTCGGTGGACTGGATGTCGAAGGTGGGGGTGGCTTCGGGGAGGAGTTTGGCGGAGAGGTCGGTGATGGTTTCGGGGAGCAGGCGGGCGACGAAGGGGGCGGGCCAGTCGGCGGGGGTGTAGCCGATGTCGAGGTCCACGTGGTGGATTTCCGTCTCGCGCAGGCGCATCCAGGGGATCTGGTCGGCGGTGAGGGTGCCGCCCTGGCGATTGCGGACCTCGGCCTGCCAGTCGGCGGCGGGCATGGTGGTGGCGACAGCCTGCCAGCGGTGCGCGGTGGCGGTGAAGTCCGCGTGCTGCACGGTCAGCGGGCGGGGTGCGCCAGCCTCGATGTCGGCATCGCGGACGGCGACGTTCGGATACTGCGGCATCTCTATGCCGGTGCGAGCCCACAGCAGCAGGTTCAGCAGGCTGTCGGCATTGCGTGACAGGTGGGCGAGCACGTGACCGCGGGTCCACCCCGGTAACAGGGACGGTTCGGCCAGGGCCGCATCGGTGAGCGTGCCGATCGCGGTATCGATGCGCGCGGTGGAGGCGGCGAGCTGATCGAGCAGGTCGGTGGGAGTAGCCGTTTCGCTGGTCACAGATTCGAGAGTAGTGGTCAGGTCTCCGGCGCACAGGCGATAACGACGGCGTCGAAACTGCCCTGTGGATAACTCTGAGTCTGTGGATAACCAGGCGTTTTCCGCCGTCGGCGCCGGAGAGCCGGAGTCGGCCCGTGTGACGATTCAGTCAGCGATGATCGCGTCCGCCTCGATCTCGATCAGCAGTCCGGGCGCGATCAACGCGGTGACCTCGTACATGGAGGCCGCGGGGCGGATCGTGCCGAACACCTCGGCATGCGCGGCCGCGACATCGGGCCAGCGGGCGATATCGGTGACGAACATGCGCGTGCGCACCACATCGCGCACACTCGCCCCGGCCTGCTCGAGTGCTGCGGTGATGCGGGCCAAGACCTCACGGGTCTGCGCGCCGATGTCGTCGCCGCCGACCGCGCCACCACCGGCAACGGCCGCCGTGGTGCCACTGACGACGACCTGGTTGCCGACCCGTACCGCCCGCGAATACCCGACGACATCTTCGAAATCGGAGGCTGAGGAAATGTTCACCCGAGTTGTGGTCATGATTGCCAGAATGGTCCACCGGGGGGTGGAGGACAATTCATTTGCCGGTCGTCTACTGGTCGGCTCGCGACGGTATGCATGCCAGGTGAACGCACGTCCAGGTCTACGCCTCCTTCCTCTCACCGCCGCTCTGTGCGCTGCCGCCGTTGTGGCGGGCTGCTCGGCGCCGGATCCCGACGCCGGTTTCACCGCTGGCAAGGACCAGCCGCTGGTGATCTCGCTCGACGACCTGGTCGCCAAGGCCGGTACCAGCGCGGTGCTCGGGGTCAGCCTCGAGCCCGAGCACGGCAACATCACCCGCCGGGCCGACGGCGCCTACGTCTACACCCCGAGTGCCGGCTACATCGGTCTCGACCAGTTCACGGTCACCACCACCGACGCGGTTCGCCTCTACACCACCGACATTCCGGTGCTCGGCGAATTCGGCGGCACCACGGTGCAGGGCAGTGGATTCGGGTCGGCCTGGACTCCGGTGCCGGGTAGCGCCGACGAGTTCTACGGACTCACCGACCGCGGCCCGAACGTCGACGGTCCGGCCAAGAATGAAAAGCTTTCGCCGACACCGAGTTTCGTGCCCAAGATCGGCCGGTTCAAGCTGGTCGACAACAAGGCCGTGCTGCAGTCGAGCATCGAGCTGCGCAGCAAGTCGGGTGCGCCGTTCAACGGCCAGGTCGACATCTCGGCCACCACCGGCGAGACCATCAAGGACCTCCAGGGCAATGTCCTGCCGCCCACCGATCACGGTATCGACCCCGAAGGTCTGGTGGCACTGGCCGACGGCACGTTCTGGGTCTCCGACGAATACGGGCCGTTCCTGGTGCATTTCGATGCCAAGGGCACCGAGATCGAGCGGCTCGCCCCAGGCAACGGCCTGCCGAAGGAGATCGCCCTGCGCACACCCAATCAGGGCATGGAGGGGCTGACCATCACTCCCGACGGCAGCACCCTGGTAGGGATGGTACAGAGCGCGCTCAACACGCCCGGGCTGAGCGGTTCGGCCAAGGAGGTGCCGTTCGCGCGCATCGTGACCGTGGACCTGAAGACCAAGGCGCAGAAGGAATTCCTGTACCCGCTGGAAAACCCGAAGCAGTCCAAGGTCGCGGTCTCGGAGATCACCGCTCTGAGCGCCACCACCTTCCTGGTCGACGAGCGCGACGGCAACCTTGCACCCGAGTCGAACAAGAAGATCTGGACCATCGACATCGCGGGTGCCACCGATGTCGGCCCGCAGGCCGCGGTGCCCGGCGCGACCTACGACGCAGAGAAGGGCGGACTGCTGATCGACGGCAAGCCGCTGGAAACGCTGATCGGTGTCACCCCGACCGCTGATGCCGTCGCCGCGCTCACCAAGGCTGGCGTCACCCCCGTCGCGAAGAAGAGCAACCTGGACCTCTCCGCGTTGGTCGCCGCGCTCGACGAGAAGGGCCGGTTCTTCGGTCACGACAAGATCGAGGGCATCGCCACCCTCGACGGTGGCAAGACCATCTACATCGCCAACGACAGCGACTTCGGTCTTGCCGCCGGCCAGGGGGAACAGCCCCCGTTCGGCCTGAAGCCCAAGACGTTGCCCAATGGCGTGCAGGACACCGGCGAGGTGCTCGCGGTCGACACCACCAAGCTGCCCGCGAAGATCGACGGCTACACGGTGAAGATCACCGTCAAGTAGTCCACTCGCGGGCTTCGATGAGGACCGCGGTGGCCAGAGCGAGCAGCCACAGCGACATGGCGCCGACCTGGATTCGCTGGGCGATGCCGAGTGCGTAGGAGCCGGACAGGTTGTCGGCGACCATCATCCAGATGGTCGCCGCCGACCCGAGAATCAGCACGGCGAGGCCGAACTCACGCAGGATCCGCCACCGGTGGTAGCGATAGGCGGCGGCGCTGAACGCGAACGCCGCCACCGCGATCGAGGTGACGGCCAGGGTGCTCGTCAGCGCGTGTGGTTGGTGCAGTTGCGGGAACAGGCCGCTGTCGCCGCCGCACGTGCTGTCACCCGGGTCGCAGTCGTGCAGCGGGAGCAGTGCGTCGGCGATGGTGGACGCACCGAAGCAGAGCAGGGCTGTCCAGCCGATCGTGGTCAACCGGCGGCGCCGGAAAACGAGCAGCCCACCCAGCGCCGCCGGGATCAGCAACAGGCCGACCACTTTGTCGGCGGTGCCGAACACCTCGCGGTACGGCTTGCCCTCGGCATCGAGTTCGCTGAGGAAGTTGTTGACCGGGTCGGTATCGATCGGCAGCACGAATTCCAGCAGCCAGGACGAATAGCACAGGCCCGCGATCGCGATCGCGAGGGCGATCAGCAACGAGTAGCCACGGGTGTGCCGTGCGGATTCGGTCACACCGACCATTGTGCGTGTCCGGCCTACGCCGCCCCGATCAGGCGCGTCGAGAACGCGGACGTGGTTTCATCGAGCAGCACAGGCACGCACACAGGTTGCTGTCAGGTTCACCGTGCAGGGTGGTTGGTAACCAACGGAGAGGTCTTCGATGAGCTATGTGATCGCGCTGGCAGGTTTCGCCACGATCCTGGCGCTGGCCGTGTCCGGCTTCGTAGCGGCGGATGCGTCGCGCGTACGGGTGCGGGTTCGCGCCGAAAGCGCTCCGCGGCGTCGCTGACATTGTAATCGCAGGTCAGCTGGGCTTTGATCGCTCCACCAGTGCGGTTATCCGCTCAGCTGCCGCGTGCGGATTCTCGTGCTCCCACACCCGCACGACCCGCCAGCCCGCCGCCGTCAGCGCGGCATCGGTGGCCCGGTCGCGGGCGACATTGCCCGCCAATTTGTCGGCCCACCACTGCGCGTTGTTCTTCGGATCGGTCGCGTGAGCAGGGCAGCGATGCCAGAAACACCCGTCGACATACACGGCGATGCGCAGCCGGGGAAACACCACATCCGCACGCCGACGTTGGCCTTTGATGGGCGGTCGGTCGACGAAATAGCGCAGGCCGGCGCGGTGTAATTCGCGGCGTAGTGCCAGCTCGGGAGCGGTGTTCGCGCGTCGCTGCTTGGACATGCGTGCGCTCGTCGCCGCGTCGGTCGGTGGCGACAAGGCCCGCCGCGCGCTCATGCCGCCCAGCCGCCCATGCGGTCGAGGTGGTCGCGGACATCGTCGAGGAATCCGGGTGGAAAGCGCAGGTTTCCCATCTCGGTGCGACGCAGGAATCCCGCCGTCGCGCGGGGAGAGAGCAGACGAGGTTCGGTGAGGAAGTTCTTCAGGTCCTCGTAGGGTTCGTGGACCGGCCAGGTGGAGAGGGGAACGCGGTGCACGACGCCCGCGTGACCCCAGGCCGCGCTCGGCCATGGTTGGCCCGCGGTAATCGGTTCTCCCACGGTGAGCGGGTCCGACGGTGCGGCCAGGCGTTCACCGACCCAGTTCGCCATCCGCACACTCACCGCGTTGCCCACCAGTTTCCAACGATGACCGTGGCGCACGCCGGGAACGTCGATGGCGGGGGCGGTCCAGTCGGCGTCGAAGCCTTGTAATCGTTCACCGTCGACGATGCCCGGCGTCACGATCTCGCCCGCGGGCAGCCGGATCGCAGGCGGACTGGCGATGCCGAGCCCGGAGCCACCCTTGAGGGTCGGCACGGCGTTCACCGCCCAGCCGAGGCCACGCACACCTTCGGTCCAGTAGAAACCACACGGATCGCGCTCCGGGTCGCCGTAGTCGCGGGGGCCCGCGTCGTCGCCGAACAGCACCTGACGGGGGTCCTCGGTGCGCGAAGCCAGCATCAGTACGCGCTGACGCCGCTGCGGCAAGCCGAACGCGCGGCCGTCGACGACCCGGTACGCCCAGGCGTACCCGAGCTCCTCCAGCGCGGCGGTGATGTGGCGCATCGCCGCACCACGACCCAGCTGCAGCATGAACGGGACATTCTCGATCAACAACCAGCGCGGCCCACGCTGCCTGCGAACCAGCCGGAACACCTCGTCGACCAGGCCGGATCGACGCCCGGTGATGCCCGCCGTGCGCCCGGCCTGTGACAGGTCCTGGCAGGGAAAACCGGCCGCGACGAGCTCGGTGCCCGCGGGCAGTGAACGCAGTCGGGTGATGTCGCCGTGCAGGTCGGTATCGGGGAATCGAGCCGAAAGGACACCCTGGGCGCCGGGGTCGATCTCGCACAGCAGCTCCGAGGTCCAGCCATGCCTGCTCAGACCGAGTTCGAGCCCGCCGATCCCGGCGAACAACCCGACCATCCGCATCAACGACCCCTGTGTCTTCGGAGCGCGGCCGCGCTCGAGTTCGCGGCCCTGAACGGCCCGCTGTTCGGCGGCCGATACTCGTGCCTGCGCCGCATTGTATCGGGCCCGCTGAACAGCGAGCCGACCGCGAACAAGCGGCCGAGGGGCCGACTGCTTCATCAGATGGACGGTGGGGCGGCGTTGGGTCACATCGGTGGACGAAGGGGCGTTGCCGGGAGGAAAATCGGTGGCTGGAGGTGGGGGTGCTCTGGGACTCTTGAAGGGCCGAACTTGTCGGACCCCGGTGCGAACATCACCTGGCGTCCGTACCGGAAAACCAACCAGCCGACCGGGCATCAAGGGGGAGTTTTGTCTGTCACATCAGAGCTGGCGGCTGCCGAATCGGAGGCCGACAGATCGGAGCGGCCTGCGCCGCGGTCGAGTGGGGCAATGCGGTCGCTGAGGCGATTTCTGCCCTTTCTCCGCCCCTATCGGGTGCCGCTGCTGTTGGCGAACGCGCTGGCGATCGTTACCGCGAGCACCGCGATCGCGATTCCGCTCGTTATCGCGCGGGTGGTCGACGGGCCGATCGCGCAGCGCGATTTCGTCGGCTTGCTGGCGCCGGTCGCGCTGATCTTTCTGCTCGGCTCGCTCGAATCGTTCGGCATGTGGGGCAGGCGATGGCTGGTATCGAAGCCTTCGACGATGTTCGAGATCACCATGCGCGCCAAGCTTTTCACCCAGCTGCAGGCGCTCTCGATCGGACGCCACGACGGCTGGCAGTCGGGCCAGCTGCTCTCGCGCGCCATCGACGATCTGTCGGTGCTGCGGCGGTTCGTCGCGTTCGCGGGCCCGTTCCTCATCGTCAACGGGGTGATCATGCCCACCGGGCTGATCGTGCTGTTCGCGATGAATTGGCAAGTGGGACTGATCTTCACGGTCACGTCCCTGCCGTTGACGCTGTTCTGCGCGCGATTCGTCCGACGGTTCGAGGTGGCCTCGCGCCGTTCGCAGGACCAGTCCGGCGACCTGGCCACCATCGCCCAGGAATCCGCGCAGGGCGTGCGGGTGCTCAAGGCGCTGGGTCGTGGCCAGTTCTTCGGTACCCGCTTCACCGCCCTGTCCAGGGAACTGCGGCGCACCGAGATGGAGAAGGTGCGCCTCGACGCGACACTGTGGGCGGCGTTGGTGACCCTGCCGACCGCGTCTATCGCGGTGTCGCTCGGGGTGGGCGGCTACTCGGTGGTGCACGGGTCGATGACGATGGGCACGCTCGTCGCGAGCATCACCCTTGCCACGTTCCTGCAGTGGCCGATCATCTGGCTCGGGTTCCTGTTGTCGGAGCTGTTCGAGGCGCGCACCGCGGCCGATCGCTTCTGGGAGATCATCGATACCCCGCTCGACATCGCCGACCCGCCGAACCCCGCGGAACTTCCCACCGCGCTGCGCGGGGAACTGGTGATCGACCGTGTCCGCTTCGCTTACCCGCGATCCGGAGACGGGCCGGAGCACACCGTGCTGGAAGAGATTTCGCTGCGGATCAGGCCGGGGGAGACGGTCGCGCTCGTCGGTGCGACGGGCAGCGGTAAAACCGCGCTGCTCGAGCTGATTCCCCGGCTCTACGACGTGAGCGGCGGCAGCATCACCATCGACGGCGTCGATATCGCCACCCTGCGGCTGGCCGAACTGCGCCGGGTGGTGACGGTGGCCTTCGAGGAACCGGTGCTGTTCTCGGCCAGCGTGCGCGAGAACGTCGCACTGGGCGACCCGCGCGCCACCGACGCCGATGTGCGTCAGGCGCTCGATATCGCCCAGGCGGGCGAGTTCGTCGACGCGTTGCCGTGGGGGCTCGACACCCGCATCGGCGAGCAAGGCATGAGTCTGTCCGGCGGACAGCGTCAGCGTCTGGCCCTGGCCAGGGCCGTGCTCACCGGTGACACCGCGGCGACCGGCCGGATCATGGTCCTCGACGATCCGCTCTCGGCCTTGGACGTGGAAACCGAAGAGCGCGTGCAGGATCGGCTGCGCTCGGTGCTCTCCGGAGCGACCACGCTGCTCGTCGCGCACCGGCCGTCCACCGCCGCACTGGCCGACCGCGTCGCCCTACTCGCCGACGGTCGCATCGTCGCCGAGGGCAGACACGAAAAACTGCTGCGCACGAGCAGCCACTACCGCGAACTGATGGGAGGTGAGGCATGAGCACCGAGACCGTGACACCGGAAGAGGCAGCGCCGGAGAAGGAATCCGATCTGGCCGCCGACTGGCGGGGTATCGCCAAGGAGGACGACACCGTCACCGGAACCGGAAACCTGGTGCTGGCCGGTCGATCCCGGCGACTGCTCCTCGATCTGGTGCGCCCCTACCGCAAGCAGGCGATCGGAACCTTCGTCCTGATCCTGCTCGACAACGTGGCCAAGGTGTCGCTGCCGCTGTTCATCGCCTACGGCCTCGACCACGGCATCAGCCAAGGCCGCCAGGGCAATTGGACGCCGATGCTCGCGACCGTCGCCGGCTTCGTCGGGGTGACGGTGCTGTCGGGGCTCACCACGTTCGCCTTCCTGCGGGCCTCCGGGTGGCTGAGTCAGCGGGTGCTGTTCGATCTGCGGGTGCGCGCGTTCCAGCACACACAGCGGTTGAGCGTGTCCTTCCACGAGAAGTACACCTCGGGCAAGGTCGTCACCCGGCTCACCAGCGATATCGAGGCCCTGCAGGAGCTGCTCGAAGGCGCGCTGAATCAGGCGCTGAGCGCGGTGATCTCGGTGGTGACCATCGCGGCGCTGCTGATCTGGCTCGATCCGATGCTCGCCTCGATCGTGTTGATCGGGTTCGTGCCGCTGGTGCTGGTCACCCGGTGGGCGCAGCGGCGTCAACGGGCGGGCTACCGGCGCACGCGCGGTGCGATCTCGCGCGTTGTCGTGCAGTTCGTCGAATCGATGAGCGGCATGCGCGCGGTGCAGGCATTCCGTCGCGAACACCGCAACGAGGAGGTCCTCGGCGCGGAGGACTCGGTGTACCAGAAGGCGACCACCGGCGCGGTTCGCGGAATGGGCGACTACGTCGGGCTGTCGAATTTCATCGGCAAGCTCACCACGGTGATCGTGCTGCTGGTCGGCGCGTGGCAGGTGATGGAGGGCAACCTCGCGATCGGTGTGCTCGCCGCGTACCTGCTCTACCTCGACCAGTTCTACGGCCCGCTCGACGAGCTCGCGCAGGTGTTCAACTCCTACCAGTCCGCCGCCGCGGCGCTGGAGAAGATCTCCGGCGTGCTCGAGGAGGAACCGGCCGTCGCCGAACCGGAACGCCCGGCCACCCTCGACCGCTCGACCGGCGCGGTGCGGATGGACAAGGTCAGCTTCGGCTACAACGCCACTTCGGTGCTGCCGGAGTTCGACCTGGAGATCCCGGCCGGACAGGTGGTGGCGCTGGTCGGCGCCACGGGCGCGGGCAAGTCGACGCTGGCGAAACTGCTCACCCGGTTCTACGACCCGACCGGTGGCGTCATCACCCTCGACGAGGTGGATCTGCGCCACCTGGCCGATGCCGAGCTGCGCAGGCACGTCGTGATGATCACGCAGGAGGCCTACCTGTTCTCCGGCACCATCGCCGACAACATCCGGCTCGGCAGGCCCGACGCGACCGACGCCGAGGTCGCCGCGGCCGCGCGTGCGGTGGGGCTGGACGCGTTCGTCGCGGGACTGCCCGACGGGTATGCCACCGACGTGCGCACGCGCGGCGGCAGGCTGTCGGCGGGGCAGCGTCAGCTGGTGGCGTTCGCACGGGTGTTCCTGGCCGATCCGGCGGTGATCGTGCTCGACGAGGCCACGTCCAGCCTGGACATCCCCGGTGAGCGACTGGTTCAGCACGCGCTGGAGACGCTGCTTCGCGACCGCACGGCCGTGATCATCGCGCACCGACTGTCCACCGTGGCCATTGCCGACCGGGTGCTGGTGCTCGACGGCGGCCGGATCGTGGAGGACGGCGCACCGACCGAGCTGATCGCGGGCCAGGGACGCTTCGCCGGATTGCACGCCGCCTGGCGGGATTCGCTGGTGTGATGCGCCCGTGTTGTGTGGCGGCGGGGCTGGTGTCGCTTACCGTAGAGAGGTGACGACCCCAGCCCCGGGCCCGGCCGACGGCCCCACCGAGATCAAACCGGCCTCCCGGTGGCCTACGGTGCTCACCTGGCGTGCCCACGACAACTCCCGCATGGAATCGGTGCGCGTGACGGTGAACGGCAATCGGATCAGGGCGGCGGGCCGACTGATAGGTAGTGCCGGCGACGAGCACCCGGCGTTCAGCGCGTCTTACGACCTTGTCACCGATGAGGCGGGCGCCACGCGGCGGTTGTCGCTGCGCACCACCACCGCGGCCGGTGAACGCCACGCCTCGATCTCGCGTGACGAGGAGAACTACTGGCTCGTCGACGCGGGCGGGACCCACGTGCGCTCCACCTTCGGCGGCGCACTCGACGTCGACGTGGTGCTGAGTCCGTTCTTCAACACCCTGCCGATCCGGCGGTTCAGCCTGCAACACGCCGTCGGCGACGTCCAGGTCCCGGTCGTCTACGTGCGACTACCCGACCTGCTGGTGCAGGAGGCCGAGCTCACCTACTCGAGCGCGGCCGACGGCATCAACGTCCTGTCCCCGGTATCGAGCGCCACCCTGACGGTCGACCCGGAAGGTTTCGTCCTGGACTATCCGGGACTGGCCGAGCGCGCCTGATCCGGCGAAGGCAGGGACTCAAAGTGCGCGCAGCACGCCACCGTCGCGACCCGCACGATGCAGTTCGCCGAGCCAGTCGCCGGTGCCGGGAGTGATGCCGGTGATGTCCCAG
The DNA here is from genome assembly GCF_001613085.1 of Nocardia salmonicida NBRC 13393. Lineage (GTDB taxonomy): Bacteria > Actinomycetota > Actinomycetes > Mycobacteriales > Mycobacteriaceae > Nocardia > Nocardia salmonicida. Next base: position 109,074 of record NZ_BDBR01000036.1, read on the forward strand.
GTCGTGCGGTCGTCGTAGGCGGTGCGACCGCGGAAACCCGTCTCGACAAGTTCGCCGAGGTCGCCGTCCGCACGCAGGGAATCGCGTGCGGTGACGAGTGTCTCGATGGTTTCGTCGAGGACCCGTCCCAGCGCGGCCGCGTTCGGTTCGCAGATGGCGCGCACGAGGTCGGGGGCGGTACCCGCGACGCGGGTACCGTCGCGGAACGAACCCGCCGCCAGACCGAGCGCCAGCTTCCCACCCTCGGCGCCCGCAGCGGCCAGCGCTTCGGCCAGTACGTGCGGCAGATGCGAGATCCGCGCGACGGCCTGATCGTGTTCCTCGGCGAGCACCGGAACCACCACCGACCCGCAATCCAAGGCGAGCCGTACCACTCGCGACCACGGTTCTGCTCGCGTGCCCTCGTCCACCCCGACGGCCCATACGGCACCCTGGAAGAGATCTGAATCTGTTGCAGCCCAACCGGATTGGGCGGTGCCGGTCATCGGATGCCCACCCACATACAGGGCCTCGAGCCCATGCTTCCGCACCGCGTCCAGCACCGGCCCCTTCACACTCACCACATCGGTCAGCGGGCAACCGGGCGCGAGCGCGGCGATGTCGGCCAGCAGAGATGCGACGGCGGGCATCGGTACCGCGATTACCAGCAGCGCGCTCGCTTCGGCGGCCCGAATCAGCACCGCGGACAGGTCGCCGGAGACGTCGAAGCCGTCCTGACACGCCGCGGAAACCCCGGATTCGGAGCGGTTGTAGCCGAACGTCCGGTAGCCCGATGCGGCGGCGGCGCGCAGCAGTGAACCGCCGATCAGGCCGGTCCCGAGGACGCAAACAGCCCCACGCTCGTCGATGCTCATCGGAACAGATTGGCACACGAGTTCATCATTAGGGGTGGGACAGACTACCGTTTGGTCCATGGCAGCACAGCGCTCGGGCACGAACAGGGCGACGTCGGATGACGACTTCGACGTCGAAGGGTTCGCAGTGGCCGTGGTCCGCGAAGAAGGCACGTGGCGGGTCAGCCCGCTCAGCTCCGATGCCCTGCACGATCTGTCGGCCGCGGAGACCGAACTGAAGGCTTTGCGCAGCTCAGGTGCGGTGTTCGGCCTGATCGACGTCGACGACGAATTCTTCATCGTGTTGCGTCCCGCGCCGAGCGGCACCCTCCTGCTCGTCTCCGACGCGACCGCGGCGATCGACTACGACATCGCCGCCGACGTCCTCGACGCGCTCAATGTCGAGATCCCCGATATCGACCCCGACGACCTCGACGACGTCGAACCGTGGGAAGAGGGTGATCTCGGCGTCCTGGCCGACCTCGGCCTCCCCGAACCGGTCCTCAGCGTGATCATCGCCGAAACCGACCTCTATCCCGACGAGCAGCTCGGCATGATCGCCCAGCGCCTCGGTTTCGCCGACGAGTTCGCCGCGGTCCTGGACAAAATGCCGAGGTGACCGACGAAGAGATGATGCGCGCCGCCCTGGCGGCCGCAGCCGACGCCGACCCGCGCGATGTGCCGGTCGGCGCCGTCGTCTTCGACTCACAGGGCCGCGAACTCGCGCGCGCCACCAACGCCAGGGAAGCCCTCGGCGACCCCACCGCCCACGCCGAAGTGCTCGCCCTGCGTGCGGCCGCCGCCGTCCACGGTGACGGATGGCGTCTCGAGGGCGCGACCCTGGCCGTCACCCTCGAACCGTGCACCATGTGCGCGGGCGCGCTGGTGCTGGCCCGGGTCGGCAAGGTCGTCTTCGGTGCGTGGGAACCCAAAACCGGTGCCGTCGGCTCGCTCTGGGACGTGGTCCGCGACCGCCGCCTCAACCACCGCCCCGAAGTCCGCGGCGGCATCCTCGAATCGGACTGCGTCGCCCTCCTCGACACCTTCTTCAAAAACCAACGCTGACCAGCCGATTTAACAATCGCCCACCCACTCCGGTACCGTAGTCGGCGGTGGCGTGTCCGAGCGGCCTAAGGAGCACGCCTCGAAAGCGTGTGAGGGGTAACCCCCCTCCGAGGGTTCAAATCCCTCCGCCACCGCCAACAGCCTCTGACCTGCTAAGCCCAGGTCAGAGGCTTTTTCATGCCGTACCGCAGTGCTGTTCGGGTGCCGTGGGCACATTGTGCCCGCACGCCGGCCGGGCATAGGGCCGCGTGGATCGACTCGGCTGCGCGGTCGAGATCGCTGTCGAACAGATCTGCGTACACACGCAGAGTCACACTCGCGTCCGCGTGGCCGAGCATCCGTGCCAGCGCCAGCACGTTCACGTTCGCCGATACCGCCAGCGATGCGCAGGAGTGCCGGAGTTCATGCGGGGTGATCGCCTGAACCTTCGCCGATTCACCGCGCCAGCGAACCATCCGCCGGACGACTCCGGCCGGGGTAGATAGTCCGTGCCGTCGGCGAACACCAGCGAGGTACGGGCACGGCCACGGCACTGCACCGAGAGTTCGTCCAGGACGAATTGGGGACCGGCACCGGCCGCACCTTACGACTCTTGGTGTGCCCACCGTGCGGCCCATGTCCGCTATCCAGGTCTCGGCGGCGTCGAGTTCGATGTCGGTGACAGGTGTTGCGCCCCAACGTGATTCGATGTGGTTTCGCCATGTATCGAAGCAATGCAGCCGCCGACCGCGCTTGCGTACATAGCAGGCAGGATCGGCACGCGTTACGGGCTGGGCGTCGCGGTAGGTGATACGTTGGCCGATCTCGCCGAACCGTAACTACCTCCCGCGTTCGATCCCGCGTTCACGTCCTCGTTCGGGGCCCCGGCGGACCCGTGACTTCCCCTCGGGATGCCGCTCACGCTGACGCTCGCGCTCCAACTCTTCGCGCTGCCGCTCCAAATCCTCGCGCGACAACGCCACCCCGGCTGACGCTTTGCCCCGGTCCACCATCTGCCGTGTCTGCACCAGACTCAGGTCCGTACCGCGCTCGATCAGCTGGATCTGTTTGGCGAGCGCCACTTCCTGACTGTCCTTGTCCACCCATCGGACGCCGTCCCCGACCTCGACGACCAAGGCATGGGCTTTGTCGTCCGCCCGTGCCTGACCCCGTGCGATCGCGTCGACCACCCGTGCGTCGACACCCTTCTCAACAAGACGTTGCGCGTCCAACCGCAACCCTTGCGCCAACTCCAGCGACCGTTCCTTCCGGCGCTGGTCATCGAGCCGGTCCACACCACGTGGCTGAGCTTGCTCGCGGGCGGCCTTCTCCAAATGCTTGTTGTGGGCGGCGACAACGCGGGCCATCAGCTCCCGGTTTTCCCGCTCCCGAACCTCCCGCGCTTGCACCGCACGGACCTTCTCCAGCTCGCGCGCCTCCCGCTCGCGAACGGCCTGCTCACCCGCCACCACATGTTCGATCGTGACCGCCTGATTGGGGGTGTCGCGCTGCTGCGACAGCACGAGTTCGGCGACCTCACGATGCATTGGTGTCGGTAAAGTCAACCCCTGCAACACTTCCCGCTCCAACACCAAACGATCCTTGATCTCGCGCTGCTGCACCAGGTGCATCATCCCGCCCATGGCGCGAGCCATCACAGGATCGACCCCCGGCAGCTCCAACTGCTGCACTGGGGTTTTGGCGGGCACCTTCGCACGTACAGCGGTCACCGCGGACAGCACGATTTCGCGGTCCACCCGCGCCACCTGCTGCCACAGCGCCTGCGCGCGTTGGTCGCGTTGCTGGGCTTGTACCTGCTCGACGATCTGCGATTCCTTCAACCGCAACAGTGACGCTTCGCGTGCGGCTTTGTCGACACGCTGGGTGAACAACTTGTCGGCCTCTACCAGGTATGCCAGATCATCGCGGGCCTGAACCAACGCCTCCAACCCGATCGGGTTGCTTCTCTCTTTCGCCTTCTCGATCTCGCGGGTGAACTGCTCCAGCGCGTGCGGCACGGTCCGCAACTCAGGAGAGTCACGCACCTTTTCGATCAGGTGCCCGAGCTTCTCGACCGTCTTCGCCCGCACAATCGGGCGGCCGGCCTCCACCGCGCGCTCGAACTGCGACTCTGACAGCTCGACAACCACGAACTTGCCGGGGTAGTCCTTCGCGAGCTGTTGGGCTTCGCGCATCACCGCGGGGTGCGGCGGTCGTTCCGCCCGGATGATGTACTCGCTGCGTTCCTTCGTCCGCCCGGACGCCAGGAGGATGCGTTCCTTTTCGAGCTGTTTGAGCCCGTCCGCTTCGCTGACCGACCCGGCCTTGAATTCAGCGACGGCCTTCACGACGGTCTGCCCGGCCCGTTGCGCGACGAGTGCGGCGTCGTGGCGTCGCAGCCCGGCGGCCGTGTGCTGCGGGTGCTCGTTGCGCCAACCAGTCTCCGGTGTGCGCCCCTGGAGTTTCTGGTACCCGTGCATGAGCATGTCGTGCAACAACTTCTGGTCGCCGAACATCTCGACCTGGCGTTGCCAGTCCAGCGGGGCCCGGATCTTGTCGAGCCGGGTAGCGGCCTCGGCGATCTTCGCCATCACATAGGCGCGGTGACCGGCATCTCCGGCCTCGGTGAGTCCTCGATCAGTGCGCGGGACGACGTCGTGGCTGTCGTCGGATTGAGGGCCGGTCATTCCCGGTCCTGACTGTCAGGGCTGTTAGATCGCCTGCACGGTGTGCGAGCGGGTCCATTCGGTGAGGCGGTGCAGTTGTTCGGCAAGCCATCCCGGTCGCCGATCGAAGATGACGTCGCGGATCGACTCGCCTGGATCAGTCCAGAACGTGTGGCCGGGGAGTTCCAGCGCGGGCCCGAGCGGGTTTTCGTCGTAGATCCGCACCCACACCCACTTCCCGGCGCCGATGGCACGGAGATAGGTGTGGCCGATTCCGCGTGCGCACAACGACAGGTACGCCATTTCGTCGTCTGTGGCGGTCTCGGACGGGCTGGGCATGCGTTCCATCGCGGCGCGCTCGATGGCCGCCAAACCCTCAACGGTCCAGGGGTCGTCGAGTTCGGCGAGTCCGGGGGTGATGTTGATGAGGTGGGCGAGGTCTTCGGCCTCGGCTGCCAGCCACTCCCGGAACTCCGGGCTACGCTGCTGCTTCGCGAGCCTGCGGTGTTCGATCTCTGAGTACGGTCGGTCTTCGCCCACGATGCCCTCCCGGCATGCTCGGTGTGCTGTCGATCCGTGCAGGTTGCCAGCATATCTAGAGTCCTTCGGTGAAACGGGCAACCCAACGGATCTGCTGATCAGGCTCGTTGACGCTGCCGCAGAGCTACCTGGCCATGTGAGATGTCGTCAGCGTTTCACTGCGGTGTGAGCTTCTCGGCCCACTCGTGGCACTCGTCCAACGAGAACGCACACCGGCGGCCGACAGGGTCGACACCTTCGCGGTCGCGGGTGAGCCACCAAAAGCCCTTGCTCCAGGTCCCCCACATGCCATTAGGCAGGGGATGCGGGCCCACGACAGCGGCCCACTGGCGGCACCGGTCGAGAGTGGCGGCCGTGTATCGGCAGAACGTTTCGAGGGTGCCGTCTCGGTCGATGGTCACCCGCCACCAGCCATTTGATTTGGTCGCCCACATGCCGTTGGTGAGGACGACCGGCCCGACCAGGTCGTCCGGTTCGGCCGGTTGGGGCGTGGCCGCGTCGATCGCGGCGGTTGTGTCGGCGTGCAACGCGGACAGTTCCCGCGCCGGGTCTTCGTCATTCATGACGCCCGGATCCTTCCCGGTTCGAGCTGCCCGGCCGATGGGCTCGGGGACATGATCCCCTTGTCCACCAACAGCGCGAACGCGCATCGTTTCGCCGGGCACTCGTCGCGGTGGCATGGCCGATGCTGCCGCATCAGGATCCGCGCATAGTCGACCGTGATCGGTCCGCGTGGTGCGGCATGGTCCAGGACCGGCGACGGGCGGCCCTCCGCTTCGTGCTCACTGCTGATTCGGTCGATGATTTCCTGCACCGTGACCGCGTTCGCCGCGGTGCGTGGCTCCGGTACTCGCTGTTGCTCCGGCACCTGAATATCCCGCTCTATCCCCCACATAACGGCCTTCTCTCTCCAGAGTTGGTGTGCCTCCGCCGCCGGGGGATGAGGGCCACCCGGCGGCGCGGCTGCAATCAGATTCGCTGCGCGCAAGGGCATCGAGGGACAGGAAAGGGACAGAGACAGAACGGGACACCCGAGACGTATCGATCTACCCTCGGACTATGGGGACACACGTAGGGAAAGCCCTCGCGGCCGAACGCAAGATCGCCGGTCTGGACCAACGCCAGCTCGCTGCCCGCTCCGGGTACAGCCTGAGCATGGTCAAGGCTGTCGAACAAGGCCGCGAGCCTGCCTCGCCGGGGTTCATCTCTGCCGTGGCGAGCGCTCTGCGGATCACCCCCGAACAGCTCACCGGTGCACCGTTCGACGATGGCAAGCCTCTCGCCAACGCGGTCAACGAACTATCCGTGCTGCTCGCCGAAGGCAGATACGCCCGCGCCGACGAGCCGGGCCAGCTGGCACAGATTGAGGCCGACCTCACCGCGGCACAGGATCTGTACCGCAGCGACCGCACCCGCCAGACCATCGAGGTACTACCCGCGATCATCCGCCGCCTGCACGGCGCCGCTCGTGACCTCACCGGCGACGGCCAAGCGCGCGCGTACTCGCTGCTGTCCTCGGCGTACATCCTCGCCGAGTGGTCAGCCCGCCGCACCGGCCATCTCATGCTCGCGCTGCCCGCGCTCGACCTCGCCGACGGGTACGCGCCCCTCGGCGACGATCCGAACTATGGTGCGTTCTCGGCGTTGGCGCGCGCCCGCATACTCACCCACTACGGGGAATCTGGCGTGGCCACCCAGCTCATCGACAGTGCGATTTCCACCGCCGACGACACCGCGCCAGGAATGGTGCTCGCCGGGTACTCGCACCTCGCCGGGGCAATCAACGAGGCACGCAAGCTCAACTACTCGGGCGCCGTGAGCCACGTCGAGGCAGCGCGGGAACTGGCCGACCGAACCGGTGAGACCGATCTCTACATGACCGCATTCGGCCCGCTGAACGTCGAAATACATTCGCACGCAGTCGAATTGGAATCCGGTGACCCGAACCGGGCGGCGCTCACCGGTGCCGAACTCTCCTACTCGGCGAGCGCCCCGCCGACCAGGATCGCCCACCACTGGCAGGACAACGCCCGCGCATGGCTCATGTCAGGCAAGCCAGATAAGGCGTTGGTCTCGCTGAATAAGGCCCGCGCGGCGGCCCCGCAACAGACGCGCCTACACCCGTCGGTGCGCGAAACCATGTACGGGATCGCCGCGGCGCAGCGTCGGCAGTCGGAGAGCCTGTTGGGGTTCGCGCACTGGCTCGGCGCAACGGTGTAGGCGCGTCCGCTGCCACGGTCGCGGTGCCCACATATTGCCCACAACCCCGCCTGATCTACCGTCATTTCCACTCATCACCAGTAACGAGTTTCAGCAGGTCAGGCGGGTTTTATGGCTCTGCCCAGCGGCATTGGAAGGGTTCGAATCCCTCCGCCACCGCCAAGAGCCCCTCACTTGTTCACGTAGGTGGGGGGCTTTTTCTTGTCTGGAAAGCGCGGCGGTAGGACGAGGGTGAGGTTCGGACGGCTCGGGTGAAGTGGTGTCGGAAGGTGACCGGGGTGGCGAAACCGGCTGCGGTCGCGATCTCTTCGATCGGTGCGTCGCCGGTCTCGAGCATTGCCAGGGCTGCCTGAATCCGCTGGGCGATCAGCCATTTGCTCGGGGTGGCGCCGGTTTCCCGGACGAAATGGCGCAGGTAGGTGCGGGGGGACAGGCCTGCCACCCGGGCCAGGTCGGGCACGCCGATCGGGTCGGCGAGGTGTTCGAGTGCCCAGGAGAGGCTGCGGGCGATGGGCGCGTCGAGGGGTTCGGGGGGCATGGGGGATTCGATGTACTGGGCTTGGCCGCCCGTGCGGTGTGGCTGGATGACGAGTCGACGGGCGACCGCGTTGGCGACGGAGGCGCCGAGGTCGGTGCGCACCAGGTGCAGGGCCAGGTCGAGGCCCGCGGCGCAGCCCGCGCTGGTGAGGATGTCGCCTTCGTCGGTGTAGAGCGGTTCGGGGTCGACGTCGACAGCGGGATAGCGCTCGCGCAGTAGATCGGCGTATCGCCAGTGGGTGGTGGCTCGGCGGCCGTCGAGCAGGCCCGCGGCGGCGAGGGCGAAGGCGCCCGAGCAGATCGACACGATCCGGGAGCCGTTGCTGTGCGCCCGGCGGAGCGCGTCGATCAATTCCGGCGAGGTCCGCGCACGGGGGTCGGCGACGCTCGGGACGACGACCGTATCGGCGGCGGCGAACTCGGCGAGACCGTACGGGGTGGTCATGGTCGCGCCGCCGATCACGCGGATGGGGTCGGGGGTTTCGGTGCAGATCTTCAGCTCGTACCAGGGCTGCTCGATATCGGGCCAGGTCAGACCGAAGACCTCGATGACGATGCCGGTCTCGAACGCCGTCATCCCGTCGTAGGCAAGCACGGACACAGAGCTCATGTCTAAATCTTAGCGATAGTCGTCATCTACGCCACTTCTGCTGATGACGCGGAAGTCCGACCATGGAGATATGTTGAAGCGACTGAAGGACTTCGCCATCGGAATCCACGCCGCGAACGCGATCAGGCACGGCATCCGCCCGCCTGTCGAGGCTCGGCGCGGAAGCCGGAAGCCACAGTGTGGGAGCGAGTGCGGCCCCCGATAACGGTCGCGGTTCGAGAGCGGGCACGATCTGTCGTCGGGTATTCACCTGCGTCCGACCTGCGGTGTATTCCTCGCGTAATAGACTGGGTTACACCGAATCCTGGAAGGAACGATGTTTATGCGCGGGCGACAGCCGCCACCCGCGAAGTCCGGGATGGGGCTCGGGGGAAAACTCATGGTTCTCATCGTGCTCGGCTGGGTTGCCGTCGGGCTGCTCGCCGCTGGTCAGCGGCACCACTTCGCTCACCTGCCCAAGCAATGTTCGGACTGGGCGACCATCGCGGTCACGGCCGCGGCGGGGCCGGCGAACTACATCGGGCTCAATCCTCGTGTCACCGAATGCCAAGTGCCGCAGCCGAGTCAATAGAGAAATGGCCGGGGAACCAGAGTTCCCCGGCCATCGATGCTCAGCCTTACGGCACCGGCGCGACCTCGCGCTGATCGGCTTGGATCTCGCGCAGCCGCGAGCCTTCGACGTCGATATCGGGCACGATCCGGTCCAGCCACTTCGGCATCCACCACGCCCACTTGCCCAGCAGCACAAGCAAAGCGGGAATGAGCACCATCCGGACGACGAACGCGTCCAAGGCCACGCCCGCCGCCAGCGCGAAGCCCATCGACTTGGCGGTGACGTCGGATTCCAGCAGGAACGAACCGAACACCGAGATCATGATGATCGCCGCCGAGGTCACCACTCGCGCACCGTGGTGATAGCCCTTGATCACGGCATCGGTGGGATCGGAGCCGTGGACGTATTCCTCGCGCATGCGGGTCACCAGGAACACCTGGTAGTCCATCGCCAACCCGAATACCAAGCCGATCAACATGATCGGTAGGAAGCTGACCAGCGGATGTGGATCCTTGATCAGCCCGAGCTCGCCCTCCTGGAAGATCAGCACCGTCGCGCCGAAGGTGGCCGCCATGGACAACAGGAAGCCGAG
>NZ_BDBR01000037.1 GCF_001613085.1 Nocardia salmonicida NBRC 13393
CGCGTGCCGATGCAGCGCTTCGGCGACCGCGCACGCGCTGCCGTACCAGCAGGCGGCGACGCCGATCGCGCCGTGCCAGAATCCGGGACGGCTCAGATACTCGCCGGGCGCACCGACCATCCTGGCTGCGGCGTTGTCGAAATCGACCGCACCGGAGTCGGATTCACTCATTCCGACCGCACGCCAGGTCTCGGGCACCGGCCGGGCGACAGCACGGTCGAGTGGCACCGCGAACAGCGCTCGCTGCCCGTCCGCGACGGCCGTGACCAGTGCGTGCGTGCACATGCTCGCACCTGAGCACCACAGCTTGCGTCCGTCCAGCACCCAGCCGTCGGACATCGTGCGTGCTCGCAGGACAGGGGAAGGCGGTTCCGCGGCCCACACGCCCCAGATCTCGCCGGACGGCGCGGCGGGACAGTCCGCGTCCACGCCACCACCGCCGAGCTCGGCCATGATCGCCACGGCATCGGCGTGCGCCTCGGCCAGTCGGCCGAGAACCGTGTCCTCATAGGCGATTTCGGCCAGGGCACGCCATCGCTCGAGAGTTCGTCCCGAGCCCGGCAACGGCAGATCCAGCCGTCCCGAGCTCGCGAGCGACTTCATCGCCGCCGCGATCCGCGGCTCGCCTGTCGCGCGTGGGCCGACGACGGAACCGTCCACGGACGTCACGAGACCTCCTGCGGCTCGTCACGTCCCAGCCTGCGCAGATGCTCGGCGAATCCGTGTGGCGCGCGACCTCTTCGCCGGGCGGAGGTGGTGACGCACACGTCCTCTGCCCAGGCGATCCTGGCCCCGGCGGCTTGCAGCCGAACGGCCAGGTCCACGTCCTCACCGGTGCGCAGCGCGCGGAAACCCCCGACTCCCCAGTACGCGTCGGCCCGGAAGCCGAGCGCGGCGCCGTGGAGATGACCGTGACCGTCCGGTCCGTGTACGCGGTATTCGTGCTCGTAGATCCGTCGGGTCTGCGCCGAGTGCGCGTCCCAGTGCCGCACCGCCACCACGCCCGCCACCACCTCGAAACCCCTTCGCGCGTAATCGAGCTGGGCCGACAACCAGGATTCTTCGACCTCGGAGTCGGCGTCGGTGGTCGCAAACCAGGTGCGGCCGTCGCACGCCGCGCCCGCGTGCTCGAATCCTCGCCGTCGCGCGGCCCCGACATTGCGCTCGCTGACCGTCAGCACCTCGGCTGTCGAGGCGACCTGTGCCGAGCCATCGGTGCAGGCGTCGAGCACGAGCTGCACCCGAACCGGCACATCGACTCGGCGCACGGCGCGTTCCAGAGCCGCGAGACATCGAGGAAGCAGCCGCTCCTCGTTACGGGCCGGAACCACCACGATGACCCCGTCGATATCACCGCTCATGATCTGGTACTACACACCGCGACCAACGACTGATTCATGAGATACGTCTACCCGCCTTTACCCAGGGCAAACAGCCACGAGCAGGCCGATCGGCGCGGCCGGAACGATGGCGGGACTCTTGACGGCTCGGCCTCCCGCGCGTAATTTACCAATCAGTCAATTGTACCCGTGACCATAAGTAACACATACCTGTGACCCGGACCGAAAGGCACGAGCCCGGCGGTCCAGCAAAGGAGCAATGGCGCTCATGGAACACTCCACGGCACTTTCGCAGCCTCCCGCCGCCGACCGTCGATCGCGCGTACTCGATCGCCTCGCACGCCCGATCCTCGACGCCGTCCTGCCACGTATCGACTCGCGCATTCCGAGGTCGACCATGCCTTTCGAAACCCCGGAGATGATGAAACCGCACGCCGGGTCCCGGCGGTGGGCATGGACGCACTACGGGGTGTTCCTCCCCGAGCTACCCGGCCCCCACCGCTACCTGAACACGATGACCTTGATCGGCGCGACCGGTGCGCTGGCCTTCGACAACGACTACCTCGCCGCCGATGATGCCCGCGACACGGCCACCGTCCTGTCGTCCACCGCCGCCGACGGACAGCACCACTACCGCGCCTACGACACCGGCCGTGCTTGCTCTTTCGCCGATGACGGCTCCCGCCTCGACTGGGGCCGCGACCTCAGCATCACCGGCGCCTTTCCCCACTTCCACGTCCGCGGTCACTACGATAATTTCGAGGTGAGCCTCGATATCCGAGCGACGGAACAGGTTTCATGGTTCGTTCGCACTCCGCTCTACGACCACCTCAGCCTGCTCGCGACCGCCACCGGAACCCTGACCGACAACACCGGCGCCACCGTTGCCATCGATCAGACGTTGTGCACGTTCGAATACGCCCGTTGCATGTCACCGCAAGCGCTGACGGCACAGGCACTCTCGACCCGACGCAAGCTCCCCGTCGACTTCTTCACCTATCAGATCATCAACCTCGACAGCTCGACCCAGGTGCTACTGACCGAAGTACGCGCCGCCGGCGCGGTCGCCTGCTTGCTCGCGTACGTGCGGTGCCTCGACGGAACAACGCGCGTGTACGACGATGTCGCCATGACGGTTCTGTCGTATCAGGAACACCCACTGGTCGACCCGCTCGGTCGCACGATGCGGGTCCCCCGGCAACTTCGCTGGCGGGTGCGCGACGCGGCCGGTGCGGAGATCCTGACTTTCGACGCCGACGTCGACAGTCCGCTCCGCTACGGGCACGGCCGCGGCTACGTCGGCGCCTATACCTACCGGGGAACCTGGCAAGGTGAGCGTCCGGTCACGGGCAGCGGCTACATGGAATGGATCGACTGCGAAGCAGGGCAGTAGGGAACTCTTCACGGGGGGACGCCCCGCAGCGGAAACGGCTGCTAGCCGGGCGTCCCGTCGCGCGCACCTCTTGTTCGGGTGAGGTCGCGTCGAGAGCATGATCGGCACCGTCGTCGAATGGGCGGGCATCGCTGCTGCCTACTTACGGGACCAGAACCGTTTCCGTGCGATTCCCGCGGTAACCCCAATAGGCTGGGGCCGATCTTGTCGACAACGCCGCCTTCGTCGGTGGCAGAGCTACCCGGGCCACCGGCTCGACCCCGAGGAACCGATGACCTTCTCCCACACCGCGTCTCGCGCACTCGCCGCGATGGCGGTCACGGCGACAGCCGCCGTCCTTCCCGTCGCGAATACCGCTTCCGCCGAACCGGTTTCGTGTCCGCAATGGACTCGCCACACCGTCGCGGCGGGCTACGGGGTACTCGAGAACCTCGGGTTCGACGGTCGCGGGAACCTGCTGCTGGCCGAGCAATCCGCCACCGGATCGGTCGGGTCCCTGCAACGCCTCGGCGCTGACGGCGCGAGATCTGTCGCTGTCGACGGTATCGACGGCCCCGGCGCCATCCTGACCGTCGGTGACACCGCCTATTTCACGACGGGCAACACCGCCACCGCCGCACTCACCGGCCGCGCCGACGGCACTATCGGGGCGCTGCACCTCGCCAACGGCACCGTGACGACGGTGGCCACCGGCCTGACGATGCCGAACGGGTTGGCACAGTTGCCGAACGGCGACTTCGTCGTCAGCAGGGACATCGGCGCGGGCACCCTGACCCGCGTCGGCCCCGACAACATCGCGACACCGTACGCACCGTCGCTGAGCTCCACCAACGGCCTCGCGTTCGACCGACAACGCCACCGGCTCATCGTCTCGACGACGTTCGACCCCACCTCGGTGGTCGCCGCCGTCGACTACGCCGCCCCCGACAGCCCACCGCGACAGGCGGTGATTCCGGGCGCCGGACCACTGAACTCGGCCGATGATCTGACCGTCGGCCCGGACGGCAAGGTCTACGTGGCACTGAACGTGGCGGGCAGTATTGCGCAGGTCGATGTGGACACCGGCCAGACCTGCGCGATCACGGCCGGCCTGCCTTTGTCCTCGTCGGCACGGTTCGGATCCGGACCCGGATGGGACCCGAACGCGTTGTACGTCACCAGTTTCCTCGGCACGGTCACCAAGCTCACACCGCCATGAAGTAATCACCGAGCTCACCGGAGACACCTCGTCCTGGTTCTCGAAATTGCTAGGTAGACAACAGGATTCACTTTCTCGAATGCGTTCCGAAGGGGTTCGACCGCGGATATTCTCGAAACATGGATACCTCGGTTGTCATCCAGCGCCCGCCAGTAGCCGTGTTCCGGACAGTGCGGGACGGGGGAACCACCGCGAGCCTGAGCGCCGAGGTTCAGACGGCAGCGGCACGGACGGCAGCGGCACTGGCGGAGGTGCCGACCCATGCCGGTCCGGTCGAGCGCACGTCGGCGTTGCAGCAAGGGGTGGCCGCTGTCGGCGAGCTGGTCGACACGCTGACCTCGCAGGCCCCACCGATAGTCGGTGAGGATCTACCCGCGGAGTCGGTGAGTCAGTCGTTCTTCCGGGTCCGCGAGGTGGAGCTTTCCGATCAGCAAGCGGCACTGCACGGCGCCCTGGTCATCCATCGTGGGGTGGCGGACCTGTGCAGGGCCCCACTGTCCGGTGCGGACTTGGCGGTGGAGGTCGCGGGCATGCGGCAGGCCGTGCTCGACCTCACCGGCGCCGCACAGGCCGACGGGCCGACCGACCGATTCTCCGTTCCCGCTGCGGTGGCACACATCTCGGTGGAAAGCGAGTGGACGGCGCGGTGGCTCGTCGGGCATCAGGTCCACGTCCTGTTCAACATCTGCGCGGCCGTCGCGGTGACCGATGCCGCGCATCATCTCCGCCACGGCGCGACCGACGCCGCGTTGGACCGGCTCGAACACGCGACCACTTACGTGCGCGGCTTCCCGGCCGCGATGATCCACGCCAGCACGATCCCCGTGGAGTACTACATGGCCGCCGTTCGCCCGAGCATGCAGCCGCCGGAGGTGTCGACCCCATTGAGCGGCAGGCAGCATCGCGGCTACAAAACCTTCCGCAGCGCGATGAAGGACCTACTCACCGTGGTTCCGGACTCCTACGATGAACTCTCTGCCCGCGATCCAGAGCTCGCCGCTGCCCGCGACGCCCTCCTCGAGGCCGACCTCGTCGACAGCGAACGTCACGTCACACTCGCCTACTCGATGGTGCGCCTGCGCCGTTCCATCGCGCAATTGCCCACCGGTCCGGACAACGCCGTCGGCGAGCTCCGGTTGATGCGCCATCGGCGGGCCGCCGAGTACGCACCGCTGATCCGGTTCGGCGACCACTACATCGCCAACGCCGTGTCGGCTCTGCGACATGGCTGAACAGCCGGAGGGGCCGAACCGGAAAGGGCGTCGATGCACGAAATCGCGGGCACCGTCGACATCGCAGACCTGGAGCTGACTCCCACTGACACAGCCGAGATCGATCGACTGGCTCGCGCACTGTGCACCAGAGAACAGGACCGGGTGGACGACCCGGCCTGGGTCGCGCGCGCCCGATACTCCGGGGATGCGTTGCCGCTGAGGCTGCGTCGCGGCGTTCGACAATTCCGCCGATACTCGGGACCGCTGGGATCGCTGGTGATCCACGGCCTGCCGGTCGACGAAACGATGCTGCCCGACACACCCTCGACAGCGGATTCGGTGCAGCGAGCGGCGGTCGTCTCCGCTGCCGTGCTCACCATGATCGCCTGCGGGCTCGGTGACCCGGCCGCGTATCTGGCCGAGAAGACCGGCGCTCTCGTGCAGGACGTCGTCCCGGTGCCGGGCAAGGAATCCTTCTCCGGAAACGCCGGTTCGGCATTGCTGACCTTCCACAACGAAAATGCCTTCCACCTGCACGAGCCCGATTACGTGCTCTTGCTGTGCCTGCGCGGCGACCACGAACGGATCGCCGGTCTGCGAACCGCCTGCCTTCGTCGAGCGCTGCCGCTACTCAGCGCGGCGGCCCGGGACACGCTGTTCACACCCGAATTCATCACCGCACCGCCACCGTCGTTCCCCTCCGACAACGCCGTGCGGTCGCCGCAGCCGCTGCTCTCGGGCGCGGTCGACGACCCCGACATCCGGATGGCCACGATCGCCACGACCGCGCTGACACCGCGCGCCGAGGCAGCGCTGGCCGAATTCGGCCGAGCCTGTGACTCTGTCGCCCGCACCACGGTGCTCACCCCCGGCGACATGGCCATTATCGACAACCGGGTCACTGTCCACGGCCGCACTGCCTTCACACCTCGCTACGACGGTGCGGACCGCTGGGTGCAACGCACTTTCGCCCTCGCCGATCTGCGTCGCTCCCGCGACCACCGACCAGACGACGGATACGTCCTCACCCGGTGATCCGGGGTTTCCGCCGGCGCACCCGGAGTCGGGCGCGGAATGCTACGTCGCGATCCTCGCACGGCCAGGCCGGACCGGCTCTCTCCTCGGTCGGATAGGTTCGAGTCCATGAGTCGCACCACGACCGTCTTCGACAGCATCGACATCGCTGCCGACCCGGTGTCTGTTTATCAGCAAGTCAGCGATCCGACCCTGATGGGTCGGTGGAGTCCGGAGAACCGCGGAGCACGGGTCACCCAGGCGCGTGAGTCCACCTATGTGGGAATGGAATTCGAAGGGTTCAACAAGCGGGGCTTCGCTCGCTGGGTGACCCGTTGCGTGGTGATCGCGGCAGAGCCCGGGAAGGTGTTCGCGTTTCGGGTCGAGGCGATCGGCGTGCGACGGCCATGGCTTCGCGGGGGTATCGCGACCTGGGAGTACCGATTCGAGGCGGCCGACGGTGGTACCTGGGTCACCGAGACCTGGCACGACGATCGCAAGACCTGGCCGAACGCGGTGGTTCAAGTCTTCGACCGGATCGCCACCGGCGGCGACACCTTCGTGCAGTTCCAGCGCAAGAACATCCACCGCACCCTGCGCAACCTCAAGCAGCAGCTCGAGTCGACCGACTGAACGCGCCCGGACCGCCGACAACAGCGGCACCGCGAGAACTCATTGACGGGCGCGACGGGTGGTGAGAACTCCGGCGACCCAGCCGACGATGAACATCGTCAACAGGATCAGCCACATCGGCGAACTGATCGTGATCAACAGGAACTCGACAGATACCTTTCCTCTGTTCTCGAAGACGAAGATGATGGCAAGGATGCTCATTCCGATCGCGACCCATTGCGTCGGTGAGACGCGACGCAGCAGGGACGGCTTGTCGGCGGATTTGTTCATCGCAATCCTTCTCCTCTTCGGTATCGGATGGTGTTCACTCGGTGCCTCGCAGGATCACTCGTAATCGCTCGGTGTCGGTCGCGGTCCAGTCGGGGGGTGCCAGGATCGCGGCCCAGGCATCGGCGATCACAGCCTGGAAGGTATGACCGTGTCCGTCGGGCACGTCGACCGAGACAGCCATATCCGCCGAGACCTGCAGGAACGTCACGACGGGGATCCAGCGGGTGCTGGGCAGGACATCGCGACCACGTTCCTCGTCGAGCCAGTCCGGTTTCTGGAACAGCAGTTGCGGTGTCCACCAGGTGATCGGGTCAGAGGCGTGCTGGAGGTAGACCACTCTGGGCGAGCCCCACGCCGGTTCGGGACGGGCGAGATCGGGTGCGTCGGCGACGAATCGCACGGTATTCCCGTCGCGGTAGATCGGCAGCCATTGCGGCGAACCCGGGTCGCGGCGCGCGGTGGCGTCGCGCCACACCGGGTTGGTGGCGGTGGGGCCGACGAACAAGACCCCGTCGGTGCGGGCCGCCTTGTCCTGAATACCGGAGAACGCCGCTTCACCACCGAAGGATCCGAGGCTTTCGCCGAAGACCACCAGCTTCGGCCGACGATCGACCGGCAGCGTGTCCCACTCGGCGTGAACAGCCTCGAACAATGCGCGGCCGGCTTGGCGCGCACGTTCCTGGTCGACGACAAAGGACAGCCAACTCGGCAGATAGGAATACTGCATACTCACCAACGCACTGTCACCGCCTGCCACATATTCCAAGGCCGAGGCAGTCGACTCGTTGATCCACCCGGTTCCGGTGGTGGTCCCTATTCCGATGACCGAGCGTTCGAATCCACCGGCACGTCGTAATTCGGCAACCGCGAGATCTGCTTCGGCACTGAGGGTCTCGGCGGATTCCAGTCCGGTGTAGACACGGATCGGCGTACGCGCCGGCCTTCCACTGAATGCGGTCAATTCGAGCGCGGTCGGCCCGTTGGACACGAAGATCTGCCCTTGCCTGCCCAGCGAGTCCCACGCCACCAGCGAGCCGGGCCCGCCGGAACGCTCCGCGACAACAGGTTCTTCCGTATCCGGCGCACTCTTCTCGTTGACGGCCTTGAACGTTTCGTTGAGCAGCGACATCGCGACGTCGGCCACCACCCCGTTGACCGCGAGGACAGCCACCACGGCGACCACCACACCGCCGAGCACCGCGGCGACGCGAGTGGGCATCACCCGCCCCAGGAGCCCACCGACCCATCGCGACAACGCCCAGCACCCCCTCGCCACCGCGATCAACACCGCGAACGTCACGACGGCGATCACCACGATGATCGGATAGGCATGCCAGGAAAGCCCGCTCACTCCCATGAGCGAACGCAGGTCGCGTTGCCAATCGGCGAACCAGACCAGGGCGGCGATGGAACCGAGGCAGGCGACGACTCCCAGCCCCCACCACAACGCCGGACGCGTCGGCCTCGGCTGCCGGTGCAGCATCCACCGCAGCAGCGCGGCGACGGCGACGCCGAGACCGTATCCGAACACCGCCGCGGCGCCGGTGACGATTCCTTGGAACAGCGGCCCCCTGGGCAGCAACGACGGCGTCAGCGACAACCACACCAGCACCAACGCTCCCACTGCTCCACCGAAGGTCAGCCCCCGACGCCGAAACGCAGGTTCCGCGGGCTCCCAGCCCCGTCGCGCGACCGGACTTTCCTGGTGGCGGTCGGCGGCTGTGTCGCGCGACGGGGGATCCTCAGTCGTCCGATGTCGGTCGTGCCCACGCGTGGAATTCATTTGTTCCCCTGTGATTCGACCAACGATTCACCGGCACACGCAATCACTGCCGAACCGGAGCCGCGCTACAGCAGTTCGGTGATGATACGACCAAATGTCACCGCGACCCGGGATCGACTCGGCAGAGTCCGTTGCGAGGACGGCTAGGCGATGTCGAACGCGGCACGCAGGGTCGCGATCGCCTGGGCCACGGCCGCTTTTGCGGCGTGAGTGTCGTGCATAGAGTTGACCATCACGAAATCGTGGATGATCGCCCCGTAGCGCACCTGAGTCACCGCTACGCCTGCCGTGCGCAGCTTTGCGGCGAAGGCCTCGCCCTCATCGCGCAGGACATCGGCTTCGCCGGTGATCACGAGCGCGGGCGGCAGTCCGGCCAACTGTTCGGTGCTCGCCCGCAACGGCGACGCGGTGATCTGGGCTCGGTCCTCCGCGCTGGTGGTGTACTGGTCCCAGAACCACTTCATCCCCTCACGGGTGAGGAAATAGCCTTCCGCGAACTCCTGGTAGGAGTCGGTGTCGAAATTGGCGTCGGTGACCGGATAGAACAGCACCTGCTGCACGAAGGAGACGTCGCCACGCTCCTTGGCCATCAGGGTCAGCGCGATGGCCATATTGCCGCCGACCGAATCGCCCGCGATCGCGATGCGTGACCGGTCGAGCCCCTTGTCGCCGCCATGAGCGGCGACCCATGTCGCGACGGCGTAGGACTGTTCGTTGGCCACCGGATACCGCACCTCGGGAGAGCGGTCGTATTCGGGAAACACGACGGCCGCGTGCACGCCGACGGCGAGGTCGCGCACCAGCCGGTCGTGGGTGTGCGCGTCACCGAACACCCAGCCCGCGCCATGGGTGTAGACGATGACGGGCAACGTCTCGGTCGAGCCACGAGGCTTGACGATCCGCACCCGCACCGAGCCGGTCGGGCCGCCCTCGACGGTGATCCACTCCTCGTCGATCTCGGGCTTGGAGATCGGCGAATCCTGAACCGAATCCACCGCCTTGCGCCCCTCTTCCGGGGTCAGTTGGTACAGGAACGGCGGTTGCGACGTCGCATCGACGAACTCCTGTGCTGCCTGCTCGAGCGAGATACCCAACGGATTGCCTGACATGATGACGCCCTTCTCTCGTAGTGGTGAACGGTGGTGCTGGTCAGCTCAATTCGGCGACAGCGTCGGTGATCACTTTCGTGACCTGCTCGGGGTGGGTCTGCATCACCAGGTGCGGTGCGTCGATCTCGATTACCGAACGCACGCCGGCCCGCTTGTATCCGAAGCGTTCGACCGCCGGATTGATCGTGCGGTCGGCGCTGGACACGATTCCCCAGCCGGGCTTCGTCTTCCACGCAGCGGCGGTAGCGGCTTCGCCGAACGCGATGGCCGAGAGCGGGCGCTGGGAGACCGCGAGCACCTGCGCCTTCACGGTATCGAGGCCGGCGGCGAATACCGCGCCGAACGCGTCGATGTCGACCGACACATCCGTTCCCGGTGTATCACCATCGGTCGGGTAGGGCGCGTAAACCAAATTGGCCGCCAGATCGGAATCCGGAAAACCGCCCTGCAATTGGCCGAGACTCTCGCCTTCATCTAGTGCGTATCCGGAGACATAGACCAGACCGACGACATTATCGGCGACACCGGCGACAGTGATGACCGCACCGCCGTAGGAGTGCCCGACGAGCAGTACCGGTCCCTCGATCTGCTCGACGAAGGACTTGATGTAGGTCGCGTCGGCGGACAAGCTCCGGTTGAAGATCGGCGGCGCCAGCACCCGATGACCGACGGCGAGTAGCCGCTCGGTGACCGGGGACCAGCTGGACGCATCGGCGAAGGCGCCGTGCACGAGAACAATGGTCGGCGATGACATCGGATGGGGCTCCAATACTGGGCTACGTGAAGGGGCGAGCGATCCCGTCGAAGCGGTTGCTGTACCCCAATCAGTCTTCACCGGTCAACCCGTCACGCGCCCCCCTCAACAGGCCGCAAAAGCCTCCGATCAGGACACGGCCCGCGTATCCGCGACCTCGACCAGGTCGGTGGAGCTGGTGGATCGGAACCGTTGCTGATATTTGCTGGGCGATATGCCCAGCCGTGCGACGAACGCGCGCCGCAACGCTTCACTGCTGCCGTACCCCGCGGCCATCGCCGCCTCTGTCACGCTGCAGCCGGTATGCAGTATGTCCCTGGCCATGCCGAATCGGATGAACGCGACGTATTCGGCGGGTGAGCGTTCGAGTTCGGTACGGAACAGCCGGGTCAGGTGCCGAACGCTGACCCTGGCATGGGCCGCCAGACTCTGCACGGTATGCGGAAATGCGGGATCCGCGCAGATCAGATCGACAACGCCGCGCAGCAATGGGCTGCGCGGGGTCGGGCCGCTCAGTGACGCCGAGAATTGCGATTGCCCGCCCGCCCGCTGCATGTACACCACCAGCGACTGCGCCACCTGGCGGGCTAGATCGGCTCCGTGGTCCTCCTCGAGCAGCGCGAGCGCGAGATCCATACCAGCCGCCACGCCCGCCGAGCTGTACAGGTTGCCGTCGCGGACGAAAATCGCATCCGGTTCGACCGCGATCGCGGGGAACCGTCTCGCCAAGTCGCCCGCGAACTTCCAGTGGGTCGTCGCGCGCCTGCCGTCGAGTAGTCCGAGCTCTGCCAGCACATACGCCCCGCTACAGATCGATGCCACGCGCCGGGTCTTCCCGATCAGGTGCCGCGTCGCTGCCAACAACTCGGATGTCACGAACTTCTCGGGCGGCAGTTCACTGCCCGGTATGACGACCGTATCGAACCGATCGGCATCGGCCGCGGCGCAGCCGACCTGAACGCGCGCCCCGATCGAGGTCTGCACATCGCGACCATCCGCCGAGATCAGGACTACTTCGTAGCGCGGCACGGCTTGATTCGCTTCGACGAACACCTCTGCAGGCCCGACGAAATCCAGCATCTTGACGCCGTCGAACACCACAACGCCGACCCGCTTGCGGGGCACTTCAGCGAATATTGAGGACATGGCAACCATTATTCTGCAGTCACGCCTGACGCGTACGGCGACCCTCGCCGAACCGGGGGCCGAGAGCACGGCCTCGCAAACGAACTGGGCCCGGCGCTCGCAGTAGCGTGTGGCAAACATCCCTCCAGCTCCCTCGACCGAGTCGGAAATCGACGGACCATTCGATTGAATGACCAGTTGAAAAGGTCTCTGCAACGGACACCATGGCGCCATCGCGGATGTGTCGAGTAACACTTCCGATCAACTAGCGATCTTTCAGACAACATCGATTTCAGGAGGTTCGACATGCTTTCTGCGAAGAGACTCGCTGCTGGCGCCGTTGTTGTCACCGCCACTGCTGCCGCTGCGCTCGTCGGTGGCGGCGTAGCCCAAGCCGACGTACCGGTGTGGCAGGCCAACTGCCACGTGTACAACGTCTTCAACACCGGCGGGATGGCCAACTGCGAACTGCCGACCTGGCATCAAGTGAAGCTCACCTGTGTCGCGTGGCCCGTGCCGTTCGTCTACTGGAAGTACGGCCCCGCGCAGTACGGGCAGAACCAGTCCTGGGCAAGTTGCGACTCACTCAACGCGATGGTGGGGATCGAGGTCATCCAGGCGTAGTTCGGCTCAGCCGACCGAAGCAGCGAGTGCGCTGCCTCCCGCGCCGCCGTCACAGCAGGCTCGATCGGTATCGGACTGCGCGAAGCGGGCGACGGCGCGGGCGACGGTCGATCGAAGAGGATGTCGGCGTGGTTGCCGACTCCAGATCGAGCAATCTCGCTTCAGGCCAGCCGGTGCGTGCCGTCGGCCAGAACCCGTCTCACCCGGTCGGCAGTCTGCTCAGAATCCAGGCCCCCGGTGTCGAGCGTGTGCTGCTCGAGGTCTCCGATGTCGGAGAACGCGCCGTGCAAGCCGCTGATCGCTTCCAGATCCTTCAACGCGTCTCCTACGCGTTGCCTCGCGCGGGACACCGTGGTGGCCAAGTCAGGTCGCAGGACCACATAGGAAATGGCCGGCCCACCGTCGTCGGCGAGCGCCCGAAACTGCGGCAGGAACCATGGCCCCACAATCCCGTCGACGATGACGTCGTAGCCGCCGCGTGCGTAGGCCGCGACTGTCACGACGATCGCCTCGATCACCACCTCGTTCTGCCGGTGCGCTTCCGGAAGGAACGGCAGGACGAATCCGGTGCGGATCGACCGGTAGAACAGGTCGGTCTCGAGATGCACCGTCGGAGCACCCGCCGCATCGGCGAGAAGGCGGGCGACAGTCGTCTTTCCCGCAGCGGGTGGGCCGGTCACGATGATCACTTCGCCACTCATGCACACGGACCCTAGCCAGCCCACCAGGCAAGAACCAGTCTTTTTCTTCTCCTCTTGTCCGAAAACAGAATTCATGAATTGCCCAGGTGCCGCGGGTAGTAGTAAACGTCGCACTACAAGCGTAGGCTCGATTCGGCTCTCCAGCAGAGGCGAGAATATATTCGCCTCCCGAAACTGCCATTCGTAAATATCTCGGCAGCAACGGATTACAGCTGGCGGCGGCCC
This sequence comes from Nocardia salmonicida NBRC 13393, assembly GCF_001613085.1. Classification (GTDB taxonomy): domain Bacteria; phylum Actinomycetota; class Actinomycetes; order Mycobacteriales; family Mycobacteriaceae; genus Nocardia; species Nocardia salmonicida. The sequence goes on from NZ_BDBR01000037.1 coordinate 13,384, forward strand.
GATCACTGCGATCACCCGTGAATGCGCCGCGACGCGCTGGGCATTCACCTTGATTCCGACCGTATCGGCCGATCGATGATGCGCGCGCCCCCGATGGCCGATTTCGCTATATCGGCCGCAGCGTTCGACAATAGAGGAGCATTATTGTGCCAAGAACTCGCAGCGCACGGACCTGTATCGCCGCACTGTTCGGCGGTCTCGTCCTGACCACCAGCGCCATGATCGCCGTGGCACCGCCCGCATTCGCCGCCTGCAACACCGTGAACGGCGCCGATGGCGCTCCCGGCACCGCCTCGCAGCCTGCCGGTGGCAGTGGCGGCAACGGCAGCCAAGGCACCGAGAACTGCCCGGGTGGTCACGGCGGCAACGGCGGCATCGGCTACGGCGGCGGGGTGGGCGGGGCGGGCGGCAACGGCGGTAGTGGTGGACTCGGCGTTCTGGGTGCGGGCGGGCTCGGCGGAAACGGCGGACTCGGTGGTCCCGACGGCGGATCCGGTGACGCAGGCGGCGAAGGCGGCAACGGCGGTGCGGGCGCGACCGGCGCCACGGGCACCGACGGGGCGTCCGGCGGCAACGGCGGCGTCGGCGGCGACGCTCTTGCCGTCGATACCGGCGGCGCGGGCGGCAAGGCAGGCAACGGCGGCGACGCCTCGGGCGCGAACAACAGCGGCGGCGCGGGCGCGCACGGCGGCACCGGCGGCACCGGAATCCTCGGTACCGGCGGGGCCGGAGGAGACGGCGGCAACGGCGGGGCCCAGACCGGCAACGGCACCCTCGGCGCTTGCGGCACCGCGGGCAGCGGCGGCGCGGGCCTGGTCAACGGCGCTCCCGGAAACGCGGGCACCGGCGACTGCTGACAGCCGACCCATCCCGAACCACACCCACACTCGCGCGGGTGTGGTTCGGCGTCGGGATTACGGACCGAAATCCGAAGGGTTCCACAGGCTTCCGCCGGTCTCAGGGCTGCAGCTCAGGCCCGGTACCAGCTCCCGACGGCGAGTCGCCGTCAATGTCTTGCGAGTGAACCGCTTTCGCCATCGACAGCAGCAACTCGATCGCGTACTGCACCGATAGAGCGACAACTTCCGCCGGATCACCGTCGTATTGCCGGTGACTCGCCCGCGCATCGCTGCGCGAAACCACACAGAACCACACCGAACCGGCAGCCTCGCCGTCCTGCGGATCAGGGCCGCCGACACCGGTGGTGGCGACAGCGATGTCCGCGTCCATCAGCGATCGCACTCCCTCGGCCATCGCTCTCGCCGCGGTCTCGGACACCACCGGCACATCAGGAACCCCGAGTACGTGCCGTTTGACCTCTGCGGCATAGGCGACGACCCCGCCACGAAACCACACCGCGGAATCCGGTGCGGCCCCCAACGCCGTGGCAACGTTGCCCGCGGTCAACGATTCGGCGACAGCGACCGTCACCCCACACCGTTCGGCAACCTCAGCAAGCTGATCTGCCACGACCATGATCTGTTTCTCCCTTCGCGCGGACTCTCGCTTCGATCGTCACCGTGGCTCCGAGGTTACGTCGCTTCCCCGAATCGTTGCCTATGACCTTCGGAGAGTTCGACAGCAAACCTGCGTAGTGAGCGCGGATAGTGTTGTGCCTCATGAAGTCCGAACGAATTGAAGACATTGCGAGGTTCCCACGCAAACGGATGGGCGCAGGTGCGTTGTTCGTCGACGAGTTGAACCGGGTACTGCTCGTCGAACCGACCTATAAGGACTATTGGGAGATTCCGGGCGGTGTCGTGGAGGCCGGCGAATCGCCCTATACGGCCGTTGTCCGTGAAGTCCGCGAAGAACTCGGTCTCGACGTCTCGCCAGGGCGGCTGTTGGTGGTGGATCGCGTTCCGCCAGGCCTATATCCCGATGACAGAGTAATGATGATCTTCGACGGCACAGTGCTGACCGCCGACCAGATCTCGGCGATAACGCTTCAGGACGACGAACTTCGAAGCTGGGCATGGTGCGACGACGCCGAGATCGCAAAGCGGTTGCCGGACATCATGTCTCGCCGCGTGGCAGCCGCACTTCGAGCCCGTAACCAGCGGTCATCGGCGTATCTGGAAGACGGATACGGTGTCGCCTGAGACCGAGAACCGGCCATGTGGGTACGACTGCCGAGGTCGTCGTCAGGTAAGCGGTGGTTGTAGGTGGTCCTTCGCGAATGCCGCGGTCACATAATCGACGAGATGAAGACGGAGGTCGGTGTGCCAGTCGGCGGAGAGATCGTCGAGAACCACACCGAGCGCCTTTTCGACTTCGTTCAATACGAAGGGAAGCGGAATGCGCTCCTGCGAACAGACCTGTACCGCGTATTCCAATTGATCCACTACGTCGCGCAGATGAGCGGTCTCACTGTCATATGACTCGACATCTAAATCCGAGCCGCGTTCGACAATCCGTCCTATCTGATCATCGCCTTCGCCGTCGAGCGATCGCGGGGTATTGCTCATGTACTCGTCCATCGACCCCCCTGTCGAACTTGTTCTGTGCCGGTGGTCAACCTACCGAATATTCGCAGAAAACGGTTGGCTACCGAGGAAGTTATATGGCTAATTAGCGGCTACTAGTGGCGCATTTGTGAGCCGTACCAGCGAGCATGCCACTTGTGTGAGATAGATAACTGTCCGAAGAGGCCGGTTGAGGACTCGCACCCATCCATGTACCAGGGCACAGCGAACTCCGTCGGCGTTGTGAGCGTTGACCAACCCGTTCCGGTGGGCATCGCACGCGACCGCAACAGCGACGACCATCAGGAGGATCTTGTGACCAGTGCACTCGACGAGGTAGCGATAGCCAGTGTCCTCAAAACCGGCGAACGGGAGCTGCGCGTAGAGATCGCCGATCCCCACCAGGACCACACGACGCAACGCTGGCAGTGCACCTACCACGTCGAAGGTGCCCGAGCGCGCAGAGCCCACGGCCCGGACAGGTTGGCCGCCATCTACGCCGCACTGATCGATATTCCGAACGCGGCAGCCCGAGTCGGCTCGGCAGTCCGACCGACCGACGCGGACCCGTCGAGAGAACCTGAGGCTCCTCTCCTACGTATCGGCGAGTCCGCAGGATCTGCGGCGAAGGCCAGAGAGTTCGGTTCGCAGCTGGGGGCACGGGCCGTCAACACGGCTGCCGGACCGGTGGTGATCACGATCGGACGGCCCCGCCAAGATCCCGATCGCCCCCAGACCTACCTGTGCCCGTTCCGTATCGATGAGCGCACCGAAGCCTTCGCGCAGGGATTCGACGGGATCCACGCGGTGATGGCGGCGATCCGCGATGTGGGCGCCATCCTGGGAATACCGCAGGACTGGCCTATGCCGAGCGCACCGACCCGCGGGTGATCAGCAAGCCTGCGCGGCGGGCGCGGCCTGATCGGGGTCGCCGCGCTCGACCGGCTCCGGCTCGCCGACACCGATCATGCGAGCCACGAGGGCAGAACGCAGGCGCCAGATCCCATCGGAGTGCAGCGGGTCCAACCCGGTGATCTCGGCGATCTTGTTCAGCCGATAGTCGACGGTGTTGGGGTGTACGTGCAGTACATGCGCCGTGCGCAGGCGCGTGGAGCCGGTCGTGAGGTAAGCCTTCAACGTCTCCAGCAGCACCGGATACTTGTCGAGTGGGTCCAACGTCGCGGCAAGGTGCCGCCCCGCCGCGCCCGGCCTGGACAGCTGATACTCCAGCGACAGACCCTCGAAGTGCTCGAGCCCGTCTCGGCGCAGTCGACGCATGATGTCGAGTACCGCGTGCACGCGCTCGACCGCTTCGCGAATGCCACCGATTCCCACCGACACGAAGGTGGCACGTACCCGCGTCCGCGCCGCCGTGACGAGGTGCTCGACGAACTGTTCTGCCGCTGCGGGGTCGAACTGGTCCTGCGGAATCAGCACGGTCGCGGTGCCGGCTCCCATCTGCATCAACGCGTGGTCACCGCCATGGCGCGACACCTCGGCTCTGACTCGGCGAACTGTTCGCTGGGAGATGATCTGGCGATCCAGGTGCGGCTCCGCCTCTTCCTGGTGTGGCACGAACGCCACGGCGAAGACGACGTAGTTCTCGGCCAGCCGCACCCCGCAGGCACGGGCCATGGCCGGTGTCGCGTTCCCGGCCATCACGGCCGCGGCCAGAGCGTCGACGTCGTCGTCCACGGCCGCTCGTGTCTCCCCCGAGTACGCCTGTGAAATCGCGGTAGCCAATCGGCTGGAGAGCCCGGCGAACGCGTGCGCCACGTCGGCCACGGCCACGTGATCCCCGGCGGACCCGGCTTGTGCGACGAGATGGTCGAACACCATCTGAGTGCCGGTGTGCACTGCCTCGAGCATCGCATCGATGGGGACACCTTCTTGCGCCCATTCCATGACGCCGAAACGCACATCGTCCAACGGTTTCGAAGCATCCGCGCCGTTCAACAGCCGCGCGGTCAGCTCCAGACATGCCTTCACCATCGCTGTGACATCGCGACGCAGGGCCGCCAAGGGCACTCTCGCGGGTAGTGCGCTGTCGACGACGAATCGGCTCATGATCTTGCCCGAAATCGTTGACACGGGGGGAAGACAGTCGACCGCGGGCCGACCTCCCACCGTCACGATCCGGGCCGACAGGACGCTGTCGGGCATGGGCACATTTCCTACTTTCCGGTGTTTGCGCTCCATCGTGCGGTCTCGACACCCCGCGTTCCAATGGCGATTCGCACCCGAATCGAATCCGCGTTGTGCACTATGCATCACCGGTCGTCGATCACGGACACCACCTGTACACCGAGATGGTATCGAACCGACCCGATGGCCGCAGTTCGCGTCGCGTCGGACGCGACCTCCGCCACGCCTCGTAGTCGCGGGATCCACCGGCACCCGGGTTCACGCGCTGAGGGCAAAGCAGCTGCACAAGCCTTGGGTTCGACGGAAAGAAGGAGTCCGACCGGCCACGCCACGCAGGCGCCCACCTCATGCTCCGCACCGCTGGCAATCGTCGCGCACACCGTTTCGAATTCGAGTGAACGCGTGTGTACTATTTGGCCGTGACCAGCTCGGGCGCGCAGCCGCTACAGGGTTCGACCAGCTACGCTACTCCGCCGAGGTTCGCCCGATGACTACAGTCGTGATCACCGTGCTCGCACTCGTCGCCGCCGGTGAAGCCGCCGGCTTGATAACCCTGTCGATCCTGCTTGCCCGCAGTCGGCGAAAGCGCAGATCCCCGCGTCGGTCGACGACCACGCAGCGATTGATGGTAGGCGGCCGCGAGGCGGTACGGACGGCCTGGCAGGCCGCGGACCTGGTGCGCGCCAAAGGCTTTCGGGCCGCCGTGCTGACCTCCATCGAAGACCTCGCCGGCTGGGCACGGGTCGAGCGCCCCGACCTGGCACGGCTGACACCGGACGGCAACGTGGTGATCATGTTCTCCGACATCGAGCAGTCGACCGCACTCAACGAACAACTCGGCGACCGCGCCTGGGTCAAGCTGCTCGATCGCCACCACCGTCTCGTCGAGCGCTGCGTGCAGGACCAGGCCGGCCATGTGGTCAAGAACCAAGGCGACGGGTACATGATCGCCTTCGCCGCGCCGGAGCGGGCAGTCTCCTGCGGACTCGCCATCCAGGCGGCGCTGACCAAGGACGCCGAATCATCGCGCGGCCACACCGATTTCAGAGTCCGGATCGGCATCCACATGGGTTCCTCGGTCCGCCGAGGTGACGATCTGTTCGGCCGCAACGTCGCCATGGCCGCGCGCGTCACCGCACAGGCCGAGGGCGGCGAAGTCCTCGTCAGCGAGCCGGTACTTGAAGCCATCGGCAGCACGACAGATCTCACGATAGGGCCCCCTCGGGACGCCACCCTCAAGGGCCTGCGCGGCACTCACCGCCTCACCCCGGTAGGCGCGGCGCAGTAATCCGTACCGGGTTCACATCGGCTGTGGCGTGCTCTGCCGCCAGTACAGCGCATCCAGCGCGACCGCGACGTGCACGCTGTTGTCCGCCAAGGGACGAGGCAGTAACTCGTCCGCGCGGGCGAGCCTGCGCAGAATCGTGTTCCGGTGGGTGAACAGGCGGGCCGCGGCGCGGGTGGCGTTGCATTGCTCGTTGATGTAGACGAGTACCGATTCGCGTAGTTCGCTGTCGGCATGTTCCAGCTCGCCGAGGGTGTACTTGATGAAACGGTCCGCCTGAGCGCCGTTTTCGGTGATCAGCGAGGTCAGTTGCACTTCGCCGAAGGTGACCAGACGGCGCGTGCTGTGTGGGCGGGCGAGGATTCGGTGCGCGGCCTGGGCGTCGAGGTGACTCGTCCGGAAACCCGCGACGTTTCGACCGGTCGAGCCGATGGCGATACGCACGCCGGGGATATGGTCCATCGCATCGGTCAGGATCGCGATATCGGGAGGAGTGGGGCCCGGCACCCACACCCACAGGGTGGCCGCGCTCGCGAGCAAACTCAGTGCCGTCGCCGCACCGGCGGCCTGCGCGAGCGCCCTGGTCACCCGATGCGGTTCCTCCAGTTCGGCGCCGGGAATGCCACTCCAGGCGATGGCGGCGGTATGGGTCGTATCGAGCCGGTATCCGAGCCTGATCGAAGCACGCTCGACATTGATCGGTTCGCCTTCGAGAATGAGCGAGATCGTCTCCCGCCGTTCGGCATACGAGCCGCGGGCCAGCTCGTCCCGCTCATCGCCGATGACCTCGGTGATCGCCTCGATGGTGCCGTCGACGAAGCCGGCGATCGACGCGGCGGAAACCTCGAAGACCTCCTGTAGCTCGAACGGGTCGGTCGTCAGGATGAAGATGATGGACATCCACCGTCGCCAGGCGACGTCTTGACCGACGCGATAGGCCTGTAGAGCGGCCTCGTTCAACCCACGGCGGACCAGGTCGCGCACGATGGCGATCTGGTCGGCGCCGAGGTTGATCGGCACCGGCATCCCCGGATCGGCCACGTTGGCCGATGCCCAGTGCAGCAGGTTTGCACGGTTGACGCGCCGGACCGCCTCGGCCAGCAACGGATCCCCGGCGATGGCGCGAAGGCTGGTCTTGAGCAGCGTGGCGTCATAGAGCTCGTCGACCCACTCCTCCGGCGCGTTCAGTGCGATCTCGGCACCTTGGCGGATCACTTCCCGCGCGCGGTCGGACAGGCGTCGATCGAACAGACCATCACCAGAATGCACCACGCCATTATGCAACCCACGGTCTGAATTCCTGTGAGCCGAATTGCGGCACCGACGAGCCACCCGACGCCGCTACGTCGCCGACGGCCTGGCTGCCGCATTCGAGGTGTCCGACGACGCCCTCGGCCCCATGCTCAGCAAAGATCCGTTCCAGTTTCGGCGGAAAACGCGCGCGGGTCGGGTCCACGACAGTGGGCAACCGGTGCCCACATCCCGGCGGCATGCGCGGACCGCACCCCTGTGGGGCTTGGTATGTACCTGGTCCTTCGCGTGGTCGAGTTCGTCGAAGAGATTCGCTCGGTCCTGGGTACTCGCTGAAACGGTCATCGTGGTAATCCTCCGCCCGGTCGTGGAATGAATCACGCACTCGAGGCTTACGTAAAAGATGTCGGCAGGTGCTGCCGATCCGTGCGACTGATGGTCACGGCCGCGACGACGACACCCGCCGTGACGCCGATCAGTGTGTCCACGATCCGGCTGACGCCGATCTCGGGCGAGAGGTGTGCCCCGAGGCCGACCATGAGCAACGCCATCGGTGTCACCGAGAGCGAGGTGAGTGCGTAGTTCCGGGTGGCCATCAGTTCGGCGGTCACCTGCAGAACCACGATCATGACCACCGTCTGCCAGTACCCGAGACCGGCCGCGATCAGCAGCGCCCCGATGATCGCGCCTCCGACGTTGCCGAGCAGACGCTGGATCGCCCGTTGCACGGTCAGCGCGTACGAGACGCCCTGCATGGCGGCCATCGCACCCATCGATGCCCACAGCGGATGGTCGAGACCGGCCGCCGCGGCGAACCACCCCGCGCCGGCCGAGGCGAAGGCGATGCGCGCCGCGTTGCCGAGAACCATGCGCGAGCGTAGTCCGGACAGACCCGTTGCCACGAAGCCCTCCGGCCGCGGCAGCGCGGACACCTCGACCGTCGCGCCGTTGCCGAAGATCGCGCTGCGACGCTTGATCTTGCGCAGTTCGGCCTCGTGACGAGCCACCTCGAACAGCCGTGCCGGGTCCCCCGCCGCCCACTCGTCGACCGCGGTTTCCACCTCGTCGAGCAGCGCGATCAGATCACGGTGGTGCTCCGAGTCATTTCCGCGAACGCCGCTGAGCGCCAACTTCTCCCGAGCCTGGGCGATCGCGAAGCGGGCGGGTTCGACAGACCCGTCGCGATCGAGTGCGGCCGCGGCCGAGAGCGCCCGCGCCACGGCCAGTCGCGCCGGGCCGAGCGGCAGCACCAGCAGCGGCGCCGCTTGCGCGAGCAGTCCCACCGCGGCACCGATCGCCGCGGCCAGGCACACCCGGGCGAGATCGCCGATCGCGGTCACATAACCCACGGCCGCGGTGGCCGCGAACACGAGAATCACCGGGCCGGGGCCGGTGATCCGGAAGGCCGACACCGATATCGCCGCGACGGCGGCACCGACCGACATCAGCGCGACCTCAGCCCAGATCGGCACGTGCGCGAGCGCGAGCAACCCTCCGCCCGCGACGAAAGCGACAAGCAGCCCGCCGACGAGACTCACCTTGGCCACGACCCGAACCATCGGCTCGTGCCGAGCGAAGGCCGACGCCAGCGCGCCGAGTACCGCGAAGCCGGCGTACTGGCGCAGATCGAGGAGACCACAGCCGACGAACACCAGCGCGGCGGCGGCGCCGACGCGCATCGAGACCGCCACGGTCGCGTCGGCAGCCCGCACCTCGAGTGCCCGCCGCCACGTGGAGACGGCGACCGAGTGCGCCAGCGCGCCACCGGAGTGCCGCAGCCGGGTAGACGTGGCCGCGGTCGAGGTCTGCAGGTCGGGGGTCGCGGTAGGCACGGCTCCATCCTAAATGTATTTTACTTGTAAAACATATCTAAAATAATGTGAACCCGGTCGCCTAGGATGAGCGCATGGGCGACACCTCCCCCGACTTCGTCGACGGCGTCCGAGCCGAATGGGCCCGGACCTACCCCGAGATGGACACCTCGACGATCGAGGTGCTCGGGCGCATCAACCGGATCAGCTCGCTGGCGCTGCACCAGCTCGATCGGGCGCTCGCACCGAGGGGCGTCACCCGCGGCGACTTCGAGATTCTGTGCGTCCTCGCCCGCGCCGAGCGCCCACTACGCGCCAGTGAAGTGACCTCGCGGACCATGACCAGCGGCGCCGCGACTACCAAGCACGCTGACCGGCTGGCGAAAATCGGACTGCTCGAACGTCTACCGTTCGAGCGGGACGGCCGGGTGGTGCTGCTCCAGCTGACCGCGGCCGGACGCGAACTCGTCGATGCCGAACTGCCCAGCCGCGTCGAACGGGACCGTCGACTGCTGGAGGGCCTCGACGAGCAGGAGCAACAGACCCTCGTGGCACTGCTGCGTCAGGTGTCACGCAACACCGACGCGGCCTCCTGGCCCACCGCCGAATACTGAGACCTCACCCCAGCGGTCGTCGGCTGACCGCGAGCGCTGCCTCTTCACCGATCCGAAGGACGACCATGCCCAGCAACACCCCACTACTACTCCTGCACGGCGTCACGATGTCCGAACGCGCCTGGACCGAGGTGGTTCCGCTACTGGCCCCACATCACGAGATCATCAGCCCCACCGCGCTCGGCCATCGCGGCGGGGCGCCCGCGGTGCTGCGCCCGGCGCGATGCGCCCATCTGGTGGACAACGTCGAACGCGACCTGGATGCCAGGGGCCTCGACCAAGTCCACATCGCCGGCAACTCCCTGGGCGGCTGGATGGCCATCGAACTGGCGCGCCGCGGCCGTGCTGTCACCGTCTGCGCCTTGTCCCCCGCCGGGTTCTGGGACTCGGGCAGTACGACTCATTCCGATTCGACCGCCAAGATCGCGAACGGACTGACCCTCGCGAAGCTGGCACGACCCCTGGCGCCCCTGGGGCTGCGTTCATCCCTGGTCCGACGGATAGTACTGCGCGACATCGCAATTCGGGGCGACCGTGCCACCCCCGCAGCCGCCCTCGACATCGCTCGCGATCTGCTCGAGTGCACAGTGACCGCGGACCTGTTGAGCACCGACGAGCAAATCGCGCCGCTCGACCCACTCCCCTGCCCGATCACGCTCGCCTGGTCCGAACACGATCGGATTCTGCCTGCCGCGATCTACGGGCCCGTCGCCCGGCAACGCCTACCGGGCGCGCACTACCGGAGCCTGCCAGGCGTCGGTCACGTCCCGATGGTCGATGACCCACACCTGGTCGCCACGACGATCCTGGAGACCACCGGCGCGATCACCGGTCGTGGTGTCGATACAGTGAAATGAGGTGGTCGCGGCTGCCCGACTATTCAGCGACTCGGTGTGCGGTGTGAGTTGGGGTGAGAGTCGTGCACACGCCGATGTCCAGGTCATTGCCCGATCTCTGGACACTTCCATCTGTCGTAATTTGCGTAGTCGGCGTTTGCGAGTCCTTGGTATCGGGTGGAGGTGATTCGCGAAGAGTCGTCGAATCCGACAATGAGGCTGTAGCCGTTCTCTGGTGACCATTTGACCGGCACGAGGACGACGCGATCCGCGCGTCTCCAGCGTTCGGAAACACTCGTACCGATAATGGAACCTCTGCCCCTCGACGAATGGAAGCCTTGTCTCCCTTAGGAATTCGGGAGGTGCGTAGAGGCGTTCGGTGGTATCGAGGACAACTATGGTCTCGCGACGCCACAGCCCGGCTGCGGTGCCCTAACAACGCCAAGATCACCGCGGCGCCGGCGACTACCTGGCTGGCACGTCGCACGGACGTCGAGAGGCTGGGGGCGGACAGGGATCGCACCTGTGTCGCAGCCCAGCCGCCGACGATCAGAACTCCCAGGATGCCCCGAGCGGTCAGCGCGAGCAGGGCCACGATGCACAGTCTGCGCGATCTCGGCACCGATTACGTCGACACCTTGCGCGAGACGGTGATCGACCAGTTCGAGCGCTGCCCGATCGTGAACACATCCCACTGCTCCAAGACCGGGGCGCTTCGCACGGAATACACCGGAACGACCCTGCGAGACAACCTCGGCCTTCCCGATCTGCGGTCGGCCACCGTTTCCGTCGACGCCTGAGTGATGTTGCTGCTGTGGGCATCTCGTGTGAGCGCCCACAGCAGCGGCTCACGTCGTACCGTAAGCGACGTGCAGGTCCCGGACCGCGTCGGCTCGTCGCCGTGACCGATGGTAGGACCGACATGTCCACCTGACGTAATCCGACGGGACTCACCTATGACCTCCACCGGCAGCAAGCCCACCGATTCCGGCCCGGCAATCGTCACCACGCTCGATGCCTGGCTGAGCGCGGGCGACCGACTGCACGTCGACAACGAGCAGACCCGCTGGGCGGGTGACGACGAGGCCGCGCTCGCGGTCGCCGACCTGGTGCCGACAACCACACCCATTGTCGTGCTCACCCCGCGCGGGGTCTCCCCCACCAGCGACACCGTTCCCCGGTCCGCCGTCGGTGACATCCGCTGGGCTCGCCGCGGTCCGGCGGGTCGCCATACGGAGTTGCTGTACCGGCCCGCGACCGCCGCGACGCTGGACCTGCTTCCGCATCCCGAAGGTGGCTGGTTCCGCGAAACCTGGCGCAGCACACACACCTTCGTGCCCGCGGGCTATCCGGGCCCGCGCGTCGCCGCGACCGGCATCCTGTTCCTGCTGCCCCCGGACGAACAGTCGATCTGGCACGCGGTGCGCTCCGACGAGCTCTGGCTGTGGCACCGGGGCGGGCCGCTGGAGCTGTCCCTCGGCGGCGACGGTGACACACCGGGCACACCCGAGCGGGTGATCCTCGGCCCGGACATCGAACAGCGGCACCGCGTCCAGCAGCTCGTGCCCGCGGGCCACTGGCAGGCCGCACGACCCTGCGCGGACGCGGAAGTACTGGTCAGTTGCGTGGTCGCGCCCGGGTTCGACTTCGACGATTTCCGTAGCTGAGATGCGCGGATCTTCGGGCCCGTCCCGGTGCCCGGGCGGACCCCGCACGCATCGGGCACGATGGTGATCATGGACCTCCGCATCTTCACCGAGCCTCAGCAGGGCGCCGACTACGACACGTTGCTGTCGGTGGCGCGCGCGGCCGAGGAGCTCGCCTTCGACGCGTTCTTCCGTTCCGATCACTACCTCGCGATGGGCGACGCCTCCGGCCTGCCCGGCCCGACCGATGCGTGGATCACCCTGGCCGGGCTGGCCAGGGACACCTCGCGGATCCGGCTGGGCACCCTGGTCACCGCCGCGACCTTCCGACTGCCGGGACCGCTGGCCATCCAGATCGCCCAGGTGGATCAGATGTCGGGCGGACGGGTCGAACTCGGTCTCGGCAGCGGCTGGTTCGCCGCCGAACACGCGGCCTACGGCATTCCGTTCCCGGACAACCGGTTCGGTCTGCTCGAGGAGCAGCTGGCCATCGTCACCGGTCTGTGGGAGACCAAGCCGGGGGCGACGTTCAGCTTCGACGGCGTCCACTACCAGCTCACCGATTCCCCCGCCCTGCCCAAGCCGGTGCAGGATCCGGTACCCGTGATCATCGGCGGCAACGGCAAGGTCCGCACCCCGCGCCTGGCTGCCCGCTATGCCACCGAGTTCAACATGCCGTTCGCCTCGATCACCGACAGCGCCGCCCAGTTCGACCGGGTGCGCGCCGCGGTGCGCACGGCCGGGCGTACCGACGAACTGGTGTACTCCAATGCCCTGGTCGCCTGTGTCGGGCGCACCGACGCCGAGGTGGCGCGCCGGGCCGCCGCGATCGGCCGCGAGGTCGACGAGTTGAAGGAGAACGGTCTGGCCGGTTCGCCCGCCGAGGTCGTCGACAAGATCGCCCGCTACCGCGAGATCGGCGCGAGCCGGATCTATCTGCAGATCCTCGATCTCGCCGACCTCGACCACCTCGAACTCATCGCCGCCGAGGTGCAATCGCAGCTCTGAACAGTCCGGCTGTCAGCCGGTGTGCAGGACGAAGAACAGGAAACAGGAATCCTGCGGCTGTGATCGTGGGGATCCGGCCGCGAAGGCAAGTGATCGGGGTAACTCGACAGTCGCCGGCGACGACGGGTGTCGCCCCTTGTGGAAGCCCTTTGTTCTGGCAGGCTGTCCTGGTGACCGGAGTGATTCTCGCGGTGTCGTCGGCGATCGTGGTGTGGGCGATGCTGGCCGGGTGGTTCGAGCGGCACCGCATCACCGCGCCGATGGTGGTCGTCGCCGCCGGGATCATCGTCGGTTTCGCGTCGTACGACCACGTTGCCGAAATCCTCGACGCGCATGCCGCGCTGGAGGTCGCCGAGATCATCCTCGCGGTCTTGCTGTTCATCGACTCCTCCGAAGCGCGCGGCCGACTGCTCGGCGGCCATCCCGGTGTCGTTGTCCGGATGATGGTGGTGGCGCTACCGCTGAGCATCGCCGCGGCCATGCTGCTCGGTTCCTGGCTGTTCCCCACCGCCGGATGGGCACTGCTTCTGGTGATCGCCTGCGTGGTCATGCCCACCGATTTCTCGCCCGCCACGTCGATCCTGCGCGACAAGCGGGTGCCCGAGCGGGTACGCGATGTGCTCAATATCGAAGCAGGCTACAAAGACGGGATCCTGGCGCCGGTGCTGTTCTTCGGCGTGGCCCTCGCCGTGGGCACCGCGCCGTCGGAAACCGTGCTCGGGGCCCTTGGTTCGGCGGCATGGGCCGTCGCCGTGGCGATCATGGTCGGCGTCGCGATCGGTTTCGTCCTCGGAACCACCGTCAACGCGGCCGAACGGCGTGGACTGATGACCACGCAGTCCGAGCGGATGGTCGTCGTCGCGGCCCCGCTGCTGACGTTCGCGGTGGTGCACGAACTGGGAGGCAACGAATTCGTCGCCCCGTTCCTATGCGGAGTCCTGTTCCATCACCTCCGCCGTCAGTCCGAGAATTTCGCCGAAGGCCATCAACTGATCGACGACGTCGGATTCCTGCTCACCACCCAGATGTGGTTCGCCTTCGGCGCCGCCGCCGTCGTCGCGCTCGCCGGCGAGGTCGACTGGCGATTGATCGTGTTCTGCGTCGCCGTACTCACGGTGGCGCGCATGGTGCCCGTCGCGATTTCCCTCCTGGGATCGAAGGTTCCCCGACGAGAAGTCCTACTCCTGGGATGGATCGGTCCGCGCGGTACCCCCTCGATCATCTTCGGGCTGCTCGCGTTCAACTTGCTGCCCGAGCAGTACGGCGAACCGGTGTTGACCGTCATGGTCATGACGGTTCTCGGCAGCATCGTCCTGCACGGAGTCGGATCCACCCTGGCCGCGCACCTTTTGAGGAGATCGTCGCCGGTGACGTGAACACCTCGGGAACCCCCGTGTGCGAGGGTGGAGGACATGACGGTAGAACGGTTCGAGGTCCAGCGGCATATCACCGCGTCACCCGCGGAAATCTTCACGCTGCTGTGCTCCCCCGAAGGGCACGTAGCGATCGACAGTTCGGGCATGCTGCAATCGGCGGAGGGAAAGCCTGTCACCGGCGCCGGCGACGAGTTCGTCGTGCACATGGACCGTGAGTCGCTCAACGACCTGCCGATGGGCAAATACGACGTGACGGTGATCATCACCGAATTCGAGCAGGACACCCACCTCGAATGGACGATCTCGGGCACCATCAAGCCGCCGATCGAGCACCTGTACGGCTATCGCCTCGAGGCCGACGACAACGGCACACTCGTTACCTCGTACTACGACTGGAGCAAGATCGCGCCCCGCTACCGCGAGGCGGCCATCTTCCCGATCATCCCCGAGGCGGCGCTGCGAGCCACCCTCGGCATCCTCGCCCGCACCATCCAGAAATAGCACGGCACACACCATTTCACGCCGGCCTGATTGACCGCACGAAGCCGGGGTATGCCGCCGGGGAGAGCGAGGGCCCGCACCGGGTGCTCGCCGGCACGTACAGATGATGGGAGTAGACCATGCTCGGTCTCGGAATTCTCGGATGGATCATCATCGGCGGACTCGCCGGATGGATCGCCAGCAAGATCATGAAAACCGATGCCCAGCAGGGGATCCTACTCAACATCGTCGTCGGTGTCGTCGGCGGACTGCTCGGCGGGTTCCTGCTCAAACTGTTCGGCGTCGACGTCAACGGCGGCGGACTGTGGTTCAGCTTCTTCACCTGCATCGCCGGCGCGGTCATCCTGTTGTTCCTCGTCGGTTTGGTCACCGGTCGTCGCGGTGTATCGCGATAACTGACACAACCCCAGTACACGGCCCGAAGCCCAAGGCTTCGGGCCGTTTCTGTCTCCCGCTATGCGGATGTAGGCAGGATCGACCATACCTTTTGGTAGGTTGCACTGTACGGTGAAGTATGGTGCCAGCGGCGAGGAGACGACCATGACCGACGAGCCAGGCAACACCCGGCCGACGGCGCCGGTGTCCAAACGCAAAGCGGCGGCCGCGCGGGGGGCGGCGCGCAGGCTCGGCGTCGAGGACTGGACCGACGCGGCACTGGGGGTGCTGCTGCGCGACGGCGTCGCCGCCATCACCATCGCCAAGGTCTGCGATGAGCTCGGCGTCACCAAAGGTAGCTTCTATTGGCATTTCGACGGTATCGACCAATTGCTCGAGACCACCGCGCAGTTCTGGTGCGCCGATCAGAACGACGCGGCCCGCGGGTTCACCGACCTCGACGAACTGCCGACGCAGGAACGCTTGGCCCGGATGGGCGCCTTGCTCACCGGAGAGCGGGTCTGGCAGGTGGAACTCGCGGTCCGCGACTGGGCGCGCACCAACGCCAAGGTGGCCGAGGCGGTGAAGGCGCTGGATCAGCGGATCTTCCACACACTGTCGAAGACCCTGGTCGACCTGGGATTCTCGGCGGAACAGGCGGAGATGCGCGCCGGGCTGATGTGCTTCGCCGGGATCGGCTTCGTGCACGGCAACCAGAACCTACCCGTGCCGACCGAGGATCAGCGCCGCGAGTTCTTCCGATTCATCACCAGCACCGAGTCGCCCCGCTGATCCGCAGTGCGCCGCAATGAGTTCCGCGCCGGGTGAGCACGGCACGGAACTCATGTCAGCGCGACCAGTTCGTGCAGCGTGGTGCCGCTACGTCGCTGCGGTCCGCTCTCGGTGTGCACGGTCAGGTCGAAGCTCGACTCGAATCGGAAATAGCCCGGGTGCCCGACCAGTCGGTGTACCAGGGGTTTGACCAGGCGCGAACGCACGATCGGAAGATCGTCGAGCAGGTCGTGGGCGTGGATGACCCGCTCGACGTCCAGGCGCAGTTCGAGTTTTCCCGGCACCTGCAGTGCGACCCATTCGGGGTAGTTCCGCCCCGCCGTGGCGTCGAAGCGCGCGGGCCCCTCGGTGATGACGGTCTCGCCGGTGGACAGCACGATGTCGGCGTGGTGGGCGAGCATCAGTGGGCTGATCTCGTGTCCGCCTCGGCGCTGCTGGGTGAGGACCGAGGCGAACAGCAGCGAGTAGTCCTCGACGTACAGCCTGCCCCAGTGCCAGCGCTCGATGATCTTCTTCATGTCGCCGACGCCCCAGTTGTGGTCGTGATACCCACGTCCGGTGACCTCGTGTCGCACGCCGTCGATTTCGATCGAGCCGGTGACCGCGGCACGCGGCGCGGCGACCATCCAGCCGAACGAATCCTTACTGCCGAAACGGGTTTCACCCTTGCCGGGCATCCAGCTGGGGACCTCGTTGTGGAACCGCAGGTCGAAGACGAGACCGTCCTCGGCCATCCGCAGGTGATGGACCGGCAGGCCGTCGTCGCGGAACTCGGTGCGCGCGGTGTTGGCGCCGACACGCACATCGCAGGCGTCGGGCGAGAACGAGGTCGCTGAGTGCGGATAGCGCCGCGACACCTGGCGGCGGGTGCCGTCGGGGGCGTAGACCATCATCTCCACCCACGGACGGGCCAACGGCAGGTCCTCGGGTCGACGTTTGGTCAGGAAGCCGATCACCACGTGGCCGGTGTCGAGGTGCGCGTCGAAATACCAGTGTTCGAAGGCGAGCTTGCTCGGCGAGGGATGTAACCCGTTGTGGCGCGGCTCGACCGGTGTCAGTTCGCCGTCGCGACGTCCCGGCCCGTTCCACACTTCGACGATGTCTGCGGTAGTCATGGCTGCTTTCGGTGGGTTCATCGGCGCAGGGCGCCGCTGGCGTCGAACGCCGCTGTGCGGCCCTGCATCTGGGCTCGATACCAGTTCTCGCGATGGGCGAGCATCAGCTTTTCGTGCGCCCGCGCGAACGGCGGGCAGATCCGGCGCACGATCTCCATCGCGGTGATCAGCGGAAAGCGCAGGATCGGGATGAGGATCCACGGGAACGCGGGTGGCATGGTGTAGTGACGGCGGGTGCCGGGGGCCATGTACATCGCGGAGTACACGGAATTGATCCGGTAGTTGTACTTCTCGCGCCACCGGGTCAGACCACGGTGGCCGTCACGGGGCGCGAAGGCCGCCGGATAGGACTCGATCAGTTCCGTCCCGTGCTGTCCGGCGTCGTAGGACCGCGAAACGATGGTCATCGCCAGTACCCGCAGTCCGTCGAGGACCGTCTCCGGATACCAGCGCACCCGCACGCCGAGCAGGTGGCCCATGTACTTCTGGAAGTGCAGCAGCGCACGGATTTCCGACGGCGTCGTCTGATAGCCCAGCGCCCACAGGCCGAGGCCGGGCGTCACGCTGCCCGCGAGCAGGGTGAGCATCTGATAGGTCTGGCTGATCGGCAGCCCCCAGCGTTCGAGGTCCCATTCGGGGTGGCCCGCGACCTTCGCGCGCACCGAGACATGCATGACCCGCACCTTCAGCGCAGTGGCCCGACCCGCCGAACCCGGGGTGAGCAGCGCGTCAGGGGCGGAGACGTCGATCCAGAAGCGGGTGGTCTCCAGGAACCGGCGCAGGGCGCTGTCGCCCGCGTAGCCACCCGCGAGCGACAGTGGCGTCGCGACCGCGGCCTCGGTGTACATCTCGAGCGTCTCGGCACCGGCGAAGCTGAAAAGCATGGTGCCCCAGCGCCGCCAGATCGCCGCGCCCTGCTCCACCAGTTCGGGCACCACCCAGTCGGGCACCGTCTCGAACTCGGCGAACAACGCGCGCATGGATTCCGGCGCGTCCGGCACCGCATCGATGCCCTCGGCCAGCGCCGTCTCCAGCATCGCGCGCCCGGCTTTCGACCCGATCGCACCGTGCATCACCTCGGCGACGAACCGTTCGGCTACCGGGTCACCGGTGAACAGATCCTCGCACAGAGCGCTCGCCTGCTCGTCGCTGGGAAACAGCCGCTGCCTGGTGACGGTCGTGAAGACGCGCTCGAGCCCACGCACCAGCGGGGTGTCGCGCGCTTCCCAATAGCGAAAGGCGTTGGGGCACTTCACCGGCGGCCCGGAGCGGGTGTGCTCGACCTGACGTTCGACGGCATCGACCACTGTCGGCCTCCTGATCTGACATCCGCTCGCTGACTGCGATCGATGTCGACCATACTATGTCGAATCTCTTTCCGTACCTGAAAGTACGGAACCGTCACGGCACGATGCGGTACTTCAGCATCATGTCGTGGTCCTCGTGGTCGAGCAGGTGACAGTGCCACACGTATCCGCGCAGTTCGTCGTGCTGATGACCGGCGTGGTCTGGCGCGCGGTGACCGGTATGGGTATCCGCGCCGACGCGTTCGGTCGCGACCCGGCGCGGGAACGGCGCGTCCGGGTCGAAGCCCAGTTCCGCCGCGGTCGGGAACCGCACGATGATGCTGGTGACGGTGCCGCCGTCGACGCGCACGATGTCCTTGTTACCCGCTTCCCACGGCTGCGGCGCCACCATCGGACCCGCCAGGAATCCTCGAGCCGACGGCACCCATTTCTGTCCGACGGGCGGCTGCGGATGGGCCAGCTGATAGTCGACGGTGCGCAGCGGAGTCCGGCCGAGAATGCGAAAGGTGACCAGGTGCAGGTGGATCGGGTGCGGATCGGGCGTGATGTTGATGATGTTCCACTGTTCGACGGTGCCCTGGCGCGGCATCTCGATATCGGGACTGCTGAAGGTGAGATTGTTCAGCGACATGATCGCGGGCGGCACGCGCAGCTCGTAGGGCTGGCTGACGGTGACATCGCGGATCACCGTCGGTGTTTCGATCGGCGGCAGCAGCGGCGGCAGTCCGGCTCCGCCGCGTAACCGTTCCGGGACGCCGCCCGCGAAGCCGGGCCGATCCTCTACCCGGAACTGACAGAACCGCGACATCGCGACCTCGCCGAGGATCGCGGCCTGGGATACCGGCGCCTCGTCGTTGCGCAGTTCGACGGTCTCGCCCGCTGCCAGCTCGGCGAAGTCCACTAGCAGATCCACCCGCTCACCCGGCGCCAGCCGCAGCTCGTGGGTGGCGACCGGCGCGTCGAGCAAGCCGTGATCGGTGCCGATCACCCAGAAGCGCATCCGGTTGCCGAAGAACAGATTCCATACGCTGAACGACGCCGCGTTGAGCACGCGGAAGCGGTAGAGGCAACGCGCGACCGGCAGATACGGCCAGATCTTGCCGTTGACCAGGCCGATGTCGCCGACGGCTCCACCCTCCCAGCCGCCTTCGGGCACCACCGGTGTCGACCGGACCGATTGGCGCCCGTCCGCGGTGAACAGCTTCTCCTGCAGGACCAGCGGCACTTCGAACTCGCCCGCGGGCAGGCCCAGTGGGTTGTCGGGTCCGCCGGTGTCGAACTCGTCGCGCAGCAACAGCATTCCGGCCAGCCCGGCGTAGACGTTCACGCGGGTGATGCCCATGGCGTGGTCGTGATACCAGAGGTGGCCGGTGTCCTGCGCCAGCGGGAAGTCGTGGTCGATGTCGCCGCCGGGATAGACGAGTTGCTCGGGGTGCCCGTCGCTGTCGGGCGGCGTCACCCCGCCGTGTAGATGCAGCGACGACGGCGGTGCGGTGCGGAAACTCTCGGCGACGCCGTGCAGGCTGGTATCCATATCGGCGGCGAGCGGGTGCGTGGTCATCCTGTTCGCGAAACGCAGGCGCAGCGGGGTGCCCGCCGGATGCTCGACGGTCGGGCCCAGATAGCTCATGCCGTTGTAGCCCAGTGACGGCGACGGCGGCAGATCACGGTGGAACCGGTGGGTCGTGGTCTCGGCGACGAGTTCGAGCCGGTCGCCCCGCACCACGGGCAGTCGCGGCATCTCGTCGACGAACGGCTCGAGTGCCGGGGAGTGGAACAGCAGGGGACTGCGCACTCCCGGTGGCGCGGTGGGGACCGCGCCGACCTGCGACTCCCCCAGCGCCGCGGCGAGCAGGCCCACTCCGGCCGCCCGCAAGAACCGACGGCGTTCGATCGGATGTTCCATGCTCGAGCCCTTCCCTGGCCCGCATCGTCGCGGGCACCGCGCGAGCGAACATACCACCGAGTACAGTAACCAGTACCCCCCTGGATGGCACTCGGTGCATCGTCGCAGCACATGCCGATATCGGCTGCGTCCGAGGAGGGCTCGCGACCCGTTCGTCGAAGGCATTTCGCGGGTCGGCGCCAGGCGTACGATCAGCGGACCAACATGAGGCGGGGGCTTCCAGCGCGAGGTGATGTCGCATGTTCGATACCGATGTTCTGATCGTCGGCGCAGGTCCGGTGGGGTCGGCGGCCGCCGTGGAGGTGGTCCGACACGGTGTGCGGTGCCGGATCGTCGACGCGCAGTCCGATCCGCCGCAGTACGCGAAAGCGGTGGGCATCCAACCCCGCACGCTGGAACTGTTCGAGGCGATGGGCGTCCTGCGGGAGGTCCTCGACGCCGGGATCCTGATGCGCGGTCAGATCGTGTACGTCAACGGCGCCGAGGCCGACCGAATGGATCTGACGCTGCCGCCCGAGATCCCTTTCGGGTTTCTCGGATTGCCCCAGTACGAGACAGAGCGGATCCTGCGCCGACACCTCGAGTCGCTGGGCACGCGCGTGGAGCGCGGGGTCCGGCTCGTCGGGTTCACCCAGGACGAGGACGGTGTGGATGCCGTGCTCGCCGGACCCGAGGGCGAGCACACGGTGCGGGCCCGGTATCTGGTCGGCTGCGACGGCGCGCACAGCACCGTCCGCAAGACGCTGGGTCTGACGTTCGAGGGTGCGGCCTTCGATGAGCAGTACATGCTCGGCGATGTCGAGCTGGACTGGTCACAGCCGCACGGTTACAACGTGCGGTCGATGCACCAGACCAACGGCGTCACCGACGACGTGCTGGTGTGCATCCCGCTGCCCGGCCACCACCGCTACCGCGTGTCGATGCGGGTTCCCCCGGAACTCGAGATCGACACCTCCGTCGGCAGCGACAAGATCGAGCACGGACTCGGCACCGGGCCCGGCCCCAGCCTGGCCGATATCCAGGCGGTGCTCGACCGGCTCTCACCCGAGCCGACGACCGCCTCGCATCTGCGCTGGTCCTCGGTCTTCCGGATCAGCCATCGCATCGTCGACGCCTACGGCCGGGGACGGGTCTTCGTCGCGGGCGATGCCGCCCACATCCACCCGCCCACGGGCGCCCAGGGCATGAACACCGGCATCCAGGACGCCCACAACCTCGCGTGGAAGCTGGCGCTGGCGGTCGCGGAGGTGGCCGCGCCGTCGTTGCTGGCCAGCTACGACGCCGAGCGCAGGCCGGTCGGCGAGGAGGTGGTCGGCCGCACCGTCCGGCACGCCCGCGACGGGATCGGCGCCGACGAATCGGATCCTGAACGGGTTCTGCTGCGCGAGGCGCAGCTGCTGATCGACTACCGGGACAGCCCCATTGTCACCGAATCCCCCACTGGCGCGCGTTCTCCCCTCGCGGGCAGCCGCGCTCCCGACGCGACCGGGCTGACCAGAGACGGCGTGACGTCACCTTTCCGCCTGTTCCCGCTGCTCGCCGGACCAGGGCACACGCTGCTCCGGTACGTCGACAACACCTGCGACACAGCCACTCTCACCGAGATGGAACGCCACGCCGGGCTGCTCCGGAAACTGACCGACGACCACCTCGACATCTACCTCGTCGCGGGTCCGGGGGCCACCATCGCCCCGACGATCCTCCCGGTCATCCGCGACAGCGACGGCGACTTCGCCCGGCGATACCACTGCGCCGCCGGCGCGGCCTATGTCGTGCGCCCCGACGGCTACCTCGGCTACGCCGCTTCCCCCGCCACCCCGGACGATCTCATCCGTCATTTCGAGTCGACGTTCGCCCCGGCACCCGAGAGCGTCCTGGGGATCGCCTGATCCGCGCGATTACCGCTCGGGTCGGTCCGTCGGTGCGGTGTCGGCCTCGCCGCCGGGATTGTCGCCGGTCCCGATTCTGCGCGGCATCGCCCTCGGCCGAGCACGCCCGGGCGGAGAATCGGCCCCCGTACGCTTCCGACGCGACGCGCCGAAATCTATGACATTGCCTTCGTGTTCGGGGTTCTCGTCGGCCTGCGCCGCGGACAGCGCCGCCCCATGGAACAGCCACGCACCCGTCTCGCCCTGCAATTCCGCTCGGGTCACCGGTCGGGTCGGCGCCGGATCGTCGACTTCCTCCGCGGGCCACGGCCGAGGTCGAGCTTCGTCGACCTTCTCCCGACCTCGTCGCGGCAGTCTCGGCAGCCGGACGACATTCGATGCAGCGCCCGCGGCCGCACCGGAACCGTCCTCGGCGGCCTTGGCTTCTTCCCATTTCCGACGCAGCCGCTCCACCGCATCGAAACGGTCTTCATCAGGTCCCATCGTGAACCCTGCCCCGGTTTCCTGCCGACATCGAACTAACCGCGGACAGGTGTCGCGACAGCTATCGGTCCCACAGCAGCCAACACCCCAAACTTCGTCTCAGGTCTATCGTTCACCTTCACATTCTGCATCAAGGCACCCTCCGCCGTCTTCGACCCATCCCAAAGGTCGCGGCAGCGCCCGCTCATCTGCCGAACCGAGCCTCACTCCGCACGGCCTCCGCGACCATGACCCATCCCTTTATCGCATCGAAGTCGCATCGTTACCTCGAGCTACGATCAGGGCTTGCCCGCGGTCACGCCGGTCGCACTCGCGCAGAACTCCCACAGGCGATCGCGGTCGGCGGCCGACTCCATGGTGCGCCGCGAGTAGTGCTCGGGCCGCGGCATGCGGTCGTGCCAGAACAGTCCGGACGGCAAGCCGTCGGTGGCGGCGAGCCAGATCGCGGTGTCGGCCCCCTGGGCGGGCGTGCGCAACAGGGGGCCGGTCAGCGCCCGAAACCTGGGCAGTGAGGTGGCGACACCCGGAGTGTTCACCCAGCCGGGATGCATGCTGTGCACCGCGATGCCCGCTCCGAAATAACGTTCGGCCAGCATCGGCGTGAGCGCGACCTGCATCCGCTTCGAGCGGGCGTAAGCGGTGGCGCCGCGATAGTCGCCGGTGCGGTACTCCAGATCGTCGGGATGAACGGCCTGGGCGTACATGCCACCCGAGGACATCAGGACCACCTGCGCGTCCCCTGCGCGCTGCAGTGCCGGTGAGAGCATTTCGGTGAGCAGCAGCGGTCCCAGGACGTGCGTGGCCACACACAGCTCGTATCCCTGTCGGCTCTCGGTGCGGGTGGTTGGCATGACTCCCGCGTTGTGGACGAGTATGTCCACCTGGTCGGCCCGGCCGACGAAATCGGCAGCGAAATCCCGTACGTCCGCCAGGTCGGCGACATCGCATCGCCGCACCTGGACGAGAGCGCCGGGAACAGCCTCGGCGATCTCCGCGGCCGCGGAGATCCCACGCGCGGTATTGCGCACCACCAAGATGACCGCGGCGCCCAGTTCGGCCAGTCCGAGGGCGATCGCCTTGCCGATGCCGGAGTTGGCACCGGTGACCATGGCAGTCCGGCCCCGCAGTGCCTGCGGCGCGAACGGCGGCCACCCTCGGCTTCGCACCTGGAAGCCGATCCGGCTGTAACCGGGGACGACGGTGCGGTCGAGTGCGGAGTCGATGAAGCTCGGAAGGTGAGTGGTCATCGTGAGCCCCTGCCTGATCGATCGACTGACATGCTATGCATCGTTTGTGCGTCGTTTCAATGGTAGCGTCGAAAGTGTGAGCCGGACAGTCCGCCGGCCGACCGAACTCCGGAGGACGTCATGACCCCCACCTCGCCCAGCAGGAAACGACACATCGCGGATTCGCCGGACCTACCGGTCGCGGTCCGGGGAAGCGAAAAGCGATGACCGGTGATCGACGTCGGGTGGCCGTGATCGGCAGTGGGGTCGCCGGCCTCACCGCGGCCTGGGTGCTCGCCCGCACCTGTGAAGTCGTGCTCTACGAAGCGGATGCTCGCCTCGGCGGCCATGCCCACACCCATCGGGTGAATTCCCGCGCCGACGGCACCGGGGAGTGGCTCGGCGTGGATTCCGGCTTCATCGTGCACAACGACCGCACCTACCCGACCCTGCAGCGTTTGTTCGGCGAGCTGGGCGTACGCACGCAGGACTCGGACATGTCGATGTCGATCCGCTGTGACGGCTGTGGACTCGAATACGCCGGCGCCAAGGGGCTGCGCGGGATCTTCCCGGAGCCGCGGTCCCTGACCCGCGGCTCCTATCTGCGAATGCTCGGCGAGATCACGCGCTTCCACCGCCTGGCCCGCGCCGAACTGGACATCGACCACGGCGACGACCTGCGCACCGTGGGCGAATTCCTGCGAGCCGGCGCCTTCTCCGACTATTTCACCGCGCACTTCCTGGTTCCCCTGGTGGCGGCGGTCTGGTCGTGCCCGCCGGATCTCGCGCTGCGCTACCCCGCCCGCTATCTGTTCACCTTCCTCGATCACCACGGCATGCTCACCGTGTTCGGCTCGCCCACCTGGCGCACCGTCACCGGCGGCTCGGCCACCTATGTGCGAGCGGTCGCCGAGGGCGTGCAGGAGGTGCGCACGGCGGTGCCGGTGCGGGCCGTGCACCGCGCCGCGGGCTCGGTCGAGGTCCGCGACGACGCCGATCGGGTGGACCACTTCGACGCCGCCGTGATCGCCACCCACCCCGGTCAGGCGTTGCGGATGCTGGATCGGCCGACGACCGCGGAATCCGACATCCTCGCCGCCCTGACCTATTCGACCAACCACACCGTGCTGCACACCGACGAGTCCGTGCTGCCCCGCCGCACCGCGGCCCGCGCGTCGTGGAACTACCGACTGCCGCACTGTGATTCCTCGCCGGACCGGGTGCTCGTGAGCTACGACCTGACCCGGCTGCACCGGCTGCCCGCCACCGTCGATCGCCGGTTCCTGGTGACTCTCGGCGACGCCGACCGGGTGGCGCCGGACACGGTCGTCGCCACGATGACCTACGAACACCCGCAGTACACGCCGCGTTCGATGGCCGCCCGACGGCGGCTGTCCGAGATCGGCGACCAGACCGTGGCCTTCGCAGGCGCCTACCACGGGTGGGGATTCCATGAGGACGGCGCGCTGTCGGGGTTGCGCGCGGCCGAACGCATCGGCGGTGTGTGGCAACCGCGTCCCGCCGACGCCCCGGCGGTCAAGCAGGAGGTGCGATGACCCGAGCCCGGCTGGTACGCACGGTGATCCGCCATTCGCGTCGCGAACCGGTGCGGCACCTGTTCGCGTATCGCAGCTACAGCTGGCTCGTGGACCTCGATGAACTGCCGAGCCTGCCCTGGCCGTTGCGACCGTTCGCCGGCTTCCATGCCCGCGACCATCTCGGTGATCCATCGGCCACGCTGCGCGACAACGTCGTCGACCATCTCACCCAGCAGGGCATCGATCTGCGTGGCGGACAGATACTCATGCTCGCCAACGCGCGGATCTTCGGCTACGTCTTCAACCCGCTCACCGTGTTCTGGTGCCACGACGACACCGGCGCCCTGCGGTGCGTGCTCGCCGAAGTGCACAACACCTACGGTGAACGCCATCGCTATCTCGTCTCGCCGGAGCCGAATCCGTCGGTCGCCAAGGAGTTCTACGTCTCGCCGTTCAACCCGGTGACCGGGCGCTACCGGCTGCGTCTCCCGGTTCCCGACACCCGGCTGCGGTTGGCGATATCGCTGGAGGGACCAGACGGCCGGTCCACCTTCGACGCCACCGTCCGCGGCCTCGTCCGCCCCGCGACCCGCCGCACTGTGACCAGCGCGGTTCTCGCGCACCCGATCGAAACCTGGCGCATCGCCGCGCGCATCCGATGGCAGGGCCTACGCCTGTGGCATCGGGGTCTGCCGATCGTGCCACGCACACCGCATCTCTCCCAGGAGGCTCTGCCATGACCACCATCTCCACCTGCGGTGCGCCGCCCGTCACCGCGTTCGTCGACCGATGGCCGCACCTGGCCGAGGTGCCTCGCGGGGTCCGCGCCGGCGCCGGTCGGCTGGTGGCGGCGGCCTTGTTCCGCCGGGCCGCGCAACGGCTCGCGCTGCGGGTCGAACTGCCCGACGGCACGATGTTCGGCGGCGGCGTCGACGACCCGACGGCCCCGCGGATGGTCCTGCACGATCCGGACGCGTTCGCCACCCGGCTCGGCGCGACCGGCCTCATCGGATTCGGCGAGGCGTACATGACGGGCGACTGGTCGGCACCGGACCCGACGGCGGTCCTCACCGTGCTGGCCTCGGATCTGAGCGCCTTGGTCCCGGCGCCGCTGCAAGCACTGCGTCCCCTGTTCCTGCCCGGACAACCCAGCCGGACCAGGGCCACGCCCGCCGGTGCCCGCAGCAATGCCGCGCACCACTACGACCTGTCCAACGACTTCTTCGCGTTGTTCCTCGACGAGACCATGACGTACTCGTCGGCGCTGTTCGACCGGCTCGACCCCGCCCCGGAGTGGGACGACCTCGCCGCCGCCCAGCACGCCAAGATCGACCGCCTGCTCGACGCCGCGAACGTCGGACCGGGCACCTCCGTGCTCGAAATCGGTACCGGCTGGGGCGAACTCGCCATCCGAGCCGCGCAGCGCGGCGCGACCGTCCGCTCCGTGACGCTCTCGGCGCAACAGCTCGTGCTGGCCCAGCAGCGCGTGGCCGCGGCCCACCTCGCCGACCGCGTGACGATCGAACTGCGCGACTACCGCGATGTCGACGGCAGCTACGACGCGGTGATCTCGGTGGAGATGATCGAAGCCGTCGGCTACGAGTACCTGGCGGACTACCTGACCGTGCTCGAGCGACTGCTCGCGCCGGGTGGTCACGTCGCGGTGCAGGTCATCACCATGCCGCACGATCGGATGCTGGCCAGCCGCGCGACCCACACCTGGGTGCAGAAGTACATCTTCCCCGGCGGCTTCCTCCCCTCGGAAGAACTACTGGCGCAACTGCTCTCGCGCCACACCGACCTGGAACAGGTGGATCGGAGCGCGATGGGACAGCACTACGCGCACACCCTGCGACTGTGGCAGGACCGGTTCACCGCCGCCGACGCCCAGGTCACCGCACTGGGTTTCGACGAGGTCTTCCAGCGAATGTGGCGGTTGTATCTCGCCTACTCCGAAGCCGGCTTCCGCTCCGGGTACCTGGATGCGCTGCAACTGATCCTCCGGCGGCGCTCGTCGGCCGAGCTCGATGCGGTGGTGGCGCGATGAACCCGACCACGCCCTCCCGGATCCTCGGCGTCGCGACCGCGGCCTACGGCGTCGCGGTCACCGTCCGTCCCGAGATCTTGCTGCGACCCAGCGGGCTCGGCACCGGCGAGGAACCCGAACTGCGCGCGTTGGCCCGCTCTGTCGCGCTGCGCGATGTGCTCTCCGGGCTCGCCTCGGTCACGGCGACCGGCGCCCGTGCGCGCACCGTGGCCGCCTTCGTGCGGATCGGCTCGGACGCCGCCGATACCGCCGTGTTCGCCCACGCGCTGAGGGGCCGTCCCGAACTCGGCAAGACTCTCGCGGTGACCTCGACGTGGGGACTGCTGTGTCTGGTCGGCGCTGTCTACGAGCGTCGCGGGAGAACCCGGCCGGTGCTCGAACGGGGCGCTCACCGGCCATGACGGCCACGCCGGACGGCCCTCAGGCGGCGACGGAGCTGACCGTCGGCACCGTCGCGCGCCTATTGGGAGTTCCGGTCGCCACCCTGCGCAGCTGGAATCAGCGCTACGACCTCGGCCCGCGCGGGCATCTGCCAGGTCGGCACCGCCATTACACCGGTGCCGACCTGGCCGTGGCCACCAAAATGGTCGAATTGGTCAGGGCCGGCGCCACTCCGGGAAGCGCCGCGCAGGCCGCGCGCACCGTGCGCGCCCCCGAGCCGGAGCTCGGCGCGGTCGATCCGGTGATCATCGCCGCCGAGAACATGGACATCTCCCGGCTGCTGGACCTGCTGGCGGCGCACATCACCCATCACGGCGTCGTGCCCACCTGGAACCAGCTGTGCCGACCCGCCTTCGAGCACATCGTGACTCGTCAGCAGCAGGGCCGCGGCTACATCGACGTCGAACACCTGCTGTCGTGGGCGATCACGACCAGTCTGCATCGCTGTGTCCCGCCCTTGACCGATGCGGGTCGAGAGCCGGAGGTCGTCCTCGCCTGCACCGCGGGCGAACACCATGTGCTACCGCTCGAGATTCTGCGTGCCGCACTCGCCGAGAAGGGCAGGGCCGCACTGCTTCTCGGTGCGAATGTGCCAGATGACGCGCTGGCCCAATCGTTGTCGCGGCGGACGCGTCCCGCCGTCGTCGTGCTGTGGTCGCAGACGCCCGCGACCGCGGCACCCGCCGCGCTTCACGCGGTCGCGGGGCAAGGTCCGGTAATGTCCGCCGGTCCCGGCTGGACGGACGTCGTGATCGGGCGGCGGCTCAGCTCTCTGGAGGAGGCCGTCGATGTCTTGTCGAACCCCGTGCTGTGACTCGTCGGACAGGAGTGAACCGCTATGCGCTGTGTAGTGTTCGGCGCCACCGGATATCTGGGTGGCCGACTCGTTCCGGAACTGCTCGATGCCGGGCACACGGTCCGGGTGCTGGCCCGTGACCCGGGCAAACTCGTCGACGCGGCGTGGCGGGAACAGGTCGAGGTCGTGCGCGGCGACGTCACCCGGGCCGAGGACGTCCGTGCCGCGCTGGACGGACAGGAAGTGCTCTACTACCTCGTCCATTCCCTGGGCCGCGCCGATTTCGAGAACGTGGATCGTGAGGCGGCGCGCCTGGTCGCGGCCGAATCCGCGCGGGCGGGCCTGACCAGATCGGTGTATCTGGGCGGCATCACGCCCAGCGGCCAGGAGTTGTCGCGCCACCTCGCCTCACGCGCGGAGGTGGGACAGATCCTGCTGGACGCGCCGACGCCCGCCGTGGTGCTGCGGGCGGCGGTGATCATCGGTTCGGGCTCGGCCAGTTTCGAGATGCTGCGGTATCTGACCGAACGGCTACCGGTCATGGTGACGCCGCGCTGGGTGCGCAGCCGGATCCAGCCCATCGCGGTGCGCGATGTCCTGCACTATCTGGTGCGCGCCGCCGACCTCCCCGATACCGTCAACGACGCCTTCGATATCGGCGGGCCCGATGTGCTCACCTATGAGGGCATGATGCGTGGCTACGCCGTGGCGGCGGGGCTGCCCCGGCGGGTGATCCTGCCGGTGCCGGTACTCACGCCGTGGCTGTCGGCGCAGTGGGTCAACCTGGTCACCCCGGTGCCGCGCGCACTCGCCGTGCCGCTGATGGAATCGCTCGTCAACGACGTGGTCTGCGCGGAGCACCGCATCGCCGACCACATCCCCGACCCACCGGAGGGGCTCACGTCCTATCTCGGCGCGGTGAGCTTGGCACTGCACCGCATTCGCGATCGGGACGTGCCCACCCGATGGTCGGATGCCGGCCTGGCCGATGCCCCGTCCGATCCGCTGCCCACCGATCCGGACTGGTCCGGCGGCACGCTCTACAGCGATGTGCGCGAGCGGGACACGACCGCCGACCCGGCCACGCTGTGGGCCGTCGTCGAAGCCGTCGGCGGCGAACACGGGTGGTACTCCTTCCCGCTGGCCTGGGCACTGCGCGGGTGGATCGACCGCCTGTCCGGCGGCGTCGGCCTCCGCCGCGGCAGGCGCGACCCACATCGCCTGCACGTGGGCGAGGCGCTGGACTGGTGGCGGGTCGAACACCTCGACCGCGGACGGTTGCTGCGCTTGCGCGCGGAGATGCGCGTGCCCGGACGAGGCTGGCTCGAGCTGTCGGTCACCCCGGCCGACGGCGGCGGCGCGCATTACCGTCAGCGTGCCCTGTTCGAACCACACGGACTGGCCGGGCACCTCTATTGGAAGTCCCTCAGTCCCTTTCACGCGATCATCTTCGGCGGGATGGCCCGCAATATCACCGGGGCGGCCGAGTGACAACGGCATCCGTCCGGGCGCACTGCCCGGCCGGATGCCGTTGTCGCACAGATCGACTCAGCGCGGCGCCATCCGGATGGCACCGTCGAGGCGGATGGTCTCGCCGTTGAGCATCGGGTTCTCCACGATGTGGCGAGCCAGCGCGGCGAACTCGGTGGGCTGCCCCAGGCGCGAGGGGTGCGGCACCTGCGCGCCGAGGGACTGCAGCGCCTCCTCCGGCAATGTCTCGAACAGCGGAGTGCGGAACAGTCCGGGCGCGATCGTGACGACGCGGATCTTGTAGCTCGCCAGGTCACGCGCGATCGGCAGGGTCAGGCCGACGATGCCGCCCTTGGACGCGGAGTAGGCGGCCTGGCCGATCTGGCCGTCGTAGGCGGCGACGGAGGCGGTGTTGATGATGACGCCCCGCTCCTCACCGACCGGGTCGGTGCACGCCATGCGTTCGGCGGCCAGCCGGATCACGTTGAACGTGCCGACGAGGTTGACGTTGATCACCTTGGTGAAATCGGCGAGCGGGAACGCGCCCTTCTTGCCGACCGTCTTGATCGCGTTGCCGATGCCCGCGCAGTTCACGGCGATCCGCAGCGGCGCGAGCGATTCGGCGACGTCGAGGGCCGCGCCTACCGCCGATTCATCGGTCACGTCCGCGGCCGCGAAAGCCGCGCCCTCGCCCAGTTCCTTGGCGATGGCCGCACCGTTGGACGAGGGGAGGTCGATGATGACGACCTTGGCGCCCTTGGCGTGCAGTTCCTGCACGGTCGCCAAGCCGAGACCCGACGCACCACCGGTGACGATCGCGGACAAGTTGACGAAATCCATACTGTTTCTCCTGTTTTTCGGTGAAGTCTCACCGATATTGACACACTTCGCCAAAACTGTTTGGCTTTCGTGATGACCCAGCCAGCGCCCCGCCGCCCCGGCCGTCCCTCCGTGCTGGACACCAGGGCCGTGTCGGCCGGCGCGCTGCGTCTGTGGGCCGAGCGCGGTTTCGCCACCACCAGCTGGAACGATCTCGCCGAGGCCACGGGGATCAGCACCCGTACCCTGTTGCGGCACTTCTCGTCCCGATCCGAGATCGCCTGGATCGGCGTCGCGCCCGCGACGGAGCGTTTGCAATCCGCACTCGGCGCCGCCGCCCCCGAGGAACCGCCCGCGGTGGTCGTCCGGACCGCGATCGTCGAATCGGTATCCCGCGATCCGCAGATCCAGGAGCTGGCCGCGGGCTGGCTGCGGCTGATCTCCTCGGAACCCGAGCTGGCTGCGACCGCTCCCCGGATCTACCGGCCGTGGATCGATACGCTGTCGGGCTACCTGGCCGACCGACTGCCCGGCTCCCCCGCCGCCGTCTGCCGGGCCATCGCGACCGCTTATCAGTCCGCCACCTTCGCCGCGCTGATCGAGTGGGCCGAGTCCGGATCGGAGGGCGACTGCGCGGATTCGGTCGACCGGATGCTGCGATGGATGGATCCGCACCTGCCCGGCTCCACACCCGACTGAGCGGCGCTCCACCGCAGCGGGGCGGCGACGGCGGTCAGGAAGTCTCCCGCTTACCGGTCATCCGGTGGTGTCGTCGCCACCGGCGTGGGACTGTCAAGAGGCGAGAACTTTCGATCGAGGAGGCCACCGGAGATGCGGGGAATCAACCACATCGTGCTGTTCGTCGCGGATCTGCCGCGCAGTATCGCGTTCTACGAGGACGTGCTCGGATTCGAGCGGCTCCCCGAAGGATTTCCCGGCGGCGCGTTTCTGCGCTCCCCCGGCTCGGCCAACGACCACGACCTCGGGCTCTTCCAGGCCAGGACACCCGCGGCCGGGCCCACGGGCTCGGTCGGGCTCTATCACGTCGCGTGGGAAGTGGACACTTTGTCCGAGCTCGTAGCCGTCCGGGACCGCCTGGCGGCGGCGCACGCGCTGACGGGGGCCAGTGACCATGGGTCGACCAAAGCGCTCTACGCCCGCGACCCCGACGGCATCGAGTTCGAGGTGTGTTGGCTGGTCCCCGACGAACACGTCGAGGCCGCACTCGCGCCGGGCACCTCGCTGACCGCGCCACTGGACATCGACGCCCAGATCCAACGATACGGCGCAGCCACTCCGGGCGGCCCGCGCACCGATCCGCAGGTGTGGGCGCGCGTCGCGGCGCAGCGGGCCGCGACGTCCTGACCCTGCCGTCCTCGGCGTCCGGTACGAATTACCAGCTGATGTCGGCCGTCGACTCGAGCGGACGACGGCCGTCGACCGACTCCTGGGTCACGAACGTGTCGGCGATGTGCAGGGCCGCGGGGAATCGGCAGCGTGCTCGTTGTTCGATCTCGGGCACCGCTACCTGGAAGACACGGAACTCGTCGAGCGCGAGCGCTTCGAGTTCGTCGAGGTGCTGGGTCAGGAGAAACACCTTGCACCGCAGCCGGTTTCCCGCCACGAAGCAGATCACCTTCCAGTACTCCCGCGGCAACGCCACGCCACGATGCACTTGGTCGTCGGCGCGGAAGGCGGGTCCGCCGAAGACGCTCACCCTGAGGTCGTCGATCTCGACGTCGGCGAAGACCGCGTCTTCGAGCTGCCCCCATACACCGGCGCGGCTGCTCTGGTTGAAGTCGTCCATCTGCGGGGTGATGTTGGTGTAGAAGAACGAGTCGATATTGGCCTGCTCGGCTTCGGTCTCGGTGCCCCACAGCAGATCCGCGCGCCGCGCCAGGTGTCCACGATCGAGCCGATTCCGTTGGTACAGTTCGTTTCCCACCTGCACCTCGGCCGGGATACGCGGATCTTTGACGAAGTCGATGCCGGTGCGGGGCAGTTTCCGCATCGCGGCGCCGTCGATGTTCCAGGCCACCCAGAACGCGAACCGTCGCGGCGTGCTCAACGCCAACGAGAAGTGCGTGTAGTCGATGACGTCGGAGCCGTCCAGGCGAACCGCGTCGGCGCGGACCGCGGCATCCAGTTCCGGGACCTCGACCCTGGGCCCGAGAAAGTCCGGGTCGTATCCGGTGCGCAGCGTGTCGCTCGCGCTACCGTTCGTCGACGCGGTAGCCACGTTGGCGGTCATCGGGTGCCCCTTCCAGCAGGCGGACGTGGTGTATCGGTAGTTCGAACACCATCGTCGCCGCCGCCGGAGACATCCTCACGAGTAGTCGACTACCCGTTTGCGGGCCGCCCGGCCGGGTCCGGAGTCGCGTCATCGGTCACCGCGAACGTCGCCCACGCCCGCACGACGACATTGCCCGCGGCATCGGCGCCGGCCAGAGCGACATCGACGCGCGATTCGCCGTCCTGCACATAGCTCTGCGTGACGCGCCCTGAACAGGACATGACGTCACCGGGCGGCAGAGGTCGCACCGACCTGGTGCGGAATCGGCGGATCGCCTCGGCCCCGAGCCAGTCGGTGGCATAGGTCGCCAACAGAGCCGCGGCCTGTGGTGAAACCTGCTCGCCCGCAAAGGTTTCCGCCGCCGCCCAGGATTCGGCGACCAGACCGCCGGTGCGGTCGAAGTAACGGGTCAGCGACTCCGTGGCGACGGCGGCGGGCTGGTCGGTGGTGGCTCCCGCGCGAATCGCGGTCAGCTGGTCACCCGCGCGGGGCGGCGGACCGAAGAACCGATGATCGGTCTCGACCCGCTCCCCCACGCCGGAGGCGAATCCGTCGGCGGGCAGGAAAGTCGGCGGCACCACCGGCCGATCGGCGAGCCGGTAGGCCGGGTTGTGCGAGCGCGCCGCCTCGGCGAACAGCCGGATGGCATCGGTTTCCAGGAGCATGCCGTCACGGTAGGGCCGCCGCGCGCGTTGTGATCGGTTCCGCTCCCACTCATCGGGACGCCGGGTCGACCGCGCCGAAAACATGTCCGCTGACCGGGAACGCGACGGCCCGAACCCCCGCGCACAGCGCGACCATCGGCGCAGCTCATCCCCACTCCGTCCGAACATGGAGGTTTCGATGCCGGAGAACCCGCCGAACGGCCGAACACCCGACGCCGCCGACTACCGACAGATCGAGGCTGCTGCCGCGCCCACCCGCTTCGCGCGCGGCTGGCACTGCCTCGGCCTGCTCTCGTCGTTCCGCGACGGCAACCCGCACGAGGTGAAGGCCTTCGGCACCATGCTCGTGGTGTTCCAGTCCGAATCCGACGGCGCGCTGCACGTACTCGACGGCTACTGCCGCCACATGGGCGGGAACCTGGCCCACGGCACCATCAAGGGCGACTCGATCGCCTGCCCGTTCCACGACTGGCGCTGGGGCGGCAACGGCAAGTGCACGGCCATTCCGTACGCGCGCCGGGTCCCGCCGCTGGCCAAGACGCGCACCTGGCCGACGCTCGAACGCAACGGCCAGCTCTACGTCTGGCACGACCCACAGGGCAGCAAGCCCACCGACGAGGTGACCATTCCCGAGATCGAGGGCTACGGCACACCGGAATGGACCGACCTGACCTGGAATTCGATTCTGATCGAGGGCTCGCACTGTCGCGAGATCGTCGACAACGTCGTCGACATGGCGCACTTCTTCTACGTGCACTACTCGTTCCCGCGCTATTTCAAGAACGTCTTCGAGGGTCACGTCGCCACCCAGTACATGCGCTCGACCCCGCGCATGGATATCACGGTCGGCACCAGCTACGACGATCCGAATTCCACCCTGCGCTCGGACGCGTCGTATTTCGGTCCGTCCTACATGCTCGACTGGCTGTGGAGCGAGGCGCAGGGCATGACCATCGAGACCGTGCTCGTCAACTGCCACTACCCGGTCGACGAGAACTCGTTCGTGCTGCAGTACGGCGCGATGGTGAAGAAGCCGGAGGGCATGTCCGACGAGGACGCCGACGCGATGGCGGCGCAGTTCGCGCAGGGCGTCGAGTACGGCTTCGAGCAGGACGTCGAGATCTGGAAGAACAAGGCACCCATCGACAATCCGCTGCTGTCGGAGGAAGACGGCCCGGTGTATCAGCTGCGCCGTTGGTACAAGCAGTTCTATGTCGACGTCGACGACGTCACCGAGGACATGACCAAGCGGTTCGAGTTCGAGATCGATACCGACCGCGCGGTGACGAGCTGGGAAGCCGAGGTCGCCGACAACATCGCCCGCGGCGCCGTCATCGACACCATGTCCTGATCCCTCACCCCACCACGAACAGAAAGCATCATCGGAGATGACCAGAGTTCTCGACAATATCGCCGCCATCGCGGACCAGCTGCGCGAGCAGGCACCGGAGGCGGAGCGTCTCGGGCAGCTGCCCGATGCCACGGCCCAGCTGCTGAAGACGGCGGGCCCGATCCGCCTGCTCCAGCCCAAGAAGTACAGCGGTTACGAGGCGCACCCGCGCGAGTTCGCCGAGACGGTGATGGCTACCGCCGCGCTCGACCCGGCCAGTGGCTGGATCGCCGGCATCGTCGGCGTGCACCCGTGGCAGCTGGCCTTCGCCGACCCGAAGGTGCAGGACGAGGTGTGGGCCGACGACCACGACACCTGGATGGCCTCGCCCTACGCGCCGACCGGCATCGCCCGTCCGGTCGACGGCGGCTACATCTTCAACGGCCGCTGGCAGTTCAGCTCCGGCACCGATCACTGCGACTGGATCTTCCTCGGCGCCATGCTCGGTGACGCCGAGGGCAAGATGGCCATGCCGCCGACGATGCTGCACATGATCCTGCCGCGCCAGGACTACCGGATCGTCGAGGACTCCTGGAATGTGGTGGGCCTCAAGGGCACCGGTTCCAAGGACATCATCGTCAAGGACGCGTTCGTGCCCGACTACCGGGTGATGAACGGCGACCACGTCATCGACGGCACCGCGCAGAAGGAGTACGGGGTCACCGAGACGCTGTACAAGATGCCGTGGTCGACGATGTTCCCGCTGGGCATCAGCTCCGCGGTGGTCGGCATCGCCGAGGGCGCGCTGGCCGCGCACCTGGACTACCAGCGCGACCGGGTCGGCGCACAGGGCACCGCGGTCAAGGACGATCCGTACGTGCTGTTCGCCATCGGCGAGGCCGCCGCCGACATCAACGCCGCGCGCCAGGAACTCCTCGCGAACGCCGACAAGATCTTCGACGCCGTCGACGCCGGCAAGGAGATCGGCTTCGCCGAGCGGGCCGCGGTCCGGCGCACCCAGGTCCGCGCGGCCTGGCGCGCGGTCACCGCCGTGGACCAGATCTTCGCCCGCTCCGGCGGCAACGCCATGCGGATCGACAAGCCGCTGCAGCGCTACTGGCGCGACGCGCACGTCGGCCTCGCCCACGCCATCCACGTGCCGAGCACGGTGTATCACGCCTCGGCCGTCAGCTCCCTCGGTCTCGAGCCCGCGGACAACCTGCGCTCGATGATCTGACCCGAATACCGAGAAGGACAACGGAAATGACAGACATCAAAGGCCTCGGCTACGTCAAGATCCAGACCGCCGACATGGAACGCTGGCGCAAGTTCGCGTTCGAGGTGCTCGGCTTCGCGCAGGGCAGCGGGCCCGACGAGAACGCGCTGTATCTGCGCATGGACGAGCGCGCGGCGCGGATCACGATCGTGCCCGGCGACAGCGACGCCATCGTGACCATCGGCTGGGAAGTCCGCGACCACGCGGCCCTGCTCCGCGTGCAGGAAGCCGTGACGGCGGCGGGGATCGCGGTGAAACCGCTGTCGGTCGAGGAGGCCGACGCGCGCCGGGTCGAGGAGGTCATCACCTTCCAGGACCCGACCGGCGCCACCCTCGAGGTGTTCCACGGCGCGGTGCTCGACCACAGTCCGGTGGTGACGCCGTTCGGCGCGAAGTTCGTCACCGGCGCACAGGGCCTCGGCCATGTCGTGCTGCCGACCATGGACCCCAACGGCGCGTTCGGCTTCTACACCGACGTGCTCGGGTTCCTGCCGCGCGGCGCCTTCCGGATCCCGGCGCCGCCGGAGTACGGCCCGATGCGGGTGCGGTTCCTCGGGGTCAACGAACGTCATCACAGCCTGGCGCTGTGCCCGGCTCCGCACGGCGGCGCGCCCGGCCTGGTGCACATCATGGTGGAGGTCGACAGCCTCGACGCCGTCGGCCAGGCGCTGGACCGGGTGACCAAGGACGGCTTCTCGGTGTCGTCCACGCTGGGCAGGCACACCAACGACAAGATGGTCTCGTTCTACGTCCGCGCGCCCGGCGGCTGGGACATCGAGTTCGGCACCGAAGGCATGCGGGTCGACGAGAACTCCTACAGCGCTGAGGAGATCACCGCCGACAGCTACTGGGGCCACGACTGGTCCGGAAGCGAGCCGCTCGCGGCCATGTAGACCCCGCGCCCGCCCCACGACGGCCCCCGGCCCGAGCTCATCGCTCGGACCGGGGGCCGTCGTCTTGATATGGACCTGCCCAATCATGTGACAACGACCACAACGGATGGTATGAATAGGTATATGCCTAATCGAAATATGCGAGTGGGCATCAGCTCGTAGATCCGAATGGAGAGCTCATGGTCATCCAGGCCGAGGCCACCACCCCGAGCGCGATCCTCGATCGCGCGTCCCTGCTGCTCGACGCCTTCGACGGCCCGGGCAGGCTCACCCTCGCCCAGATCGTCCGGCGCACCGGCCTACCTCGATCCTCGGCGCATCGCATGCTCGATCGGCTGGTGCAGCTGCGCTGGCTACGTCGTGAAGGGCGCGACTACGAGCTCGGCATCCGGCTGATGGAGCTCGGCTCGCTGGCGGTGCATCAGGACCGGCTGCACCGCGCGGCGATGCCGTTCCTGCACGAGCTGCACCGGGTCACCGGGTTCGTCGTACACCTGGCCGTGCTGGACGGTCCTGACGTCGTCTACCTCGACAAAGTCGGCGGCGAGCTGTCGGCGGTGGTACCCACCCGCGTCGGCGGCAGGCGTCCCGCCGCCTGCACCGCGGTCGGCAAAGCGATCCTGGCCTACTCCGACGAGCGCCGCGTCGCCGACGCCCTCGCAGGCCAGGCCGGCGCGCGCACACGCTACTCGATCACCACCAAGGCCCAGCTCGACACCGAACTGGACAAGGTGCGCGCGCACGGAATCGCCGTCGAACGCGAGGAATCGCTGCCGGGCTTCGGCTGTATCGCGGCGCCCATCGGCGATCTCGGCGAGGCCGCCGTGGCGGCGGTGTCGGTGTGCGGGCCGCTGGATCGGATGCTGTTCGATCACCGTCTCAGCGCGCCGGTGCGCACGACCGCGCTCAATATCTGGCGCCATGTCGACGACGGCCGGGTGCGAGTTCATCCGACATTGCAGCAGCATCCCCGCCCGCTCGGGGTGGGCCCGGCGGCGCGTCCGTACGCGGATCAGCGTGGTCCGCGCACAGCCTGAGCCACCACCTCGCCGAGTCGCCGGCCCGGATGCGGGCGGCGACCGGCGCGAGGGGTCAGGCCGGACTGTTCACGCAGAAGCTGTGGCAGATACGGTCGCGGACAATCACTTCGGGGCATTCGGGATCGAACCATCGGTCGACGTACGCCCAGTGGACGGGATGCATCAGATAGGGGCCGGTGAGGCCGTCCAGGTCGGTGAACTCCTGTTCCCAGACATGCGTCCACGGCGAGGATCCGGTACCGCGCGCGACCCGGCTCAACTGCCAGGACCGGATGCTCGCTAGGTAGCGGGGCATCCGCAGTAGGTCCGCTTCGAAGCGCTCGATCGTCGCGCGCGGTGTGCCCGGCGCGACGCGTAGCAGCAGGACCCGGTACACCGATCCGGTGGCGTCCGGTTCGGCGATACCCGTTGTGCCGCCCTGATATTCGACGCCGTCGACGTGGGCCACCGGGGTCTCGCTCAGCAACGCGTCCACCTCGGCAGTGGTCCCCGTCCAGTCGGCGGACTCGTCGAAGCGCAGGTGCACCAGCACATCACCGCCGTTGCGGACTCCCGGCAACGTGGGTTGGACCAACACGCGGCGCGCCACCGGAGCGGCGATTCCACGCAGCCCGGTCATCAACCGGTCACGTGCGCAGGGGTCGACGTCGGGCGAGAGATGCACCAGCCGCGTCACCTCAAACATCGCCGAGCCTGTCGACATCGGCGGCGAGCGCACCGGTGGCGCGAGTCCGTTCGACGATCAGGTCCGCCGCCGTGGCCCACCACTGCCGCACCGACTCGTCGGGACGCCCCTGCCAGGTCATCGCCCACCAGCCCTGAGCACCCTCGAGCACCCAACTCGCGATGACCGTGTTCGACTCGTCCGGGAACCACACCGGCGGACTCACCACGATCCGCTCCAGCACCATGCCGCGTTCTCGCGCGCCCGGCGCGTAGTCGCGCAGATAGGCGTCGACGAATTCTCTGGCGCGGCCCGGCTTCGTCACTACGGTGTCGATCACGTAGACCTTCGTGGCTTCCATCCGCCGACCGTAGGCAGCCGCCGACGGGCATCGACCTGGTGTTTCCGCCCAGTGGGAGAACGCGGCCATGGGCCGGTCACTCGAACCCGACGCTCGCTAGGGCGTATTCGTGACCAACTTATTGACACTAAGAACCATATTGACAGTGACTGTCATGTCGAGTGATACTTTCACCAGTGATGCGGTGGATAGTTCGTCGCACGGTTCTCGAAGGGTGGTGGGCGGTGTCATTGCGCGATCGGCAACGTCGTCGGGTTCGCGACGACATTCAGCGGGCGGCCTACGGGTTGTTCGCACGGTCGGGGTTCGAGGCGGTGACCACCGAGCAGATCGCGACAGAGGCGGGGGTTTCGCCGAGTACGTATTTCCGGCATGTGCGGAGCAAGGAGGATCTGCTGCTCGAACCGGTGCGGGAAGGAGGTGCCGGTATCGCCGGCCTGTTAGAGGCCCGGCCCGGAGACGAGCCGGCCGATATCGCGTTGGCTGGGGCGATCCTGGCGCGTTCGACGTCCATGGCGGTCGAGGAGCTCGAGCAGTGGCGAGCGGCGTTCACGACAGCACCGCACCTGCTGGAGCGGGTCACGTTGATCCCGCCCGATCATCGGGTCCGGTTGGTCGAACTCGTCGCCAACCGGATGTCACGCGATCCCGAGGCCGATCCCACGCCGGGACTGTTGGTGCATCTGATGCTCGCGGCCGCGGAGTTCGGTCTCCTGCAATGGCTACGCGACGCACAAGACCCGGCGACGTCGCTGCCGATGTGTATGGAATCCGCGCTGGCCGCAGTTCATGGCCCTCGATGGCGTAGCGCCGAGGCTTGATCTCCTTGGCTCCCAATGTATTTCACAGATAGGAATCCACCGGTCATGCACCCAGAACACAGCGATACCGACACCGTCGACGTACTGGTGGTCGGCTCCGGCGCCGCCGGGATGACCGCCGCGATCACCGCTGCCCACCACGGGCTTTCGGTACTCGTCGTCGAAAAGGCCACCCATTGGGGCGGATCCACCGCCAGGTCCGGAGGTGGCGTCTGGATTCCGGGCAATACCGTGCTGCGCCAGGAAGCGCCTGATGACGACCTCGAGGCCGCGCGCACCTATCTGACCGACATCATCGGCCCAGCAGTCGACAAGGACAAGATCGACACCTATATCGACCACGGGCCGCAGGTATTCGACTTCCTCACTGCCCACAGCCCGCTGCGGATGCGGTGGGTGCCTGGTTACAGCGACTACTACCCCGAGGCCGAAGGTGGTCGCAGCCACGGGCGTTCCATCGAACCTTCCCCCTTCGACGCCCGAGGGCTTGGTGCGGAGTTGGCCACCCTCGAACCCGATTACTCCAAGGCCCCCCGCAATTTCGTGCTCACCCAGGCCGACTTCCGTCAGATCCATCTCGGGTTGCGCAATCCCCGTGCGCCCTGGCACGCGATCCGAATCGCCGCCCGCTGGCTCACCGCTCGCGTCCGAGGCCGTCACCTACTCGCTCGCGGCCAGGCGTTGAGCGCCATGTTGCGGACAGGGATGCTCGACGCCGGGGTCCCGCTGCTGCTCGACACCCCACTTCTCGAGTTGATCCGCACCGATGACCGAGTCACCGGTGCGATCGTGCGCCGTGGCGGCCGTGAACACCGCATCACCGCGCGAGCCGGGGTGATCTTGGCGTGTGGCGGCTTCGAACGCAATTCTGCTCTCCGCCAACTACATCAGCGCGCACCCATCGGCTCGGAGTGGACCGTCGGCGCCGCCGCCAACACCGGCGACGGTATCGCTGCCGGTGCCACTGTGGGCGCGGCGACCGGATTCATGAACGACTCCTGGTGGGGACCAGCGATCCCGTTACCTCGTCAACCGTGGTTCTGCCTGGCTGAACGGAATCTGCCCGGCAGCCTCATCGTCAACGACCGCGGCCAACGGTTCATGAATGAATCATTGCCCTATGTCGATGCCGTACATCGCATGTACGGCGGAGAATACGGACAGGGCGACGGTCCAGCGGAAAACCTGCCCGCTTGGCTGATCTTCGACCAGCGCTACCGCAACCGCTACCTGTTCGCGGGCCTTCCCCCGCGACAATCCCTGCCCCGGCGTTGGTTCGATGCCGGTGTGCTCGCCCGCGCCGCCACCATCGGCGAACTCGCCGACAAGATCGGCGTGCCCGCCGAGCGACTCACCGGCACGGTGAACCGGTTCAACACCTTCGCCCGCACCGGTGTCGACGAGGACTTCGGTCGAGGCGACAGCGCCTACGACCGTTACTACGGCGACCCCCGTCAACACCCCAATCCCAACCTCGGCGCCTTGGCCACCGGCCCCTATTACGCCGCCCGCCTGGTGCCCGGCGACCTCGGCACGAAAGGCGGCCTGGTCACCGACACACACAGCCGAGTCCTGCGCGCCGACCACACCGTCATCGAAGGCCTCTACGCCGCGGGCACCACCGCGACACCGGTCATGGGCTACACCTATGCCGGACCCGGCGCCACCATCGGACCCGCGATCGTCTTCGCCTACCTCGCCGCCCACCACATCGCCACTACCGGACACCGCGCACTGCGCACCGCAAATCAGAACAACGGGTGACGCATCCGCGACCACTATCGGTCGACCGAGTCGACGGGCATCGACCTGGTGTTTCCGCCCAGTGGGAGAACGCGGTTCGGATCGCGC
Organism: Nocardia salmonicida NBRC 13393; assembly: GCF_001613085.1. Taxonomy (GTDB): domain Bacteria; phylum Actinomycetota; class Actinomycetes; order Mycobacteriales; family Mycobacteriaceae; genus Nocardia; species Nocardia salmonicida. Next base: position 55,720 of record NZ_BDBR01000037.1, read on the forward strand.
CGCACCGGTTCTACGGTGAGGCCGACGACGGGCTCGACCGCCGATCGCGCCGCCGAAGACCAGGAGGACCAGTGACTGTGCGAACTTTCCCGACCACCGGGCCGGGTGCGGTTCCCGATCCGGAGGTCGCGGCCATGCTCGCCACGCTCGACGCCGGATTCCCCGATGTCGCCACGATGTCCGCGGCCGATGTCCGCGCCGCGCTCCGCGCCAGACGCGCTCCACTGCAACGACTTCCCGAGATGCGCCGAGCGCGCGACCTCACGATCGACGGACCCGGCGGCCCACTGCCACTGCGCGTGTTCCGTCCCCATCACGACGGTGGGGCACTGCCGGTTATCGTGTTCGCCCACGGCGGCGGCTTCGTATTCTGCGATCTCGACAGCCACGACGAGTTCTGCCGCTCGATGGCGGCCGGTGTCGGCGCGCTGGTGATCTCGGTCGACTACCGGCTCGCACCGGAGCATCCCGGCCCCGCGGCGCACGACGACATGTTCGCGGCGCTGCGGTGGGCCGCGGAGAACGCCGGTTCCTACGGCGGTGATCCGGCCCGGATCGCACTGGCCGGTGACAGCGCGGGAGGCAATCTCGCGGCCACCGTGGCCATCGCCACCAGAGACGGCGGCGGTCCGCGACTCGCGGGGCAGATCCTGATCTATCCGGTGATCGACGACGATCTCGAGACCGAGTCCTACCGGCGTTTCGGCACCGGCCACTACAACACGACCAGCGCGATGCGTTGGTACTGGCAGAACTACGCCCCGAACGGCACCGACGACGTTCGCCTCGTGCCGACCAGGGCCGACTCACTCGCCGGTCTACCGCCCGCCGTCGTGATCACCGCTGAACTCGACCCACCCTGCGCCTCAGGCGACGCCTACGCCCAGCGCTTGGCAACCGACGGTGTCGCGGTCCGGCATCGCCGCTACAACGGGCTGTTCCACGGATTCCTCAGCATCCCGTCGCTGGCCGCCACCGTGTCCGCACGCAAAGAGATCTGGGCCATGGTGCGCGAGATGCTCGACCTCCCGGGATCCGCCGATGGCCGGGGCGAGCGAAACCACTAGCCTCGGCCGATCGCCGAAATTCATGGCGACCCGCCTGGAACCTCGATCCCCTCGATTCGAGGCCACTTCGCGCCGGTCGCCACGGCCTCAGCCGAGCGCGAACATCGTGGCGCGAGTACGACATCGGCTGGCAGGGTGAGGCGCATGGAGAACTTACGCGACGCTGAGCGCCGGTTGCAGGCAGCGCAACTTGCTGGTGATGTGCAGGCGCTGGATCATCTGCTGGATGACCGGTTGATCTTCACCTTCGGCGCGGACACCTACACCAAGGCCGATGACCTAGAGCTTCACCGCACCCGGACGCAGGTGATGACGGCCTTGGTCGAGGAAGAGCTGAGCGTACTCACCGACGGGCGTGCCGGGGTGACCTGGTTTCTCGGGACCGTCGAGGGGACCGTCAACGGCGAGCCTTTCGGAGCCAGGATGCGTTACACGCGTTCCTGGGTGCACGACGATACGCATGGCTGGCGGATTATCGCGGCACACGCCAGCACGACGGATTGACAGTCTTGTCGTCGGCGCGGTCGGCTCGAGAAAGATCGAGGCCAGTTCACCACCGGCGCGGCCGGTTCGGGTTCAGACCGCGGTGAAGTACTCGATCTTCGGCGCACCCGCCAGCAAGGGAGCCATCAACTTGCCCGCCGCGCGGAAATGGTCCGACCGGCCGTGGGCTTCGACAGCAGCGTCGTCGGCATACAGTTCGAAGAACCGGTAGTGCTCGGCATCGGTGCGCGAACGCACCAATTGGTAGGTCAGATTGCCCGGCTCGTTGGCCTTGATCTGTTCGATGAGATCGGCGACGACGGCTTCGAACTCCGCACCCGCACCGGCTTTGACGGTGACCTCGGCGATGACTGCGATCATGATTTCTCTCCTTTTCGGTGCGACGCTACCCGCGATCGGGCGCGCCTGGCTCAGGTCTGTAGATAGGCCACGATGCTGCCGGTGAGCCCGGCGAGGGCATCCTCGAGGTTGCCGTAGGTGCCGAGCGTGCGTTCGGAGGTGATGCCGCGCATCGCCGCGGGGATCAGCGCGGCCACCTGCCGCACCCTGACCGGGTCGACCCCCAGATCCGCGAACGCACGGTGACAGGCATCGTCCCAGTTCGGTTTCCACGACGACAATTCCGCGGCGGTGAGCGGGAACTCGCGTTCGAGTTCGGCCTGCTCGCGCGGTAGCGCGGCGCGCAACGTCTCGATGGCCAGTGATTCCGGCGTGCGCAGGCCGACGGCCATGGCGTCGACAAGGGCAGCGACCCGTTCGCGCAATGTCCCGTCCGGCCGCAGATTCGCGGGTAGGTCGCCGCGTTTGTCGGCGGTGTAGCGCAGCACCGCGGCCCACAGGCCGTCGATATCACCGAACTGGTACTTGACCACACCCCAGGTGGCACCGATATCGCGAGCGATGCGGTTGCCCGATACCGCTGCGGGATCGCCGGTGGCCAACGAGGCGATAGCCGCCTTGATCATGCTGTCTCGCGATTCGATACCACGCCTGTTCGCGCGTCGCCCACCGATCGCCGGTCCTGTCACGAGGCTCGACTCTAGCCGCTCCGAGCTGCCCGTTCCAGTTTCACCGAACCCTCTTGTATTTTTTGATAGAGGGTTCTATTCTAATTTCGTTCTGTGGTCGGCATCACACCGAACAGCCCATGACCGCGTCGGCACGCACCGGGTGCCTCTGGAGGATTCCGATGGCCAAAACACCCCTGCCCATGGAGCCGACAGGTTGGTTCCAAGTGGCGTGGTGCGCCGAGATCACCGCAGGCGCCGTCCACCGGATGAAGTATTTCGGGCGCGAAATGGTCGCCTGGCGTTCGACTTCCGGCCGGATCGCGGTATTCGACGCCTATTGCGAGCATCTGGGCGCCCACCTCGGCTACGGCGGGCATGTCGAGGGCGAGAATCTGGTGTGCCCGTTCCACGGCTGGGAATGGAACCGCGAAGGGCGCAATGTCTGCATCCCGTACGAGAGCCATCCGAACAAGGGTCGCCGCATCCGCAGCTATCCGGTGGTGGAACGCAACGAGGCGGTGTGGATCTGGTACGACACCCAGGGCCGGGCCCCCTATTTCGAGGTGCCCGATATCTTCGCGGACTTCGGCGACGACAAGACCGCCCAGGACTACTACCAGCCGGTACCCGTCGCGACGCTCTATCGGCAGCAGCTGGAACTCCATCCGCAGTACGTGCTGGAGAACGGTGTCGACTTCGCCCACTTCAAGTTCGTGCACAAAACACCGTTCGTCCCGGATTTCACTCGCCACGACTTCTCCGGGCCGGTGTCGTTCGTGGACTTCACCATCGCCTTCGACGCCGGCATCGCCGAGAACGACGTCAACAGCGGAGTCGAATCGATCAACGCGGGCCTGGGCTGCACGGTCACCAAGAGTTGGGGCATGGTCGACAACCGCACCATGCCCGCGGTGACACCGGTCGACGATGCCACCTGCGACGTCCGCTTCACCGTCTGGATCGGACGCGAACCCGGCGACGACAGCCCCGAGATCAGCACCTACGGCAAGACGATGGCCGCCTACGTGATCGAGCAGTTCGCCGCCGACATCCACATTTGGGCGCATCAGCGCTATTCCGACCCACCAGCGTTGTCGCGCAAGGAATTCGACGGGTTCACCGCGTTGCGCGCGTGGGCCGCCCAGTTCTATCCCGACAACGGCGCAGCCACAGCTCCCGACCAGCGACCCGCGACACAAGGATTCACATCATGAGCACCTCCGGCAGAGTCCGTGTATTCCAGGTGGCGACCGGCAATCTCGGCACCGAGATGATCGGCCGCATCCAGCAGCATCCCGATCTCGAACTGGTCGGACTGCATTGCTATTCGCCCGACAAGATCGGACGCGACGCCGGGGAGATCGTCGGTATCGGTCCGATCGGAGTAACCGCTACCGGCTCGGTGGAGCAGATCATCGCCGCACGACCCGATGTGCTCACCTTTCACGGAGTATTTCCCGACGAGGACCTCTACGAGAAAGTCCTCGAGGCAGGCATCGATGTGGTGACCACCGCGGACTGGATCACCGGTTTCCACCGCGACACCAACCATCCGCACCCTTCCGGCAGGAAGGTCAGCGAGGTGATCGCGGCCGCGTGCGAGCGCGGCAATGCCACCTTCTACGGCACCGGCATGAACCCGGGACTGAGTCAGATCCTCGGAATCGTGCATACCGCCGATGTTTCCGAGATCGAGAACATCACCGTCACCGAATCGGTCGACGTCTCGTGTCACCACTCGGTCGACACCTGGAAGGCCGTCGGGTACGGGCGCCCGATCGACGATCCCACGATCGGGGAATCGCTGCACAAATACACCGCGGTCTTCGCCGACGCCGTCTACCTGATGGCCGATGCCTTCGGCCTCGAACTCGACGAAGTGCGGTTCGGGTACGAACTCGGCGCCTGCACCGAGGACGTCGATCTCGGCTGGTACTTCCTGCCGAAAGGGTCATTGGGCGCCAACTACATCAAGTACCAGGGCATGGTCGACGGAGTCGCGCGGGTGGAATCACATCTCGAATGGCAAATGACCCCGCACACCGATCCGGCGTGGAATATCAAGGGCTGCTACATCACTGAGGTGACCGGCGATCCCAACATCTACAGCAAGCACATGATCTTTCCTCGCAAAGGGTTCGACCTGTCGGATCCGAGCAACTTCGCCTCGATCGGCATGACCGTGACCGGGCTGCCCGCACTCAACGCCATCACCTCGGTGGTCGCGGCGCCCGCCGGAATCATCACCAGCGCGGACCTTCCCTTGCGAGCCTTCGCGGGACGCTTCAAGATCTGAGCCAGGACTGGAAACACGGCCTAGTCTGCCGGGTCGTGCTGCTCGAGTTCTTCCGCGCGCACACGCTGCTCGATCTCGCGCCAACGTCCCGGCGTCGGATGGGGGTATTCGGCGCGGTCGTCGTGTTCGGCGTCGGCCAATGTGGTGGCCGCGTTGTCGATGTCATCGATCAACTGCTGGGCGAGGTCGCGTTCGGTCGCGTAATGGCGCTGCGCCCATTGCAGTACCAGCTGCGAATAAGCCCAGCCCGGTTCGGATTTCGCGGCTTCGGCATCGATCGCGGCGCGTTGCGCGAGTTTGTCGACATCGGCGATATGGTCGTGCAGGATCTGCTTGAGCCGATCCGGGGACCCGAGATGGCCGAACATGACGCGCAGCAGCACGTGGTGTTTGAGTACCGACGGATCGACGGGCGCCTTGTTCCACCACGTGGTCACCGCGGCCCGACCCTCCGCGGTGATCTGGTAGAGCCGCCTGGCGCGCATGGTGTTGTCGGGGTCGAGGCGCGAACTCGCGAAGCCGTGCTGCTCTAGCTTCTTCAGCTCGGCGTAGATCTGACTGTAGGACGGGGTCCAATAGATGTAGCGCAGGCTCCAATCGGCCCATTTCTTCAGGTCGTAGCCGGAGATCTCCTCCTCGTACGAGAGCATGGCGAGCACCGCCCAGCTGGTCGGCGGCAGATTCGGCACGCCGGTATCGGGGTCAGGGGTAGCCATTGCTGAATGCTAGCAACCGGCATTGTCGGAATTCACCCGTCAACAACCGCTGACCGGGAGGCCGTCTTGAGCCGCGCCCCGATCTTCCCGGATTCTGGGAAACATCGAATTCCGTTCGGAAGGACCCCTATGAATGCGGACAACGTCGTCGTCGACGCCGGTATCCCGGCACCCGCGGACCTACGCAGAGTGCTCGGTCACTTCGCGACCGGCGTCGCGGTGATCGCCGCCCACGACGGCACGCGACCGCTCGGCTTCACCTGTCAGTCGGTGGTGTCGGTGTCGCTGGACCCGCCGTACGTGTCGTTCTGCCCGGCCAAGAGTTCGACCAGCTGGCCGCTGCTACGCGAGGCGGGCGCCCTGTGCATCAACATCCTGGCGCAGGACCAGAGCGCGCTGTGTCGTCAGTTCGCGGTGAGCGGCGCCGACAAGTTCGCCGGTGTCGAGTGGGACAGGGCCGGCAACGGCGCGCCCGCGCTGGCCGGGGCGCTGGCCCAGATCGAGGTGACCGTCGAGCTCGAGCACGATGCGGGCGACCACACCGTGGTGCTCGCCCGCATCGGTGACCTGCGGGCCACCGAGGGCGCCGAGCCGCTGCTGTTCTACAAGGGCGGGTTCGGCGGCTTCGCGTCCTGATCCGACGACGACGGGGTGGTCCATGCCGGACCACCCCGTTGTCGTGTGTCACGCCTCGATGACGTCGAAACCCTTGTACCCGGCGGCCGCGACCTCGGCGATGATCTTCCCGTAGACGCCGAAGCCGCCGACGAAGGGCATGAACACCCGCGGCCTGCCCTCGATATTCGCGCCCAGATACCACGAATTCGCCTGTGTCATCAGCGTTCCCGCGGCCCGGTCGACGCATTCGAGCACCCACTCCGACACCGCGTCCTGGCGTGCCTCGAGCGCCACCGCTCCCCTGCCGTCGAGGAAGCCGATGGCCTCGGCCACCCAGTCGACGTGCAGTTCCGAGTGCAGCACCATATTGGCCAGCACCGACGGGCTGCCGGGCCCGGTGAGGTTGAACAGGTTCGGAAAGCCCGCCATCCCCAGTCCCAGATAGGTTTTCGGCCCTTCCCGCCACGCCTGGTTGAGTGTCTCGCCACCCCGGCCGACGATGTTCATCCGCGAGACCGAGCCGGTCATCGCGTCGAATCCGGTCGCGAGCACCAGGGTGTCAAGCGGATAGTGCGCGTCGGTGGTGTGCACGCCCGCGGAGTCGATCCGGGTGATCGGCGTGGCCTTCAGGTCGACCAGCTCGACATTGTCGCGGTTGAAGGTCTGGTAGTAGTTCGTGTCGGTGCAGATCCGCTTGGTGCCGATGGGGTGGTCGCGCGGAACGAGCAGATCGGCGACGCGCGGGTCCTCGATCACGGCCCGCACCTTCTCCTCCCAGAATTCCCGCGCGGTGTCGTTGGCGGCGAGGGTGGTCAGCTGGTCGGGGAAGGTCTTGCTGAACAGCACACCGCCCAGCGCCCAGCGCTTCTCGTAGGCCTCGCGCCGTTCCCGATCGGTCACCGCGACCGCGGAATCCGGATGCGCCTGATGCGGCGAACCGCCGCCGCTGGCCATCGACAGCCGCCTGCGCTCGGGATAGTTCGCCTTCTGCGCCGCCCGATCCTGCTCGGTCAGCGGCGTATTGCCCGCGGGCACACTGTAATTGGCGGTGCGCTGGAACACGTGCAGCCGCTGCGCCTGTTCGGCCACACAGGGAATCGTCTGGATGCCGGAGGATCCCGTACCGATCACGCCGACCCGGCGGCCGGTGAGGTCGACCCCCTCGTGCGGCCAGTGCGAGGTGTGCAGGATCTGCCCGGCGAAGGTGTCGAGTCCGTCGATGGCCGGGGTGTTCGCGTTCGACAACGGGCCGGTGGCCAGCACGACGAACCGGGCCGAGACCGCGCGGCCGGTGTCGGTGTCGACCTGCCAGCGCAGCGTCTGCTCGTCGAGCACGATATCGGTGACACGGGTACCGAATTCGATATCGCGACGCAGGTCGTAGCGATCGGCGACGTGCTCGAGGTAGGAAAGGATCTCGGGCTGGGTGGCGTATTTCTCGCTCCAGTTCCATTCCTCTTGCAGGGCGTCGTCGAAGGAATACGAGTAGTCGACGCTCTCGACATCGCAGCGCGCGCCCGGATAGCGGTTCCAGTACCAGACGCCGCCCACGCCGTCACCGGCTTCGAACACCCGCACGGTGAGGCCGCTGCCGCGGAAGCGGTGCAGCGCGTAGAGGCCGGCGATGCCCGCGCCGACGACGACCACGTCGACGTCGGTCGGGCCTTTCGCTGGTGCCGATGGGGTCTCGGGGTTCACAGTGCCTACCTTTCGATGGAGACCGGTTTCTCTGCGGCGACGCTAAGGACGCGCGCACCGTTCGAGCAGGTCCCCTTCCCGCTGACCGGCACATTCGCGGATCGATGCCCTCCCGGTGATCGGGAGATCCGCCCCACGGCACCCGGCGGCGGGCCTACCGTCGAGCGCAATTCGAGGTGGTACCAGGAGGAAACAGTGGTGGACTGGAACGACGAGGTCGATGTGCTGGTCGCGGGGTCGGGCGGTGGCCTGGCCGGCGCCTACACCGCGGCCCGCGAGGGACTCAGCGTCGCCGTGGTCGAGGCGACCGACAAGTTCGGCGGCACGACGGCGTATTCGGGCGGCGGCGGAGTGTGGTTTCCCTGCAACCCGGTGCTGGAGCGAGCGGGCACCGACGACACCATCGACGACGCGCTGACGTATTACCGCGCCGTGGTCGGCGACCGCACCCCGGACGAGTTGCAGCAGACCTACGTCCGGCGGGGTCGCGATCTCATCGAATACCTCGAAGCCGACGACCATTTCGCGTTCATGGTGCTGCCGTGGCCGGACTACTTCGGGAAGGCTCCCAAGGCCCGGCTCGACGGTCAGCGCCACATCATGCCGACGCCGCTGCCTGCTGCGGAGATGGGTCCGCTGCGCGAATCGTTGCGCGGAACGCTCGACGCCGACCGGCTCGGCGCTCCCCCGCAGGACCTGCTGATCGGCGGTCAGGCGCTGATCGGGCGGATGCTGCGCGCGATCTCGAGCTACCCGCACGCGCGGCTGCACCTGGATTCGCCGCTGGTGGAACTGGTGGTCGAGGAAGGGGTGGTGACCGGCGCGATCGTCGAACGCGACGGCGCCAGGATCGCGATCCGTGCCCGGCGGGGAGTGATTCTCGCGGCGGGTGGATTCGAGCAGAACGAGGCACTGCGCGAGCACTACGGCGTGCCGGGCCGGGCACGGGACACGATGGGGCCCTGGGGAAATCAGGGCAGGGCGCACCAGGCGGGCATCGCGGCGGGCGCCGATACCGATCTGATGGATCAGGCGTGGTGGTCGCCAGGGCTGACCCATCCCGACGGGCGTTCGGCGTTCGCGCTGTGGTTCACCGGCGGCATCTTCGTCGACCAGGACGGCAATCGCTTCGTCAACGAGTCCGCTCCGTATGACCGGCTCGGGCGCGATGTCATCCGGCAGATGCGCGAGCGCGGGCTGACCCTGCCGTTCTGGATGATCTACGACGACAAAGAAGGCCAGGTCCCCCCGATCAAGGCCACCAACGTCTCCATGGTCGAGACCGAGAAGTACGTCGAGGCGGGGCTGTGGCACACCGCCGACACCCTCGCCGAGCTCGCCGTGAAGATCAGCGTGCCCGCGGCGAACCTGGAGGCCACCGTCGAGCGGTTCAACGCGATGGTCCCCACCGGCGTCGATCCCGATTTCGGGCGGGGCGACGAGGCCTACGACCGGGCCTTCTCCAACGGCGAACCGCCGCTGGTGACCATCGAGAAGGGCCCGTACCACGCGGCGGCGTTCGGCATCTCCGATCTGGGCACCAAGGGCGGTCTGCGCACCGACAGCGCGGCGCGGGTACTCGGCCGCGACGGCGAACCGATCCCCGGCCTCTACGCCGCGGGCAACACCATGGCCGCGGTGAGCGGCGAGGTCTACCCCGGCGGCGGCAATCCGATCGGCGCGTCCATGCTGTTCAGCCACCTCGCCGTTCGGCACATCCTCGGCGAATGACCCGTTCCCGGTCTCTCCCGCTGGTCGGGAGAGACCGGGGCATCCGGGCCACCGCATGTGGTTCGGTTCACAGACTCATCCCTTTCGACATTTCAGGAGCGACACGATGGCTTCAGCGGACGACATTCGCGCGACGGTGCGCAAGTATGTGGAGGCCGTCGGCAGCGGTACGGCCGCCGACGTCGTCGCCCTCTACCGCGAGGACGCGACGGTGGAGGACCCGGTCGGCACCGAGCCGCATATCGGGCACGCGGCGATCTCGAAGTTCTACGAGAACATCGAGCCGCTCGAGCGTTCGACCGAACTGTTCACCATTCGCGTCGCGGGCGACAGCGCCGCGTTCAGCTTCCGGGTGGTCACCAAGTTCGGCGAGCAGACCTTCACCCTCGATCCGATCGATGTCATGACCTTCGACGAGGACGCCCGCATCGTGAGCATGCGCGCGTTCTGGTCCCAGGACGACATGGTCGTCGGCTGAGCGAGGCGGACATGACTGCGACCGAACAACACTGGGATCACGAGGTCGGTTTCCTCGTCGTCGGCAGCGGCGCGGGCGGGCTCACCGCCGCGCTCGCCGCCGCCGATCGCGACCTGGACACCCTGGTCATCGAGAAGGCCTCGGTATATGGCGGCAGCACCGCGCTCTCGGGCGGCGGCATCTGGGTGCCCAACAACCCGACGCTGTTACGCGAGGGCCTCGGCGATTCCCGCGCCGACGTGCGCGCCTATCTCGACGCCGTCGTGGGCGACCGGGTGCCGACGGAGAATCTCGACGCGTTCATCGACGAGGGCCCGCGCATGCTGGCCTTCCTCGAGACCAGCCCGCATCTGCGATTCCAGTGGTGCGCCGGCTATTCCGACTATCACCCCGAAGCACCCGGTGGACGGCCGGCGGGCCGATCCATCGAGCCGCTGCCGGTCGATCTCAAACAGCTCGGCGCGGACGAGGACCTTCTGCGTCCCGCCGCACTCGCGACGCCGCCCGGACTGTTCATCACCTCCAAGGACTTCGTCCAGCTCAATATGGTGACCCGCACCTGGCGGGCACGCTGGACGGCACTGCTGACCGGTCTGCGGGCGATCAAGGCGATCGTGTTGCGCAGGCACATGGATACGCTCGGCCGGGCACTGATCGCCCGGCTCCGACTGGCGGTGCGCGATGCGGGCGTGCCGCTGTGGCTCGACACCCCGTTGCGTTCGCTGATCACCGACAACACGGGCGCGGTGCTCGGCGTGCTCGCCGAGCGCGACGGCCGCGAAATCCGGATCAGGGCGCGCGACGGTGTGCTGCTGGCCACCGGCGGTTTCGAGTACAACCAGACCATGCGCAAGGACCACCTGCCCGAGGGCGGGCGCGACAATTTCAGCGCGGCCTCGACGGAAAACACCGGCGACGGCATCATCGCGGGCGAAAAAGTCGGCGCGGCAGTCGATCTCATGGACGACGCGTGGTGGATGCCGTCGTTCCAGCGCCCCGAGGGCATCAACCAGGTGCTGGTGTCGGAGCGTTCCATCCCGCGCTCGATCATCGTCGACAACACGGGCAAGCGGTTCACCAACGAGGCGTCGCCGTATGTGACGTTCGTGCATGCCCAGCTGAAGGGCGGCCACGATCCGGCCTGGCTGATCTTCGACGCGAAAGCCAAGAGCCGCTACCCCATCGGCGGTATCGTGCCCGGCCAGAAGTTCCCGTCCTCCTGGCTGACGAGCGGCCTGATGCAGACCGCGCCCGACATCGAGGGCCTGGCCGCGGCGATCGGCGTTCCCGTCGAGAGTCTGCGCGACACCGTCGGGCGTTTCAACGGTTTCGCCCGCGACGGGCACGACGCGGACTTCGGTCGCGGGGTGAGCGCCTACGACAACTATTACGGCGATCCGACCCTGGCCACGCCCGCGCTCGATGTGCTGGACAAGGGTCCGTACTACGCGCTGCGGGTGCGGATCGGCGACCTCGGCACCAAGGGCGGACTGGTCTACAACGCCGACGCCCAGGTGCTGCGCGCCGACGGCTCGCCCATTCCTGGCCTCTACGCCGCGGGCAACACCTCCGCCGCGGTGATGGGCAACGACTACGCCGGTGCGGGCGCGACGATCGGTCCGGCCATGGTGTTCGGCTACATCGGCGCGCGCCATGCCGCCGGCGAGCGATGAGGCGGGTGAGAATGCAACCCGTCGAATGCGCTTCCTGCGGCAACAAGGTGCTCGCCGAGAAGTTCAGTCCGAGCCACACCAGCATCCAGTGGCTCGACGACGCCGAGTCCGCGTGCCCCGAGTTCGCTCGGCGCGCGGCGCTCGGTGAGCACAGCAGTTGGATCCCCACCTGCCCCGCCCTGCGCGATTCCATCGAGGACGCCGTTCGCGCAGGCGCGTTGGCGACCGATCAGCTCCGCCACGAACCGGTTCCCGGCCGACTCGGCTGACACCCAGACCAGGAGAGAACCCCATGAACAGACTCGACAACCACCGGACGCTGGTCACCGGCGCCGCATCGGGCATCGGCCAGGCCACCGCGCTGCGGCTGCTCGACGAGGGCGCCAGGGTGGTCGCCGCCGACGTGTCGGCTGACGGCCTCGCCGAGACCAGCGCACAGGCCGCCGAGCGCGGCACCGCGGACCGGCTCACCACCCTGGTGATCGATATCGGCGACGAGCAGTCGGTGGTCGAGGGCGTGCGCGCCTCGGTGGAAAACCTCGGCGGACTGGATTCGCTGGTGAACGCGGCGGGCATCCTGCGCGCCTCGCACACCGAACAGACCTCCCTCGACCTGTGGAACCTGATCATCCGGGTGAACCTCACCGGCACCTTCCTGGTGGTCCGCGAGGCACTGCCCGCGCTGCTGGCCAACCCGCGCGCGACGGTGGTGAACTTCAGCTCCACCTCGGCCGCGTTCGCGCACCCGTACATGGCGGCCTACGCGGCGAGCAAGGGCGGCATCCAGTCCTTCACCCACGCCATCGCCCTCGAGTACGGCGGCAAGGGCCTGCGTGCGGTCTGCGTCGCGCCCGGCAGCATCAAGTCCGGAATCACCGATGCCACTCCGGGATACGTGCCCGCCGACTCCGACTGGGCACTGTTCTCCAAGCTGTCTCCCGTCCTGCCGACCGACCGCGAATCCGGCGGCGCGGGCATGGGTGACCCGACGGCGGTGGCGGGCGTGATCGCGATGCTCGTCTCCGAGGACGGCGCCTTCATCACCGGCACTGAGATCCGCATCGACGGCGGGACCCACGCATGACCGACCTGAGCTACGAGGGCACACTGCGCGAGATCACCACCGACGCGGGTGTCCTGCGCTACCACGAGGCGGGCGAGGGCCCACCGCTGCTGCTCCTGCACGGATCGGGGCCCGGCGTCACCGGGTGGCGCAACTTCGGCGCCAATCTCGCCACCTTCGCGGACCGATTCCGTTGTCTCGTCCTGGAATTCCCCGGCTTCGGGGTGAGCGACGACTTCGGCGGCCATCCGATGGTCACCGCGCTCGACGCGGTGGTCCGTTTCGTCGACGCGCTCGGCGTGGACAGCGTCGACATCATCGGCAACTCGATGGGCGGCGGCGTGGCGCTCAACTACGCCATCGCCCATCCGGAGCGGGTCGGCAAGCTGGTGACGATCGGCGGCATCGGCCGCAACCTCTTCAGCCCCGGCCCCGGCGAGGGCATCAAGCTGCTGCAGGAGTTCACCGAGGAACCCACCCGCGAGCGGTTGATCCAGTGGCTGCACTCGATGGTCTACGACCCGGCGATGGTCACCGAGGAATTGATCGAGCAGCGCTGGACCCAGGCCACCGATCCCGCGACCCTCGACAGCGCCCGCCGGATGTACAGCAAGGCCGCGTTCGCGATGATGGTCCGCGCGATGGAAGCCTCCGACGCCCCACCACCGTGGGCGATGCTGCACAAGGTGCAGGCGCCCACGCTGATCACCTGGGGCCGCGACGACCGGGTGAGCCCCCTCGATATGGCGCTGATCCCGATGCGCACGATCCCGCGCGCCGAACTGCACGTGTTCCCCAACTGTGGGCACTGGGCGATGATCGAACGCAAGAACGAATTCGAGTCGGCGGTCATGGCTTTCCTCACTCGCGAGGAAGCCGCACTCTGAACCAGCACAATGCGCGGGCCGCCCTGGGGCAGCCCGCGCATTTCAGTTTTCGCGGCTGACCTCATACCGACTGCCGGCAGGATCAATTGCCATGCGCTTCACCGTGCCCACCATCGTGTCGACGATGGCGGCAGTCCTGCTCACTGGATGTTCGCTCTTTCCGCAAGGGCCTGATCAGGCCGAGCGTGACCGCTGGTCCCGGGTGATCGAGACGGCCATCGAGGCCCTTCCGGGAGTGGCCGACGCGTCACATACGTTCCAGTACCACCCGTACGGCCCCAACTCCTACTACACATCCCGACTCGACGTGCGGCTCGAGGACGGCGCCACACCAGCCGAGACCGCGTCTGTCGTGCGCGCCATGGGTGCTCAGCAACTGCCGCCGCACTACCGAGGCGACTCGACCATGTTCAAGATCCACCGGATGACAGACTCCTTTTCCGGGGACTGGCGGCTCGGGCGGGGCATAGACGTGGAAGCGAACGCGGCATACACCTGGACCCGAGTGTCAGCGGCCGATACCGGTGCGGAGATTCACTGGGCCACCCACGGCGTCACCGCCACCGGAGACGCCGGCCCGCCCGGCGGAGAGAAACTCAGCACCGCGCAGGCGACGCAACTCGCCGACCGGCACCTTCGTTACCTGGCCCGACCCGGCGCAGTGGTCGACTACACGATCGTGACGCGCGATGGCCCCAGGCTCGCCGTCCTCGTCGGCGGCTGCCCGGCATCCGAGCGCGAGGTCGCCCCGGAGTCGGAGCCCTTCGCGCGTCAGTACGAACGTTGCTAGTGCACTAGCGCTGGGTGCTGCCCGCGTCGATGGGCAACGTCACCGCGGTGATGTAGCGGCCCTCGTCCGAGGCCAGGAACAGGGCGGCGTTGGCGATGTCGACCGGGTCGACCCACGGGATGGGCAGCATGTTCATCGTCACGGCCGCCTCGGCGAATTCCTCGCGGGTGGGGTTGTCCCGGTCGGGCCGGAACACCTTGCGCACCATGTCGTTCTGGATCATCGGGGTGTCGACATTGGTCGGATGCACCGAATTCACCCGGACATGGTGCGGGGCGAGCTCTTTCGCCAGCGACCGCATCAGTCCCACCACGCCGTGTTTGGCGGCGGTGTAATGCGCGACGCCGACCAAGCCGCGAAGCCCGGCGATAGAGCTTGTCAGGACCATCGCGCCGCCGCCGCGCGCGATCAGGTGCGGGGTGGCGGCCTTGCACGTCTGCCACACGCTGGTCAGGTTGACGTCGATCATCGTCTGCCACTGCTGTTCGGTCAGTTCCAGTGCGCCGCCGCTGGAACTGATTCCGGCGGTGGCGCAGACGATGTCGAGGCCACCCAGCTGCTCGGTCGCGGCGTCGACCGCGGCCCGCAGCGCCGCGCCGTCGCGGACGTCGACGGTCGCGGCGACGATCCGCGCGCCTGTCGACTCGACCGCGCGCACGGTCTCGGCGAGGTCGTCGTGGGTCGCTCCCGGCGACACCACGGTCTCGACCGGCCCGCAGATATCGACGGCGACGATGTCGGCGCCTTCCTCGGCCAGCCGGATCGCCTGTGCGCGGCCGATGCCGCGCGCGGCGCCGGTGATCAGCGCGATCTTGCCCGAAACCCGTCCCATGTCACACCTTCTGAGTAAGTCCGGCATCGACCACGAGTTGGATTCCCGTCACGTAACGGGACTCGTCGGATGCGAGGAAGAGCACGGCATTGCTGATGTCGACCGGATCCACCCACGGAACGGGGAGAATCGTGCGGCGGGCGAGCGCCTCCGCCGCGTCCTCGCGGGTCGGATTCGGCAGGTCGGGGCGCAGTTTGGCGTACACGGCGGCATTGAGGATCATCGGCGTCGCGACCGAGCCTGGATGCACCGTGTTCACCCGGATCCCGCGCGGGCCGAGTTCATTGGCCAGTGTGCGGGCGAGGCCGACCACGGCGTGCTTGCTCGCCGAGTAGTGCGCGGCCGCGGCCGCGCCGACGATGCCGTTGGTGGAGCTCACGATCACGACCGAGCCGCCGTCGGTCAGAGCCGGAACGGCCGCCCGCACGGTGTGCCACATGCCGGTGAGGTTGATGTCGATGGTGCGCTGCCAGGCCTGGTCCGTCAGTTCCCAGGACAGGCCGAGGTCGGTGTAGATGCCGGCGTTGGCCACGATCACGTCGAGGCGGCCCAGTGCGGCGACGCCGTCGGCGACGGCCACATCGAGCTGCGCCTGATCGCGCACGTCGGCGACGCCGGTGACGCACAGGCGGCCCACCGACTCGACTTCCCTTGCTGTCTGGGCCAATTCGTCCGCGGCGGCCTCGATATCGAGGGCGATGATGTCGGCGCCTTCCTCGGCCAGCCGACGGCAATGGGCGCGCCCCATTCCCCCGGCCGCGCCGGTGACCAGCGCGACGGCGTTCTGCATGCGGTTCATCGGGCGCCCCCGGAATATCTGGTGTCCACGAGCCCGACGCTAGGGTCGTCGGCCACCGTGTCCGCCCTGGTCTTCCCGGTCAGCGGGCTGTGCGCGGCGATCTCCCGGCTACCGGGAGCCATGGGCTCCGCAATGTCGCCGGGCCTGCGACGGTTGCTCCGCAACGCCGGTTCTGTGATCGAGGAGGACACCAGTGACGAGGGCGACTGTCGACGTTCCGCGTGGCTCGCGGGTGGTGACGCTGCGGGTGTCGGCGGTGATCGAGGAGACCGAGGATGCCCGCTCGCTGGTGTTCGATGTGCCCGATGCGGTCGCCGACCGCTTCGCCTATCGGCCTGGCCAGTTCCTCACGCTGCGTATCCCGAGCGCGCGGACGGAGGCGGTGGCGCGCTGCTACTCGCTGGCGAGTTCGCCGTTCACGGGCGATCCGCCGCAGGTCACGGTCAAACGCACGCCCGGCGGTTACGGCTCGAACTGGTTGTGCGACAACATCTCTGTCGGCGACACCCTCGATGTGCTGCCACCGCAAGGAACCTTCACGCCGTCCTCCCTCGACACCGATTTGCTGTTATGGGCGGCGGGCAGCGGCATCACACCGGTGATGTCGATCCTGCGCTCGGCCCTGGCGCAAGGCGCGGGCCGGGTGGTGCTGTTCTACGCCAATCGCGACCAGGAATCGGTCATCTTCGCTGATGCCCTGCGTGATCTCGTCGCGCGGTATCCGGGCCGAATCACCGTGGCGCACTGGCTCGAATCCCTCCAGGGCCTGCCGACCGCGGCGCAGCTGGCCGAGTTCGCCGCGCCGTATCCGTCCTTCGAGTCATTCGTGTGCGGGCCGGGCCCGTTCATGTCGGCGGTGACCGAGGCGCTGTCCGGCGCCGGATGGCCGCGCGAGCGCATCACCACCGAGGTATTCGTCTCGCTGTCCGGTGATCCCTTCGCCGAGCCCACGCCCCTCGACCCCGTCGACGCCGAGGATGCCGCGCGCGTGGAGGTGGAGCTCGACGGGACGGTGCACGCGCTGAGCTGGCCGCGCTCGCGCACTCTCGTCGACGTGATGCTCGCCGACGGACTCGATGTCCCCTATTCCTGCCGCGAGGGCGAATGCGGTTCGTGCGCGTGCACCGTCGTCGACGGCGAGGTGACCATGACCAACGCGGCGATCCTCGATCAGGAGGACATCGACGCCGGCTACGCCCTGGCCTGCCAGGCCCGTCCGCGCACCGACCAGGTCCGTATCCGCTTCTGAGGCGAAAGGTGTGCTGTGGCAACCGATACCGCGCGATCCGATGTCGGATTCGGCTCGGACCGTGGGCCGGTGCTGGCCTCGCTGATGCTCGCCACCGGACTCGTCGCGCTCGACTCGACGATCCTGGCGACCGCGGTGCTGTCGATCACCGACAGTCTCGGCGATTTCACGCTGTTCCCGTGGCTGTTCACGATCTATCTGCTCGCCCAGGCGGTCACCGTGCCGATCTACGGCGCGCTCGCCGACACGTTCGGTCGCAAACCGGTGATGCTGTTCGGCATCGCGGTGTTCGCGCTCGGCTCCCTGCTGTGTGGGTCGGCGAGCAGCATGCTCGCCCTGATCGTGTTCCGCGCCGTCCAGGGCATCGGCGCCGGCGCCATCCAGCCGACGACCATGGTCATCGCCGGTGACCTGTACACGCTGGCCGAACGTGCCACGGTCCAGGGCTATCTGGCCGGGGTGTGGGCGGTGGCGTCGGTGACGGGGCCGCTGCTCGGCGGCATCTGCGCCGACTACCTCGGCTGGCGGTGGATCTTCCTGGTCAACCTGCCGCTGGCCGCGCTCGCCGCGTGGATGCTGGTCCGCAACTTCCACGAGTCCGTACCCCGGCGTCGTCGGCGCATCGACTACGCGGGAGCGGTGCTGTTGACGCTCGGGGCGGGGGCGCTGGTGCTCGGACTGCTCGAAGGTGGGCACGCCTGGGCGTGGGGGTCGCCGGTCGGCTTCGCGGTGTTCGGTTGCGCCGCACTGTCGCTCGCGCTGTTCGTGGTCGTGGAAGCGCGGGCCGCGCAGCCGATTCTGCCGTTGTGGGTGTTCACCCGGCGGGTGGTGGTCGCGAGCTGTGTCGCGGCCATGCTCGGTGGGGCGCTGCTGTTCGGGTTCACCACCTATGTGCCGATGTTCAATCAGGGTGTGCTCGGTACGAGTGCTCTGGTCGCGGGGCTCGTCACCGGCGCGCTCACCCTCGGCTGGCCCTTGGCGGCGGCCCGTGCGGGAAAGGTGTACCTGCGCTTCGGCTTTCGCACCTGCGCCGTGCTCGGTAGTACCGTGGCGGCGATCGGCGCGGCGACGACGCTGCTCCTCGACGAGAACTCGGCGCTGTGGCAGGTCGCCGCCTCGTGTTTCGTGGTCGGCGCGGGCATGGGGTTGGTGGCCACACCCACGCTCATCGCGGCGCAGACGAGCGCGCAGTGGACCGAACGTGGCGTCGTCACCTCGGCCACTTTGTTCGCGCGGTCACTCGGCAGTGCGGTGGGGGTGCCCGCGTTCGGCGCGATCGTCAACGCGCGCCTCGGTGACGTGGGTGAGCCGTCGCCGCAATCACTCTCGGCCGCAACACATCTCGTGTTCTCGACCATCGCGGCGATGACCGTCGTACTGGTGGCCGCGTGTGCGGCGATCCCGGGCCGGGCCTCGCAATTTCCTGTCCATCCAGCGGGAGAGCCCGCCCCGGTGCGCGGTCTCGGCCACGAGCATGGGGTGGAATCACCAGAAGAGAAGAGGGAGCCAGGATGCTGACAACCGGCATGCGCGCCGAGCTCGCCGCCGAACTGGCGCGGGCGGAGCTGGACCGGGTGGCCGTGTCCCCCATCGTCGACCGGTATCCGGGCATCGATGTGGTGGACGCCTACGAGGTCCAGCTGCTCAATATCCGGCGCAGGCTCGACGGCGGTGCGAAGGTCGTCGGGCACAAGGTGGGGCTGTCGTCGAAGGCGATGCAGCAGATGATGGGCGTCGACGAGCCCGATTACGGTCACCTGCTCGCCGATATGGAGGTCTTCGAGGACGTCCCCGTCGACACCTCGAAGTTCCTGCTTCCCCGGGTGGAGGTCGAGGTCGGGTTCATCCTCGGCGCGGACCTGCCCGGCGAGGACTGCACCGAAGCCGATGTCCTCGCCGCGACCGTCGCCTACGCCCCGTCGATCGAGCTGATCGACTCGCGGATCACCGATTGGAAGATCGGGCTGGCCGACACGATTTCCGACAACGCGTCCTCGGCCGGGTTCGTTCTCGGCAAGGAGCGAGTCGCCCCGGGCGATATCGACATCACCGCGATCGACGCCGTGCTCACCCGCAACGGTGAGGTCGTCGCCGAAGGCCGCAGCGACGCGGTCCTCGGCGATCCGACGATCGCGGTCGCCTGGCTGGCGCGCAAGGTCGCGACCTTCGGGGTGCGGCTCACCGCCGGTGACATCGTGTTGCCCGGCTCCTGTACCCGCGCGATCGACGCCAGACCCGGCGACGACTTCCTCGCCGACTTCGCCGGACTCGGCTCTGTCCGCTTGTCGTTCACCTGAGCCGACCCCACTCCGCCGGCCTGCCCGGCCGCTATTCCACGAGGAGGCCGACCGTGTCCCACGGTTCCGTCACCGCCGCGATCGTAGGATCCGGCAACATCAGCACCGATCTGCTCTACAAGCTGCTGCGCTCGGAGTCCATCGAGCCGCGCTGGATGATCGGCATCGACCCCGAGAGCGAAGGGCTCGAACGCGCTCGCGGGCTGGGCCTGGAAACCTCCGCCGAAGGTGTGGACTGGCTGCTCGCCCAGGACGAGAAGCCCGACATGGTGTTCGAGGCGACGTCGGCCTACGTCCACCGCGCCGCCGCGCCCCGGTACGCCGAACTCGGCATCCGCGCCGTCGACCTCACCCCCGCCGCGGTCGGCCCGGCCGTGGTGCCGCCGGTGAACCTGGCCTCGCTACTGGACGCGCCGAACGTCAACATGATCACCTGCGGTGGCCAGGCCACCATCCCGATCGTCGCCGCCGTCTCCCGGGTCGTGCCGGTGCCCTACGCCGAGATCGTCGCCTCGGTTTCGTCCAATTCCGCAGGCCCCGGCACCAGGGCGAATATCGATGAGTTCACCAAGACCACCAGCCGTGGCGTCGAGACCATCGGTGGTGCGCAGCGCGGCAAAGCGATCATCATCTTGAACCCCGCCGAACCGCCGATGATCATGCGCGACACCATCTTCTGCGCCATTCCCGACGATGCCGACCACGATGCGATCGCTGCGTCGATCCATCGAATGGTCGCCGATATCCAGCAGTACGTGCCCGGCTACCGGTTGCTCAACGAACCCCAGTTCGACGAACCTTCCGTCGTCTCCGGTGGGCTGGCGAAGGTATCGGTGTTCGTCGAAGTCGAAGGCGCGGGCGATTTCCTGCCGCCCTACGCGGGCAACCTCGACATCATGACCGCCGCCGCCACTCGCGTCGGCGAGGTCATGGCCGAACAGATCCTGTCGACTCGGGTGTGATCATGACCGATTCGTCAGCCCTCGACACCATCACCCCCGAGGCCCTGCGCTCGTCGCAGTCGAGCCGGGCGTAAGGAGACTCGACCGTGCCATTCTCTGCTGATCTCGACATCAGGATCACCGACACCTCCCTGCGTGACGGCTCCCACCACAAACGCCACCAATTCACCACCACCGAAGTCCGCGACATCGTCGCCGCCCTCGACAACGCCGGCGTACCCGTCATCGAAGTCACCCACGGCGACGGCCTCGGCGGCTCCTCCTTCAACTACGGATTCTCCAAAACCCCCGAACAAGAACTCATCACCATCGCCGCCCACACAGCCAAAAACGCCAAAATCGCGTTCCTCATGCTGCCCGGCGTCGGCGTCAAAGAAGACATCAAGATCTCCCAAGACAACGGCGCCTCCATCTGCCGCATCGCCACCCACTGCACCGAAGCCGACGTCTCCGTCCAACACTTCGGCTACGCCCGCGACCTCGGTCTGGAAACCGTCGGCTTCCTCATGATGTCGCACACCCAACCCCCCGAAGCCCTCGCCGAACAGGCTCGGATCATGGCCGACGCAGGCTGCCAGTGCGTCTACATCGTCGACTCCGCCGGCGCGCTGGTCCTCGAACAAGTCTCCGACCGCCTCTCCGCCGTCGTTGCCGAACTCGGCACCGACGCCCAAGTCGGATTCCACGGCCACGAAAACCTCGGCCTCGCCGTCGCCAACTCCGTCTACGCCGTGCGTGCGGGAGCCACCCAGATCGACGGCTCCACCCGCCGCTTCGGCGCCGGCGCCGGCAACACCCCCGTCGAGGCGTTCGTCGGTGTCGCCGACAAACTCGCCATCACCACCGGTGTCGATTTCTTCGCCATCGCCGATGCCGCCGAAGATGTCGTCCGCCCCGCCATGCCCCAGGAATGCCTACTCGACCGCCAATCACTGATGATGGGCTACGCGGGCGTGTACTCCAGCTTCCTCAAGCACGCCGAACGCCAAGCCGAACGCTACGGCGTCTCCGCCGCCGAAATGCTCGTCCGCGCGGGCAAACGCAAACTCGTCGGCGGCCAGGAAGACCAGCTCATCGACATCGCCTTGGAACTCCAGCGCGAAGCCTCCGTCACCATCTGAGGCGACCGGTCGGCATCTGAGCGGCACAGCTTCGCCCCGCGTGAATCACGGAGGAATGGTGACTCACCACGAAGGAAGCGGTGCCGTTATGGTGTTGCACGCGAGATCCTCTGTCCGGGTGGACATTCCGACTCGATCGGCTAGCGTCTCATGCACGCCGATCGGTTCGGCATTTTCTCCTCGGCGTCGACGTGCGAGCATCGCACGCGAGGTCTTGATGAAGTGGGGGATCATGGCCCAGCGGAGTAATCGCAGGCGTCAGGGCGAGGTACTGATCACGTCCGACACCACACCCTCACACGGCTTGGACCAGGTGCGCGTCAGCGGCACTGTCTCCCTGGCTGTTTCACCGGAAAAGCTGTGGGACTCGTTGTCCCAGCCGGAGCACATCGCCTCGTGGATGTCCGAACTCCACGCCTGGACCGGCCCGGCAACGGATCGAGTCGGCGCCGGTCGCGAACTCGCCGCACAGGTTCAGATGTTCCACATGATCCACGACGTGCGCTTGGTCGTCACCGAATACCGCCCGACCCTCGGTTGGACGATGACATGCGGCGGGGTAACCGGGGTCGCTGTCGCCTTCACCGTGGAAGTCGAGCAGCTGCGAGACGTTACCCGCGCGACGCTTCGAACCAGCCTGCACGGCCAGGTATTGCGGGACGCCGATGTGGTCGTGCTTCGTCACGCCATCCAGTCCGGACTGGACTCGAGCCTGCGTCGGCTGGCCGACATCGCACACCCCGATATCGCCGCCCATCCGTTCCCGGTAGCCCTCGGTTACCACCCGACACGGGACAGGGCCGCCGGTTTCCCCTGATAGTCAGGCGACGCGTACGTGTTCCTCGACCGCCGCGGGCTCGGCCACAGGCTGCGCGGGCCGACGTCCGGTGACGAGGAACAAGACGACGAGCGCGACGGCCAACCACACGTACGTGTCGCCGATGATGTGTTGATCCCAGGTCCACGAGGTCTCACGGTGTTCGCCGTCGGGCAGGAAGCTGTGCGGCGCGATCACGAAGACCGCGGCGACGGCGACAGTCGTGGCGTACCAGCCTCGGGCGCCGGCGACGGGCAGGGTGCGGGCGTGGCAGACCATCGCGAGCAACGCGGGCGCGATCCAGACCCAGTGGTGCGACCACGAGATCGGCGACAGCAGCAGCGTGAAGACCGCGTTGAGGGACAGGGCGATCGCCGGGGCGTCGGCGGCCTTGCGCATCGCGGCTACGACGAGGACGAGCAGCAGCGCACCCAGCACCAGCCACAGGACGTCGAAAGGGAGGCCGGTGATGTGCAGGCGCGCCATGACGGCCTGGATCGACTGATTGGTATGGAAGGCCGAGCCACTCAGACCCGAGACATTGCCGAGGCCACCGAACCAGTAGCGGGTGGATTCGGTGGGCAGGAACGCGAACGAGGCGATGGTGGCGATCGCACCGGTCGCCGCGGCGGTCGCCGCGGCCTTGTAGTCCTTGCGGACCAGGAAGTAGAGCACGAAGGCGGCGGGCGTGAGCTTGATGGCGGCGGCGAGGCCGATCAGCATGCCGCGGGGGTAGCGGGTCTTCGGGAGCAGGCAGTCGGTGGCGACCAGCACCATCAGCAACAGGTTGACCTGACCGAAGTCGATGGTCGAGCGGACCGGTTCCAGCAGCATCGCCAGCGGCAGCGCGCAGGCGGTGACGAGCAGGGCGGCCTGCTTGCGGTCGGGGTGGTAGCGCCGGGCGACCAGGTACAGGGTCCAGGCGACGGCGGCGATCGACACCACGACGTAGAGGATCTTCGCCGTGCCCCACGGCAGCAGCGCGAACGGCGCCAGCGCGATGGCCGCGAACGGCGGGTAGATGAAGGGCAGACCGATGCCGATCGTGGTCTTGGGCAGCTGGCCGTACATGTCGGCGCCGTCGCGCATCGCCTCGATGCCGAGGCGGTAGACCTGAAGATCGATGAACCCGTCGGAATAGCGTTCGAAGGGCCAGATCGGCGTCCTGACGCAGACGACCGAGACAATGGTGAGCAGCACCGGCACCAGCCACCATGCTCGATTGATCGGGCGTGGTGAACGCTCTTGCACGGGGTGGGTGGTGTCACTACTCATCCGCGGCGACTATACCGACTCACGTGCGCTGCCGGGGCACCGCCCATCGGCCGGAGTGACACGCGCAATAGCCAGCCGGATGCCCGCCGACGGACCGAACGCGCTGAATACCGGGCTGGTCAGTCGCCGCGGTTGTAGCGGGTCAGGTAACCGGCCATGGCCGCGACGTCTTCGTCCGTCCAGTCGGCGAAACGCGCCTGAAAGGCCTCCCGTCGTCGGCGTTCGGCCTCTCGGGCGACGATTCGGCCCTCAGGGGTGGCATGCAGGACGTGATTGCGCCGATTGCCGGGGTCGACCGCCCGTTGGAGGTAACCGAGCTTCTCCAGCGCGCCGACCTGCCTGCTGACGGTCGACTTGTCGAGCAGGAACTGTTCGGCGAGATCGGTAGCCAGACAACCGTCGCGTTCGAGGATCAGGTCGAGAATGCTGTAGGCGACCAGGCTCAGCTCGGGATGCAGTTCGGCGGCGCGGCCACGGGCGCGCCGGGCGAAGGCGGTGAGTTCCCGCTGGATGGTGTCGACAGCCTGGGTTCTTGTGCTCCGCGCATTCATAGTTGTATCATACAACCATACATAGTTGCATTTACCAACTGTTTGGAGATTCTCCTCGATGACTCGCGCACAGTTCCGGCACCTCGCCGGACATCTGCTGACCCCGCTGCTGATGTGCCTCGGCATGGCCTTCGCCTACCTCGGCGCGTTCCACCAGCCCGAGCCGAACGATATGGCGCTCGCGGTCGTCGGCGACTCCCCGCAGACGATGGTGCTGGCGCAGACGATGAAGGACAAGGGCGGCGCCGGCCTCGACATGGTCACCGTGCACGACCGCGAGGCCGCGGTCAGCGCGCTACAGAACCGCGAGCTCATCGGCGCCTACGTGCCCGACGCCGACAGGCCGGAACTGCTCGTCGCCACCGCGAGCTCCGACACCAGCGCGATGGCCGCGGAGCTGGCCTTCCGGTCGGTGTCCGATCACCAGGGCGTGCCGCTGGTGGTCACCGATGTGACGACCGAGGCAGACGGTGATCCGACGGGCCAGGGCATCTTCTTCCTGCTGGTCGCGTTGAGCGTCGGCGCGTACGGCAGCGTCGCCGTGATCGGCGCCGCCGGGGCGATGTTGCGCATGCGGGTGCGCGCGGCGGTCGGTGTGGTGACGGCGCTGGTGGTCAGCCTCATCGGTGTTCTGGTGGCAGGTCCGGTATTCGGCGTGATCGACAGCGACTTCGCGAGCGTGTTCGGTATCGCCTGGCTCTACGCCTCGGGCATCATCCTGATCGGTATCGGCTTGCACACGTTCCTGAAGCGGTGGACCACCCTGGCCCTGATCACCCTGTTCGTGATGCTGAACTTCACCACCTCCGGTGGCGTCTACGGACCCGAACTCCAGAACGGCTTCTTCGGTGCGCTGCACTCGTTCTGGAACGGCGCCGACTTCGTCGAAGGTCTGCGCGACCTGCTCTACTTCGACGGTGGCGCCGGGTTCGGTTCCCGCCTGCTCGGGTTGTTCGCCTGGTTGATGGTCGGCCTGGTGCTGGTCGTGGTGGCGGGTCGCCACGAGGCACGGCACGCGCCGACACCGATCGCGCCTGCCGCGGTCGAGGAGGAGATCGGCGAATCGGTCGCCGTCTGACGAGGTGACGCCACGCCCGATCAGTCGGGTCACGCCCCGGCGAATCCCGTTGCCCGACATCCGGACACATAGCTCCTGACACGGTCGACGCGCTCGCCGGGGCGCTTTCGTATTCCCCGGCGATGTTGACGTGAATCGGCCACGGCCACCCGTAGACGCGAGTACGGTGTAGCGCGCAACCGCGGACCATCTGGCGCCGCGAGGGGGTGTGACAGCGGAAAGGGTGGGTGCCACCGATGAATGACCCCGGCGCGCAACGCCCTGGCGAACCGGTACCGCTCGATCAGCGCTATCAAGGCGCCGATCCGATCGAATGGTGCGGTGCGGCGGTCTATCCGATGTATGCCGAGGCGCTACCCGCCGGGACGACGGCGCTGCATCTGCGCGCACTGTCGGTGATGGCACCCGAGGACGTGACGGGCCTCGGCCTGGGGCTCTCCGTGCACGACGGACACGTGAACCTCGACGGGAGATCGCTGGCGGGCGTCGACATCTGGTACGAAGCACTCGCCGACGGCATCGACATCTCGGTGACCGCCGACGCACCCGACGCACTGTTCACTCTCACGCCCGTCTGGGTGGCGGGGTCGGGCACACACCAGTCCTGGACCGGCAATTACGGCGTGGTGGTCGACCTGCTCCCCGACGGAGCGTCGACGCTGTGGTGCAGCACCGGACCCGGCACACCCGATTTCAACGAACTGGTCGTCGAACTCACCACGGGACCGACAGAACCCGATCGAACACTTGTCGACGCGACCGAGCCGACCTCACCCGCCGCACCGATTCCGCCGTCCGAATCCACGGAGCCGACACTCCACACCGCGAACCTCGACCCCCCGACAGACGTCGCCATCGCACCCGCCTACCCCGTGACTCCCCCACGATCGGCCGACCAAGGTGTCGGCGCCGCCCTGTACGACCTCGGAACCGCCATGCACGAACGCGGCGAACACGATTCGGCCCGCGCCCTGTGGACCCAGGCCGCCCAGGCAGGCCACAGCGGCGCCGCCTACGATCTCGGCGCACTCCTCTTGCAACAGGGCGAACGCGCCGCCGCCGAACGATGGTGGAAAACCGCAGCCCACGAAGACCCACGCGCGGCAGCCTCCCTCAACGCTTTGTCCGAACTGCCCTAGCACCTGTATCGAAGTAGCGGGTGGACCGGCACGAAAGATGTCGAGCGCCCTGCTGCCTGGGTCATTGTTCTGCGTCGCGGACCAACAGTGCGATCTGTACCCGATTGGCGACGCCCAGCTTGGTGAACAGATTGCCGGTGTGCGCCTTGACGGTGGCGACGGTGACGTGCAATCGCGCGGCGATCTCCGGATTGCCCAGCCCGTCCGCGATCGCTCGCGCGGTATCGAGTTCACGTTCGGACAGGGCAGCCAGTCGTTTCCGCGCGAGATCGCGGGAGGCGCTGCGGGCTTCGGTGGAACCCGGCCCGGTGGCCGCGGCGATCACCCGAGCGGTGACCGTGGGAGACAGCACGGGATTGCCGGCGGCGACGGTGCGCACCGCGTCGGCTATCCGGGCGGGCGGGGTGTCCTTGAGAACGAAGCCGAGTGCCCCGGCGCGTAGAGCACCGAGTACCAGCTCGTCGGAGTCGAAGGTGGTCAGCATGAGTATCGCCGGCGCGGCCGGTGCGGCGCGGAGGAACCGGGTGGTGTCGACGCCGTCGCGGCCGGGCATCCGCACATCCATCAGCACGACGTCCGGACGCTGTTCGTCCACCACCTTGATCGCGGTGTCCCCGTCGGCGGCCTCCGCGACGACGGTCAGATCCGGCTCGCCGTCGATGACGAGTCGTAGCGCCATCCGCACCAGCTGGTCGTCGTCGACGATGACAACGCGCACCGTCTCCTGATCACTGTGCACTCATGCTCTTTTCTCGTGGTCGTGCTCCGGCCAGGGAAGTTGCGCGGTGAGAACGTATCCGTTGTCGGAGGTGCGATGGTGGTCGAGTGTTCCGCCGGCGAGGGTGATTCGTTCGGCGAGGCCGAGCAGACCGAAGCCCGAGGCCGGTGGCCGGGCGGTGGCTGTGGGGGCCGCCGAATTGCGGACGCTGACGTGCAGTTCGCCGCCGGACTCCCCGTCTACGGTGACGTGGACCTTCGCGGCCGGGGCATGTTTCGCGGCGTTGGTCAGCCCTTCCTGAATTACCCGATAGCCGGTCCGTCCTACGGTCTCGGGTGGGGTAGCGGTCACCGTGGTGGCGAGCGTGACCTCCAGGCCCGACGACCGAGCGTCGGCCACCAGCTCCGAGATCCGGTCCAGGGTGGGTTGCGGTCGTTCGGGGCGGTCGGGGTCGGCGCGAAGGACGCCGAGGACGTCGCGGAGTTCTTCCAGCGCTTGGCGGGAACCGTCGGTGATCCCGCGGATCAGCGTGCGCTTCTCCTCGGCCGAGAGGTCGTCACGATGATCCAGGACGCCTGCTTGCATGGCGACCAGCGAGATCCGGTGCGCGAGCACATCGTGCATTTCGCGGGCGATCCGGTTGCGTTCGGTGGCCTGTGCGTGCGCCGCCCGGGCGGCCTGTTCGCGTTCGGCGCTGTCGGCGCGCTCTCGCAGCGATCGCACTTCGACGCGACGGGCGTCGATGGCCACACCGGTCGCCACCGCGATCCCCGCGCTCGATAGCGGCAGCGCGAGTTGCAGCCAGATCGGGGCGGGCAGCGTACCGATCGGGTAGAGGTCTTCGGTGAACTGCGCCGCGGTCACATACGCCGCAACGACCACTCCGATCTCGACCGGACGGCGGCGAGTGGACAGCGAACACAGTGCCAGCAGCGCGGCACCAGTGGCGAGCGCCGACGCGGCCGAGGCGATCACGACCGTCAGGGCGACGGTGAACGGGAACCGCCGCCGCCACAGCAGCACCGTCAGACAGCCGAGCGCGATCAGCGGATCACCGGTGACGAACCAGGAACACGTATCGGCCGCGCAGCCCGCCGGCAGCGCCGTGGCGACGGAGAACCAGAAGGCCATGCCAAGTACCGCGGCCGCCGTCAGCCGCCAGATCTGGTGGCATGCCCCGAGTCGTGCGGCGCTGTCGGTGTCCACCCGGCCATTATCGCGACACCGACCGGCCGGAAGCAGCAGCCCAGCGGCTGAGGGGTGCTCGACCCGGGGCGAATCGCCGCTTCGACTTTCGTCGAACACGATTGCCGCCCCCGGAGCGATGTGCCGACAGGGCGGGCTCGACAGACTCGTTCATGTACCAGTCGGACACGAGCCCTTGCAACGGTTTGCTCGTGGTAGGCGCGATGCCGTAGGGAAGTAGCAGCGTATGAATCGACAACGGAGCCTGAGCCTGCTGGCCGTGCTCGGTCTCGCCGGAGCGCTGGTAGGGGCGCCCATCGTGGACGCGGAGCCGGCCGAAGACCCCGCAGCGCAGGTGCGGTGGGGCGCATGTCCGGAGGGGGTCGAAGATCCCGCGGCCGGGCCGGCCCAGTTGCAATGCGCCACAGTGGGGGCGCCCTTGAATTACAGCGAGCCCGGGGGCGCGCAGATCGAGATCATGATCTCCCGGCTGGCGAGTAAGAACCCGGACAAGCGTCGCGGAGTGTTGTTGCTCAACCCCGGCGGTCCGGGTGGTGCGGGGTTGGACCAGCCCAAGTTCCTGGCTGCTCATGGGCTGCCCGCCGATGTACTGGACAGCTATGACGTGATCGGTATGGATACGCGCGGGGTAGGGCATTCGGCACCGGTGAGCTGCGGGTTCACCGATGATCAGGCGTACTTCGGCAATATCCCGCCCTATGCGGGCAACGATGCGGCGGTCACCGAGCGGGCCACGGTCGCCCAGGGGGTCGCCGAGCAGTGCGCGGCCAACGACCACGAGGGCCGATTGCGGTACGTGTCGACGGCGAATATGGCCCGTGACCTGGACCGGATCCGGGCGGCGCTGGGTGAGGACAAGGCCAGCTACCTCGGTTACTCCTACGGTACCGCGTTGGGCGCCGCCTACGCCTCGATGTTCCCGCAGCAGGCCGACCGCATCGTGCTCGACAGCAATATCGGCGACACCTACCTCGACCACAACGGGATGCGCCTGTACGGCCTCGGAATGGAAGAGACGTTTCCAGACTTCGCTGGATGGGCCGCCGCCCGCCACGACACCTACGGTCTGGGCCACACACCGGAAGAGGTGCGACGGACGTACTTCACCCTCGCCGAGCGACTCGACGCGAACCCGGTGGACGGGATGGACGGCAACCTCTTCCGGTTCGGCACCTTCTTCACGCTCTATCGCCCGGCGTTGTACGCGTCAGCCGCCGAGAGCTGGAAATCGCTGCTCGACACCGGACGTCCGGGGCCCGCGGGCGGCCGCCCGCCGGGTACGGGCGCGCCTTCGCCGAACGACAATGCTTGGTCGGTTTTTCTGGCTGTGACCTGCAACGATGTCGAATGGCCGAAGGACATCCGGACCTACCACCGTGCCGTCGCCGAGGACCGGGAACGGTACCCGCTCTATGGCGCGGCCGCCGCCAACGTCATGCCCTGCGCCTACTGGAAGCTCGGGCCGTCCGAGCCGCCGGTGCGGATCGACAACACCGGCCCGGCCGATGTGCTGATCGTGCAGAACCAGCGCGACCCGGTCACCCCGCTACGCGGCGGCGAGCTGCTCGACGAGAAGTTCGGTCAGCGGTCCCGGTTGGTCACTGTCGACGGGAGTGGGCACGGGGTCTACGTTCTCGGCGTCAACCCCTGCGCGTTCGACGTCGTCACCGGCTACCTGGTGGACGGCGCCATGCCCGAACACGACATGACCTGTCGCGCGGGCTGAGCGACTATCGGAGCAGCATCAGCCCGCCGCCGAAGCCCGCCGCGATTCCGGCGATCGGAAGATATCGGCCGACAAGTGTCGCGGCACGACAACGCCGCCGCCCGCGATGATTCGCGAGCGGCGGTCGTGTGTCCGGGCCTGCCTAGGGTACCTGGTTCGCCAGTGCGCCGACAGGTTCCGGCGCGACCTCACGCATCGGCGTGAAGTCGCGGGCCGCGATGTATTGCGGACGGCGCTGGGGGGCCGCGAAGGGCTCCTCCAGGGCGTTTTCCACGCTGTTGAACACCATGAAGATGTTCGAGCGCGGGAACGGGGTGATGTTGTTCGACGATCCGTGCATCATGTTGGAGTCGAACAACAGTGCCGAACCGGCCCGCCCGGTGAACTGGGTGATGCCGTAGCGGGCGGCCAGGAACGTGACGTCGTCCGTCGTCGGGACCCCGATTCGCTGCTCGCGCAACGACTCCCGATAGTGACCGCTCGGCGTTTCGCCCAGGCACGGCACGAAGGTGCGGTGTGAACCGGGCATCAGCATCAGGCTGCCGTTGAACGGGTAGTTGTCGGTCAACGCGATCGACAGACTCACCGCACGGGGGGTCGGCATGCCGTCCTCGGCGTGCCAGGTCTCGAAATCGGAATGCCAGCCGAAACCGCTACCGCCGAAACCGGGCATGTAGTTCACCCGGGTCTGATGCAGGTACACCGGTGAACCGAGGATCTGCTCGGCGAGCCCGGCGATCCGCGATTCGGCGACCAGCTCGGCGATCGGTTTGCTGAGCTGGTGTACCTGGAACACCGAACGTACCTGTCCCGCAACGGGTTCCACGATCACCCGTGCGTCGCCGTAGAGCACCGGGTCGGACGCGAGGTGGCCGACCTCGGCGCCGAACGCGGCGACCTCGTCGGGGGTGAGCAGATCGGGGATCGTCGCGAAACCGTTCGCCTCGAATCCGGCCAGCTCCGGCGAGGTGACCCGGCCCCACACCATCGGATCGGTGCGCTCGATGTGCGGGGCCGGCTCGGACAACCGGGTCGGGTAGCGGTCGAGCTGATCAGACACTGGCGCCATCCTCCTCGATAATCAGCGGATACACCCCGTTCTCATCGTGTACCTCGCGGCCGGTAACCGGCGGATTGAAAACACAGAGCATCCGCAACTGGGTGCGGGCGGTCACCTGGTGACGTTCGTGACCGTTGAGCAGGTACATCGAGCCCGGGCCCAGCTCGTAGTCGGTCTCGTTGTCGAAATCGTGCAAACTGCCCTCGCCCTCGACCAACCACACCGCTTCCACGTGGTTCTGGTAGTGGAACTTGTGAACTGTGCCTGCCTCGATCGTGGTCTCGTGGAAGGAGAAACCGACCTTGTCGCCGCCGAGCACGATGCGCTTGCTGCGCCAACCGGGCCCTGCCACATCACGTTCGGTACCGGTGATCTCCGCTGTGGTGCGCACGATCATGCGGCACCACCACAGACGGTGTCGATCGAGGAGACCAGCACCGACAGGCCCTGATCGAGTTCGTCGCTGCCGAGTGTCAACGGCGGCAGCAGTTTCACGACCTCGTCCATCGAACCCGAGGTCTCCACCAGCAGACCCTGTTCGAACGCGGTGCGGCACACCTTGCCCGCCTGCGACGGGTCGTCGAAGACGATGCCGTGCACCATGCCGCGACCACGGGTGGACACCCCCTCGTGCCGCTGCGCGACCGCGTTCAGCGTGCGGGCCACGTATTCGCCGTTCTCGGCGGTGCGCTGGGCCAGCTTGTCGTCGGACCAGTACTCGCGCAGGGCGGCGGTCGCGGTGACGAAGGCGGGGTTGTTGCCGCGGAAGGTGCCGTTGTGCTCACCGGGGGCCCACTGGTCGTGCTCGGGCTTGAGCAGCACCAGCGCCATCGGCAGGCCGTAGCCGCCGATCGATTTGGACAGCGTCACGATGTCGGGGGTGATGCCCGCGATCTCGAACGAGAAGAACGGGCCGGTGCGTCCGCAACCCATCTGCACGTCGTCGACGATGAGCAGGATGTCGCGCGCGGCGCACAGACCGGCCAGGTGGCGCAGCCACTCGGCACGGGCCAGGTTGACACCGCCCTCACCCTGCACGGTCTCCACGATCACCGCGGCGGGGCGATCGAAACCCGAGGAACTGTCGTCGAGGACGCGCTGCATCCAGCCGAAGTCCTCGATGGTGTTGTCGAAGTAGCCGTCGTAGGGCATCGGGGTGGAGTGCTCGAGCGGCACACCGGCGCCGGCCCGCTTGGCGGCGTTGCCGGTGACCGACAGCGCGCCGAGGGTCATGCCGTGGAAGGCGTTGGTGAAGCTCAGGATGGTCTTGCGCCCGGTGACCTTGCGGGCCAGTTTGAGCGCGGCTTCGACGGCGTTCGCACCGGTCGGCCCAGGGAACTGCACCTTGTAGTCGAGGCCACGCGGCGACAGCAGATTGTCGCGGATGGTCTCGAGCAGTTCGCGTTTGGCCACGGTCGACATATCGAGACCGTGGGTGATGCCATTGCTGCCGATGTATTCCAGCAGCGCCTTCTTCAGAATCGGGTTGTTGTGTCCGTAATTCAACGCGCCGGCGCCTGCGAAGAAGTCGAGGTATTCGCGGCCTTGCTCGTCGCGCAACCAGGCGCCTTCGGCGGTGCTGAAGATGGCCGGCCAGTCACGGCAGTATCCGCGCACGTTCGATTCCATAGCCTCGAAAATGCTGGTGTCGGTGGTCGTGATCATCGTCGTTCCTCCTGGCGCTGAGCCGGTGAAATCACATACAGCAGCTCTGCCTCGTGTGAATCGGGGAAATCGTTTTCTTCGAACAGGTCCTCGGTGCGCAAATCGGCACCTCGTTCCCGCGCCACCGCGGAGAACAACGCATGTGATGCGGTGTTTCCGGGTGAGATCGTGGTTTCCAGGGTGGTGATTCCTGCCGCTGCTACCGAATCGAGCAGTGCGTGCAGGATGGCTGCGGCCAAGCCGCGGCCTCGGCATTGCGCGTCGACGGCGATCTGCCAGACGAACAGCGTGTCCGGCGCTTCCGGACGCACATATCCGATGACGAAACCGACGGGCTGACCGTCACTCTCGGCGACCAAGGAGGTCGCACTGAAATCGCGACACCACAACAGGTACGCATAGCTGGAATTGACGTCGAGTACCTGCGAATCACGGGCGATCCGCCACAGCTGAGCGCCGTCGCCCAGTCGTGGATGACGCAATCTCGGTTCCGAACCAGGGGCCGCCACACTAGCGGCCGGCTCGATGGACTTGGTGGACGTTGTCATATATCTAAAGTGCCCAGCTGACTTTGCGGTCTTTGTGTCGAGCTCTTTGCGGTTGTATGACGAATCGTTTACTACGACTGCACATCGAGGCGATACCCGAGACCGCGCACGGTAACCACGATGCGCGGGTCGGAAGGGTCGCGTTCGATCTTGGTGCGCAGGCGTCGCACGTGGACGTCGACGATCCGCTCGTCACCGAAAAAGCCCTGATCCCATACTCTTTCGAGCAGCACGGATCGACTCAGCACCCGGCCGGGGGTCTCCGCCAGTTCACACAGCAACCGGAATTCGGTGACTGTGAGGTGGATCTCGTCGGTACCGCGGCGCACCGCGCCCGCGTCGGCCGCCAGCACCAGCGGCGCGTGCGGATCGGC
The DNA here is from genome assembly GCF_001613085.1 of Nocardia salmonicida NBRC 13393. Classification (GTDB taxonomy): domain Bacteria; phylum Actinomycetota; class Actinomycetes; order Mycobacteriales; family Mycobacteriaceae; genus Nocardia; species Nocardia salmonicida. Next base: position 89,668 of record NZ_BDBR01000037.1, read on the forward strand.
GTCGAGCACGGCTTCGGGGGTCGTGTCGCGATCGGCGGTGATGCGGGCGCGACGGCGGAGCGCGCGCATCCTGGCAGTGATCTCCTTGATTTCGAACGGCTTGCTCACGAAGTCGTCGGCCCCCGCCTCCAGGGCCGCGACCACGTCGTGGGTGTCGTAACGGGTACTGATCACGATGATCGGTACGTCATGGTCGCGACGGATCTCCCTGATGCAGTCGAAGCCGTCGGCTTCGCCGCGCATCAGGTCGACGATCATCAGATCGGGTGGCCCGTCGTTTCGCAGCCGATCGAGGGCGTCGGAGGGCACGCCTGCCTCGGCTACGGCATACCCTTCGTCCTCCATCGCGCGACGCAGGTCGCCGCGCATCTGGACGTCGTCGTCCACGATCATCAGGTTCGCGCTCACTGTGCACATCCTTTGCTGACACGCCGGGCGTGTGCCGGTGCACTGGGGATTTCGCGTCCCCAGACCGACACGCCATCCCGCCTTCGAGCTTGTTACCGATCTGTTATGTACCCAGACTGGTCCCGGCGTAAACCCGTCGTAACAATTCGCCCGGTCAACAGCCCGTTCAGCGCGGCCGATCCGGTGGCATAGTCGGGAGCGTGACCCCGACTTTCGCTGACATCGAAGCCGCCGCGGCGCGCATCGACGGACTGGTTCGCCCACTCACCGTCGCACCCGCTGGACCAGGGCCGGACCCGCTCTGGTTCGCACTGGAATTCCTGCAGTTCACCGGCACTTTCAAAGCGCGCGGTGCGCAGAACTTCGTGCGCGCGCACGCCGCTGCGGGGACGTTGCCGGACGCGGGTGTGACGATCGCCTCAGGCGGCAATGCCGGGATGGCGTGTGCGTGGGCGGCGCGCGAGGCGGGGGTGCCCGCGACGGTGTTTCTGCCCGAGACCGCTCCCCCTGTCAAAATTGGTCGACTTCGTGACTACGGCGCCGAGGTTCGACTGATCGGTCCGGAATACAAGCAGGCGCTGGCGGCATGCCGGGAGTTCGCCCGGACCAGTGGGGCGCTGGCCGCGCACGCCTACGACCATCCACTCGTCGCGGCGGGTGCGGGCACGTTGATGCGCGAGATCCAGGCGCGGATACCCGATCTGGATACGGTGCTCGTCGCCGTCGGTGGCGGTGGATTGTTCACCGGAACAGCGATCGCCGCACAGCATTTCGGGATCCGTACGGTGGCCGTCGAACCTCTGGGTTGTCGATCGCTGAACGCCGCGCTCGAAGCCGGTCGCCCGGTGGACGTCACCGTCGACTCGATCGCCGCGGACTCCCTCGGCGCGCCGAGCGTGTCCGCGATGGCCCTGGCCGCGGCCCAGCACCCGAGTGTGCGCTCGCTGCTGGTGCCCGACGAGGCGATCCGCGCGGCCAGGAAGCAGTTGTGGGACGCACACCGCATCGTCGTCGAGAACGGCGCGGCCACCGCGATGGCGGCACTGCTCGACACCGGGTCGGGCCCGGCCTATCGCCCCGAACCCGGCGAACGGGTGTGCGTGATCCTGTGTGGGGCCAATACCGACCCCAGCGACCTCGTCTAGCGGACCAGGGAGTTTTTCTCGGCGTAGTTGGTCATCGCGGTGTTCAGGCCGCGCATGGCCAGGGTGTAGCCGTAGGGGAAGTAGCGCTGGCCCCAGTGGGCGAACTGGATGTCGCGGGAGGTGTAGACCCAGTAGCGGTTGCGTTCGACACCCTTGACGACGGCCGTGGCGGCCTGGTCGGGGGTGACGGCGTGGCGCATGAACAGGCCGATCGCCTTCTGCAGGGCCGCGTTGTCGCGGTCGACGCCGGCGATGTCGATGGTGTCGGCCATCGGGGTGGCCATCGCGCCGGGGCAGACCAGGCTGACGCCGATCTTGTGGCGACGCAGATCGAAACGCAGCACCTCGGAGATGCCGCGCAGCCCGAACTTGGTGGCGCTGTAGGGAGCGTGCCACGGTAGGCCGAAGATGCCCGCCGCCGAGGACACGTTCACCAGGTGACCGCCGCGACCCGCGGTGATCATCGGACGCACGAACTCCTCGATCACGTGGATCGGGCCCATCAGGTTGATGTCGACGGTGCGGCGCCACTGCTGGGGAGTGAGCTTGTCGACGGTTCCCCAGGTGGCGATGCCCGCCACGTTCATGACGATGTCGACATGGCTGACGGCCTCGAAGGTATGGGCGGCCAGTCCGACAACTGCGGAATGGTCGCTGACGTCGGCCGCGTGCGCGAGATGCACCGTCGCGCCGGTCGCGCGCAGTTCCTCGGCGGTGGTGGCGAGTGCGTCGGCGGTGATGTCGGTGAGGACAAGAGACGCCCCTTTGGCGGCGGCCGCGAATGCCGTGGCGCGGCCGAGGCCGCTGGCGGCACCGGTGATCAGGCAGGTCTTCCCGTCGAACTTCGTCATGATCCCGACCCTACGGTTTGGTGAACAGATGCGTCTACGGTTCCGAGGTGATCGCGATGGTGGTCCAGCCGCCGACATGGATCCGGCTGCCTTCGCGTAGGGCGATCGCCTGCTGTGGGGTGATCGGAGATTCGGCGCCGTCCAGACTGGTCCCGTTGGTGGAACCGAGGTCGGTGATGGTGAGCGCGCCACCCTGATCGACCTGGATCATCGCATGCGCGCGCGAGACTCCGATATCCGCGGGGGCGATGCCGAGATCGATCTCGGGCACGATTCCTTGCGAAGCCGATCGTTTTCCGATCAGGAACTGGGTGCCGCGCAAAGCGATTCGGCGTTCGGGATAGAAGTCAGGGAATTCGACACGTTCGGCATCGGGTCCCTTGCGGGCTCGGACACGCGCGTAGAACTCGCGGTCGGCGAAGATCCGCGCGACCCACATCCTGGACCGACCGATATCGGGCGGCGCGCCGGTAGCGATCATGGTCGGGTCGAACCCGCTGGACGGGACAGCCGATTCCGGTCGATCACCCGGCCGCGACGTCGCAGTCGGTGCCGGAAGGGCGGAATCGTGGCCGCATCCTTCGCAGAAGCGCCCGCTGGTCGGCGCGTGGCAGTGGGGACACAGGCGCAGCGCCGCCGGGTCGGGCGCGGGCGGTGCGCCGAGTGCCGATCCGCACACATCGCAGTAGTCGGTCGACCGCGACTGGTGTCCGTCCGCGCACATCGGCATGTCAGCCGCCCTCCGGCCGCACCCGCGCGGTTTTGGTCGAGCGGATGTCGAGGGCGAGTTCGTCGGCCGCGGCGACCTGACCGCGCAGCTTCACGGTGCCGTCGTGCTCGACTTCCACCACACCGCGCAGCAGCTTGGCGGTGGATTCGTGGCCGGAGGCGGCGGCCAGCTCCACCGCGCGCCGCAGTTTCGCGGTGGCGGTCGTGACATCGCCGTTGCGGCGGGCAGCCAAACCCTCCTGGACGACCTGGGCCAGTTCGACCTGCCCGGTGTAGTGGGCGACGCGGGTGCTGATGCGGGTCGACAGGGTCGAATCGGTGGTCCAGACGGCACGCACCAGCCCCTGGCCGAGGACCTCGGCGCCGGCCAGCACGCTCAATCGCGCGGCCAGTTTCTCCCGGCCCGGCGCGGCCGGTTCCAGCTCGATCTGCACGTGGTATTCGCGTTCCTCGGCGGCCCACGACGACAGCGGGTACTCCCCCACCTGCGCACCGGCATCGGTGCGACGTCCGGTCAGATCCTCGAGCACCGGCGAGACCTGTTTGACCATGCGCACCCGAGCGCCCGCGGGGGTCCAGACCTTCAGGGTCAGTTCCGGGATCACCCGGGCGGCCGACGAGCGCATCATCGCGGCGAAGTCCGCGGCCAGGTCCTTCGGGTCGGCGACGATATTGGCGTCACCGGACAATTTCTGGGCGATCTTGCGCACTTCCTCGGCGACCCAGTCGTCACCGACACCGCGACAGTCGCAGACGAAAAGGCCTTCGGCCCGGTCGAGTTCGGTCGCGAGTTCCTGCGGGGTCTCGTGTTCGTTCTTGCCGTCGGTGAGCAGAATCGCATGCGCCTGCGCGCCGGGGTGCGCGGCGGCGACCTGGCGGGCCAGCGCCAGCCACGATCCCATCGCGGTGCCGCCGTCCGGCCGCAACCGATCCAGGGCCCGACGGGCCGAGCCGCGGTGGGCGCGGTCGGCGGGCGCGGACATGGTGTTGTCGGTCGGGTAGATCAGCCGGGCCGCTTCGGTGCCCTCGATGATGGCGAACGCGGTGCCGTCGGGGATCTCGTCCAGGGCGGTGCGAGTGGCGTTGCGCGCGTTCTCGAATTTGCGCTTGTTACCCATCGAGCCCGAACAGTCGATGATCAGGATCTCCAGGCGCGGCGGCGGCGTCGCGACCACGGCGAGTTCGGGGCCGGTGGTCACCGTCAGCACCGCGTCCACCGCGCTCGCGCCTTCGGCGAGGAATTCGTTCTGGTCGACGGCGATCGAGATACCTGCTGTCTCAGGGGAACTCATGACACTCCTGGTTGGTGCGATAGGGCGACGGGCACCGGAGCCAGTGCGACCGTGATGTTGTCGCTGCCCCCGCTGTTCAAGGCGAAGTCGGCGAGCGCGCGGGCGGCGGCCTGCGGCGAGGTCTCCACCGTGAAGCCGGCGAGCGCGACCGCCTCGGGCAAGTAGTTCCACAGGCCGTCGCTGCACAGCAGCAGCGTGCCCGGTTCGGTGGCGAGCATGCGTTGCAGGCAGTTCGCCGACCACGGCGCTTCGCCGCCGTCGGCGCCGAGCCAGCGCAGCAGGGTGTGCGCGCGCGGGTCGTTCATCGCGGCGGTCTCGTCGAGGGCGCCCGCGTCGACGAGGGCCTGGGCCCACGAGTCGTCGATGCTGAGTCGGCGCGAGGCGGTGGGATCGCCCGCGGCGAGCCAGAAGGCCCTGCTGTCACCGACATTGGCGACGGTGATGTCGGTCCCCAGGTTCGTCTCGCGCACGATCGCCGAGACGTAGGTGCACGACGGCGCGTACTCGGGGGTGCGTGACATGCCGCGCACCGCCGCGGTCGCCGCCACCAGGCCCGCCATCGCGGCGTCGGAGTCGGGCCTGCCCTCGGCCAAGGCCGCCAAGGCGGCGTCGACGCCGGTGCGGGCGGCATTGCCCGAGGCGGCTTGCGGATCCTGGGAGGTGGAGACGCCGTCGCTGACCACGATCACCCGGATGCCGTCACCCTCGCGTACCGCGGCCGCGACCGCGTCTTCGTTGCGCGAGTGGCTGATTCCGCGGTCGGTGAGGACATACACCGCGCCGAGGTCTTCCTCGAAGCGATCGGGCATGGGCTTGGGGCTGCCGCACTTGACGCAGTAGCCGCCCTCGTAGCGGCGTTCCCCGCAGGTGGAGCACTGCGGCACCTCGACCGGATCATGCACGGGCAGTGCGACTTTGCGCACGCCGAGTTCGCGACCGCAGCCTTCGCAGAAGCGGTGACCCGCCCGTGCCGAGCCCACGCAATCGGCACAACCCGGCGCCGTCACAGGGTGGTCCTCGGGCGCACCGAGTTCGCCTGGTCCACCAGGACGAATCGGGTCCACATGTCGTCGGCCTCGCGCGCCAGTGTCCGCAAGCATCGTTCCAATCCCGTCCGCACGCCCTGCTCGGTGAATTCCACGTCCAACAGCTTGCCTGGTGTACTCGGCCGCTGTCCCGACCGGATCCAGTTCAGTGCCGCCTCGAGGACGAACATGCGCACCTGCGCGGTGCGTTTGCGCGAGTCGAGGCGCAGTTGGTCGACGCGCTCGCCGGTGCGGCGGAGCAGCGCTTCGTCGAGGTCGGCCGGATCACGGTGCGTCAGTAGGGTTTCGACGGCGGAGACCCGGGCCTCGGTGAACATCGAGGAGGTGCGGTCCACTTGGTCCAGGACCGCTACCGCGCCCGCGCGGTCGCCGCTGATACGACGCAGTCGCGCGGCGCCGAAGGCGGCGGACAGGAAGGTGTGGTCGGTCCGCCAGACCACGTCGTAGAGCGCCGACGCACGGCTGAGCGCGAAGGCGTTCTCGCTGCCGTCGGCCTCGGCGCCGAGTTCCAGTGCGGCCGCCAAGGCGAGTTTCGGGGCGGGTTCACCGGGCAGCGCGGCGTAGACGGACTCGAAATCCGCTGCGGCGGCGGAGTAGTCGCCGGTGAGCAGGGCTGCCTGGGCTCGATACCAGACCGGGCGCCAGTCGAATTCGAGCTCGGCGTCCAAGGCGGCGAGACGGTTCAGTGCCTCCGCCGCGTCGCCTGCTTCGAGCTCGGCGCGAACCAGTCGCAGCGGGATCTCGACCGACTCGCCAGCTCCGGTGACCACCGCGCGCAGTCCGGCGGTGAGCGCCTGCTCGAGTTCGGCCGGGGTCGCGGCATCGGTGGTCGCCAGCAGGGCGGCGCCGCTGTCGCCGGGGTCGACCAGCGGAGCGGGCAGACCGGTGATGAGGGCGGCCGGTTCGGGTGTGACGCTGTCGATGCCGAAGACGGCACGGGCGGGACCGAACTGGCTCGACATGCCCGGACGTGGGATGCCGTCGCCGGTCGACAGCACTTCCCGCAGGACACCGGTGAGCTGGTCGGCCATCTCGCTCATCGAGGCGAAGCGCGCGAGCGGGTCGGGGTCGGTGGACCGCTGCAAGAAGCGGTACAGCGAATCATGTTCGGCCAGGAGCGGTTCGGTGTCGGGACCGGGTATCGGGCCGAGTTTGCCGTCGACGGAGGGCACCCGCATCATCAGCACGGCCAGCGTGCGGCCCGCGGTGTAGATCTCGGTGGCCACCGTCGGCCCGGTTTCGGCGATCTCGGGCGCCTGGTAGCCGAGGGTGCCGTAGATGGGGCTGGTCCGGTCGTCCATCGCGATGACCGCGCCGAGGTCGATCAGCTCGAGACGTTCCTCGGTCTGCATCACATTGTCGGGCTTGAAATCGCAGTAGGCCCAGCCGCGAGCGTGCAGATAGCCGAGGGCGGGCAACATCTCCAGCACATAGGCGATCGCCTGGGCGGGCGGCAGATAGCGCTGGGTCTCGGCGCGATAGGCGCGCAGGATCTGTTTGAGCGACGTACCGCCGACATAGGCCATGACGATGTAGCCGACGGGCTCGCCGTCGGCGTCGGCGTGTTCGGTGAAGTTGTGGATCTTGACGATGTTGGGGTGGTCGACCTCGGCGAGGAAGCGGCGCTCGGCCAGCGCGGCGGCCAGCGCGTCGGGGTCGCCGGTGTCGATGAGGCCCTTGAGGACCACCCAGCGCTTGTTGACGGCGCGGTCGGTGGCCAGATAGATCCAGCCGAGACCGCCGTGGGCCAGCGCGCCCGCCACCTCGTACTGGCCGCCGACGAGATCGCCTGCCCGCAACCGGGGCACGAACGAGTAGCGGGTGCCACAGTGCGGGCAGAACCCGGAGGTCCGGCCGGGAACGCCCGCCTGACCGCGGCCGACGGGCTTGTCGCATTTGCCGCAGAAGCGGTCGGATTCGGGCACCTGAGGGTCGGCGAGCACGGCCGTGGCCGGGTCGACGCGCGGGACCGGCGGTACTTCGACGAGTCCGGCGCCGAGCCTGCCACGCGCGGCCGAACGGGCCGAGCCCGACCGGGTTCGCACCGAGCGACTCGAGGTGCGCCCGCTCGCGCTGACCGTCGACGCGGACGGGCTGTGCAGCGGGCCTGTCACCGTGGCCGGAGCGGTACCGCAGGTGCCGCAGTAGCCGTCGACGATTGTTCCGTCACAATCGGTTTCGCCACAGGCACCCGGGACCGGCACGGGCGGAGGTGGCGCCTGACGGTTCCCGCCGCGTGGTTGCGCCGTGGTGCGCCCCGACCGTCCGTTGGCGACGGATCTGGGCTGATGCACCGGTGGCGGGCTCGCGACGGGCGCGGTACCGCACAGTGCGCAGTAGCCGTCCTCGATCGCGCCGCCGCACCCCGGTTCACTACACGTCATGCTGTCCGCCCCGCTTTCTCCCCGATGATCGAACGATAGTCCGCGACTGCCCGGGTGACCGCGGCCAGATCGCACGGCGTTCGGGTGAGTAGACCGGCCGCGATCCGGTCGGCCGCGAGCACATCACGGTCCTCGCTCACGCCGAGCCGAGCGGCCTTGGCGCGGTAGGCCGTGAGTCTGCCGCGTAGTTCGGCGCGCCGGTCGAGCAGTCCGCGCGCCAATTCGTCTCGCTGCGTGGCCTTTTCGGCAGCGGCGGCAGCCCGCACGCGCAGCGCGAGGAGGTGTTGGACCGTCGGACGGTCGGGCGCATCGCCGAGAGCGTCGAGTTCGGCGCCCAGCCTGGTGGCCGGTTCGCCGCTGTCGGGCAGCTCGCCGGTCGCGACCTTGTGCTCGGCCTGGGTCGCGGTGTCGTCGGCGCGATGTTGGAGTTCGCCGAGATCGGCCAGTCGCGCACGCAGGGCGGCGACCGCGCCTGGCAGGTCGGCGGCCACAGCGAGATAGTCACTGTGACGGGCGGATTCGGTGTCGATCAGGGCGGTGAGTGAGGCCAGGGCGGTGTCGATCTCGCCAGGCCCGAAGCCGAGTGGGTCGGTGCCCGCGCGGCGCAGGAGGGTGGCCAGTGGTTCGCCGGCCGCGTCCAGTGCGCCGCGCGCCTGTTCAACGCGTTGTTGCAGGGGGGCGAGCGCGCCTAGCACTTTCTCGTCGACCGCTGCGATCTCGTCGGCGAAGGGGGCAACGAAGGCGAACGCGGCGCGCATCCGGTCGAGGCAATCGGCGATACCGACCGTCACGATGGTCTCGCTGGGGCCGGTGAGACCGCGCTGCGCCAGGGGAATCGGGATCCTCGCCACTTCGTGTGGGCGGCCACGCAGCAGCTCCGTGAGCCGCCCGCGTGCGCGCTCGTCGACCTTGCCGCGCCCGGCACGCACCGCCTCGGCTTCGGTGAGGATGGCCCGCACCCGCCCCAGGTCCTCCCAGAGTTCGCCCAGCGCCTTCTCCACCGGCACCCAACGGCGGGCGGTCTCCCCCGTCGGCGGATAGCGGCGCACCAGTGCCAGGCCGGGATGGCGGTCCAGCTCGAGCAAGGTCGTGGTCACCTTCGCCAGTTCCGCTGTGCGCCCGGTGAGTTCACGTTCGATCTCGAGCACGCCGAGCATCGGCCAGGTCATCCGACGTACCGGGGCACCGGCGGGCCCTGCGAGGCGCCGAGGGTCGACAGGTGCTGGGCATAGATCCGCTGCCAGGTGCCGTCGTTGCGGGTGCGGTCGAGCACGCCGTTGACGAAGCGCACCAGTTCGTCACTGCCGCGCGGCACGCCGACCGCGTACGCGCCCGCACCGATCGGGTCGCCGACGACCTCGAGATTGCGGTCCTGGGCCACCAGACCCGCCAGGATGGGCTCGTCACCGCTGATCGCATCGACGGTGCCCTGCTGCAGGGCGACCAGACAGTCGGTCCAGTTGGTCACGCCGAGCACGTTCGGGGGCGTCGGCAAGGTGAACAGCGGTGCGGCCGCGGTCGTGCCCTTCGCCACGCACACCCGCTTGCCCGCGAGCCCGGCGCCGTTGGTGATGCCCGCGCCGTGCGGGGCCGCGATGCGTTGCGCCGCACGGTAATACACGCTGGAGAAGTCGACCTCGCGGCGGCGTTCACAGGTCGCAGAGAAAGTGCGCACGATCATGTCGACCTTCTTCTCCTGCAGCAGCGGGATCCGGTCGGCCGCGGTGACGGAGCGCAGTTCGATCTTGTCCGGGTCACCGAACAGATCGCGCGCGATCTCCCTGGCGAGGTCGATATCGAAACCTTCGAGCCTGCCGGTCGACGGATTGCGGAACCCGAACATGTAGGTGTTCTGATCGACACCCACGCGCAGCCTGCCGTTGGCCACGATCGCGGCCATCGCCGATCCCATCGGCATCGCACCCGGTCGCGGCTGGGTCGTCGGCGCCAGCGTCGCTTCGGTATCGCAGGTTCCGGTGCCTTCGGCGGCCGGGGCCGAGGTGATGGCTTCGGCGCCGGGTAGCGGTGGGGCGACGGCGGTGGCGGCGATGGTCGTCGGTTCGGGTGCGTCGGCGCAGCCCGCGACCAGCGCGAGGGCCGCGGCGAGCACGACCAGCAGGGGGCGGCTCACAGGAATTCCTTCAGTCGTGGCCAGAGTCCGGAGATCACCGCGCCTGCCCCGGCCAGGAGCAGGAACAGGGTGCCGAAGGGGCTCAGGGTCAACGACGTTGCCGCGGCCGCGACGCCGTCGCGTAGGTCGTCGCGCGCCTGGGCGAGGTCGTCGCGCAGTTCCTTGTCGAGGCGGGCGAAGCTGGTGGCCGAGCTGTCGGGGCCGGTGCCGATCGCCTGGGTGACCGCACCGGGATAGTCGGCCTTCTCGTAGGCGGTGCGCTGGGCGTTGTGTCCCGCGCTCCAATTCGTCAGCGCGCGTTCGGCATCGGAGTCGCCGCCACCGGCCGCGGTCAGACGCCCGCGCAGGTCTCCGCTGTGGGTCTGGAAGGCCTTCTCCGTGGCGGTGATGTCGCCGCGGGTGATCAGGGCCAGGGTTTCGTCGGTGCGGGCCTGTTGGGCCAGGATGCGGGCGCCCGCCAGGTTCTCCACGCGCGCACCGGCGCCGGAATTACCGTTGTCGAGCAGTTGCGCGGCTGTCAGGGTGGCGCCCGCGGTCCACAGCAACGCCACCAGGGCGGCCAGCCCCGCCATGGCCATACCGGTGTTCACCAGACGGTTGGTCCTGCGCAGCAACACGATCGACCCGATCGCACATACCGCGAGTACGAGCACCAGGAGCACGATGCTCGTCCACGGCAGCGCACCGATGCGCTGTTGGTCCTCCCGCACGGCGGCGAAGCGGGCCTTGCTGAGTTGTTCGGCATTGGGCAGCAGCGAGGTCTGCATCAGATCCGAGGCCTGGCGCAGATACGCCGACCCCACCGGAAAGCCCTGACGATTATTGGCGCGCGCGGTCTCGACCAGGCCGGTGTAGGTCGGCAGGTCGGCGGCGATGCGGGCCACGATCGCCCTGGTCTGCGCGTCGGCGGCGCCGGCTGTCGCTTCCGCCAGTGCGGCGGCGGCGTCGGCGAGTGCCTGCTCGTAAGTGTCTCGTACCTGCGGTGATTCGATGCCACCGGACAGGAAGGCCGTCGCCGCGCCCGCGTCGGCGGCCGAGAGCGACACATACAGACTCTGCGCGGCGAAGGCCAATGGCTCGGTCCGATCCAGCACCTGTTCGGTACGTACGATCTTCGCGTCGAGCTGTTGGCCCACAGTCGATCCGGCGACCAGACAGGCCACCGTGGTCACGACGAGGACCACCCCGATCACACCTGGTGTCGTCGCGGCGAATCGCCGCAGCCACGTCCCCGCGTCACGGATGGTCGCCGGTAGGCGAGATCCCACACCGTCCTCCTTCATCTCCCCGGGCGGTGTCTTCGATCGCGATAGTACGGGAGCGGCTGAAAGTTCGCCCGGGTGAAGGAAACCGGCCGATCGCGGGCAAAGAAAAGGCCCGCCACGGTTCGTTGTGGCGGGCCTTTCGGGTTCGGTGTCTACGCTCCGGCGACCTTCTCACCGGGCTTGACGGTGGTGCCGGTCTTGGTGAACTGCAGCACGCCGTCTTCGATCGGCGCCTTGTGCATCAGCGTGCGGTCCCGGTAGTAGTTGTTGATCAGTTTCCAGGCGCCGCGGGCACCCTGGCGGGGCATGGCGTCGTTGCCACGCTGGATGTAGCCCGAGGTGAGGGCGCCGCCCATGAGCGACTCGTCGGCGATGTCCTCCGGGTTCGCGTGCACCTCGAAGGTGGTGTAGCCGCGGTCGCGCATGATGTTGAGCACGCGGCACAGGTAGGCGGCGGCGAGGTCGGCCTTCAACGTCCAGGAGGCGTTGGTGTAGCCGATGATCATCAGGAAGTTCGGGATATCGGAGTACAGGACGCTCTTGTAGGCGACCGTCTCGTTGAACTTCACCGGGGTGCCGTCGATGGTCAGGGTGATGCCGCCGAGCATCTGCACGTTCAGGCCGGTGGCGGTGACGATGATGTCGGCCTCGAGCTCCTGACCCGACTCGGTCAGGATGCCCTTCTCGGTGAACTTCGCGATGCGGTCGGTGACGATGTCGGCCTTGCCGCTCTTGAGCACCTTGAACAGGTCGCCGTTGGGGACCACGCACAGGCGCTGATCCCACGGGTTGTAGCTGGGGGTGAAGTGGCGCAGGTCCACCTTCTTGCCGAGCTGCAGGCGCACCTGGGCCAGCATCAGCTTCTTGGCCAGCTCGGGGTTGGTGCGCGAGAGCTGGAAGCTGGCGCGCTGCAGGGCGATGTTGCGGGCGCGGCCGATCTTGTAGGCGACGGCGTCGGGCACGCGCGACTTCTTGAAACCGATGGCGACCGGGTCGTCGGAAGGCAGAGCCTGGATCCAGGTGGGCGAACGCTGCAGCATGGTGACGTGGGCGGCGGTGTCGGCCATCGACGGGATCAGCGTGATCGCGGTCGCACCGGAACCGATGACGACGACCTTCTTGCCCGCGTAGTCCAGGTCCTCCGGCCAGTGCTGCGGGTGCACGATCTGACCCTTGAAGTCGTCCTGACCGGGGAAGTCGGGCTGGTAGCCCTTGTCGTAGTTGTAGTAGCCGCTGGCGCCGACGACGAAGTTGGCGGTCCAGGTCTCGGTCTCGCCGGTGGCCTCGATCACAGCCTGCACGGTCCACAGGGCGGTGCCGCGGTCGAAGTCGGCGGTGACGACCTTGCGGCCGAAGCTGATGTGGTCGGTGACGCCGTATTCCTTGGCGGTGTCCTCGACGTAGTCACGGATGCTGGCGCCGTCGGCGAGCACCTTGGTGCCGATCCAGGGACGGAATCCGAAACCGAAGGTGAGCATGTCCGAGTCCGAGCGGATGCCGGGGTACTTGAACAGGTCCCAGGTGCCGCCGATGTTCTCGCGGCGCTCGAGGATCGCGTAGGTGCGTCCGGTCTGCTCGCGAGTGAGGTGACAGGCCGTGCCGATTCCGGACAGGCCAGCGCCGATGATCAGTACGTCGACATGCCGCGTCATTGAGGAAACTCGTTTCGTAGGGTCGCCGACCCGTGCAAAGTCGCCCGAGCCTGTGTCGAGGTTACGTGTTTCGCATAGTTACGTCTAGTTCGGCGTGGTGGCGGCGCGGCGTGTCGTGGGTTGCGCGCACGGTGATCGGAATCCGTGACGGGGGCTCGCGCACCGGTCAGCATCGATGGGCCCCATCACTGCAACGAAAAAGGCGGACATGACCGAACGCGGACTGTCGTTCCACTGGTTCCTTCCCACCTACGGCGACTCGCGCGGCCTGATGGCGGGCGGACACGGCAGCTTCATGTCCGGTGATCGTCCCGCGACGCTGCGCTATCTCAACCAGCTCACCGCCGCCGCCGAGGACAACGGCTTCGAGGGCGTGCTCACGCCCACCGGCGCGTGGTGCGAGGACGCGTGGCTGACCACCGCCATGCTGGTGCAGACCAGCGAGACGCTGAAGTTCCTGGTGGCGCTGCGCCCCGGACTGACCAGCCCCACCCTGGCCGCGCAGATGGCGGCGACGTTCCAGCGTCATTCGGCCGGGCGCCTGCTACTCAATGTCGTCACCGGCGGTGAGCAGCGCGAACAGGAGGCCTACGGCGACTTCCTGGACAAGACCCAGCGCTACGCGCGCACCGGCGAGTTCCTGCACATCGTGCGAGAGCTGTGGTCGCGGACCGAGCCGTTCAGCTTCACCGGCGAGCACCTGCAGGTGAAGGACGCGATCCTGAGCACTCGTCCCGACCCGATTCCGCCGGTGTTCTTCGGCGGCTCGTCGGGTCCGGCCGGACCGATCGCCGCTCGCTACTCCGACACCTACCTCACCTGGGGCGAGCCGGTCGCCGCCGTCGCCGAGAAGCTGGACTGGATTCGCGGCCTGGCCGCGATCGAAGGCCGCACGGTCGACTTCGGCCTGCGCATCCACGTGATCAGCCGCGATACCGCCGCCGAGGCGTGGGCCGAGGCCGACCGCCTGCTCGACGGCATCTCCCCCGGCGAGATCGAACGGGTGCAGGCGAACCTGGCCAAGAGCGATTCCGAGGGGCAGCGACGCATGGCGCAGCTGCACAACGGTCGCACCGACGGACTCGAGATCGCCCCGAATCTCTGGGCGGGCGTCGGCCTGGTGCGCGGCGGCGCGGGTACCGCGCTGGTCGGATCGCACACCGAGGTGGCCGATCGCCTGCTCGAATACGCCGCGATCGGGATCGACCAGTTCATCCTGTCCGGGTATCCGCACCTGGAGGAGGCGTACTGGTTCGGCGAGGGTGTGCTGCCGATTCTGGAGCGCAAGGGTGTGTGGACGCATCCGTCGCGGCCGGTGTCGGTGCCCACGATCGCCCCGTTCACCGCGGCCGCCAGTAGCTGATGCCTCGGGGCGCGGCCCGGATCAGGTCGCGCCGCGCAGGTAGTTCACCGTGCCGATCGGCAGTCGCTGCACCGTTGCGTTATCTGCCATCGACTGAGCGACGGGCTGGCTCAACCCCTTTCGGCGCCTCTCGATGCGGGCGTGACCTGCCGATTTTCCGGTTACCAACTGGTAGGTCCGAAATGCCGTGGCGCACATCATGCTTCGCTGCACCGCACTCCCCCAACTGTTTTCGGCATCGAGTGCAGCCGGGGTTCCACGTGAATCAGTGCAGTTCGGAGCAGGTGCGGACATCGATCGGCAGGGTTGGGGACGGTCGGCGATAGGCTCGGCACCGTGACTCTCACCGTCGGCTTCGACCTGGACATGACTCTCATCGACTCACGTCCGGGCGTCGCCCTGGCGATCGACACCCTCGCGCGCGAGTTCGATCTGCCGATGGACGGCTCGCACTTCGCGGAGCACCTCGGTCCGCCGCTGGCCACGCTGCTGGGTGAGGCAGGCGCGCCCGACGATCTGATCCCCCATCTGGTCACCCGCTACCGCGAGCTGTACCCGGACGTCATCGGCCACATCGCCGCGCTGCCCGGGGCCGACGACGCCCTGGCCGCCGTGCGCACCGCCGGTGGGCGAACCTTGGTCGTCACCGGCAAGTTCGAGCCACACGCGCGACTGCACGTCGATCACCTCGGCTGGCAGGTCGATCGCCTCGCCGGTGATCTGTGGTCGACCGGGAAGGCCGAAGTCTTGCGGGCAGAGGCCGCCCATGTTTTCGTCGGCGATCACGCGGGTGACATGCGCGGCGCCGAGGCCGCCGGTGTGGTGGCCGTCGGCGTCACGACCGGACCCTACGACGCCGAGGGCTTGTGGGCCGCGGGCGCCGATGTGGTGCTCGACGACCTCACCCAGTTCGCCGGGTGGTTGTCCGCCCACTCGGCGCTCGACCAGTAGTGTTCCGGAACCCATCCGAGACCCGGCGCGTTGACCGGTCATGCCGACCGACCCCTACTGGAACCACAACACGCAATACCACCCCTGGGTCCTAGAGCAGGTGCCCGAAAACGCCCGCACGGCATTGGATATCGGCTGCGGTGACGGGTTACTCGCCCGCAAACTCGCGACCCGCTGCGATGCGGTGCTCGGGGTCGACATCGACGACCAGGTGATCGCCAACGCCCCCGCCGCACCCAACGTCCACCTCGAACACGCCGACTTCCGCGACCTCGACCAGACCTTCGACGTGGTCACCGCCGTCGCCACGCTGCACCACGTCCCCGTGCGCGACGGCATCACCGCGCTGCGTCACCTGGTCGCTCCGGGCGGCACCCTCGCGGTGGTGGGTCTGTGGAAGATGCACCCGGTCAGCGACTTCCACTACATGCCCCTCTTACCTGCCATCTGGGGCCTCGATCGTTGGCGACACCGTTCGCACGGCGGGCCCGATGTCACCTTGGCCGCTCCACGGGAAACCCTCGCCGAAATCCGGTCCGCCGCCGCCGAACACCTTCCCGGCGCCGAGATCCACCGCCGCCTGATGTGGCGCTACACCCTGCGGTGGCAACGGCCGCGCTGAGTCGGCCGGTCACGACGCGCGCGGCGGCCATGGCGGCGAACTTTTTCGCCCGGTGATCCCGGATCTGCAACGCCAAGAATGGCGTCGACCTCAGACCTGACCCGAACAGGCCAGGTGCGTGCCCACTACGGCGAGTCCGAGGACCGCGACGGCCACCGAGAGGGCCGGGGCCGGTTCGCGAACCAGCCGGGTCGCGCCGCGCCGTACCGCGTCGCCGACCCGCTCGAGCCGGACCCCGAGTGCCGAACCTCCCGTGGCCTCCGTGCCCGTACCACCGCGCAGTTTCCGGCGAACGACGCCGACGAGAGTGAGCAGCAGTGCGGCGATCAACATCGCGTTCCCTTCCCGCTCAACGAGTTCCGACTGCGGCACGCGATGACTTCGCGGGCCGGCCGGGAGCGGTGACGATGCCGAAGGCGATCAGGCTGTCGGCGGTATCGCGGACGGTGTCCTCGATCGGGCGCATGGTCCAGCCGAGTTCGCGGCGGGCCTTGTCCGCGCTGACGTGTTCGGTGCGACCGAGGACCGGCACCGTCAAGCGGACACCCTTGTCGAACACGGCGACGAGGCGGATCACCCAGTTCGGCAGCACGCGCGTCGGAACACGGAAGCCCTCGGCGGCGTAGTCGCGGGCCAGCAGGCGAGCCAACTCCCCCATCCACAGGGGATCGGTCGCACAGATGTATCGATTGCCCGCGGCCTCGGGCACTTCCATCGCCAGCCGGTGTGCGACGGCGAGATCGCGGACATCGACGGGGGTCCAGCCGGTTTTCACCGAACCCGGCACATCGCGAGCCAGCAGGCGGCGGACCGGCTCGTGGGAGGTGCTGGTCCTGGCTTCGAGCAGCGGGCCGAGGATCATGCCGGGGTTGACCACCACCAGTTCTAGACCGGTTGCGGCGGGCAGGGATTCGACGAACTCCCAGGCCGCCCGCTCGGCGAGGGTCTTGCTCTTCTGGTAGGCGGGGATGCGGTCGACCACCGACCAGTCGTCCTCGGTGCGTACCTTGTCCACGTCGTGGCCGTAGGCGACGGCGGCGACCGAGGACGTGAGCACGACGCGTCGAACACCGGCGGCCGCCGCGGCGCGCAGCACGCGCAGGGTGCCCTGTACCGCGGGTTCGATCAGGTCCTGCTCGTTGTCGGGCGGGGTGGCGGGGAACGGTGACGCGACGTGGAGCACGGTGTCGCAACCCGCGACCGCCGCGGCCCAGCCCGCGTCGTCGCCGAGGGAGGCCGCGACGAATTCCAGGTCACCACCGGTGCGGCGCGCGAGCTCGGTGAGGTGGGCGCGGGTGGCGTGCGCGGCGAGATCGCGCACGGTGGCGCGGACGGCGTAGCCGTGGTCGAGGAGTTCGGCGATGCAGTGGCCGGCGACGAAACCTGTCGCGCCGGTGACGAGTACCCGAGTGGTCATGGTGGTCATCCATTCCGTCGATTCGGTGGAGAGTGCATCTAAGCGATGCTCAATTAATCTAAACACTGCATAGATTTCCTGTCCAGTGCCAATTCCGGCCCGAGTCTCGCCTACCCTCGTGAGGGTGAAGCGCACCAGTTACCACCACGGCGACCTGCGCGCCACGCTGATGGACGCCTCCCTGAGCCTGATCGAGAGCGAGGGCTTGGCCGCGGTGAGCCTGCGCCGCGTCGCCAGGGAGGCCGGGGTCAGCAGCGGCGCGCCCTATCACCATTTCGCCGACCGCGCCGCGCTGCTCTCGGCGCTGTCGATCGACGGCTTCCAGCAGTTGGCCTCCTACATGAGAACCGCCAGGGCGACGACGCCCGACCCGCTGGCGGCCATCACCGAACTCGGTGCGGCCTACGTGCGGTTCTCCCGCGATCACCCCGCCCAGTTCCGGCTGATGTTCCGCCCCGAACTGTCCCAACCGGAAAAGCACCCCGACGCCCACGTGGCCGGTGACGCCGCCTTCAACGTCCTGGTCGACACCGTCGCCGAATGCGTCGCGGTCGGCGCCGTCCCCGCCGACCGCGCCGAAACCCTCGCCGTCGCCTGGTGGGGGCTGGCCCACGGATTGGCGTCGCTGTGGCTCGACGGTCATCTCGAAAAGCGCAGCGAACAAATGGGCACCCACGCGCCCGAGCTCGTCGACACGATCATGCACACATTCACCGCGCTGATCACCCCGGGCCCGCCACGCGCCTGACGCACCGACGATATTCCGCCGAACCGGCGCGCGCGCTGCCCTAGAGTGGTTACGACCGTGTTTGTCGATGCGTAGCCGATTCGAGCAGGAGGCCCGATGTCTGGCACCGCGAAACTCGATCCCGTGATCGAGGCGTTCGTCGACGCGCTCAACGCGCAGGACACCGACCAGTTCTACGGCGTGCTCACCGAGGACGCCACGATGTCCGATGACGGCGTCGAACGCAATCTCGCGCAGTGGACCGAGGCCGAGATCTTCAGCAGCAACGGACATCTCGTCGTGGACACAGTCGACTCCGAAGACGGCCTCGCACTCACCGCCGACTACACCAACAGCCGGGGGGGTTCGATGCGAACCACCTGGCAGTTCGTCCTGCGCGACGGGCTGATCAGCCGATTCGAAACAGGACAGGCGTGAGCGACGATCTCCTGCTGACACCGCGTTACGGCACAGCCGCACTCTCCGATCTACTCCCTTCGGTACTGACCTGCCTCGGCGCGCCCGGCGACACCGACCGGCTCGGCCTCGAGCTCGATGTCGACCGGGTCTGCGTCCTGCTCGTCGACGGACTCGGCGCGCAAGCCCTGGCCGCCGAATCCGCTGCCGCGCCGTTCCTGACGGGCCTGCCCGAGGTCACCCTCGACGCCGGTTTCCCCAGCACCACGGCAACGAGCTTGACCACCCTCGGCACCGGACTGCCGTCGGGCGAGCACGGCATCGTCGGCTACAGCATGCGGCTGCCCGGCGAGGAGCGCCTGTTCAATTCGTTGCGCTGGCAACTCATCGGCGCCGGCGCCAAGGTGGAGGCGCTCACCGCCTTCCCACCTGACCGAATTCAACCGCACCGCACCATCTTCGAGCGGGCCACCGACGCGGGCATCGCCGCCGTACAGGTAGCGCCGAGCTATCAGGACGGCTCCGGCCTGACCCTGGCCGGGTGGCGCGGCGGCGGATTCCGCACGGCCTTCTCGGTCGGCGATCTCGTCGACGGCGTTCTGACGGCCCTCATCTCCGCACCGAAAACCCTTGTCTACACCTATCACTCGGAACTCGACACCACCGGTCACGCCCGCGGACCCGCCAGCCGCGCGTGGCGGTTCGAGCTCGCCAATGTCGACCGGATCGCCGCCGAGATCGCCTCCCGTCTGCCCGCGCGCTCGGCGCTCGTCGTCACCGCCGATCACGGCATGGTCGAACTCGTCGAACGCATCGACTTCGACACCCACCCGCATCTGTCGAACAACGTGCTGGCACTGGGCGGTGAACCGCGCGCCCGCCACGTCTACACCGACGACCGCGCCGCGGTCGCCGACACCTGGCGAGGCGTGCTCGGCGCCGGGTTCCTGGTCCGCACCCGCGAGGAAGCGATCGACGCGGGCTGGTTCGGCCCGATCCTCACCCGCGACGCCGCCGCACGCATCGGCGATCTCGTCGTGGTCGCCTGCGGCGACGGCGGTGTCGTGCGGTCCGGCGCCGAACCGCTGCAATCGATCATGGTCGGCCACCACGGCTCACTCACCGCCGCCGAACTGCGGGTTCCCCTGCGGATCCACCGCGCCTGAGTACCACCACCTAAGCTGTCCCCGACGCGCAGGCGCGCGCTGTGAACCATTCCAGGAGGAAACATGGCTGCCAACACCCGAACCGGCGCCGTCGCGGTGGGCGTCGCGGTGCTGGCGGCCCTGGCCACCGGCTGCACCGAGGTCGAGCGGGCGCTCAACCAGGGTGGCGAAACCAGCTGCCGCGACTACGTCAACCAGGACGCGAACACCAAGCGGATCACCATCACCAAGGCGATCAAGCAGCAGACCGGCAACGACAACGAGCCAGCGGGCACCGTGGTCGATTCGATGATCGTGCAGGTCGACCTGCTGTGCGCGACCCAGCGCAATGTCGACACTCCGATCAAGAACGCCGACATCGCCGGGATCTTTCTGAACAAGTAGTCGCCCGTCAAGCCGACACGACAGGTCAGTGGCAGGTGACCTGGCCGTCCTCGGCACAAACGTTCCCACGGCGGCGGCACAGCTGATAGACAGTAAGCGCCACACCCGTTCTCGTCGCTGGAACGGTGCGTCACCGACGAGCAGGGAGTGAACGTGGGCGAAGACCTGGGACGAGCC
Organism: Nocardia salmonicida NBRC 13393; assembly: GCF_001613085.1. GTDB lineage: Bacteria > Actinomycetota > Actinomycetes > Mycobacteriales > Mycobacteriaceae > Nocardia > Nocardia salmonicida. The sequence goes on from NZ_BDBR01000037.1 coordinate 109,795, forward strand.
CGACCAGACGCCCGCGACAATCCGATCGCCGGCCCACACCGGCCCGAACGGCTCTCGGACTACCGCGTCGAGCTCGAGAAACAGTGGAGCCGTCTGGCGGCACCCTCACGCCCACTGACCCTGCCCCGCGACACCGGCGCCGTGCGCAACGATGTCGCCAAATCCTGGCAGCGCTCACTGCACACCGTAGACCCCGCCACCGAAGTCGCGCCCGGATTCAACGACATCAGCGACCGCTGGTCGGAATCCCCGCTGCGCAGGCCCGTCACCGAACTCGCGGGCCAGCTGCGCGGAATGGCCGAGGAATCGGGCTATCTCGCCGTCGTCAGTGACGAATCGGGCACCATCTTGTGGACCGCGGGCGACCGTACGCTGCGCCGCCAAGGGGAAGCGGTGAACTTCGCGCCGGGCGGGGTCTGGGACGAAAGCCATATGGGCACCAACGGGTTATCGCTTGCCCTGCACGACGACCGGGCTGTCACCGTGTTCTCCGCGGAGCATCTCGTCGCAGCGTTGCACGGCTGGGTCTGCTACTCCGCGCCGATCCACGGCCCCGACGGTCGAACGGTGGGTGTGCTCGATCTGTCCTCGACCTGGGAACGCTCGCATCCGATGGTGATGACCTCGGTCCGCGCGCTCGTCACCGCCGTGGAGACGATGCTACGTGCGGAAGCACCGACGCCCGCGCCGGGTGTGCGGCTCGAATGCCTGGGCGCGGCAAGGCTTTTGCGCGACGGCCGCCCGGTACCGCTGCCGCCACGCCAACTCGAGATCCTGGCTCTGCTGGCGCTCGAACCCGACGGCTACACCCCCGAACAGCTCCACGCCGCGGTCTACGGTGAGCGGGCGGTGTCGCTGAACACGCTCAAAGCCGATGTGTCGCACCTGCGCCGCGCCACCCGCGGCGAGATCGCGAACCGGCGCTACATGCTCACCGGCGCGGTGTCCTGCGACGCGGTGGATCTGCTGGCGGCCATCGAGGGCGGCGACCTCACCTCGGCGCTGTGGCTGTATCGCGGGCCGCTGCTGCCCGGTTCGGATCTGCCCGGCGTCGAACAGTGGCGCGCTCACCTCGACGTCGGTATCCGCAATGCCGTGCTGGGCAGCGACCGTCCCGAGCACGCGGTCGCGTTCGGGCAGCGGTGCCCCGGCGATGTCGCCGTGCACGAGCATGCCCTGCGGCTACTGCCGCGAGACGACGTCCGCCGCGCCGTGGTTACGGCCCGACTTTTCACCGCACGCCAAGGCTGACCTGCGCGAATACCGTCACCAACCTCGTACCAACCTTCGCCGACCATAGTGTGGGGCACCACGCAGAGGTCGCGAGGAGCGAGGCGCATGATCTACGGCAAACCCGGATCGGACACCGGCATAGTCAGCTATGCCGCCCGATACGACAACTTCATCGGAGGTGATTGGTCTCCCCCTGTCGAAGGGCGCTATTTCGACAACACCTCACCGGTCGACGGTGAGACCTTCTGCGCGGTGGCCCGCTCCACCGCCGCCGATATCGACATGGCGCTCGAGGCCGCGCACCGCGCCACCGAGCGCTGGGCCGCGATCTCGGTCACCGAGCGCTCCGACATCCTGCTCAAGATCGCCGACCGGATCGAGAACAGTCTCGAACCGCTGGCGGTGGCCGAAACCTGGGACAACGGCAAACCGGTTCGCGAGACCCTCGCCGCCGACCTCCCCCTGGCCATCGATCACTTCCGCTATTTCGCGGGAGTGCTTCGCGCCCAAGAGGGATCGCTGTCGCAGATCGACGCCGATACCGTCGCCTATCACTTCCACGAACCGCTCGGAGTGGTCGGGCAGATCATTCCGTGGAACTTCCCGATCCTGATGGCTGCCTGGAAACTCGCCCCCGCGTTGGCGGCGGGCAACTGCGTGGTGATCAAACCGGCCGAGCAGACTCCGGCGTCGCTGCTGCTCGTCGTCGAACTCATCGCCGATCTGCTGCCCGACGGAGTTCTCAACGTGGTCAACGGTTTCGGCGTCGAGGCGGGCAAACCGCTGGCGCAGAGCCCGCGCGTGGCCAAGATCGCCTTCACCGGGGAGACCACCACCGGACGGCTGATCATGCAGTACGCCAGCGAGAACATCATTCCGGTCACCCTCGAACTCGGCGGCAAGAGCCCCAACATCTTCCTACCCGATGTGATGGCCGCCGACGACGACTATCTCGACAAATGCGTCGAGGGGTTCGTCATGTTCGCCCTGAACCAGGGCGAGGTGTGCACGTGCCCGTCGCGCGCGCTGATCCACTCATCGATCTACGACGAGTTCCTCGCCCGCGCCATCGCCCGCACCGAGGCCATCGTGTCCGGTCATCCGCTCGACACCGAGACGATGATCGGCGCACAGGCCGGCAACGACCAGTACGAGAAGATTCTGTCCTATTTCGACATCGGCAGAGCCGAAGGCGCCCGCGTGCTCACTGGAGGGGAAGCACGCAAGGTCGACGGTCTACCGGGTGGGTACTACATCGAACCCACCGTCTTCGAGGGTGACAACACGATGCGGATCTTCCAGGAGGAGATCTTCGGCCCGGTCGTCGCGGTCACCCGCTTCGATACCGTCGACGAAGCGATCCGCATCGCCAACGGCACTCTCTACGGTCTCGGTGCGGGCGTGTGGACCCGCGATATCAACACCGCCCATCGACTCGGCCGCGGCATCAAGGCGGGCCGGGTCTGGACCAACTGCTACCACGCCTACCCCGCCCACGCCGCGTTCGGTGGCTACAAGAAGTCGGGATTCGGCCGGGAGAACCACGCGATGATGCTCGGGCACTACCAGCAGACCAAGAACCTGCTGGTCAGTTATTCGACGACGAGACTCGGGATGTTCTGATGCAGAATCGAATCCACCGTGTGGAGATCACCGAGCGCGCCCAGACCCTGCTCCGCCGCCTCATCGAGGACAACGGCCCGGTGCTGTTCCGCCAGGCCGGCGATGGCTGCGACGACGACAGCGCACCGGTGTGCCTGTCGGCCAAGCAGTTCCCGATCGAGAAGGCCGACATCCTGCTCGGCCGACTCAGCTGGCACACCGAATTCTGGATCAGCGCGGCACAGTTCGAATGCTGGAAAGATACCCACCTCACCGTCGATGTGACGCGCGGTGAGGCCGCCGAGGATTCGCTCGAGGCCGGTCAGGGCATGCGATTCGTGTTGCGCGCCAGGCTGCTGACCGCGGCGGAGAACGCGGCGCTGGCGGCCGGGCCGCCACCGCGAACGGGCGCCGACCGTACCCTGTAGCGGCACCCCCGAAAACCTGACCTGGCAGCATCTTTCCCGGCGCTGCCAGGTCGCGGCGAGCCCCCGCCGACTGGGCCATCGCGGCTCAGCCGGCGGGGCGAGCTCGCCGTTTTTTCGTCTTCGACCCATATAGCAAATGCTTTCCCGCGCAAACCAAATCGCGTCTCGCTCACCGAGACACACACGACAACACTGCAACGATTCCGTTACGTTATGGCGATGTTCTTAGCGAGACTCGGTGTGCGCACCCGGATTCTGGCGATTGCTCTCATCCCGAGTTTGACTCTGGTGGTGGTCGGCGTCGGTACGGCGGGCTACCTGGTCGAGCAGAGCAACAAGGCCAAGTCATGGGCCGTGCAGTTGCAGGATGCCGCCGTTCCGGCCCGCGAGCTGATCGAGGCGGTCCAATCCGAGCGCCACCTCACCCTGGCCCACATCGCAGGCGACGAGACCGCCGCGCTCGGGCTACCCGCCGCGCGCACGCGTATGGACAGCGCCTTTCGTGGGCTCATCGCCGCCGGTGAGAACCTGCGCGCGATCGATGATTCCAATATCGGCAACGACAAGGCCGGCTTCGCCACTCTCGGCACGCATCTGGACGGGGTGCGCAAAGGCGCCGATGCCCGCATGCTGCCGATCACGGATGCCTACCTGTTCTACAACTCGCTGCTCAACGTGATCATCCAGGGCACCAAGGTCGCCGAGCGCGCGGCGCCCGACGCGGTCGTCGCGAGCGGTGTGTCCGAGGGACTGCGCTTGCTCGGTGCCGCCGAGGCGATGTCCCGAAGCAATGCGGTCGCCACGGCGATGGTGGCCTCGGACGGTGTCTCGGCCATCCCGCTCGACGAGTTCACCAACCAGAGCGGTCTCTACCACGGTGAAATCGCCAACCTGGCAGCCGGACTCGACGAACCAGAGCGCGGCGCCGTCGTCGCTCTGACGACTACCGGGCACTGGCAGCAGCTCACCACGATGGAATCCGCTCTCGTGCAGCGTTTCGCGGTGTCGGCGGCCGGCCAGGCGAGCACCAGCTCGACCAGCAAGGCCCCCACGCCCGCCGCGCTGCCGATGGCGATACCCGAATGGCAGAATGCCGCGGCCGAGGTCAACCGCAGCCTGCTCGACTCCTACAAGAGCTACAACGACCACGTCCAGGAGCTCGCCGAGGACTCCGCGCGCAAGGCCGAGACGAACGCCGCGCTGGCAGGCGGCGGCGTGCTCGCGCTCAGTGTGCTCGTCTTCCTCGTCGCGGTGGTCCTGGCCAACCGGATCATCCGCCGCCTGCGCCGCCTGCGCACCGCGACCCTGCAACTCGCCGACGAGCAGCTGCCAGCCACCATGCGCACCCTGCGCGACGGCGGCGAGGTCGACCCGGCACACACCGCCCCCACCCTCGACTTCGGGCACGACGAGATCGGTCAGGTCGCCAAGGCCTTCGAGCATGCCGCCGCGGCGGCGATCGGTGCCGCTGTCGACGAGGCCCGCACGCGGGAGGGTGTGCGCGCGGTGTTCCTCAATATCGCCCACCGCAGCCAGATCGTGGTGCACCGCCAGCTCGAGATCCTCGATGAAGCCGAACGCCGCCAAGAGGATCCGGCACTGCTGGAGACGCTGTTCCGGCTCGACCACCTGGCCACCCGCGAACGCCGCAACGCCGAGAACCTGATCATCCTCGGCGGCGGTCGACCGGGTCGCCAGTGGCGTCAGCCGGTGCCCGTGATGGACGTGGTGCGCAGCGCCATCGGCGAAACGCTGGACTACGCGCGCGTGCGGGTCACCAAGCTGCCCGATGTCAACGTCGTCGGCACTGTCGTGGCCGACCTCGTGCACCTGCTCGCCGAGCTCGTCGACAACGCCACCGCGTTCTCCCCGCCGCAGTCGCGGGTCGAGGCAGGCGGCAATGTCGTCGGCAAGGGGGTGGTCGTCGAGATCACCGACCAGGGCATGGGCATGAGCGACGACGACCTGGTCCGCTACAACACCATGCTGGCCGATCCGCCGGACTTCGGTGTCGGCACGCTGTCCTCGGACTCGCGCCTCGGCCTGTTCGTGGTCGCCCGGCTGGCCCTGGCACACGGTGTGTCGGTGCGGCTAAGCGAATCCGATTACGGCGGCATCCGTGCCATCGTGCTGATCCCCCAGCAGTTGCTGGCGGGCGAGGCCGATTCGGCGGGCACGCCGCCCACGACGACCGGCCCGCTGCGGCGTGGTCTGCCCGCACCGCAGGAATCATCGGCACCGGTCGCCGCCCTCGAAGCGGCTCCGGCACCTGTCGCGACCTTGGTCGCCGACCCGCCGACCCCGCGTCCGATGGCGCCGGCCCCGGCGGCGCCCCCCGTGCAGAACCCGCGCTACGACACCGGCTCCGACGACCGTCCCGCACTGCCGCGGCGCAGCAGGCAGACGAATCTGGCACCCGAACTCACCGAGCCGGCCGCCGAGGCGCCACGCGCACCCGAGCGTCCCCGCTCCGCAGAACAGGCGCGCGACATCATGTCCGCGATCGAGAACGGCACCCGCCAGGGTCGCAAGCAACAGACCACATCGAATCAGGACGAACAGGAAGGCTGAGGTGAACTCTTCCCCCGGTGATCTCAACTGGCTACTCGACGATCTCGTCGACCGGCTGGCAGGGGTCCGCTACGCGGTTGTGCTGTCCACCGACGGACTGCTGCTCGGACGCTCCTCGCAGATGAAGCGTGAAGATGCCGAACACTTCGCAGCCATGTCCTCGACTCTCTACGGTCTCGCGCGCAGCGCGGGTAGCCGGTTCGACGGTGGCGGCGTGCGCCAGGCGGTGATCGAGCTCGATCGAGCGGTGCTCTTCGTCACCTCCGCAGGCGAAAACGCCTGCCTGGCACTGCAAGCCAACGAGTCGGCCAATCTCGGCATGGTCGCCTACGAAATGAATCTCACCGTGCAGCGGGTCGGCAGTTATCTGTCGACGGAGCCGCGGCACGGGCATGCGCAGCTATAGAAAGTTTCGACAATGACTCGACTCGGCGATCCGTGGTTCGACGACGCGGCCGGACCCCTGGTCCGGCCGTACGCGGTGACCCGCGGCCGCACCATGGGTGCGGCGCACGACCTGGACATGCTCACGGTGGTGGTAGCAGTGCATCCCGCCCCCACCCTGCGCAAACCAGAACCCGAGTACACGACGATCGCACAGTTGTGCAAGCGTCCGCAGTCGGTGGCCGAGGTCTCGGCCGTGCTGAAACTGCCTCTGGCGGTGACCAAGATCCTCGTCGGTGATCTCATCGCCGAGGGCCACCTCATCTTCCGGGCTCCGGTATCGGCCGAGGCCGGTGCCGGTGACCTCAACATATTGCGAGCGGTTCTGGATGGCATCCGAAAACTTTGACCCGACGTCCGCAGGCGACCAGCACATGGCCGCCTCGGTCAAAATCCTCATCGCCGGCGGCTTCGGCGTCGGCAAGACCACCATGGTCGGCGCGATCAGCGAGATCGCGCCGCTGCGGACCGAAGAGCTGATCACCGAGGTCAGCACCGGGGTCGACGATCTGTCGGGCGTGGAGCAGAAGCACACGACCACAGTCGCGCTGGACTTCGGTCGCATCACCATCGACCGGGATCTGGTGCTGTACCTGTTCGGTACGCCCGGACAGGACCGCTTCTGGTTCCTGTGGGACGAGCTGTGCCGTGGCGCCCTCGGCGCGATCGTGCTCGCCGACACCCGGCGGTTGAGCAACTCGTTCGCGGCGGTCGACTTCTTCGAGCGGCGCGGCTTGCCGTTCCTGATCGCGGTGAACTGCTTCGACGGTGCGCCGCGCTACACGGTCGAGGAGGTGCGTGACGCGCTGGACCTCGACCCGAACACACCGGTGATCCTGTGCGACGCGCGCGATCGGCCCTCGGCCAAGGCGGTGCTGACGCACCTGGTCGAGTACCTGATCGATCGCGCCGCACGCACTCCCGTCGCCACCTGAGCGGCTAGGCCGAGCCCGGCGCGGCGACTGCCCGCTCCGCGGCTCGGCTGGTCTGCTCCCATGCCGACCAGGTGGCCATCTTGGCTCGCGCGAGGTCGAAGGCCAAGTCGTACACCAACCTTCGGCCCACTGTGCCTCCAACTGTGCGCGCAGCGGGGCGTAGGCCTCGATCGGTGTGGTGTTCGCCATCGCCGAATACAGGCCGGTCCAGTACCCGCCCGGTTGCAGAATGCTCACGCGCGCACCGAATTCCGCGGCTTCCATCGCCAGGGCCTCGCTCATGCCCTCCAGCGCGAATTTGCTCGCGGCGTACATTCCCGACAGCGGGAACCCGGCCAGTCCGCCGATGCTGGAGACCTGCACGATGTGCCCGCCACGCTGGGCACGGAGGTGCGGAAGCACCGCCTGGCTCACCCAGAGCGCGCCGAAGAAGTTGACCTCCATCTGCGCACGGGCTTCGGTTTCGGTGAATTCCTCGATCATGCCCATCGACAGAGTGCCCGCGTTGTTGACCACGATGTCGAGACGACCGAAGTGCGCGACGGCGGCATCGACGGCCTCGTGTACCGCACCGCGATCGGTGACGTCGAGTGGCAACGGCAGGACCCGGCCCGGATGGGCGGCGGCGAGTTCGTCGAGTGCGGATCCGGTGCGCGCGGCGGCGGCGACCCGGTCCCCC
>NZ_BDBR01000038.1 GCF_001613085.1 Nocardia salmonicida NBRC 13393
TCGTACCCGGCCAGCACCAGCGAGCCGACCGTGCCGACGTTCGTGCCGGTGCCTTCGATCCAGGCGGCCACGATCGCCTCACCGCTTCGACGCAATGGCGATTTGATCCACGACCGGCTGCGCGTGCCCGGTCGGTACACCGAGTCGGTGCGCTTGGCTATGACCCCTTCGAGACCGGCCTGCTCCGCGGCGTCGAGCAGATGGGCGGGGTCGAAATCGGTCCAGTACGGCGGCACCCGGATCCGGCCGCGCTCGATCGCAAGCTGGCGGAGGAGCTCGCGGCGCGCCAGGTAGGGCTGATCCATCGTGGAGACCCCGTCCACGGCGAGGACATCGAACACGACGAACTCGACACGGATCGCATCGAGCAGCGCCGAGGTCGGGCGGGCGTGCATGCGCCGTTGCAGACGCCCGAACGACGGAGCGCCGGTAGCGGGGTCGGGGGCGACGATCTCGCCGTCGAGCAGCAGACCATCGCCGAGTGCCGCAGTGGCCTCAGCGAGCGCTGAGACGAGATCGGGGTAGGAGTCGGTGGCTTCGCGCAAGTTCCGGCTCCAGAACCGGCAACCGGTCTCGTCGCAGCGCGCGATGGCCCGCTGTCCGTCCCACTTCATCTCATACGCCCTTCTCTGAACTACTGAGCAAGCAGAAGGATCGGGCGTTCATCGCCAAGGTCGGTGCCACTGGCCACATCGGCGAATCATGACGTGGTTCATGGGTGAATCTCGACGGCGTGGCAGCGAACCGGCTGCCCTATCGGCGAAAACCTGACGTCACGATAGGGCTTGACATCCGTCGTGACCGTTTCGAACCGCGCACTATGCGGCATGTGCGTGTGTTGCGTCCTCCTGTGCTCAAGGCCATGTAGGCGGCGAGGATGTAGTTGGGGTGGCGGTCGAGGTTGATGCGGGCCCGGTCGTAACGCATCGTTCATAGGCATGTGCCTTGAACGGCGGGAGACTCTCGTCCGGTTCCGAGCAGGCGCAGGGCCGTCCGGCGCGGTAAGGCCCTGGCAGCGGTGGCGAACAGAGTGTTCACCCTGCCGGAGATGACGGTGGGCTGTCTACGCCGGTGTAGTGCCGACAAGGCTCTGACGGCGACTTGTCCGGGAGTCTGCACGAGGCTAGCGGGTACGTCGGCACCGTTGTGCGGCTGCGATTGTGTGGCAGTCATCCCAGGGCACAAGCCCATGACGTACACGCCGCGGGCTTTGTGTTCCTGCCACAAGGATTCCGAGAGCGAGGCGACAAAGGCCTTGGTGGCGCAGTAGACGCTCAGGTTCGCCATGGGGGCGAACGCGAGGGTGGACGAGACGTTGATCAGTGCGTCACCTGGACGCGCCCCGGTCAGGAAGGTGTGAGCGAGGGCGACCAACGCGTGGCAGTTGAGGTCCACCATGGCCGTCGCGCGCTCCATCGGGACCTCGATGAACGGCCCCGCGGTCGCGGTGCCCGCATTGTTGACCAGAACGTCGAACGAGGTCTGCTGCACGGCGCGCACCACGCGCCCCAGGCCGTCCTCTGTCTCCAGGTCCGCGACGAGCGCGGCATGGCCGTGGCCGAGACCGTCGATGACCGCGTGCAAGCGGTCTTCGTTGCGCGCGACGCCGGTGACTGCATACCCGGTTGCGGCGAGCGCGTGGGCCAGCGCGCGGCCGATCCCCTCGCTCGCGCCGGTCACCAGGGCCGTCCGACGGGCCGGCGGCACAGTCACTTCTCGGCCTCCGGCCGGGTGTCCGGAGAGAGGATGAACGAAATGCGCTCCATGACGGACTTTCGCTGGGTGTTCTGGAACGCCGCGACCCGCCACCGGCCGTCTGCCTCGCGTAAGAGCGTGTACGTCTGAACTTTGGACAGCTCGCCGGGTGCGTCTCCGGTGTAGTCGTCGCCGCGGCCGGTGATGACGGCGGTATCCGGCGACAGGAAGCGGATGCCGAGGTAGGAGTTGGCCAGTTTGCTGCCCTCGAGGAATCCCCCGAAGAGGGCCTTGTGGGAGTTGACGATGTCGGCGCGGCCCTCGTAGTAGGTGGCGTAGGTGGCGTCCTCGGTGAACTGCGAGCCGTAGGCGACGGCGTCGTTGCGATCCCAGGCGTCGATCAACGACTCCAGTACACCGCACACCGCGTCGCGGTCGCCGGGCGAAGCCTGGCCGGTCGGGGTGACATTCACACACTCGTCCTGACCGGCGTTGTGCACGTCGGAGGAGGCGTCGAGCCACAGATATCCGCCGCCGCCCGCGACCGCGATCGCAAGTAGGCCGACGCCGAGTATGCGAACCCATCGTCGGCGGGGGCTTGCGGGAGACTTCCCGGCAGCCTGGTCTTTCGTTCCGTCCTGGGGTGCGGGTTTCTGGTTGGTGGTGGTCATGGGTTGCGAGTCCTTCGGTGTGGAGAGGGTGTGCCGTTCTGGGACGGATGGGTCACTTCTGCGCGGCGGGGATGGTGCCGGGGGCGGTCTTGAAGGAGATGGCTTCCATCAGCGGCTTGCGCTGGGTGTTGTGGAACGCCGCCACCCGCCACTGCCCGTCCGCCTCGCGCACGAACGCGCAGGTCTGCACTTTCGACAGCTTCGAGGACTTGGGCGCGGTCGCTCCCTTATAGGTGTCGCCGCGGGCGGTGACGAAGGCAGTGTCGGGGCCGTAGAAGCGGATACCGGCGATCTCCGAGGCGAGGTTGGTGTTCTTCAAGAATTTCGCGAACAGCGTGCGATGGCACGCCACGATGTCGGCTCTGCCGCTGTAGCAGGTCCCGACGAACGTCACGTACGTGGCGTCTTGGGTGAACAGCGCCCCGTAGGCGTCGGCGTCGTTGCGGGCCCACGCGGTGTTCATCTGGGTCATTACCGCGGTGATGGCCGCCTTGTCGTCCTGGGTGGTCATGCCGTCCTCCTCGTCGTTAAGATGAAGCAGAATCTGCACTCCGACAATATCTGCATTATTGCAACTATCAGAATAGGGGGCGTCGACACCGATGGCAACCGAGACACCTCGAGATCAGCACCAGATCTTCCGTGAGTACCTCGACGCGGTGGGCCTGCACGGCATGGCCGGCGCAGAAGCCGCCGGACTCGCACCCATCGAGTGGTACGCGGTGAGCCTGATCACCTTGGCCGGGCAGATGAGCTCGGGCGACCTGGCCGCCCGCGTAGGCCTGACCACCGGTGCCACGACCCGGCTGATCGACCGCCTCGAGAAAGCGGGCTACCTGCGCCGTACCGCGGATCCAGCCGATCGTCGGCGGGTCATCGTCGAAGCCTCAGCCGAGACCTTCCCAGACATCGAGGACGTCGTCGGTCCCGCCCGCCGACTGATCGCCGAGGTTTTAGACCGCTACACGGCCGAGCAGCGCGAGGTCCTTTTCGACTACTTCGCACACGCAACCCCTGCATACCGGGCAGCCGCCGAAGAGATCCGCGCCCGCGCCGCACGAAGCCGCCGCCCCGGCCCCAAACCCAAGGAAGCCACCGCTCCTCCAACCCCTCACGCGAGCACGTGACCACTCCCCGGCCCGTTCCACATCACAATCCACGATCGAGAGCCGGGCAATGATCTGGATGGTCCGCCAGACCGTGCCTCAGTCTCGTCTTCAATAGCGCGGCGCCAATCCCTGCCGAAAGACGGGCCTCTGGCAGCTCGTGGTGCTTGATTACCAGATGTTCGCAATACCCGCTCATCGGCAGAATTAGTGCGTTCAGCAGACGGGCCGAAGTGTCAAGACACTCCAACCGGTGACATCAGTTTCACCGATACCAACGGATCTCGCCTGCGCTGTAGACGTCACAGTTGACCGATGATCGACGTCGGATTTCACCAGCACAGCCACTACCGCAGCGCGCCGCAACAGTAGGCGTACCGCGCCGGGCCACAGTCCGATCCCTCAACGCCGTGGCGGCGGGTTGGCAGTTCAATCAGGGCCGATGGGCATCTCGGCTGACCGGGCGGCGATGTCGGGGAAGCTCGGCAGGCTCAGATGCACGGTAGCGGCGCGCGCCACACGCGCGTCGATCTGGGAGAGCTTGTCCTCGGCGGCAGCCAAACTCACAGCCAACCCATCGGCCTCGCCGATCCAGCCCGCCTGCTGCGCTTCAGCGATACGAACGGTGAGATTGTCGCGGATCTCGGCGAGCCGGTGCCGCTGAGCGGGGTCGACACGCAGTACCGGACACCGGATACAACTGTGTTCGTGCTGGCAACTCGTGCCGTAAGCGCGGCCGCAATCACCCAGGGCGAGTTTGCGGCGTTCGAAATGACCGAGGAATTCGTCCCACTCGGCCTCGGTCGGAGTGCGGTACTCCTCACCGGGGCGCAGCGCGCGGCGCCGGGCGATGAAGCCACGATGGCCTTCGATCGCTTCCTGCGGATAGATCGCCTTGTAGCCCATGGTGGTGTTGATGTCCTTGTGCCCCAACAGCAGTTGCGCGATATGCGGAGGCATTCCGTTCATGATCGCTTCGGTAGTGAAGATACGGCGTAGGTCGTGCGGTTGGAAGTACAACGGCGCCCCGGCAGCATCTTTGACACCGGTCGCTTCCAGCAGTTCGCTCAGCGCTGTGCGGATCATCCCAGCCGACACGGCACGGTTCTGCGTTCCGTTGTCCCACTGGAACAACAGTGGCGCGGGCTCGCTCCAGACGCGCTCGGCCATGTCGTAGAACGGCACCAGCGGCACACGCCCATCCGTTCCGCGCACCCGGCACACGATCGCCGAAAGCACATCGGCCAGTTCCGGCCCGACGACCAAGACCCGTTCCTCGTCGGACTTCGATGGTGCGATCTGCAGCAACGGGATGATCTCGCCGGTGCTCGGCAGCGTGTACTGGGTGATGCTGTGGTGGCTGATCTCGAGCAACTCTTCAATCCGAACACCGGTATGGCGCAGCACTTCCACACTGGCCCACGCCCAGAACGCCCGATTCTCCAACTCGCGGAGCTTGATCCTGCGACCGGCCTCGTCGTAGACGATCGGGATATCGTTGACCCCTGCACGCGTCCACGGCTTGGACCGGACATACACCTGTCCGCCGACGCTGAACCCGTCGCCCGGTGCCGCCGCCAGGGCCGCCGCCACGAAGGTCTTCGCGGCAGCGGCACGCTCCTCGGCGATACGGACCAGGGTGGGCAACATCGGAAGCCGTTCGCGTGTGCGTTGATCCATACGCGCTTTTCGGCGACGTTCCAGCTTTTTGCTACTGGTTTCAGCCGGGGTGATCGGACACGGAGCCACCCAGTACGACCACCGCGCGGGATCCGCGGCCGCCCACGACGCCAGGTCGAGATAGAACGCGCGCACCGCGGTGAGCAGGTAGATGTACTGCACCCGAGGGACCTGAATTTCGGCGACCGAGCCATCGGGCTGTCGACGGCGCACGGACCTGGTCTGGAGACGCTGTTTCCACGCCGTCGCCATCTCGCGGTCGAGGCGGAACGAGTCGATGCCTGGATGATGCTTTTCCAGGTCCGCCCAGAAGTGCCCCACCAGCGTCCGCGCGAGATCTTCGATCGACGAATAGTCCAGTGCGGGTTGGCGTTCGGAGAGATAGTCGATGAACACCGCACGTACCGCCGGGTTGGCGACGCGGTGACGGTCGACCATGTCCTCCACACTGGCTTGACCCTTACGGCGAGTAACCCAATGCAGACTCGGCGGCGAATCGGCAGAAAAGCAACCGATACCACGCAGCATCAGGTAGAAGCCGTGGCGGCTCATGCCCGGTGAGCACACGATCCTTTCGGCGATGCGTAGCTCGACGCAATCGCCCACCGTGATCTTCGAGATACCACCGGCGTTGACCAGTATCAGCGCGGTGACGTGCCAACGCGCAGTGCGGCCCTGCATCGAATCCCACATCGCCGCGTCAGTGCCTGCCTGCAACCGTGCGAACCCTCGACGGTCACGACACGGGCCCGCCCACTCCCGCCAAAACGCCGTGCGACGCTGGGCCAACAAGAACTCCAAGTCCGGGCGCACCACGTCCGCACTGAACAATCCCGCCAACCCGCAGTCCAACACCATCACCGGTTCACAATCGACGCCCCGACCGAGCAGCCAACGCCGTACCGGGGTGCTCCACTCCGATCCCAAGCGCGCCGCCCCGCTCGCATCCCAACGCTGCTGCCACGTGGTCCCCGAAAACGTGGCCAGCCAGTCCAAAAGCCATCTCGCGCCCTCCACGCCGAGCGCTTGCGTCGATTCCTGGCCGGCCAGCAGAAAGCTCGGACCGCTCAGCGTCACCAGCACCTGTCCCGCACTGTGAGTGTTCCGCGGCGGTGGTGAACGACGGGCCGGGAAACGTACGAGCAGGCGCTCAGCGACCGGCCCGGTATGCCGAGGCGCCACGACCCTCTCGGGGTCGGCGCTGGCGGGCAGCTTCGACACTCCGCGACCACTAACCGCAGCCATCACGGCCGCCTGAACAGCACATCGAGCGCGGCCGGGTTGTAGCCGGGCGCCGGAGTCGCGGGCACTCCCGCCGCACGCATGTCGGCGCGGCGGGCGAAGTGGGCCAGGGCGTGCTCGATCACCTCATCCTCGCTCGGCGTGAGGTACAGCTGGGTCGTGGTCAAGGAGACGTGGCCGAGGATCGCCTGCACGTCGAACAACGGCAACTCCGGGTCGCTGGCCATCCGGTACGCCGCCGTGTGACGCAGATCGTGCAGAGTCCAATTCGACCCGAGCAACACCTGTGCCCGCATAAACATTGCTCGCGCCGCAGGGTACGACAGCCGCCGCCACGGTTGCCGCAACGTGAACCACAACGGAAACCCCCGCCCCCGCGGCGCACCGCGACGCCACAGCTCTTCTTGATAGATCCGCAACCACACGAACGCATCCGTCGAGGCCGGAACACGCTGCACCGCACCAGAACCCTTACGCGTCACCGCAATCACCTGCTGACCAACATCCGGGCCGTCTTGCCCGCACGACAACAGTTCCTCTGCACGCACACCCGTAGACACCCAGAACGCCAACAACGCACGATCACGGGACGACCGCAACCCCGCGAACACGCCGTTGAATTGCTCGTCCGGAATCCTCCGCGGAATCCGCTTAGGCACCACCGGGCGGTAGCGGCCCACGCGTTCGTTCCCGAACCCATCGGACGGATCGTGGTGCGCGTGCACGCGCCCAGCACGGCGCGCCCGATCCAGCGGAAATGGATTGACCAGCGGCCCGCACCCGATGCCCAACTGGAACTCGTAGAACGAACGCAACACGGTCTCCGCGTGAGCACGCGTGGCCGCCGAAAATTTCACGCCCTGACCAGGCTTACCAGTGACCGGATTCCGGACCGCCGACTCTGTTGTCTCCGTACCCTTCTCGCCCCGACCAGCCGCCCCCGCTCCGCCACCGCGATGCCGCCAATGTGGGCGAACCGGCTTGTCGGCGATCTTCATCCACCGCGCAAAATCGCGCCCATCCGCTGGCATCGCCCGGTCCCATTCCACCCCCAGCACAGTCAGGAAACGCCACCACCGCAACAGATCCAGCCCATAGGACCGGATCGTCGACACCGAGCGATCCGAGGCCTGCAACTCCGCGAAGAATCGTGTGGCAGAAGACACCACTTCACCATCCGCACCCACTAGGCGATACGGCTCCCATACCGAATTCGTCCGCTCCAACCGGCCGACCACAGGCAGCACCAGCACTTCGAGGTCCCTGGGCCTCTCGTCATCGCGCATGGCGGCAGAAGCTATCAGCGAATCACGCTGACCTGCAATAACTACGACGCTAGTTCAGTTAACACGCCAGATGGGGGACGCAGAAGGCAGGGTTCCCGGCGATGCCAGCATCGGCGCAGGTACGCGCACCACTCCCCGAGCGTACGTCTGGCAAACACCGCCAAGGGTTCGGCGCGGCGGAGAAAACCGTGCGGTACTATTTCGAACATGCGTTCGAGGCCGGAGGATGGCGATCCGATGGACGGACCAGCGCCGACATCCGACGGGCGTGTCCGGCGGGTCGATCCCGCCATGGCCCGGACCGAGGGCACCGAGCCGGAGCTGCGGTATCCGGACGCGACGGGGCATTTCGCCCGAACCGCGGTGCGAGCGCCGCGGCCGGTATGGGTGCGTCTGGATGCGGTGCTGATCCGGGATCCGGGCACGCCGTGCCATGTCAATGGGGCAGGGCTGGACATGCGCGGCGAGCGCCCGGGGTGGTTGAGTCATTGGGTGCCCAGCGTCGACGGCTGGTGGATGGGGCGAGTCACCTACTCGATCGCCTACGCCGACGGGCGCCGGGTGCCCCTGACTCTGACCGATCAGCTCATCCCGGCCTACGCGCTGCGACCCCGCCGCGACGTGGCCACAAACCGCGAGCATCCTCGCCGGGCGACGTAGGCCGCGGTCGGGTCGAGTTGGATGGCAACGAGTTCCGGCCGAGCCCAGGGCTTCCTCCCGACGCTTGTCCAGCCCTGCACTGGACCGAACGCATCGACGCGAACCATCCAACGGATCGCCGTCGGCCCGTGCGGCCACATGGCAGTCTTTGTCCATGGGGAAGCCAACACTGCTCGTCGATGTCATGGGGTTTCCGCACATCTGCAAAAAGTGCGGAACCGAGCAGCAGTGGGTGTGGGCGGTTGAAGCGCGCGCGCTCGGACGAAATGGCATGGTCGAAGCGATAGCGACAGATCAAGAGCTTCCGGTGCACATCGCGCGGAGCGTCCTGACGGCAGCCGGCCGACCCGACGTTGCGGCGCTGCTGGGGGATCGGTGTGAGCGTGGGAGCAGCTTCAATCCGAATATCTGTTCGCACTGCGGGCACCGGGAATCGTGGCATTCACTGGAAAGCGTTGTCGTTGCGGGCGCCCATGCCCCACGCGCACCGATCGCCAGTGCGCCCCATCCTGTCCCGGAATGGCGTCAGCTCATGGCATCGCTGCGCAACTACGAATGCTGGTACATCGGCCGGTGAAGACATCGGCTGGCCGAGCGACTCGGACTTCT
This sequence comes from Nocardia salmonicida NBRC 13393, assembly GCF_001613085.1. Lineage (GTDB taxonomy): Bacteria > Actinomycetota > Actinomycetes > Mycobacteriales > Mycobacteriaceae > Nocardia > Nocardia salmonicida. The sequence continues at coordinate 8,950 of NZ_BDBR01000038.1, forward strand.
GGTGGAGGGCGAGGATGGCTGTGGCGCTCTCACTGGAACAGGCCGGTCTTGTTGCGCGGCACCCTTAGTCCTGACGACGAGCTCGGCCCGTCACGGTCGGGCCGATGCCTGCTCGACGCGAGTGCGGGGGCACGCCGGGGCGACAGCTGCTCGCCGGGAGCTCGTGGTTGGGTCCATCGCCAGGTAGCAGCGGCGGCACACCGGCAGCAGCTGATCCTCGTCGGCTACTTCCAGACCGGTGCCGTCAGCAACCTCGAGTCGGATGAACAGCCCCTCGTGGGCGCGCTGATCACAGCCACCGCGGCCGCGATGGCTGTGATAGATACCGCACAGGCACCGGCATCCGCCCGCATGCTGGGTCCACAGCATCAGGGTCGGGATCCTCACCGTCAGCACGTGGTAGGCGCTCATATTGCTCCAGCGTAGCGACGAGGGGTGACCTCGTTCCGATTGTCGTTGTGGGCCTGCGCATTCACCCGCGACAGGCACGGCCTGCCGGTCAACGAGGCCCTGCGATTGCAGGGCCTGGTTGACCGGGCTTGTTCAGCTGGCGAGTTTGGCGCGCGCGTTCGCGAACCAGTCCGCGGTTCGAGCGAAGTCGGCTGCTTCGTCGGTAGAGCCGTCCTTGTGGCCGAATAGGTCGTAGGCCCAGCGGCGCAGCACGTCGCGCTGGGTCTCGCCCATCTCGGCCAGGACCGTGTGGTCGTCGAGTAGCAGGGCCACTCCGACCGTTTCGCCGGTGCTCCACACGTACTGGTAGTCGGCCCATCCCTTGCTCTTGATGGTGCGCGCCCGCGCGAGAAGATCGCGCCGCTTCTGGTCGCGCTTCTCTTCGCTCGGCGGATAGAACTGGTCCCAGTCGATCGCCATGATTCAGTGTCTCCCGTTCACCGGCGGTTGCGCAGGCTGGTGGCCCCGCCCCGCAGCTGGTGTTCCAGATCGCGGATCTCATCCGTGATGGACTCGAGCCGGGCCCGGACCGCCGTGCGGGCATCGGCGGCCTCGTCGGTCAGCGGCTTGCTGTCCGACCAGTCCGACCGCAGCCAGTCGCGGACATCGGACAGCGCGAGCGCGGCTTTGTCGGCGGCGTTTGCCGCGTTGGTGAAGATGGTCTCCTGTGTCGGCAGAGTGCTCATTCGGATCGTGCCTCTCCGGTTGTGGTGGTCTCACCGAGCAGGCCGGCGAGGAAGTCGTTGTTGCGGTGCAGCGCGGGGGATTCTGTGATGGCGTAGAACTCGTCGACTCCGGCGCAGATCGCGACGGCTTCCAGGACACGGCGGGCGTGGGCGTGGCCGAGTCCACTCAGCGTCGCGGACAGATCGACCGGCTCCCCGTGAGCCATGCTGGCGGCCAGGCGCACGAGCCGCTCCGCGCCGCCGTGCAGGTACAGGAGGTTCTGGAGCTTCCCCAGGCCGTGCCAGTCGCGGATCCACGCGGCGGGCACGGACCGTCCGTCGAGGTCGACGTCCTCGATCTCCAGGTAGGGAGCGAGATCGGCCCGGCCAGGCAGGTCGGTGAAGGTGAGGAGATGAATCGCGGCCTGCTGGAACGGCGAATCCGATGCTCGGGCACCGGTTTCCAGCAGGGCGGCGACTTCCTCGGCGGTGTGAGTGGTCACGGCGGTCTCCTAGTCTTCGTCCTGGTAGAGGGGGCTGATCTTGCTGTGGGCGGCGCGCAGTGCGGTTGTGGCCGCGTCGAGGTGCTGCGCGGCGGTGCGTAGCACCTCGCTGAGTTCGTAGGCGGTGGTGGAGGCGTGGGCGCGACTGATTTGGGCGGTGTCACCGCGGTGATCGGCGTGGCGCAGGGTGGGGTCGATGGCAAGGTCGTCTGCCCATGTCGCCAGGTTCGCCACGAGTTCCTGCTCCGACAGCGAGGCGGCAGCGAGGCCACCAATCAGGTCGTAGCCAGCACCCGCATAGGGCAGCGAATGCTCGTCGCGCGACGGGCCGACGCAGGTAGCGGTCGCCAGGCTGCGCATGATCTCGCGCACGGCGGCCGCGGCGGTGGCGAGGTCGTCGGGGTCGAGCAGAGCGTTGTAGTCGTCGTTGGGCCACATTTCGCGGACCGCGTCGACTCGGTCGATGGTCTTCTTGGGCATCGTGGTGTCCCCCTTGATAGTCAGGATGTCGGATATCGGTGGTCGAGTGTGGTCACTGCTTAGCGGGTTCCTCGACCCACAGCCAGGTTTCGGGGTCGCTGAAAGCGATCTCGGCGTCGGTGCGGGTGAGGCGGGTGGTGCCCGAGGCCAGCTCGAGTCCGGCGTCGTAGACCACCGGCACGACCTTGGCGGCTACGCGCGCGGCTGCGGCTGCGCGGCCGGGGGTGCCCGGTTCTCCGCCGTCGTCGAGGTTGTTGTCTTCGTGGTGCAGCGTGAGCCCGCGCCGTGGCTTGCTGACGGTGAGAAGCCAGACCTCTTCGGTGTCGTCGGAGGTGAGGACGGCGACCCCGGCATCGGCGAGGAGCTGGTTGAGCTTGTCCCTGCGGTCGATGAGGGCCAGCATCGACAGCACTGTCGGTCGGGAGAGCACGGTCACACGGCGCGCGACCTCGTTGCGGGAAATGTTGCACTCCAGTGCGTAGGTCATCGCGTCCACCAGCCCGCCATCGGCGGAAATCCACTGCTCCACCGCGTGGTCCAGCTGTTCCAGTGCCTTCTCGCGGTCGATATCGGTCGCCATACCGAGCACTGTACCGGTAAAAAGTTTGACCAGTAAAGAGTTTGACCGGTTAGCGCATGAAGATCCTTGGGCGTACCGGGCGGTCTGGAATACCTCGTAGGCTGACCCCGTGGATCGAATCGTCGTCGAGCAGGTCGCCGAGGCTCCCGTAGGGCTGCGGGAGTTGCTGGAGGAGCTTGACGCGCTGCATCAGCTGCGTGACAGCCGATTCTCCACGCCGGACCGGCTCACCGGCACCGATCCCCACCGCACGAGGTTCGTGGCAGTCCAAGACGGCGCGCTCGTCGGGTTCTTGTCGGGCCGACCGCGACTCGGCCACATCGCGAATATCGGTGTGCGGAATGAGGGCGTCGGCATCGGCACCGCCCTGCTCGACACATTCCTGACCCGGGCCCAAACCCTGGGCGCCACCGAGGCCACCGTGGTGATCGACAGCGAGCCGACGGGGCGGTGGCGGCGCCGGCGGTTCTTCGAGGCCCGCCAGTTCCAGCCGTCGCAGGGCAGCGCGCTGCACTACCACCGCCCGCTGGTGCCGTAGCGCCACCGACCGGCCGCCGCTACATGCCTGCGACCGTCATCGGACCTGGGCAAGCGCGCGCAGAACAGTGGCGCGGTGATGGAGCTGCTCGATGCGCTTGGCGTCGTCGTCGGTGTCGACGGCCTTGCCATAGACCCGCGATGCCATGTAATCGTCCTGGTCTGCCAGTTCCCGAAGCTGTGACCCGGTGAGGGACTCCGCCCGGATCGCGGCCTGCCGTTCGACAGCGGCGAACTCCGCTGGCGTCGACAGCGTCCGGGTGCCGTCGTGCTGGGTATGGAGTTTGGCCTCGTAGCGGGCGTTCTCGCCGCGCGCGGTGTCCCAGGCGGCGGCCAGTTCCTGCGCGCCGCGCCGCAGGGCCGCGGCCTGCAAGGCGGTGTGATCGTCGGCGAGCTCGTAGGCGTCGTAGTCGGCCCACAGCGCCTCAGCCTCTTTGCCGTAGATGTGCTCGGCGGGGTGGACCCAATAGCCGTCGGTCGCCGAGACGAATCCGTCGTCGGGTTCGACCGCGACGAGCTCACCGACACCGCGACCGGACCGGTCGACGACGGTCGCGGCCAGCTGCTCGCCGCGCCGTCGCGCCGAGGCTTCGTCGGGGCCGGCCAGGACGGTGGTGGAGCGCTGTGCGCGCCAGATCCGCAGCGGGGTGTCGGCAGGCACTACCTGCAGGGCGCCGTCCGGGCCGGTGATCGCGGACTCGAGCCGGGTCGCCGCCCGTTCGAGGGCGGCGACGTAGTTGAGGATGTGCGCGGTTTCGCGCGCACCGTAGAGCCGACTCGGTTGATCACGCAGTGCCCACGCCGCCGCTGGGTAGTCGGCGAGGAGACGTCCACGCTGCTCCGCGGTCAGGTCAGCGGTGGGGACTTCGGCGACGGTGCCGTGTTCGGCCAGCGGGGTCGGCTTGGCCAGACTCAGATCCCATGCCTGGCAGGCGATCCCGGGCGCGTAGTGGTAGAGCGCGCGCAGGTAGTAGTCGAGGCGGATACGGGCGTCGGCCGCGTCGATGGCGGCCGCCCAGATATCGACATAGACCGTCCAGAACCGCACGGGCCGGCCCGCGCGCCGCTGTTCCCACTTCTCGACCGCCTCAGCCGCCTGGCGTGCACGGCGCGCCTCGAAGCTCCAGTCGTCGGTCGCGATCGTCTGCACGCGGGCGCGGGCATCGTGGATCATCCGGCCCGCGACTTCGGGGGTTGCGCCGGTCAATCGCATCCGGTCCTGGATGGCGGGGTTACCCGCACCGCGGGGATCGGTGTAGTGCGCGGCGGTGTAGGAACCGCCCTCGTGCGCGGCGCGGGCCCGGTTGGCGCGCTTGCGTGCTCTGTTCGCTGTCATGGTCTGCTCCCACCTCACGGCGACGACCCCACACCTCGCCGCCTGGGGACCACAGGTCACAGACGGACGAACAAGGCTGTTGATCAGGCGCGAGTCCGAGACCCTTCGGTCCTCGTCGCCGGACCAGCGTGGGTGGTCAGGCTCGGAGTCAGGCCAGCGCGGCGGCCACATCCGACGATAGACGTAGGGGCCGACAACAACTCGCATCCGCCCGGCTCTCGTGCGGTGGGCTATTGGCCTTCCACGATGCTCGGCCGAGGCGCGGGCAGCGGTGCTGTGCCTACGTCGAGGCCGATCCACAGCGCGCAGACGAAGACGAGCGGCAGGATCGACGCCCCCACGACCAGCAGTTCGGTGCGGGTGAGCGGTACGTCGCGGAGGTGGTGGCGCACTATCGCGCGCAGGCAGAAATACAGGAAGAACCCCGCGGTCAGGATGAGCAGCAGCTGGAAGGTACCGGTCACGATCTCGGTGAAAGTCATGGCACGGACCGTATTCGGCGCCTTCTCCAGGTCTGCCCGATCTGGCGTGACCGCGCGGTGCGGCTCCCCTGGGATCGAGAAGCTGTCGGCGCCGTGACCGACGCGGCGAGCAATACTAGCTAATTATTGGCGAATCATCTTGTGACCGAACAGCAACCCGATTCAGGCGAGATGGTGCGGACATCCCGATACTGTCGGCTACAGCTAGCAAATCCCCCCTGCTGGCTGTAGCTCACAGTCCGATCTCCCCCCAATCGGCTCGGTGAGCCCAGATGCCGCTCCGCTCCACCCCCCCCAGAGCCGGGCGGCATCTTCATGTCGGCGAGCCCGGCGGCAATCCGCGCAACGGCAGCGCCTGTGACGGTAGGCCTGCTCAGTTCCGTGCGCGAGGTCGGGATCGCGGCCGGGCCGAATTCTCCGTCTGTGATGTCGGTGCCCGATCGTATGGTGGTCGAGTGACCGACATAGCTCCGCTCGCCGCTTCAACTCGCGCGGTGTTCGGCGCCCCAGGCGTGCACGCCGTCGTGCGGTCTGGACGGACGGTGCATGCGGTCCACCTCGGGCAATGGGTCGGGGACGAGGAAGTGCCCGAGCTGCTCTGTCACACGGGCGTCGCGGGGTGGTCGCCGACAGCGCTGGCGCCGACTCGGGCCGACGTCACCTGCGCTCGATGCCTGCGCCGACTCGGCCGGTCCACCACGGAGCCTCGGCAGCTTCAGCTGTTCGGTGACGAGGAGCGAGCCACACTCGACATCGAGTGAAACCTGATTCTCAATCGTTCGTCTCGCGCTTGTGGTCGGGCGCCCGACCGCCCTGATTAGATGATGGCCGGCATTGGCGCGGGACCGGGCCGCCCCCTTGGCACCGTGAGCCCAGATGCCGCCGCGCCTCACCCCCAGGCCCGGCGGCACTCTCCATCTATGGCTCGCTGAGCTCGGCGTGGTGGAGCGGCCGTTCGTGATTCGAAGCGCCCAGGTTGCTCCGTTGCAGGAGCGGCTCAGTCATAGCTGTTGTCACTAGGGCCATCACGACCAGCAGGCTGTACAAGCCCGTGCCGATCAGCCCGGTTGTCAGGCCGATGTGCAAGACGACTAGCTCGGTGAGGCCCCTGGTGTTCAGCAGAGCGGCGAGCGCAGCTGAGGTGCGCTTGTCGAGGCGGGTGAGTCGACCGGCGAGCATGACAGCGCCGATCTTTCCGCCGACGGCGGCGACCACGATGATCACGAGCTCGCCGATGCCTGCGATGTCGAGCATGCCGAGGTCGACCGACAGCCCCGCGACGGCGAAGAACGCGGGCAGCAGCAGCGAGCTCAGGACGGTGGCGCCGGTCTCGGCCGCGGCGCGTTGGGCGCGGGGGAAGCAGAGCCCGGCGACGAATCCGCCGAAGATGACGTGCAGGCCGATCCACTCGGTGAGGGCGCCCAGGAGCAGGGCGCTGCCGATCGCGAGCAGCAGCACTTGTTGCGGGGTGCTGGTGGCGGCGAGTTTGGCCAGCAGCGGGCGCGCGCCCCACCACACCAGCGCGGCGAGGGGGATGAGCAGGGCCCAGCGCCAGTAGCTGCCGCTGGGGGCGACGAGCATCAGGACTACGGCGAGTGCGATCCAGGCAAGCACGTCGATCACGGCCGCGCACGCCAAGCTCAGTTGCCCGATCTGGGTTCGGATGAGCTGGCGGTCGACCAGGATGCGGGCCAGGACGGGGAACGCGGTCACCGCCAAGCTGGCGCCGATGAACAACGCGAACGACACGGTGCTGCCTGTCCGGTGGCGTGAGAGCGCCAGGACCGCGACCAGGCAGCCGAGGGCGAACGGGACCGTGTAGGCCGCGGCCGAGATCGCCGGAACCACGGCCCGACGGCGGGTGAACGCGCTTCGGTCGACCTCGAGACCTGCGACGAACATGAAGCCCAGCACACCGAGATTGGCCAGCACACTGAGCACGGGCCGCGCGTCGGCCGGGAACAGCACCTGCGACAGGTGCGGCCCCAGGATGGTCGGTCCGGCGAGGACTCCGGCGGCGATCTCGCCGATGACCGCCGGTTGACCGAGCTTCTCGGCGAGCCAGCCGAAGACGCGGGCCGCGATCATGATGATCACGAGGTCGACCAGGACCATGACGAGGGTGCTACTGGGCACGATCGGCTCCGATCGGTTCGGCCGAGGCCGGGCGTGCCCAGATCGCCAGGTCAGTGCGGGGCGGTGGGGATGTGGGCGACTTCCCAGCGGATGCCATCAGGGTCCTCGACGAAGGTCGCGTAGTAGCCCTCGGCGTAGTCGGGGTACTCGCGCGGTTCGTGTACAACGGTCCAGCCGCCCTCGACGACCGCGGTGTGCACCGCGTCGACGGTGGCGCGGTCGTCGACGGAGAAGGCGCCGTGCTGCCAGCCGGGGCGGCCGTGGGTGTGTGGTGCGGTGTCCTCACCCTCGACGCTGTAGACCAGCAGCTCCGGGCCCGGTCCGCCCCAGGTGCACAGCCGGTCGGAGGTGAGGCCGCGTGTGTACCCCAGCAGCCCGAACACCGTGTCGTAGAACGGTGCGGATTTGTCCTGATCGGCGGTGGTGAGGGCGAGGTGGTTGAAGCTGAGCACAGGTGTCCTTTCATTGGGCGACAACAACTTCGGTGGTGTCGCGGGTTTGGGTGGTGAAATCGTGCGGGCCGACGAGCGACCGTAGCCGCGCCAGCGCGGTGGGCATGTCGGGCGCGCCGATCCCGACCGAGATACCGGCGTCGGGGCGCAGCAGCGCGTCGTCGGTCTCGGCGGTGTTGAGGTGCCAGCCGAGCACGTCATCGGATCCGTAGAGCTGATCGGCCAGCTCGCTGTGGCGCAGCAGGGTGATCTCGCCGCGACGGTCGGGGGCGACGTAGCAGCAGGCGATGCAGGTCGCGGTGTGCGAGCCGTGGGCTGCCCTGACCGCGGCCGGGTGCAGGGGGCGGCCGATGCTGGCGGCCAGGTGCACCATGCGCGGGTCGACGCCGGTGTGCGCGGTGGCGGCGTGGGCGACCAGACCCGAACCCGGTCGCACCCCGATGTCGAGTACGTGCCAGCGTCGTTGGTGCAGGCGCAGTTCGATGTGCAGGGCCGCATCGGCCAGGCCCAGGGTCGTGACGACCCCGGCCAGCACCGTCGGTAATTGCGGCAGTTCGGCGTCGATGCGGGGATCGGTCGGCGGGCTGATCATCAACCCGTCGACGAACGGCGCGACGGCGGTGGCGGTGCACTTTTCGTGGATGACGGCGTGGGTGACGCGGCTGTCGCACACGGTTACGTCAACGCTGATCTCCACGGCCGTGTCGTCGTCGCCGAGGTACTGCGCCACGATGATCGGGGTCGCGGTATCGATGTGGCCCACCCGCAGAATCTGCTGATAGAGGGCCAGGTTCTCCTCGACGGACAACTCGGCGCGGTAGCGGTAGACCCCACGCGATCCGGCGCCGGTGGCCGGCTTGAGGATCGGGCGCGGACCCAGGTGCTCGAGCCCGAAACGCAGCAGCCGCGCCGAGAGCGACCCGGTGTGGTGGGGCGCGACGGCGATCTTGCTCCGGCCGAGCACCTGATACAAACGGGCCTTGTCGGTGACCAGAAATCGCGCGGTGGCCAGTGCCCATCGTGGGTTCAGTGCCGCGAGCGCGGTGTTCCACCAGTCGTCGAATCCGACGGCGCCGATCATGTCCTCGCCGAACTCGCCTCGCAGACGGTGCAGCGCTTCTTCGCGCAGCGTCGGCTCCCCGGCCTCCAACGCCATCAACACGTCGGTGGGGATCTGCCGGTAGATCGTTCCGGCCTCGCGCGCGGCCACGAGGGTGAGCGTGCGCGGGTCGAACGATCCGAAGACGGCGTAGACCGGGCTCGCGGCGTTGGGTCGCGGCCCGGTCATGTCGAGGGCTGTGCCCGTCATTGTTCACTCCTGCCGAAGTTGTCGGTGCTGGGTCGTATGGTCAGCGGATGGACGCAGTGACTGCGGGGCGGATCTCGGCGCTGGTGACCGATGTCGAAGCGGGGTTGCGACAGCACGCCGATCCCGACTATGTCGACGGCACTGTCGCTGCTCGCCATCCCGGCAAACCGGTTCTCGGAGTGCGGATTCCGCTGCTGCGCGGCGCGGTGAAAGCCGGATTGAAGAACGCGGGGATCACGGGTAGATCCCCGGATCCGGTGACGGTGTTCGGCGCGGCCGAGGCGCTGTGGCACGGCGAGGTCCACGAGGCCGAACTGGCGGGGTCGATGATGTTGCGTCTGACCGAGACGCGGATGCCGGCGCCGATGATCCTGCGGTGGGCGCTGCTGCTGGACAACTGGCTCAGCGTCGACGAGCTCGGCGGTGTTGTCGGTTTGTCCCTGGTCGATGACCCCGCCCTGCTGCCCCAGCTGCACCCGCTGGCGATCTCGCCGTCGGTGTGGCAGCGCCGCCTCTACGTCGTCGCGCTGATCCGGCCGGTCAAGGCGGGTCTGTCGCCCGCCGATGTGCCCGAGCTGGCCGCCCTGCTCGAGGAGAAGGACCCGGCGATCCGCAAGGCCTGCGTCTGGCTGATCAACGAGGCGATCAAGTCCCGTTCCGTCGAGGCCGCCGGGCAGTTCCGCCAGCTGGTGCCCGGCGTCGACCCGAAGCCGCTCGTCCGCATCCTCGACGCGGCCCTGGTCTGACACCGGCTGAGACCTGGTCTGGCCGATCACAGCGCACGCACCCGTGTGGCCGCATCGTCGATCACCTGCTGCGGCTGAGCGATACAGAGCCGGACTTCGCGGGTGGACCCGTTGAACACCTGGCCCGGGATGCCGACAACTCCGCTGTCGGCGAGCCGTTGCCAGGCATCGGCGCCGTCGACGGTCTCGACGTAGAGGTGGGTGCCGTCGGCGGCCGCGACCGCGCGCAGCGTCGACGAGCTGGCCACGGCCGCGAGCAGCTGGGCCCGATAATCCCCGAACAGCTTGGTGCGCGTGGCCAGTTCGTGCCGACAGGCCGGGTCCTGCAGGACGCGCAGCGCGAGGTCTTGGGCCAGGCAGCTCGTCGACATCGACAGGTGGGTTTTCGCGCGCACGACCGCGTCGAGCAGCGTGGGGTCGGTGCCGATGAGGCATCCCACCCGAGCGCCGGGCAGTCGCAGTAATTTCGACAGGCTGAACACCGCGATGTCGTCGGCGCCGAATCCTGCGGTGTGATCGGCCAATCCGGTGCCGGTGGTGGTCATGTGCGACAGGTCCCAGATCACCCACCCCCCGGATCGCCCTGCGGCATCGGGGTGGGTGACCAGTCCGGTCGGGTTGTGCGGTGTGCAGATCACGATCGGCGTGGTGCCTCGCCGCAGCACCTCGCTGGTGGCGCGGTAGGGCTGTACACGCAGCCCGAGCACCCCCGCCAGTTGCTCGAAGCCAGGGAAGGCCGGGCGCGGAATCCGCACGGTGTCGCCGGGGTCGGTGACGGAGGTCAGCGCGAGCGACAATGCTTCGCTGCCGCCCGCGGTGACTACGACCTGGTCGGGGCGCACGCCGAACAGCTCGCCCAGCGCGGTGCGCAGGCGAGGTTCACCCTGGACCTCGCCGTAGGCAGCGACCCCGGCCGTGGGCAGGGCGATCGGGCGGGCGAACTCGGCCGACAGCGGCGCCGAGTTGTCTCCGCGCAGGTCCAATTGCCCTGTGGTGACAGCGAAGTCGTCGTAGCTGTAGGCGACCAGGCGGGCCGCTCGGTGGCTGATCGTCGTGCTCACCGGTTCACCACCAGGCCGTGGTGGTGCCAGTGTGCCCGCAGGTCCTGTGGGCGCAGCGTGGCCACCGCTGATGCCTGGGTGAGCAGCCACAACGCCGCGGTGTCGTCACTGATGTGCTCGGCGGCGGCGAACTCGCGGACGGCGGCTTCTTCGACCGGGGTCAGGTTCAACACCGCGCACACCGCCGGCACCAGCGATTCGGCGCGGCGGCCGGTCGTCGCGGCGAGCTGAGTCCGGCAATCGAGCAGCAGCGCGCCCGCGGCGGGGTCGGCATCGGCGAGCCGGTGGCGCAGGAGCAGCGGTTCGGCGGCGAGGTTGCCGCCGCCACGGCCCAACCCGAGCAGGGAACAGTCCAGGTAGGTCGCCCCGGCCTCCACGGCGGCCAGCGCGTTGGCGTAGGCCAGGTGCAGGAAGTCGTGGGCGTGGAACCCGATGTCGGTGTCGACAGCGGCGCGCAGCCGGTGCACGAGTTCGCCGACCTGGTCGGGCAGCAGCGCGCTGCAGGTGTCGGCGATGTAGACGACATCGGGGGCGATGTCCTCGACGATCGTCGTCGCGTGATCGACGAGCTCGGTGGCGCTGTAGCGGGAGGCCAGCGCGATGTTCACCGCGACGGCCAGGCCGTGGCGGCGTGCGTCGAGAGCACCGGCGCGGATCGCGTCGGCCCAACGCGGGTGGTAGACGAAGCGCAGCATCGTGAGTCCGGCCTCGACATACGGGGCGAGGTCGACCGGTTCGGTGAGCGCGCTCGGATGGACCATCGCGGCCAGGCCGAGCCCGTCGCGCCGCGCGGCCGCGACGTGCTGTGGGGTCAGGTAGGCGCCGACTCCGGCGCGAGCGACACTGTGCTCGAGGGGAACACCGCCCAGATAGCCGAGTTCGACGATGTCGATTCCGGTGGCGTGGCCGGTGGCCGCGACCATGCCGAAGTGGTTGTCGGGCCAGTGGAAGTCGACCTCGAATCCGCCGTCACGCAAGGTCACATCGAGCAGGGTCGCCAGCGGTTCGGTCGCGGTGACGGGGGGCGGCGCGAAGTGGTCGAACATCACCAGGTCCTCATCGTCTCGACGACCGCGGCCGCGGCGGCGACCGGATCCAGGTCAGCGCGGGCCGTGCACACCCGGAAGTGGTCCGCCGCACCGAATCCGGCGCCGGGGCTCACCCGCGCCGGTCGTACTCCCGCAGCCCTGCGGGCGGGGAGCGCGGCGGGGGTTTTGCACCACAGGTAGAGCCCGCCGTGGGAGACGACGTCGACACCGGCGTCGGTCAGGGCGGCCGCGGCCGCGGCCCGGTCGACGGCGACGGCCTGGCGCACCTGCGCGAGCCAGGCCGAGGCGACCGGATCGGTCAACAGGGCGGCGGCGAGCTGCTGGTTGACCACACTGGTGCACGAGGCATACGCGCCGCGGAACGCGGTGAGCGCGTCGAGCACCTGGCGGTCGGCGTGCACAAACCCCACGCGCAGTCCGGCCACAGCCAGCGACTTCGACACCGAGTCGACGACAAAGTGGCGGTGCGGATCGAACGCGAGTGCCCGCGCTGCGGTCACCGGCGTAGCGCCGAAGACCCGATACACCTCGTCGGAGACCACGCTCACCCCGAACACCGTCGCGACGGCGATGATCTCGTCCATCGCCGCTTGCCCGAGTTCGGCACCGGTCGGGTTGTGCGGGTAGTTCAGGATCAGCACCCGCGGCCGGGGATCGGATTCAGTGATCAGTGCCCGCAGTCGACCCGGGTCCGCAGCGAGGGCGGACGGGTCGTAGCCCAGCACGGTCGCGCTGGACGCTTCGACCCAGAACCGGTAGGGCTCCCATCCCGGCACGGGCGCCAGCACCGGCCCGCCGCCCTGCTGGTGCAGGGCGAACCGCACCGCCAGCAAGGCGGCTTCCTTGCCACCGGCGGTGACCAGCACTGTGGCCGGGTCAGCGGCGCGGTCGGGGTGCAGGTGGCGCAGGTAGGCCGCGCGCAACTCGGCTTCCCCGCGCGGATCGGAGTACCAGATCCGGTCCATCGCGGTGAGCCGGGCACCGAGGACGTCGCGGACCGCGCCCGGCATCGGATACCACGCTTCACCGACTCCGAAGTCCAGGCTCGACTCCACCGGGGAGACCGTCGACCGGGCGTACCCGGCTCCCGGTGCGGTGAGCGCGTCCAGGAGCCGGGTGAAGAACGGGTCGCCGGTCATCAGCGTGCCGTGACCAGGGGCAAACGCTTGTGACGGGTCCGACTCGACGCGCCGGGCAGCGCGTTGGTCGCACCCATCGCGGCGACTCGATCGGCGCCGGCCTTCCACTCGGTCTCGTCGATGACACCGACCTGCTGGGAGAGCCGGTCGACGATGCGGTGGTAGAGCCGCTGCTGCGGGTCGGCGAAGAAGTGCGCCATGAGCTCGCTGTAGACCAGCTTGCCCGGCTCAGTCAGCCGCAGGATGTCACCGGCGAGTTCGGCGTGCCCGGCGTCGACGATGCGTTCGATGCGCTCGGCATAGACCTTGTCCAGGTCCAACACCGCCAGGTCGCGCATATCGAAGGTGAGCCGCTTCGGGAAGAACACCAGGCCCTTCTCGTAGGCGTGGTAGACCGACGACCGGGTGATCGGCAACAGCCCGGCGCCCGCGGTCTTGGCGTAGTGCCGCTCATCGGCATCGTTCATCCAGGCCAAACCCCGGATGAAGCTGTAGGCGCCCGGTCCCACGCCGACTGCCTCGTCGCGGTAGCCGCCGTAGAGCGTCGAGAACATGTATCTCGTAGCCGGGGCGGTGCTGTCACCGAAGCAGTACATGTTCTGCTCCCCCATCGACTCGAGCAGCGCGGCGCGGGCCTCGTGGAACATCCGCGAGCGGTCGTCGAGCATCGCCGGCCGGGGCAGCTCGCCGGAGCGGATCCTCTCCTGCCACCCGGGCAAGGTCATCACGTAGTCGACCGGGTACATCGACACTGACGCCACCCCCGACTCCGCAGCCAGCCGCGCATCCCGGCGCGCGTGCGCGGTGTCCTGACCGGGAAACCCGGTCATCATGTCCAAGTTCGTGTTCGCGAACCGCTGCCCGGCCCACCCGATCGCGTTGTAGACCTGGTCCGGGCTGGCGGTGATGTGCACCATGTCCCGAATCGCCGGATCGAAAGACTGCACCCCGAACGACACCCTGGTCACGCCCAGTTCGGCCAGGGCGTCGAACTTCTCCGGCGAAACGCTCTTGACCTCGAACTCGAACGAGATCTCCACATCCGCAGCCAAGGTGAAGTGCGCGCGGATCGCGCCCATGAGCGCGGCGATCTGCTCGACGTTCAGCACCGACGGCGTCCCGCCGCCGATGTAGACGCTGTCGATCTCCCACCCCTGCATCCGCGGGGTCGCGCCCAGCGTCTCCAGCTCGACGTGCAGCGCGGCCAGGAACGCCGCGATCCGATCGGGCGTGCCGACCCACTTCACAAATGGACAAAACGTGCAGAGGGTGTCACAGAACGGAATGTGCACGTACAAGGCCTTGAGCCCGCGCGTGTGATCACCTTCGATCGCGACATCGGGTGTCGACAGGTGCGCTGCGACGAGAGCCCGGTGATCCGCCGAAGTGCTGAGGTCGAAAAACGGGTAACTGAATGACTCGAACGGGAGCATCGGAACCTCGATCAGTATTTGGAAGAATGTCAGGAGTGTCCACCAGATGCCCCTGTCGGCGCCCGGAAACAATGCACGGACGCCGACAGGACATCGCATATCGGCCGGAAATTTCCGGCCCCTAGATCAGGCTCCGCCCGCGACCCACTTGGTCATCGAGATCACCTCCCTCCGAATCGATCCAGTCGAGCTCGGACCCCATTGATGGTGGCACACATCCCCCACGATTGTCAGCTGAACTATCGCCAAATCTGTTGCAGCCCTTGACAATTCAAAAGCGACCGCATGCACGACTGAAGCCGGTCCGGCGAGGTCGCCGAACCGGTTCACCGGTGCAGATGTGCCATGCGCGGGAAGACGTTTCGGCGCATCGACAACACAGGTCAAAGAATCAGAACCACCGGACCTTTCGCGCATGGAAATGTATTCCAGGCCTCACCATCGGTGAATCCAGGAAGAGTTTCGGAATATTCGTTTCGGGTGGAATTCGTGAATTACACGCGCTCTGTCTACGCCGCGTCGATCACGGTTCGAAGACCTTCGAGCACGGCTGTGAGCAGTACCGCATCCGCCGAGAATTCCCAGCCATCGTGTGGCGGTGGAACTTCCTGCGCTTCTCTCTGTGGTAGTTGTGGTTCGTCGAAATCGCTCATGACCGTCACGCTTCGTAGAGTCTGTGGCAGGGCAGCAGGTGCATCGTGGTTGTCACCGCCCTGTCGATGGTGACCAGGGCGGCGCTGTGCCATCGACTCAGGTCGGCGGCGAACGCCTCCGCGACAGCACGCTCGGCTCGGTAGTCGAATACGACGTGGCGAGGGAACTCGACCGCGAGATGAACCTGCACGCCGCTCACCGCCCGATCGCCGCAGCAGCGGGTTCGGGCTGGTGAGCGCCGGGCAGCGGAAGTTCGCAGCGCGTGCTCGTCCCGCCGGTGCCCCAACTCGCTCGCACCACCTGCCCGGACCCACACGCGGCGATCACCGTGCGGTCGGGCGGCGTGGTGGCATAGTCCCTGGTGTCGAAGCAGGTGACCACGAGTGTGTTCGCCGCGAGGTCGTGGTGGATGCGAATGGTGAGCATGTGGCTCTGGCCGACGGCGTGGTCGGCCTCGGTGACCGTACTCACCAGCTCTCGCACGACCCGATCCATCGAGGCGGTCATGTCGGTGAGGCCGAACCGAGTCAGGCGCAGGCGGCTGTTGGTCCGGGCGATCTCCTCGGCCAGCGGAACAGGTGGCACTTGGAACTCGCCGATAACCGCGATATCGCCCCCGGGCGCGAGGTGGCCGGGGTTGCTGGCATCGAGAATCCCGACCGCGGGCCGCACATCGGCGATCCGCTGCAATAGAACCTGCCGGGGCACGACCAGGCCATCCAGGTGCCCTACGTGTGGAATGACGAGGTATCCGCCGCCGGCGCCTTGCAACTGCTCGACCGCCGCCCACAGCACACGAAAGCTCGCGGGCCCGCCGAGTAGAGGACGTAGGTCGACGCGGTCACGGGCGGCGAGCTCGGTCACCGTGCGGGTGAGCACGGTGTCGTATCGGCGATCCATCGCCTCCATCAACGACCACAGCGGGTTGCCCTGCGGCGTCGGCTCGCGATGAATGTCCTTGTCCTCGAGTACGGCTCCCGCCGCGATCGCGGCCTGCTGCAACCGATGTTCCACCACCAGAACCTCGTCGGGATGCACCAGCGCGGACCGCAGGTAGCCGATCATCATCGTCATCGCCGACTCGATTCTCTTGGCCATGCTGCCCGTGGCGGTGGATCCGGCACGGCCTGGCAGGCGGTCAGATCGTTGATGGTCATCTGCTTGTTGTCCCTTCCTCGCCCCGCCGCGGCTGCTCAGTCGTGCGTGGCGGCGACGAAAGCGCTGGCGGCCAGGTGGGGTCGACACGTCGGACCGTGTCCGTCGTGGAGTTTCAGCACCGCGAACGCTTCGTTGTACGAGGCAAACGACCCCGGATCCGACTCGCAGTCGCGGTGGGCTTCCTCGCACAGCGCCATGTCGAGTTGTCGCACTCGCTGCCTCCTCGGGCCCCGGCCGCTGAGGCGGCCCCCTGGTGTACGAAGGGCGGTGCCACCGGAATGTCAACGAGAGGCTATTGATTCACCTCGGCAGCGTGCCCAGTTCGAATCGTCGCGCAGACCTGCGGAAACGAGGGGGTACACCATGTACCCCTTCTCAAGAAATTTCGCGGTACCCTCCGGATAGACCCGAAATCCCCATCCGACGGCGGGAAATCCCATGGACAGTTCCAACCCCCAGCCCGGCGAGCGAATCGGCGAGAACATCCGCCGACTGCGTGGGAAAGCACTCACCCGGCAGCAGCTAGCCGACAAGTCCGGCGTCAGCGTGGACCTGCTGAAACTGCTCGAGCAGGGAACCCGCAACTCGACCTCCCTGCCCACCCTGCGCAAGCTCGCCGCCGCCCTGGACTGCGATGTCAGCGACATCGTGGGCAAGCGCACCGGCCTGCCCAACAGCACCGGCGAGACCGCCGGCGTGATCGCGATCCGCCGCGCCCTGACCAACGTTGACGAACTCACCGGCACCTCCGAGGAACACCTCCCCATCTCCATCAACGACGCCCACCGCGCCGTCACCTACGCATGGGGCTCCTACTGGGCCGGAAGGTACGAGAAGCTGGCGGCGATACTCCCCGCCGGCATTGCCGATCTGCGCGCTACCCAGAAGGCGGCTCAAGGCGCCGATCGCGCGCTGGCGTCGGAGCTGTACGCCCGCATGCTGTGGGCCACCGCGTGCACGCTCGTGCACCTGGGCCACACCGACACGGCCTGGACTGCTATCACCGACGCTCACAAGGCCGCGAAGCTCGGCAACGATCCGCTCCTCGAGGCAACACTGCGAGGATCCGTCGGCTGGCAGCTACTCGTACAGGGCCGCCACGACGAATCCCGCGCCGTAGTCCTCAACGCCGCCAAGGATATTCAACCAGTCGGCGACGTGCCCGACGCCCATCTGTCCGTGTACGGATCGCTACTCCTGCAAGGTGCAACCGCTTCCGGGCGAGACCAAAAGGTCTCTCTCGCAATCGACCTCGCCGACGAAGCCCGTGCGGTCGCTGGTCGCCTACCTGGCGACACCAAGGACTACGAGTGCAACTTCGGGCCCTCACAGGTTGCCATGCAGTTGACCGACATTCACGTTTCGTCGGAGATGTACCCCGAAGCACTTGTCGCGGCCAGGGAGATGCCGCTCGGCGGTACTGGCCTGACGCAGGTCTCTCAGGCCAGACACCTGCTCGACCGCGCCGCAGCCCTCACTCGGCTTGGCCGCTACGACGATGCGTACAAGATGGTTTCGACCGCCGAGAAGGTAGGTGGTGACCAGTGGGCGAGGCACCAGGCCTTGTTTCGGTCGGTCGTTGCTGAGTTACTCGACAACGACAGGGCGAGCGGGCTCCGCGAGCTTGCGGGTCGCATCGGCGTGCGCGGCTAGGAGGTGACATGGCTGCCGTCGCAGTCGGTCGGGCAGCTCTGTGATCCGGGGCGTACCCTCCGCCAGCGGCGGTCGCCAACCAGCAGACAACGCAGGGAGGCAGGTCGAGCAGGCGTTCGCCGAGGCGATGGTTGCCGATCGGATGATGACCGCGACGGCCAGCTTCCATTCCACCCTCCACGCAGCCTGCACAGCACACGGGCTGAGTACAGTCGGCGCACCGCTGATCCATCACTCCGACGACACCAGCCCGTGGAGTCAATACACATGACTCTTCGTCATCCAGTGCTGGCCAAGGTGATCGATCCAGAATCAGGGCGGTGCCATCGAGTTTGTCCGCCCTGGCCATGCAGGATGACTCTGCCGTGGCGGATCCGGCGGCCGCCGACAAGAACATCGATGTCGAGGTCGAGCTGTCGGACCCGGCCGCGGCCGCGCCCTAATACTGCAACGACACTCAGGTGAGTGGGTGGCCTCGTCGCCGGTAGTGGGATAGCCGGGCTTGGTGTTGTCGTCGGCGGCGCCATCGTGACCAGGCCCAGACGTGGCCGGGGTCGTGGTGGCGGGGCAGGACCAGGGCGACGAGCAGGCGTCGGATCTCCGGTAGCGTGAGAGCGATCATGTCTTCACCGGTGTCGGTGTATCCCCCCTTGTGGCAATCGCTTTCGACGCCGACAGCCAGGCGAGGGCGAGCATGGACAGGGTGATGTGGGCGTACCAGGCCCGGTAGCTGCGGACCTGGTAGTGATCGAGCCCGGCTTCGCCTTTGGCCTGCTGGAATGCTTCTTCGATATGCCAGCGCGACCCGGCGGTGAACGCCAGATCCACCAAGCGGGAGCGGGCCGGCCCGTAACACAGGTAGTAGGCGATGCGGGTCGGGTCGCTGACCGAACGCCGCGCCAGCAGCCAGTGCCCGCGTCCACGAATCCAGGGCCCGTCGATCTGGCGGCGCGCCCAGTCGTATTCGCGGGGTCCGTGCGCACCGGCACCGACCGACAGCCGCTGCCAGGCGCCGGCCGCGAACTCGGCGACGAGTTCGTCGACCCGGGCCACACGGTCGGCGCGGGTGGCCACCCGCTGATCACAGCGAGTGGCCAGCACATAGGACACGTCGCGGGATTCGAGCCACTCACGCAGATAGCCGGCCTGACCGTAGGCCTCATCCGCGGTGAACCACGCGAACGGCACCCCGACCTCCAGGGCTCGGGCCAGCATCGCGATCACCTGCCGTGGTTTCGTGGCGAACCCGACCTCCTCGGCGATGCCCGCAGCCCGGCAACGCTCACGGTCGCTGGTCCAGGATTCGGGCAGATACAGTTCCCGGTCGATCAGCGCGTGCCCGCGCGGCGAGGCATACGCCAGGAACACCCCGATCTGACAGTTCTCCGTCCGCCCCGCCGTGCCCGAGTACTGCCGCTGCACCCCCGCTGACCGCACGCCCTTCTTCAGGAATCCGGTCTCATCGGCGGCCAGCACCGCATCGGGGTCACCGAGCCGTTCCACGACATAGGCGCGCACGTCGTCACGGACACCGTCGACGTCCCAGTCCGCTCGGCGCAGCAGCCGCTGCATCCCCTGCGGACCCGACTCACCGGCATGCTCGGCCAGAGTCCACCCGTTCTTCCGTTCCAACCCGGCCACCAGCCCCGATACGTACTCCCGGGCCCGAGCCCGTGGCTCGGACCGGGTGAACCGGGCACCAACCCGTGTCATCAACGAATCCAACTCGGCCACAGCACGATCCAACACCACACCACAGAACTACCAGCACCGACTCACACGAGTGTCGTTGCAGTACTAAACCGTAGTCGGGGCGACGGCGGACCTGCAGGTCGAGGTGGGCGTGCCTGGCCCAGTCTGTGCGCGTCGCTACTAGGATTGATCCCTTGGCGCGCAGCCGGCCCCGCAGCTTTTCGAGTGCGGTCGGCGCGATGCGGGCTCGGGGAAGGTCGAGCACGATGAGGTCGATGCCGTCGGCGAGGACACCGACGATCTCGGCGGCGCGATCGGTGGGCGTTCTGACGAGGAAGAGTCGTTGGAGATCGGCACCCATCTCAGAGGCGGCCAGCAGACCGATCTGCGGGCCGGTGGGATCGGTGAGGATCGCCGCGTGCTGGCCGGCCGCCGTCGCGGCCGCGAGGAACCCGCACAGCACCGCGCCCCGCGGGCATGTCACCATCGTCCCCCGGGCCAAGCCGTGATCGGGCAGCAGTTCGCCGAGCGGCCCCGGCACGGGAAGAACGTCGTGGCCGGGTACCGAGGTGCGCTCAGGAGCGCCAGCGCGTGCCGAGATCGCGCTCATCTGTTCCCTCAGGTGCGCGAGCCGGTCCGCCATCGGGAGCGCGGCGAGGTTGTCCCTCGCCGCCTCAGCCCTGAGCGGATTCGAACACATGAGCGAAAGTCTCCCACATGCTTGGCGCTGGAATCGCCGCGACCTGCATCTATTGCGTCAACATTCTTGTTGACCATCTCAGCGTCAACGAATATGTTGACGATATGGACGAGCGAGCGTGGAACGTCGGCGAGGCGGTCGACGCCGTGCTGAGCGGCACTGAAGGCGTGGATGCCGATCAGGTCACCGCGGTGCTGCGCCTACTCGAGGAGCACCGCGAGCGAGTCGACCGAGTTGAGGTCGCGTTCCTCGACGCCGTGCTGGCTCGGGGATGGACGTGGGAGCAGCTCGGTGCCGCCATGGGCAAGCGATCCAAGCAGGCGGCACAACAACACGCCAAACGGTTGCGTGCCCGGCTGTCCGCTCCCTCCGGCGCCGTGCCGACGGCCGCCGATTTCACGGTGAGCGACGTAGTCGAGATGTCACTGAGCCGGGTCGCTTCGCCGAGTTCGTCTGTGCCCGTGGTGGAAACACCGCTGGCGGCACCGCAGTACGAGGACTTGCCAGTTCAGGCCCCGCCGCGCGAAGTCGAAAAGCCGGCCGAGGCGGTGGTGGCGGTGACGTGGCGGGATCGGGGCCGCAGCCGGAGCGCGCCGTACACCGGGCCGACCCGGTTCGACCGCACCGTTCCCGCAACCTCCTGCCCGACATGTGGTTTCGACCCGGCCGGGCAATCGCTACGCGGGCGCCTGCGCGAGGATCTGAAGGTGACGTGGCTGGAAGGCGACGATCGTGGCCTGGTCGAACGCGCACACTGCGAGCGGTGCCAGCCCCGCTCACCGCGTCACCGCATCGCCGATTTGTCCTGCGTGGCGTGCGGGGAAGGGCCACTACTGGTCGATGCTCTCGCCGCCGCCTACGCCGACGAGAACCGCATCGAGCTGCCGATCGGTGAGTGGCTCACCGCGAACGGATGGCGAGAGGCCCCGCAGGGCTGGACATGTGGTGATCACGATTGATCGACCTCAGCAGTCGTCGTGGTCGTCGTCGTCGATGTCGTGGTCTTCGCCGATCGTGCCGCGCGCGCGTCGGCCGTCCTCGGGGTCGAGGCTTCGGCCGCGGCCGAGCCGTTCGTTGAGCACGTCGAGCACATCGCCGGTGCGGTAGAACCGGCGGGCGCCCCGGTCGTAGTGCTGGGCGGCGGCGTCGACGCGCGCGCGGTACTGGGTGAAGTTCTTGCTGTTGCGCCCGGCGAGCGCCGCGATGGTGCCCAGGGTGCGGAACTCGTCCAGGTCAGTGCCGTCGGGAACGGTGACGGTCTCGGGACGGCGCGCGGCCTCCCACTTGGCAAGCCAGGTGTCGAGCTCGGCGGAGTCGTACTCGCGGGCGGGTGTGCCTCTGCCGACAGGAGCCCGCTGGCCCTTCGGGGCCGGGAAGGTGGGCTGGGGAAGGAGCTGGTTGCGCACCGCGCGGACATTGCGGCCGTGCCGCTTGGCCCATTCGTCCAACGTCTCCATCCACGCATTGTGGCTCAGGCACGGACGCGGCCGCTCCCGGCGCCGCTGGGGAACGCGGGCGAGGTAGGGGTGGGCGGGCATCGGTTCTCCCGGGTGTTCGAGGTCGCGGAACGCCGCGCGCCGGCGTGTTAGCCTGCGGTGTTCCCTCCTGTCGAGGGTGGGACGCGGCGGCCGGTGAGTCCGGCCACGATCGGTCATCGGTTGTGGCACACCGGCCGCCGTTCATGCATCTACCCACCGCCGCAGATCGGCCGGGATTCGTTCCTGCGGAACCGACAACCGGCACGCCTGCTCGGTGATTTCGATGCGGCTTCGCACTCGCCGCGTGGCGCAAAGGCCGGGCCACGACGCGGCCCGGCCCGCACGCTGGGTGCTGGTCTACTGGTCGGCGTTGCCCAGGAATTCCGCGTCGGCGATCGCCTGCTCGCCCTCGATGTGCCATTCGCCGAGGACGCGGAATCGCTGTTCGAGCAGGTATTCCGCGACTTCGGCGAGCGACGGGTTCTCCGTCGGCGTGGTCAGTTCCGTGGGCTCGTCGAACTGACCTTCCCCCGTGGCGAAGATCCGGAGCGAGTCGCTGCCGAGGTCGAAGTGGACGCTGGCACGGTCACCCGCCTTGGCGTGGGGCACTTCGTCCTGATCGGTCCACGGCGTCACTTCGTTGTTGTCGTTCATGAGAGTCAGCTCCTGGTTCGAATGGGTTGTCACGCGGTGGGTTGGGCGAGGCAGCGTAGGTAGGCGTCGAGCGGGTCCAGGCCGAGGATTCGGGCCTGGTAGGTGACCAGCGCCCACACCATCGCCGCGTTGCGGCTGGGGTCGAACAGCAGGTTCTCGCCCCACCGCGCTGCCATCTGCGCCAGGCGAAGCCCCGCGGCGGCCTGGTCGAGGGTCAGGGGTGATTCGAACAGCCACGACAGCAGCCACTGGCTGGGGCCGAACGCCACGGCGTAGTGGCGGGTGTCTTGGGCACGCAGGTAGCGGCCGGTCAGCTCGATCACCGCGCCTCCTGCTGTGCCGAGGTGCGCAGGCCGTCCTGGATCGACCAGCAGTCCGGGCCGCATCCGATCTCGCTCAGCTCGCTGCGGAACGCGGTGTGCTCGTTGTGGAGTCGGTGGGCGCACCAGCCGATCCATCCGGCGAAGGTGGCCATGGTGAGCGCGGCGGTGAACGGGTGGTTGGCGGGGATGATGCCGGTCAGCAGGAAGCCCGCGACGGCGCTGGCCACGGCGCAGCCCGCGTAGTCCATCTTGGCGAACAGGCCGCGCTCCCAGGCTGCGTAGTGCAGCTGTTCGTGCTCATTAGCGGTGTAGTACATGGGATTTCCCCTTTCGGGGGTCGAGGGTGGAAAGAACGGAATGGCGCGGGTCGTCCGAAACCCGGTGCCGATGTTCTATGACCTAGATTACCGCTTTTGCGTCGGATGTACAGCGCGAATCGCGGAAGCCGCCGAAATCAATGCCGATATGTAGACATTCGCATCTAACGGCTTTGTCGCCGTTGGCGCGGAGTGGCCCTGGTGGTTTGACTGTCGAGCCGGGCCGCTCAGTCGTCGGCGACGTCGCCGAGCTCGCTCAGCGCGGTGCGCACCCACCGGTACGGCGCGAGCACGGCGACGACGTGTTCCTCGCCCGTCGGCTCGGCACTTTTCGCCGAGGTCGACAGCCCTTCGTACTTGGTGATCAGGATGTGTTTGCCGCTACGGGCCGCGGCGCGGTATCCGGCCAGCTGGCGCAGGATCTTCGCCGAGGTCTGGCGCTCGATGTCGTCTTCGGAGACCGCCGGCGCTTCGGGCTTGGACCGGCCATAGCGCCAGGAGGCGGCCGAGAGCAGGACGGCTTCGGGCGAGCCGCCCCGGACGGTGATGGCGAAGGCTTCCTCGTCGGCGGCGGCGGCAGCGACAGCGTCGCCCCATCCCCCGTTGCGCAGCTTCGTGGCCTCGATTCCCTTCATGCCGACAACTGTAGCAACTGTGCCAACTATCCCCTAGTTGATCCGGCGCGCGCACCTCCTCGCAGGTCGTGAGGCAATTTTACAGAAGGTCTCTCAAAGTATTGACGGAGGTTGACACAGTTGATACAGTTAACACAGTTCAGAAAACGGGGAAGGACCCGAATTCCGGACGATTCGACACCAATCCCAAGCACCGAAAGGTCTTCTCATGACTCAGCATTCGATCTCCTCGCACACCACCGACGCCACCGACTGGACCGACCTGCCCAGCAACATCGCGACGTGGATCGATCGGGTGATGCTGGCCCAGCGCGTCGTGCGCGAGACCGGTGAGGCCGACCCGGTCACCGAGTACGTGGTGCGGGCGCTGCTGGTGTCCAAGGCCGGATGGGTGATGGATCTGGCCCGCCGCAGCCCGCTGCACAGCGTCCGGGCCGCGCTGACCGATCAGGCCCAGCTCTACCGCGACGCCGCCTACGGGCTGGCCACCCGACCGGTCGCCTCCGACGGCAGCGAGCCGGTGCTGAACAAGGCCAACAACCTGCGCTCGGCCGCCATCCGGATCGACGCCATCGTGCGAGCCCTCGATCTCGAACTCGGCTCCCGCTTCTGATCTGACCTGAAAACGCCTGGGGGACCGGGCAGTCGGTAGCTGCCCGGTCCCCCAGTCCCCCACCCCTACTGAGGAATCGGAGAAACCCGTGCTCAAGCTCATGGACTGGTTCTGCGGAGCTGGCGGCAGCAGCCAAGGCTGCCACGTCGTTCCCGGCGTCGAGGTCGCCTGGGCGGCCAACCACTGGGAAAAGGCCATCGCCTCGCACGCCGCG
This sequence comes from Nocardia salmonicida NBRC 13393, assembly GCF_001613085.1. GTDB lineage: Bacteria > Actinomycetota > Actinomycetes > Mycobacteriales > Mycobacteriaceae > Nocardia > Nocardia salmonicida. The sequence continues at coordinate 33,399 of NZ_BDBR01000038.1, forward strand.
AACTTCCCCGCCACCGACCACTGGATCGGCGACATCCGCGACGAGCCGGTCGCCGGATGGCCGATGGCCGACATCTTCTGGGCCAGCCCCGAGTGCCCGCAGTGGTCTTCGGCCAACGGCAAGAAGCAGACCTACCAGCACGACCTGCAAGGCGAGCTGTTCGACATCGACCCGCGCGGCAAGGCCGCCCGCGACGAGGCCAAGCGGTCGCGGGCACTGATGGAGGAAGTCCCGATCTACCTCGAGGGCGTCATGGCCCGAGGCGGGCGCGTGATGGCCGGAGTGGTCGAGAACGTCGTCGAGGTCCGCAAGTGGGCCGCGTGGGACTACTGGATCTCCCGCATCCGCGCCCTGGGCTACAAGGTGCGCCTGATCGCCCTGAACTCGATGCACGCCCAGCCCGGCCGTACCCCGGTCTCGCCGCAGTCCCGCGACCGGCTGTATCTGGCCTACTGGCACGAATCCCTTGTCCGCGAACCAGATTGGGACAAGTGGCTACGCCCGATGGCCTACTGCACGACCTGCGAGGAATGGGTGCAGGCGGTGCAGTCCTGGAAGCGCCCCGGCGTCGACATGGGCCGCTACCGCACCCAGTACGTCTACCGGTGCCCGCATCACAGCTGCCGCAACGCGATCGTCGAGCCGCCCGCCGCCCCGGCCGCGTCCGCGATCGACTGGTCGCTGCCAGGTACCCGGATCGGGGACCGCGAGACCCCGCTGGCGGAGAAGACCATGCAGCGCATCCGGATCGGGATGAGCCGCTACGCCACCGCGATGCCGATGATGGTGCCCGCCGGTGGCACCTGGCGCGACGCCGCCGTCCCGGTCACCGACCCGATGGCCGCGCGCACCACCCGCGACAACGACGGCGTGCTGATCCCCCAGCCGTTCCTGGCGCTGCTGCGGTCGGGCCGCCCGCGCACCATCGGCCTGCACGAGCAGCTGGCCACGATCGTCGCCGACGGCAGCGGCCACGGCCTGGTCGTGCCCCCGCTGATCGTGCCGATGGAGGGTCGGGAGGGCAAGGAAGCCCAGTTGGCCTCGGTGCCGATGCGGACCCAGACCACCCGCGCCGAAACCGCCGTGGCGTTCCTGCCGTTCATCGCCGAAATGCGCGGCGGCAGCTCCGATGCCCGCGTGGTCAGCGAGGCTCTGGCCACGGTCACCGCCTCGGGCAACCACCACGGCCTGGTCACCCCGTCGGAGTCGGTGCTGGTGCCCTACTACGGCACCGGCCGCCCCCGCTCGGTCACCGAGCCGATGGGCACGATCTCGACCCGCGACCGGTTCGCCCTGGTCGAGGAGATCACCCAGGAACAGATCGACAACACGCGGTTCCGGATGCTCGAGCCCCACGAGATCGGCGCGGCCATGGCCTTCGCCGGAAGCTACCGCGTGCTCGGCAACAAGCGGGAGCGAGTTCGCCAGTACGGCAACGCCGTCACCCCGCCCTGCTCGGAAGTGATCGTCTCCGCGCTGATCGAAGCGGTCACCGGCGAGGACATCGAGCGCTGGCCCACCAGCGACCAGGTCACCCTCGCCGCCGCCTGATTCCCCACCGGGTGGGGTCCGGCACCCCGGACCCCACCCTCCAACCCCGAACCCATCTGCCACAGAACAGGACTGACCATGAACATCACCACCGGCACCGACGAGCACAACCACCCCACCGTGACCGCCCGCAGCGCCGTGGCCGAGGGCCGCGTCCACCTGCTCCCCGACGGCTCCATCGTGCTCGACGGCGCGTTCCGCAGCCCGATGCCCAGCGCCCAGATCGGGCTGCTGGTCGCCGCGCTCGACGCCATGCGCGCTATCGCGCCGTCGGTGCGCGAACTCCCGGCCGATGCGACCTTCACCGCGCGCATCGTCACCGACGACAGCGTCGAGCCCGAGGACGCCCCGCGCCAGCTCGCCGACGTCGTGATCACCGCCGACGGCTACGACCCCACCCCCGTCGCGTCGTTCGCGCTGTCCACCAACCCGTTCGACCTCTGCGTCGGTGACCACGTCGAGGCACTGGCCAAGCAGGGCTGGCGGCCCGACGGCGAGGGCGAGCTCGACGAGGACGAGTACCTGATCCTGCCCGTCGCCCGCATCTGACCGCCACGGCCCCACACGCATTCGATCGAGAGGACGACCACGATGACCACCACGCCCGCCAGCACCTACCGCGACGCGATCGACACGATCGTCGCCCAGGTGAAAGCCGAGATCGGCGTCGACATCGCGCTTCGCGTCGTGCCCGAGACCATCGGCTGCTACGCCGAGCTCCACGACTACGTCGACGCCAACAACTACGCCGACACGATCGTCGCCCGCCTTGAGCTGACCCGCCCCTGGAGCGAGTTCATCAACGACGTCACCGACCAGGTCGACGTGTGGCTGCGCGCCGGACGCCCGGCCGACGTCACCGCCTGCCAGACCGGATCGAGCTGGCACGAGTCGACCCCGATCCACTGCGGCGAGCACGCCGAGACCCTGCCGCCGGCCACGGTCGCCGCCCGCGCTGCTGCCGCCGCCGATTTCGCGGACCTGCCCACCGTCTACGCCGACCACGCCAACCCCAACGGCAACTACCGCGTCGAGGTCCGCGCCGGGTTCTACGGCACCCAGGAACAGGCCGAGATCTACGCCCAGCAGCTCGCCAACCGCTGCAGCGGGGAGGTCACGGCGATCTTCGACATCGACAACGACTACGAGGAGCTGTGAGCCCCGAGCCGCGCTGGCGCGCAATCGCCCACCTATTCACCTCCACCGGAAGGGCCACCACCATGACCACCGATCTCTACAGCATCTGGCACATCCAGCACCTCGATGGCGGCACCAGCGATGTCCGCGCCGTGTCCGTGGAGGCCGCCGCCGCGGCCTCGCGCGCCCGCTACCCCGAGTCCCCGATCGTCAGCATCCGGCCGCGCACCGTCGCCGACGTACTCGCAGGCCACGACGACCAATGGCGCGACCCCCGGTTCCTCGGCCCGACCTTTTCGATCGAGGGCGACTGGCTGGTACTCGAATTCACCACCGCGATCACGCCCGAAGGCGTCATCAACCCGGAGCACGTCGCGAACTTCCGCTACCTGCGCAGCCTCTGGGCCGGGCGGCCGGGAGTGAGGTTCGACGGCGGCCGGGTCTCGATGCTGATCGACGGCGCGGTCCCGGAGACCGGCGTCGACATCCTCGACAACTACATCGCCTTCGGCGGCCCGATCGACTCACCCACCTACGAGGCGGTGCTGACCGAGCTGGGCTTCACCAGCTCACGCCAGGTCCGCATCGCCTACTACAGCCACCGGCTCGGGCGCTGGCGCGTCACCGTCTGTCCCGCCACGCAGCTCGATCACCATGCTGCCCTGCGGTGCTTGCTGCCCGATCTCGGCGAGGAGCAGGACGTGATCGTCGTCGACGCGGTCCCCGGTTTCCCGGCGGGCTGCTCGACGTGGGCGCAGTGGTGCGGCGAAGCGCTCGATATCGCCCGGGCCGAGCACCAGGGCTGCCAGCACCAGCTCTTTCGCCCCGCCTACTGACGACCGCCGCGCCGGGCGCACCAGCGCCCGGCGCCCACCCCCAACCGAAAGGGAACCATCATGTTCGACGAAGCCCGCTACGAGCGCGTCCTCACCCGCATCGCCGCCGACCCCGACATCGAGATCGGCGAACTCTGCGCCAAAGTCACGCCTCAGCGCTGGTTCACCGACCACGGCGGCTGGACCGCGTGGGACGGCGACCCCTACCCGCATCTGGATGCGTGGGCCGCCGATGACCCACTGGCCGAGGCGATCTCGAATAGCAAACTGATCGCGGAGGCCGAGCGGCTGCTGCGCGCGATCACCGACCCGGCCCGCGTGCAGGACTGGGAGAGCTGGGATCCGGGCGGCTCCCCCGAGGTCGCAGCCAACGCCATGCGCGCCCTGATCCGCCATCTGCGCAACCGGCCCGCCGACTACACCGAGATCGCCGACTGGATCTACAACGACATCGACCACAACACCGAGATCAGCGAGCGCGAGGCGAAGACGATCGCCGCGGGCTGGGTCAGCGACCTGTACTGCCCGGATCTCCATGCCTGGATCGGCGGCCGCGACGTGGCCGCCGGCGCGCTCGTCGCCGAGGCCCGCGAGCTGTGGAGCGACCTCGCCACCTGCGTGATCGACTGGCCCCACGAAGGCGAGCCGGAGCCGAGCATCGCCGCCGTCGCCGCCCTCACCGCTTTCCTCAAGGCCCGAACACTGTGATCGCCCTCGCCGTCGCCCTTCCCGGTGCAACACACCGCCGCCACGAATTGCTGAAGGTTGGCACAGTTGCTACAGTTAACACAGTTCATTCAATCGGCTCCCAGGGGAGAACATGAACAGTCGAATCCACCACACCCACTACCGCGAACAACTCGCCTCCGCCGACGCCGCGATCGGCCAGAACTGGCCCTACGGCATCCATCTCGTCAGCGGCTGGCCCGAAGGCGAAGACCCCGAGTCCTTCCCGCCGCGCTGGCGGGCGGTCTCGCCGCTGGGCATCGATGTCTACGGCTTCGAGCTGACCCACAGCAGCGAGACGCCGCCGACGGTCGACATCTACACCCGCACCCAGTACGAAATCGCGTGCCGCGCAGCCGGAATCGTCGCACCCGCTGACGTCGCGCTGGCGGAGATGGTCGAGCCCGGCGCGGCATTCGACTGGAACGATCCGGCCACCGCCGGGCGGACCGTCGCGGCCAGGCTGGCGCGACGGCGCCTGCGCGGCATGGCCTACGAGATCCGCGCCGGAATCCGGCCCGAACCCGTCGGCATCGTCCGCGCGCTGATCCGCCGACTCCTCGACGGCAAGCGGCCCTGACCCGACTCGGCCAACTCCGGTGCCGGGCAGTCGGTAGCTGCCCGGCACTGGAATCTCGATCCATTAGCGAATCAGGAGAAGCCAGTGCTCGCGATAATCGACCGCGCCCTCATCCGCATCGCCACCCATGAATTCGCCGCCGAATACTACGACGAATTCAGCACCAACGAATTCGGTATCGACGACACCATTCGCCGCATCTGCGAACATCTGCCCGGACTGGTCGGTGAACACGGCCACCGCGCGATCTGCGCCGAGATCGACTACGTCCTGAGCCTGCACCCGGAGATGCTGACCGCGACGATCGCCGAACGCGCCGCCCGCCACACCATCCGGACCACCGAAGCCCGACGCCACATCCAAGCCGCCGAGAATGCCTGCACTGCCAGGCAGTTCGGCCGAGCACGCCGCTTGCTCGCCGACGCCGAGACGATCGACCCCGCGATGAACCACCAGATCCACCACCACCGAGCCCGTCTGGCGGCCGCCGAGGAAGCGGCACGGCTGATCGCCAGCTGAAGCCCGCGATTCCGGCACCCGGACGAGCCCGCACCGGGCAAATGAAATTGCATTAATTCCGGGTGCCGGAATTGCGCAAAATTATGCTGTGAACTGCGGGAAAGTAATTGCGGGAGAGCCGAATTCCGGCTAAGATCAAAAGTGATCGTAAGGGGATCGGGCCGGGACTATCTACCGGCATCCGAAAGCAATCGCAGTGTCCAGTAATTCCCGCCACATGAGCGGCAATTACTGCACACCACGTCAAAAGAATTCGTGAAAGGCCATCGCCATGACCGTCACCGTCTACACCAAGCCCCGGTGCGTGCAGTGCACCGCCACCTACAAGGCCCTGGACAAGGCCGGAATCGCCTACACCGTGGTCGATCTCAGCGCCGATGCCGAGGCGGCCGAGTACGTGCGGACCCTGGGCTACCAGCAGGCCCCTGTCGTCGTCGCCGGTGACGACCACTGGAGCGGGTTCCGCCCCGACCGCATCACGGCTCTCGCCGCCGCCACCGTCGATCCGCTCGGGTCGGGGACCCGCGACTTCTTCGCCGTCGCCAGCGGCCTGCCCGACTATCCCACCGCGGGCATCTGATCCACACGCACCGGCCAGCCGACCCGCATCCACCGCGACTGAAGGAACACACCACCATGACCACCTCCGATCCGATCGTCCTGGTCGTCGAGCACCGTGACGCCGCCGACCTCGACGCCGACGCGAACGAGCTGTTCGGCAAGAACCTCGACGACAACCAGCTGACCTACCTCGAGGCGATGGCTCTGGTGTCGGCATTCCTGCACACCAGGCTGAGGAACGCCGCCTCGACGAGATCCGTCACCCGCGACGGGACTGTGGTCGCCAGCTCCGACGACGACGGGCTCATGGCGGCCCGAGGCGTCGCCGAGGGGCTCATCCGCGACATGGAAACCAGGGCCGACGAGGACACGGCACTGCACATCACGATCGCACCCACCGTGTGGCAGCGGCTCACCGGCCGTCGCGGCCGGACTCTGCGCTGGCACCCCGCGTCCTGAACGCGACCGGTTCCGGGCAGTCGGTAGCTGCCCGGCGCCACCAGCGTTCCCGCGACCGCCGCACCAGACCACCCGAATAGATCCACCGGCGCCCCGACTCCGGGCCCCCCTCCCCCGTCGAGCCGGGGCCCGGTGGATCACCCTCCACAGACAGGACAACCGATGACTTTCCCCGACAACACCTACCAGCTCGCAGCTGACCACCCGCTTGCGCAGCTGACCACCGACGCCGCCGCGCTCGCCGACGAGACCTCGCTGCGCCGGGACCACAACCACTACGCGGTCGGCGTATCCGCCGGGCCGGGCTGCTGGTGGCGAGTCGCCATCGCCGAGCACGGCAGCGAACACCGCGTCGCCGCAACCCTGCTCGACCCGCGCTGGTGGTCGCGCATCGAGGCCGTGCGTGTGTGGGTGCTGGCACCCAGCGGCGACATCGTGCTCGCGATGACCGGCAGCCCGGACCGACTCCGGCGCGAACTCATCGCACGCGATGTCCACCCGATGCTGCGCCCGGCGGTCACGGCGTGGCGCATGCGTACGACCCCACGCCCGCGCCGCGACGCCCTCTCCACGCACCCGGCCCTTGACGACAGCACCGAGGTCGCCCAGGACATGATGGCCAACCTGTTCGCCTCTGACCACCTCGTGGCCTTCAGCCGCGTCGGCGAGGACGACGTGCAGAACCTGGTCGCCGACAACGACGGCCAGGCCCGTGACTGGGCGCTGATCGAACTGGCCCACTACGCCGACAACGAGGAGATCCGGATCTGGCATCTCGTCGGCGGAGTGATCCTGCGCCAGGCAGCCGGCCCGGCCGCCGAGGTCCGCCGCGCGGTGGCGAGCTGGAACACCCCGGCATGGGTTGCCCCGATCGTTGCGCCGTGGCGCATCCGCCGCGCGGCCGCCGATCCCCGCAGCGTCGAGTGGCCGCGCTATCGCGGCGAACTCGCCGACGCACCCCACGACAACTGACCGGGAAGGAACCGAGCCATGGCCGCGCCCCGATCCCTGCGCTACAACCGCTACTACCCCTGGCCCGGCACCGGCCACCGCGAAGACCTGCTCCGCATCACCGGTGTCTGTGACCACTGCGAGTCCGAGATGTACCAGCGCGAGCTGGACGAGCAATTCGCAGCGCTGCCGGTCGCCGAACGGATCGCCTCTCGCTGGAGCACCGCGCGCAAACGACTCGCCCGCGTCGCCGAGAACGCCAACTTCGAAACGTTCGGCCCTCCGTTCTGAGACCCGCCCGGCCGGGCCCCGATCGGGCCCGGCCACCCGACATCCCAGGAGAACTCATGACCACACCGCGCAAGCCACTGACCTTCCAGGTCGGCGCGCACTACCGGCTCGCCCAGCTCAAGCCGGGAGTGTCGGTCGTCCGCCAGGTCAGCCACGGCACGAACACCCTGTCGAGCGGATCGCCGTGCTGCCTGCGCACGTCGACCCTGGACTACGAAACCATCACCCTCAACCAGGAGCAGTACCGCAGGCGCGTCGAGGGCCACGCACCGAACAAGCCGCCGTGCTTCGAGCGCACGTGCGCGGGGTGCGGGTGGAAGTTCTGGATCCACGTCGACATGAACACCCCGGCGTCGCAGCTGCGCACCGTCACGTGGGAAGCGCGGCCCTGAGCGTCCTCCCACCAACCCATTCCTGAACCGACATCCCGGTGTGCCGACGACGCCACACCGGGCCCACCATCACCTTCGGAAGGATCATCGTGACCAACTCGCTCACCACCCTCACCAACGCCCTCGCCGCCTACCACGCCAGCACCGGCCCGGTCACCCGCGCCAGCGCCGAGCTGGCCGACGCGGTGGCCGAATTTCTCGCCGCCGCACGGGTACCGGCCACCGTCCACCTGGTCGGCGTGCCCGGCCAGCTTGCCGACGCCTACGACATGGACGACCAGGGCAGCGAACAGCGCGTGATGCTCGCGTTCGCCGACCCCAGCGACGCCGAGCAGTGGACCAACCACCACAACACCACCGTGCCGTGGACCCCGAGCACCAAGGTCAGCGCGCTCGGTGAAGTTGCCTACGTGCCCTCCGGCGCGATGGCACCTGTCCCACAGAGCTGACCGCCAAGGAGGACCGCGATGAACCCCGTAGCCGCCGCCCTGGTCGCGACCGAACTCCGCGAGGCACTCACCGCCCACACCCGCGCCGTGAGCGGTCCGTCGTCGACCGCCGAAGCCGACGCCCTCGATCGCCTCGAGCGCGCCGCCGACGCCGCCGCAGCACTGCTCGACCTCACCAGCCCACCCCGCCCAGCCGGCCTCGGCCGGAAGCTACCGGCCGGACAGTCGGTCCTCTGGCTCGACATCTCCACCGGCGAGTGCGGCATCCGACACGGACGGGTGATCGGCGAAACCCAACCCCAGCACTACGACATCGCGGTCGAAGCGCCCTGGGGAACCAACACCGAGCACGCCATCTCCGCCCAGTACCTCATCCCCCTCACCCCGAACACGGAGCACCGACATGACCGATAGCCGCACCCGCATCCACGCCGCCGCCTGGTTCCTCACCGGCGCCGCCACCACGGTCACCGCCGCAGCGGCCGTGACCGCCTGGGACATGTTCGCCGTCACCGCCAAGCTTCGCGCCGCGCTGGCACGAGCCTCGATGTCGCCGACCGAGCGCGCGGCCGCCGACCGGATCCTGGCCGACCTCAAGGCCGAGCATGCACGCCTGCTCGCCGACCGCGACGACCACGTCGAGAAGAACCGGCTCGCGATCGCCAGCCAGTACCGGCCCGACCTGATGCTCACCCCGGTCCTCGATGTCATCGACCTGAGCGTGCAGGCCCTGACCGACGAGCTCGCCCACGCGCTGAATCAGCTCGACGAGGCATACGACCGCTGGATCAACCGAGGCGAGTCCGACGGCGAGGCCGAAGCGACCATGTGGCGCGGTCACCTCGCGGCCCTTGGTGACGAGGTCTTCCAACGCCGCTTCATCCAGCACGGCTACGCCAGCCTCAGCAAGGCCGACCAACTGCGCCTCGACATCGCCGAACAGAAGCGCCACATGCGCACCCGCGCCCAAGGGATCCACGCCCAGGCCGACCCGACGACCTGAGAACCCCCGAACCGACCACGAGGGCCCGTACCTGGCAGCTACACCAGCTGCTGGGTGCGGGCCCTCATCGGCAGCAGCAACCGAAGCCCGGGCAGGTTCCACGACCGCGCGGCAAGGTCGGTGCGGAACCGCCCGTACTTGGCCAAGTAGATGCGGTGCCCCACCAGCCACAGGCCGGCGCCGACCAAGAACCACATCAGGCTCGGCAGCAGCAGCGCCGGACGAACGATCGCGGTCGACAGACCGAGCAGGCTGTCGATCGCGATCAGCGCGCCGAGCAGACGGGCCACGATCGACCCACACGCCCACGCGAGCAGAACCGCCAATGCCAGGAGCGCGAGTACCGCGACCCCCTGCGTCGCCATCGTCACCGCGCCACCTCCCTTGCTAGTCGGCGTGGCCGCAGCCACGCGCTCAACGTTCGGTTGTACCTCATGCCTCCGACACGTCCTGGCCGCCGAGCACATCGAACAGTGCGGGCTGATCAGCACGTGCGGTGCGCGACTCCGCCGGATCGAAGCTGACCCCGACCCAGTGCGGCTCGCCGTCGATGCCGCGGCCGTCGACGGTGTCGACGGAGTTGCCGGGTGCCACGTCGAACAGCATCGGGTCCTGTCCGAGCTGGCGTCCGTCGTGATGATGCGGGTGCGCGCCGATCCGCATCGCCGCCGCGACAGCATCGGCGTCCCACCCGTGCCGCACCGCGCGACGCAACGCCCTGGATCGCTCCACCCGCTGCGCCCGCGACAGACCGTCGTGATGCCACACCGGCCTGCCGCCGTAGGACCTGCCCCGGCTCGCGGCGGTCGCCAGGTTCGTCCGCTGGGTGCCGATGACCAGGTGCGCGGGAGCGCCTGGCAGGGACAGGCCGCGCACACAGGCAGGGTTGTCGCAGATGTCGTGCATGGCCACCATGTCGGCGGGCACCGGCCGCTGGTACAGGGCGCAGGCGTAGCGCCCGGTGCCCACGATCCTCTCCTGCCCGTCGCGCTGGATTGAGAACCGCCCATACCCGTCGTCACCGATGCTCCCGATCCAGATCCAGCAGTCGGCTGGTCCGGGCCCGCGCACGATCTTGGCCTCGAACCGGGCAACCTCAGCCTCATCGCCGACCTCAAGACGACGCGGCGCGTTACGGGGTGGCACCGGACTAGGACACAGACGATGCGCCGACCGGGTCCGCGGCGACGGGCGCGGTGACGGCGGCAGGTGCGGGATCTCCGTCTACCGCCGACGTCGGGGATGTGTCGGCCTCAGTCGGGTGTTCGGATGCGGCCGCAGGCTCCCCTGCAGGGAGTGCAGGTGAGTCGGCAGATGCCTCCGCGCTGTCGTCCTGGACGGCAGTGACCGCATCACTCTCGGTGACCGCCGACGCCGCCACAGGGCTGTTGTCGCTCTGCTTGGCCACACGGAGAAGCTTGCGGACCTCGCCGAGCTCCAGTCCGGTCTTGGCCACGATGTCGGGCTCAGTCAGGCCGAGGTCTTCTTTGAGTGCCAGGATCGCTGTGTGCTGCGGTGCGCTGAGCTTTGCGACCGCGCTGGCGTAGGTGGCGTTCGCACGAGCGACCGCCTTGCGGCGCTGCTCGTCCGCTTCGGCAATGCGCTGATCTCGCTTGGCTTCCGCTGCTGCGGTCTGCTCGTCGGCGGATTCCAGCGCCACGAACAGCTCGGTCAGCAGTTCCTCGATCCGGTTGGCGCGCGCACGCTCCGCCTCCGCCGCAGCTGCCGCCCTCTGCCGGGCACGCGCCCGCGCGGTGACCGGGCCGGCCTTGGCTGGCGACTTCTTGCCGGTGTCGGTTCCGGCCTTGTCCTCAGGCATCGTGCTCTCCTCACCTAGCGCTGATGATCTACCACGGTATCCGAGGTAGGTCGCTGTGGACA
>NZ_BDBR01000039.1 GCF_001613085.1 Nocardia salmonicida NBRC 13393
CCGTCCTAGCGGTTGCCGGGCTTGCGCACCCGGCGACACCACCCATCCCCCTCGGCACACGCCACCTCCCCGAGACAGCACACTCCCGAGCGCCCTGCATCTCCACACCCACGCTTGGCCTCTGGCCCTCCCACCCACCCCGTGCTTGGCCGCTGCGGCCACCAGCCGCGCGACCAAGCATTCGGGACACACCTCCTGCACCTCTGTGAGATTCCAGGGGCGTCCGATTTCTGAGGGGCGCGGATCGCGCTATTCTTGGGCCATGATGTCCGGTCCGCACCCGCTTCATGCGGGCGACGGCTACGAATACTTGACACGTCAAGTAGCGTCAGCTGATCGCGAGCGCGACCGTGCCCGAGACCTGACCGACTACTACACCGAACACGGAACCCCACCCGGACAGTGGTTCGGCAAAGGTGCAGCCGCGCTCGAAATGTCCGGCGAAGTCACCGAGCGGCAGATGCAGGCACTCTTCGGTGAAGGGCTTCACCCCGATGCAGACCGCATAATTGCGACAGCGCTGGACGAAGGGGCGAGCGCAGAGGAGGCCGTTCGTCGCGCGAAGCTTGGCGCGATGTACTCCGAGTTCACCTCGAAGAAGACAGCGATCAGCGAGATCTACGATCGCCGCCTGGACGAGTGGATCGAGAAGAACCAGGCCCGACCGGGTCACGACGTGCGGATGGTTCTGCGAACTGATGCTGCACGCGAGTTCCTGCGCACTTCGCTGGGGCGCAAGCCCACCACCGAAGAGATCAATAACGCGCTCGCGATGGAGAAGAAGCAGTCGCAGCGCGCGGTGGCCGGCTTCGACTGCGTGTTCACCCCGCCCAAGAGCTGGAGCGTTCTGTGGGGGTTGGCGGACGACGATCTTCGCCGCGAGCTCTACCAGATCCACATCGATTCTGTGCGAATCACGCTCGGCTGGGCCGAAGAACACTTCGCCCTGGCCCGCCGCGGCAAGGGCGGCCAGTTCCAGATCGACGCCGACGGACTGACGATCGCCACGTTCGAGCACTACGACAACCGCACCGGCGACCCGAATCCGCACACCCACTGCGTCATCAGCACCAAAGTCTCGGCCGACATGCTCGACGCGCGCGGCGAACCCGTTCTCGATGAGAAGGGCCGCCCGAAGAAGAAGTGGACTTCACTGGATGCCCGCGCCTTCTTTGGTGGTGCGACGTCGATGAGCTGCATGTACAACGCCGTGTCGATGGACCTCGCGAAGCGGCGAATCGGCTTCGAGTTCGTCGCCGAGGACCGCGGGCGTGGCAAGGAACCGGTGATGGAGATCGCCGATGTCCCGCGCGCCCTGCGCGACAAGTTTTCCCGGCGTCCCGACATCATTCGACGGACCGAGGAATTGGCTGCCGACTATCGGCAGCGGCACGGTCGCGATCCTTCCAAGCGAATTCAGCACAAGCTCGCCCAGCAAGCCACTCTCGACACCCGCGATGCCAAGCCGGTGCCGAAGTCTCTGCGCGAGATGATCACCGAGTGGAACGAACGGGCCCAGACCTTGCTGGGTGGTCTTAGCGGCGCCCAGTTCGCGGCCCAGATCTTGCGCTGGCACAAGGACCCGGCGTCACGTCCATTCGACCCGGAGCGTGCCGCCGTATCCGTCGGTGTCGCGCTGGGCGGCAAGCTCGCGACCGTCTCGTCCGACCCGATCGTGCGCAGCAGGGCCATCGATGCCGAGCTGGCGAAGTTCGTTTGGCCGTCGCCGCGACGGCGAGACGACGCATGGTGGAAGATCGCTCAGCTGCTCGATCCACGCGCTGAGAACAATGCCCTCGATGACATCGCCCGAGCACAGAAGGCGGCCAAGGATCGGGTCTACGACCGGGATGTTGTCGCGCGGGAGGTGCTGGAGAAGGTCTCCCGTCGGCGGGCGACGTGGAACGAAGCACACATCCGCGCCGCAGCGTTCGAGCGCGTCCAGCTGTGCGATTTCGACAGCGATGACGGGCTACTCAACGCCACCGAGGAGGTCGTAAGGAAGGTCCGCGACTCGCATTCGATCCTGATGACGATCGACCCGGACGAGCCGCCGAAGAAGTTGCAGCGCCGCAACGGCGAAGCGATGTACAACACCCTGCACATGACGACCGCGCTCTACACCTCACAGGCCGTTCTCGACGCCGAGGACTACGTTCGTGAGGCCGCACGGACTCCGACTGCCTACATTCTCACCCGCGCTGCCGTGGATGAGGCGATCGCCGAGATCGAACTCGCGGGCCAGGCAAAACACGGCCAGGACTTCCAACTCAACGCCGGACAGCGCAACATTGTGCGTCATCTGTGCATGTCGGGCATGCAACATGACGTCGCCGTCGGGCCCGCCGGCGCGGGCAAAACCACTTCGATGGAAGCGGTCGTGCGTGCCTGGACGAAGGCCGGGCTAGAGGTGATCGCGCTGTCACCGCAGAAATCCGCCGCCGAAGTCTTGGCCGCAGACATCGGCGCGCCCGCCGCGACTATCGACAGCCTGTTGTACCGAATGCGGAACAATCCCAGTGCCACCATCAGGCCCGGCACCATGATCCTGGTCGACGAAGCGGCGATGGCCAGCACCGCCCAGCTGCTCGAACTCCAGCAGATCGCCACCAAGTTCGGTGCCGTCGTACGCGCAGTCGGTGACCCTTACCAGCTCAGCGCTGTCGAGTCAGGCGGCCTGATGCGCCTGATCGCGAAGGAAACGAAAGCGCCCGTGCTGAGCACGGTTGTTCGCTTCACGACCGAGGGCGAGGACGAAGCCAGCCTGCATGTCCGCAACGGCGACCCGCTCGCGGCGTTCGACTGGTACACCGGGCAGGGCCGCATCACCTCCGGCATGACCGACGATCTGCGCGGCCAGATCCTGGCCGAGTACCTGGCCGACCGCACCGCCGGATCTCGCAGCCTCATGATGGCGGCCACCATCGCCGACGTCGCCTCGCTCAACGGCTCGGCTCAAGCTGCGCTCGGATTGGCAGGCGAGGTCTCCGTGAAGGGCCGATCGCATGAGCTGTCCGACGGGCACCGCGGCCACGTCGGCGACACCATCGTCACCCGCAAGAACACCAACCATTTGCGGGTCACCGGTGGCATCCGCAATGGCAGCTCCGTCGACAACGGGAACTTGTGGAAGATCACCAAGGTCCACAAGGACGGCTCTCTCACCGCCATCGGCGTCGGCCACAAGGGCAAGGTCAACTTGCCCGCCGACTACGTGAAGGACAACGTCGAACTCGGCTACGCGACGACCGTCCACCGTGCGCAGGGCATGACCGTCGACCGGGCGTACTTGTTGATGAACAAGTCCCTCGGCCGTGCGCTGGCCTATGTCGGTTTGACCCGAGGGCGGCGGTGGAATGGGCTGTTTCTGGCCACCGATACGCTGCCCGACCCGGGTGTCGAGATTCAGCCGTTCGACGAGGACGAGGAACCGACCCAGCGCGATCTGTGGTTGCGAGTCATGGCCCGCGAAGACGACAACCTGACCGCTACAGAGATGCTGCGTGCCGAGCAGAAGCGGATGAGCGACCCCAAGCGCGCCCGTCTCATTTACGACGAAGCGACCGGCATGCTGGCTGCCGAACGCGCCCACTACCTCCTGGACCGGGCATTGCCGACTGTGTACTGGCGCGAAGTGAGCGCCAGCGCACACCTGCAATCGCTGATCGACACGATCGCGGTGGCCGATCACCACCGGCTCGACACCGAGGCGTTGGTGACCAGCATCGCCACCAACGACGATCGCGATCTCGGTGAATCCCTGGCCGAAGCCCGCGATCTCACCGCGGTGTTGCGTGCTCGCGCCGATGCGTGGATCCGCGACCATCTCAACCCGACGACATGCACGGTGACCGCCGATGTCGACTCCCTTGCCGCGACCCCACTCACCGACCACGACGCGCTTTTCGACAACATCCTCGCCACCAACACTGGCGCGGAAGTGATGGCGACCAGCGAGCGAGGCGCACGGTTCTACGCCGTGCGCGACGCCGAATTCGTCGGCGTGCCACCCGTCCCTCCGCGCCATGCGGGCATGGATGCCGAACTGGCCGACTTCGCTCAGCAGCTGCGTGCCAGGCTCGTCGGCGGCGTCGACGAGCCGCCGGCCGCGACACCGTCGCAGCGCGCGGAGGAGATCGAGAACTACGACCAAACCGTCGATCCCGAACTTCGCCGGGCGAAGATTCGCCGCGACTACGAAGCCTACGTCCGTGACCTCTCCCGCGACCGCGCCCGCTACCTGCTCGACCGCGCGCTGCCCATGGCGATCTCGCAGACGGTGGAGCGGTCGCGCGGGCACAGCGATCTGCTCGACACGATCGGTCTCGCCGACGCCTACCGCCTCGACAGCGAGGCGATGGTCGCCGATATCACCAGCAACGGCGGCCGCGACGACGGCGAGAGCATTCTGGCCGCGCGCGACGCGGCCGGGCTGCTGCGTTTCCGCGCCGATGCGTGGATCCGCACGAACCTGGTCACCACGGCCGTCGACATGCCCGCGACCGCGACGATGGCGCTGGAGCCGGGCGTCGGTGTCGCCGCGCTCACTGCCTCGGCTGCGGCGACCAACCTCGGTGCCGATGTGCTGTCAATCGTGCCGCCATCCGGCAAGTTCCGGGCACTGACCGACCTGGGCTTGCCGCGCGGACTGCGACCGATCCCGCCCGAGCACCCCGGCATGGATACCGCCGTCGCCGACCACGCCGACGAACTGCGTCGCCGTCTGCTCGACCTGCCCGAGGACGCTCCGGACTGGCGGACCCGCGCGGTCCGACACGACTACGCCGACGACGACAACGAGCCCGGCTTCGATGAATGGGATGCCTTTGCCGCGGCGACGACTACCGATCTGCCTTACCCGGAACTCGATGCCGGTGAGCGGGTCACCCGACTTCGCACCGAACTTGCTGCCGCTCGTGCACAGGCCGAGCTGCTGGCAGCCACGATCATGTCCGGCGAAAGCCCGCACGCCCTGGCGATCGAACCGATCCTCGAACTGGCGCGAATCCGCCGCGACGCCCTGTCCACACTGCTCATCGATGCGCGCGAGGCGCGGGAGATGTGGCAGGACGCTGACAGGGCCGCCGTCGATGCCGAAGAACAGCTGCGTGACGTTCTCGACACCGACGAAGACGGAAGCGGCCGCGCAGATCTGGCGTGGATGCAGGACATCGTCGACTCCACGACCGACCCGACGGTGCGCGCGCAGCTCGGCGCCAAGCTCGACGAGTACCGCACTGCCCTCGACGCGACCGCGGCAGCGCGGCGTGACGCCGCGCGCGAACACGCCGAATCCACCCGGGCATGGGCCGAGCAGGTCCACACCGACTTGGAAACTGCGGAAGCCGCATTGGCCCGCGCAGCACAGAACACCAGCACGAGCGGCACCGGCGACCAGCACGAGGTGATCGACGCACGCGACATCGAGTACCTGCGCAACTACGCCGACACCCTGGCCCTGGCGGACCTGGCCGCGGCCCGCGCGCAGGAGAGCCGACTGGCTGCTCAGCTGATGCGGGCGCGCAGCGCCGCGATCGAGGATCGGGTCAACGATCTGGGGATCAGTCGCGGCCAGGCCGCAGTCGACATCGACACCGAATTCCAACCCACTGGTGAGCAGGTCGACGCCGCACTGGTCGGCGTGCTCGGACGCACCGCTCCGGCACGCGGGCCGGTGGCCACCGGCCGGCCCGATGCCGCGATGCTCGACACCGCAGTCCGGGCGGCGCGGCGCAGCATCGGCGATCTGGTCGCAGCCGTCGACAACGGTCTGACTCCGCCACCGATCGGCGACGAACCGATCGCGGCGATGATCCGCACCCAGGCAGATCAACTCATGCCCTGGGCGATCGCCGCGCGCTCCGCCGCGCTCGACGCCGGACGAGCCGAGAGCACCGCACAAGGCCTCGAAGGAGATCTGCAGCGCCTGGTGCAGCGCCAGGAGGCCAGCGATCCCTGGGCCGGCGAAGAACCGTTCGTCACCGCGCTGGTCGCCCAGATCGACAGCCTCGATGAGAACTCCCCGCAGCGGGCCGCCTTGATGGCCATGCTCGACGAGTACCGAGCCACCGCCGCCGACTCCGCCGCGCTCGACGCCCGGGCCAAGCTCGTGGCAGCCGAGCACGCCGCCACCACCGCCCGCGCGGATGCCGAACGCCTGCGCGCGGCCGCCGACACTGCCGGTGCCGCCTACCAGGCCCGCCGCCGCGGCGACCAGCGCCCCGACGAGCCGGAACAGTCCGCGCCCGTCGACGAGCCCACGACCGGAGCCTCACCGGTCGCGACCCGCACGCGAACACCGGTCGACCCGGCGCTCGCCGAACCGATCGTGACCGCTGAGACACCGTTGAACGAGGCGGCCTCGGCGTACTTGCAGACGCTGGCACAGCACGGCCAGCCGGCGCCGGACAACCGTGATCGGCACGCCCCGAGATGGCTGCCCGCTCCCCCGCTGCCCGAGGACACTGCTCCGGCGGCTGCGGCCGCGCGCGATCAGTACGCGGCGATCACCGCCCGGACCATGTCATTGGGCGACGCGGCCGCCGACGATCAGCCGGACTGGACCGCCCATCTCGGCCCGATCCCACGTGGCGCGGCCGCACAGGCGAGCTGGGTGGATCTGGCCGGGCAGGTCGCAGCCTGGCGCGAGCAGCACGCGATCACCGAGCACACCAGCGCACTGGGCCCGCGGCCGGACGACCCGAATCACGCCCTGGTCTGGGACGAACTCACCACCCAGGTCGATCAGCAGCGCCGACGCACGGCCGAAGCCGCGCCCGATCGCGGCCGGATCGAGCGTGAGCGCCGCGACCGCGAAGCGAACCGGCCCCGGCCGATCACCCCCGACGCCCCCGATCGAGACCGCGGCATCGACATTTGACCGGCGTCATGGCGGTGAGCCGCAGAAATAGCAATGCCCCGGGTGGCGTGATGTACAGCAAGCTGTACATCAGAGGCGCCCCGGGGCGAATGCGGATAACGCTATCAGGCCGGCGGGCAGGCGGGCAACGAGTTTTCGATGCGGGCGCCTACTCAGGACGGGCGCGGACCCGGTGGAATCGCCGTTGGATCAACAGGGATTCGATGTGGTGGTCCATCTGCCTGCACAGCTCGATGGCGAATTCGCTGCGCTCGTAGCTCTCGACGATCGTGTACGTGATCTGCTCATTGTCACGCGAATAGCCGAAGGACGTGCCCGGGGCCGTGGTGGTGACCTCGGTGATCAGCTCGGGGCGCAGCCCGATTTCCAGCGTAGGAGAGCCGCCGAAGAGATCGATGATCTCGGCGGCATCGGGCAGCCAGATCAACGCGGGCGGCTGTTCGGCATCGTCATGAATCCAGCTGACCGTCAGGGGCTCTGAGCCATCCGCCCGAGATACCCGCGTGCTGATCTCGGCGGTGCAGTGCTGGGCACGGTGGCCGAGCCCGGTGAGCATCGTGACGATGAAATAGCTGGCGAACCAAGGAGACCGCAGGATCGGGTTGCCCCGGACGTGGCCTATCCATTCGTAGGTGCTGAATTCGAGCGCGTCGTGCAGGTGCTTGTGCTCGCGGGCACGCAGCTCGAAGGAGAAGTTTCGGAACGGCCGGAACTGCTGATTGAACGCCCGAATGTCTGCGACCCGGCGTGTGATTCGCGACCACCATCCCCGCGCGACCGGCTCGTCCTCGCCGGCGTCGGATTCATCTGCGGCCGGGTCGGTGAACGACAGCGTCATCTCGGTGCGTTTGCCGCCACCGGGGGTGATGGTCGACCGCGTGGTCACCGACCCACCGCGGCTGCGCTGCAACTCGTCGAAGACTTCGCCGATCCCGGACATGACGAGGTCCTGCTGTCGGTCGGTGAGATAGTTGCTCAACCGCGCCAGCGCCGCGATCACCGGTCGTGCGGGGTCGGTCTCGTCCTGCGGTGTCGCGAGCCCGGCGAGCATGGCCGTGCCCGCCTTGTCGTAGTCGGCCAGGCGTTGCGGGAACGATGCGGTGAGTGTGTCCACCCCGACGTGCCACAGCTCGAACGGCGGTGTCGCGCCCCCGAGCAGTTCCGGGTCGGGTCCGTCGGGCCCGCACGCATCACAGAATTCGCGAACGGCGCTGCACGCCTCACCAATTGCGCCTCTCCACGTCTGGAACGGGCGGCTCAGTGCGGGCATCGCGTCCGGGCCCGGTGGCAGCGTGGCCGCGGTCGTGAACACTTCCTCGGCGGCCTGCTGTGCGGCATCGAACAGTCGTAGGGCTTTGTCCAAGGCTGATTGCTGTGCGGCGCACGCTGATTCGGACACGCTGTGGGTTCCCTCCCTGACTTGCTGGGACGTTCTTCCGCGTGTGGGCCTTGAAGTTCCGTCCGCAGGTCTGCGTGGGGAAACTACACGACTCGGGTCAGGCGGTGCCTGATGTGGTGCTGG
Source organism: Nocardia salmonicida NBRC 13393 (assembly GCF_001613085.1). Lineage (GTDB taxonomy): Bacteria > Actinomycetota > Actinomycetes > Mycobacteriales > Mycobacteriaceae > Nocardia > Nocardia salmonicida. Next base: position 8,403 of record NZ_BDBR01000039.1, read on the forward strand.
GGCGTGAAGCTGGTCGACCTGCATGCGGAAGCGGGGCCGCGTTCACGGCTCCACCGTCAAGGGAAACACAGACCGCTACCCTCCCGCAATCCGACGCGATCAAATATGATCGCTAGATATACGATCAAAAGTGATCGTGTAACGAAGGGTGCCCAGATGGTGCCCGGGGCCCTGGCGGGTGGTGAGACCCGCCAGGGCCTGGTAGCCGGAACAAAAGGAGAGAGGAGTCCCGGCCATGGCAAACGATAGCGACGACAACATGCGCGGGCGTCGAGGCGAGCCGTGCGAGGGGAGGACAATATGTCTGAGCCGACCAAGAACCCGCAGGGGACGCCTGGTGGACGTGGACCGCGTCGACGTCCTGGTGCCGCCGACGACGCGCAGTTCGGGCTATTCGAACTGGAAGGACCCGACGATGACCAGTCCGCAGGACAACCCGATCGACCCGTGGGTGAGGGCCGAAGTCTCCCGGATCTGGCGGGAGTGGGTGGGGATGGACCCGCAGATGCCGCCGGCGGAGCGCGAAGCCCTGATCGACCAGGAAGCGGCCCGGTTGACGGAGATGATCGAGGAGACCGTGGGCGACTCGGCTCACGGGTACCTGGTGGAGCAGTGGCGCCAGGAGCACCCCGGTCAGGACCCCGACTACCAGACGACCGTGGCCCTGACCGAGACGGCGTGGACCTCGGCGCGCAGCAAGATCCTCGAGACCGAGCTCTACCCGCAGGTGAGCTCCGAGGTCGCCCAGCAGGGCGCGGCCGAGATGCAGCATCTGGCCGAGAGCGCCCTGCGTCGGGCGAAGGTGCTCAAGGACGCTCGGGATCCGGACCGGTGGCAGCGGGGAATGGTCGACCCCAGCGAGCTGGCGACCACGATCGTGAACCGGGTGTGGGGGTACGGGGGAAGCATGGAGTTCCAGGAGCTGGCGCTGGCGCTGATCCAGCAGCGTCTCGACGACAATCTCCCGACGCCGTCGACCAGCGCGGACCCGCTGCGCGAGGAGCTGGAACTGATGATCGACGAAGCGCTGCGGCGCAACAGCGCGACGTCTTAGACCTCGTCTACACCTGGGCGCAGCGGCGCCGCGATTTCGACGGCATCCGGGAACGGGGCCTGGCGACCCGCCGCTCGCTCGATGACGCTCGTTCCCGGCTGGCGGCGGCCGATCCCGAAGATCGCAAGCTCACCGCCCGATTACGCCAGTCGGTCTCCAAGCTCGAAGCCCGCCGTGAGCGCCTGCTCACCGAATATCGCGAAGCTCAAGCCGTCGTCGGCGACGTCGACACCCGTCTGCGTGAAGCCGGTGTCGACCCCGCCACCATCAACTACAAGGCGGCGCTGCGCGCAGGGCGCAAGATCACCGCCCCGGCCCCCGCAAGCGGACAGCAGCTCGAATTCCTGACCGAGATGCTGTCGCGGCGCGGCATCTCCGCCACTGCGGTCGACGACACGCTCACCACCGGTGAGGCCACCCGCGCGATCAAGACCGCGCTGACCGGCAAACAGCCCGCCCTGCGCTCCCCCGAGCCGGATCCCCCGGCCCAGGGCATCGCGAGCACGGACGCCCCGCGCGCCGACCAAGACCCGGCGCCGACCCCCGCCGCGGCCGCCGCAGAGACCGCTGCCGCCGAATCTGCAGCCGCCACCGAAGCGGTTCGCACCCGGGTTCTCGACACCATCGCCGGCCACGACGCCATCCGCAAGGTTGCCGCGGTCAGCGTGTTCGCGCTCTACCACGGGGCGGCATACCCCCAGGTCTGCGAACTGACCACGCTCGCGCTGGGCGATGTGATCGAGAACAGCGAGAGCCCGGCCCAGCGCAGAGCCGCGCGGGAACTGCTCGCCGATCCCGCCACGCTGAGCCAACTCGCTCAGCAAGCCACCGAGGCGGTCTGGCACAGCCAGCACACGCCAGACCCGGCCCGGCAAGCCGCGCAGGAACTCGGCGAACGAATCGCGGCCGAGCACGCGGCGACTGGTCTGCCCGCCGCGGGTGTACAGGCCACGATCTTCGACGCCGCGATCGGCGCCGAGTCCGAACTCGCGCGCCAGAGCACGGTGCAAGACGCCATCGATGTCGCGACCACCGCGACCACCGTTGACTGGCATGCGCTGGGCCGTGCGGCGTTCGACCCGGCCACGGTCCTGCTCGACGCCGACCCCAGCAGCCACCCGCAGATGGTCGCGGCCCTGGCGGAACTGCGCGCCGACAGCCCGATCGTCGAGACGATCACCGACCAGTTCACCCTGGGCTACAACAGTGCCCGCACCGCGCACTGTGAGCCGGCCTGCAACGACATCGTCGACACCCTGCTGGCCGATCCCGACGTGCGGGCCGCGGTGCGCGCCCACGATCCCGACCAGATCGGACCGGGCCGGGAGTTCGAGAACCTGCTGGTCGGCAAGCTCGATCAGATCGCGGTCACCGGCGACCTGGTGGCCGCCGCGATTGCCGAGCTGCGCTACGACGAGCACCTGTTCAGCTTCCTGCTGACCGAACGACTACGGAGTGTCGCGCCAGACCCTTTAGGTGAGGTCGACGCGCCAGTCACTGCGAGCGCTGTCGACCACCCGACAGACGCAGTGCACGACACCGATCCCGACGCCGGGGTGGTCGTCACCGATCCGGGCCCCGAGCCCACCGCTGAACCCACACTCCTCGACGGGGACGCTCCCGACGCCACCACGGTCGAGGAAACCCCGGAGGCAGACCCGCCAGCGGTCGAGGTCGGCGAGCCGCCCGTCGAGGGCATCCCCGCGGCGGCCGCCGCCAGCGAGGAACCCAGCCGCGACGGCGCGCTGCCGCAGGTGCCGCAGGACGAAACCGGTGTGCCCCTGTCGAGGTGGGGCAGCACCGCACTGGTCGAAGCCGAACGCCCCGACGGGAGCCGCGTCTACATCGACGCGGCCACCCTGGTGCCGCCCGCGCCCGCCACCGAGTCCACGCCGGAACCGGACGACGCCGCGGTCGCACGGTCCGTCGAGGTCGACGAGCACCCCGTCGACGAGCACGCGGTCGACGAGCACGCGGTCGACAACGATACCGAGCCGGACGAAACCGCCCAGGTCGACGAGGAGCCCCCGGCGTCGGTCGAGACCGTGCGCCGCGGCGAAGCCACCGACTTCGTCCTCGGCACACAGGTTCTCGTCCCGACCTCCCCCGCTGACCGGATCGCCGCCAACATCGAGGCGATCCGGCTGCTCACCCGGCTCGACGAGGCGGGCCGGTACGCCACCGCCGACGAGCAGGCCGTCCTCGCCCAATTCAGCGGGTGGGGCGGCGCGTGGCAGGTGTTCGACACCGCCAAGACCGAGCACGAGCCCCAGCGCGAACAACTGCGCACCCTTCTCGGTGATCGCGAATACCGTGCCGCACGCCAGAGCACCGCCAACGCCCACTACACCGACCCGGCCGTCGTGGCGGTGATGTGGGACGCCCTGGTCGAGGCTGGCCTCCCCGAAGACGCCAACGTTCTCGAACCAGGCTGCGGCGCAGGCCATTTCCTGGGACACGCCCCCGGCTGGGTCAACGCCGTCGGCGTCGAGGTCGATCCGACGACCGCGCGCATCGCGCACTACCTCTACCCGAGCCGCGAGGTCCGCAACCACGGATTCGAGCGCGACTTCTCCCCCACCGCCCGCTACGACGCCGCCATCGGCAACGTCCCGTTCGGCGACTACAGCCTCTACGACGACAAGTTCAACCCCAACGGGCTCAGCGTCCACAACTACTTCATCAAGAAGTCGCTGGCGCTGACCCAGCCCGGCGGCTACGTCGCGGTGATCACCTCGACCTTCACCTCCGATGCCCGTCGTGAGGCCGCGCGGCGTGAGATCGCCGAACTCGGTGATCTCGTCGGCGCGGTCCGGCTGCCCAGCAAGGCTTTCGCCCGCCAGGCCGCCACCGACGTCGTCACCGACGTGCTGGTGTTCCGCCGGCGCGAACCCGACCGCGCCTACAGCCCCGAGACCAGCCGCTGGATCGAGGTCAACAAGTGGCAGATCGACGGCAAGTCGGTCACGCTCAACGACTACTTCGGCACCCACCGCGAACACATTCTCGGCACCGTCGAGGTCGGCTCCGGGATGTACGGGCAGGAGACCCTGCTCGTCCACGGCGACGACACCCGCCCGCTGGCCGATCAGCTGCGCCACGCGCTGCGCGGCATCATCGACCGCGCCCGAGACAACGACCTCGCGCTGTCGACGACCCCGGTGCCCGACGTCGTCACACCGGGACTCGACCGCGGCCAAACCCTGTCGGCCGTCGCGATCCCGGGCACGCTGCGCTGGGACGAAGCGACCGAGAGCTTCGACCAGTACGTCGTGGGCGACGGCTGGGAACCGGCCTACTGCAACGGCCGCGCACGTGCCCAGCAGTGGCTGCGGATGCTCGACATGGGCGACACCGTCATGGCGCTGAGCGAGGCCAGTCGCACCGAGTCCACGTACGAGGACCGCCAGGCACTGCGTGACCGGCTCAACGCCCAGTACGACGACTACGTCGCCACCTACGGCGCGCTCAACCGCTACAAGTGGACCACTCACCGCGAACGCAACGACGAGCAACAGGCCCGCACCAAATTCGGTCGCCTCGAACAGAAGTGGCGCCTGAACAACGGTGAACCGCTCATCAACGAGTACGGCGAGCCGGTCCTGGGCGACGACGGCAAGGTCATCAAGATCCCCGCCGAGGGATCACTTCCTGACCACATCGCCGAGGAACTGCTCGAACAGTCCTACGAGCCCGACCAGAAGCCCTACAAGAAGCGTTCCCAGTTTGAGGGCGCGATCAAACTCGACCCCCGCATCGCGATGGTGCGCGCCCTCGAGCACTACGACGACGACACTCACGTCGCGCGCAAGGCCTCGATCTTCACCGAGGACGCCGCCCGCTTCCACGAGCCGGCCGCGAGCGCCGACAACATCGACGAAGCGCTCGCGATCTGCTTCGACGAGCGCGGCCGCATCGAACCCGCGCGGATCGCCGAACTGCTCGACCTGAGCGTTGCCGAGGCCCTGGAACAGGCCGCGGGCAAGATCTTCCCCGATCTCGACCACCCCGGCGAGTGGGTGATCGCGCCCCGGTTCCTGTCCGGCAATGTCCGCGAGAAGCTGGCCAAGGCCAAGCTCGCGGCCGCCGAGGATCCGCAGCTGCACGGCCCGTCGGTGGCGGCGCTGACCGACGCGATTCCTCCCGATGTCGATCTGACCAAGATCTCTATCCGGCCCGGCGCGGAGTGGCTCGGCGTCGATACCTACCGCGAGTTCTTCCAGGCCGAATTCGATCTGGGCTCCCACGACATCAGCATCGAGTTCTCCCCGATCAGCGGATCGTGGCAGATCGAGACCAAGCGCTATCCGCTGTGGGCGGCACCGGATACCGGCTACCGCGATGCGTGGGGACTCGAGTCGGCCGACATCTCCGGTGTCGAGCTGTTCGAGATGATCGCCAACAACAAGGCGGTCCAGTCGGCGAAGTCCGGCGATGAACTGATGGCCGCGCCCAAGCCGCGGTTCCATCCCGAGCGCACCGAGCTGCTGCGCGCCAAGGCCGTTCAGCTCGAAGAGACGTTCAGCCGGTGGCTCTGGGCCGACCCGGAGCGCGCGGATCGGCTGACCCGCAGGTTCAACGAAGCGCTCAACAGCTTCAACCGGGTCCAGTACCCGACTGAACACAAGACCTTCCCCGGCCTGAACCCGAAATACATCCCCTACGACTATCAGGCCCAGGCTGTTGTCCGGCAGCTGCACGAAGAGACGATCCTGCTCGACCACTGCGTCGGTGCGGGCAAGACCCTGACCATCGCCATGACGTGCATGGAGATGCGCCGACTCGGCCAGGTCCGCCAGCCCTGGATCGTGGTGCCGAACTTCCTGGTCGACCAGTGGCACCGGGAAGTGCTCGACGCCTACCCCAGCGCCAACATCCTGGTGGCCACCGATCTCGACGGCCCCCCGGCGCGGCAGCGGTTCATCGCCCAGACCGCTGTCGGTGACTGGGACATGGTCATCGTGCCGCAGTCGGTGTTCGGGCTGATCGGTGTCAGCAACGAGTACCAGGCCACCTACATCGAGAAGCAGATCACGGTACTGGAAGAGCGCCTGGAGGAGGCCAAGTTCCTCTCCGGAGGGGAACAGACCCACTCGGTCAAGCAGATCGCCAAGGCGATCGAGCGCGAGAAGGCCCGCCACAGCAAACTGATCAAGGGCAAGAGCCGCGACACCGGCTTGACCTTCGAGCAGTCCGGCGCCGACTTCCTCTTCATCGACGAGGCGCACCTGTACAAGAACCTCACCAGGGCGAGCGCCAGCGAAGACCTCGCCCTCATCGATGGGTCGCTGCGCTCGTCGGACCTGGAAATGAAGGCGCTGCTGATGCGCGAGCGCGCCGAGGAGCGCAACCGCGCCGAGGGTCGGCCGTTCGCGCCGGCGAGGGCGATGTCGTTCGCCACGGGTACCCCGGTGTCGAACTCTCTCGGCGAGCTGTGGGTGATGAAACGGTTCCTGCGCCCGGACTTGCTGGCCAAGGCAGGGATGTCCCATATCGATGCGTGGGCGCAAACTTTCGCTCAGCAGCGCACGACCGTCGAGATGAACATCACCGGCTCGTCGCTGCGGCCGGTCTCACGCATGGCCGAGTACAACAACATGCCGCAGCTGCTGGCCATGCTCGATCAGTTCCGCGACGTCGTCACCCAGGACCGGATCCCGGCCGAGCTGCCCGCGCTCAAGGATGGCAAACGCACGGTCGTGGAGTTCGAGCTGTCCCAGCAGGTCCGGGACTTCATGCACGACCTCGACGCGCGCATGGCCCAGACGACGGGCAAGACGATGCACATCGACAACGCGCTCAAGATCGGCTCCGACGGGCTCAACGCCAGCCTCTATCCACCGCTGGCCAACCTGCCCGAGCCCGATCCCGACAACAACCGGATCGCGATCACCGCCAACATCCTGTGGCGCATCCACAGCGAGAATGCCGAGGTGTTCACGCCCGCCGACAAGGCCGGGCCCGACGCGACCGGTGTCTTCCAGCTCGTCTTCTGCGACCGCGGCACGCCGAAGGCCACCGATCACAAACGCACCCAGAACCTCTACACCCGGCTGCGTGACGAGCTGGTCGCACGCGGAATGCGGGAAGAGGAGATCGCCTTCATCCACCATTACCCGTCTGCGCGGGCCAAGCAGCAGCTGTTCGCCGACTGCCGCGCCGGCCGGGTCCGGGTGCTCATCGGTAGCACCGAGAAGATGGGCGTCGGCATGAATGTCCAGCGCCTGGCCAAGAGTCTGGTTCACCTGTCGGTGCCCTACCGTGCATCCGATCTGGCCCAGCGCGAAGGCCGAATCATTCGCCAAGGCAACAGGATGTCCGAGGTCGAGATCATCTCCCCCGTCGCGGTGAAGTCCTATGACGGCACCTCATGGCAGATCATCGAGCGCAAGGCCCACATCGACACCTACCTGCGTTCGGCGGACTGCCCCACCACGATCGAAGACGTCGGTGGCGACATGGCCGTCTCGGCGGCCCAGACCAAGGCCGCGGCCACCGGCGACCCGGTCTACATCGCCGCCGTCGAGAAAGAAGCCGAGGTCAAGGCGTTGCGCGCCGAGCAGACCATGATCGCCCAGGCCGCGGCCTCCCGGGCGCACACCGTGCTCAAGCTCGAACAGTCCCTGCCCATCCGGGAACAGGAGCTGCGCGAACTCGACGCCATGGTCGAGCCCCTCAGCCGGTGGCGCGCCGCCGACCGCGAAGACCGGGTCCTGGTCATCAACGGGCGCACCTACCCAGCCCGCGACACCAGCAAGATCGCCGAAGGCGTGCAGGACACACTGTCTGAACTCAGCTCCCGCCGTCGGCGCGCCGCCGCGACCGAGACAGACGCCGAGCCCCTCAAATTCTTCGAGATCGAGGGCGTGCCGGTCTACGCCTACATCACCCGAACAACCCACGCGTTGGTGCTGACCATGGACGGCGGTCTCACCCGTGTGCTCGCCGCCAGCGAGGCAGACAAGGCAGATGACTGGGGGGTGAGCGTCGCCCGGGCGCACGGCATCGTGCAACGAGTCCACAACATGATCGATGACGCGATCGCCAAGCGCGAGCCCGCAGCAGAACTGGTCGAGGAAGTCCGCCGACGAATCGAGACGTTGAGCAACGAAGCCGATCGGGAATTCACCCGCGGCGACGAGCTCGTGCAGGCCGAGCACGACCTGGCGGCGATGAAAGCCCGCATCAGCGCCCAGGAGAACTCCCCTGCGGCCCTGCACAAGCGCGCCGCAGACTTCGACCGTCGCCAGTCGATGGGCCAATACCAAGGCTGGACATTGGATCTCAACCCCACCGAGGGGCGTGCCGACGATCTCGGCATTCCCCGCGACTCGCTCAAAGAGCTGGTTCCGGTGTGGATGAACGACCACGCCAGCGCCTGGAAGGCCCGCGCCGGAGAGCGGGAAGCGGCGCGACGAGCCGACCCTTGGCAGCCGACCTCATCCGATGGGTCGCGCTATCAATACGGCGGCCTGCGCGAGGACGGCGAGCCCGGTGCCAGCGTGGAATGGACCGGGGAGGACTGGCATTGGATTGCCTGGGACGGCCAGGGCAACACCGACAACTCGGTGATGGCGCGCCGCGACGCCGCGCAGCAGGCCGCTCGCAGTGCGCTCGTCGCGATGCTGCCTGCTGAGGATCCCGCCCACGCGCCGAACTCTTTCCCCGCCCACACCGAGCCTGAACCGGACGTCGACGTCGCCAAACAACGTCTCGAACTGCGGCGTCGGGGCGAGCAAGTAGCGCAGGACCGCCCGGATTGGACAGCGCACCTGGGTCCTGTGCCGACCAGGCCAGCTGACCGCGAAGACTGGATCAGCACCGCCGGACAGCTGGCACTCGCCCGCGAGAACGCCGGAATCCCCGACACCGACACCAGTTTGATGGGCCCACGGCCAGAAGGCGAAGGGCAGGGTGGCGAGTGGGACCGGCTCACCGAGCATGCCGCCGAGCTACGCGCTGCGGCCGCTCAACACAGCGAACACGAGCAGCCGCACGCACCCGAGCACCATCACGAACAGGCTCAACAGCATCAGCGCCCCAGCCCCGCGCCGGAGCCGCCCGCACCGCATCTCGCCCCGTCGATCTAACTCCCGCGCCGGATTACGGAAGAAGGAACAGGCCGCGGGCCCGCCCAGTCGGTAGCTGGTCGGGCCCGCGGCTTGTTCACCTGAGCTCACGCTCAGGCGGCATCCGCCGGGGGAAGGGCCCCGGCGAAGAATGTGGCGTAGTCGTCGGCGGACAGTTTGCCGTCCATCGACAGCGCGACCCGCAAGGCGGCGATGCTGCTGGAACGGGGCACCCCGCGCCGTTCGGCATCACCGATCGTAGTCGCGACGGTGTGACGGGCAAGGATCGGATGATGGCGGATCAGCCAGTCCAGCATCGTCGCGACCTTCCAGTTCAGCGCGACGTCGCGGCGTTCGGAGCCACTGGCCACGGCCACGTCGCGGTCGGAGAGGAATTGGTGCAGGATCGCCGAGCGCACGGTGCCGGCCAAGGCCTGCGCCGGGATGATGTCGTCGAGTTTGAGGGCGACCACCGTGGCCAGTTCGTCGGCGACCTCGTGCACGGCGGTTTCGTTGCGTGCCCGCAGGACCCAGCGCTTGCGGCGCTCGGGCCGCCACAGCCGGGCGAAGAACGACGCGGCGAACTTCTCCCACAGCTCATGGATGCCGACCGGCATCTCGGTGGCGCTGTTCGACAACGCCGCAGCGGTGGCGTCGGTCGAGCGCTGCATCGCTTCGACCCATTCGTCGGCCACTGGGCGCGACCACACGTTCCGGCCCGCGATCGCCGCCTGTGGCGAGGGCAGTTCGACTTGGCCGCGGGCGATCTGGGTGCGCAGCGCTGACGGCTCGGCGCCGATCATCTCGGCGATCTCCGGTGCCCCGATGAGCTGGTCACCGGCAAGCTCCGGCGCGGACAGGTTGACCACGCATTGCGCGAACGGGAGTGCGTCTGCAGGGCGGGCGGCGGCCCAGGCGGCGAGGTGGTGATCCCACCGGCGCACTGGGGCGGCGGTGGCCTCGACATCAGCGATGTCGAGGACGGCGGCGGGGTCGATAGGGCGATCGGTGAGCAGGTCTGCGGCGGTGACGGTGGTCGCCATGGGCACGGCTCGGTTGACGAATCGCTCGGCGACGCCGTCCCACAGCTGTGCGGGTCGGAACCAGTGGCTGCCGTCCCACCAGTACCCGCCTGCGCGGAACAGCAGCGGCTCGTTGCTCCACTGCTCGTGCAGTTGACCGGCCGCGGCGTTGTCGACCAGCACGACCGAACGGCCCAGGCCGGGGTGAAAGCGCACGCACCAGGCCAGATCGGTGCGCCGGGGGTCTGTGGTGAAGGCCCACCACGGGCTGTTGTCCCACTCGGCGGCGCGTGGCCAGTCGAACCGGGCCCACGTCGGCTGGCCGGGAAGGCGGCCGATCGCCTCGATGGCCCGGGCGTCGGTGGTGGGGATGTGGGAGTCGTCGACGAAGGGCAGGTCAGGGATCGGATGATCGGTCGACAACCCGTTCGCCACCGGCACCACCGTCTGCATGCTGTGTCTCCGCTTCATTGTTGTCACGTGGTCTGAAAGAAGCTGCGCGCCATGCGCTACAAATAATGTAGCGCATGGCGCGCGGTTTGAGTTGCTTATCGCGCGGTTGGTCGCGCTAGTGTTCATGAGCCCCGGCGGGCCGGGAGCGCGGGCAGGTCGGCGCGGGCATCCCAGATCCAGCCGGGAAGCTCGGATTCGGCGATCAGGTCGTCGACGGCTTGACGGGTGGTGTCGCTGTCGGCCAGGTAGAGCGCAGTGGCGGGTTCGGTGTCGGTGAGAACCGCGCTGGCCAGGGCCTTGGAGTTGGCCAGGTTGTAGCGCAATCCCTTGACGTAGCTGCGCTTCTGGCTGGTGAGGTGGTCGAGCAGGGCGTGCTCGGTCACCGACTCGTACGGGATCCAGTTCTGGGTGACCGGCATCAGCGTCAACTCCTGGAACGTCGGGACACCCGAACGGTTCACGTGCACCGTTCCGGCCACGATGAGACGGCTGTGTTCGTCGGAAGCCCACAGCTCCAGGTCGACGGCGAAGCGGCGGGCCAGACGGGCGTGCAGGTCGTCGGGCAGCAGGAAGTTGTAGTCGGGTGCCTCGGTCAGCACCATCCGGTGCCCGAGACGGCCTTCGGTGATCGAGGCGACCTCGCCGATCACCAGCAGCAGCCGCTTGCGTTTGGTTCCGGTGTCGGCGACCGAGCCCAAGGCCCGTGCCCGGCGGGCAGCCAGCTCGGTCTTGCGGGCGGGATCGTAGGGTTCGGGCAGATACAGCGATTCGACGAACTGCGCGCCCTTGGTGGTCTTGCCGCGCGCGGCCTCGAGCAGATAGTGGCGCACGACCTTCCAGGACCGTTTGCCCTCCATCCGCGGCACCCAGCGGGCGAACTCGCTTTGATCCCACAGATAGTGCAGGGTGCCGCGCAGGCTCAGCTTGGTCGGGTCGGCCGCCACCGAGTCGCTGGGTTCTGAATTGGTGGCGGGAACTCGGGAGGCGCCGTTGAGTGAGAGCGCGAATCCCAGCTTGAGCTTGGTCTGTTCGCCGTCGTCCTCGATCGCGGCGCCGAGCACCTGGCCGAGCCCGGTCAGCTCGGCCGGTGGCTCCCAGGAATCGCAGGACGGAGCATGGGCGGTGCCCGAGCCCGGCATGCGCTTGAGGATGAGCTTGTTGCCGCCGACGGTGGCGACATACATCTCTGCCCCGGCGGAGGTGCACATGCACCGGGGCCGCACACCCGCGCGGCGCGCGGCGCCCAGTCGCGTCTGCCAGTCGGGGTCGGTGGTGGTGGCGTGTTTGCCGAGCACGCTGTAGGTGGCGGTCATGGGAACTCTCCTTGCTGGGTGCTCGCCCTCGCGCGGGGAGCGGGATGGATACGGGTGCCCGGGGAGCCGGCCGGGCGGGCTAGCAGCCCCCCGGGCACCGTTTCCGCCGGATGGCACGCGCTACAACGGGTTCCACGCCGCCGGGCGGGCTGGAGCGTGGGACCGGGCGCGACCATCCGGAGGTTCATGGGGACCTCAACCCTCTGGGTCGGGTTCGCGCCGGTACAGGTCGGCTTCCTCGTCGAAGTGCCAGAGCCCGCCCTCGTAGTACATGCTCGCGTCGGGGTCTTCGGAACTGACCGGTGTCGCGTTGCCGGTGGTGATCGCTCGGCGCATGTCCGCCACCGACATGGTCGGCTGGTTGTCGGCCGATGCGACGGGCCGGTCGGCCCGCCCGGCGATCTCGCCGACAAGGAACTCCTCCAGGCCGCCTTCGCCGCGGTGTTCGTACAGCGGGCCCGGGAACATCTCGGATGCCCGGCAGTCGCCGGGGGTGCAGCCCTGCATGTAGTTGCCCTCCCGGAGCGAGCGCACCGTGGGCCACATGTAGCTGACGTGCCAGGCGATCGGGGCATCGCGGAACTCGTCGGGCTTGGTGCCGGGCGGGTAGGCGTTGCGGTGGGCGATCATCAGCGCCCAAAGGTGTTCGACCACAGGCGAATGGCGGTACCAGCAGCCGGTGACCGCGCTGACGTTGTAGCGGAACCGCCACCACTCCACCCAGTCGGCCAGGTCGAGCCAGGCCTGCAGCGCACGCTGGCGCGACATGTGCCGCCAGGACCAGATCAGGTCCGGCTTGCCGGAGGGACCGAGGGTGGCCGATTCGTCGAGCCAGTCGAACAGCTCGGTGATCCGACCCGGATCCGGTGCCCACCCGACCGCGACGGTGGGGTCCTCGACCTCGGTCACTTCTTCCCCCAACCCTTGGTGAAGTCGACGACCTCGAGCGGGCCGGCCTCGACCGGTCGGGCCTCGACGCCAGTGCGCTGATCGAATACCGGTGCGGTGATCTCGGGGACCACGCCGGTGGCCACGGCCTTGTCGTAGAACTCCTGCGACGGCTCGACCAGCGCCGACTGGCGTTGGTCGCCGTCAAACCACGCCTTGAGCCGCAGCTTGACTCCGGGCATGTTGCGGAAGACCAGCAGCGCTTCGCCCTCGCCCATCGTGCGGATTTCCTGGGCGGACATGACCGGTTTGGTAATGCGCTCGTCGCGCCACTGGTTCGCGCCGACCTTCGTCGGGATCGTGACCTCGATTGTGCCCAGGAGCTTGGAGACTTCATCGAGCGTTTCGTAGGCCATCAGGCCGGGCAGCACCAACTGACCGCTGGCGGAGTCAATCAGCTGGCGGGCGCCGATGGCCCCGAAGCGGGACCGTAGCTGGTCGGGGCCGTGGGCGAGTGCCATGATCGAGATGCCACGGCCGCCCGAGTCGGTCAACATCTCGGGCAGATCAGGAATCGGGGCGACGTTGGCGACCTCGTCGAGCACCATCCGCATATACGGGTCCAAGCGGCCCGCCGGTGACTGCTCAGAGCGTGTGTGTGCCTCGTAGGCGACTTCGGAGGCAAGGGCTGATACGAATGGGGCCATGGACTGGCCTTTGCCGCTGGAAAGCATGTAGAGGCTGTTGGCGTCGCGGATGTAGGCCGCCACGTCCAGGCTCTCGGCGGCGGAAACGTTGACCGCGGCCATCAGTTTCGGCGAGGACAGCGGCTTGAGGATGTTGGTCACCGTCGACATGGTGTTGGCGGTGACCTTCGGGTCCTCCGACATCGTGGCCTGCACGAAGTCGTTGGCGAAGTCGGAATGGTTGCGCTGCAGGATGCGCAAGACCTCATTGTTCTGCGCGATGGTCGACCAGCGACGGACCTCGGACATCGTCCTGCCGTCGAGTGCCGCGGCGTGCAGATAGCACTGGATGACGATCTCGGCGCGGGTCGCGTAGAACGCCGCGGCGTCGGAGTCACCGCCTTTGCTCATCGGCCGCCCGGCCACCAACCCCGCAGCGCGACGGATGGCCGCATCGGGATCGTCTGCCCCAGCGATCGGTGACCAGCCGGAACGCTCCGGCCAGCCCTTGGCGATGTTCTCCGGGTCGAACACCATGACCTTGCCCTTGCGCTTGCGCGGCAGGACGGTCGCCCGCAGCACATCGGCTTTCGTCGAGGTCACCGCCACCGGGCCGGGAGCGAAGAGGATCTGGGGAACTGCGGTGCGCCAGGTCTTTCCCTGCCCGGACGCACCTAGAACCAGCAGCGAGTCGTTGGGACGCAACGCGATCTCCTGGCCGTCTGCGGTGTTCACTCCCAGCGGGGTCACCAGTTCGGCCGGGTCGTCATCGGTGTTTCCGCCGTTGGCCGCGCGCAGTTTCACCGCATGTGCGCGGGCGCCGTCGGCGTCGATGATTCCGGCGACATCGCGGGTGGTGGCCAGGCCGGGCGTGTGTCCGGCGGAGCGCAGTTTGCGCTCGTTCAGGCGCTGGGAGACGACCCACCAGGCGAACCCGGCGGCGAGGATGAATACCGCGGCGATCGTGTAGATCAACCAGGCCGGGCCCGGCCTGGGGTCTCGGGTCCAGGCTGCGGCGGGGTCGCCGGCGTGGCCGGGCCACTGGATTAGCACATTGGGCAGGGCGCGATCGGGCCCGGCCAGCCCGTTGCCGACGAGCAGGCCGGATAGGGCGGCGCCACTGAGTAGGGCGGCGATGATCACGACGATCGCCCCGACGGTCATCAGCACGCCGGGCGGGAACAGCGGGTGTGCTTCGGCCGGGCTCTGGGGTGCGGTACTGCGTTGGATACTCATGCGAGCCTCCGGCCCTTGATCGCGGCGTCGGTGTTGGTGAGCTGGCGTTCGAGCGGGGAGCGGATGTGGCGCATCAGGATCGGGTCACGCGAACCGATCTTGAGCAAGCACATTCCTGGGCCGAGCTGCATGATCTTTTCGATCGCGCCGTCGGGCAGCTGATACATCCGCGCGCACGCTGCGGCATCCTCATAACGTTCCTGCCCGTACAGGTAGACGATGGAGGCTTCCTGCATCAATGCCCGCGCCGGGCTGTCGACGGGCAGGTCAGAAATGTGGTGGAACGCCGACACCGTCGAAAGTCCCAGACCGCGGGAGAGCTTCATATTCCGCCGCAGGTACAGGCCCGTGCTGCCTTCGGCGAGGTGCCAGCCTTCTTCGACGACGAACTCGGTCTGGTCGAATTTGGAGCTGCGAGCAGCGACACGGTTGGACAGCCACGTGTTGACCAGCGTCATCACCACGCGCACCGACGGGCCCGACTCAGGAAGCCGAGACAGATCCAGGTGCACGAAGGGGTGCTCTAGTGCAGCACGCAC
This sequence comes from Nocardia salmonicida NBRC 13393, assembly GCF_001613085.1. Classification (GTDB taxonomy): domain Bacteria; phylum Actinomycetota; class Actinomycetes; order Mycobacteriales; family Mycobacteriaceae; genus Nocardia; species Nocardia salmonicida. The sequence continues at coordinate 23,663 of NZ_BDBR01000039.1, forward strand.
GGACGGGGTCGTCGGGGCGTCGACGAGTCCCCGCAAGTCGGTTTCCGACAGCCGCCGAAGGGCCAGGGCTACGTCACGGCCCCACTGCTTGGCATCCTCGCTGTAGAGCGGGCCGAACACATCGGTATCTCCTTCGCGCGGGTGCAGCATGCGCTCGGCGAGGTCACCGATCACCGGCTCTTGCTCCACGCTTCGCTTCTCCTCGGTCACCAGGAGCAGCGCGTTGGACACCGCTGATCGCTCCGTTTCCAGCAGCGGCCGCCCGATGGTGTCTTCAAGCACGGCATAGACCAGCTGGGCTTGGCCTTCGGGCCGGTACTCGGCGCCTTCATGCGCACCCTGCAACGAGATCGCCGGATCGAGAAGGTTGAGCCGATGCTCGCCCGACCCGCCAGCAGTGAACTCGATCGAAGGCGATCCGACAGCGTTGGCGACAACGGCGTACTCACCGGCGCCGGACTGGCGCTTCTTGTCCACCACGATGACCTGCCGACCCAGCGGCAGGGTTCGGGTCGTGTACACCGTCTTGACCATCGAGGATTTGCCCTTGCCGACGTCGCCGATATGGACGACGTTGATATTGGAGATGTCCTCGCCGTAGGCGGTGAACTGATCGACGATGATCGGCGAGTTGTTGGTCGCGTCGATGCCCTGCATGATGCCGCGGTGACCCGAGGGCATGCGGGTCAACGCGAGGTTGAGGGCCTCGCCCTGACGGGTGGTCGAGGCATAGCCGTTGGGGCGGGGCTCGTAGTAGCCGAGCCGGTCCAGAAGTCGTCGCCGCCGGGGCAGCGACCGACGCGGTGGAGCGACCGGGATCAGGTCGTCATCGGTCTCGTAGTCGAACCGCAACGGAGTACCGAAGTGCGAAAGTTCTGACACTGAAACAGTTTTCGTCATCGTGCTCAAGCCCCTATGCCGTCCGAGCCGCAGCGCTACCAGCCATGCCCCGCGCGAGCGGAAGTGTGGCGATCTGAGCGACGTCGTGAGTATCGTTCTGCCAATCGAGACGCTTGATCGCGCTACGGCCTGCCGCCTGGGACACCCGCAGGCACGCCCGTTGCAGGTCATCGGCGTCCCTGCCGGTGACCGACACCCACATCGACCAGTCCAACCCGTGGATGTTCTTGCCGGGCTTGAGATCTTGACGGCGCCGCTGGGAAGCCGTCATCTGGGTCTCGGTGGTGCCGTCGTCGATACGTCCCTTCTGACGTTCTTCGAGGTCGTTGGCGGTATCAGAGGTCAGATCCTCCACCGCCTGAGCACGGGCAGCGTCATCCGGAAGGAAATCCATTCGCACCGACACCGTACGAATGGTCGCGGCCCGCTCTTGGTCGTCACTACCTTCGTCGGCCGCCACCCCCACGAGTAGCGGGTGCAACCACAGCGGCCCAAGCAGCTCCGCGTCCACCCCGCCAGGCGGGATGTGTGCAACGGCGGTGTGCCACCGTCCGTTCACGACCACCGACTGATGCTCGCCGATGTAGGACTGCCAGCAGGACTCCCAATCGGCATCGCGGTCGTCATCGAGGGCGAAGGAGGGGTCCATCAGCGAGCGGATCACCGCGCAAGTGCGCTGGCGGCCGAGCACGGTGACTTCGCCCATTCCGGCGCCTTCCAGCAGCAACACGAAGCGTTGAAGCTCGTCACGTACCACCGATGCCCAGCCGATCTCGGCTCGGCGCCCATCACCCCAGCTGTCTCTTCCGGCTGCTCGTGCCAGGAACGCTTGGTCGACAGGAATCTTGACTACGTACCAGACTCGGTGTTCTTCGGCGATCGGCCGGATCGCTTGGAGCAGACCCCAGTAGGAGTCGACCATCGTTTCGAGCTTGCCATCGGTATTGACCAGGTGATCTGCGTACCACTTGGTGTGCGGAGTCAAGTCGTAGGCGACCGATCGGTGGATTTGCTGGGTGCCCCGAATGAGGGAGTCCTTCTTGGCCAGTTCGGCCATGAGGTAGCCGAATTGCGCCCAGCTTGTGGCGTAAGCAGGGTTGGAACGCAGCCCGCCCTTGAGGCCTTCGACCTGGAGCATCACCGACAGATATTCGGGTTCCCCCGGATTGGCGTGGCGCAAGATGAACAACGAGTCGAAGCCTGTTCCGGCCAGGTCCAGCGGGGCGACGTTGCCGAGCGGCACCGGACGCTCCCACGCCGGATCGGTCTCAGGGTTGTAGTCATGCGAAGGCACGCCGGTGCGGTCGCCCCGATCGCCAGTCGAGTAGTAGATGTGCTCACCGCGCCGGCGCCGGGAGTGGTTGCGCCACCGGAAAATCGCCCGCTTGGCGATCGAGTCCTCGCCGCCCTTCTCGTTGGTGGTCAGATAGACGCCAGCGAAGAGGGCGATCCCGACGATCGCGCCGGTCCATCCGCGAACCGACATCCACAGCAGGATCACGACGAAGGCCGTGATGGACCAGACGATCACCATCAGGCGCGACATCCCGAAGAGGCCGCGGTGGCGGACCTGCGGGTCGAGTTGAGCTGTCCGCGGTTCCATCGTGGGTGTTGTCATCACTTGCTCCTGTCTCGCTCGCTAGCGGTCGTCGTCATCGACCCGCGGTGCGGTGTCGTCAGCCTCGGATTTGGCCTTGTTGATCGCGGTAGCCACGGTCTGCACACCGACCGCCGCAGCGATGGCGGCACCGCCGGTAGCCGCGCCTGCGGCCGCTTCACCGCCGGCGACACCTGCACGGGTTCCCGCTGCCGCGCGGCCGCCCGCCGCCCCACCGGACTCGCCGCTGTGCTGCAGGCCGGGATGCGTGCCGGAGCCCACCGGGTCGGGACGCTGTCCGCGTTCCTGATAGGCGTGGGTGAGCGGGTTCCCGGCGTCGCCGGTGACATTGGAACCGTTGCTGCCGTTGGCGCCTGCGGATCCGTTGGCGCCGGCCTGGCCGTTCGATCCGGCGCTGCCGCCGTCGGTGCGGACCCCGGGTTGAGTCCCGCCGACGCCGCCACTGTCACCACCGCGAGCGAACAGCATGGCGTTGCCGGTGGAGTCGACGGCATTGCCGATGATCGAGGGCGAGTTGCTGCCGAGGTCTTCGCTGTCGGCCGCGGTCGGGGTGATCGGCGCCCACTTGAGCAGGCTCCACGGCGCGAGTCCGGCGATCACCATGGCCACGCTGACCTGGATGATCCGGCCCAGCGTGTCCATGCCGCCGTCGCCGCCGCCCACGTCTACTGCCGCGGCGAGGGAGAAGATGACGCTGAGCAGCAGGAACAGCAGCGGGACGCTGAACGCGATACCCAGGAACAGGTAGACCGGACGCAGAGCCTTGTGTCGGTACTTCGGGTGGATCATCAACGCGACCGAGATGCCGCTGACCACTCCGGCCAGCGCCATTCCGTAGGTGTGCAGGATCAGCCCGAGCCACAGCACCAGCGCACCGATGAGCATGAGCCCGAACATGATGATCGCCATCAGCGATCCGCCAGGGAACGTCTTGGAGGTGGCGTTGCTGAATCCGGCGACTTCGGCCATCACTTCCCCGGTCGGGGTGCCCGCGGCTTCGGCCAGGCTGTCCGACAGGGTGGTGGTGAATTCGAGCACCATTGAGGCGAGGCCGGGAGAGAACAGCGCCAGGAACATGGCCAGGGGCAGGTACTGGAACATCGAGGTCGCCAGCTCCCGCGAGCCGCCGCCACGCTGGGATGCCCGACGCACGGCAAACAGCGCCATGAAGGCCATGACGATGATGCCGATCGCGACCGCGACCGCGTACTGCCTGCGGAACCAGTCCGCGCCAGGATCGAAATGCGACGTGCTCGAAAGGGACTTGAGCACCTTGGTGGAGAAGTCGATCGCGTCGGGCTTGATGGCGTTGGCCCACTCGTCGGCGATCGTCGACGGGTCGTCGATGAACTTCACGGACTTGACGACGAAGCTGCCGATTCCGGTCAGGGCAGAGACGACCCATTTACCTGCCTGCCAACTCGGCGCCCGCGACACCGTCCCGCCCAGGACAGCCCCGATGCGGTCGCCGGCGGAGGTGTTCTGGTCGATCCAGTTCGCGGTTCCGGCGAACAGGCGCCCGACTGCGGTGTTCCATTCACGGCAGCGCTGTAGTTCGTCGACGTTGGTGCCCGCCTTGTTGCAGTTGACGAAGAACGCGTGCGCGCAGTAGATGCCGAGCTCGTCCGACGAGCACGGCTCCGTCCACGCCTTTGCCGGGACATCGCCGCCGCCGCTGGCCGCTTGGGCGGCCTTGAGCGAAGCGTTGTCAGGCGCGGTCCACTCGAAGCCCCAGGTGTTCGACGACGCGGTCGCCCAGGCTTTGAGGTCGTCGGCGCACACGCCCTTGGGCGGGTGGTAGGTAGCGTCCCCGGCCGGGAACACCCGGGGCAGCTGCGAGTCGTCGGGCTCGCGACCTTCCTGGATGAACTTCTCGGCGGCCGCGTCGACGGCGGCCTTGTCGACGGCGCTGAACGCCAGCGACCCGGTCAGCAGAAGCTTCTTGGCCTCATCGGGCATCGACCACCACATCAGGCGGTTCTCGGCGGTCAGCATCGCCGACAGGTAGGCACCCAGATCGCCGCCGCGATCCTTGCAGGCACCGGTGAACCACTCGGCTGCCTTGAATTCCTCGGTGCCACCGATGTACTTGCGCAGATCCGCCGGAAAGCCCTGCGGCAGCGACGTGCTCGACAACCCCGCCGTGGCATCACCCGGCGAGCTGTTCGGCTGCGCGCTGGCCACACCGGCGCCGGTGGCGGCGGTGATCAGGCCCAGCACTGCGGCGACAATCAGCAGGACTATTCGACGAATCATCGTGTCCTCCCCCTCAGTTGATGAAGAAGGAGTAGTAGCCGGACTCGATGTCCTTGGCCGCCTGCGTGGGGTCGGAGACCTCCGAGGGCTCCGGACCGACCTTGAACCGCCAGTCGCGGGCTTTCCAGTCGCCGTTCTCCCACACCAGCGCGACCGTGGTGGTTGCCCACACCGTGCTCATCGCCTTCTGCCCTGCGGCGTTGATCGCCGACTGCCCGGCGGTCACGGTCCACACCGCGACTTCGGCCTCTTGCTCGGTGATCGAGCCGACGGTCACCGTGGCGGGCACGGTGTTGAACACGTCGTCAGTGGCTGGACGGCCCTTGGCGTCGGCCAGCGCCTTGGTCAGCGCCTGCGACGGATTGGCTGCGACCAACCGCGCCTGGACCTGCCCGATCTCGGCCTTGCCCCGATTGGCCTTGCTGATCGCCTGGATCACGTTGACCGCTGCAGTGGCCGCACCGCCCTTGTCACGGGTGTAGCCCGACGGGATGCCGTCCTGGAACGAGGTCGGGCCGTGAACAGTTTCGACCTTGGTCGCGGTGTCGGAACTGTCACTCCCCCCGGAGAACCCGAGAGCGGCGACAACAGTCACGACGATCGCGGCCGCGATGATGATGTAGAGCCGGGGCGGGGAGGTCCAGCTGCCCTTCTTCGCCGACCCGGTGTCCGTTCCCGCCGCTGCGGGGGTTCGGCCGCCGGTGGCGGGCTGGGCGGCGTTGGTCGCGGCCGCCCCGCGAGTCACTTTGGAGAAGTTCTTGGCCATGATGGCTCCAATCAGGGAATGGTGTGGTCAGAGAACGAGATAGGCGATCAGGGCGACGGCACCGTAGGCCAGTAGCCCGGCGAACCCGGCGAGTCCGGACCGGAGATGTTCGTACTGCTCCGAGATCAGGTGTGCGGGGCCCTGGTGGCGAACCCGCATGTACCCGCGCCATGCTCGCGCCGAGATCACCAGGCTCAGCGCCAACGCGAGCGCGTAGAGCACCACGTAGACCGTGACGAGGGTAGAAACGCTGGGCACGTTCATGAGCGGGTACGCGTCCATAGCAGGACTCCGATCAGAACAGGGCGATGACTGCGGCGAAGATGAACGGCAGCGCGACGCAGATCATGAGCGCGACTACCGCGTCACGCAGGCCAGCCGTCTTCTCGGACAAGCTCTGGGCGTATCCGCCCTTGCGCGCGCTTGCGTACTCGCCAGCTGCACGCAGGGCGCTGAACGCCAGCCACACGAAGACCAACCCCCAAGCCCCGCCGAGGATCTTCTGCCAGGCCTTGGTGAATTCCACGCCGAATACCGAAAAGTCCGGCGTGATCCCATCCCAAGGGTTGGTGCCCTTGGCCAGGATCAGTGTGGCGGCGTCGCCGGCGGCAGCCGACGCGACGCCACCCGACAACACGACCGCGATTGTGACGATGCCCGCTACCGCGACGGCGCGGGTGGTGGTGGTACGGATGCTGTTCATGCGAAGAGTCCTTTCTAGGCGCCGAAGCGCCGTACACGATCGGTCGCGGGAATGAGCGGCCTGTCCGGTCGGGGGTCGTTGATGTCGGTGCGCTGCAAGCCGACCAGGGATTCGAGGTTGGCGCCGTTGCCGCGAGCGAACGGGCGGTAGGTCGGGGTGCGCAGCGGCGAGGACACCGCCAGCGATGTCGCGGCCATCGCCGCGACCCGCGTCCACGCGGTGACGGTGTTCTCCGAGAGCTTGGAGTGGTTGATGCGGCCGCCGGCGGCCAGGTCGGGATCCCACGGGACCTCCACGGCGTTGCGGACTCCGCGGGAACGCAGCGCGCCCAGGATCGCCTCGCGGCGTTCTTCGGTGACGCCGCCAGGCGGAGTGGTGAGCACGACGATCGCGTTCGTGACCAGCGTGTGCAGGCCCAGATCGTGCAGCGCGGCGAGGGTGCGGCACACGACGATGGCCGAGTCCTCCCGCAAGGTCATCGGCACGATCATCAGGTGCGCGGTGTAGGCGGCCCACAGCCAGCTGGAGCGGGTGCGATTGTTGTCGGTATCGAGGATGATCAGATCCCGCCAGCGGGCCAGGATCTGGTGGACCGTGCGGCATTCGTCGGCGGTGAGCTGGACCCCGGCCTGCGCCGCACCCGAGGGCAGGATCTCATTGCGAGTGGGCTGCATCCGCAGGTACCCGGTCAGCGCCGAGGTCGGCGTCGAGGGGTCGAGCAGCTGATCAGCGTCCTCGAGCACCAGCCGCACCGACGCCTCTTCCGGCAGATCCGAGGCCGCGCGGGCACCGAGGGTGCCGTCGGCGTCGGTCGCATCCCACACGACCACGCCGCCGCCGGTGTGGCTTCGAGCCTCACCGAAGATCGCGCCGAGCATCAGCGCGGTGACGGTGTTGCCTTCGCCGCCTTTGGGATTGGCGACCATGATGGTCTGGTGGCCGACCCACTGCTGCTTGACCGCGGCCAGGGCGGCACGCGCCTCCAGCTCGGGCAGCCGCGGCTTGAGCCCCAGCAGACCGCCGGTGGTGGCGTTGGCCCATCCGCGAAATCCCCAGCGGGCAGGGTGATCATCGGCGGAGGCTACTGGCGTCATCCCTGCCAGTTCGTCGACCGACGGGCGGGGGGCGTCGATTTCACGGCGGGTGGCGGCGAAGATATCGGCGTCGCCCGAGAGCGGGATGCGTGCGGCGGACCCGCCTGAGACCGGAGTTTGGTCCAGGTCGTCGTCCTCAGCGGGTTTGGGCGCCGGTGCGGTTTTGCGGACTGCCCGCAGGTTGACGGCTGGCTCGGCGGGGTAGCTGCGTTCGGTCATGGAGTGCTTCCTTTCAGTGAGTGCGGATGGGCGGGGTGGTCACCGTGGTCGGACAGAGGCCACCTCCCACCCGTTGGAGCCCCGCGTGAGCTTCACGTCGACGATCTTCTGGAGGGTCTGGGTGGTGGTGCCGTCGGGCAGCGTCACCGCCTGCTCGACCACGAGCTGGGTGTAGGCGGTCGTGGCCGTCGCGGGCGGTGTCGGCTCGGCGCCGCGATGCGCGGTCACGACCATCCGTGCCTTCTGGCCCGCCCACCCCATCCAGTCCGCGCCGGGAGACCCGACAGGCGCGGTCGCGGTGACCTGCTCGGCGTAGGCCGAACTCAGTAGCGGGGCAGTCCGTGCCGCAGCCGCGTTGGGTCCGTTGTCGGTGCCCGGTTCCCAGGCGAACCAGATCTGTGCTGCTGCGATCGCGACGGCGACCGGGTCGGTGCGATTGGGCCCGGTCTGCTGAGTCGGCAGGGACGGCACGGTGGTCACCGAGCGCCGCGTCGACGGCCCGTCCATGCCTGGAGTCCACTGCTGGGCACGGGGGCCGGTCGTGCTCGATGTGGTCGAGGTTGACTCGTCAGACCCGGTTCCGCACGCGCACAGGGTGATTGCGACCGCGACGGCGATTCCGGCGAGCAGTGAGCGCGTTCCGCGGCGCGCGTTGGCCGGGTTCACAGCACACCGTTCACGGTGATGCACGCGGCCGTGACCAGCGCGGCCACCACGGTGTACTGGGCGGTGACGGCTACTGCCCGGATCAGCGGATCGAAGATCGGCTGCTGGGTCGTCAATCGGATGTAGACGGCGGTCACGCCCCAGACCAGCAGCACTACGGCCACGGCCGGAACCCAGGTGAGCGCCGTGGCGGCCAGGTGCCCGAAGACCCAGTCGTTGAGGGTGTGAACCCGATCGGAGCTCAGGGGTCGTCCGAGTTCGGTTCGGGTGAAGCCGAAATCGAGTCCGAGCAGGCACAACAGCGACATCGCCCACTGCTGCGCCCAATGTCCCCACGACTTGGGCTCATCGGCGACGAGCAGGTGGGCACGCAGCTTGTCGATCTGGGTGTGCAGCGCCTGCCAGTGATCGGCGGCGTCGGGGTTGGTCGGCTGCTCACCGAGCGGGGTGGTGGTGTCGGTGATCAGATGCTGCTCGCGCCAGAGCGCTACCTGCTCGGCGAGGGCGAACCACCGTTCACTGTGGCGCCAGTGCGGCACCGGCCCGAGGTGGGTGATGAGCCAATCGGGAAGCGGCTGCGCCCGGTCGGGATCGGTGTAGCCGTGCTGTTCACGGTAGGCCTGGACCGCGCGCTGAAGCGCGGGTGTCGGGGCCGGACCGGTACTGGACAGCTTCACGTTGGTGCTCCTCGCGAGATAGGTGGTGCGGCGGGCGTAGGCGGTCATGCGGTGAACCTCCGTGCCTGGAAATCGGATCCGACCGCCTCAGCGATCGGCGAGAGCTTGACCGGGACACCGAAGGTCGGTGCGTGCACGACCTCGCCGTTGCCCACGTACATCGCGACGTGCTGAGGGTCGCCGCCGGACGGGAAGACCAGGTCACCGGCGGCGAGCTGATCGGGCGCGACCGGGGTGGCGCGCGGATCGTTGAGCTGGCGGGTCGTGTAGTGGTCCAGCATGATCTTGCCGTCGGAGGCGGCCGCGACGGCGTAGATCATCAGTCCGGAGCAGTCGAACCCGACCTCTCCCCCGTCCAGGCCGCCGGTCGGACCGTTCGCGTCGCCGCCACCCCAGACGTAGGGCGAGCCTTCCCAGCGTCGCGCCGCGGCGGCCGCGCGCTGCCCGAACCCACCGGCGAGCATCGCGCCGGGCTGCGGTGTCGGCAGCGACCAGCGGCGGGCAGTGTCGGGGATTTCCTTGACATAGGCCAGGGTTTCGGCGTTCTGGCACACCTGCCCGGCGCCGAGGGTGCCGCCGGGTCCGCAGTTGTACATGCTCAGCATCAGCTCGACCGGGTCGCCGGTGAGCTTGCCCGACGCCAGGCCGTCCTTGACGATGCGCATCAGCTCGCAGTTGTAAGCCGCCTGCGACATCACCGCGTCGGCGACATTGTTGATGTCGCGCTTGCCGTCTCCGTCGCCGTCGACCGCATGCTGATCCCACGTTCCCTGGAGGAACTGGGCCGGACCCATGGCCTGGGCCGGGGACACCAGCCCCTTCTGGAAGCCCGACTCGTTGCGCAGCTGCGCGGCGATCAGCGGAGCGGGTGTGTCCGGGCAGGCCTGGGCACCCTTGTTGATCCAGGGGATGTACTCCGCGGCGGCGGGATACTCCGCGAGCAACTTGGACACGTCCAGGCCTCCCGCGCCGACCTTCGGGCCGCACCCGACACCGCCGGTGCGGCCCGTGGCGGCCGCCAGCGCTATCTGCGCGGTGGTGGTGCCGGCGGCGGTCGGGCCGGCGGATCGCGAGCTGCTCGGTTGTCCGGCGGCTTGGACGTTGGCGTCGGTCGGGGACTTGGCCTGGGCGAACCAGGGCATCGGGTCGATCTGCTTGCCGCCGTTGAACCGGCCGCCGGGCACGACCTCCAGATGCAGGTGGGGGCCGGAGGATTCGCCGTCGCTGCCGACGTTGGCGATGTGGTCACCGGCTTTGACCTTCTGGCCCTTCTTGACCAGCACGCCGTGAGCCCATTCGTGGCCGTAGACGATCGAGACCTTCTGGCCGCCGACGGTGGAGTCGACGACGACCCAGTGCCCGAAGCCGGACGCGGTACCGGCGGCGCTGACTTCGCCGTCGGTGGCCGCGTAGATCGGGGTGCCGTCGGGGGCGGCGAGGTCGACGCCGAGGTGGGCACCGCCGCGAGAGCCGAAGGTGTCCGAGACCGTGTAGGTGCCCTCCTTGAGGGGGAAGATCACCGATCCGGACGGGGCGCTGTTGCTGTTGGTGGGCAGGCAGTTCGAGGCGTCGGGGGTCTTGGGAAGACCGCCGGAGCCGATGAGCGCGCCGGAGCACAGCACAATAATGGCGGCCACCGCGAGAACCAGGCTCCAGCCTTTGCTGGAAGCACCGGTCGCCGAGTCGCTCATCGCGTCAACGCCTTTCGTGTCAGTCAGTGGATCGACCCCGCCCAGGGCACGAACAAAAGAGAAATGGAGCTGGCTTCTACGGCTGCCCGTGTCCTCCTGCGGATGGTGTGGTCGGCGAGCTCGCCGAGCAGAGGGAGACCGTGCCGAACAGCGTCTTGCCCGCCCAGGCCGTCGATGTCAGCACGGTCACCCTCCTCCCTTCGTCTCGTATCGAAATCTGTTGGCTAAGCGGGGATCTGGCCGGACAGGAACGTCAGCAGCTGCTGCACTCCCTGCCCGTAGTTCACGTGGGCACCGGAGGCGTAGAAGGTGGCGACCTCGAGCCCTTGGGAGGCCACGTCGACCAGATCGCCCACGCCGTCGGACCCGGCGATGCCCAGCAGCGCGTTAGCCATGCCCGCCAGGTCGGCGGAGCCGACGCTGGTGGAGAGCGCGTTGGCCTGCTGGCCGACCGTGCCGGACTTGCCCAGCTGCGAGACGTCGGTCTTGGTGCCGCCGCCGGTGAACATCGAGGCGACCGCGGCGGCAAGGTCGATGCCGACCGGCGCGAGCCCGGTCATCGCGGCCCCGGCGCCGAGCAGGTCGCCCTTGGTCAGCTTGTCGACCGCGGCCCACAGCACTTCCTGTGCTTGGCCGATGTCGTTGGCGATGCGGACGATGTCGAGGTTGGCCAGGAACCCGACGACCATCCCGACGATCGTCGCGGTCCCGGAGGGATCGAAGACGCTGGCGGCGGTGATGATCGAGGCGATCAGCGACAGGTCCACCCCGGCGGCCATCTTGATCACCGGGGAGAACAGGTTGTTGATGTCTCCGGCGAGCTTGTGCGCACCGTTGATGTCGCCGGTGGCGATCGCCCCGGGCAGCTTGACGAAGCAGTCCAGGATCGCGGGCAGGTTCGCCGCGGTCGAGGCCGCGCCGGTGACCGCGTTGGTGATCTGCTTGATGATCGTGTTCGGCTTGAGCAGCTTGAGGATCGACAGCCCCGACGACAGCGTCGAGGTGTCGAGGCTGGTCAGCGGTGAGGTCGCCGTGGAGAGCTGATCGGCGCGGGTGGACAGGGCGTCCTTGGCGTTCGTCCCGCCGGTGGTGGTGCTGGCGCTGGTAGAGCCGCCGCCCGAGAGCAGCTGGCTGGCGGTGTTGGCCAGCGACGCCGCCGAGGAGATCGCGCCGGTGATGTCGATCTTGCTCACCGCGTCGAGCACCGAGTTCGCCGCCGCCTCGTTGGAACCCTGCGGAGCGGTCTTCAACGCTTCGGCCGCCGAGGGGTTGTCCTTGACGAAGGTCGCCACGTCCTGCAGCGGGGTGAGCGTGCCGACCAGCGAGCTGGCCCCCGATCCCACGCCGGCGACGTCGGTGGCGGTGGAGAGCGACTCGACGCCGTTCTCGCTCGGTAGCGACTTGGTGCGATCGGCCAGTGTGGACACCGTCGAGGCGATACCCGCCAGGTCACCGCGGGAGAAGTCGCTGACCAGCGAGCTGGCGAGCTGTCCGCTGTCGGAACTGGAGTCGGTGTTGCCGCCCAGGGTCTGCCCGATCGCCGAGACGATCGGAGAGGCGCTGTCGGAGACCGAGCAGTACAGGTCACCGTCACCGCAGATCGAGCGGGTGACCTTGGTCAGCGAGCCGAAGCCCTCGGGGCGAACCCCGGCGATGCCGTGGCCGTCCTGCTGCGTCCCGAGTTCCAGAGTGGACTTGGGGTCGCGTCGCGGATCCGAGAGCAGCCCGACGCCGAGCACGCGCTCCGCGCCGATCGGGCCCTTGCCGTTGCCGATCTCGGAGGCGACATCGCCCATGCCGTCCGCGCCCTGGGAGTATCCGGCCAGTACCAGCTTCGTCGAGGAGCACAGACCAGTCAGGATCTCTTTGATCTTGCTGGTCAGGGTCGCCTTGGACTGGGTGTAAGCCAGGCCCTGATCGAACGCGCTGGCGGCGTAGGGCACGTACAGGACCGTGATGTCGTTGCCGAACTTGGATTTCAGGCCGCTGCCGAGCGGGTTGAGCATGCCGTTGGCGGGTTGCTGGTACATGTCGGCGGCCGCGGTGGTCTCCCACGTGCCGGGTGCGATGAGCGCGGTGTACGGGGTGCATCCCGCGGCGCCGATCGCGGCGGCGTTTCCGGCTCCGGTGATGGTCACCGCCGAGGTCACCGATAGGGCGGCGACCGCTCCTACCAGGACCTTTCGAGCCCAATGTTGTTTCATCGCCTGCCCCTTCTAGGCCCTGCTGATGTCGGTGATGAGGGTGCGACCCTGGCTGGTCACGGTGGTGATGCGCTGGCGGATGAGCTTCGGTTCCGCTGTGGCGGGCCGGTACTCGGTGATCTCGACGTAGAACTGGCCGGGGGTTTCGGGCCGGATGACCACGCAGTGGACCGTTCCGGCCGGGGTGTCGTCGGCGCCGGCTTGGATCGACTCGGCGGGGTTGACGTGGGCGTCTTCGGCGACGACCTCACGTGCCTTCACCCCGTCGCGCGCGACGTAATAGGCGTGCTCGAACGCGAGGATCGCCGCGGGCCCGGAATCGGTGCCGCCGGGCCCGTTCCCCCGCACCACCCCGGGTTCGGTCGCGGGCCCGCACTGGCTGGCGGGCGAGGTGGTCTTCGGCGCGGTGCTGATCGCGGGTACCAGCGCGGTGGTGGTCGAGTCCTCGTCACCGCCGCCGAGCGCGGCGACCGCACCGGCGGTGACCGCCGTTGCCGCCGCCGCGCCGAGGACCACCCGGGTCATGCGCCCGGACTTGCGAGCACGGGGCCCGAATGTGCGGGTGCGTCGCGGTTTCGGCGCGGGCACCAGCAGCATGGCGTCCCCGCGCTTGGGGGTGCGCCCGGCCGCGCCGAACCAGTCGATCAGCCCGGTGGGTGCGGCGGGTGGCCGCGACTGCCCCGCCATCAGCCCAGCGCGCCCTGAACCGCGGCCAGCGCCTGGTTGGCCTGGTCGGTCAGGGGCCCGAACTGCTCGGGAGTGAACGGCTGGGCCTGCTCGACGACCTCGATCGCCGCATCCACGACCGGGGCGAAGGGCTGCTGCTGTGCCCACTCCACCGCGTCGTCAACGGTGGTGTTGACGACTTCGGAGACCGGCTCGACCCACGGCTGCTGCTGCACCCAGGTCTCGGCCTGGTCGACCACGGTGGCGGCCTGGTCGAGGATCTGTTCGCCACCGGGCTGGGTCTCGACCCACTCGACAGCGTCCTCACCGGCGGTGATCGCGGTCTCGGCCTGCGCGGTGAACTGCTCGGTCAATGTGGGGCCGGGCTCGGGAACCTCGCGCTCCTCCATCGGGATCTCGCCGTCGACGCCCGGGCCGGTGTATTCGGAGCCGTCGTCGGAGAGCAGAACGAATCCGACCAGGCCGCCGATGGCTCCGCCTGCGGCGCCACCGATGAGCGCGGCCGGGATGCCGACGATCGCGGCACCGGCGGCAGCACCGGCAGCGGCACCGAGCGCCGTCCCCGCGACACCGGAGGTGACGGTGCCCACGACCGGCACCGGGATCAGCGTGCCCATCGCGGCACCGGCGACGCCGCCGATCGTGCCGCCGATCAGGCCACCGGCCACCGCGCCGAAAACTGCCGCCGGGACGCCGATGACCGTGGCGCCGATGCAGGTTCCAGCGGCCGCGCCGATCACGGTTCCTCCGGCCAGTGCGTCGGCACGCGAGGGCGAGATGCCCACCGACTGCAGCGCAGTGTTGGTTGCATGCTGGGCCTCGGAAATGTAGGCGTCGGACTTCCACGCCACGTCGACCGGCACGAACGACGGCGTCTCGATGGAGGCACGCTTGGAGCCGAGGCGTTCGGGGCCGACCGGCACCCAGTACTTCGGCTTCTCGGGAACCGGGGCCGGGGCGTGCAGGGTCAGCAGTTCCTCGCCGAGGCTCGGCGCCGGGGCGGGCGCGGGCGCGCGGTACTGCGGGGTTGGCGGCTCGACGTAGTAGTAGGGCTGCGGAGCCGGAGCGCTCGGTGCCGGGGAGTCGTAGTACGGGCCGACCTGCACGCCGCCGCCACCGCCGCTGGGCGGGGACTGGTACTCGCTGGGGGCGTGCGTCGGCGGATCGGGGATGATCACGCCGAGCGGGGACTGTTCCTGCGGGCGCGCCGGCGGGGTGACCTTGGGCGCCGAGACACCCGGCTGATCGCCCGACGGTGCCGGGGTGACCCCGCCCTGGGTCGAGGGGGAGTCGGTGACACCGGCCTGATCGCCGGGTACCGCGTGCGCCGTGGCGGCGCCGCCCCACAGCGCCACCGCCAGGGGCAGCGCGGTGACGGCCACGCGCATCCGCGTGATCCTGACGTGCTTGTGCGATCGATCTACGCTGAACATGCAGACCTCCATCTGCCGAAACTCCCGGGCCCAGGTGTCCAGCCATTGCCCGTGGAGTGGGTTTCCCCGTCCTCTTGTTTGCCGCAAGGGGACGGGTCTGTCTCAAGCGTTTCCGCTGGTAGGAAGTAGTTATTCGTCCAACCGCCCCCGCCTGTCTCTGTTTCTATAGTCTCTTTCTACAGTCTGTTGTGACGATCGTATATCCGAGGAGGCAGTGTGTCGACACATGGGCGACCAACGGCGAGGGGCGCTGTGAGCAGGACGATCATGACCGGATTCGACCCGGCCAGATTCGTCGCCGCGCGCGAGGACAAGGGCTGGGACGTGCTCGAACTCAGCATTCAGACCGGTGTCGGCACGTCGACGATCTACCACTGGGAGCGTGGCTCGCGCCGCCCGCAGCTGCCCATCCTGCGCAAGGTGGCCAGCAAGCTCGGTGTGCGGCTCGACGAGCTCATCGTGGTGCCCGAAAACGAGCGAACGATCAGCTACTACCGCAACATCGCCGGTTTGACCCAGGTCGAATGCGCCACGCGCGCCGGGATGCCCAGCAGCACTCTGGCGGCGATCGAGGGTGGCCGGGTCACCCGGCTGACCGAAGACGCGGCGCCCAAACTCGCTGCCGCGCTCGGCATCCCGGAGGAGCTGGTCGTGGCAGCATTCGCGCGGGTGCGCCGCCCTGGTGGTAACCGTCCAACCTAACATCGCCTGTCCCTTCCCCTGGCGAACGTCTTGTCGTTCCATTCGATCCCCTGCTACCTACGCGATCATTTCTGAGTTTGTAGCGCCTGGGTCACAGTAAACCACGCCCACCCGATAGAAGACCAGCCTGGATGTTCGGGCAGGTCGGATGTGTTTTGCAACGAAGCGGCTATTCGTGGTGTAACGGCGCGATAAAGCACCGCTGTGACCCACAGCACATGTCCAGCTAACGGCGCTCTCTACGAGGGCGGATCACCCGCTCCACCGGCGCAATCCGTCGGCGACATCGCGCATCGTCTTCGCGTCGCGGGAGTACCCTCGGCCCGCGCCGGGCCCGCCGGGATCCGGCCCGCCCTCTTCGGTGCCGGGAGACAGGGCGGCCTGCGCGGGCAGGCCATCAGGCAACGTCGCCCCCGGCTCACGGTGCGGAAGGTCATCCCTCATCGCGTGCTCCGCCCGCCCCGGGCGCGCAGACCGTCTCTGCCGGTGGCGATTTCGACCGCGGGCATCGCTGATTCCATGTCTCCCAGCATCGAGGTAGGCGCGGTCACCGGGAACTGTCGCTTCGCCGCGTTGCACTTGCGTTTCACTGGCGTTGGGCACCGGGGGCTCTGGGGAGGGGGCCGCGGCGGTGACAAACTGCGAGCATGGAACTCGACGGATCGCCGATCACCCTGGAAGAACTCGCCCCCTTGGGGCTGGTCGGCTACGGGCACTTCACCTCGATGCGCGCCCACCATGGCGCGGTGCGTGGTTTGACCCAGCACATGGATCGGCTGACCCGAGACAGCCGCACATTGTTCGACGTCGACCTCGATCCCGACCGGGTCCGCGCCCTCATCCGCCAGGCCTTGCCCGAGACCGATGATGCCCTCGTCGTGCGGGTCACCGTCTACGACCCGACTCTCGCGCTCGGACGTCCCGGCGCCGACGCCACGCCACAGCCCTTGGTGACCTTCCGCGAAGCCCCACCAGCCGAGCTCGGGCCGTTGACGTTGAACTCGGCGGTCTACACCCGCGACCTGCCCAAGACCAAGCACACCGGCTTGTTCGGTGCGCTGCACCAGCGGCGCCTGGCACAGCGGGCTGGCGCTGACGACGTACTCTTCATCGGACCCGACGGCACCATCTCCGAAATCGCCACGTCCAATATCGGAGTCATCATCGACGGCCAGCTCGTCTGGCCACAAGCTGACGTCCTGCCCGGCATCACCATGAGACTGCTCAGCCAGACCCTCGACACCGACATCGCGGTCCGACCGATCTCCCTGGCCGAACTCGCTCACGTCGACGGCGCCATCGCCACCAACGCCGCCGTCGGCGTCCGCGCCATCAGCCGCATCGACGACATCGACCTGCCCGTCGACGAGGAACTCATCGCCAAGCTGCGCGCCGAGTACAACGCCATTCCCGCGCTGCGCATCTGACCGGGCACGCCGCTGTCGCACTGACTAGGCTCAGCTTCCAGCCCAAGGGAAGGAAGCTGAGCCTCGATGGCAATTGTGGTGCGCGAGTGGACCGGTGCCGAGGCGGCCGCGCTGCGGGCGTCGCGCCGAATGAGTCTGGTGGATTTCGCCGCCCATATCGGTGTCGATCCCAGCGTGATCTCGCGGTGGGAGGGTGGCGGCAAGAATATTCGGCCGCGACCGATCAACCAGCAAGCCCTCGACACCATCTTGGAGCGCCTGACCGAAGCCGAAATCGCACGGTTCGTCGCGGCCATCTCCCCCGAAACCCTCAGCGAGACCCGCGATCTCGACGTACCCGAAATCAGCACCGACCAGCGCCATCCCTCCGACGGCAAGCGCATGGTCTGGGTGCCGGAGGGGATCTTCCTGTCCGGGCCGCGCGACGAGCCGGTCTGGGTAGGCGGATTCTGGATCGACATCTTTCCCACCACCAACGGCGACTACGCCAATTTCGTCGCCGCCGCAGGGCATCGGCCGCCACGACACTGGAACGGTCCGGTGCCGCCACGCGAACTCGTCGAGCACCCGGTCGTCTGGATCGACCACGACGACGCCTGCGCATATGCGCAGTGGGCGGACAAGACCCTGCCGAGCACACAGCAGTGGGAGAAGGCCGCGCGCGGAACCCGAGGCAACACCTGGCCCTGGGGCAAGCAGCCCACGCCGGCGAAAGCCAACGTTCGCGGCTCCGGGCCCGGGCGGACCACCCCGGTCGCGAACTACGCCAGCGGCGTCAGCCCGTACGGGGTGTACGACTGCGTCGGAAACACGTGGGAATGGACCTCTTCGGACACGTCGACGGGCCGGTTCGAACTCAAGGGCGGCGCGTTCACCAGCCCGTTCGACCGCGGCGAGCCCGCCTCGTTCAACGACGCCAGCCACACGATGCTCGACGACGACACCGGATTCCGGTGCGTGACCACCAGCATCGCCCCACCGGAAACCGCCGCGTCCCCGGCCCGGTAGCGACGGCCATGACGGCGGGCCGCCTGGCTGTGGCACCCGGCGTGGCGGGTGTCGGGCCGATCCGGCGACCGCCACAATCGATTTCATGTGGAGGCGAGTCCCCAGCGACCCAGACATCTTGCTCACCCGTCACTCCCTGCCCCACCAAGGACGGGACCGGACCTACACGGCCGCCCGCTCGGTCAGCCAGCGCGAGGGTGCCGCGCTGTTGGTGATGCTGCACGGCAGCTACCAGACAGGCGCAGGCCTGCGGCGCTTCACCCGCGGCGCGTTCGACCGATTCAGCGCCGACGGCGCGGCTGTCGTCGTCTATCCCGACGCGGTGCGCCGGGAATGGAACGGGGCCCGGTCCGCGACCATGGCGTTCAAGATCGTGAAGACCGTCGACGACGTCGGGTTCCTCTCGGCGCTGATCGAGGACTGCCGGGACCGGTTCGGCATCGGCGAGGTCTATGTGGTGGGGTTCAGCTTGGGCGGGCAGATGGTGATCCGGCTACTGCACGACCAGCCGCAGGCGCTGACCGCGGCCGCGATCATCTCCGCCGACCTTCCCACCTCGCCGAACCGGGTGGTCTCCGACCAGCCCGCCGTACCGGTCCCGCTGGTCCTGGTCCACGGCACCGACGACCCGCTGGCGCCCTACACCGGTGGCCATGTCGGCTTCCACGGCCACTTCTCCAAGGGCGAGCACCACTCCGCTGTCGACACCGCGGCCTACTTCGCCGGCCGCAACGGCATCACCGCCGCACCGATCACCGAGCGCACCCACCGCGGAGATGCTCGCACCGCGATCACCCGCACCGACCACCTCCAGCCTGACCGCGCACCGGTCACTCTGTTCACCGTGCACGGCGGCCGCCACGAAATCCCCGGCGCCTCGCGACCACCGCGGATCCCCTTCGCCCGCACACCACCACAGTTCGACACCCCGCGCGAGCTCGCCCGGTTCTTCGGACTCCCCTACCCCACTCCGTCAGCCAGCTGACCACGCACACCGCTGCCGGCGCCCAGCCTGGCCCACGTCGTCAGTAGCCCAATGCCGGATCGGTGGCAGACTCGCCGATATGAACGAAAAATCGGCCCCCACCATCAGCTGCGGCGCCCGCGTTCGTGCCCAGCCCGACGCACACCAACGCGCCGGACGCCTCGCCGCCGCGCTCGGCGCCGCCGGGATCGGCCGTGGCAACCGCGTCGCGGTCATGGCCCGCAACGACATCGAGTTCCTGGAAATCTCCCTGGCGATCGCCGCCGTCGGCGGCAACCCGGTGCCGATCAACACCCGCTGGCGCGCCCCCGAGGTCGCCCACGTCCTCAGCGACGCCGACGTGCAGCTGGTGATCGCCCACACCGAGTTCGTCCCGACCATCGAGGCCGCGCGCGAACACGCCGGTGTCGAGCCCGCGATCCTGGAAATCGCCATGCCCAAGGAACTGCTCGACGAAGCCGGCCTCGATCCGTCCCTGGCGCAGCCCACCGGCCGCCATCCCCTGCTCGAGGACTGGATCGAGTCCCAGCCCGAACCGCTGGGCCACGTCGAAGGCGCGATCGCCGACAGCATGGGCCTGATCTACACCTCGGGCACCACCGGCGCCCCCAAAGGCGTGCTGCGCGAGCGGATGACGCCGATGCAGCTGTTCTCCATCGCCAGCGGCACCGCCCAGCGCATGGGCCTGGCCGACGGCGGCCAGATGCTGGTCGCCGGCCCGCTCTACCACACCTCTCCCAACGCGCTGGCCGTGCTCGGGCTGCGGATGGGCACCAACATCACGATCATGCCGCGCTGGAACGCCGAACGCTTCCTGCAGCACGTCGACGAAAAGCGCATCCAGCAGGTCAAAGTCGTGCCGACCATGCTCTCGCGCCTGATGTCTCTGCCCGCCGATGTCCGGGCCCGCTACGACACCAGCAGCCTGACCCACGTCATCCACTCCGCCGCACCCTGCCCGCCGGCGGTCAAGCGCGCCGGGATCGAGATGTTCGGCGATGCGCTGTGGGAGTTCTACGGCAATACGGAATGCGGCACCATCACCTGGGTCTCGGCATCGGAATGGCTTGCCCACCCCGGCTCGGTCGGCCGCCCCGTCGACGGCTCAGCCGTGGTCGTCGCCGACGAGGACGGCACCCCGGTCCCGACCGGGCAGACCGGCCGGGTCTACGTCCGCGGCGCCGACTACTGGCCGAAATTCGAGTACCTGGGCAAGGGCGCACCCAGCGGTCCCATCGAGGGCATGATTTGGGTCGGCGACCTCGGCCACCTCGACGACGAGGGCTTCCTCTACCTGTCCGGGCGCGACAGCGAAGTCGTCATCCGTGGCGGGGTCAACATCTACCCCGCCGAGATCGAGAACGCCATCGCCGCGATCCCCGCCGTCGAGGACGTCGCGGTGCTCGGTGTCCCCGACGCTGGCGACCTGGGCGAAGCTCTCGTGGCGTTCGCCGTCGCCCGGCCCGGCCACGAGCTGACCGCCGAGTCGGTCGTCGACGCGCTGCGCGGCCAGCTCGCCGACTACAAGCTGCCCGGGACCGTGAAGGTGGTCGCCGAGCTGCCCCGCGACGACTCGGGCAAGGTCTACAAGCGTCAGCTGCGCGATCAGATCGCGGACTCGGACTCCACATCGTCGCCGTAGTGCCGATCGTCGTCGGCCCGGCGCGCTGCACTGTAGCCGCGTCGGGCCGAGACCCCCGCGATCACGCGACCGGCCAGGCCGAACAGCAGACCGGTCAGGATCAGCACGACCGTTGTAGCCGCACTCGCCACGCTGACCGGCGACTCGATCGCGATGCGCTCACCGGTGAAGAACCTCGCCAGCGTGCCGATGACCTTCCACACCGCCCATAACACCCCGACCGCACAACCGGCGGCGGTGAGCCAGCGCGCCGGACCCCGGCGGTACTCCCACGTCATCCAGGTCAGCATGCCGCAGGGCACCATGATCCAGACGGCGAAAATCAATTGGTAGACAACGACATTCCACCGATCACCGAAGTCGTTGATGAAATCGGTACTCGGCGCCATCGGCGGCTGCCCCGGCCACTCCAGCGTCACCGCCAAAGCTGTGATCGAGGCAACAGCCAGCGCACCCAGAATCGTGAGCCGCCGCGTCATTTCTGGGCTCGTCCAACTGGGACTGCCCGTTTTATGAGACCAATGGATGGCCATGGTCAGGCTCAAAATCGCCCAGCCGCCGACCGTGGCGGCGCTCGCCCCCAAAATCCGATCGGAGGTGGTGAGCGCGTGACCGGCGCGAGCAAACCCCAGCGGTGCGTAGACCAGCAACGACATCGCGTACGCCCCGAACGCGATCCCGAATACCGTCTGCGCAGGCAGCGCATTGAGCAGGCCCCGGATCACCAATATCGCGCCGAGACCTGCTGCGAGCCACGCGACAATCGAAACCACCAAGCTCACCCCCGAAATGTTTCACCGAGCGCGGTACAGGTGGTTTTATCCTCTCACACCGAAAGCCTCGTCCAGCATCATGCCAGCTATCGGACGCGGCTCTACCAGCAAATTCTGCTGCCGGGACACCGACAGCCCCAGCTTCTGGGCGAAGCGCTCGCATTGGGCCTCGCGGCGCGCGTATCGCCATCTCCCCCAGCGACCGCGCAGGCCGGATTCATCGGGCATGCTGTTGCAGCGGTGCCCACTGATCAGGTGCCACAGTTCGTGGCCGACGATGTGGACGCGGTACTCGAGGCTGCCCTGCTGCGGGTAGAACAGCACCGCCACCGACCCGGAGGACGGCCGCACCGACAACCCGGAGAACGGGGAGCCCTTAGCAACCGAGGCCAGCGCGACGACCTTCATGCCGACCTCGGGACAGGCGCGCGCGACCACTTCCTCGACAGTGACGGCGCCCGGCGGCGGTGTGATCCGAGAGACCACACGATCCATCCGTCGGCCGGTGAACATCAACCAGCCTGTTGGGTAGCGGTCGTGCCCCCGTCGATCACCTCACGGGCTTGGCGCAGCAGACGTGCGAGTTCTTCCCGGGCTTCGGGAGTCAAGTCGTCCGGAGTGACGTTGTCGCGGCTGCGCAGCGTCACCAGCAGAGCCGACAGGTCGTCGTCTTCGCTGGCCGTGGTGCGCGAGAAGTAGTTGAGCGGCCTGCCGAAGAACTTGGCGATCGCATCGAGGATGACCGCGTCGACCTTGGTCACCTTGCCGGTGCGGATTCGGTAGATGTACTGGCGATCCACGTCCCGGTCGGTGGTCTCCGAGACGAACTGGGCGACCTCGACGGTCGCCATCTTGTGACCCTTCGGCCAGCGCTCGTTGAACAGCTGGTCGACCATCTCGGACACACTCAGCTCAGGCTGGGTGGCCTTCCGGTCGGGACGTCGTCTCACCGCCACTCCACTCCTTGACAGGTTCGCAGGTCACTGGCGCGGCCCCCGCCCGAACGCCGGACGAATCCTAGCGTCACCACCTCTTATGGTGCCACGTCGGTATACCCGCGCGGTACCCCGCCACGGATTCCGAACGTCACGTCGGCGGATTTCCGCCCGCTGGATCACACTGGCCCGTGGTGCTACCGGCGAGGGATGGAGCCTTGCATCGTCGCAGGTCGTGGTGTAGACCAGACCCTAAACGATCATTATTGATCGCAGACGACTACACTCGTTCGGGGCGGGCACGGGCGACGAGGAGGGAGTACCACGATGCACACGGAGCACGGTCGGTTCCTGATACGTCCCAGCGAGATTCAATCTCGCTGCGAGTTCGTCGACGCGACCGCGATGGGTGCGCGGGTCGGATTCCGGTCTCCGGTTGCCCTCGCCGCGGGACTGTGCGCGACGGTCGAGGACACGCTAGCTGTTCTCACGGCCGCCGCTTTCGCGCTCGCTTGCACGTACGGCCAGGTAGTTCCGTTCCAGTTCAACCAGGTTGGGTCCGACGGCGTCATCCGCGGGGTGCCTCTGGTCCTCGAGATCGACGATGAGCACTGGGCCGGTGTCGGTGGGGACGAGTCGCAGCAAGACCCGATTCAGTCTCTGGACCCAGAGATTCGCGTGTCGCCTAGCCCGTCGAATGACACGCATGTAAGGATGGTCGCCATGGCACGTCAAAGCGGAAAACCCGGGCCGGACCCGCAATTCACCTTGGTCCCGAAGAGGCTATGGCTGTCGGAAGCTGCAAAGACCAAGCTCGACGAGATCGCAAAAGAGCGTGGACTCAGCGCCGGACGCTTCGTGACCGCACTCCTCGCGCGGGAAACGGGCGTCCCAGAAGAAGAACTGCTGCGCGACTTGAACCAGAGGACCCTGAAGGAATCAGCGTAAAACCCCGCCGCCGAGAGTCGCGGTAGCCGACAACTCAATAGACCCGAAAGTGCCCCGAAAAGACCAATGACCCCCGGCTCTGCCAAGCCGAGAGTCATCAATCTAAGTCTTGGGGGACGAGTTCGCAGCTCGTCCCCACTGGTGGCACCCTCAGCAACCCGTAGAGAAGGACCTCTCTTGCTGAAGGAACCTGAGGTCGAGGATACAACACGCCCTTTTTCCGGCGCTACCGGATCGAGTCGTGTCGACCAATCCGAGACCAACTCTCCTGATATTGAAGGCGCATATGCGCTGCTCGAGCCCCCATTCGGGTTCGACAACCGCGACACGGCTCACCGCCTGTGGCGCGAACTAGCTCCCCGCCTCGCCGGGCGGCACTGGATGCGGCTCCACGCGCCCGAGACCGGCAAATTCGACGACGAGGGGCGCCTGTCGTGGGGCCGTCTGCCCGACCGACCCGCCGCTGTGATGACCCACGACCGCGCCGAACGCGCGACGGTATTGTTCTTCGACTTCGACCCCCCGAAGTCAGGTCCGCTCGCTGACCGCCGCGCCGCCATCGCCCGCGACGTCGACCGCCTCACCTCCTGGCTCACCGCCGCCGGCGGCCGCTGGTTCGCCGACATGAGCCCCCGCGGCGGTGTCCACGTCTATGTGCCGTTGCAGGATTCGGTCTCACAGCGCACGATTCGGCCCCTGTTCCGCGAGCTGTGCGAGCAGCTGCCGACGTTGGACGCTCAGCCCATGCTCAACCCCGACCAGGGATGCATCACCATCCCCGGGTCGCGCTGCAAGGGCGGCGGATTCCGCACGCTGCTCGGCTCGCTCGACGACGCCCTCCACACCATCGAACACCGCTCCGCGCCCAACCTGATCGGGCAGCTCCGCGCGGCCGTGGCGCCCGAGCTCTTCCTGACCAGCCACCTCAACGAGCTGCCGCAGCAGGATCGCGACCGGATGCACGGCCCCGCGCTCGACGAACTCGTCGTCGACGCCGACTACGCCGTGGACCCGGCACCGACCCGCAAACCTGTGCCCTGGTGGGTACCTGACTTCTGCGCGCATGGCACCGTCGCGCCACACCACAACTCCGCCAGCGAGTCCCGGCTGTCCACCCTGTTCCACCACGCCTCGCGTGGCTGGTCGCTGGCCGACATTCGCGCAACCCGCCAGTCCCCGGCCTGGGCCGCGTTCTGGGCGAGCTACACCGAGCGTCGTGACGGGCAACGGCTGCTCAGCGGCGAGTGGAACAAGGCTATCGCCCATGCCCGCGGCAGAGCCGCGGCGAAGATCGCAGGGAAATCGTCTTATTCCGCGCATAAACCCGAGCAACTACACACGGGGGGGATGTCTGCTCTCCGACCGATTCGCTGGAAACTTGCGGCCGCGCGAAAGTGGATTCTCGAAAGCGGTGAGTTCTCAGGCAAACAAACGTTCTCGGCTCTGGCCGTGGTTACCGCGTTGGCCTACGCGATCTCGCTCAGCGGAAGGGGTAGCGCAGCGGTGGGAGGCCGCTGGCTGGCGGTGGCGGCCGGGGTCCTCGGCGACGACACAACCCGGGGTGTTCTGCAGAAGCTGATCGCTGCCGAAGGATCGCCGGTGCGGCTTGTAGAAGCCTGGTCGGCGCGTACACACGCCGGCGATCGGCTGGCCCTGGTTGAGCCTAAGATCGCGGGAAAACCGGTGCGAGCGGCTGAATGGGAGGCCTTTGCCGCCAAGCCGGAACCGGTCCACCAGGTCTGGGGTGCACTCGGCCTTTCTGCCTGGTGGGTACACACGATCCTGACCGCGATCGAACCCTCCCCCGGAGCCGCGGTCGCACCTCGCGCGCTCGCGGCCGCCTCGAGAGTCAGCGCCGCCACCGTCACCCGGGCCACGGCCACCCTGGCAGCCGAAGGCATGGTCGACTACGGGCACGGCTGGATCTCCCGGACACAGCGCACGCCCCAGGCCATCCCGCTGGTCAGCGCCCTGGCAGATCAACGACGCGCCGACCGAATCGCCCGCCATCGACGCGAGCGCGCCGAGTTCTGGAACTTCTGGGACATGGTGCTGGACAACTGGTCCGCCCGGGAATTGTCCGGATTTGCGAGCGCTTCTGCGGCGGCCGCCGACCACGACGACTACATGGAATCAGTCGCCCCCGGCGCCCGCGCGGCTGGTCCGGGACCCGGCCGACCGCCCGATGCCGTGCCCGAAGACCCTGGCGACCCAGACGAACTCGCGTTGGCGCTGCTGATGAACGAGCTCGGCGCCGCGGTCGTCGAGGAAGGGTGAGCCGTAGACGTAAGTTCCCCCGCCGGCGAGCGTGGCGGGGGAACCGACTAGCTGGCGCTTTCGGCTAACTCACCTGCCGATCGAACGCCAAGCCGTACTGGCGTGCAGGGGCGACGATCCGGAACGAATCGTCCGGCTCATGCTGTTGGAGCGCGCGACCGAACTCGGCGACGGTCCCCGGCCAGGCGTTGGTGGTCGTGCCGTCAGCCTGCTTCCACCACGTGTGCACGCCATCGCGCCACACCGTGCGGGCCAGCGCGCGGTCGAGGCGATCGAGATAGGCCGCCATCGCCTGCTCGCTGACCTCGACCGGTGCGCCCACCCGGTCGCTGAGGTCCAGGCAGCGCATGATGTAGCGGGCCTGGTGCAGCTTCATGGACGGGTTGCTGTTCGAAGGCGTAAAGGCATTGGGCCCGGCGATCATGTACAGCCCGGGGAAACCGGGCACCGCCGTGCCGTAGAAGGCGCTCGGTCGGCCCTGCTGCTGCCACAGCGCGCGCAGCTCCAGCCCGTCGCGGCCGCGGATCTCCACCCCGGAGAAGAAGTCCAGGGTGCGGAATCCGGTGGCCCACACCACGAGGTCGGCCGCGCGTTCGGTGCCGTCGGCGGTGCGGATCCCGGTCGGGGTGATGGCCTCGATCGGGTCGGTGACCAGCTCGACGTGCGGCTGTGTGAGGGCGGGGTAGAGCCCACTGTCCATCAGGATGCGCTTCTCCCCTATCCGGTAGGCCGGGGTGAGCTTGCGCCGCAGCTCGCGGTCACGGACCTGGCGCCGCAGGTGCGCGCGGGCGAGCAGCGCCGCCGGGCGCGCCGACCATCCGCCCCGCATGATCGGGGCGAGCACCAGATCGGCGCCGCGATAGACCCCGGCCCGGTAGAGGGCGTGCAGACCGGGCACATGAGCCAGCGCCCACCGCGACACCGGCCCGAACTGGGCATCGGGCTTGGGCAGTACCCAGGCCGGAGTGCGCTGATAGACCGTCACCCCCGCTGCGGTGCGAGCGAGTTCGGGAATCATCTGCGCCGCCGAGCATCCGGTGCCGATGACCGCGATCTGCCCGGTCAGGTCGACGGTGTGGTCCCACCGCGCGGAATGGACCGCGGCGCCAGCGAAGGTCTCGGCACCATCGATGTAGGGCATCGAGGGCCGATGCAGCTGGCCGACGGCCCACACCACCGCTCTGGTGCGCAGGACCTGGCGGCCGGTGGTGGTCAACGTCCAGGTGCCGTCCTCGCCGTAGTCGGCCGCGGCCACCGAGGTGTTGCAGCGCAGGTGTTCTCGCAGCCCGTGCCGGTCGGTCACCTCGCGCATGTAGGCCAGGATCGACTCTTGGTCGGGATAGCGGATCCGGGGGTCGCGGTGCGGGTCGTGGGCGAAGGAGTACAGGTGCGAGGGCACGTCGCAGGCGGCGCCGGGGTAGGTGTTCTCCCGCCAGACCCCGCCGACCTCCGGACCTTCCTCAAGGATCAGGAAGTCCTCGACGCCAGCGGACGTGAGCTCGGCGGCCATGGTCAGGCCACCGAACCCGGCACCGACGACGACAACACTGTGAATCGGGGTGTCGGTCATGGGCGTACCTGCTCTCCGACGACGCGGATCGCGGGCCCGAACGGCGAGGCTGGCCATCGTGCCCATTCCTGCCACCAGCGCAGATAATCCGCAGAGGCCATCGGGGCGTCGAAGACCCCGAGGTCGACGTCGAAACCGTCGACGAGCACGTCCAGGTGTTCACCCAGATGCTCGCGGTGGCGGCGGAGCTCGTGGTGAATGCTCTGGGCCCGCCGCGCGGAGAGCTGCCGGTGCCCGGCATACCAGGCTCCACGCCGGTCGATGCGCTCCAGCGCGTACACCGCGGCAGCCGACTCCAGCAGCTCACGCGCGGCCGCATCGGCGGCAGTGGTCGAGGCGGCGTACAGCGCCGTCGCGGCGAGACGTTCGCTGGTGGCGGCCGCGAGTTCGACTGCCGCCGTGTCGGGATCGATCGCCGTCCCGGCCGCGGTGAAGTCGCCGCGACGCAGACCGGCCGCGATGACCAGCTCGCGGTCGCCGAGCATCCGCACCCACCAGGGAAGGTGGGGCGGTGTGGCGGGAAGGCGCAGCGCGGTGGTGTCGCAGGATTGGGCGGCCTGCTTCCACAACAGCTGGGATTCGCCTTCGGCGGTGATGATGCCTTCGCAGGCGCCGATCCAGTCCTCGATCCAGTTGACCCGCAGCGAGCCCTGCGCGGCGGCGCGCTGGCGGCACGTGAGCAGCACGTCGTGGGCTGTCCAGGCCAGCAGCGGCTTGGCCAGCATCGACCAGACGCCCGCGAGGGGGCTCTCGGCGGTCGCGGCCGCGCGCAGATTCTGGATGCGCCTGCCGAGCACGCTGGTCGCGTAGACCGATGCCGTCGCCGACACCAGATCACGGCGCACCGTTCCCCGGTCGATCATCGTGGTCCGCCCACCCGGCCGCCGTTGGGCCGCGTAGTTGGTCGTGACCGCCACCCCAGCGCGCGCCGCGGCCGCCGCCGCACCGGCCAGGTCCAGCCTGCCCTCCCCCAATGCCGCGATCGCACGATGGAACCGCCCGCGCACCGGCCCGACGAACTCCGGGCCCTTGTGCCCCACGAATGCCCAGTCCCCGCCCAGCAGCGCGTCGGCGGGAACGAACGCGGCGTTGAACCGAATCAGCGCGTGGTCCATCGGCGTCCACGCCTTGTCCGGCAGGGACAGCACGTGCAGGCCGGCGGCGAGCCCGTCCGCGGTGCGGAACGCCATCAGGAACGGCAGGACGCCCTCGTCCCGGCCCTCGACGAGCACGCGGGCGGTGACGACGCCGACCTTCCGGACCGCCGGATCGGCGATGTTGGGCATGAACTTCCACGACTCGGGGGTGGGCGAGTCGAGCCACCATCCGCCACGGGTGCTGTCCCAGGTGGCGGTCGTCTGCTGATCGGCACCATTGGTCCCGCCCAGCTCGGTCAGCAGCAGCTCCCCCACGGCCGCACCGGTATCGAGGTCGGCCAACAGCGCGTTCTGGTACGCGCTGTCGTTGCCCAGAGCCAGGATCGCGCCGATGGACAGATCGAGGTGGCCGGTGAGCACCGGCAGCAGGTGCGGGGCACAGATCGCGGCCCACTCGCACAGCACGCCGCGCAGTCGCGGATCGGACTGGATGGCCGCCGCCGAGCCTCCCAGCGCGGTGATCGCCCCGCGCAGCAGCTCCGGCGCCAACGCAGCTTCGCTGCTGTAGGTCATGCCCGACCGGGGGCGGTCACCGAGGCTGGCGATCCGGTCACGCATCTGGCGGTGCAGAGTCCGCGATGAGCCGAGAATTGCCGTTCGCAGCGATTCGGTCGTCGGGTCGGTGGACGGGGAAATCAGCGGCGGGCGGGAGTTATCGAGGCCCGCGAGAATCGTCGCTACATCTACAGTGGTCATGGCAGAGCTCTCCTGAGAAATCTGCATGTGCTCTGCGAGCGGTGGCCGCCGCTGGCAGAGTGCTCCGGGTGTCTCTCCAGTCCTGTGGAGGGGCACCCGACCTATGTCCGGGAGAAGGCGCCGATCAGGGCACGCCCCGGTCCGAATAGCAGCACGTGCCGGTCACAGAACTTGCGACCGCACTGCGAATGCGGTGGGGCGGATCTGACCCTGACGAGTGCTGACGCACTGGTCGAGCTGCATGCGGAATCTGCTGGAGAAGAAGCGAATCACGAAGCGCCCGCGACAGAGGACGGGTCAACGCCCGTCCTCGTGCGAACACCGTGCCGATCATGTCGTCCCCTACCAATCACGCGATCATTTTTGATTGTGTAGCGTTTGATGGACAGTTAACCACGCCTCTCCGCTTCCGGCCAGTCTGGATGTTCTGGCAGGTCGGAAGCACTTCGCCGCAGCCGAGCACACTGGCCGCTACCGGGGGCAGTCCGCGCGGATGTTCCTCAACTCCCTAATCGCGCGTGTGCCAGGATGTTCCGATGTCAGCTGAACGCTCGCACCCCGGGCTGGATCAGGCGTACGCGAACACCGCCGGCCCCGTGGCCTACCTCGACGAGACGTTCCAGCGCCCAGGTGCGGGCTTGCCCGCGTTCTACGTGTTCACTGCCGTGCTAGTCGACCGCGCGGAAATGGCCGATCTGCGGCACCGGCTGCGCGAGATCGCCGGAGGGACCTTCTGGCACACAACAGACGAGCTATTGACCGGTGATGGGTGGAAGAAGACGCTGGCGATGCTCGAGTACCTCGGGCAGGGCACCGAACTGTGCCTGCTCGCCCACGAGCACCAGGTCGACGAGACCGACACCGATGTCGAACAAGCCCGCCGCGCGTGCCTGCGAGGCCTGCTGTCGGCGCTGTCGTGCGGCGGGCCCAGTTGGGGACGGGTCGACCTGGCGGTGTTCGAGGAGCGCACGCCGCGAAACCGAGCGAACTTCGACCGCAAGCACGTCTCCGACCTTCGTCGGGAGGGCAAGATCCACCGTGGCATGCAGGTGCAGATGGTCTCTCCCAAGTTCGAGCACCTGCTGTGGCTGCCGGACTTGGTCTCCTCGGCGTTTCGGAAGTCGATCACCGGCCGCGGTGACCAGAATCTGGTGGAGCCGATCCGGGCCCGAATGCACTTCGTCGACCCGGTCACCTGACCCCAAACACAGAGCAGCCCCTGGGGGCCGTAGCTGACACCAGGGGCCAGACCGTCTGTCAGGACCGTAGTCCCGAGGGATGGTTCTTTGCTCGTCTAGATTAACACGGAACCCGTGCCTCTTCATCCGTGGTTTCCCTCACGGCGTCACCGGAAGTCACTGGCACGCGGATCACTGGCGCCACACCGCTCCACTCGGTTTCGTCACAGTGACGTAGGGTGTGACGTCCTCTAGGCGGCGACCGGCTCCGTGATTGAAGGGTCCTTGGCCAGCTCGCCAGCCCGGTCGATCAATCGCCAGACATCATCCTCGGCAACATTGAACGAGGTGGAGATCAGGCTCGCGTCGTCCCCGAGCTCATAGGCGCCGAGGATCGACTCGACAGTCGAAACGATCCGCTCGTAATCCTCGGTTCTGGTGCGAGCTGAAGGCGGGGCGGACTCCGCCACGATCGTCTCTGCGATTCGGCGGATGTCGATCTCATCTTCGTCGCTGTCGTCGCCGGCCGCCTCGAGTTCAGCCTCGCGGCCGGGCTCGACATTCAGCCCGCTGTTGTCCTCGACTACGAGATTGGAATCCGGCTGTGCTCCACCAAGATCGGCATCGGCTTTGGCAAGAATTTCGCTGTAGCGGCTGGAGATCCACCCGTGCAGAGCCATGCCGATCCCGATCATGGCGGGCGCCACCGAGAACTTCGCCGCGGTGCCCCAGTCCTTCGCTGCCACGTGAGGCCCAGCGTTCATGGCCAGCGTGACCATCATCAGAGTTACCTCGAAGGCGATGGCCTTGCCACGATCCAACTCCAACCGCACGCTGGTGGCCGTGGTGGATACCAGCATCAGCGCGACGACGAACCCGGACACGATCGCCTCCGCTCCGAAGGAGAACCACCACAACGGGTCAGCCCAGGTTGAGGTCGGAGCGAGGTTCTTCTGTACGTTTACCGCGGCCCAGCCCAGCGCAATGCAGACGAGCGTAATCAGTACGCGAGAGGTCCAGACCGACCGTTGGTAGGCCTGTAGCCGGCGGTACTCAGGTGTGCCGATCCGAGACAGTCGCCGTTCGGCCGCGCTCCGTCGAAGTTCTGCACGCGCGGCCCTGCCCTGTGCCCGAATCTCCGCGCGGGCCGTTCGGAACTCTTGCTCGCGCCTCAGACCCCGCAGCTGGCGCGCTTGGCGCTTCTCGTGATCCAGCTCATCATCCGATCGAACGTCGGTCAGCTCGCGGCGTGCCTGCATCGGTGCGAGGACGAGCGCTGTGTTTAGTTCAGCCGATAAGCGCTCGACTCGGTCGAGGACCGCACCATTCTGTTGTTGAGTCGCCATCATCCCCTCCTGGTCGTTGCGCGCGATTCACGGTGAATTGCGCAGAGTTGTTGGTTGTAGGCCATTAGCCGGCGTCGGCACCGCCGGAAAGGCGCGGCCCGCGCTTGAGCGGCACGTCGTCGCCAGTGATGGCGTTGCCGTCGTTGTGTGTGATCTCCACCTGTCGCAGTTGATCGGTGAGCGCCAGCTCGACGAACTCGCGCATGCCGAACTCCGGCCTGCCCTTCTGCTGAATCAGTCGCACCGCCGCCCTGACTCGCCGATAGAGATCAGCTCGGACGCTCACTGTCGGATCTCGCTTCGCGGGCCCCATCAGGCCGCACGTCGCGGAACGGATGGCCACAGACCCCGGGAGAGTTGGTGCTCGACCACGCGGTCGTAGTCGGTCGCAACCTCCCGTGTGGGGCGATAGGCATGCAAGGGGATGGCCTCGTTGAAGGCTCGCTTCACGTGTCTGGTTTCCCGAACGGGCGGTGTTACCCCGCAGACTGCGGCATCTGCGTACTGATCCTCGATAATTTCGAGCATCTCGTGGAAACCTGTCGCGGGACGGAAGTGGTACTCACGCAACGACCTCTCCCCCGCTGTCGTTGCGCCTGTCGCGGTGGGAACAATCGTCGGGACGATGCTGAGAAGGTCGATCTTCCGGTTGTAGAGCTTGCTGGTCTGCGCGAGCATCGTGATCAACGGGTCGAGGCCCTCCATCTCCTTGCGAGCTGGTGCCGAGCAGGTGATCACTCCGCTCATCCCCGTCCCTCCGTCAGGAAAATCGACTTCTGCCGTGCACGCCAGCATCGCGAGCGTGTTGAACGGGCTGTCGACACCACCGCAGTCGAGCAACCGGACATCTGCGAGTTGGTCTGGATCGTTGACTGCTTCGTCGATCATCGCGTCGCGCAGCCTGGTCGCGAGCGTCGGCTTACTCACCATCTCCACCATCAGGGGGCTCAACGCCTTGCGAGACGCGGGGATAATCCGCACGCGATCGAGGGTCTTGTACACATCTTCGCCGCTTTCGTTGCTGCCCACGTAGTACTGGGCGGGCAAGCGAACTTCCTTGAGCGAGGCATCGCCGCGCAGGACATCAGCGATCGTCGGGCCGTCCCACTCGTCGTATCCAAGCCAGGATGTCGGGTTCGCCTGCAGGTCGATGTCGAGGATGTCGACATCGAGGCCCAGAGCAGCGAGCCTGCACGCCGTGGTAACGGCCGTGACCGTCTTTCCTGTAGATCCGGACATACTGAGATACGCGGCGGTCGACACGTGAGTCGCTCCTTCGGTGGGGGGCAATTCACCGTGAATTGCCCCGATGGTGTGGTGTCAGTCGACGGGAGACCCGACGGCCTCGGTGGAATCTTGGGCGTGGTTCTCGGCAGTCAATTCACCGTGAATTGACTCGACGTCGGAGCGGAGTTTCGAGAGTCGCGCCAGCTCCCAGGCGGTGGGTGTGTACTCGGCAGTGTCACTCAGGCAGGTGAAATAGGTGGCATCGAGCTGATCCCACGGACGGCTCTTGTCGGAGGCCCGCGTCTCACACGCCGCAAGTGCAACAGCCCAGAGCCCGCGCTGAATGGCCTTCGGATCAGTCTCCCTCTCGAATCGGGCCTGCCATTCAGAAGCCGAGCTTGCATCGCTGACGTGAAGCCAGCTATGGGCCAGCGCCCACACTCGCGGAGCGTCAGTACGGACGCGACTCTTGGTGAGCTGGATCAGCAGGGTACTCAGGCGGTCTTTGCTAGCCCCTTTTGCTGCCGAGGTCGCCGCAGCCGCGCGCCGTGCACGCTGCGCGGCCGCGCGCAGTCGCGAGTCCTCATCGCCCTCCACCGCTTGACCGGCGGGGCCGGTCTGCTCCACAGGCTCCGCTGACGCAGCCCGATCGTCGGTCGGCTTGGACTCGGGGATAGTTTCGCGAAAGTACACCAGCGTCCGGGTGTCGGCATCGAGGGCCGCGACGACACCGCCCGTGCCGGCGGCGGGAACTTCCAACAGCTGGTGGCGGTCGAACTGCGCGCCGAATCGAGCACGGGGGTCCTCGATCAGCTCGAAGCCGGACTCCGCAGCGACGAGCCGAGATCGCCGCTCTGCCCGGACTCGCTCGACGGCGCGCTTGGCCGGAGTTCCCTCGAGGATGTAGGTCAGCGCAGTGCGCTGGTCGTCCGCCCGCTCGGGTGAGGTCGAGTCGTCGTCGATAAAGGACTGCCACTCCCAGCGCGCTTTGCCGATCGGCAGTTCGCGAGCCAGGGTCTCGGCTGC
Source organism: Nocardia salmonicida NBRC 13393 (assembly GCF_001613085.1). GTDB lineage: Bacteria > Actinomycetota > Actinomycetes > Mycobacteriales > Mycobacteriaceae > Nocardia > Nocardia salmonicida. The sequence goes on from NZ_BDBR01000039.1 coordinate 57,474, forward strand.
GACGAGGCCGATCGTGCCCGCCTTCTTGTCGGTCGACACGACGGCTTGCGCTTCGGGGCTCAACCACAGCAGTGCGAGATGACGGCTGACCGTTGGCTGGCTGACACCCATGATCTCGCCAATTGCAGGCTGGCTCAATCCGTCATCGATGAAGTTCGCGTACTGATGCGCCGTTTCCAGGATGTCCAGGTCGTCGCGGCCGGAATTCTCCAGACCCATTGCAACGAGATCGCCGCCGTTCTCCATGACCGAGTCGTCGACGATGACAGGAACAGTGTCGAGCCCCACGAAGCGGGCGGCCGCGGAGCGTCTGTGCCCGTAGATGGCGATGTGTTCGGCGTCGGCCGGAACCCGGTCGACGAGAGCGGGCCGGTGCTCGAGGAACGCGGCGCGGGTAACGACCAGCAGGGGGATGACGACACGGCCGACCTCCCGGATCGAGCCGACGAGTTCTTCCCACTTCGGGTGGCCGGGTTGTGGGGCGGATCGACGCTTCGCGTTGAGGGGATGAGGCGCCAAGGTGCTCACCGGCAAATCTACGATCGCGAGCCCCGCGGCAGCCGCCTGTGCGTGGATGCTCGCCAGCGCGGCCGCTACGTCGCCACCCCCGTCGGACTGTGCGCCAGCAATCGCTGCGGTGTTGATCGTGGCCCCCGAGGCTGTCTCTCTCACATCGGACGCGGCGTCTTTCTGGCTGCCGCCGCGGTTCCGGAAGCGGTTCGCGGGGTTCTCACGTGTGAGACGGGACATCCATCCTCCTCGTGGGTATTACACGTAAAACATGTAATACCACTATATACCATCGGAGCCTTTGGGGCGAGGCGATCGAATCCGTGAGGGTGAGCTGTTTCGGTGTCTTCGACGGGTGCCAATTCACGGTGAATTGCTATCCAGGTTCGGGGTGAGCTCCAGTCGGGGATCGAAGCCCGATCGGGGGCGAGGGATCGTGCTGCGCCACTTCGCAACACGAGAGTCGACACCATGGTAGGCCGAGCGGGGCTCGTTCGGAAGTGCACTCGCCCAGCAATTCACGGTGAATTGCCGCCGGATCCGGAGTGGGCTGCGTCCCAAGGAAGCTGGACCGTGTCACTCCACGGGGCAATTCACCGTGAATTGCCCCGTGTGCAGTCGCCTCGCGGCTCGACTCCTAAGTCGTGAAGCGGGCGAGGATGTCGTCGAATTGGTCTAGCAGGTCGTCGAGTTCGCCCAGGATCGGGCGCTCGCGACGGCGTGCGGCGAGGCCTCGATCGTAGTAGTCGGAGTCGAGCTGGTGGCCCGGCGATGTTGGGGCTGCACACAGGAGCGCCCTGGTGATTCCAGCGATCGCTTCGAGCGGTAGGGGCTCAAGCTCGTGAAGGAGGCCCGTTGCCATTCCCCGCTCATCGAAGACCGGCAGTAGGGGCTGGTTCGCATAGCGCTGCATCAGAACTGGACTCATGGCGGGGTCGTGTCCGGGCTCGGCCATGGCCTTTGCGACGACGATGTGGCCGGTGGCAGTGGGGGAGTGGGCTACCAGTGCCAGCCAGCGGCGGAAGACGGCGACGGGGCAGCTGCCCTCCAGCCCGGTAGCGGTGAGCTCGAGGAGGGGCTGCGCACCGATGGTCACCGTGGTGTCGGTGATGGCCACGTCACCCAGTGTGAGCGCTGAGATTTGGTGCCAGGACAGGCCGGAGGTGGCCAAGAGCACGATCACCGCGTCGCGTCGCCCCAGCAGGCCGTCAGCGCCGTGGGTGGGCAACCCGCCGATCACCGGTATTGCGAGGGCTTTCGCTTCGGCTAGTCGGGCAGCGCGTTTGGGGTTCAGGGCGCGTCGCACCGCCTCGGCTGCGCCGGGGATGGGCGCGCCGATGATGCGGTGGGCGGCATTGAGGGCGGCGACCCGGTTGCGTTGTGTCCCTTCGCCGCCGGGGTGTTCGTCGAGGTATGCCAGCACGGTGCCCGGGGTGACGGGGTGCTCAGCCAGGAACTCGCGCACCGCGTCGGCGGTAGCCGGGATCGCAGGCAGGTCGGAACCGGGGTGCGAGGCGACCAGCCACCAGATCAGGAACTCGTCGAACAGGCGGGCGGCGGGGCCGGACAGTCCGAGTGGATCGGTCACAGGCCGGTGTCCTGTTCGGCCGCCCGCCGAGACTGATTTCTGTCGTAGCGACGGACGGATTCGACGGTGGCGTGGCGGGTCACCGCCATCACCTGGTCGGCGGTGGCGCCCATGTCGAACATCTGGGTCGCCAGGCCGCTACGCAGCGAGTGACCCCGCACCGGGACGTTGAGCCGCGCGTCTAGGCCGCGCCCGGCGATGATCTGGCTGATCGAGAAGCCGGACAGTGGCTGGGGGCGGGGGAGTCCGCCGTGGGTGAGGCGGCGCAGCAGTGGCTTGCTGGAGCGCCCTCGCGCCGGCCATGGACGATCGCAGCGGTGGACGCTGAGGTCGTCGTCGGCTTCGCGGCGCAGGCGGGCCCTCAGCGCGACTTTGGCGATGGTCTCGTTGTCGGCGGTGTCGTAGTCGGCGCACAGTGCCAGCCATCGGTGCAGCGCGCACCACGGGCAGGTTCGGGCGTCGCGGGCACCGCGCGGCACTGCTGTGTAGGTGATCTCTTCCTGACGGGTTTTGGTGCCGCGTAGCCGCATCTGTAGCAGCGGCTCGCTGGCGTCGCTGTCGGTGATCAGGGTGAGGTCGTTGATGTGTAGGCGGGCCAATTCTGCGCGGCGCATCGCGTCGGCGTAGCCGAGGGTGAGGATGACCAGGTCGCGGCGGGCGGCGATCTGTTTGCGCCACGTGCTGGTGTCGGCGGCGGTGGCCGCGACCATGGCCTGCAGTTTCGGCAGGGTCGCGGCCGGGGCGCGGTTGGGGCCGCGGCCTTCGCCGGCGGCCTCGCGGCGGTTGCCACTGAGGATCGCGGTGACTCGGGGTCCTCGGGTGGGGTCGGGGTGGCCGGTGTCGGCGTGGAGGCGGGCGATGGCGGCGCGGTGCACGCCCAGCGTCGAGGATGCCCGCCCGTCGTCGGCGAGCGCGGCCAGGTAGAGCCGGACCGTGTCTTCGTCGGCTGGGACCGCCACGAGATCGGCCGCCGAACACCAGGACTCGTATCGGCGCTGCGCGGAGGCGTAGGAGCGGGTGGTCGAGGCTGGGCGCCCCGCCTGCTCGAGCCGGTCCGCCGCAGTCGACGCTGCGGCCCGCACAGCATCGGCCGCTGATGCCAGACGCAGTGGCGCGGGTCCGGACTCGGTGCCGGTATTGGGCTCGGGTGTGGTCATCGTGCGGGTCAGTACGCCTGCCACGCCCGGAATCCGCCGGAGGCGGCCGCGCGGGTGAGGAACTGCGCCAGATCGTCCCCGGGCAGCGCGGGCGACCCGGCGGCCTTCCAGCCGTCGAGGGCTTGCGCGCACTCGGTCGCGGTGACCCACCAGCCCCCGAACTCGCTGCCGGTCAGCTTGTGCAGGGCGATGCCGGGGCCAGTCACCGCGCGCAGCCGCGCGGTTTCCCGGGCGGTGTAGGTGTCGTCAGCTTCGCTGTCGTCCTGGCGGGGCAGTGGGGATGGGGGCGTGCTGAGGTGTCCGAGTCCGGCTGCGGCGCACGCGGTCCGGGGGTCACCGGGCAGGTGCTGATGAACCTGATCCATGCGCAGGCCGGTGTCGGGGAACGCCGGGGTCGCGACACCGCGGGCGTCCACGAGATACAAGTCGACACCGGGGTGTCCGGTCTCAGCGGTGAGCATGGGTGATGCCTTTCAACGTGATCCGGTGATCAGAGTGGTCATGGTGTTGTCGACCAGCGCGCCCAGGACGGCGAGGTCGGGTGTCTGCGCCGCAGCTCGGCGAGCTGTTCGGCGTGTCAGGCGATGTGATCGGTGTCGAACTCGTTGCCCCGCGGCATCGCGCAGCAGCTGGGAGACGGTGTCGTCACGGTGACGAAAGGTCGCCAATGCCCGTGCCTCGTGGGCCGCGATCCGGGCCTCGACTTCTGCCACGATCCGGCCGGGGACCGGTGTAGGGACTGTCGGGCACCGGCCGTTCGGCGGCGTCGACACCGTTGGCGGCGTCAATGCCCGGGTCGACCGCGCGCAGCCAGGACGGCAGCTCCGGCTCGACCCGGTCCGGCAGCGGGCACCTGGAGCTCGCCGACGCCGAGCGGCTCGATCGGGCCGGATTCGATCAGGCGCGGCACCAGCGCGTCGGCGGGGTGCGGTGGTTCGTCGGCCATGGTGGATACCCCTGAAATCGGTCGCTGAGCTGGACAGATGGTACGAGCATAGATTCGGCCGTCGACACCGATCACGCCCCGACCTGGGCAATACTACCAAAAAACCCTCGTCTATCTGGGATTTCAGCGAATCCACTTGCGTTAATGTGCGTTAGCGCAAGTGGAAGTGAAGCCCGGTCGGGAACTGGCTGGCGGTCGACATGCCAACGTATCACGTTGCCCGTCATCCTTTCCATAGTTCGTTGGCGCGAATCGTTGGCATTTTGCTAGGCTGGTCCCCGTGCCCCTCCTGACCAGCTCCGATTTCGCGCGGATCGTCGCCGACCGCACCGGCTACCAGCCCGACAAACACTTCCTGCCCGCACTGACCGCGACCGGCATCCTCACCGACCACGGCACCGGCGCCCACCGCCGCATCGACGCCGACGAGCTGGCCGACTTCCTCGCCCGCCACCCCTACCGGCCCGTCCTGCCGTTCGACTACCTGCAGGTGTCCCTCGGGCCTCTCGGTGAGCGCACCGACCCGCTCTACGACGTGCAGTCGCTGCCCCCGACCCTGTTCAGCCGCTACGCCGGATACGACCACCACAACACCGCTGGCCTGAACCCCCCCGAACGCGCCCGCGCGATCGTGGCCGTCTGGAAGACCGGCGCCGCCAAGGCCGCCGAGGTCGTCGAGCGCGGACTACCGCTGATCGGCGTCGTCAAGGGCGTGATGACCCCCGACACCATCTACTGGCCCCGCGCGGTGATCAGGTTCGGCGACGGCTACGGCTTCGACGTCGACCCCGAGCGTCGCGGCCACGACGAGATCGGCACCGGCGCCATCACCACCGTGCGCGGCGGTGCACCGTGGGAGCTCGTCCGGAGCACGGCCCGATGAGCACCGAACGCATCGCCCGCCTGCAAGCCCTCGCCGACCACGGCGCCACCGACGGCGAACGCGACACCGCCCGCCGCATGCTCAACCGCGCACTCGCCGAGGCGAATCCGGTCGAGCTGTCGCCCCTGCAGTTCCTGCTCGGTGCGATGGAGAACAAGCGCCGCGAAACCGGCGGGGCAGGGTCATGACCGACGACTACCGCGACGACCACGAGTTCGGTACGGAGCTGGGCGCACAGTACCTCGCCGCCGACGAGGGACAGCGCCAGGTGATCCTGCGACAGCTGCTCGCCGGGGCCGCCGACCCCGAGCACGCTGTCGCGGCCGCGCTCGCCGTGTGGCGCGGGGGACTGGCCTCCTACCCGCTGCCCGACGGCCGCCGCCTCGCCTACGGCCAGACCTGGCACGAACTGACCGGCCCCCGCCGCCGCCTCCAGATCGAGTTCGTCCGGCCCGAACCCGGCGGCCGCGTCCTCGCGATCTGCCGCTCCCACCGGCCCGGCCGCGACCGGGCCGGCCAGGCGATCCTGTCCGCCGACCGCTTCGCCGACCGCGACCACTACCTTCTGGTCGACCGGAAGTGACCCCGATGCCGATCGCACTGGAACGACGACTTCTTCGGCTGCCCGCGCCCATCGACGCACGGCGTGGTGACCGGGAAACGCACCCGAACCGGGCTATCCTGCGAGTCGACAGCGCTGCTGGCCGCGGGCCGGGCTCCCTTTCCGATCGTTGAGGAACGCCCGTGCCGACTGAACTTCTGCTGCTGCTCATTCCCGCAATCGCCTACTGGCGGCGCGATTCGGTGCTGATCCGGATCATTCCCACCGTCACCGCGTCCCTGCATCCTGACCCGAAGCGGCGCCGCGACGCGCTGCGGGCCTTGGACCGGATCGGCAAGAGAGGCATGGGATCGTAGTCGCCATGCCCTTGCCCACGTTCGGCACTGACGATCTGCTGATGTGGCGGCTCGGCCGCACTGGCTCCGGGATCGGCGTCATCGACAGCCCGGGTGTAGGAATCGACCCGCCGCCGGTGTGGGTCGATGCGATCACCGCGGTCGCGTCCGACCTGCGTGTGCTGCGCCACGGCCGCGACATCGACCCGGACCGGCTGGTGTGGGAACTGGCGATCACCGGTGACGACACGATCATGATCGGATGGGGCACAACAGGACCCGTCGGCGGGTTCCGCGTGGGAGAGGGCACGCCGGCCGCCTCGTCAGCGACCACTGCCGCGGTCGCGGTCGCCGACATCGCCCAGACCGAACTGGGCGGCTACGAGTTCGTGCAATGGCCCAGCCGGGGCAGCCGCGTGCTGCGGGCCCGCGAGGTCGATGGGGCAGCGGTGTGGCTCGACCCGCGCACCGCCCGCGTGATCTCCCTGGTGGGCGAGCTGCGCGCCGACGCCAGCTGGTAGTCGGCGCGCAGCACCATTGCCGAGCAGGAGCTCATCGTTGTTTGGGCTCCCCACCAGGGCGGTGCGGCCGGAAATCGAGTTCGTCGGCGATCCGGATCCGCGCACGTTGCAACAGCCTTCGCACGGTCGCGGCGTTCATCTCCAGTTCCTCGGCGATCATCGCGACCGTGTGGCCCGCGATGACGCGCGACATGATCTCGCGCTGGCGCAGCGGCAGGATCCGCAGGACCCGCTGGGCGGTTTCCTCCGCTACCAGCCCTTCGTGCCCTTCAACCGCGGTCGGGTCGCTGAGGTCGGTGAGGTAGTCGACCGGCATCTCGACGACATGGCGGGCGCCACGGCGCTGCTCACGGCGCCGGTCCAGCCAGGAGTAGCGCACCGAGGCGAACGCGATCGCGACCAGCTCGTCGCGCGAGAGAACCCGGAAGCGTTCCCACCCGTGGAGCAGACGGATCATCGCGTCCTGGACGATGTCGGCGGCGTCGCTGACATCGGACGCGCCGCGGCGCGCGTAGGCGTGCAACGCCGGCTGGAACGAGACGTAGAACTCCGCGATCTCGTCCCGGTGCGTGCCGCAGCTCGGCGCCGGATCGACAGCCGAGCGGGTCGCTGCCCGGGTGCCGCCGAACGGGCCCGCCGAACGGCGAGCCGACCGCTGGAACCACTCCCCGGCTTCCTCGTGCTCACCGCGTTCTTGCAGCAGAACGGCCAGCTCGAACATGGCCTCGACGTCGCCGCTGTCGGCGGCGCGCCGGAACCAGGTCTCGGCCTCGGCGACGTCGCCGCGCTTCCACAGCAGGGTCGCCAGCGGGAACATCGCATTCGGGTGACCATCCTGGGCGGCGTAGCCCCACCATTCCTTGGCCTCGTCGAGGTCACCGAGCTCACGGAACACCGAACCGAGTTGGAAGTACGCTTCGACGCGCAGGTCCGCGGCGGCCACGCGGTCATGGAAGGTGGCGTCGAGTAGTTCGTAGAACTGCTTCTTAGCTCCGTCGTGATCGCCGCGCCGGTGCAGCCGGAGTCCCAGTAGCAGCATCGCTTCGGCACGACCCGCCGCAGCCGATGTGCGGTACCAGTTCTCGGCTTCGGTGAACTGGCCGCGCGTCTGGAGCAGCATGCCCAGCTTGATCATCGCGTCGGCGTTGCCGTCCTCGGCGGTCGAGCGATAGAACGACTCGTTGCGCTCGATGCGTTCGATGAGCTTGTTGCCCGACGGTGCCATGTCGTGCTCAGAGCCTTCGGCAGTGGCGTCCTCGGCGTGTGCCGGTCGACCTTCCGAAGTACTGGGCCCGCGGTCTGTGGTTGCCATGACGGTGCCGCTCAACGCTTGCCGGTCTTCGTGCGGCGCTTGCGATCCTCCGCCCCGCTGCCCGGGTCGGTCAGGTGGTAGTGGTGGTGCTGGTTGATCACCACACGCGGGAACGCCCGGTTGAAGCCGTACCGCAATTCCCGCAGGGCGATCCAGCCGACGGTCACCGTCAGCCAGCCGACGCTGCCGATCATCCAGATCAGCGTGGGCGCTGCCGATTGCTCGCCGGACCCGGAGGCCGGCGCGCTGGGCGCGGCGACGGTGTGGGCGACCGTGGAGAAGCCCAGCGAGGTCGCCGAACCGGCGAGGTTGAGCACGAAACGGCGTGAATAGTCCGGCGCCGACGCCGGGGGATAGAGGGATGCCTGGCCGTCAACGCCAGGTGGGTGCTGGGCACTCATCTGCGATCTCCTGATCAGGAGAGCCGCACGAAGGCGCGGCTCTCGTATCTGCTGGGCCACCTCGTCGATCCACGCTTCCGCCAAGAAACTCAGGACATGTCGAGGTGCTGTATTCGGTTGTGCGTCAATGTTGCCCGGTGAATGCCGCGTTCACCTACCCGCTTACCGGGCTCTCATGAAATCTGTGATTCATTTCACTATTGAGTCGCGTTTGGGGCGCTGGACTGCGAGAACTGGGCAGAACGGGAAGCTCCCGTATCTGCTGAATGGTCCGCCGTCCACGCTTCCGCCAAGAAACTCAGGGCGGCGGACCATCACCAACGTCACCCCGTTCCCCCACGCGGCGCCGAAACCGGCTACTACCTGGGGGTATTCGATCCGCATCTAGGCCGCGAGCTGTCTGATCCTGAGTTGCTTGCCGAGCCGGCCGAGCTTGCGCCGCACCGATTCGCCCTTCTCCGGGCCATGCCCACATTCGACGGCGGCTTCGCCCCAGGTGCTCGAGCTGTCCGTCGCCCATGCGAGCGCGACCTCGCGTTCGGCGGCGCTGAGCTGAGCGAGCACCCGCTCCACGCGCGGATCAAATCCCTCCAGCCGCACCATGTTCGGGTCCGGCCGCGGCGCCCACAACGGTTCGACGGCGAACGGGAACTCGCCCTCGCCGAAGTCGACGGAACGGACGCGCAGGTCGCCGCCCTTGGCCTTCGACCCGAGCAGGCTGGCTTCACGTTTGGTTTCCCGCCGACGAAGCCGGTTCAGGTTGTCGAGGGTGAGCTCGACCTCGCCCTGTTCCCACGATGGGTCGAACAGTGCGCCGATCACCGCGTCGATGACCGCGGCGGTCACCTTCCTCACCCCGAGCCACACCCGCGCGAACTGTCCGACCGCCTCGCGGTTGCCCTGCAGCGCGGCGTCGCGAGCACTCAGCGCCGCCCCGTATCCAGCCTTCGCCAGGAAATGGCCGAGATCGCCGAGCCGGATCCAGCGCCCCAGGAGCGCGATGACCGATGCCTGCAGGCTGTCGGTGATGCGGTCGAGTTCGCGGACCACCGGCAACCTGATGCTGCCGAACGCATCCGGCAGGCCCAGGGCCATTGTGAAGGCGTCGGTGACTCGGGTCAGGTGCCCGAGGGAGGCCAAACCGATCTTGGGCACCATCTGCTGGACGGCCGTGGTCATCATCGCCATCGCGGGTATGTGCTGGCCGAGGACCCCAGCACTCGACAGCATGGACTTGTTCTCGGTCATGAACAGCGAGGAGGTGCCCAACGACCGCGCGAGGTCGAGGGTGGAGGAGGAGAATCCCAACGAGCCGGTGGTCGTGGCCATGTCGATCGTCGGCGAGATCACTCCCAGCAGCTTCTGGTTCACCAGCGCCATCTCGGGCCGGTGCTTGTCGAGCACCGAGGCCGTCAGCGAGGCGAACGCGGTCGTGTCGACCTTCGGCACCATCTGCTGGACGGCGGTCGTCATCATCGCCATCGCGGGCACGTGCCGGCCGAGGATCGAGGCGGTCGACAGTATCGACTTCTCGCTGGTGAACAACGAGGAGGTGCCCAACGACTGGGCCAGGCCCAGCGAGGAGGAGGAGAAGCCCAACGAGCCGGTGGTCGTGGCCATATCGATCGTCGGCGAGATCACTCCCAGCAGCTTCTGGTTCACCAGCGCCATCTCGGGCCGGTGCTTGTCGAGCACCGAGGCCGTCAGCGAGGCGAACGCGGTCGTGTCGACCTTCGGCGCTACCGCGTCGAGCAGGTCCTGACTCACCTGCTGCAGCGCCGGCGCGGCGATGTCGCGCACAGACGGTTCCCAATCCGCGCCACCCACGGCGCGCTCGGCCGCGGCGGTGGCCGACGCCGTCCCGGCGCGACCGAGCTCGCCGAGAACAGAGTCCGCGGCGGCCAGCGTCGGTTGCTGGCTCGCGATCCACCGCCGGGCTTCGGCCACCAGGCGTCGTTCCGCCTCGCTCAGTTTCGCCTCGCTCTGTTCGTTGGCGTTGTGCATCGAGATCTCCTTCTCGGACGTGGACCTCGGACGAGGCCCTCACCCTCCAGGCAGTCCCAGAACGCGAAAACGACAATCTTTCTTCTGTGACTCGCCTCACATGGCCCGAATAGGGTCCACTACCAGCATAGGAACGAAGCCCGACAGGCGGCCGCGCCGATGGCTCCCGGTGCTAGACGCGGTGGGAGCCAACCTGTCCGGTCCTGTCAGATCCGCATCGCGTTGCTCACCGACGCCATGGCGGCCAGGTCGGCGTCGCTGATCTGTTGCATCGCGCGGCGGCGTCGGTACGCGCGTTGGCGGCACGCGTTGCTGCAGAAGATCCTGCGCCGCCCGCGGCCGTCGTCCCCGCGCGCGAGTGCGGGCACGAGATTGTGCCCGCACTCCATGCATTTCGTCGTGCGGCTGTCGCAGGAGAAGAACTTGGTCTCCTCGGTGACCGATCCGGCGCCGACATAGGCGAGTTCTTCGGTCGGGAACCGCAGGGCGAACTCCTCGCGCACCACGGCGAGCAGTGCCCGGCTCAACGACAAGTCCTGGTACTGGGCAACGCGCGGATCGGCGGCGGCCGCCCGCAGGCTGGCCAGACCTCGGGTGCGTGACTGGCGTACCTGCTGGATCGGGATCGAACGGAATCCGGCGAACTCGCTCAACGTCAAGTTGTTGGCCAGCGCGATCAGCACCTCGCGCTGATCGGTCGGCAAGCTGTCGAGCACCTCGCGCAGCAGCTCGACGAATTCGCCCACGCTGCGGGGGTCGGTGCCGATGTCGCCGACCGGATCGCGGGCGACCCGCTTCCTACCCATCGAGGTCCTCCCGCTCGCCCGCGCCGTGGAGTCCCTGCTGGGTGTCCTCGCCGCTGGCCTTCTGCTCGCCGGCCTCCGAAAGGTCGGTGCCCGTAGGGTCATTGTCCGCCGCGACGGCCTTGGCCGCGTCCGGTGCGCCGGACAGGGCGCGGAATCCGAAGGCCGAGGCGAAGGAGGCGAAGACGGTGGGGATGTCCTCGCGCCGGGCACGCAGCAGCGCGATGGCCGCGATGATCATCGCCGCCAGGCCCAGCGCGACGAACGCGAGGATCGCGGCCGAGCCGCCGGTGGCGAGCACATCGCCGGACATCTTGAGAATCGCGGTGGACATGACGGGGCCCTCCCTGTGGACACGAAAAAGGCCCCCGGCGATCGCCGGGGGCCTCGAGGTGAAACGAAAAAACCCAACCAATCAGGATCGGCTGGGCTGGGCACAACTGTGCCGTTGGATCGAGGGTACCAGGCCACATTTCCGCAGGGCAATTGCGAGGTTATCGCTGGTCAGAGCCACACACGCAGGCGCCATCATTTTCGTAACGCTCTCCGTGTTTCGATAGCAACTAGCTGGCATTCGCCCCGCTGGGGTGGGTATCAATCGACCAGCCGACCGGCCAGGTGTCGGAGCAGTCCGTCGACGCTCGGGCTGCGAATACCGCCTGAGCTGGCATTTCGGGCGAAATCCAGCTCACCGCATCCGAAGCCCCGCGGTCGTCCGCCGACTCGCCGTCGGTGTCGGGGAGCTGGATCCGGGAATGTGCCCGGCTCACGCCGGTGCCGGTAAGAGTCGGTGGGGCAGGGCAGTATCGCAAGGTCACTCCGTGCGAGCTCACAGCCTGGCCTGCCCCACCGACTTCTTCGAGATTCGAGAGTGCGGAGACACAGCGGTGAGTGATGACGATCTGACGACGGCGGCCGGGAGCGTGGACGCCATGGTCGCGACCCTGGCCTGGACGGAGTGGGTGTCGCCGGAAAGACAACGCGCGCAGGCGCAGCGGTTCTTGGACTCCGCGACCGGGTCGACGGAGCTACCCGACTACCCGTGGGCCGAAGACGCCCCGGAGCTGCGGCAGCTCGATGCGTTCTGCGCTCGCGTGTTCCCGGATATGCCGATGGCGATGGCGGCCGAGCGCGCCGAGCTCGCCGATCAGTGCATCTGCCTGATCGGGGTGCTGTTCATCCGGTTCGCGGGGGCGCGGTGGGAGCCGTATGAGTGGTTCGGGCGGGAGTGCTCGTTCTACGACGAGATCAATCCGCTGCTGGAGTATCCGTTCACCGAAGAGGGTGACACCGCGTGGGGGTTGATGGGTTTCCTTGTCAGGTACGGATTTTCGAGCATTGCCGGGCTGCTTCGCGACTACAGCGAACGACGCGACTTCGACATCTGAATACCGGGCCCTGGTCAGCCGGGTAGGCCGACCTCGCGGGCGGTCTTGTCGGGTCGAAGTCCGCGATAGGACGGGTGGCGCAGGGAACCGTCGGCGGTCAGTTCCCGGTACTCCACGTCCACGACGTAGATCGGCTCGACGATCCGCGCGAATTTCATCAACGCGCGCGGCGCGCCCACCATCAGGCTGACCGGCTGCGCGATCTCGCTCAGCCGATCCCGCAGTGCCCGTCGGTCGGCGGCAGTGAAACCCGTACCCACACCGCCGATATAGCGAAGGTCGGG
>NZ_BDBR01000040.1 GCF_001613085.1 Nocardia salmonicida NBRC 13393
ACACCACCTGTTGCTCACCGGACCGCCCGGTATCGGCAAAACGATGCTGGCGCAACGTCTTCCGGGCCTCCTGCCGCCGTTGTCGGAAGCGGAATCCTTGGAGGTGACCGCGATCCACTCGATGGCGGGATCGCTCTCGGCAGAGCAGCCGCTGCTCACGCTGGCTCCCTTTGTCGCGCCCCATCATTCGACGTCGGTGACCGCGATGATCGGCGGCGGTTCGGGCATGGCCCGTCCCGGTGCGGTGAGCCGCGCGCATCGCGGGGTGCTGTTCCTGGACGAATGCGCCGAGATCGGCACGAAAGTACTGGAAGCACTGCGGACTCCACTCGAAGAGGGCGAGGTTCGCATCGCCCGTCGCGACGGTGTCGCCCGGTACCCGGCCCGATTCCAACTCGTACTCGCGGCCAATCCCTGTCCGTGTGCGCCGGCGCGCGATGTCGACTGCATCTGTGCGCCGTTGGCTCGTCGCCGCTACCTGGGCAAACTGTCGGGACCGCTACTCGATCGCATCGATATCTGGGTCCAGATGCACGGGCAGGCGGGCGCGACGTTCGGCGACGTGCAGGCCGAGAGCAGCACCACGGTGGCCGCGCGCGTTGCCGGAGCAAGAGCCCGCGCCGCGCAGCGGTGGAGTGCGGACGGGTGGACGACCAATGCCGAAGTGCCGGGCCATGTCCTGCGCAAGCGATTCAAGTTGCCACGGGAATCGATCGCGCCGATCGAGGCGGCTTTACGACTGGGGCGAATGTCGGCTCGTGGCGCCGACCGGGCGATCCGGGTCGCCTGGACGGTCTGTGATCTGCGCGACGGTGATCTGCCCACCGTGCAGGATGTGATGTCGTCGTTGAACTTCCGGCAGCGGGGTGCGCAATGAGTGGGTTGCGTGCGGTCGGTGACGTGGTGGATCTGGACGGTGATCCGGACGAACGCCGACTCGCCTGGGTGTACCTGTCGCGGGTGGTGCAGGGGCCGTGCGCGCCCCTGTCGGCATTGATCGCCTCGGTGGGGGTGTGTGAGGCCGCCCGTGCGGTCCGCGAGCACGAGTTGCCCGCGGCTTTGCGTGGTCCTACCGCCATACGGCGCGAGATCGACGCGGCGGCACAGGATTTGGAAACCATCGCGCGCCTGGGCGGACGGGTCATCACCCCTGATGACGAGGAATGGCCCGGCTGGCGGATGCTCGGACTCGATCAACTCGACACCGAACGCGATCGTGAGGCCGCCGTCCCGCTGGTGCTGTGGGCGCGGGGGCCCCTCTCGCTGCATACCGCGTCCGAACGTGCTGTCGCGGTGGTCGGTTCGCGGTGTAGCAGCGGATACGGATTGCAGGTAGCGAGTGAGATCGCGTGCGACCTGGCCGGTCGGGGGTGGACGATCGTTTCCGGCGCGGCCTTCGGCATCGATGCGGCGGCGCATCGCGCGGCCTTGGCTGTCGGCGGGACAACCGTGGCGGTGCTCGCCTGCGGAGTCGATCGGCCATATCCGGCCCAACACGACCGCCTACTCGCTGCGATCGCCGAGAGCGGTCTCGTCGTCAGCGAATACCCGCCGGGCATCTCGGCCCAGAAACACCAGTTCCTCGCCCGGAATCGGTTGATCGCCACGCTCGGAGACGGTGTCCTGGTGGTCGAAGCAGGACTTCGCAGCGGTGCCCGCAACACCGTGAAGTGGGCCCGCAGGCTGGGCCGACCGGCCATGGCTGTCCCAGGACCCGTCGGCTCGGCCTCCTCGGCAGGTTGCCATCGAATGATCAGAGAGGGCGAAGCCCTCCTGGTAACCCGCGCCGAGGACATCATCGACGAAGCGGGCCCCCTCCGCCTCCCGGTCGCCGAAGGCAACCCGGTGGATCCCGTCGCCCAACTCCGCGGCGCCGAAGCCGAAATCTATGCGGCTCTCCCCGCCATCGGCTCGCGCGTTCCCCGCGAACTGGCTCAACAATGCGGCCTGGACCTGGCCACAGTCCGGGCGGTCCTGCCGAGCCTGGAACTCGCCGAATTGGTCGGCTGCGACTCCGGTGGATGGTTTCGGACATCCAGTCGACGGGCGAGCTGACGGCGGCACCCGGCAGGCGGCGTGGTGGGTTGCGTGGGGGGCGGGGAAGGGTGACGGTGGGGGTCATGGATGTGCTGCCTGATGATCTGACCGCGTTGCTCACCGAGTTCGGGCGGCATCTGCGGTTGGGGCGGAATCGGTCGGCGCACACGGTGCGGGCGTACCTGGGAGATGTGCGGTCGCTGCTCGAGCATCTGTACGCGCGGTCGGCGGATTCGGCGGTGCGAGAGCTGGATCTGCCGTTGTTGCGATCGTGGCTGGCCGAGCTCGCGGCGGCGGGAGTGGCGCGGACGACCCTGGCTCGACGTGCTTCGGCGGCAAGAACGTTCACCGCGTGGCTGACCGAAACCGGTCGGCTCGGTGTCGATCCGGGCTTGCGCCTGCAGGCCCCGAAAGCACATCGCGTGCTGCCCGCGGTTCTCGGCCGCAATCAAGCCGAACAGGCGATGGGGGCGGCGGAATCCGGAGCGGCGCAGCAGGATCCGATGGCGCTGCGGGATCGCCTGATCGTGGAGATGTTGTACGCCACCGGAATTCGTGTCAGTGAGCTGTGCGGCCTCGATATCGATGACATCGATCGGGAGCGCCGCCTGGTTCGGGTGCTCGGCAAGGGGAACAAGGAACGCTCGGTGCCGTTCGGTGGTCCTGCCGACACCTCGCTCGACGCCTGGCTCCGCGCCGGTCGCCCGTCCCTGGCCAACGACCACTCCAGCCGCGCCTTGCTCCTCGGTCAGCGCGGCCGCCGACTCGACCAACGCCAAGCCCGCTCCGTCGTCCACGAGGTCGTCGCCGCCATCCCGGGCGCCCCCGACATG
This sequence comes from Nocardia salmonicida NBRC 13393, assembly GCF_001613085.1. GTDB lineage: Bacteria > Actinomycetota > Actinomycetes > Mycobacteriales > Mycobacteriaceae > Nocardia > Nocardia salmonicida. Next base: position 2,871 of record NZ_BDBR01000040.1, read on the forward strand.
GGCCCGCACGGCCTGCGCCACACTGCCGCCACCCACCTCCTGGAAGGCGGCGCCGACCTCCGCGTTGTTCAGGAACTCCTCGGCCACGCCAGCATGGCCACGACCCAGCTCTACACCCACGTCTCCATCGAACGCCTCAAACGAGTACACGACCAAGCTCACCCCCGCGCCTGACCGTCGCGAAACGTGCTCGATGCCGAGACGTAGCAGTCCGCGCAGGTCGTAGGCGTTGGTGGCGGACCGCGCTGGGGCCCGGCCGATCGCGCCGGGCGAGGATCATCGGCAGGCCCTGTGCCGTGCCCGATTGGAGACTGCGCCCTGGGAACGAGTCCGGTGTGGGATTGTGCCGCGCCTGTGAGCAGAACGGCAACGGGGGCGTAGCCGCGGCATCATCGAGTGGCCGAACGACCGCAGGTGGGCGGCATAGTGGCGAATAGATCGGCGGCGGGCGACATGGCGGACGCTCCGCTCGCAACGCTCACGAGTGTAGGGATCGCGGTAGCGCATGATGGGGGCAGGAGGTGGTGGTAGTGACGTTGCCCGAGGTCGGGGCCGAATCCGGGGACGGTGAGGAAGAGGTCGACTACCGGTTCACCCTCGCCAATGAACGCACGTTCCTGGCGTGGATCAGGACCGCGCTCGGTCTGCTCGCCGGCGGTGTCGCGGTGCACGCCCTGGTTCAGCCGACTCGGCTGGCCGGTTTCGCCGGTGTGATCGCGATGATCTGCCTGATCATGGCGCTGACCGTCGCGCTCGCCGCCTTCCGGCACTGGCGCCGGGTGAACCTCGCGATGCGCGCCGGGGGACCGCTGCCGGGAACGGCCCTGGTTCCCGTTCTCTCGGTCGGCGTCGCGGTGGTCGCCGCACTCGCCTGCGTGGCGGTAGCGCTGTCGTGACCGCACCGACCCTGGCGATGGAGCGCACGGCCCTCGCCTGGCGGCGTACGTCCCTCGGTGCGGCCGCCTGCGCCCTGCTCCTTGTCCACGAAGCAACTACCGACGGTCGGCCGACGTGGGTGCTCCCACTCGCCGCTGCCGCGGTCGCGCTGCTCCTGGCGATTGTGGGTTGGTCCCGCGGCCGCGCACTCGACCGCGGGCGTGTGGGCGCTGGTCACCGATTCGTCGGGACCACCGCTCTCGCCGTCGCGACGGTATCCCTGATCGCCGCGATCGCGGTGCTGCTCAACGGCTAGCGCGACCGGCTCGGCTCCCACGTTGGGTGTTCTGCGCAACCGATGGTCGGATCGTGCGCGACTCGCCGCGCTCGTCAGCCGTTTAGGGCGACTCGCCGGGGCGTCTGCCAGCGTGGCAACCTGGCGTAAGGGAGTAGTGCAACCACATGACGCGCAGAACGATTTGCGGTTGGACACCGAGGGAATGCGGCGCGCGACACGCGGGGTCATCGGGCAGCTTCCGAGCATCGCGTGCGACCCCCACCGACGCAGAACTCGGTCGGCGAGCGCTGCACCGGGTGCCGAACGTAGCGCCGACACGGCGCCGAGGTCGCGGGCCGTGCCACAGGTCGCGAGGGGTGCCCCGATAGCCGGTAGCGGACCGGCCACGCGCAGCTCGCCTTCCAGTGCCCGCCGGATTGTCCATCAGGTGGGTTGGCACAGTCGATATCAACGGTGCCGGAGTCGGCTGCACCTCGAGACTTGTCAGGTTTCCAGCGTCGCCGCTACGTCACCACCTCGGCCTGCGACATCGAGTGGAAGGGCTGAGCTCGTGACGTGTCAGCCGTTGGTGGGCAAGGTATTCAAGTAGCGGTGGGCGAACCAGCGCTGGATCAGGCGGACCACGGGGCCGCCGAGGCGGACGTACCAGGCGCCGGGCTTGGAGAAGGCGGCGACCAGGCCGTAGACGGTGTCGTCGGTGGCGTCGTATTCGACGGCGAACAATTCCTCGCCGACCTCCGGATGACCGGGCAGGGTGCCGTAGGCGAAGCCTCGGCGGTCGGGTTCGTCGAGGACGTAGACCACGCGGCAGGGCGCGCTGAAGCTCAGCGGCCAGATTCGGAGGACGACCGTCAATTCGGTTCCGGGCCGCGCGGTTTCGGTGTCGGCGCCGCGAAAGATGTCAACGCCCTTCTGCATCCCGAAGTCGAGGATGTGGGTGGCCGCGCGGTCGAACAGGTCGCGACCGTGGCCGATCGGGCGCCGATGCCGGAACCGGTGGTATCCGTCGGGCATGGTGGCGCGGGTGGCACCGATCTCGGGGTAGGTGAAGGGCGCTGGTTCCTTGGGCACGTCTCGATTGTCGTCTCCGGAATGTCGGCGTAGGGCCCGGCTGGTGGAGTGGTTCGTCACGTCACGGCTCCAACGGTTTCAGGCGGACCGGCACCTCGTGCAGGAGTCCGAGCGGGTCGACATATTCACGACGACTGTGGGCACCGGACTCACGGCGGGCACCCCAGTGCAGGCAGGCGGTGGACGGACACCCCTCATGTCCGGTCACCAGCGTGCCGATAGGCGCACCTCTGCTCACCCGGCTTCCGACGCTCACCTGCGCGCGAACCGGTTCGTAGGTGGTGCGCAACCCGCCGGGATGATCGATGGACACCACCGATTTGCCTGCCACGTCCCCCGCGAACACCACGATGCCCTCGCCCGCCGCCAGCACGCTCTGCCCGGCGACGCCCGCCAGATCGACGCCACGATGCCCCGGCAACCAATTCCGCTCCGGTTTGTCGAACTTGCGTTCCACCGTGGGCCGCGGCCGCAACGGCCAACCGAACAGCCCGGATTCGGCGGCATCGGCCGGTACCGCACCGCTGAGAACAATCGCCACCAGACAGACGACGCCAAGGACCCGCCCGAGGGCCGACCGCACCAGGCGCGCGGCACGACGCGCGTTCCCGGGTCTGCGAGGCCACTCGTCGGGGTCGGGCACGTTGGACCGCACTGAAGGCGGGGACCGATGGGGCCGGTGAACGCGCGTCGGCGCATTCCGCCCGGTATCGGGCTTCATGCCGCAGCCGGTCACCTCGAGGCGCACCGAAGTGTCGGCCCGCGCTCGATCGAGATGGTGAAGGCGAGTCGGCACCTTCGGCCAGGCATCGAGCTTCTCGAACATCGCCGCCACGACCTCAGCGATGCGGCCGCGGCGTAGGCACACGTTGCTGCGCCGCCAGCACCCGCAACATCTCCCGCAGAACCGTGGGCACTTCGGCCGCCGACCCACTGCCACCCCCGGCCCGTACCACGATCTCGATCTCCGACCGGCCCCCCGCGCTCGGTTCGGTACCTTGTGCCCGGGCGGGAGCGGAGCCGAGATCATGCACGGTCACCTGTACCGGAACCGGCGCGGGCACAAGCTCTCGCCGTGGCACGACGATCACGGGCACCACGGTCGTCGCTCGACCGCAGGGGCCCGCCGCCCCGGTGTTCGGTGGGAGGCCCTCCACTTCGAGTCGGGTGCCTGTCGAGGTCGGTCCGCTCTGGAGCTGCGGCGCTACCGGAACCGTGCCGGGCACTGCCGCACGCCGCGGTGGGAGAATCGGCCGACCGATTCGCTCGGGTGGCCGGGCGAGCACAACGGGTCCCCTTGGACCGCCTCCGGCGCATCGCGAATGGTCGGGACCGACCGCAGGTCGAGCGGCCGGCGGAGCGCCTATATCGGGATGCGCAGCCGCAGGCGCGGCAGCGACACCAGCCGCGCAGAGCAGCGGAAACGTACTGATCAGGGTGCGTGTCAACGTGTTCATGCCCCAACTCTGGGCGCTGGACAACCCCACCGGGACAACGATTTCGGGATTGTGGACAACTTTCCCGCTTGTGGATATCGCCCACTTCATCCACGAATGGGCGGCCGTTGCCCAGGGGCGATTTCGGACCTGGCCCTGGTCCGCGTAGACTGAACAAGCGGTTTGTGCTCAGCAGCCATTGCGTGTGCACAGCACGGACCGACTTCGCGCGCCACCCGTGCTCGTCCATCCGGTCGTCGCTCGCAAAGCAGACGGTCCGCGAGGGCATGTCAGCGCGAGTTCTCCATCGGATGAACAGGGAAATCGTCGGCTGGTCCCGGATTCTTAGAATCGGGTCCGGCGGTTTCGGTGGCGCCAGGGCAGTCGATCGCCGATCGACCGCGACAACCGGCAACGAAAGAGAGATACGAAGGCTATGCCTGTCGTAACTATGAAGCAGCTGCTCGACAGCGGCGCGCACTTCGGCCACCAGACTCGTCGGTGGAACCCGAAGATGAAGCGGTTCATCTTCACCGACCGCAACGGCATCTACATCATCGACCTGCAGCAGACGCTGACCTTCATCGACAAGGCCTACGAGTTCGTCAAGGAGACAGTCGCCCACGGTGGCACCGTCCTCTTCGTCGGTACCAAGAAGCAGGCCCAGGAGTCGATCGCTTCCGAGGCGCTGCGCGTCGGAATGCCCTACGTCAACCAGCGTTGGCTGGGTGGCATGCTCACCAACTTCTCCACCGTGCACAAGCGCCTGCAGCGCCTCAAAGAACTCGAGGCGATGGAGCAGACCGGTGGCTTCGAGGGTCGTACCAAGAAGGAAATCCTCATGCTCACGCGTGAGATGACCAAGCTGGACCGCACCCTCGGTGGTATCCGTGACATGGCCAAGGTTCCCTCGGCCATCTGGATCGTCGATACCAACAAGGAGCACATCGCCGTCGGCGAGGCGCGCAAGCTGAACATCCCGGTCATCGCGATCCTGGATACCAACTGCGACCCCGACCTGGTCGACTACCCGATCCCGGGTAACGACGACGCGATCCGTTCCGCCGCACTGCTCACCAAGGTCGTCGCCTCCGCGGTGGCCGAGGGCGTGCAGGCCCGCGCGGGCCAGGCTTCCGGCGACGCGAAGCCCGAAGCCGGCGCAGGCGAGCCGCTGGCCGAGTGGGAGCAGGAGCTCCTGTCCTCGGCGACCCCGGCTGCCGAAGCCGATGTCGCTGCCGCGACCGAGGCCCCGGCCGTCGAGACCCCGGCCGAAGCCGAGGCCGAGGTCAAGGCCGACCCGGCACAGCACACCCCGGCCGACTTCTGAGCTGACCGGTAGCACTACGTTCACCTTGCCGGCCCTTCTGAATTCAGAAGCGGTCGGCAAGGTGGTGTTAACACCCAAGCACCCCACACACGAGGAGGCTCGCCCCCGATGGCGAACTACACCGCTGCTGATGTGAAGCGGCTCCGGGAGCTCACCGGCTCCGGCATGATGGACTGCAAGAACGCGCTGGCCGACTCCGACGGCGATTTCGACAAGGCTGTCGAGGTGCTGCGCATCAAGGGCGCCAAGGACGTCGGCAAGCGTGCCGAGCGTGCGACCGCCGAGGGTCTGGTCATCGCCAAGGACGGCGTCATGGTCGAGATCAACTGCGAGACCGACTTCGTCGCCAAGAACGCCGAGTTCCAGCAGCTGGCCGACGCGATCGTGACCGCGGCCGCCGCGGGCAAGCCGGCCGACCTGGACGCCCTCAAGGCGCTCAAGCTGACCGACGGCACCGTTGACGACGCCGTGCAGGCGCTGTCGGCCAAGATCGGCGAGAAGCTGGAACTGCGTCGCGTCGTGTCCTTCGACGGCCCGGTCGCCACCTACCTGCACAAGCGTGCTTCGGACCTGCCGCCCGCCGTCGGCGTGCTGGTGGAGTACGAGGGCACCGGCGACGGCGCCGCCGACGCCGCGCGTGCCGCGGGCATGCAGGTCGCCGCGCTCAAGGCGAAGTACCTGACCCGCGAGGAGGTGCCCGCCGATGTCGTCGACGCCGAGCGTCGCATCGCCGAGGAGACCGCGCGCGAAGAGGGCAAGCCCGAAGCCGCGCTGGCGAAGATCACCGAAGGCCGCGTGAACGGCTTCTTCAAGGACGTCGTGCTGCTCGAGCAGTCCGCCGTCACCGACTCCAAGAAGACCGTCAAGGCGCTTCTGGAAGAGGCGGGCGTGAACGTGAAGCGTTTCGCTCGTTTCGAGGTCGGCCAGGCCTGATCCGCCTGAACTCCACGAAAAGCCTCTTCGGCGCGGTGTGATGCCGCGCTGGAGGGGCTTTCCTCGTCGATCGACCGACCCCACTTCTGGGTGACCGCAACCTGATAGGGCAGGATGGATGCCGCCTGCTCGCCCCGCTCTCGACCTCGCCGAAGGAGACCGACACCCATGACCGACCCGGGTAACGACCGCCCTGGATACCACCGGGTGCTGCTCAAGCTGGGTGGGGAGATGTTCGGTGGCGGTGGGGTGGGCCTTGACCCCGACGTCGTGCAGACGGTGGCCGAGCAGATCGCCGAGATCGTCGAGACCGGCGTGCAGGTGGCCGTGGTGATCGGCGGCGGCAACTTCTTCCGTGGCGCCGAGCTGGAGGAACGCGGCATGGAGCGAGCCCGTTCCGACTATATGGGCATGCTCGGCACCGTGATGAACAGCCTTGCCCTCCAGGATTTCCTACAGCAGCAGGGTGTGGACACCCGCGTGCAGACCGCCATCACGATGGGCCAGGTCGCCGAGCCCTATCTGCCGCTGCGCGCCAAGCGCCACCTCGAGAAGGGCCGCGTCGTGATCTTCGGCGCAGGAATGGGCATGCCCTACTTCTCCACCGACACCACCGCCGCCCAGCGCGCGCTGGAGATCGGCGCCGACGTGGTGCTGATGGCCAAGGCGGTCGACGGCGTGTTCGACGCCGACCCGCGCGTCGACCCGAATGCGAGCATGTTCACCGAGATCACCCACAAGGAAGTGATCGAAAAGGGCCTGAAGGTGGCTGATGCCACCGCGTTCAGTCTCTGCATGGACAACCAGATGCCGATGCTGGTGTTCAATTTGTTGATCAAGGGCAATATTGCCCGCGCGGTCGCCGGTGAACCCATCGGCACCCTGGTTCGGTCGTGACCCCGCACCCGCGGACGATGACGATGACGACGCTGTGGAGGATTCGGTCGTGATTGATGAAGCGCTCTTCGATGCCGAAGAGAAGATGGACAAGGCCGTCACGGTGGCGAAGGACGACCTGGGCAGCATTCGCACCGGTCGCGCCAACCCGGGCATGTTCACCCGCGTGCTGATCGAGTACTACGGCTCGCTGACGCCGATCACCCAGGTCTCGAGCATCACCGTGCCCGAGCCGCGCATGGTCGTGATCAAGCCCTACGAGCAGAGCTCGCTCGGCCTGATCGAGAACGCCATCCGCAACTCCGACCTCGGCGTGAACCCGACCAACAACGGTGACATCCTGCGCATCTCGGTGCCGCAGCTCACCGAGGAACGTCGCCGCGAGATGGTGAAGATGGCCAAGAGCAAGGGCGAGGACGCCAAGGTCTCGATTCGCAACGTCCGCCGCAAGGCGATGGACGAACTGAGCCGCATCCAGAAGGATGGCGAAGCGGGTGAGGATGAGGTCGGGCGCGCCGAGAAGGAGCTCGACAAGACCACCGCCAAGTACGTGACCCAGGTCGACGAGCTGGTCAAGCACAAGGAAGCCGAACTGCTCGAGGTCTGAGCGCCAGATCTCGCCAGTCCCGCTCGTGCGGGGGATGAACGGAACGACGAGTTGAGCGACGGGACAATCGTGGCCGAAGACGCCGCCGCCACCGGGGCGGCACCGGATCCCATGCCGGACAAGGTCGAGGAGACGGCGACCGCGGCCACGCCGCAGGACGAGCAGCCGCCTGCCCCGACCTCACGGGCCGGGCGCAACCTGCCCGCGGCGCTGGCCGTCGGTCTGACGCTCGGGCTGTCGCTGATCGCGATCCTGTTGTTCGTCCCGAAGGTGTTCATCGCGGTCGCGGGGCTCGGCGTGGGAGTCGCGACCTGGGAGGTCACCAAGCGGCTGCGCGAAGCAGACGTGCTGGTGCCGCGGATTCCGCTGCTGGTGGGCGGTCAGGCGGTGTTCTGGCTCGGCTGGCCGTGGGGGGCGAGCGGGGTGCTGGGCGCGTTCGCCGCCACCGCGCTGGTGTGCATGGTGTGGCGCCTGTTCGATCACGGACTCAGTACCGCGCCGAAGAACTTCCTTCGCGACACGGCGATCGCCGTGTTCACCCTTGCCTGGATCCCCCTGCTGGCCGCGTTCTCGACGTTGCTGCTACTCGAACCCGACGGCAATCTGCGGGTACTCACGTTCATGATCCTGGTGGTGTGCTCCGATGTCGGCGGCTATGTCGCCGGTGTGCTGTTCGGCAGGCATCCGATGGTGCCCGCTATCAGCCCGAAGAAGTCGTGGGAGGGTTTCTGCGGTTCGCTGGTGTTCAGCGTGATCGGCGGTCTGCTGACCGTCACCCTGCTGCTCGAGGCCAACTCGATGATCGGTGTGGTGCTCGGTGTCGGCCTGGTGGCCGTGGCGACCATCGGTGACCTGATCGAATCGCAGATCAAGCGGGAACTCGGCATCAAGGACATGGGAACGCTGCTGCCGGGACATGGCGGCATCATGGATCGCCTCGACTCGATGCTGCCCTCGGCGTTCGTCTCCTGGCTGGTCCTCAGCGCGCTGATCTGAGTGTCACGGCCTCTTGGCGGCGTGCCGCAGTTGCAGGATGCGGACCCCGCCGACCAGGCCCATCACCAGAGCGCCCGCGATCACCGACAGCAACACGGTGACGCCGAGCGGCAGGTCGAAGTGCCAGAACAGCAGGTTGGTCCGGACCTTGTCGAGATTCTGGATGATGAAGATCAACAAGACGATGCCGAGCAGGGCCGCGGCCAGCAACGCGATCCAGGTGTAGCCGGTGCGCGATCCGTGCACGGCGTCGCGCGGGGCCGGTGTGGTCGCGGGCTTCGCCGGTTCGACGGGCTTGCTGTGTTTGCCGGTGAGATCGGTCGGCGGCGGGTCGTGTTCGGCCGGTGACGCACCGGATTCTGCGTGTGTACTCATAGTTCGATCATTGCCGACTGCTATGGCTCGTGCACGCATCTTGTCGATAACGTTGCCCGGCGTGGTGGCCACGACGGTGCGTTTGGGACAATGGTGAAACTATGGCCATCTCCCTGCCCCTCGTGTTCGATGCCCCGCGCCGCGGCATGCCGCCGCGCCACCTCGCCGATCTCGACTCGGACGAACGCAAGGCCGCGGTGCAGGAGCTGGGATTGCCGAAGTTCCGGGCCGACCAGTTGGCCCGCCAGTACTACGGTCGCCTGCAGTCCGATCCGGCGCTGATGACCGACCTGCCCGCCGATGTGCGCGCGAAGGTCGGCGAGACGCTGTTCCCGCCGCTGCTGTCGGTGGTGCGCAATATCGCCTGCGACGAGGGCGATACCCGCAAGACGCTGTGGAAGGCGCACGACGGGACGCTGTTGGAGAGCGTGCTCATGCGCTACCCCGACCGCAATACGCTGTGCATTTCCAGCCAGGCCGGGTGCGGTATGGCGTGTCCGTTCTGCGCGACCGGGCAGGCGGGGCTCACCCGTAACCTGTCGACCGCGGAGATCGTCGACCAGGTGCGCGCGGCCGCGGCCGATTTGCGCGACGGTGCGGTGCACGGTGGTCCGGGCCGGCTGTCCAACATCGTGTTCATGGGGATGGGCGAGCCGCTGGCCAACTACAAGCGGGTGGTGAACGCGGTGCGCCGGATCACCTCGCCCGCTCCCGACGGGCTCGGTATCTCGCAGCGGTCGGTGACCGTGTCGACCGTCGGCCTCGCGCCCGCGATCCGCAAGTTGGCCGACGAGGACATGTCGGTGCGCCTCGCGGTGTCGCTGCACACTCCCGACGACGAACTGCGTGACACCTTGGTGCCGGTGAACAACCGCTGGTCCATCGCCGAGGTGCTCGACGCCGCACGCTATTACGCCGACAAGTCCGGGCGTCGCGTGTCGATCGAGTACGCGTTGATCCGCGATATCAACGATCAGCCGTGGCGGGCGGACCTGCTCGGCAAGAAGCTGCACAAGGCGCTCGGCCCGCTCGTGCACGTGAACCTGATCCCGCTCAACCCGACACCGGGCAGCGAGTGGGATGCCAGCCCCAAGCCGGTCGAGAAGGAGTTCGTGCGTCGCGTGATCGCCCAGGGCGTGTCGTGCACGGTGCGCGATACCCGCGGCCAGGAGATCGCCGCCGCCTGCGGTCAGCTCGCCGCCGAGGGCTAGGCGACGCGCCCATCAGACGATGCTGATCGGCGCGACGAAGTCGTCGTAGGGAAGTGGGCCCGCGACGAAGGCGTTGACCGACATGAAGTTCAGGGTGATGTCGCCGCCGTGGTTGTCCAGGAAGGCGATGTCGGAGGCGTCGCGGCCGGTGGCGATGCGCACCAGGCTCGAGCGCGGCGCGAGGCCCGTCGGGTCGTAGGTGCGCCACTCGCCGTCGATGTAGGCCTCGCAGACGGCGTGGAAGTCCATCGGTACGCAGCCCGGCGCGTAGACCGCGGCGACCCTGGCGGGGACGCCGACGGCGCGAAGCAACGCGACCATCAGGTGTGAGAAGTCGCGGCAGACCCCGGTGCCGGACAACAGCGTCTCCACCGCGCCGTCGATGGGCGTGCTGCTGCCCGAGACATAGGTGATCCGTCGACCGATCCACGACGAGACGCGGTTGGCCACCTCGGGATCGGCGATGCCGTAACCGAATTCGGCCGCCGCGAAGCCGAGTAGCTTGTCCGACTCGGCGTAGCGGCTGGGTCGTCGGTACAACGAGAGGTCGTAGTCGGAGGGTGGCTCGAGAACGGCGGTGCCGAGGACGGTCGCCTGATAGTCGATGCGGAGGGTGCCCGCCCGCACGTCGAGGACGTGGATCCGGGAACCGTGCGCGCCCACCACTTCGCGCGGCGTGAGGAACTCGCCGTTGAGCGAGCACGTCATGGACTCGATCAGGTCGAGCCCGGGCTGGCGGGCGACAGCGATCTGACACTGCAGCACCGAATCGGCATGGACCGCGACCTCGAGGCGAGCGGAAACATCACGTTTCACGCCCACAGACTGACAGGCGAATCGGAATCAGGCGAACCGAACCGCTCGAGCGGGTTGCGGCCCAGGCGTTATCGTCGCGGGACCGGATCGACGCGTGCGTCCGAGATCGTTGACTATGGTGCGCGAAACAGCCTCTGTCACAGTCACTCTCGAGCTCGAAGCCGGGAACGCCTCACTGATGATCCTCGGCAAGATGCTCGGTCCGACCGGAGTCCCACCCTTCGAGGTCAAACGACGATACGACGCCGCGACAGCCGAACGGCGCGGCGAGATCATTCCCGCCGTTATCACGATCGACGCCCGCAAACGTTGGACGATGCGCCTGAAAACCCCACCGACGGCATCCTTGATCCGAAAGGCGCTCGGCCAACCGGGCTCACCGCGGCCCGGCCACAAACCGGTCGGCGCGCTCAGCCGGGACCAATTGCGCCGCATAGCGATCCGCAAACTGCCCGACCTGAATACGACCGATGTGGAGGCGGCGATGCGCATCGTCGCCGGCACCGCGCGGTCGATGGGTGTGCGGGTCGAGGAGTGAGCCGAGGCCGTGATGGCGGTCCTCGGTACTCGGGGCCGGGTATTGGGTGTGGCAGGACGAGCACTCCGCTCTCGCCGACTTGCTGCAGCGATCACAGGGGCGCAGGGACCTGGATGCCCTACACGAGGCCTTCCCGCAGATGATGCCCGCGGGCTACGGCAACGGACACGGTTTCGGGGGTCGAAACTGCTCGGCCACAGTAAAGCCGCTGAGTTACGGCTATCCGTGGACGAAGACGTTCGACGGCTACGCGGCGAGTCGTAGCTGCGGCGCCGAGAAGATGGTCGATACCCACTACACGTTCTACACGTACCCGACTGCCGAGGCCGCCGCCGCGGTCGTCGCACGGTTCCGTCAGGAAACGAAGGACCACGGCCAGTCGTCGACCGGTACTCGCACCGATGACCGCAGGGAACAATCAGCCGATGGCCGGTACAACGGCTCCGCGATTATCTCGACATTCTCCGAACCGGCACGCGCCCGCTGGGTGCTGCTGTTCTACCGTGGTTCCGGCGTCACGCCGTTCCCGGGCCACACGGTGGAGACGAACATGCCGATCCTTGTCGCCGACGTCGCGAGCTTTCCGCTGGGCTGAGTTCACGCCCACTTGCGCCGCGCCGATGCCCGCGACGTCGCGAACGGCGCTTTGGTAGGGTCCAGCCGTCGGACGAAGAGCGAGATTCGGGGGTCAGAGTGGTTTCTGACGGGACGGTGTTCGCCGGCTACACGATCGACCGGCAGCTGGGTCAGGGCGGGATGGGGTCGGTGTATCTGGCCAGGCATCCGCGTCTGCCTCGGTGGACCGCGCTGAAGCTGCTGAATCGGGAGTTGTTCTCCGACAAAGAGATCCGGGCCAGGTTCGAGCGGGAAGCCGATCTGGTCGCCCAGCTCGATCATCCCAATATCGTGACCGTGTTCGATCGCGGGGTCGAGGGTGACCAGCTGTGGATCAGCATGCAGTACATCGACGGGATCGACGCCTCCTCGCTGGATCCGCACACGCTGCCGCCGGACCGGGCGCTCCAGATCATCGGTGAGACCGCCGCCGCGCTCGACTACGCGCACCGCGCGGGTGTACTGCACCGCGACGTGAAGCCCGCCAATATCCTGCTGGCGCGTTCGAGCAGCCAGGAGCGGGTGTATCTCACCGACTTCGGCATCGCGCGTCTACGCGACGATTCGGGTCACCTGACCGAGACCGGCTCGTTCACCGCCACGCTGGCCTACGCCGCGCCCGAACAGCTCACCGGCGCCGCCCTCGATCACCGCGCCGACCAGTACTCCCTCGCCTGCACGCTGTACACACTGCTGACCGGCAGCGCGCCCTACGAATCGACCAGTCCGGCCGCGGTGATCACCGGTCACCTGCAAGCGCCTCCACCCCCGGTGAGTCCGCGTCGCGCGGGTCTGCCGCAGGTGCTCGACGCGGTGATGGCTCGCGCGCTGGCCAAGCGACCCGCCGACCGGTTCACCTCGTGCGAGGAGTTCGTCGACGCCGCTCAGCGGGCAGTGCGCACCGGAACCACCGGTGCCCGCCCGCTCGCCCGCCCGACCTCGGGTGCGCACGCTCAGCCGTTCGTCGGCATGCAGCCCATGCGCCCGGTGAGTTCGACGGGCACGCCCATCCCGCAGTACAACCCCGCGCCGATGCCCGCGCGGGCGCCGCAGCCGCAGTACGCGCCCGCGCCGCAGTATTGGCAGCAGCAACCGGCCCGGATTCCGAATCCGCCGCCGCAACGAGGTGGCTGGGGATCGGCCCTCGGCACCTATGCGCTCATCCTGGTCGTGATCATCGTGGTCGCCGGAGTGATCGCGCTGCTGGCAAACCTCTGATCGGCCCGCCGGGCTGATCGGCGGGTGCCATATTCTGGTCAGAATGAGCGACTTCGACGTCACCGCCGCCGACTCCATCGACCTCGACCGGTTGCGTCGTTTCGTCGCCGTCGCCGAGGAGTTGCACTTCGCGCGCGCCGCCAAAGCCCTCCGGATCTCGCGGCAGGCACTGAGCGCCACCGTGATCGAACTGGAGGAAGAACTCGGCACCCGCGTGTTCGTGCCCGGTGCCTCGCCCACTCAGCTCACCGACGACGGCAACGCTCTGCTCGCCCGCGCCAGAGACCTGATCCGCGTGCAGGAGCAGGCCGATCGGGAGCAGAAGCCCGACGCGCCCGCGAGCCTGCGGGTGGGGTTCGTGCCGGGGGTGACGGTGTCGAAGTGGGCGCGGATCTGGGGTGAACGCTTGCCGGACCATCCGCTCGAGGTCGTCGGCGTCGCGCAGGGTGAGCAGGAATCGGCGCTGCGCGAGGGCCGCATCGATCTGTGCTTCGTCCGGTTGCCCATCGACCGGACCGCCACGAACGCGATTCCGCTGTGGCAGGAGACACCGGTCGCGGTCGTGCGGAAGGAGGACGCGCTGTCGCTGCTCGAGTCGATCAGCCCGGCGGATCTGGTCGACGAGACGATCCAGGACAGCGCCGATCTCGATCAGGCCGTCGACACCCTCGCCATGGTCGCCGCCGTCGGTGGCGCGGCGATCATGCCGCAGTCGATCGCTCGCCTGCACAATCGCCGCGACCTCGTGTACCGCCCGATCAGCGACACCGAGTTCACCGAGATCGCCCTGGCCTGGCCCGCCGGGACCGACAGCGATCTGCTCGAGGAGTTCGTCGGCATCGTGCGCGGTCGGTCGGCCAACAGCTCGCGCGGCGGCGTGGCGGAACCGGAGCAGCGCGCCGCGACTCCCGCTCGCACACCGGCGGCGAAGAAACCCGCCGCCAAGAAACCGGCGCCGAAGAAGCCTGTCGGGCGCGGTCGCAAGCCTGCCCGCCGCGGCCGCTGACACACGAAAACGCCTGCGGCGCAGAGTGCTTGCCGCAGGCGTGGACGTTGTCGGGCGAGGAGCTACCTCGGCATACGCCGGGTGAGCGAGTCGGCGACCAGGATGAGCGCCATCAGCGCGGCCAGGCCGACGAGGAAGATGTCCTCGACGTGGCCCTGGTGGTTACCGATGGTCATGCCGAGCAGGGCCACGATGACCACCCACGCCGCGATGCGGAAGGTCTTGCGCGACTCACCGCTCCAGCCCCATGCTGCCGAGGGCACCTCGGCGGGGTCGACGCTGGTGGCGACGGCACGCTCGGTGCTGGCTTTATCGAGGTCCGTGGCTGCCACGATCGCTCCTAAGGGCTCGAGTTCTGGTTGGGCGAGTGAGCATATCGTGGCATACGACCGTCCGTCGTAGCCAGCAGCCCTGCCACAATGGGCCCGTGTCCCACCCCACAACGCGTGCCGCGCACGACAGTTCCCCGTCCACCGATCGGGTGAAGGTGCTGCTTCTCGGCAGTACCGGGTCGATCGGTACTCAGGCGCTCGAGGTGATCGCCGCCAATCCCGACCGCTTCGAGGTGGTCGGTCTGGCGGCGCGCGGCGGCAATCCCGCCCTGCTCGCCGAGCAGATGGCGGCCACCGGCACCCGCAATGTCGCCGTCGCCGATCCCTCCGCCGCCCAGGCGCTCGATCTCGAGCTCGGCGGCCCGGACGCGGTGACCGAACTGGTCCGCCGCACCGACGCCGACGTCGTGCTCAACGCCCTGGTCGGATCGCTGGGGCTCGAACCCACCCTGGCCACGCTGCAGGCGGGGACACGTCTCGCACTGGCGAACAAGGAATCCCTCGTGGCGGGCGGCTCCCTGGTGACGCGCGCGGCCGCACCCGGCCAGATCGTGCCTGTCGACTCCGAGCACTCGGCGCTGGCCCAGTGCTTGCGCGGCGGTCGCGCCGAGGAGGTCGACCGCCTGGTTCTCACCGCATCGGGCGGACCGTTTCGCGGCTGGACCACCGAGATGCTCGAATCGGTGAACCCCGCCGAGGCGAAAACCCACCCGACCTGGTCGATGGGCCCGATGAACACCCTGAACTCGGCCTCACTGGTCAACAAGGGTCTGGAGCTCATCGAGACGCACCTGCTCTTCGGCGTGCCCTACGACCGCATCGACGTCACCGTCCACCCCCAGTCGATCATCCACTCGATGGTCACCTTCGTCGACGGTTCGACCCTCGCCCAGGCCAGCCCCCCTGACATGAAACTGCCCATCGCCCTGGCGCTCGGCTGGCCCGACCGCATCCCCGGCGCGGCCGCGGCCTGCGATTTCGGCACCGCCTCCACCTGGACCTTCGAGCCGGTCGACGACGAGGTCTTTCCCGCGGTCCGCCTGGCCCGGCAGGCGGGTGAAGCGGGCGGCAGCGTGACCGCGGTCTACAACGCCGCCAACGAGGTCGCCGTCCAAGCATTCCTCGACGGCAAGATCACCTTCCCCGCTATCGTGCGCACCGTCACTCGCGCGGTAGAGGCCGCCGACCGTTGGCACGCCGAACCCGATACCCTGGACGACGTCCTCGCGGCCGACCGCTGGGCAAGGGAGTACGCCGCGAAGACCATCGACGGCGAAACGACCTGACCTAACGACTACAACGACACCACCACGTTTTCGGCCGCCCCGGATCCGAGGGGCGAGACGGAACGCCGAAGGCGCAGTATCGCCCCTCGGATTCGGGGTTACGAGGCCGAAAACCCGCGGCGCCAGCCGCCAGGAACACAGGAGTCACATGGTTTTCGCGCTCGGGTTCGCACTGTTCGCTCTCGGCATCACGATTTCGATCGCGCTGCACGAGTGCGGGCACATGTGGGCCGCGCAGGCCACCGGCATGAAGGTGCGCCGGTACTTCATCGGTTTCGGGCCGAAGGTGTTCTCGTTCCGTCGCGGTGAGACCGAATACGGGCTCAAGGCGCTGCCGCTGGGCGGCTTCTGCGATATCGCGGGCATGACCGCACTCGACGAGCTGGAGCCGGAGGAAGTCGACCGGGCGATGTATCGCCAGTCGACCTGGAAGCGCCTGGTCGTGATGTTCGGCGGCATCGGCATGAACTTCCTGCTCGGGTTCATCCTGCTGGTGGCCCTGGCGATCGGCTGGGGTCTACCGCAGCTCGAGCAGCCACCGGAGACCGCACTGGGCACCATGAGCTGCGTCGCGCAGGAGACTCCGGAGAAGACCCTCGCCCCCTGCACCGGCGACGGACCTGCCCAGCGCGCCGGATTGCAGCGTGGTGATGTGGTGAAAGCCGTGAACGGCGTCGAGGTGAGCACCTGGGCACAGTTCCAGGCCGAGACCCAGAAGCAGACCGGCACGTTCACCTACAAGGTCGAACGCGGCGGCAACACACTGACGGTGTCGGTCACCCCGGAGCGGGTCGTGCGCTCGCCCAAGGAAGGCCCGAGCCGAGAGGTGAGCGCGGTCGGTGTCGGCCCCGACTACGCCGAGCCCAAGCAGTACGGCCCGATCGCCGCGATCCCGGCCACTGCCTCGTTCACCGGTGATTTCTTCGTCGAGACGGTGAAGTCGCTGGCGAAGATGCCGCAGAAGGTGTCGGCGCTGTGGGAAGCGGTCACCGGCGGCGAGCGCGACCCGGAGACCCCGGTCAGCGTCTACGGTGCCAGCCGCATCGGTGGCGAGACCGCGGAGCGTGGCCTGTGGGGCATGTTCATCCTGGTCCTGGCCAGCCTGAACTTCTTCCTCGGCGCGTTCAACCTGCTGCCCTTGCTACCGCTGGACGGTGGGCATATCGCGGTGGTGCTCTACGAGAAGATCCGCAACACGATCCGTGGCTGGCTCGGTAAGGCCCCCGGCGGTCCCGTCGATTACCTCAAGCTGCTCCCGGTGACCTACGTGGCGGTAGTGATCGGTGGTGCGTTCATGTTGCTGACCCTGGCCGCCGACATCGTCAACCCGATCCGACTGCCGTGACAGCGAGATGACCGGTGTCGTGCCCCTCACAGGGCGCCCGGTTACCCTGCGCGACTAAGCTCGGCAACAACAACCCAGGTCGATCCGTACGAAAGAAGGCAGCCGAACGTGACCAGCACAATCGGATTGGGGATGCCCGCCGCCCCCGCTGCTGTTCTCGCACCCCGGCGCAAGACCCGCCAGCTGATGGTCGGCAATGTCGGCGTCGGTAGCGATTCGCCGATCTCGGTGCAGTCGATGACCACCACCAAGACCCACGACATCAACGCCACCCTGCAGCAGATCGCCGAGCTCACCGCCTCGGGCTGCGACATCGTGCGGGTGGCCTGTCCGCGTCAGGAAGACGCCGACGCGCTCGCCACGATCGCGAGGAAGTCGCAGATCCCGGTGATCGCCGACATCCACTTCCAGCCGCGCTACATCTTCGCCGCGATCGACGCCGGCTGCGCCGCCGTCCGTGTCAACCCGGGCAACATCAAGGAATTCGACGGCCGCGTCGGCGAGGTCGCCAAGGCCGCGGGCGCCGCGGGCATCCCGATCCGCATCGGCGTCAACGCGGGTTCACTGGACAAGCGGATGCTGGAGAAGTACGGCAAGGCCACGCCAGAGGCGCTGGTGGAGTCGGCGCTGTGGGAGGCGAGCCTGTTCGAGGAACACGGCTTCGGCGACATCAAGATCTCGGTCAAGCACAACGACCCGGTGATCATGGTGGAGGCATACCGCCAGCTCGCCGCGCAGAGCGATTACCCGCTGCACCTCGGCGTCACGGAGGCGGGCCCGGCGTTCCAGGGCACGATCAAGTCGGCGGTGGCCTTCGGCGCGCTGCTCAGCGAGGGCATCGGCGACACGATTCGCGTCTCGCTCTCGGCGCCGCCCGCCGAGGAGATCAAGGTCGGCAGCCAGATCCTGCAGTCGCTGAACCTGCGCCCGCGCAAGCTCGAGATCGTGTCCTGCCCGTCGTGTGGACGTGCACAGGTGGACGTGTACACCCTGGCCGACGCGGTCGCCGCCGGTCTGGACGGTCTGGAAGTGCCGCTGCGCGTCGCGGTGATGGGCTGCGTCGTGAACGGGCCAGGCGAGGCGCGCGAGGCCGACCTCGGCGTGGCCTCCGGTAACGGCAAGGGTCAGATCTTCGTCAAGGGCGAGGTCATCAAGACCGTGCCCGAGCATCTGATCGTGGAGACCCTGATCGAAGAGGCGATGCGCATCGCCGAGGAGATGGGCGAGCAGCCGGGCGCCGAGCCCGTTGTCTCCGTCAGCTGAATCCCGCACCTCTCACAGTCCTACGACGGATTCGGCGGACCCGTACCGCTCGGCGTGCTTTCGTGGCAGGCTGGTGCCGTGCGGAGTCTGCTGGAGCCGACGCGACGGTCCAAAACCGCTCCCGCGCGTCCGGTGGCCGTGCGAGACCTGGCTGAAGTGCTGCGTGTCCTCGATACCGATCCGGTGGCCTCGTGCATGATCGCCGCCCGCGTGCAGGAATTCGGGCTCGACTCCCGAACCGGCGCCGGTGAGCTGTGGAGCCGCGGCGGACCGGCCGACTCCCTGTGTTTCTCCGGCGCCAATCTGGTTCCGCTGCGCGGTGACCAGCAGGCCCTACGCGCGTTCGCCGATCGGGCAGGCCGCTGGCCACGAGTGTGTTCGTCCGTGGTCGGCAGGCAGGAGCTCGCCCTGCCACTGTGGGAAATGCTGCTCCCATCCTGGGGGCCGGCGAGGGAGTTGCGTGCCGATCAACCCCTGTTGGCGATGGCCAGGCCCGCCGCCGCGCGCGCCGACGGGGGAGTGCGCCGCGTGCGACCCGACGAGATCGACCGCTACCTGACCGCCGCGATCGCGATGTTCATCGAGGAGGTCGGCATCGACCCGCGCGCCGGTGACGGCGGTCGCGGCTACCGGCGTCGGATCAAGAGTCTCATCGAATCCGGCAGGGCCTGGGCACGTTTCGAAGACGGCGAGGTCGTCTACAAGGCCGAGATCGGCGCACTGTCGCGACGCACCGGCCAGATCCAGGGCGTGTGGGTGCATCCCGACTACCGGGGCGCGGGGGTGGGCACCGCGGGCACCGCGTCCGTCGCCAATGCCGTTGTGGCGACAGGCCGTACGGCCAGCCTCTACGTCAACGACTACAACCGCATCGCCCGCCGCGCCTACAGCCGAGTGGGTTTCCGCCAGATCGCCACCTTCGCAACTGTATTGGTGGACTGAAACTTCGGCGCGTGGCGTCGAGGTCAGCGGGCTCTTCGCCGCTACCATCGGTGCCGATGAGGACACGGATGCTCACCACGTTCGCGGTGGCCGCCCTCGCCGTTGCGGCGACCGCCTGTTCTTCCGGCGCCCAGGGGCCGGTGCCCGCTGCCGACGCCTTCGCCGCGGCGTTCGCCGAACACGATCTCGCCGCAGCGGCGGCGCTCACCACCGCGCCCGAGAAGGCCACGGCGGCACTGACTTCGACATGGCAGGCGCTGCAGGCGGAGAAGTTGTCGATCCGCACCGGCGACGCGCGCGTCAACGGTGACACCGCGACGGTCGACTACACCTACGAGTGGACTCTGCCCAAAGGTCGCCAGTGGACCTATTCCGGCGAACTGCAGATGGGCCGCAGCGACGGACGTTGGCTGGTCCGCTGGAGTTCCGCCGACATCCACCCCAAACTCGGTGACACCCAGAGCATGGAATTGCGCACCCGCCCCGCGCCGCGTGCCAGGGTCAACGAGGCGGCAGGCAGCGACGTGCTGGTTCCCGGCAAGGTCTCCCGCGTGAAGTTCACCGTGGCCGACGCCCCCGACCCCAGTCGTGTCGCCGGTGCGCTCGCCGCGGCGCTGAGCGGCATCGACCCGGTCGCCTACACCCCGCAGACCATCCTCACCTCGGCGCGCAGGACCGACGGTGCGCACACCGTGGTGCTGCTCAACGAATACGAGGCCGAGACCATCGGCGGCGAACTGATCGGCCTGCCCGGCGTCACCCTGACCCAGGAGTGGGACATGGTGCCCACCGACCGCAAGTTCGCGCCCGACCTGCTCACCCAGGTCCGCAAGACGGTGATCGCCGAGGTCGACGGGAAGGCGGGCTGGAGCGTGGTCACCCGCAATGCCGACGGCGCCGATCTCGATGTGCTGCACGAGGAAGCGGCCGAACCAGCACCGTCGTTCGCGCTGAGCATCGACCGGTTCGTGCAGAACTCCGCCCAGCACGCCGTGGACCTGCGCACCGAGCAGACCATGATGGTGGTGCTGCGCCCGTCTACGGGCGCGATCCTCGCGGTGGCCCAGAACAAGGCCGCCGACCGCGACGGTCCGGTGGCCACCAGCGGACAGTATCCACCGGGGTCGATCTTCAAGACGGTCACTGCCTCGGCGGCGATGGCTTCCGGGCTGGCCACGCCCGAGACCGTGCTGCCCTGTCCGAGCAGCACCATCATCGGTGAACGGACCATCCCCAACTACAACATGTTCTCCGTCGGTGACGTGCCGATGGCGACGGCCTACGAGCGGTCGTGCAACACGACTTTCGCCAGGCTGGCCAGCAAACTCGAACCCGACGCGCTCACGCAGGCGGCGGCACGCCTCGGCGTCGGCCAGGACTATCGGGTCGAAGGACTGCCGACCATGTCCGGTTCGGTACCGAAAGCGGACGGGCTCGTGCAGCGCGCCGAGGACGGCATCGGACAGGGGCGAGTGGTGGTGAGCCCCTTCGGGATGGCGGTGATGGCCGCGACTGTCGCCCACGGGGCCGCACCGGTGCCGTATCTGATCACGGGCAGGCCGACCGAGGTCACCGGTGATCGGCCCGCGATCGCGCCGGAGGTGGTCGAGGGGCTGCGTTCGATGATGCGCATGGTGGTCACCGGCGGCACCGCCGAACGCATCAGGGATCAGGGCGAGGTCTACGGCAAAACCGGCGAAGCCGAAGTCGACGGTGGATCACACTCGTGGTTCATCGGCTATCGCGGGGATATCGCTTTCGCGACACTGTTGGTCAAGGGCGGCAGTTCCGACAACGCGGTCGCCGTCACCCGCGACATGTTCGCCGCACTGCCCGCCGGCTACTGAGTCGTCAGGCCCCGCACTACTGCGAGCGACGTGCTTTCGGCGTGCGATAACGCCGTGTCGTGCAGCACGTTGTAGCTGACAACGGGCTCGGGCGCGGCCCCCATGGCCGCGCTGTCGAGGACATCGATGGCGGCCGCGCCGCCGAGGATCATCCCCGCAGTGGTCAAGATCAGAGTGGAACGCCTCATAATTCGTCTCCCACATTCAGGGTTTCGACGTGTTCGCGGTGCAGCCGTTCGATTGTCTGAGGATTAGCTGATAGACCACCGTAGAACGGCCGTTACTTCGGCAACAGGCGACGTCAGCAAGCGACACACAATTGTTGCCCTATGTGCGGGCGTGTTCGAACACAACCGCTACCGAGCCGTGATGAAAAGGTGAATTATCGGTTTCGGTTGCGCAAAGGCACTGTTCAGAGGTTGTGTACGGGTAACTTCCCGAATTGCACGCGACTCAGCCGCGTTGCAGAGTCGCCGCTAAGTGATGCTGCAAAGATTCGCCGACCGCCGCCATCCGCACCGTGTACTCGATGGTGTCGCCGGTGACATGGAATGAGCGGCCCACCGCGGTAACCGGTTTCGCCGATTCGCTCAGGCCGATATTCGTGGAGTTCAATTCCAGACGAATTCCGTCAACCGTTTCGGTGATCGTGCCTTCGCAGATCTCGGTGATTCCGGTCGGATGGGCGAGTATGAGCTCGACCCGGCCGGGCGCCGGACTGCGCAGGTAGCCGGTCTCGGCGTGCAGCGGCCTGCCGTCGGAGCCGGCCTTGGTCCGCTGCTGGTAGGTGAGGAACGGTTTGCCCAGGTGCCCGAAGGTGATCTCCTCGACGTAGTCGAAGGATTCGATGGTCGGGTATTCGCCTCTGCCCCGACCGCGCCAGGTACCGAGTAGTGGTGCCAGGGCGGCGATGTCGGGATGCGGGGCGATGTTGGGGGAAGGTTCGACCACGGCCGACAGCGTAGCCCTGCGCTTCCTGCCACGGTCACGGCACACCACCGCATCACCCACGATAAGGTCAGCCTCGCCTGAACGCCGTCCGGCGGAAGGTCGAAAGGAAAAAGATCGTGAACGGACATGTGAGGGGCGCCCGCGGGGTGCGGTCCGGGCTGGTGCGCGGCGCGGTACTCGGTGCGGCAGTGTTGCTCGCCGCGGCGTGCTCGAACACCGAGCCCTCGACCGACGACGTGGCCGCAGTGGACGGCAACCGCTACAGCCAGACCAACCTGGCCGCCGACAAGGACTCCTATCACGCCCAGTTCACGCTGCCCGGCATGGTCAATGCCTGGGGCCTGGCCGATCGGCCCAAGGGTGCGGGCGGGCATTTCTGGGTCGGCGCGGGCGGCAAGTCGTTCCAGTTCCTCGGCGATGTGCAGTCCTCCTCGGATCCCAAGTTGCAGAAGCTGACCCAGGACCAGCTCAAGCTCGTCGGCATCCCCGGCGCCGATGCCGACACCTCCGACAAGAGCATCGGCAAGGCCACCGGGGTCGTGTTCAACCCGGCGCCGATCACCTCGGATCTGTTCGTGGTGCGCGACCAGTGGGTCGATGTGGACGGTATGCCGATCCCGCTCGGTGGTTCCGCGCGCTTCATCTCCGCCACCGACTCGGGCAAGATCTCAGCGTGGACCGAGCAGGCCCCCGACGGCGCGATCGTGCGGCGTGACGGCGGCGCGAACCAGGTGTTCGACGGTTCCGCGCAGGGCATGGCCTTCTTCGGTATCGCGCTGGCGCCCTCGGGTGACAAGCTGCTGGCCGCCGATTTCGGCGCCGACCCGCAGGTCCGCACCTTCGACAAGAACTGGCAGCCGGTCGCGGCCACCGGTTTCGCCAACCCGTTCGCCACCGGTGAGGTGATCGACGCCTCCTCGCCCGAGAAGGGCAAGAAGGCCGTGCCCGGTGACCCGGCGCCGTTCAACATCACCACCCTCGGTAGTCGAGTGTTCGTCTCCTACGCCATGACTCGGCCCGACGGGGACGACCCGAAGGTCTTCGACAAGGCCGAAGAAGCCTCGCTCGACGCCGACAAGGACAAGGACTCCCACGGCAAGCCCGACAAGGGCAAGGTCGCCGAGTTCGACAGCACGGGCAAGCTGGTGCGCATCATCGATGACGGCGGCAGGCTCAACGCGCCGTGGGGCGTGGCGATCGCGCCGTCGAACTTCGGGGCACTCTCGGGCAAGCTGCTGATCGGCAACTCCGGTGGCCTCGGCCGCGTCCTCGCCTACGACGACACCACCGGCACCTTCGTCGACTACCTGCGCGACGGTGAGGCGAAGCCGGTGGAGATCGCGGGCCTGTGGGCGCTGAAGTTCGGCAACGGTGAAAGCCTGGGCGACGCGAACGCCCTGTACTTCACCGCAGGCCCCAGAGACGAGAAGGACGGCCTCTTCGGCAGCCTCCGCCTGCAGTAGCTGGTACCCGGCGCGCCGCCCATGTGGCTGCGAGATCAGTGCGGACGGACAAGGGAGGCGCACCGGACAATGTGAGTGTCCGGAGGAAAACGTCTCGCGCCGACGGCGTTGTCGGGGACAGTTGTGGCGGAATAGTTGCCGGGTGTGCGCGATTCGCGCGGGCTCGCCGTGCTCCACCCGCACGCTATGGCATCCCCGCCGGGGTGTCGTGCCCGAGTCGGAGGTGTGCCAGATGAATGTTTCACGCGTTGACGTCGTCGGCTCGGCGGGGGAGCGGTGAAATGCGCCATTCGGGACGAGGGGCGATGCTGCCGGGCCGGGACGTCCTCCTGGCGGCCTTCCGCGGTTTGCCACATGATGACCACCCCATCCTCGACGCCGCGGGTGAGCTCGCGCTGCTGCACCAGTTGCGCGAGCGAACCCCGCTGAGCGAGTCCGAGCGCATCGACCGCCGCCGCGCCCAGTTGATGCGGGCGATCGACCGCTGGGTCATCCTGGCCGCTCCCGTGCCGCCCGCCGCGGCCGACGAGCACCCCGAAACCCTCGGCTATCTGGTCGACCGCCTCGCCAAACACTGCTTCCTGACTTTCGTCGCCTTGGCAGGTGCCCCCGAATCGGTCTTCTACGACGAGTGGGTCCGCCTCGACGACCTAGCCGACAGCTACGAACGACTGATCGAGGACCTGTGGGCCGGTGTCCGCAGCCTGCCTGTGACTACCTACTGATCCCCACGGCCTCCGCAGCTCGACACCCTTGGGTGGTTTCACCGCCACCTGGGTGGGCGTGACCGGGCCCCTGGGTTGGTTGGGGTCGGGGCCTTCCTGCGCGACAGTGGAACTCAGACCATCTGTCGTCGGGTCGGTGAAGGAGGTTCAGATGCGCGTTCGGTCAGGTGTCGATGCCCCTGAAAGTGTCGGGATACTGGGGTTTTCGCACGACATATCATTTGTTGTGAGCACTCGCGATGATCCGGCTGCTCCGCCCTGCCGGTGGACGGCCGATCGGCCCGATTCCTGTTCGGCGGAACCCGCCCTCGACGGGCGCGCCGAGTCGGCGACGGCCCTCGTGCTGCCGATCCGCCCGCGCACCGCATCCGTCGACGGCGCGCCACTGTTCTGCCTGGCAGGTGAAGCGGTTCTGGCCTGGAACTATGTGGACCTCGTCGCCCACCTCGACGCCCGCGTCCCGATCTACGGCCTGCAGGCGAGCACCGAGCCGCGCACCATCCGCGAATACGCCACCCGCTACCTCGCCGAGATCCGCCGCATCGCTCCGCACGGCCCGTACCAGCTTCTCGGTTGGTCCGCAGGCGGTTTCGTAGCCCACGAAGTCGCTGTCCGACTCCGCGCGGCGGGCGAACACGTCCGCGTCGTCCTGCTCGCCACCGACCCCGCGGCCCCCGCACCCGCGTCGCTGTCCGCCGACCGATTCGCTGCCCAGTTCGGCGCCGATATCGATATCCCAGCTCTCGACCCACCTGCCGCCTCGGGCGCGAGAACCTCGACCCCTGACGCAGCCGCCGCGGCGATCAATGCCGCCACGGCGGGAACGCTCGACCTCACCGGTACCGACCTCGACCACATCACCGACGTGAGCCTCGCGGCCACGGGCATGGTGACCGGCCACCGACCCTCGTGGCTGCCTGGTGACCTCACCGTATGCGTTGCGGGCCGCGGACCCGACGGCGCCGACCGCCTCGACCCCGGTGCCACGGTTCGCCATTGGCGCCCCTACGTGGAGGGCGCGATCACCGGCTACGTCCTCGACGCGACCCCTGACGAACTCACCGCACCCGACCTTCTGCCCGAGATCGCCCGGATTCTGGCGACTACCCCGACCTCGGCGCGCACGACATGCTGACCGAGTTCCCCGGCACCACAGGCCACATCGACCACGATGGGGACGTGCAGACCACCGACGAGCCTGTTGCCGACCGATCGCCGTCGGTGGCGCTCACCCAGTGGTGGGTGCTCGCGCGCCGGTTGATCCGCCCGGCCTGGCGCACCGGCGAGATCTTCACCGCCCTGCTCGCTCCCGCGGTGTTCACCATCGGCTTCTACGTCCCGCTCAACCTCGTGATGACCGTCTACGGGCACGGACTGAGCAGCTACGCCCAGTTCCTGATGCCGATGATCATCATGCAGGCGGTCTCGTTCTGCGCCATCGCCGCCGCGTTCCGTTCCGCCACCGATGCCCGCGAGGGCCTCGACATCCGTTTCGCCACCATGCCGATGCCGCGCGGGGTCCCCTTCGCCGCCAGGATCACCGCGGCCGCCCATCGCGCGGTGATCGCGGTCGGCGCCGCGCTCGTCTGCGGCGCCGTCATAGGCTTCCGCTTCTACGGAAGCTGGTGGCACACCGCTGGGTTCATCGCCTTCTCCCTGCTGATCGCGACCGCCCTGTGCTGCGGCGCCGACCTGCTCGGCAGCATGTCCGCCAGCCCTGAGGCCACCACCCAGATCCTGGTACTGCCCCAGCTGATCTTCGGCATGGTGTCCACCGGATTCGCGCCGGCCAGTCAGTTTCCCAGCTGGCTCCAGGGTTTCGTTCGCAACCAGCCCGTTTCCCAGTTCGTCGACGGCCTACGCGCGCTGGCGGGCGATTCGACCGGCAACGCGGGCGCGGTCGACATCGCGACGCTCGGCCCCGGCCTGGCTTGGGCGATCGGCATCCTGGTGGTCTGCGGCGGCCTGGCCTGGCGACACGCCGCGCGGCGGGTGGCATGACAGTCATCGCGCTCCCCACGGTCACCCGTCGCACCGAGTCGCTGCGGATGCTGCTGCCGCAGAGCATGATCCAGACCAAGCGACTGCTGACGCGCTGGGCCAGGGACCCGTTGACCATGATGCAGGCCTTGTTCTTCCCCGCGCTGCTGCTGGTGATGCTCAATGCCGTGCTGGGCAAACAGGTCTCGTCCTTCGCCGGGGCCGACGCCCTCTACGGCTCGGTTCCGATGGTCTCGTTGGTCGGCGTGATGTCGGGCTCCCTGGCCGGAGCCGTCACCCTCGGCCGCGAGCGCGATGTCGGACTGCTGTCGCGATTCTGGGTCCTGCCGGTCCACCGCGCCTCGGGCCTGCTGTCGCGAATCGTCGCCGAAAGCGTGCGAATCCTGCTGTGCACCTTGGTGATCTTCGCCGTCGGCGTCGCACTCGGATTCCGCTTCACCCAGGGTCCGCTCGCGGCGATCGCGCTGTTCACCATTCCAGTGCTGTACGGCCTCGGTTTCGCGACCATGGTCACCGCACTGGCCGTGTACACCGCGAAAGCCGCGCTGGTGGAGGTCGTCTCGCTGGGTTCGTCGATGCTGATGTTCTTCAGTACCGGGTTCGTCCCGCTCGCCGCCTACCCCGGCTGGGCGCGCCCGATCGTGGAGCACAACCCACTCACCCACGCCATCGACACCATGCGTGGACTCTCGCTCGGCGGTCCGGTGCGCGGCCCACTGCTGGCCACGCTGGCCTGGTCGCTCGGCGCGATCGTGGTTTTCGCCCTACCGGCCGCGATCGGGTTCCGCAGGGCCAGTCGTCACTGAGCGGTCGGGGACCGGGTGATCGCGTCGCGCGCTTCGGTGATCAGCTTCGCCGAGTCGCGAGGGCTCAGCGCCATCGCCCGCAGCTGATCGAAGATCACGCCGAACCGGCGGATCTCGGAGTGTCCCTCGACCAGGTCGTGCACCGACATGCTCTCCACGTACACCAGTTCGGGGTCGACCGGGTTGCGGAAGTCGAGCAGGGTGAACGAGCCGGCCATGCCGGGATGCGCTCCCGCGTCGAACGGAAGTACCTGCAGGATCACGTTCTTGCGCTTGGTCTCGTCGAGCAGCCGGTCGAGCTGACCTGCCATGGTCGCGGGCCCGCCGACCACCCTGCGGATCGCCGCCTCGTCCATCACCACCCACAATTCCAGCGGGTCGTCCTTGGTCAGGTTGGTGGCGCGATCCATGCGCGCCTGCGCCCTGCTCTCCATCACCGAGGCGTCGAGGCGCGGCATGGAGGTGTCGATGACCGCGGCCGCGTACTCGAAGGTCTGCAGCAGGCCGGGCACCGTCGAAGTCTGGTACTGCCTGGCCGACAATGCTTCCGCCTCGAAGTTGATGTAATTCGCATACACCTCCGACACCGCGCCTTCGTAAGGACGCGACATGCCGGGTTTCAACGCGTCGGTCAGCAGGCTGAGTGCTTCCTCGCGCATTTTGTCGTCGACCTGATACAGGTCGAGCATGGCGCCGAGAGTGCGGCGTTGCGGGCGCGCCTGAGCCATTTCGATCCGGTACAGCGTGGTGACATTGATACCGGTTCGCGCGCTGACGTCTTCCTTGCTCAGCTGAGCGCTTTCCC
>NZ_BDBR01000041.1 GCF_001613085.1 Nocardia salmonicida NBRC 13393
TTAACTCGCGCAACATGGCCGCGAGTCGGCGAAGCCGGACGGTCAGTGTCGTTCGCTTGCCTGCCATGAATCGCATTATTGCGCTGTGCGGCCGCGATGTCACGCGATCGGCGAAGACGGCGACGTAGGTACTGTCATGGTGTTCGGCGAGTCCGCGAGGCACGCCGGAAGCCCGTGCCGCACTGCCGATGTGACCCTCGGTTCTGTCAGGGCGGCTTTACTGCAGGAGTGATAACGCAATCTTGCGTTTCGTCTTCTGAACGAGCATGATCCAGTTAGCCTGGTTGCGAACAATCCGAACAGATGACCGGGACAACCGAATCGAGAGCCAATCATGTTGGTAGACAAATCTTGGGTGTCGGGTGAATTCGGGGCCTTGCGATGAGCGCGCCGGTGATGGGGATACTTCCGACCGCTCCGCAATTGTTGTG
Organism: Nocardia salmonicida NBRC 13393; assembly: GCF_001613085.1. Taxonomy (GTDB): domain Bacteria; phylum Actinomycetota; class Actinomycetes; order Mycobacteriales; family Mycobacteriaceae; genus Nocardia; species Nocardia salmonicida. The sequence continues at coordinate 432 of NZ_BDBR01000041.1, forward strand.
TGCATTTCAGGGGCGGCGATTTCAAGATCGCGAATTGTTGAGATCAGCGCACGCGCTCGCCGAACTGCACGAACGGCGGGGGCAGGTGCGTGACACGGCATTGATCGCCGAGATCGATTGCCGTCGAAGTGAACTCGTCGACGACATCAATGACTGGTGTGTCCAGGAGATCCCGTTGCATCGCCACGGCGCCTCGTTGCACACCGAAAGTCTCGGTGCGGTCGTCGACCGGATGGCACGTAGCTGGGTGGATGCCAACCAGGCCATCGACATCGATGGCGCGCGAAGCGACAACACCCACAAGCACTGGTACCACCTTGCCGAGCTTGTGGATGGCTACACGGATCTGGTCACCGATGTGGCAGGCGGGCGGCGGCGGCTGCCCGAGCAGTGAGGGGCTACGCCGGCTCCGGTGACAGCCTCGCCTCGAAGGCGATGCGGTCACCACGGTAGAGCGAGCGCACCCGTTCGATGGGTGCGCCGTCGGCGTCGACACTGCGCCGGTGCAGCAGCAACATGGGTAGTGCGGTGGTGCATTCGAGCAGGCCCGCCTCGCGCGGGGCGGCGAGTACGGTTTCGATGCGTTCGCGCGCACCGGCGAGTTCGACGCCGGTGGCGCGGATCGCGGCGTACAGCGAAGTGGTGGGGTCATAGGTGCCGCGCAGGGCGGCGAAGCGGTGCAGCGGTAAGTAGGTGCTCTCCAGTCCGACGCGTTCACCGTCGGCGAGTAGTACCCGCTCCAGGTGCATCACTTCGGTGCCCAGCTCCACCTCGAGGTCGGTGGCTGTCGCCGCGTCGGCGGCGACGTCTTCCCACGCGACCAGGATGCGGCCGGGGGTGCGGCCGAGGCTGATCGCGCCCTCGGTATAGGAGCGCAGTGACAGCGGCTGCGTGAGCTTGGGCCGGGAGATCACCGTTCCACGACCCTGGCGCCGAATCCTTCCCTCTACCAACAGCTCTCGCAGGGCCTGCCGCACGGTCTCGCGGGCGACGCCGAAGCGGGTGGCTAGGTCGCGTTCGGAGGGCACCGGGTCGCCCTCGGTGAGATCGGCCAGGAGCAGATCGATTTCGGTGCGAACCAGGAACACCTTCGGAACTCGGGTCGTCTGCGGCGAATCCATGCCACCAAGCCTACCCGGATTGGTCTATACCAAAAATTAACTTGCCGTTCTCACGGCCCACACCTATCGGTCTAGACCATTTGCCACTATCGGTGCCATGCGATTGGTCATCATCGGTGGAGGGATCCTCGGCACCGCACATGCCTGGGCGGCGACAGCCCGCGGACACGAGGTCAGCCACCTCGAACGTGAACGCGAAGCCCGTGGCGCGACGGTCCGCAACTTCGGCCTGGTCTGGGTATCGGGCCGGTCGGCGAACGAGCTCGAGCTGACACTGCGTTCGCGCGAGCTGTGGGAGGAGATCGGCGGCCGGGTCGCCGGCGTCGGCTTCCGGCCAGCTGGCTCGATCACGCTCGTGCGCACTCCCGCCGAACTCGCCGTCGCCGAGGCCGCGGCCGCCGGTGACACCGCCGATGCCCGCGGGTTCGCCCTGCTCGACCCCGACCAGGTGCGCGCGATCAACCCGGTCGTGCGCGGCAAATACCTCGCGGGCCTGCACTGCTCGACCGATGCCGCGGTGGAGTCGCGCCAAGCGCTGCCCGCGCTGCGCGCCCACATGGCCGCGACCGGTCGCTACACCTTCCACGAGGGCACCGAGGCCCGTTCGGTGCTCGACACCGGTTCCGGCGCGGTGGTGGTCGACGATCACGGTCGCCGCCACGAGGCCGACCTCGTCATCCACTGCCCCGGCGCCGCCCACTCGGGGCTCACTCGCGAGCTGGCGGGCGAACTGCCGGTCCGCCGCGTGCGGCTGCAGATGATGCAGACCGCCCCGCTGGGCGAAACCCTCACCACCGCGATCGCCGACGGTGACAGCTTCCGCTACTACCCGGGTTTCGCGGGCCCGCAAGTGGATTCGCTGGCCGCCGAGCAGTCCCAGACCGCCACCGCCGCCGAGCACAAGATGCAGCTGCTGTGCGTGCAGCGCCTGCACGGCGGCCTGACCATCGGCGACACCCACGAGTACGCCGAACCGTTCGCCTTCGACGTCGACGAAGCGCCCTACGACCACCTCACCGAGGTGACCGAGGAATTGCTCGGCCGCGCGCTGCCGCCGATCGTGCGGCGCTGGGCGGGCGTCTACAGCCAGAGCGTCGACCCCGGCGCCGTCGTCACCCGGGTGCGAGCCGATACCAACGTCTGGGTCGTCACCGGCCCCGGTGGTCGCGGTATGACGCTCGGCCCCGCCATCGGCGAACAAACCGCCGACCAGATCGGACTGTGAGGAACACCTATGTCGAACAACAAGATTCAGCTCGCCGCCCTCGACATGGCAGGTACTACCGTCGCCGACGGCGGACTGGTGCTGCGCGCCTTCGAGAGCGCCGCCACCACTGCCGGGATCGAGTCCGAGGGCCCGCGTCGTGAACAGGCTCGCCGCTACGTGCTCGACACCATGGGCCAGTCCAAGATCGAGGTGTTCCGCGCGCTGCTCGACGGCGACGAGGCCGCTGCCCACCATGCCAACCGTGCGTTCGAGGCCGCCTACGACGCCCTGGTCGACGAGGTCGATATCGCGCCGATTCCCGGTGCGGTGGCAGCGATCACCGCTCTGCGTGACGCCGGTGTCCGGGTCGCGCTGACCACCGGATTCAGCCGGGGCACACAGGACAAGCTCCTCGCCGCGCTGGGCTGGGCCGACCTGGTCGACCTCACCCTCGCGCCGTCCGATGCCGGACGCGGACGCCCGTACCCCGACATGGTGCTGGCCGCCGCGCTGCGCCTCGGTGTCGACGCCGTCGACCGGATCGCCGTTCTCGGTGACACCACCAGCGATATCGCCACCGGTCTCGCCGCAGGCGCGGGCATCGTCGCGGGCACCCTCACCGGCGCGCACACCGCCGATCAGTTGCGTGCCGCAGGCGCCACCCACGTCATCGACTCCGTCGCCGCGTTCCCGGCGCTGGTGCTCGCCCACTGAAGCTTGCCGTCGCGGTAATCGCCGCGGCGTCGCCCTCCGATCCACCCGTTCCTGCGATTCCCCCCGACATCTGAACGAAAGTTGCTGTAATCGTGCGTACTCCACTCACCGCGCGCCGCCTGTTCAAGGCCGCGCTGCTGCTGGCCGGCGTCACCGCCGTCGCGTTCACCGGCGCCTGCGGTGGCACCGGTACCGAATCCGCGGACGGCAAGACCGTCACCGTGTACTCCGCCGATGGTGTCGGTGGCTGGTACAAGTCCCAGTTCGACGCGTTCACCAAGGAGACCGGCATCGCGGTCAACCTGGTGGAGGCGGGTTCCGGCGAGGTGGTGAACCGGGTCGATAAGGAGCAGTCCAATCCGCAGGCCGACATCGTCGTCACCCTGCCGCCGTTCATCCAGAAGGCCAAGCAGTCGGGACTGCTGCAGCCCAGCGGCATCGACACCGCCGCTGTTCCGGCCGCGGCCAAGGACGCCGAGGGCAGCTACGTGACCCTGGCCGACAACTTCCTGTGCTTCATCGCCAACCCCGCGGTCGACGCCTCGGCGCTCACCTGGGAAGACCTGCTGAAGCCGGAGTACAAGGGCAAGCTGCAGTACTCCACCCCCGGCCAGGCCGGTGACGGCACCGCGGTACTGGTGCTGTTGCAGCAGCTGCGCGGCAAGCAGGGCGCCCTCGACTATCTGGCCGCGCTGCAGGCCAACAACGTCGGCCCGTCGTCCTCGACCGGCAAGCTGCAGGCCAAGGTCGACAAGGGCGAGCTGCTCATCGCCAACGGCGACGTGCAGATGAACCTGACCACCGTGAAGGAGAAGGGCTCCAAGTTCAACGTCTTCTTCCCGGCCGCCGGCGGCAAGCGGTCCACCGTGGCTGTCCCGTACATGATGGGTCTGGCCAAGGGCGCCCCGCACAAGGACGATGCCACCAAGCTGATGAGCTTCCTGATGGCCCCGGCCGCGCAGGCGAAGCTCGGCCCCGAGGCTTTCGCCGTGTCGCCCCGCACCGATGTGCCCGCCCCGGCCGATGGTGGTCCCGCCGCCGCGTTGACGGGTGTCGAGGTGGTTCCGGTCGACTGGAACAAGGTGCTCACCGAGCTGGACGCCGATGTCGCGGCGTACCAGAAGGCAACCGGCAGCTGAATGCGGCTGTGATCCAAGGGAGTTGACGATGTCCGACGGTGACCTCCAGATGAAATCCGCCACCTCGGTGGCGGCAACCAACGAACCCGCGATCGTGTTCGACCGGGTCGGGGTCAGCTACGGCAGGGGCCGCAAGGCCGCCGTCGCGCTGGCCGATTTCACCCTGCGCGTCGCCGTCGGCGAGACCGTCGCGCTCCTCGGCCCGAGTGGGTCGGGCAAGTCGACCGCGCTCAAGGCGCTGGCCGGTTTCGTCCGGCCCACCTCGGGCGCGGTCCGCCTGGCGGGCCGCGACGTCACCGATCTCTCACCCGCCAAGCGTGGGATCGGTGTCGTCGTCCAGTCTTACGCCCTGTTCCCGCACATGAACGTGCACAGCAATGTCGCGTTCGGCTTGAAATCGCATCGGGTGCCGCGTGCGGAGATCTCCACACGCGTCGCCGAAGCGCTCGACATGGTCGGCATGGCCGGCTACGCGCGGCGACTCCCGCGCGAATTGTCCGGCGGTCAGCAGCAGCGAGTGGCGATCGCCCGCGCGCTGGCCATCAAGCCCAGCGTGCTGCTGCTCGACGAGCCGCTCGCCGCGCTCGACGCGCAACTGCGCCATTCGATGCTCGGTGAGCTGCAGGCACTGCGAAAAGCATTGCCCGACACCGCGATGCTCTATGTGACCCACGATCAAGCCGAGGCGCTGGCGCTGGCGGACCGGATCGCGGTGATGCGCGATTCCCGGCTCGTCGACATCGACACCGCCGAAAACCTATGGCAGCGCCCACCCACCGATTTCACCGCCGCTTTCCTCGGCGGCGCGAACCTGGTGCCCTGCACGGTCGACCACGTCAGCGGCACCGCCGCCCTGGTCACCACAGGTACCAGGACGCTGCGGGCACAGGCGCCACAACCTGTTGTGGGACTGACGGATTGGGCCCCCGGCGACGACGCCCTGCTCTGCGTCCGCCCGCACACGATCACCCTCGGTAAGCCCGGCGAGCGGGACGCCCTGCGCGCCACCGTGCTCACCGCCGTCTGGCGTGGGGCGTCGACCCGCGTGGAACTGTCCGTCGACGGACTTCCCGGCGATATCGCCGCCGACGTGTCGGGTCACTTCACCACCGAAGTCGGATCCGTTGTCGGTGTGCGGTTGCCGGACCCGGCGGGCGTTCTGATTCCGCGCGCGATCGGTGAGAGTTCCACTGAGGTAAGCGGTTCAGGCAAGGAGAGCGCACTGTGAACGCGCGGGTTCCAGCCCTCAGCGGCTCTCTCGACACCAGGGAAGCGCTGCGGTGAGCGCCGCCCTTCTCGATCATCCGGAAGTGTCTGCGCCAGTGCAGGACTCCACATCACGCAGGTCGTGGTTGCCGATTCTGTGGACGCTGCCGCCCGTGCTGGTGGTGCTCGGAATCGCGGGTTATCCGATTCTGCGGGTGCTCACCGAATCGACGCAGACCCCGACCGGGCGTGGCACCGAGGTATGGACCTCGGTGCTCGGATCGGAGGCGTTCCGGGAAGCGTTGTGGCGCACCGTCTCCATCGCGGTCTGTGCCACCACGGGCTGTTTGGTGTTGGGTACGTGCCTGGCGGTTGTCCTCGCCTTCGTGCCGTTTCCCGGCTCCGGACTGGTCGGCCGACTGATCGACACGATCCTGACGCTGCCGTCGTTCCTGATCACCCTCGCGTTCACGTTCCTCTACGGCACAGCGGGCGCGGTGAATGCCCTGATCTCCGAATTGACCGGCGCCACCACACCGGTCATCGACTTCCTCACCACCCCGCTGGGCGTGATCCTGGCCGAGATCACCTACTTCACCCCCTTCGTGGTGCGTCCCGTTCTGGCCGCGTTCGCGCAGATGCCACGCGAACAGCTCGATGTGGCGGCGAGTCTCGGAGCTTCACCGTGGCGGGTGCTGCGTCAGGTGGTGCTGCCCGAAGCGTGGCCCGCGCTCGCGGCGGGCGGCAGCCTGGTGCTGCTGCTCACGCTCAACGAGTTCGGCATCGTGTTGTTCACCGGTGCGAAGGGCGTCATCACCCTGCCCGCGCTGATCTACACCCGCGGCATCGTCACCTTCGACCTGCCCGGCGCGGCGGTTCTGGCCTCGGTGCAGGTGTTGCTCTCGCTGAGCCTCTACCTCGTCTACCGGTTCGTGTTCGCCCGTTTCATCGCCCGCCCGATGGGGAACTGATCGTGCTCGTCTGGACTCCGCGCGGAAGAACGCTGGTACTCGGTGTTTTCGCGCTGGTCGTGGCGGTGGTCTTCGTCGCCCCGATCGCCACCGTGATCGCCGCGGCGTTGGCGGGCAGCTGGACCGGCCCGCTTCCCACCGACCTCGGCTTCAACAACATCGGCAACGCGCTCAGCGGCGAGCAGGCGGCCAGCCTCTCGGTGAGCCTGCAAACCGCCCTGCTCGCCGGCGCGATCTCCCTCGTCCTCGGCACCTGGGCAGCCCTCGCTTCGCGCGAAGCGCCCTCCTGGTTGCGCCGCCTGACCGACGCTGTTTTCCACCTCCCCGTTGCCGTCCCCTCGGTAGCGGTCGGTCTCGGCGTACTCATCGCTTTCAACGAACGCCCGCTACTGCTCGGGGGCACCAAGTGGATCGTCATCGTCGCCCACACGGTGCTGGTCCTGGCCTACGCCTTCAGCGCGGTCTCCGCCGCCCTCGACCGCCTCGATCCGGCTTACCGCCAGGCCGCCGAATCCCTCGGCGCCGGACCGGTCCGAGTCCTGTGCCAGATCACCCTGCCACTGCTGTTGCCCGCGCTCGGCGCCGCTGCGGGCTTGGCCGTCGCACTGTCGATGGGCGAACTCGGCGCCACGATCATGGTCTACCCCGCCACCTGGAAGACGTTGCCGGTCAGCATCTTCGCCCACACCGATCGCGGTGAAGTGTTCGACGCCGCGGCAGGCACCACCGTCCTCGTCGTGGTCACCTTGGTAGTGCTGGTCGTCCTCGGTCGAGTACGCGGTCGCGCGGCCCTGCGCTGATCGGGCCGGGCGGGCCCCTTCCGATCCGGACCGGCCTCGGATTCGTTCACAGCAGTGCCGCGGCATCGACCGCGGTGAGTCCGCCGTCGACTCGGAGATCGTGCCCGTTGACGAACGCGGCATCCGCTGACGCCAGGAAGGCGACGGCGGCCGCCACATCTTCGGAGGTGCCCACTCGGCCCGCAGGTGACAGCGCGGCGACTCCGGCCTTGGCGGCGTCGGAGAGTTCGGCGCGGAAGGCCGGGGTGTCGATGTAGCCGGGGCTGACCGAGTTCACCCGGATGCGGCGGGGCGCCAATTCGGCTGCGAGAGTGCGGGTCAGGTTGTGGACGGCGGCCTTGCTCGCGGAGTAGAGGGCAGCCCCGGGGATGCCCCGATGGAGCCCGAAGGACGCGTTGATGACGATCGCGGCATGGTCGGGAAGCAGCGGCAAGACCTTCTGGATGGTGAAGAAGGCGCCTTTGAGGTTGCTGCCGATCACCTCATCGAAGAGCGCGCCGGTGACCTGGTCGATCGGCTGGAACGAGCCGATGCCCGCGTTGGCGAACAGCAGGTCCACGTGTCCGAAACGATCGGACACCACCGCCGCGAGAGTGTCGAGATCGCCGAGATCGGTCGCGTCACCCGCGATTCCGTGCGCCTGACCACCGAGCTCGGCGACGGCCGCATCGAGACGTTTCTCGTCGCGCCCGGTAACCACGACGCGGGCCCCCTCCGCGATCAACCGATGCGCGGTAGCCAACCCCATCCCACTACTTCCGCCGGTGATCAGCGCGGTCTTGCCATCGAATCGAGAACCGTTGTGCGTCATGGAATCAGCGTGGCGGGTGGCCGAAGGGATAGGCAGTGCGCAGTTATCAGGGGTGTGTCACCACCAGTCGGGGGAGTTCGGCCAAACGGTCTGCCGTATCGGTGTTCGGTTTCGGGTTGTAGAGCACCAGCGACCAGTTCGGGTGGTCGGCGACGGTGAGCGTGGTGGCATCGAAGTAGAGATCACCGACTTCGGGGTGATGCAGCGCGTTCACCGCTTGGAGCGGCGCGCCGACATCGTGGTGTTCCCAGAGTTCGGCGAACTCGGGATCGGCAGCAGCGAGTTCGTGTGCGACACGCTGGAATTCGCTGTCGTGCGGAACCAGCGCCGCATCCGCGCGATAGGCGGCGACCACGCCGGGAGCGGATTCGGTCCACAGTTCGGGCAGTCCCCGGTACCGGGGACTGGTGAAGAACGTGACCAGACAATTGTGCGGTTCGCCGTCCACACAGCCGAACACGCGCCCCGCGAGCACGTTGAACGCCAAGATGTTCCAGTACCGATCACGCACGATGGCAGGCCCCCGCTCCCACCCGTCGACCACCGCCCGCACCTCCACACTCACCTCGGTCGCCGACCCGCCCGCGGGCGGCGGATTGAGCCCCGCGAGCAGATACAGATGCCGCCGCTCCGGCTCACTCAACCGCAACACCCCCGCCACCGCGTCGAGCACCTCACCCGACACCGTGATCTCCCGCCCCTGCTCGAGCCACGTGTACCAAGAGACCCCGACCCCCGACAGCTGCGCCACTTCTTCGCGGCGCAGACCGGGCGTGCGCCGACGTAAGCCCGGCAGTAGGCCCACATCACCCGGGGTGATCCTGGCGCGACGCGATTTCAGGAACGCACTGAGTTGGGCTCGGCGCTCGGTCCGCACCGAGCGCGTGTCGACCACTTCGCTCATCCCCCCATCGTCGCCGATAGCGATCCCGGTATCCAGGTGGTACTGATCGCTCGCGGCACCATCCCGGCAGTCGCCGAGCATCTGTCGGGCAATAGGCTGGGACGGTGAGTGGGGAAACGTCCGGGACGCCCGAGGCAGTCGACGGTGCGGGCAAACGGCGGCGGCGAGGCCGTCCGGCCCGGATCAGCAGGGAACTGATCACCTGTGCCGCCAGGGAACTCGCCCCGGAAGCGTTGACGATGCAGGCCGTCGCGGATGTGCTCGGCGTCGATCCCAAAGCCCTGAATTACCACGTGGGAGATCGAGAGGGTTTGCGCGAGCTGGTGGCGTTGGACGTCTTCGAAACCGAATTGGCCCGGGTCACGCTGCCGGTCGGCCGCGACTGGCAAGCGGTGGTCCGCTCGTATGCGATGGCGCTGCGTGACGCGGTCGTCCGGCTCGGCCCCCTGGCAACCTCCATCCGGCTGCCGGGCGACAACGGACTCGGCACGCTACGGCCCGTGGAGTGTGTGCTCCGTGCGCTTGTCGGTGCGGGCTTCTCGACCGATGATGCGGGTCGCGGACTCACCCTGATCACCGACACGGCCTTCTCCGCAGGTCTGAGCGCCGTGCGGTCGGCGAAGAACCCGGTGCATCCCGACGTGCCAGGGGTGATCAGCGCCTTGCAGGCCGCAGGCGAGGAGGAACTCCCTCTGCTGCGCGAAGTGGTCGCGGGTGGACCGGCCGGTGATCAGCTCGAGTTCGCGTTGACCGTGCTCCTGGTCGGCCTGGAACAGCTGCGAACTCGGTGAGCCCCGGCTTCCGAGTGTGATCGAGGGCTTCAGACCGGCCGGACGACGCCGCGCGGCATGATCAGCGGCAGATCGGTATAGGTGAGAATGCCCGGTGCGGCGGCGACCACCGCCGGGATCGCGTGCACGGGGGGCATGGCGGTCATGATGTGTCCGAGCACCATGAAGTCCGCGATGGTTTCGGCCTGGAAGTCCGGCGGCGGGAGGAAACCGACGGTCATGTTCACCGTGGGTCGTCCGTCGACCGTGATCTTCCAGCCGTCCCCGTCCAGCTTCCAATCCGGATCCAGGGTCTGCCCCTTACGCCAGCGGACATTGATGTCGATGACCGTCCGGTCCCCGATCCGGCCCTGCCAGCTCGCGTGCACACCGGCGACGCAGCCCTTCCGGATCGTCCATGACCCGAGGTCCAGATCCGCTGTGGTCTGGGCATATTCGGCCACGCACCGGACGTCGTCGAGTTCGAGCCCGAGGGCATCGGCGACCAAACGGACGGCCTCGGCGAAGATGGCCGTGCCCCGCGCGGCCATGCCCGCCAGCTTCGGGTCATCGATCGGCGTGCCGAAGCCCACCGGTCGCTCGGTGGCAGGGGAGTCGTAGAAGGTGGTGTCGGCGGACTCGGCGATGGTGACCTTGTCGATGCGGTCGCAGGCACTGCCCGCCACGATGGCGAGCAACTCGGCGAAGCCGGGGCTCACCCCGGAACCGAAGATGCTCGATCCGCCCTGGCGGCAAGCCTCGTCGATTTCCGCCCGATCAACGCCGAGATTGTGGCCGGTGATGAACGATGCCGTGGTCACGACGTTCACGCCCGCGGACAGGATGCGGACCACCTCGTCGACGTCGAACCACATCGGGTTGTAGACCACGCAATCAGGTTTCAGCGCCAGTAGCGCGTCGGCGTCATCGGTGGCCAGGATGCCGATCGGGTCACCACCGAGCAGCTCGCCGACGTCGCTGCCGATCTTGCTTCCCGCCCAGGCGAAACAACCCACCAGTTCGAACTCGGGATGCGCGGCAAGCGCCCGGGCGGAACTCTTCCCGACGTTGCCGGTCGTCCACTGGACAACCCGATACTTGGTCGATGACATCGGAACCTCATTCAGTGTTCAGCGCGCGCATTGTCCGGGCCCGGCCGATTGCCGCGCACCGAACCGCGAGGTAGGACGAATGCCGTTCTACCTCTTCATATGTCGCTGCTTGTAGAGCCCATACTCGCACTCTATGCATCCGTCACGCACGCTTTCGACAAACTTTTTTCCCGACCAGAGAATAATGCGGTGGGGTCGCCACAGCTGGCCCCACCGCACAGTGCGGCAGTCCACTGTCGATCAAGTGGTGCCCCCCACGACAACAACGTGAGGTGTCGGCTACCGCTCGATGCCGGGGAGCAGATTGGCACCGAGCGAGCTCGGCCTATACCTCCGATCTTCACCGTGGCCTGAGCCGAACGTCCACTCATGGCGATTACCGGACGGCTGGTCGCGTTAGCGCGCCATGAAGCTGTCGAGCTGACGTGCGCGCTCACGAACAGTGGCGCTCCATTCGCACTCGCCGCCGTCGCCCGACAACGAACTTGAACGAACCTGCGCGTCATGCATCCCGCCAGTTCCACGGTCGGCCGGAGCAGCCCAGGGCGTTGTGATGCCGGCCCGCTCGGCGATGACCAACAGTGTGGCGAGAGTGGGTCCCGTCCAGCTCGCAGTACTGACTCATCCGACCGCCTGCCTGCCGATCTCAGCGCACCGGGCGCCGACGTCCGGTGATTCGGCACCGACAGCAGGGCGGCTGTTAGCCTCGGATCATGACGGGGTGGAGTTTCGATCTATGGTGCGCCAACGTAGCTTTCAGCAGCTCAGGGCGTGTGCGATGAATAGCAACGATGCGCGCTGGCGTTACGTTCGCGAGATCTTGGACCGCGGGCGCAAATCAACCGGGCACTTCGGGATCGCCTCGGTGGACAGCGATGGCATGCCGAATATCACGCCGGTGGGTACGGTCTTCTTCCGCGATGATTGCACCGGTTTCTACTTCGACCAGTACACGTCGGCCCTGGCCCGAAATCTCGATACCAACCCGCACCTGTGTCTGATATCAGTCGATCGCGGATCGTTGTTCTGGTTCCGTTCGCTACTACGCGGCCGCTTCATCGGCGCGCCTGGGGTCCGGCTGTACGGAACAGCAGGGGCTCGCCGTCTCGCGTCCGAGGCAGAGCTGGAACAAGTCCGACGCCGGGTTCGCCCGATGCGGTTACTCGAGGGGGGCAGGCTGCTGTGGTCGGACTTCACCCACGTGCGCGACATCGACTTCAGCAGCGCGCGCCTCGTGCGCTACCCGGTGATGATGTCGCACCTGTGCCAAGAGGAGTCAGTGTCATTCATTGATCGCGGCGACGCACCAGGGTCTGCGACACAACCACCTCCGACACGCTACAAACGAATCGCAACGACGTGAGACGCCGTCTCAGGACCTGCCTCGCGCCACAACTCCCAGCCCGTTGACGAACGTGTCGAAATCGGGTCGGTACGTGTCCCGATCGGCGGCCGGGGCCTGGGCGGACATCATGATCGGGTAACTCATTTCGCCTACATCGTAAGCAAATCCGAGGAAGTCCTTGTAGAGTTCTCCCTCCGAGGTCGGCGAAATCCCGGTGGTCCGGTGGGCGTCCAGACCGCACACCGAGGTGGTCTCGGATCCCAACTCTCGCCATCCGTCGTCCAGACGGACACCTATGACGGACGAGGTCCCGCGAAGGGGGAGTACCCGGAGGGTGACGGTCGCATTGCCCTTACCCAGGCCGATACGTAGTACCGAATCGCCACCTTCTGCCGGCGTCTGGAATTTTGAATAGCCGCCGCCTCACCCATGCCCGACCCGGCCCCGAATTCGCCCGGTTGTGTACCGATCTGGCCTCCCTGTATCTCACCGAAATGGCGCCCATCCGCCCCGACGTGATCTGCACCGAGGCCCTCCCGCTGCGCGGGCATGACGGTGTCCTGCGGCTGTTCAAAGGCAGTCTGCAGCTATTTCATACCGGTGCCCACCTGCGCCGACATCACGACCGCCGGATTCCAGGCGGGGTGATGATCTCGGTGAACGGACCCGGCCACACGCCAATTCGCCTGTCACCCAAGGTTTGTGCGCGGACCCGACCGAATCCGCTCCGGTCGTCCGTCGCCTGGCCGCTCGCTCGATCGGCGCCGGCGGACTCGGCGACGACCGCGCAGTGAGTACTATCTGGCATCGCGACTCCCGACCTGCCGAACGTGACATCGCGCGGTGGTTCTCCGCGGCCTACCACCTCGACGTCCTTGTCGAATCCGAGGTAGTAACCGACCCCGGCCTACGTACCGGCCCCTGCCCGGCCCACCAGCAATGGTCCTGGCTACATCTGGACTACATCGACGACCACGAGACCACTCCCGCCGACCGCACCCACGGATGGTTCCACGGGACTCTCATCCACGAACGCGACCTACACCACAACCCTTGGCCGCCAGTCGTTCCCATCGACGCGCCGGACTTCAACTGCTGACGTTGCCACTGCCGCGAACTCGTACTCACGCTCTAGGCGAACCGTGTAGTGAGCTCGGTCGCGATCTCGTAGTGGCGCACGAGGAACGAGCGTTCGTCGAGCTTCTTGCGTCGCAGCCAGCTGGTCACTTCCGCGTTGCACTTGCTGGCGTTGCACGACCCACACGCGGGCACGACGTTGCCGAGCGTGTAGCGACCGCCACGCGAGATGGCCTGCACGCAGTCCTTCTGTAGCGAGGTAGCGGGGGAGCGACAGTACGCACACCCGTCCCACGACGCCTTGAGTGCGTCCCACTGCGCATCGGTGAGGTCGTGGATGACCTGCGCCATCCGCTTCTTGCGCTTGCGCGCGGCACGAACCTGTTTGCTACCGCCAGTCGGCACGAAAGGTGACAATACGCGTCGCGATGGTCGAAGTGAGCACCCTGGGCAACGAAACGTCTGGATTCTCGAGCCGAGGTCAGCGATGAATGTGCCGATATCGAGTAGTCCATACAGGTATGGATATCAACTCGTTGTTCTTCGGTCTGGCCGTGACCGATTTCGCGGCGGCAGACAGTTGGTACAGCCGCTTGTTCGGGCGTGCGGCCGACTTCGTGGTGGTGCCGGGAGTCGAGGCGATGTGGCAGCTGAGCGACACCGCCTTCCTTTACATCGTGGTCGATCCCGAGCACGCCGGTCAGGCTCTGGTGAACATCGCCGTGTCCGACCTGAACGACGCCGTTGCCGAAATCGCCTCGCGAGATCTCGATCCCGGACCGTTCATCCTCGTCGGGCCCGGTGGCGCGGCGGGCAGGAAAGCACCCTTCACCGATCCGGACGGCAACTCGATCTCTATCATCGAAATTGCAGCAGTTCATCGATGACATCAGGTCTGCTGTAGGAATGCACCGGTCGAACCGGCCATCCGGCAGGTCCGAAATCAACGGCGCGACTTGATCGCTCGTTGGCGAGGCCGATTGTCCACCTGTGGTCACCGATCCGGAGGGTCGGTATCGTGGGTTGGCGCTCGGCAGTAGAGGACCGAGCACAAGCCCCGGGTTCGAACAGGCTTCGCCCGCAATCGTTCAGGAGCTCCGACCCGTATGCGTAGCGATATCTTCCACGCGAACAATATGGCCCAGCAGGCCACTCAGCTCGGCCTCACGTTGCAGCACTCGAAGTGTGTGAAGGCGTGTGTCAACGGCGAGGTATATGCCCGCCAGGGCGCCATGATCGGCTACCGCGGGCAGTTCGCGTTCGAGGTCAAGAGTCAGGGTCTGGGCAACCTGGTCAAGCGGTTCGCAACGGGGGAGGGGGTGCCGTTGATGAGCTGCCGTGGGCAGGGCGAGGTCTGGTTCGCCCACCATGCCTCGGATTGCTTCCTGATCGACCTCGATCCCGGGGATTCGCTCTCGATCAACGGCAAACACATCCTCGTCTACGAGCCCACCCTCGGCTACGACATCCAGATGGTCTCCGGCGCCGGTGCTTTCGTCGGCGGCGGTTTGTTCAACTGCGTGTTCCAGGGGCAGGGTCGGCTGGCGATCACGAGCCACGGTCAGCCGATCGTCGTGCCCGTCAGCCACCAGCAACCGGTGTTCGCCGATTCCGATGCCCTGATCGGCTGGTCCTCGGGCCTGCAGACCTCCATCGTGCGCACCCAGAGTTTCGGATCGATGCTGCGCGGCGGGTCGGGTGAGGTAGCGCAGGTGCGATTCGTCGGCGAGGGGTTCGTCATTCTCCAACCCTCGGAATTCAACTTCGGGCCGACAAGCTCGAAGTAGCCACACCGTGCAGAATCTTGATCATCAGCCGCAGCCGCGGCTCGAACTCGGGCAGGCCGCTGCTGTAGAACTGCACGCCCGCACCGGCCCCGCGTTGGTGACCAGCAGGTCAGGGGCACACGGTACCGATACTGACTCCCGCCGCCGCGATTCGATTGGTCGAGGTCTCGGTGATCCCGCGCTCTCCGAACAGGTTCGCCGCGGCGTCGAGGATCTGGTTCCGCGTCGCCTTGGCTCGATCCTGCGTGGGCAGACGGCGACTACGAGGGGGCGGAGGCACGCTCTTGATCCTTACGTTCACAACACTGAGCCGCAGCACAGCGTCTGCGTTATCTCGCCGAGCCCGCCCGCTTCCGGGTTCGTCACCTCGGCTGAACGAACACCGAGGCCTGGTCGTCCAGCAGGCGGCGGATTTCCTCGTCCGGATACGGGGTGCTTCGGCTCGCCTGCTGGAACGCACGCATGAATCCGGACATCGCCGTGGCGACCGGCGCATGCCGAGTGAGGAGCGCGGCGGCTCCCTCGGGGATGCCATGGGGAGGCTTGCCCTCGGCGATGGCACGCACCATCGTGGCGCGTGTCTCCCGGTCTTCCCGTCGGAGCCCGTACAGGGCGGTGAGCAGCCAGTTCGTCAGGTAGGTGGCGGTGAAACCGTGGTCATAGCTCTGGTTCTGGTCGAAGAACGCGGCTTCCTGCGGTGAGAGGTCGAACCCGGAGGAGAGCGCGAGGCCGTAGTCGGCGAGGTAGAGGCGTCTACCGTCGGTCAGGATGTTCTGGAAGTGCGCGTCCAGGTGCAGGAGCCCACGGCTGTTCATGAACGCGGTGCCCGCGGCCAGTTCCCGCTCCACCATGGCGCAGGCGTGGTCGGTGGTCTCGTCGCCCGCCTCGATCTGGGCGTTCAGCCAGTCGTGCAGGGTGGTCGGGATGTACTCCAGGAACAGCGCGATGCTCGCCGAAGAGTCACGCAGGGCCTCGATCCGGTGGCGTACCTCGGGTCGGTCGTCCCAGTAGGCGACGGTGCGATCGATGTCGGCGAGCTCGGCAGGCAGCGGCGTCGTGTCCGGGAGCACCCGCCAGTGGTACATCAGCGGGAAGCCCTCGTGTTCGGCGGCGAGCACCCAATTCGTCGTCATGGTGTGCACGGCAAGCTCGCGCCAGGCTCCGAAGCCCGCTCCGCCGATGAGGCCGACGCCGTAGTGATAGAACAGCGGCACATCGAACAGGTTCGCCGTGGACCGGACGTGTTCCGGCTGCCGTTCCAGGTCGGAGAGGGGCACTCGCTTCACGAAAACCGGAGTTCCCGCGATCTCGAGTAGCGCTGATTTTCCGCCGATACCGGCACCGATCGGCTCGGCCGCATCCACGAGCTCGCGCAACGCATGATCGCTGTGCAGTGCCAGAGCGGTGGAGACGGCGCCGTGAACGCGCAGGCGCTTCGGGAGCGACATGTCACGGGTCGCCGCCGCGTCGCGGGACATCGCCTCGCTGCCGCGCATCACCACGATCAACCCTCCCCGTCGCACTCGCGATCAACAGTCAGCCTATCGCGATCATCGACCTGTCGAACGTCCGGAAAAGCCGCTGTTCGGAGATCCGTAAATCCAGGCGCGGTGGGGCTGAGCAGGTACTCCGAGTCGATGTCCGAGCTGCGCGCCAGTGGCGCGTAAGGGCGGTGCAAGAAGCCGCAGTAAGAGTCGATGACATGACGTGGCACAACGGCCGACAGGCCGAGAGAAAGACCATGCTGGTTACCGGCGCCAACGCGGGCATCGGGTACTTCACCGCCGAGCAACTCGCGGCGACCGGTGCCACCGTGGTGCTGGGCTGCCGTGACACCGCCAAGGGCGAGCTCGCAGTGCGGGCGATCCGTGCACGGGTTCCGGATGCTCGATTGCGGTGCGTGCGTATGGATCTGGCGGATCTGTCCGCACTGCCTGCGACAGTGGACGCCCTCGACGTCGACAGCCTGGACGCGGTCGTGCTCAATGCCGGGGCCTATCTGTCTGGTCCCGAACGCCGCATCAGCGCTCAGGGGCACGAATTGATGTTCGCGACAAACCATCTCGGGCACTTCGCGCTGGTCGCACATCTGATGCCGATACTGACCGCGACAGCGAACAGTCGGGTGATCACGGTGGGCAGCTTCGCCGCACGGTCGGAGCGACTCGATCTCGGTGATCTGCAATCCGAGCGGAACTATCAGCCCAAGCGCAGCTACGGACGATCGAAGCTGGCCCAAATGCTGTTCGGCTTCGAGCTGGATCGCCGTCTGCGCGCGCACGGTGCCGACGCCGCCAGCATTGTCGTCCATCCCGGCGGTGCCTTGGACTCACTGACCCCGTCGCGGCCACCGCTGTTCGTCCGCACCACCGCCCAGCGCCTGCGCGGACTCCCCGCAGGCATCGCGCTGCACGGCAAACACACGGCCGCCACGACCGTTGTCCGAACCGTTCTGGACGACGGGATAACCGGCGGGCAACTGTGGGGGCCAAGGGTCTTCGGTCTCCGTGGCCGACCCCATCGGGAAACGCCGCATGCGCATATGGCCGACCTCGATACCGCCGCCGAACTGTGGACCGCTAGTTGCGCACTCGCAGCCGTCGACCCGCTCGTACGTCCGTGCCTACATTGATCGGCCCTGCGTTCTGTCCGCAGCGATGGGGCGGCGGTTGACGGGTTGTGTCGGTGGACGGGCTTACGCTGGCCTTGTGTCGGTACTCCCTCTGATCTTCACCGCGGGCTGGGCCAGCGGGATCAACGCGTACGCGGTGGTGTTTCTGCTGGGGTTGTTCGGGCGGATCGGGTGGGCCGGTGACGTGCCGCCGGGGTTGCAGCGCACCGATGTGCTCGTTGCCGCCGGTGTGCTGTTCGTGATCGAGGCGGTGGCGGACAAGATTCCGTACCTCGACTCGTTCTGGGATGCGGTGCATACCGTGGTTCGGCCTGCTTCGGGCGCGATCGTCTCGGCTCTGATCGCGGGGCAGGACGATTCGCTACCCACTATGTTCGCGGCGGCGGTCGGTGGTACCACCGCCTTGCTCAGTCACATCGTCAAAGCAGGCACCCGGATGGCGATCAATACGTCTCCGGAACCGGTGACCAATGTCGTGATGAGCACCGCCGAAGACTTCACGGTCGGCGGTGTCGTGACCCTGGCGGTGTTCTTCCCGGTGCTGGCCGCGGTGATCGCTGCCGTCCTGCTGGTAATCGGTCTCTCGGTGGTGTACTTGTGCGCCAGCCGAATCAGCCGCTACCTCCGACGCAGACGAGAACGCCGAGCCGCGCGAAACAGCGGCGTCGACTCGGCCCTCGAATAGCGCGGCGACACTCACCGCACCTGCGGCGCCACTTTCGTGCCGAGCAGGTCGATGCTGTGCAGCACCTGCTCGGGCGGCAGGGTCCCCACGCTGGTGTGCAGCATGAAGCGATCGAGGCCGAGGGTGTCGCGGACCTCGGCGATCTTGCTCGCCACATAGTCGGGGGTGCCGACGAACAGCGAACCGTTCTGCGAGCGCAGGACGTCGAACTGCGCACGTGTCATCGGACCCCAGCCGCGCTCGCGGCCGATGGTCGACATGGCCAGTGCGTAGGGCTCGTAGAACTGCGCGACGGCCTGCGCGTCGGTATCGGCGACATAACCGTGCGCGTGCACCGCCACCGGTTGCTTCTCGTGTCCGCCCTCAGCGAGCGCGCGGTGATACAGCTCGACCAGCGGCTTGAACCGTGCGGGCTCACCGCCGATGATCGCGATGGCGAGAGGCAGTCCGAGCAGTCCGGCGCGAATCACCGACTCGGGACTGCCGCCGACCGCGATCCATACCGGCAGGGGGCGATCGTCGGTGCGCGGATACACCGTCGCGTCGTGCAGCGGCGCCCGGAATCGGCCCGTCCAGGTGACGGGGCCTTCCTCGCGCACGCGCAGCAGCAGGGCCAGCTTCTCCTCGAACAGTGCGTCGTAGTCGGCCAGGTCGTATCCGAACAACGGGAACGACTCCGTGAAAGATCCGCGCCCCGCCATCAGCTCCGCGCGCCCGTTCGACAGCCCGTCCAGCGTCGCGAAGTCCTGGTACACGCGCACCGGATCATCGGAGCTGAGCACGGTGACGGCGCTGGTCAACTGGATGCGCTCGGTCCGGGCGGCAGCGGCGGCCAAGACGACGGCGGGGGAGGACGCGGCGAAATCCCGGCGATGATGCTCGCCCACGCCGTACACATCGAGTCCGGCGGCCTCGGTCGCCACAGCCTCGTCGACCACCTGACGCAGCCGCTCGGCGGCGGTCGGCGCGGGCCGGTCGGCGGTGGGGTACAGCTCGGCGAAGGTGGTGAGCCCCAGTTCCATGTGAACCCTCTCTTCGGGATGCGGTCCTCTTGTAAACGGACCGTAGTCCGATAACATTCCTCACCGAATTATGGATGAATGCGGATTATCTATGACGAAACTATAGTGAGCGGTATGACCGCCCTGGCGACCACGCGCACCGAACCCGACCTGTCCTTCCTGCTCGACCGCACCAGTCACGTCCTGCGCACGCAGATGGCGGCGGCGCTGGTCGAAATCGGGCTGACGGCCCGCATGCACTGTGTGCTGGTCCATGCGCTGGAAGCCGAACGCACGCAGGCTCAGCTGGCCGAGCTCGGCGACATGGACAAGACGACCATGGTGGTCACCGTCGACGCGCTGGAAAAGGCCGGTCTGGCCGAACGTAAACCGTCGAGCACCGACCGCCGCGCTCGCATCATCTCCGTGACGCCCGCGGGTGCGGAGCTCGCCGCGCGCAGCACCGAAATCGTCGACGGCGTCCACCGGGGCGCGCTCGGTTCGCTGCCGAAGGCTGAGCGTGAATCCCTGGTGCGGGCATTGAATCACCTGGTGGAGGGGCATTTGTCGGCGGCGGTCGAGGCTGCGCCCGCGCGCCGCGCCAGGCAATAGTCCGTTATAGATTGTCTATTACGAAACTATCTAGTACGGTCTCTCTTGTTCGCTTCCAGCAGGAGATGACCCATGACAAAGTCCCAGCGCACCGCCCTCGCGGTGCTGTCGGCCGCGATGCTGATGACCATCCTCGACGGCAGCATCGTCACCGTCGCCATGCCGGCGATCCAGGAGGACCTCGGCTTCTCGCCCGCGGGTTTGAGCTGGACCGTGAACTCCTACCTGATCGCCTTCGGCGGTCTGCTCCTGCTGGCCGGGCGCCTCGGTGACCTGATCGGCCGCAAGACGATGTTCGTCACCGGCACTGTCGTCTTCACCGCCGCGTCGGTGCTGGCGGGCGTGGCGACCACTCCCGCCGTGCTGATCGCGGCCCGATTCCTGCAGGGCGTCGGCAGCGCGATCGCCGCCTCGGTGGTGCTCGGCATCCTGGTGACGATCTTCACCGAGCCGCGCCAACGGGCAACGGCCATCGGTGTTTTCAGCTTCACCGGTGCTGCGGGCGCCTCGATCGGCCAGGTGCTCGGTGGTGTGCTCACCGATGCGCTGAACTGGCACTGGATCTTCCTGATCAATGTGCCGATCGGCGCGCTGACGGTGCTGGTGGCAGTGAAGGCACTGCCCACCGACCGTGGTCTCGGCTGGTCCGCCGGTGCCGATGTGCTCGGCGCCGCCCTGGTCACCGCCGGTCTGATGCTCGGCATCTACACCGTCGTCGAGGTCGAACGCTACGGCTGGGTCTCGGCCCACACCCTCGGCCTTGGCGCGCTGGCCGCCGCACTGCTCGCCGCTTTCGTCGTCCGTCAGGCCACCGCGGTCAACCCGCTGCTGCCGCTGCGAATCTTCCGCTCCCGCAAGGTCTCCGGCGCCAATGTGGTCCAGATGCTCACCCTGGCAGCCATGTTCGCCTTCCAGATCATCGTGGCGCTCTACCTGCAGAAGGTATTGGGCTACAACGCATTGCAGACCGGCCTTGCCATGCTGCCCGCCGCCGTCGCCATCGGCGGGGTGTCACTGTTCGCCTCTGCCCGACTGATCACCCGCTTCGGCGAGCGGACCGTGCTCATCGCCGGTCTGGTGCTGCTGCTGGCCGGGATGTCGTGGCTGACTCGGCTGCCCGTCGATGCCGGTTACCTCACCGACGTGCTGCCGGTGATGGTGGCCGTCGCCGGTGGCGGGCTGGTGTTGCCCGCACTCACCGCGCTGGGGATGTCGGGCGCCGAAGCCGACGACGCGGGCCTGGCCTCGGGATTGTTCAACACCACACAGCAGGTCGGCATGGCGATCGGTGTCGCGGTGCTGTCCACCCTGGCCGCCGCGCGGACCGGCGCCGAACTGGTGGTCGGCGCCTCCGATGCCGTGGCCCTGACCAGCGGTTACCGGCTGGCGTTCACGGTCGCGGCCGGTCTGCTCGCCGCCGCGCTCGTCATCAGCGCCACCGTCCTGCGCAAGCGGGACAGCGCCGAAGCGAAGCCGGTCGCCGAGGCCGTGCCCG
This sequence comes from Nocardia salmonicida NBRC 13393, assembly GCF_001613085.1. GTDB lineage: Bacteria > Actinomycetota > Actinomycetes > Mycobacteriales > Mycobacteriaceae > Nocardia > Nocardia salmonicida. Next base: position 21,821 of record NZ_BDBR01000041.1, read on the forward strand.
CCTTCTGAGGTGACGAATCGCCGGGAACCACCCCTGCGGTTCACCCCCCGGGTGGATGTCCGCCCGGGGGGTTCGGTGGTGTCCTCGAATGATGCTGACCGATCGCACGACGTTGACCCAATTCCTCATCGAAGAGCGCCGCCGCCATCCCGGTTCCAGCGGCGAACTCAATTCCCTGATCCTCGACGTCGCACTGGCCTGCAAGGCGATCTCCAAGCGCATCGCCTCGGGTGCGCTCACCGGCGTCCTCGGCGGCGCCGGGGTGGTGAACGTGCAGGGTGAGCAGCAGCAGAAGCTCGACGTGGTTGCCAACGACCTCTTCCTGCATGCCTGCGAGTGGGGCGGCCACCTGGCCGGCATGGTGTCGGAGGAACTCGACGACCCCTACCCGATCCCGCCCGACTATCCGCGCGGCAAATACCTCCTCGCATTCGATCCACTCGACGGCTCGTCCAATATCGACGTGAATGTCGCGGTGGGCAGTATCTTTTCGATCCTGCGCGCACCGACCCCCGGCGTGGACGCGACGATGCGGGACTTCCTGCAGCCCGGCACCGAGCAGGTCGCCGCGGGCTATGCGATCTACGGTCCCGCGACGCAACTCGTGCTCACCGTCGGAACCGGTGTGCATGCCTTCACCCTCGATCCCGAGCTCGGCGAGTTCTTCCTGACCGGACAGAATCTGCGCCTGTCGGAGTCCACGTCGGAGTACGCGGTCAACAGTTCCAATCGCCGCTTCTGGGAACCGGCCGTGCGCCGCTACATCGATGAATGCCTGGCGGGCGCGACCGGCCCGCGCGAAAAGGACTTCAACATGCGCTGGGTGGCGTCGCTGGTGGTCGAAACCCACCGCATCCTGACCCGGGGCGGGGTTTTCCTGTACCCGCGCGACTCGAAGGACCCGTCCAGGGAGGGCAGGTTGCGCCTGCTCTACGAGGCCGCTCCCATCGCTTTCCTGATCGAGCAGGCCGGCGGTCTCGCCTCGACCGGCCGTGACCGGATCCTCGAGGTCGCCCCCACCGAACTGCACCAGCGCATCGCCTTCATTTTCGGTTCCCGCGACGAGGTAGCCCGCATCGTGAGGTACCACGCCGAAGCGGCCGAGGACCCCGACGGCCAGTGGAGCCCGCTGTTCGGTCTACGCGGTCTCTACCGTTCCACCACCTGAGGAGGAGATTCATGTCCGCCAAACACCCCGTCGTCGCCATCACCGGATCATCCGGAGCCGGAACAACGTCGGTGATGCGCACATTCGATCAGATCTTCCGCAGGGAAGGCATCGATGCCGCGTACGTCGAGGGCGACAGCTTCCACAAGTTCGACCGGGTAGGCATGAAGGAGGAACTGGCGCGGGCCTTGTCCGACGGCGACCACACCTTCAGTCACTTCGGTCCCGAGGCGAACCTGTTCGAAGAACTGGAGAAGTTGTTCCGTGGCTACAGTGAGTCCGGCACGGGTCGGGTGCGAAAGTACCTGCACGACAAGGAAGAAGCCGCGCCCTACAACCAGGAGCCGGGCACGTTCACCCCGTGGGAGGAGATCCGCCCCGACACCGACTTGCTGTTCTACGAGGGCCTGCACGGTGCGGTGGCCAACGAGCAGGTCGATGTCGCGCAGTACGCCGACCTGCTCATCGGGGTGGTGCCCGTGATCAACCTCGAGTGGACCCAGAAGTTGCACCGCGACAAGGACAAGCGCGGCTACTCCACCGAGGCGGTGACCGAGACGATCCTGCGCCGCATGCACGACTACGTGAACTTCATGTGCCCGCAGTTCTCCCGCACCCACGTGAACTTCCAGCGGGTTCCCGTGGTGGACACCTCGAATCCGTTTGTCGCCCGCACGATTCCGACTCCCGATGAATCGATGTTGGTGATCCGGTTCGCCGATCCGCACGGCATCGACTTCCCGTATCTGCTCTCGATGCTGCACGACTCGTTCATGTCCCGCTCGAACACGATCGTGTGTCCGGGCGGGAAGATGGACCTGGCGATGCAGCTGATCTTCACACCGATGCTGTTGCGGCTCATGGAACGTCGCGGCCGCACCCGCTGAGCCGGAGTCGACGACCACCTCACGCGAGGTGGTCGTCGAACCAGGTCACCAGCTCCGGGTCGTCGAGCCCATCGGCGACGAGCACCGCGGCCGAGAGGTCGTCGGTGCGCGTGTACGCGTTCTGCGCGGCCACGCACCGCAGCCCCGCCGCCACCGCGGACCGCACGCCGTTCGCCGAATCTTCCACGGCTACTGCTTGCTCGGCGGACAGGCCGGTCTGGATCAGCACGTCCAGATACACCGCGGGGCTCGGTTTCAGCACGGGCACTTCGGTTCCGGTGGTCACGGTGTCGAACGGCTCACCGAAAGCGTGCTTCAGCAGGGGCTCGACCCACGCGCGGGTGCCGGTGGTCGCCACATGCAACCGAACGCCACGCGACCGGAGCCGCTCGATCAGCTCCCGCGCTCCCGGCCGGGCCCGAATCTGCCCGTCCGAGGCCATCTGCCGCATGATGCGGGTCTTGGTGCGGTGCACCTTGTGCGCGAGCTCGCGCGCCTGCTCGGTCGGCATGGCGTGCAGTTCGAACCAGAACGCCAGCCGCTGCGCGCCACCGGCGACCTTCAGCAGCTTCCCGTACTCCTCGACGTCCCAGCGGTCGGGGAGCCCCGCCTCGGCGAATGCCGTGTTGAAGGCCACCCGGTGGCCGTCTCGTTCGCTGTCGACCAGGGTGCCGTCGACGTCGAAGATCACCGCGCGCAGCTGAGTCATGGTGCGCCGTCGAGGTATTCGTGGACCCGGTCGAGGACGGACTCCACGGTGAACCCGTGGTGGGCCAGCACCTCGTCGCCGGGTCCGCTGTGTCCGAACTCGTCGATGCCGATCGTCAGGTCCACCAGCCCCGCCCAGCCCGCGGTACTGCCCGCCTCGATACTGATCGTGTGCGCTGAGGCATCAGGGGTGAAGCGGGACCGATCCAGCGCCGACACCACCCGCACGTCGTGTCCGTCGGTCCGTAGCCGATCGGCGACCGCCGCAGCCAGTGCGACTTCCGAACCGGTAGCGACGATTTCGATCCCGCGCGCGGTGGCGGCCTCCGGTTCGGCTGCCTCGCCGATGACTTCGGCACCGTCGACAATTCGTGGCCCGGCCCCAGCGGTGTCGAGCTGGGGCAAGGACTGGCGGGAAAGGATCAGCGCGGTAGGCCCGTCGACACGCGAGAGCGCGAGTTCCCAGGCGAGAGCGGTCTCCACATCATCGGCCGGCCGCAGCACCTGCACCCCGGGAACTACCCGCAGCGACTCGATGTGCTCGACGGGCTGGTGGGTCGGCCCGTCCTCACCGACCGCGATCGAATCATGGGTCAGCACATAGATCACCGGCTGACCCATCAACGCCGACAACCGCAGCGCGGGCCGCAGGTAGTCGGCGAATACCAGGAAGGTACTGCCGAAGACCCGGAACCCACCGTGCAGGCTCATCCCGTTCAGCACGGCCGCCATCCCGAACTCGCGAATGCCGAACGCGATGGCACCGGCGGTGAAGTCGTCGCGACTGACCACGTCGCCACACTCCGTGCCGGTCGACCCGGCCAGGTCGGCCGAACCGCCCACCAATTCCGGCATCGTCGACAGCGCCGCGTGCAAACACGCCTGCGAGGACTGCCTGGTGGCGCGCGGCGCGTCCGCCGCCACGGCTTCCAGCGCAGCCGGCAAACCCGCGGGCAGCAGGCGCGCAAGGGCACGTCGGAACTCGGCCGCACGCTCCGGCGCGGCAGCGTCGAACGCCGCGAATTCCTCGAGCCAGGTCGCATGTTCCTCGCCGCCGATCGCCGCGAGCACGGCACACATCGCGCTCACTTGCTCCGGCACCGCGAACGGCGGAAGAGTCCATCCCGCAAGCTCTTTGGCCTGCGCCAATCGCCGCGCTCCCAGCGGGGAACCATGTGCCTCGGAGGTGCCGGCGACACCGGGCGCACCATGGCCGATCACCGTGCGCACCGCGAGGAAGCTCGGCCGCGGATCGCTCTTCGCGCGGTGCAGAGCGGCGTCTATCGCCTCGATATCGGTCCCGTCGGCCACTACCTCGGTATGCCACCCATAGGCCGCGAAGCGTGCCACTTGATCGTCGCTACACGACCGTCCGACCGCGCCGTCGATGGTGATCTCGTTGTCGTCCCAGAGTACGATCAACCCGCTGAGCCCCAAATGCCCTGCGAACGAGGCGACTTCGTGGCTGACACCCTCCATCAAGCACCCGTCGCCGACGATCGCGTACGTGCGATGCCCGGTGATCTCCGGATACCGGGCCGCGGTCATCCGCTCGGCCAGGGCCATCCCCACCGCCATCGCCAGCCCCTGCCCCAACGGCCCGGTGGTGCACTCCACGCCAGGCGTGTCACCGAACTCGGGATGACCCGGCGTCCGCGACCCCAATTGGCGGAACCGCCGCAGTTCCTCGACGGGCAGGTCGTACCCGAACAGGTGCAACAGCCCGTACAACAGCGCGGAGCCGTGCCCAGCCGAGAGTACGAACCGGTCCCGATCGGCCCACTCGGGGTCGGCCGGGTCATGGCGTAGGTGTCGGCTCCACAGCGTCCACGCCATCGGCGCCGCCCCCATCGGCATGCCGGGGTGGCCCGACTGGGCGGACTCCACCATGTCGGCCGCGAGGAATCGCAGGGTATCGACGGCGAGCAGATCGGTGCGCACCGAAGGCGCGAAGGTCGGTGGTGCGATGTCGGTCATCGAACTGCCTCGCTCGCGCAGGTCGCCGCTTCGCGTAGCCGCTTGACCGCGGCCGCTTTGCCTTCGGGATAGCCGTACATCCACGAGCCGGAGATGAAGACATCGGCGCCCGCCGCGGCAGCGCCCCCGATCGTGTCGGCCGTGATCCCGCCGTCCACTTCGAGCTCGATGGACCGACCGGACTCCGCGATCATCCGCCGCAACCGCGCGATCTTCGGTTCGACGGCCGGGATATACGCCTGCCCCCCGAAGCCCGGGTTGACCGTCATGGCGAGGATCAGGTCGGTCTCGGCCAGCACGTGCGCGACGACCTCGGCGGGGGTGTGCGGATTGAGTGCGACACCGCTGCGCACCCCGAGATCGCGGATTCGGGCGAGGGTCCGATGCAGGTGCGTACAGGCTTCGGCGTGCACGATGATCAGCTCGCACCCCGCGTCGATGTATTCGGTGAGCAGCTCATCGGGATTCACCACCATGAGGTGCGCTTCGAAGGCGACGGTGCTGTGCGAACGCGCCGAGGCGATGACATCGGGTCCGAAAGTGAGATTGGGGACGAACACGCCGTCCATCACGTCCCACTGGATCCGGTCGACGCCCGCCGCGCACAGATCGCCCACTTCCTCGCCGAGACAGGCGAAATCGGCGGGCAATACCGACGGCACTATGAGTGGCCGACGAACTGAGGAGTCCGGCATGGCGCGGCCTTTCTGATCGGGTCAGTTCATCGGACCGCATCGGCGCGGCCGGGCACTCCCCCTCGGGGGTGGGGACCCGGGTGAGATCTCGTCAATGCCGGTAACCGCGATGTCGGTCGCCGTAGGGTGGAGGAATGCCGGAGTTACCTCCGACCCCGTTGAAGCTTGTGCTCGTCGACGATCACGAGATGGTGCTGCACGGGCTCGACGCCATGCTCGGCCACTTTCCCGACGAGGTCGTGATCGTCGGCCAGACCACTACCGACACCGCCGCTTTGGGGATGGTGGCCGAGCATCGGCCCGATATCGTCCTGTGCGATGTGCGCATCGGCAAGGCCAGCGGCCTCGACCTGTGCCGCCAGATCACCCTGCAATACCCCGACACCAAGGTCGTGCTGCTCACCGTCTACGACGACGAGCACTACCTGTATCAGGCCCTGCGGGTGGGGGCTTCCGGGTACATTCTCAAGCGCGTCGACGGGCGCGAACTCGTCGCCCAGCTGTGCCGGGTCCGCGAGGGCGAGACGGTGGTCGACGCCGCATTGGCCGGGCGGGTGGCGCTGGCCGCGGCCAGGCTCAGCGCGGGCCAGTTCTGGTCCGGCGCGCACCTCGGGCTGACCCAGCGTGAATCAGAAGTGTTGGGGCTGTTGGTATCCGGTCATTCCAATCGGGCGGTCGCGAGCAAGCTGGTGGTCAGCGAGGATACCGTGAAGACCCATATTCGGGGTCTGTATCGCAAGCTGGGCGTGTCCGATCGCAGCGGCGCGATCGCGGTCGCGTTGCGGGAGGGGCTGTTCCGATGAGCAACGCTGGCGGCGCGGTCCCCACGGCGGCGGAGCTGGCCCCGCGGCTCGGTGCCGAAGGTGTGCTGCTCTACGCCGTCGACGACCAGGATCTGAGCATCGTCGATATGTGGCCCGCGCATCCCTCGGCGAGTTCCTTGCGACTACAGGTGGGATTCGGGGTGACCGGGTTGGTGGCCCGCACCCGCAAACCGGTGCTGCTCGACAGCGACTCACCACGTAATGCCCTGCACCGCAGACTTTTACGCCTCGAACCTCAGCAAACGGTGGCGCGGATGTGCCTGCCGCTGCCTGGACTGGAAGGCGATGTGGTCGGCGTGCTGGCTGTGCACCGTGGGCCGCGAAACCCGTTCGGGCAGCAAGACCTCGACGCCGCGCAACAGTACGCCGCCGTACTCGGCCTGTGGTTGCACGCGCAGCGGCTGTTCCGCACCGTCAATCGGCAACGTAGCGAGCGGGATCGGCTGGTCGAGCAGGCGATCACCGCCCAGGAAGCCGAGCGTCGGCGCATCGCCTTCGACCTGCACGACGGCGTCACCACCGCCCTGGCCTCGATGTCGTTCCATCTGTCGGCCGCCGACCTCACCGTCTCCGAACTCCTCGGCCACGTCGATGTCGCCGACGAGGCCAGCCTGCGCGACCTCGCCCGAGCCCGCGCCGAACTCGTCAGCGCTCGTGAGCTGGCCGATTTCGCCTACAACGAGACCAGGGCGGCGATCTCGGGCCTGCACAGCCTCGTCCTCGACGACCTCGGCTTGGTCGCCGCGATCGAATCGCTGGTGCGTGCGGCGAGCAGCGACGGGCCCCCGACGATCGAGTTCCTCGTCGACCACGCCGCCGCGATCGACGACATCCCCGACTACGCCGCCGCCACGCTGTACCGGATCGCGCAGGAATCGCTCGCCAATGCCGTGAAACATGCCGGGGCACAGCGGATCGTGCTCTCGCTTCGCCGGGTGGGTGACTCGGTCATCCTCGGATGTTCTGATGACGGTGAGGGTTTCGACCCGGCGCAGCGCCGCGCCAACCGCGCCGCCGACACCGACGGCGAACAGCACTTCGGCCTGACCTCGATCGCCGAGCGCTGCGCCATCATCGAAGCTTCGCTGCGCGTGGAGTCGATGCACGGGCGCGGAACCACCTTGCTGGTGGAACTACCGCTGAAGTAGTCAACGGACGCAGCAGCGGTGCCCGAGGGGCGGCGCCGCCGCTGCGCGTTGCGGCCGCGCGCACCGAGTGCTCGGCAAGCCCACCTACCTGGCGTGCCCAGTGGCCTCGGCGGCGTCGCGGCAGTTTTCGAGCAGAACCTGTTGTGCTGCGCCAACTTCGGTCACTGATCCACCCCAAGTGTGCAGGGCCGCGCTCACGAGCGCGCGTCCGAAGGAGAATGTCACAGGCCAGGGCCGCTCGTCGAGGGCGGCGAGTGCGCTCAGGAACGCGCATACCCGCGCAGTCGGATGCCCACCGGACAAGAAGGCGATTCCCGCCACGTCGGCGGGCACCAGCTCGCGCAACACCGCGTAGGTGGCGGCCGCGACCTCGGCGGGCGGGACGGGTGCGGCGTCCAGGCCGGGGGTGACGAAGTTCGGCTTGAGCACGATGCCGGTGAGATCCACCCCGGCGTCGACGAGTTCGGTGAACACCGCGCTCAGGGCGAGGCGAGTCGCCTTCTCCGAGGCTGCCAGGTCGTGGTCACCGGTGCACAGCACCTCGGGCTCGACGATCGGGACGATGCCGTGCTGCTGACACAGCGCGGCGTAGCGGGCCAGCGCGTGCCCGTTGGCGCCGGCGGAGTAGGGGGTGATCGTGTGCACGTCGAACACCGCCCGCCACTTGGCGAACGCGGCTCCGCGATCGGCGTAGGAGGCCAGCCGCGCGCCGAGTCCGTCGAGCCCTTCGGTGATCAGCGCACCACCGTGACCGGGCAGTGCGGTGGGGCCGGTGTCGACTTTGATGCCGGGCAGGACGCCGAGTTCGCGCGCCGCGAGCGGGAACGGGCGCCCGTCGGCGAGATTCTGGCCGAATGTCTCGTCGCACAGGATGATTCCGCTGATCGACTTCGAGAGGCCGTCGGTGGTGAGCAGCAGTTCGCGATAGTCGCGACGGGCGGTCGCGCTCGCGGGAACACCCTCCTGTTCCAGGCGCGATGACATGGTCTTGATCGACTCGTCGGCGGCGAGAATGCCGCGGCCGCCGCTGGTGAGCTGCTGGGCGACGTCGGCGAGGGCGGTGGCGGGGAGTGTCGTCATGACGAACAGCATGGGGGCGCCCGCACCCGCCGTCCTCACCCCTTCGGGCGAGACCGGGTGTGAAATGCGGCCGCGCCCACCTGCTCCGGATCGCACAGATGGGCCACGAACAACCGGGTCGCCGAGGTCGGTTCCGGGGTCGTGCAGACGTGCCACGGCCGATCGAGGGGTGTTCCCGCCACGCCGTAGGAGACCAGTTCCCCCGACGCCAGTTGCTCGCGCGCCGCTTCCTCGTGCACCAGCGTGACCCCGAGCCCTTCCCGCGCGGCGGCTACCGCGGCGCCCGATGTGCCGAGGGTGAGCAGCGGCGGCGCGGCCTGCAACCGGCTCAGCAACGACAGTGCGGTATCGCGGGTGCCCGAGCCGATCCCGGTGAGCAACCAGGGTGTGGTGAGCGGGTCGCCGACCAGGCCGGGCCGTCCTACTACGAGCAGTCGGTTCGAACGCTGGGCGGCGGTGACCAGCCCGGACCCACGCGGCGGTCGACCTGCCAGGGCGATGTCGAAGACGTGGTCGGCGGCGCGGGCGAACAGCTCGCCGCGCGTGAGCACCGACAGCGACAGCTCGACATGCGGATGGGCTCGGGCGAACGTGGCCATCAGCACCGGGAGCACGTACTCACTGGCCGTCGCGACGGCACCGATGCGCACCCGCCCACGGTCGGCATCGTGCACCGCCCCCGCCGCTTCGGCGAGCAGCCCGAGCAATCTGCGCACATATCCGGCGAAGATCTCGCCCGAATCCGTCGCCACGATGCCACGGCCGGACTTCCCGAACAGCCTGGTGCCCAACGCGTCTTCCAGCGCGGCGATCGCGGCCGACACCGCCGGTGGGGTCACGTGCAACGTCTCGGCCGCGGCGCGCACGCTCCCGGTCTCGTACACGGCCAGAAAGGTGCGCAGCCGACCCCAGGTGGCGGCGGCGGGCAGGTCGGGGCTGACGAACATCGTTCAATTATGGCTTAACAATAGTCAGCAAAGATTCCATTGTCGTTGAACAGTCCTCGCCACACACTGAGAGAGCTTCGTAGGCGTGACCCGAGAGGACCGGCGATGACGATGATCGAGAACGAGGGCCCGGCGACGAAAGAGCGGTGGGATCCGGGTGTACAGAGTTACGCCGGAATGGGTTACTGGAACCCCGATTATGTTCCCAAGGACACCGACGTTCTCGCCGTCTTCCGTGTCACCCCGCAGGACGGCGTCGACCCCATCGAGGCCGCGGCCGCCGTCGCGGGCGAATCGTCCACCGCCACCTGGACTATCGTGTGGACCGACCGTCTCACGGCCAACAGCCACTACCAGGCCAAGGCGTACCAGGTCGACGAAGTTCCCGGCAGGCCCGGCGAGTACTTCGCCTACATCGCCTACGACATCGACCTTTTCGAGGAAGGCTCCATCGCGAACCTGACCTCCTCGATCATCGGCAACGTCTTCGGGTTCAAGCCGCTCAAGGCCCTGCGCCTGGAAGACATGCGCATCCCCGTCGCCTACACCAAGACCTTCCAGGGCCCCGCCCACGGCATCGTCATGGAACGGGAGATGCTCAACAAGTACGGTCGTCCGCTCCTCGGCGCCACCATCAAGCCCAAGCTCGGCCTGTCGGCCCGCAACTACGGGCGCGTGGTCTACGAGGCCTGTCGCGGCGGCCTCGACTTCACCAAGGACGACGAGAACATCAACTCCCAGCCCTTCATGCGCTGGCGTGACCGCTTCCTCTACGCGATGGAGGGGGTGAACCGGGCGATGGCCGAAACGGGCGAGATCAAGGGCCATTACCTCAATGTCACCGCCGGAACCATGGAGGAGATGTACCGGCGGGCGAACTTCGCCAAGGAGATCGGCAGCGTGGTGGTGATGATCGACCTCACCATCGGCTATACCGCCATCCAGTCGATGGCGCACTGGGCGCGCGAGAACGGGCTGCTGCTGCACCTGCACCGGGCCGGGCACTCCACCTACACACGGCAGAAGACCCACGGCGTGAGCTTCCGGGTGATCGGGAAGTGGTCGCGGCTGATGGGCGTCGACCACGTGCACGCGGGCACAGTCGTCGGCAAGCTCGAGGGCGACCCGGCCACCACCCGTGGCTTCTACGACACGTTGCGCGACAACGATGTCCCCCGCAATCTCGGCAACGGCATCTTCTTCGATCAGGACTGGATCTCGATGCCCGGCGTCATGCCGGTGGCCTCCGGTGGAATCCACGCCGGCCAGATGCACCAGCTCCTCGACCTGTTCGGCGACGACGTGATCCTGCAGTTCGGTGGCGGCACCATCGGACACCCCTACGGCATCGCCGCGGGCGCCGAGGCCAACCGGGTCGCGCTCGAGGCCATGGTCAAGGCGCGCAACGAAGGTCGCGATCTGCTGCTCGAGGGGCCCGGCGTGCTGCGCAACGCCGCCAAGCACTGCGCGCCGCTGCAGGCCGCGCTCGACACCTGGGGCGACATCACCTTCGACTACACCAGCACCGACGCGCCCGATGTGGTGGCGACTCCGGTGCCCTCGATCTGACAAGGAGCACCTGATGAAACTGCGCTACGGAGCCTTCTCCTACCTGCCCGACCTCACCGACGACGAGATCGCGGCCCAGGTGAAGTACGCCCTCGATCACGGCTGGCCGGTCTCGCTGGAGTACACCGACGACCCGCACCCCCGCAATGTGTACTGGGAGATGTGGGGGCTGCCGATGTTCGACCTGGCCGAACCCGACGGCGTGCTCGCCCAGCTCGCGGATTGCCGGGCCACCTTCCCGCAGCACTACATCCGGCTGCTGGCCTACGACGCGGCCCTGGGCAGGCAGTCCACCGCGATGTCGTTCCTCGTCCAGCGGCCCGCGCACGAGCCCGGCTTCCTGCTCGAACGCGTCGAGGGCCCCGACCGCACCCAGCGGTACTCGGTGAAGTCCTACGCCACCGCCCGTCCGTCCGGCGATCGGTACGCGGGCGAGTGAACTGATGGACACACCAAAGGGATTCGGGTTCCACCGGCCGTCGGCAGGCGGTTCGGCGCAGACCACGGCAGTCGAGGACCAGACGCACGAGCCCGCGATTCTGGGCGACGACGAGGTGCTCGATCTCTCGGCCGACGAGGCGGCGGCCAGGGTGAGCGACACCCTGGCCGCACTCGACGCCGAGCTGGTCGGCTTGGCCGCGGTCAAGCGCCGGGTCCGCGAGATCGCCTCGCTGCTCCAGGTCGACCGGGCGCGCCGCCGGTTCGGGCTCACCACCACGCGACCCACGTTGCACATGAGCTTCACCGGCGGTCCCGGCACCGGCAAGACCACGGTAGCGCTGCGGATGGCGGCCATCCTGCACGCGCTCGACTACATCAGGGCGCCGCGCGTGCACACCGTCACCCGCGACGACCTGGTCGGCCAGTTCATCGGTCACACCGCGCCCAAGACCAAGGAGGCGATCGCCCGCGCGGCCGGGGGAGTGCTGTTCATCGACGAGGCCTACTACCTGTTCCGGCCGGAGAACGAGCGCGACTACGGGCAGGAGGTCATCGAGATCCTGCTCACCGAGATGGAGAACGAGCGCGGCGATCTGGTGGTGATCTTCGCCGGCTACCCCGACCGGATGGCGACCTTCTTCGCCGCCAATCCGGGCCTGAGTTCCCGGGTGCCGCACCATCTCACGTTCGCCGACTACGACCACGCGGAGCTGACCCAGATCGCGGGCCTGATGGTGGAGTCGGAAGGATTCGCCTTCGACGACGACGCGCACAAGGCGTTCGCCGAGTACCTCACGTTGCGCATGGAGCAGCCCCGGTTCTCCAACGCGCGCAGCGTGCGCAACGCGATCGAACGCTGCCGGCTGCGGCAGGCCCGCAGGCTGGTCGCGCTCGACCGGCCACTGGGTAAGTCCGACCTCATCACGCTCACCGCCGAGGACGTCTACGGCAGCAGCGTCTTCGAGCCGGCGCAGGACTGAGTCACACGCGCGGCGGAAAGCCCGATCACCGAGATCTATCAGGTGATCGGGCTTTCCGCTTTGACAAGGGTGGACAATGTGAGAAGCCTTTTGTCGGATATGCCGAACGCGCGGTGCCGCGGAACTGAAAAGAAGCTGACACATGACCTCTATCGAGGACCCGGAAGATGATCTGAGCGTGACCCCGCCCAAGACCTGGGCGGTCGGCGTTCCCGCGGTGGCGCACGCGATCGAGTACTCGCTGTCGCAGAACTCCCCGGTCCGCACCGCGCTCACCTTGCTGAACATCAATCAGACCGACGGTTTCGACTGTCCCGGTTGTGCATGGCCCGAGCCGAAACAACGGCACCGCAACGAGTACTGCGAAAACGGTGCCAAGCACATCAACGACGAGGCCACCACGCGCCGGGTCACCAGGCAGTTCTTCGCCGAGCATCCCGTCGCCGAGCTCGACACCATGTCCGATTACTGGCTCAACCAGCAGGGCAGGCTCACCGAGCCGATGGTGAAGCGTCCCGGCGCCACCCACTACGAGCCCATCGACTGGGACGACGCCTTCGCCCTGATGGCACGCGAGCTGCGCGGCCTCGCCACCCCCGACGAGGCCCTGTTCTACACCTCGGGGCGACTCAACAACGAGGCCGCGTTCCTGCTGCAACTGTTCGCCCGCTCCTACGGCACCAACAACCTGCCCGACTGCTCGAACCTGTGCCACGAGTCGAGCGGTTCCGCGCTGAACCAGACCATCGGCGTCGGCAAGGGCACCGTGTCGCTCGACGACATCTACGAAGCCGACCTGATCTTCGTCGTCGGCCAGAACCCCGGCACGAACCATCCGCGCATGCTGACGGCGTTGGAACAGACCAAACGCAACGGCGGCAAGATCGTGGCGGTGAACCCGCTGCCCGAGGCCGGGCTGATCCGGTTCAAGAACCCGCAGAAGGCGCGCGGGGTGATCGGACGCGGCACCGAGATCGCCGACATCTTCCTCAAGATCCGCCCCGGCGGCGACCTCGCCCTGTTCCAGATGCTGAACAAACTGCTCCTCGACGCCGAGGACGCAGCGCCGGGCACGGTGCTCGACCACGAGTTCATCGCCGCGCACACCACCGGCTTCGACGCCTTCGCCGAGCACGCGAGGACGTTGAGCTGGGACCACGCGCTCCTCGCGACGGGACTGGCACGCGCGGAGATCGAAGCCGTCCACCAGCAGGTGCTCGCCAGCAAGAAGATCATCGTGTGCTGGGCGATGGGTCTGACCCAGCACAAGCACGGCGTGCCGACCATCCGCGAGATCGTCGACTTCCAGCTGCTGCGGGGCAACCTCGGGCGTCCGGGGGCGGGGGTGTGCCCGGTCCGTGGGCACAGCAATGTTCAGGGCGACCGCACCATGGGCATCTGGGAGCGGATGCCGCAGTCGTTCATGGACGCCCTCGGCAAGGAGTTCGAGTTCACCCCGCCCACGGCCCACGGGCTGGACGCGGTCGGTTCCATCCGGGCCATGCGCGACGGCAAGGCGAAGGTATTCGTCGGTGTCGCAGGTAATTTCGTGCGGGCCACACCCGACAGCGAGGTCACCGAGGCAGCCCTTCGGCAGTGCTCGCTGACCGTGCAGATCTCCACCAAACTCAACCGCTCCCACACGGTCTGCGGCGCGACGGCACTGATCCTGCCCACGCTGGGCCGCAGCGATCGCGATATCCAGGCCACCGGCGAGCAGTTCTACACGGTCGAGGATTCGATGAGCCAGGTGCGCACGTCGCGGGGGCGGCTCGACCCGGCCGCACCGGACCTGCTGAGCGAGGTCGCGATCATCTCCCGGCTGGCGCGCAGCACACTGGGGACGGAGTCCACGATTCCGTGGGAGGAATTCGTCGCCGACTACAGCACCGTGCGCGACCGTATCTCCCGGGTCGTGCCCGGCTTCGAGAACTTCGGCGAACGGGTCACCGCGCCGGGCGGGATGCTGCTGGTCAATCCGGTCAACAAGGGCATCTACCGCACCGCGAGCGGTAAGGCCGAGTTCACCCGCAACGACTTCGACATGATCGACGCGCCGCCGGGATACCTTGTGCTGCAATCACTGCGGTCCCACGATCAGTGGAACACCATTCCGTACGCGGGCAACGATCGCTACCGGGGCATCCACAACGCCCGTCGGGTGGTAATGGTCAACCCCGACGACCTCGCCGAGCGGGGGATCGCCGACGGTGCGCTGGTCGACATTGTGAGCATCTGGCACGACGGCACCGAGCGGCGGGCGGAGAAATTCGTCGCCGTGGGATATCCGGCCAGTCGTGGTTCGGCGGCCGCTTACTACCCGGAGACCAATGTGCTGGTTCCGCTCGACAGCGTGGCCGACGTCAGCAACACGCCGACGTCGAAGGGCATCATCGTCCGGCTGGAGCCTGTGGCCTGACGCAGAGCGCATCCCCGGCGTCGCGGACTGCCCGCCGAGTGCACGGGCGGTGACGCACGGAGATCTGCGGGCATAGATACACTGCCCTTATGTCCGTGCGTACCCGCCAGCCACTAGTTCCCGGCACCCAGTCGCCGATCCGGGAAGTTCCCCGCTCCATCGAGCGGCCCGAATACGTCTGGAAGAAGACCGCGAACGAGGGCAACGAGCCCTGGGTGCAGACCGCCGAGACCATCGAGAAGATGCGGATCGCGGGCAAGATCGCGGCGCAGGCGCTCGAAGAAGCGGGCAAGGCCGTGGTGCCCGGCGTCACCACCGACGAGCTCGACCGGATCGCTCACGAGTACATGTGCGACCACGGCGCCTACCCCTCCACACTGGGCTACAAGGGTTTTCCCAAGTCCTGCTGCACCTCGCTCAACGAGGTCATCTGCCACGGCATCCCCGACTCGACGGTGGTCGAAGACGGTGACATCGTCAATATCGACGTCACCGCGTTCATCCACGGCGTGCACGGCGACACCAACAAGACCTTCCTGGCCGGCGATGTCGACGAGGAGGTGCGCCTGCTCGTCGAGCGCACCGAGGAGGCCACCAACCGGGCGATCAAGGCGGTCAAGCCGGGTCGCGCCCTGAACGTGGTCGGCCGCGTCATCGAGGCCTACGCCAACCGCTTCGGCTACGGCGTGGTGCGTGACTTCACCGGTCACGGCGTCGGCCCCACCTTCCACAGCGGCCTGGTGGTGCTGCACTACGATCAGCCCAACATCGAGTCGGTGATCGAGCCCGGCATGACCTTCACGATCGAGCCGATGATCAACCTCGGCGGCATCGACTACGACATCTGGGACGACGGCTGGACCGTGGTCACCCAGGATCGCAAGTGGACGGCTCAGTTCGAGCACACACTGGTCGTCACCGAGACAGGCGCGGAAATCCTGACCCTGCCGTGAATCCGGCGGGCGCTCGCGCTGACGAGGCCGACGTAGCGCCGCGCGGGGCGCTGCTCATCGCGGGTACCACCTCCGACGCCGGGAAAAGCGTTGTGGTGGCGGGTATCTGCCGCATGCTGGCCCGGCGTGGGGTGCGGGTGGCGCCGTTCAAGGCGCAGAACATGTCGAACAACTCGGTCGTCACGCTCGACGGCGGGGAGATCGGGCGTGCGCAGGCGTTACAGGCGCGCGCGTGCGGGCTGGAGCCGAGCGTGCGGTTCAATCCGGTGCTGTTGAAGCCCGGTAGTGATCGCCGTTCGCAGTTGGTGGTTCGCGGCAAGGCCGTCGGAACGGTCGGCGCGCGTGACTATTTCACCCGACGGCAGGAGTTGCGCGAAGTCGTCGCGGCTGAATTGGCCTCGTTACGTGACGAATTCGACGTGGTGATCTGTGAGGGGGCGGGCTCACCGGCCGAAATCAATCTCCGGGCCACCGATCTCGCGAACATGGGGTTGGCGCGCGCCGCCGAGATCCCGGTCCTGGTGGTCGGCGATATCGATCGAGGTGGGGTCCTCGCTCACCTGTTCGGCACCGTCGCGGTCCTGGAACCCGAAGACCAGCAACTGATCTCGGGCTTCATCATCAACAAGTTCCGCGGCGACGTGTCCCTGCTGCAACCCGGCTTGGACCAGCTCGCCACCCTGACCGGCCGCCCCACCCTCGGCGTCCTCCCGTTCGCCGAGGACCTCTGGCTCGACGCCGAAGACTCCCTCGGCACCATCTCCGGTGCCCCGGTGGGCCGACCAGGCCCGCCCCACGGCGCCGATTGGCTCACCGTGGCCGCCATCCGGCTGCCTCGCATCTCCAACTCCACCGACATCGAAGCCCTCGCCTGCGAACCCGGCGTAGCGGTTCGCTGGGCCGACAGTCCCCACCAACTGGCCACCGCCGACCTCGTCGTCGTGCCGGGTTCGAAAGCGACCATTTCGGATCTGGAGTGGTTGCGCGCCAACGGGATAGGGGAAGCCCTCCGCTCCCGCGCCGCGGCGGGCCGCCCCATCCTCGGCATCTGCGGCGGCTACCAGATGCTCGGCCGACGCATCGTCGACGGCGTCGAGCACAGGGCCGCGCAATCACCGACGCCCACGGCGACACCCGATCACCTCGGTATCGAATCCCTGGCGACCAGGCGGCCAACGGTGGCGGACGGCCTCGGCCTTCTCGAACTCGACATCGAATTCGCGGACCCCAAGATCGCCCGTCAGGTGACCGGTGCGGCGGGCTCGATTCGCGTGCACGGCTACGAGATCCATCACGGTAGGGTGACCCACACCGCCGACCCCGCCTGGCTGACCATCGAGGGCGACGATGAAGGCAGCGCGCGAGCCGCGATCTGGGGTACCCACGTCCACGGACTCCTCGAATCCGACGGGTTCCGCCGCACCTGGCTCACCGAAGTCGCCGCCCGAGCCGGACGCACCGGTTTCACCGTCGCCCCCGACACCTCGGTGGCGGCCGTCAGGTCCGCGCAACTCGACCTTCTCGCCGACCTCGTCGAGCGACACGTCGACCTCGCGGCGCTGGATCGGCTGATCCGCGACGGCGCCCCGGCCGATATCCCGGTCATCCGAACCTCCCGGTGATCCTGGCGCCGGTAGCTGCGGACGCGGCGCCGTGGTGCCGGGTATGCCGATACGGCACCACTGTTTTGTAACCTGTTCTACCATTGACGGCACCGATTGCTGGAGTCCAGGACGAGCTCATGCAGGACTGATTAGGTCAGTTTCGGCCAGTGAGTAGAACGTGTTCACGGCGGTGTGTAGTCGATGCCGATGGTCTACGGGGAGTGATTGTGCAGTTCAATCTGGCGGATGTCTTCGAAACGGTGGCCGCGGCCGTTCCCGACCGTGTCGCGCTGACCTATGAGGGTGAGAACGTCACCTACGCCCAGCTCGACGGCGAGGCGAGCAAGGTGGCGGCGATGCTGTCGCAGGCGGGCATCGGGGAGGGCGACCATGTCTCGTTGTTCCTCCAGAACAGCGTCGAGCACGTCCATTCCCTCCTCGGCCTGATCAAGATCCGCGCGGCGCCGATCAGGGTCAACTACCGCTACACGCCCGCCGAACTCGAGTACATCTTCACGAATTCGGACTCGGTCGCTGTCATCGTCGAACTGCCGGAGCATCAGCGAACGCTGGCGGAGCTCCTCGCGGCATGCCCGCTGGTCCGCACGGTGATCGTGATCGGCGAGCTCGACGACGAGCTGCGCGCCGCGGCGGCCGCTCGATCCGTCGCCGTGGTTTCCTTCGCCGATCACGAAACACTTTCTGCCGCAGTGGAGTTCGCGCCTCGTACGGGAGACGAGCTGTACGTGCTCTACACCGGTGGCACCACCGGATACCCGAAGGGCGTGATGTGGCGCCACGACGACTTCTTCCGCAAGCCGCTCTCCGGCGGAAATCCCTACGGCACCGACCCGCGCGCCGACCTCGCCGAGATCGCCGCCGCCGCGAAAGAGTTTCCGGAGCTGTCCTTCTTGGTAGCCGCGCCGCTCATGCACGGAGCGGCCCTGTATTCGCTGTTCACGTTCTTCACGCTCGGCGCCCGCGTGGTGCTCATGCGCGACTTCGACTCGCAACGCGTTGTCGAGGCGATCGAGCGGGAGCGGATCCAAGTGATCCTCATCGTCGGCGATGGCATGGGGCTACCGCTGGTCGACGAGATGGAACGCCGTCAGGGCCAGATCGACCTGAGCTCGCTGTTCTCGATCACCTCCGGTGGCGCGATCTGGTCGGTCAGGGTGCGCGAACGGATGCTGGCGGTCAAGCCGGATCTGCTGCTGCGGGACAACTTCGGGGCCTCCGAATCCGGCAACGACGGTGCCTTCACCGTCGACGAGCAGGGCAACCTGCGCATGCCGTCGTCATCGACGATGCTGCTCGTCGACGAGGACCTCGCCGACATCGCGCCGGGCAGCGACCAGATCGGGTACATCGCCCGCGTCGGCAACGTTCCGCTCGGCTACTACAAGGACGAGGATAAGTCCGCCCGCACCTTCCGCACCCGCGTCGACGGCACGCGGATGTCGATCCTCGGTGACATGGGGCGCGTCGAAGCCGACGGCACCATCGTGTTCCTCGGGCGTGGTTCGCAATGCATCAACACCGGCGGCGAGAAGGTGTTCGCCGAAGAGGTCGAGGCGGTACTGCACGCCCACCCGTCGATCGCTGACGCGCTCGTCGTCCCGGTACCCGACGAGCGCATGGGGCAGAAGGTGGCCGCTGTCATCGCTACCTACCCGGACGCGCCGACACTGACGCTAGACGACGTCCAGCAGCACTGCCGAACGTCGTTGGCGGGATACAAAGTGCCGCGCGCGATGAGGACCGTCGTCGAGATCAAGCGAACCCCTGCCGGCAAAGCCGACTACCGGTGGGCCACCGAGATCGCGCGTGGTCAGGCGCACATCGGAAGCGAGGTGTCCGCGTGACCCGTGCTCGCGCGGATCACCCGCTGTGCGGCCGGTCTCCTCACAGCGGTGGGGTCGGCGTTGTGACAGGTTTGGCAATTTCGGCATCGCGGACAGTGAAAGCCCAGTACACGGGGGTGTGGCGATCGGCAAGGCGCGTCGGAACCGTCGGCGTAGTTCAGCCCGGCCGTGTACCGTAACCCGGCATGAAATCTCGGCAGATCACGGTCGGTGACCAGGCCAGGACGGTGCGGGTCGACGGACCCTCCTCGCGGCACAATGTGCTGCTGCTTCCCGATGCGGACGACCCTGCCGACGTGTTCGACACGGTGTGCACGCGGCTGCACGAGTCCGATTTGCAGACCATCGTCGTGGAGTCGACCGAGGGGCTCGACCCGGCGGGCGTGCTCACGATTCTCGACGAACTCGACCTGCCCTACGTGAACGTCGCGGGGCGTGGGTCGGGCGCGGAGTTGGCCTGGCGGGTGTGCGCAGGCCGGTTCGGGCGGTTCATGAGCCTGGTAGTCGCCGATCACGGACACCCGGCTGTTCCCGACGCCGACGGCCGCGTCCCCGACGCGTCCTGTCCGCCGCTGGAGCTGCCCGTCACCATGCTGGTCACCAAGAGCCTGCCCCGGGCCACCGCCGACGCCTCCGGCCGCTATGTCTACGGCGAATTCCGGGTCGTCCCACTGGAAGTCCACAACATCGCCACCGAAGCCGGCCACGAATTCGCCACCGAAATCGTTCTGCGCACCAGCCTCTGGTAGGCGCCGACCGAGATCACCGGGCTCTGACGTGGTGCGTCAGAGCCCGGTGTCGGTCCGGCTCAGGACTTGCGGTAGGCCGCCAACCAGTCGAGCCAGTTGTCGGTTTCCTGGAATGCGTTGGCGCGCACAGCTTCCGAGGACAGGTATACGTCGTGGCGAGCGCCGTCGATCGGGACGATCGAGGTGCGTTCGCCCAGGCAGCCCGCCCAGCGCTGGATCTGCTTCACATCGAGCACGGCATCGGCCACGTCGACGGCGGGGGAGTGCTCGCGGGCGAACTTGGTGATCCGTGAGCGCAGGATGAGCGCGGGTACGCCGATGGTCAAGCCTTGATGCAGCCGCGCGTGTCCTCGGCGGACGGCCCGCAGCCAACCCAGCCGCACCGGTTCACCACTGAGTGGCTTCCAGTCCAGGTTGTAATCCCACTCGCCCGAGCGGCTGGTGTGCAGGCTGTCGCCGTATGCGGTGCTGATGCCCGCGGGCAGCTGGGCGAAGGCCCGGAACCGGCCGACCGTGTTGATCACCGGAGTGCCGATCGTGCGGTAGAAGGACGGCCCCTGCAGGTCGAACCAGGGGCTGTTGAGCACGACGCCGACAACACCCGCCGCCGCGCTGCCACCGGCCGCCTCGAGCCGATCCAGCCACAGCGGCACGATCAATCCGCCGGTCGAATGCGCGACGATCAGCACATCGTTGCCGGTCTCCTCGCGCGCGATCCGCAGCGCCTCGTTGAGCTCGTCGTCGTAGAACGCCAGGTCGCTGATGTAGTGCGCGCTCTGCCCCTCTCGCCGCGACCGACCACATTTGCGCAGGTCGAGCGCATAGAAGCGGTGCCCGCGGGCCGCGAAGTGCTCGGCCAGGTGCTCCTGGAAGAAGTAGTCGGTGAACCCGTGCACGTAGAGCACGGTCGGCTCGACCGCCGGTGCCGCGGCATCGGGCTGGTAGCGCACGAGCGTGGCCACCACTTCGCCCTCACCGTCGGGGTCGATCCCGAGCGGAAGGGTCCGCTGTTGATACGCGGTGCCGAGGACATCGGGTTGCCACTGCTCGTCGGTGCGATCGGCGAGGGTTTCGTTCGTCACACTGCTCAATCTATCGCGCGGTCATGGTGACGTGCAGGCTTGGTTTTCATCACATTCGTGAGGTCCGTTGCAGAACTGTGCTCAGGTGAGGTGCACAATTGGCAGAAGGTGAACGACGGGTAACCTACCTCCCGGCGATTCACCGCGAGTCGCATCAACACCGCCAAAGCGCCCGCGCCAAGCGAACTCACCCGCCGGTGGGTAGCTGAGAAGGACAAGGAAGTCGATCTACCCGTGCCGAACGCTGCGAAGAGTGAAAAGACCGATGTAGTTCTCATCGGCGCAGGCATCATGAGTGCCACGCTGGGCGCGCTGCTGCGGCAGCTGCAGCCGGATTGGACGATCTCGGTGTTCGAGCGGCTCGACGCCGCCGCCGCGGAGAGCAGCGACCCGTGGAACAACGCGGGTACCGGCCACTCGGCGCTGTGCGAGCTCAACTACAGCCCGCAGAACGCCGACGGCTCGGTCGACGTGAGCAAGGCCGTCGACATCAACGAGCGCTTCCAGGTCTCGCGCCAGTTCTGGGCCTCCGCCGTCGACACCGGCGTGCTGGACGACCCCGCGGGCTTCATCAACCCCATCCCGCACGTCAGCTTCGTGCACGGCGCCGACAACGTCGAGTACCTGCGCAAGCGTCACGAGGCGCTGTCGCCGCACCCGCTGTTCCGCGGCATGGAGTTCATCGACGCCCCCGACGAGTTCGCCGCGCGCCTGCCGCTGATGGCCAAGGGCCGCGATTTCAGCGACCCGATCGCGCTGAACTGGTCCGACGGCGGCACCGATATCGACTTCGGCGCGCTCACCAAGCAGCTGCTCGCCTACATCGGCTACTCCGGCGGCGAGATCGCCTTCGGCACCGAGGTCCGCAACCTCGACAAGCAGTCCGACGGTTCCTGGAACGTCACCGTCCGCAACCTGCGCACCTACCAGTCGCGCACCATCAATGCGAAGTTCGTCTTCGTCGGCGCCGGTGGTGCCGCGCTGCCGCTGTTGCAGAAGGCAGGCATCAAGGAAGCCAAGGGCTTCGGTGGCTTCCCGATCAGCGGCCAGTTCCTGCGCTCCACCAACCCCGAGCTGATCGCCGAGCACGAGGCCAAGGTCTACGGCAAGGCCGCCGTCGGCGCCCCGCCCATGTCGGTGCCCCACCTCGACACCCGCGTCATCAACGGCCAGAAGGGCCTGCTGTTCGGCCCCTACGCCGGCTGGACCCCCAAGTTCCTCAAGGACGGCTCCAACGCCGACCTGTTCAAGTCGATCAAGCCCAACAACATCGGCTCGCTCGTGGGCGTCGGTCTCACCGAGCTGGGCCTGACCAAGTACCTGGTCGAGGAGCTGCTCAAGTCGCAGAACGGCAAGATCGGCGTGCTCGGCGAGTTCCTGCCGCGCGCTCAGGGCCGCGACTGGGAGCTGATCACCGCCGGTCAGCGTGTGCAGGTCATCCGCCGTAAGGGCGTCGGTGGTGTGCTCGAGTTCGGCACCGCGGTCATCTCGGCCGAGGACGGCTCCATCGCCGGGCTGCTCGGCGCGTCGCCGGGTGCGTCGACCTGCGTCACCGCCATGCTCGACGTGATGCAGCGTTGCTTCCCGGAGCAGTACACGGGCTGGACGCCGCAGCTGCAGCAGATGATCCCCTCGCTCGGGCAGAAGCTGTCGGAGAACCAGGCCCTGTTCCAGGAAGTGTGGGACTGGACCAGCAAGTCGCTGAAGCTGGACCGCACCAACGCGCCCGCGCGCGAGCACGTCGCGAGCTTCGCGCAGGTGTGAACGTCGAGCTGAGACGGTCGTGGGCGGCGGATCTCGACGCGGCCACCCTCTACCGGCTGTTGCGACTTCGCGTGGACGTTTTCGTCGTCGAGCAGGAATGCGCCTATCCGGAGCTGGACGGTCGCGACCTGCTGCCGACCACCCGGCATCTGTGGCTCGACGACGGCTCCGTGCTCGGCACCCTGCGCCTGCTCGAGGAGTTCGTCGACGGGGTGCGCAGCTATCGCATCGGCCGGGTGTGCGTCGCGCCGGCTGCGCGCAAACACGGGTACACCACCCGTCTGATGCAGGCCGCGCTGGCTGAAACCGGTTCGGCCACTGTGCGATTGGATGCTCAGGCGCACCTGGTCGGCATGTACGCGAAGTTCGGTTTCGCCGTCGACGGGCCGGAATACGACGAGGACGGGATCCTGCACGTCCCGATGCGGCGCGGCTGACGCCGTTCACCGTGTCGTTCGCGGGTTCGAGCAGGTCGACGGTGGAGCCGGGCTTCGGCTCCCCGGCCCGTCGATGCCCGGGGGGCTGCCGGGATCGCCGCGCGCATAGAGTTGGGGCGTGCCTGGTTTTGCTGATGTTGCCGCTGGTCCGCATACCGCCGCGCGCGTGGCGGGTGAGGCGGGGTTCCCGTTCTCCGCTGTGGTGGGGCAGGAGCGGCTGCAGCTGGCGTTGATCTTGTCGGCCGTGCACCCCGGAATCGGTGGCGTGCTCGTGCGTGGCGAGAAGGGCACCGCGAAGTCGACCGTGGTGCGCGCGCTGGCGCAGTTGCTGCCGCCGGTGGTCGACGAGACAGGAGCGCGGCCCGCGCGGCTGGTGGAGTTGCCGGTGGGCGCCACCGAGGATCGGGTGGTCGGCTCGCTGGATCTCGAGCGGGTGCTGCGGGACGGGGAGCAGGCGTTCCGGCCCGGGTTGCTGGCCGCGGCCCACCACGGCGTGCTCTACGTGGACGAAGTGAACCTGCTGCACGACCATCTGGTGGACGTGCTGCTCGACGCGGCGGCGATGGGCCGGGTGCACGTCGAGCGTGACGGTGTCTCGCACTCGCACGAGGCGCGCTTCGTTCTCGTCGGGACGATGAACCCCGAAGAGGGGGAGTTGCGGCCGCAGCTGCTCGACCGGTTCGGGCTCACTGTCGACGTGGCGGCCTCGCGTGAAGTGGACGTGCGGATGGCAGTGGTGCGCCGTCGCCTGGATTACGAGGCCGACCCCGCCGGGTTCGCCGCCCGCTACGTCGACGCCGATCAGGTGGTGGCCGAACGCATTCTGACCGCACGCGACCGGTTGCCCGAGGTCACGCTGGACAATTCCGAGCTGCGGCGGATCGCGGCGCTGTGCGCGTCGTTCGATGTCGACGGGATGCGCGCCGACCTGGTGGTCGCCAGGACCGCGACCGCGCACGCGGCGTGGCGTGGCCGGGATCGGGTCACCGAGGACGATGTGCGGATCGCCGCGGAACTCGCGTTGCCGCATCGTCGTCGGCGGGATCCGTTCGACGAGCCGGGGATCAGCGAGCAGCAGCTCGACGACGCGATGGAGGCCGCGGCGGCTGAAGTCGAAAAGGCCTCGGGGGATGAGGAATTCGACGGTCCGCGCGGATCGGGCGACGGCGGCGAGGACGAACTCCAGGCTGACGGTGGTGACTCGGCTCGCCCGGAGGGTTTCGACCCTCAGGACGACGAGCGCTCGCGGGGCACCGGTCGCGAAGGCGGTCCCGACGATGGTCCCGATGACGGTGGCCCGGACGACGGGGGTCCCGATGGCGGTCCCGGCGGTGGTGGTCCCCACGATCAGGGGCCTGACGGCGGACCGAGCGGTGGTGGCTCCGGCGGCGACCGGTCGGACAGCTCCAGCCAGGACGACGCAGGCACCGGCTCGCGACCCGGGCCCGAAAAGCTTTCGGGCACGCCGACTTCGGCGGCGAAGCCCGCGCCGCGCTGGGAGGTCCCCGGTATCGGCGAGGGCGCCCCGGGTCGACGTTCACGCGCCAGGACCCGAACCGGCCGGACTGTCCGTTCCGACGTCGACCCCTCGACCGGCCTGCACCTGCTCGGCACGGTCTTCGCGGCCGCGCCGAAACAGGTCGAACGTGGCAGGCTCCATGGTCCGCTCGCTCTGGAAGCCGAAGACCTGCGCGGCGCGTATCGCGAAGGCCGAGAAGGCAATCTGGTCGTTTTCGTCGTCGACGCATCCGGCTCGATGGCCGCGCGCGACCGCCTCACCGCCGTGACCGGCGCCATCGTCACCCTGCTGCGCGATGCCTATCAGCGCCGCGACAAGGTGGCCGTGATCAGCGTCCGCGGGAGCGAAGCCGAACTCGTTCTGCCGCCCACCTCCTCGGTCGACATCGCGGTCCGCCGCTTGGCCGGGATGCGCACCGGCGGCAAGACGCCACTCGCCGCGGGTCTGCTGAAGGCCCGCGAGGTGATCGCCCGCGAACACGTCCGTGATCCGCGCCGGCGCCCCATGCTGGTGCTGCTCACCGACGGCCGTGCCACCGGCGGCACCGACCCCCTCCCGCGCGCCCGCACCGCCGCCAGGGTGCTGGCCGCCGAAGGCCACACCGCCATGGTCATCGACTGTGAACGCGGCATGATCCGCCTCGGCTTGGCCGCCGAACTGGCGCGCGATCTGCGCGCCCGCTACCTGCGCCTGAACGAACTCACCGGTGAGACCGTCGCCGACGTGGTCCGCGCCACCGGCTCGCCCGCCCGCGCGGCCTAAAGCCGCCACGCCCCCGGAGGCTCCGGGCGCGCCCTGATAGAAATGGTGACGAGCTGGCCTCGCGGGCCACCGTGCGCCGCGAACACGCGCGTCAGTGCGACAAATGACGAGGAGTGACCAGTGCCCAAAGGTGTTCCCGAGAGTGTGCCCGAGGACGGCCTGACGACCCGTCAGCGGCGCAACCAAGCGGTCCTGGCGGTGCACACGGGACCGGGCAAGGGCAAGTCCACCGCGGCCTTCGGGATGGCGTTGCGGGCCTGGAACCAGGGCTTCGACGTGGCGGTCTTCCAGTTCGTGAAGAGCGCGAAGTGGAAGGTCGGCGAGGAAGCCGCGTTCCGGACCCTCGGGACCCTGCACGAGGAGACCGGCGCCGGTGGCGCGGTGGAGTGGCACAAGATGGGCGAAGGCTGGTCCTGGACCCGCAAGCACGGCACCGAGGAAGACCACGCGGCCGCCGCCCTGTCCGGCTGGCAGGAGATCTCCCGCCGCCTGGCCGCCGAACAGCACCGCTTCTACGTCCTCGACGAGTTCACCTACCCCCTCAAATGGGGCTGGGTCGACATCGACGAGGTCGTCGACACCCTCGCCAACCGCCCCGGCAACCAGCACGTGGTCGTCACCGGCCGCGACGCACCCGCGGCCCTGATCGAGGTGGCCGACCTCGTCACCGAGATGACGAAGGTCAAGCACCCGATGGACGCGGGCCGCAAGGGCCAGCGCGGTATCGAATGGTGAGCGCTCCCGCCGTGGTGATCGCCGCCCCGGCATCGGGGAGCGGCAAGACCACGCTGGCCACCGGGCTGATCGGTGCGCTGCGACGGGTCGGGCACCGGGTGGCGCCGTTCAAGGTGGGGCCCGATTACATCGACCCCGGCTATCACGGGCTCGCGGCCGGGCGACCTGGGCGCAATCTGGATCCCGTTCTCGTCGGTGAGGATCGGGTGGTGCCGCTGTATCGGCACGGCGCGCAGGGCTGCGATATCGCGATCGTCGAGGGCGTGATGGGTCTGTTCGACGGCCGGATCGACGAGAACCGCACGGATGCGGTCGCCGAGGGGTCCACCGCGCAAGTGGCCGGGTTGCTCGGAGCGCCGGTCGTCCTGGTGGTCGACGCGCGTGGCCATTCCCAGAGCCTGGCCGCCCTGCTCCACGGCTTCGCCACCTTCGACTCCTCGGTCCGCCTCGGCGGCGTGATCCTCAACCGGGTCGGCAGCGAACGCCACGAACAAGTCCTGCGCGCGGCCTGCGACCGCGTCGGCCTCCCGGTCCTCGGCGCCCTGCCCCGGATGGCCGAACTGGAAGTCCCCTCACGCCATCTCGGCCTCATCCCGGCCGTCGAACACGGCGCCGCCGCCACCGCCGCGGTCGACGCGATGACCGAACTCGTCGCGGCACACGTGGATCTGCGCGCGATCGTGGCGCTGGCGGGCGGCTCGGTAGCGGGCGCCGCGTGGGATCCTGGGGTCGAGCTGGCCGCTGCCGCTGAAAGTCCCTCGGACGGAACAAGTTCGGAGCACGCTGCGGCCGAGGTCGACATCTCGAACCGGGATCCGTTGATCGCGATGGCGGGCGGTCCGGCTTTCACGTTCGGTTATGCCGAGCACCGGGAACTCCTGATGGCGGCCGGCGCCCGGGTAGTGGTTTTCGATCCACTCTCCGACGAACTCCCCGTCGACACAGCGGGATTGGTCCTTCCCGGCGGCTTTCCCGAAGAGCATGCCGGGCAGCTCTCCGCCAACGAGCGCCTCCGCACCGCAGTGGCCGAAGGGGCGGCGAGGGGCCTGCCGATCCACGCCGAGTGCGCCGGACTGCTCTACCTCACGCGCTCTCTCGACGGCCATCAGATGGCGGGCGTCATCGACGCCGACGCCGAATTCGGTCCTCGCCTGACGCTCGGCTACCGCGACGCCGTCGCCCTGCACGACTCGGCACTCTGGCGAGCTGGAGCCCGGGTACGCGGCCACGAATTCCACCGTACCCGGCTGGCGCGCACCGGTGCCGAGAACGCCGCCTGGGGTTGGCGGACAACGGGTTCCGTGGCCGAGGGTGCCGTGATTCGCCAGGTGCACGCGTCCTACCTGCACACCCATCCGGCGGGAAATCCCGACGCTATCGCCCGATTCGTCACCGCCGCAAGACGATTCGACCACTGATGGCGCGCAACGACACACGGCGCCGATGACGACCTCCGACGGCGAGCGACAACCGGCGACGACCGGTGTCGCAGCATCGGGTTCGGTGGTGGCTGTCGGGATCGGCGTACGGCCGGGTACCGATGGGGGCCGGATCGTTCGCGCGGTGCGGGCGGTGGTCGGCGACACCGCCATCAGCTGCTTGGCGACCCTCGACCGGCGTGCGACCGAACCCGGTGTCCTGGCCGCGGCGGCGACGCTGCGCGTGGTCGTGGTGGCGTTCACCGCCGAGCAACTAGCCGAGGTCGATGTGCGGCACCGTTCGGATCACGCGTCGGCGGCCGTCGGCACCCCCAGTGTGGCGGAAGCCGCGGCTCTGCTCGCGGGCCACGGCGAACTCGTGTGCGGCAGAACAATTGTCGACGGGATAGTGATCGCCGCAGCGTCGGTATCGCCGTGTTCATGAATGCGGAATCAATTCAGTGGGCAAGTTCGATCATGGGCAGTAACGTCTTATTCAGCAGTTGCGAGGCGGACCGGATCTGATCGGTTACCACTCGGATTGGGGATGTCGCAGGTTCGAATCCTGCCCGCCATCGCGAGGTGGCGGTAGCTCAGCCTGGTAGAGCACCTATACCGGTCGGGACATACACGTCCGCCAGCAACTGTCCGTGGAGTGAGCAGGACGGACCGGATTCGGTCGGTTATCTGGCACGACCTCAGGGTCCAGCGGGTTCGAACCCCGTGGCGGAAAGCGATTTCCGTTGTTCGGCCGTAAACACACGTCCGTCCGCTCATCACGTCACGCCATGTCCCGTTGGGTCCGGGACCGAATCATCGACGCCGGTATACGTATCGGAGGGGGAACAATGAATATCCTGTCGCGCATTTCTCGTCGCAGCACGCCGCAGACCCTGCCCGCCGATACCCGGCAGGTGGTCGACAATGCGGGTGGCTACGTCTTCGAGATCACCCCGCAGGCGCGGGCGCGCCGCTTTCTCACGCTCGGAACGGAATCGGGAACTTTTTACGTCAACGCGAAGGCGTTGACGGCCGACAGTGTCGAATTCATCGCCGAGTACGCCGCCCAGCACACCGCCGACCTCGTTCGCGAGATCATCGAGATCTCCACTTCAGGGCGTGCACCGCGCCCGAACCCTGCCCTGTTCGCGCTGGCCGCCGCCGCGTCACTCGGTGATGTCGACGGTCGCCGCGCTGCTCTCGCCGCATTGCCGCTCGTGGCGCGGACCGGCACGCACCTGTTCCTGTTCGCCGGCTACGCCGAGCAGTTCCGCGGCTGGGGTCGCGGTCTCCAGCGGGCCGTCGCGAACTGGTACCTGGACAAGCCCGTCGACGCACTGGCCTTCCAGGTGGTGAAGTACCGGCAGCGTGAGGGCTGGTCGCACCGCGACCTGCTGCGCCTGTCGCACCCGGCGACCGCCGACGACGAGCGACGCAGGTTGTTCGACTGGATCTGCGGCCGCGCACCGGAACTCGACGGTTTGGCCCTGCTCGACGGTTTCCAGCGAGCACAGAACGCACCGGTGGCGCAGGTGCCGGAGTTGGTGCGCGAGTACCGGCTCAGCTGGGAGATGCTGCCCGATGCCGCGCTGAACACCGCGCCGGTGTGGGAAGCATTGCTGGACAACGGTATTCCGCAGACGTCACTGCTCCGTCAGCTGCCACGCCTGACGCGCCTCGGCCTGCTCGATCCGCTCGGACCGCGCACCTCCGCGATCTGCGCGCAGCTCGCCGACCCGGCGCGGCTGCGCAAGGCTCGGGTACACCCGGTGTCGGTACTGATCGCGTCGCGCACCTACGCTTCCGGACGTTCGGCGCGCGGTGCGGGCACCTGGACGCCGTCGGCTCCGGTCGTCGACGCTCTCGATACCGCGTTCTACGCGGCCTTCGAGTCCGTGCGGCCGACCGGCCTGCGGCACCTGCTGGCGCTGGACGTCTCGGGTTCGATGACGAGTGGGATCGGGGGACTGCCGATCTCGGCGCGTGAGGCCTCGGCCGCGCTCGCCCTGGTCACCGCACGCACCGAGCCGCAGCACCAGATCGTGGGGTTCACCTCGGGCGGCAAGGGGTGGCAGGGTGCGCGCGACCTGTCCCAGCTGTCGATCTCGCCGCGGCAGCGTCTCGACGACGCGGTGGGGGCGGTGTCGGGATTGCCGTTCGGCGGCACCGACTGCTCGCTGCCGATCCTGCACGCGTTGGACAAGGGCATCGAGGTCGATGTGTTCTCGATCTACACCGACAACGAGACCTGGGCGGGTTCGGTGCACCCGCACCAGGCACTGGCCCGCTACCGCCGCGAGGTGAACCCGCGAGCCAAGCTCGTGGTGGTCGGCATGACCGCGACGAACTTCAGCATCGCCGACCCGGCGGACGCGGGCATGCTCGACGTCGCCGGATTCGATGCCGCGGTGCCGTCGCTACTGGCCGACTTCGCCACGGCCGCATAAGAAATCGGAGCCGCCGCGACCTCGTTGTCGCGGCGGCGCCTTTTTCTCGCGCGAAGGGTTCCGTCAGGGGGCGACAGAGGACCAATCGGCGAAACCTGTCGGGTCGTGGCGGCCCATGGAGGCGTGTTCGAACAGGCCCCAGCCTTCGGCGTCACCGCAGCGGGCATAGCCGATGTGGTCGATCACGCCGTAGGGGGTGCGGGCCTTGATCGCGGGGTCGGTGAGGTCGTAGGCGCTCGACAGCGACCAGTTCTCGCCCATCCATCGGCCGTGGGTCCAGTCGGGGTCGGCGCCGTAGCCACAGCCCACGTGCAGGGCGATACCGGGGCGCGATTCGACCTCGACCTCGAGCGGTTTGCCGTCGGGCGTGGTCATGTCCAGCCGCACCGACTTCGGGTGCCGGGTGCCGGGCTCGTAGGTCCAGTGCATGCGGGGCCAGCCCAGCTGTTCCTTGCGGCCGTCGTTCCAGATCCGGACCGCGTTGTTGAGCGTGCGGGTGCCGTCCGGTTCCTCCTGGACGATCACCACGATCGAGAAGTCCTGGAACCGCAGCGGCGCGTACAGCCACCAGAAACCGTCCATGCCGGTGGGTCGACCGGCGGGTTCCGGCTCACCGGAGGGCCGGATGCCCCAGGATCGGTCGCGGCTGCCGGTCCACACCGCGGGATCGACGGTGTAGTCGATGCCGTCGACGGCGAGAGTGCCTGCCCACGAACCCGATTGGGCGAAGCGGGAGGCCTCGATCATCGGCTTGGTGCCGGACAGGATCAGGTGCGGCTGCTCTTGCACGGCGGGCTGCGCACCGGTCCAGGTCAGATCGAAAGCGAGATCGTCGTGCTCACAGACCAGGCGCAGTTTCTGGAGCGGCTCGATCACCTCGATTCGGTAGCCACCGACGGCGGTGTTCAGATCACGCGAGGTGAGCGCGTCGGAGAAACGGACGCTGCGCTGGGCGTCACCGTGGCGCACCACCGCGAAAGCGTCGACCACACCGAGGTTCGGGTACACGCCGAACCCGGTGATCAGCATCGCGTCGCCTGCGGGGTCGAAGGCGTTGAAGTAATAGCGGTCGTAGAAGTTCCGGTCGCTGGTGGCCACCCTGGCCAGCGACAGCGGGGTCTGATGGACCGGGTATTCGTCCAGGGGTACGGGCATGATCGCGCGCATCGTCAGTCCCATTCGTAGGTGCCGTCGAGCAGCGCCTCGAGGCTGAGGCGATGCATCACGTAGTCGTCGAGTTCGGCGGGCACGGTGTCCTCGCCGAAATGGATCATCCGGCACTTGATCCTGGCCATCACGATCGCGTGCCGCAGCGCGGCGTAGACGATGTAGAAGTCCAGATCGCGGACCGAATGTCCGGTCAGTTCCTCGTATTTCGCCACCACGGCGTCGCGGCGAAGGAAGTCCGCGAGGCCGGGTTGATCGAAGCGGGTCGCGATGTCCTGGAAGAACCTGTGGATGAAGATGGTCCAGCCCAGATCGAGTTCACGTGGCGCCAAGGTCGCCATCTCCCAGTCGAGCACCGCCGTCGGGGTGAAGCCTTCGAACAGGATGTTGCCGGGGCGGGCGTCGCCCCAGTTCAGCACCTCGGGACCGGGATCGGCCGGCCAGTTGGCCTCGAGCCAGTCGAACGTTCGCTCGATCAGCGGCACCTCGACGTCGTGGTCGGTCAGTGCCCACTTGTACCAGGCGCGCTGGGCCTCGAAATGCCTGCGCAGCGCGGTTCCCTCGCCATCGAGCAACGGGAAGCGCTCGGCTACCTCGTCGATGGCGTGCACCTGCGCGATCACCTCGACGGTCGCGTCCGCTATCAGCTCGCGCTCATCGGCGGTGGCGTCGAACAGCCAGCCGAAGAACACGTAGGGCGGATTGTCCGACGGCGCCCTGCCCTCGACCCGCTCCATCACGAGGAAGGGCGAGCCGAACACGGAGTCATCGAGTTCGAGCCAGCGCAGTGGTGGGACGGCGACCTCGGAGGCCGCGGCGACACCGGCCATCACCTGGTACTGCATGGCCAGGTCGTACGACTCGAACACCGGGAACGAGCTGTCCTCCGGCGCCATCCGGATGACGAAGGAGCCCTGTTCGGTGCCGCCGCCCGCCGACCACTCGGCGTCGAACAAGATGGTGGTGCTGGACATGCCGCCGCTGGACGGCTTGCTCAAATTGCTGACCGCCACGTCGCCGCCGACCTTGTCGGTCAGCCATCGCGTCAGCTGTCCGGCGAGCTCGTCCAGATCACGCTCGTTGACCGTGAGCGACACTCGAGCGGCGGGATCCTGATCTTCGGACATCTGTGCTGGCTCCCCTGTCGACAAAACTGTAACGTGTGTCACTTCTGGGTACCCGAAGACTATCCGAAATGTAAGTGCGGCGTCGGTGAGTGGGATTCAGGTTGACAGGGTAAAGATCAGGGTTTTCCCGGACGCGCTCGGTGGGGGATGCCGATTAGCTTCGGTAACAAAGAATCTCGACGGGGAGGTACGGGTGTCTGTAGTGACCACGGAGCGCACGCACGATGAAGTCGCGAGCGCGCCACCCTCTACTCCGAGCTGGCATCCGGTCACCCGGCTCGCGTTCCGGTTCAGCGTCGCCTATCTCGGTTTGTTCTGTCTGTGGATGGCTCAGGTCACCTTCGTTTTCCTCGGCGTCTTCGCGCTGTCGTTGCCCGAGGAGGCCATGCTCTGGCAGATGCTCGCGCTCGAGCCGGTGAGCGCCTGGATCGGTGAGCACGTGTTCGGGGTCGAGGCCGAGCTGGCCATGACTGGTAGTGGTGACCAGGCGGCGATCTGGATTCAATGTGGCCTCGTGTTGATTGTCGCGGTGCTGATCACCGTTGTGTGGTCGGTGCTCGATCGGCGCAGGCGTGCGTATCCACGGCTGCTGAGCTGGTTCCTCACCGCGTTGCGGTTGTTCGTCGGCGGGCAGATGCTGTTCTACGGTTTCGCGAAGCTGATCCCTACGCAGATGCCGGAACCCTCGCTGATCGCCCTGCTCACTCGCGTCGGTGATCTGACGCCGATGGCGATGTTGTGGACGCAAGTGGGATCCTCGCCCGCCTACGAGATCGCGTTGGGTACGGCCGAAGTGCTCGCCGGGTTGCTGCTGTTCTGGCCACGCACGGCGACGCTGGGCGCCATGCTGAGCGTGATCAGCATGGCGCAGGTGTTCCTGCTCAACCTCACCTACGACGTCCCGGTGAAGATGCTGTCCGGGCATCTGCTGCTGATGGGGCTGGTACTGCTGGCCCCGCAGGCTCGCCGGATGATGAATTTCCTCGTACTGGAACGAGACTCGGAACCGGCCGTGCAGCCGCCGCTGTTCAGGTCCGAGCGTGCGAATCGGTGGGCCACCGTGGCGCAGGTCGCGGTGGGGCTGTGGATCACCGTGGGGATGATCTACGCCGGCGTGGAGAGCTGGCGTGAATACGGCGGCGGCGCACCGAAACCCGAGCTCTACGGCATCTGGGAAGTCAGCGAGTTCAGCATCGAGGGTGCCCCGATCCCGCCGCTCACCACCGATCCGGTGCGCTGGCAACGCCTCGTCATCGACATCGGCACGGCGGGCTACCAGCGGATGGACGACACGATCGTGCCGGTGCTGGCCACGACCGACCTGGCGGCGAACACGATGACGCTCGCCGCCGCACCCACCGGCCCGGACCGGACCCCCGCGCCGTACGCGACATTCACCGTCGACCATCCCTCGGCCGACAAGCTGACCCTGCGCGGCGAACTCGACGGCCGACCCACGACGGTCACCCTCGATCGCGTCGACCTCGAGCGATTCCCGTTGCGCGGCACGAACTTCCGCTGGGTGCAGAACCAGCCGAATTTCGGCTGAGATCGACCGGCTAGACCGCGCCGATGTCCTCGAACCACAGATCGGGGCGGTCGGCGACGAACTCGCTCATCAGCGACACACAGCGCGGATCGTCGAGCACGAGCACCCGGACTCCGTGTTCGGCGAGCCAGTCGTGCCCGCCGTGGAAGGTCCGCGCCTCGCCGATGATCACGGTGCCGATGCCGAACTGGCGCACCAATCCGCTGCAGTACCAGCACGGGGACAGGGTGGTGACCATGATCGTCGTGCGGTAGTCGCGGCGACGGCCCGCGGCGCGGAAAGCGTCGGTTTCGGCGTGGACGCTCGGATCGTCGTTCTGTACGCGGCGGTTGTGGCCGCGGCCCAGCAGGGTGCCGTCGGCATCGAACAGGGCCGCGCCGATCGGGATGCCGCCCTCGGCCAGACCCTGGAGGGCTTCGTCGTAGGCGATGTCGAGGAGTACCTCCGGCTGGGTCATAGTCTCCACTGTCCTGCCTGCTCGCCGGGTGGGCAACGCGGATCGCCGATCGAGAGCGGCGAACGCGGGAGATCTTTCCTCGAGACCGGCCTCGAGGCGAAGATCGTGGATCGGCGGTGCGCCTGTCGGCGGGTGCGTTCGGGCCGCACCGAGCCAGGAACTAGGCTCCGACACTGTGCCGAACACCGCTGACACCGCATCGACCCCGCCCGCAGGCGACCCGAACTACCTGGTCGGGCTCGATCTGCGTGGCCGCAGAGTAGTCGTCGTCGGCGGCGGAACCGTTGCCCAGCGCAGACTGGGGCTGCTCGTGGCCTCGGGCGCGGATGTGCACGTGATCAGCCGAGTAGTCACCCCGGCTGTCGAGGGGATGGCTACGGCGGGGCAAATCGGCGTCGAACTACGCGCCTACGCCGACGGCGATCTCGACGGCGCCTGGTACGCGATGGCCTGCACCGACGAACCCGAGACCAATGCCGCCGTGGTCGCCGAAGCCACCGCCAAGCGCATCTTCTGCGTCCGCGCCGATATCGCCCGTGACGGCACCGCGGTCACCCCCGCGACCGCCCGCTACGACGGACTGTCGCTCGGCGTGCTTGCCGGTGGCGAACACCGTCGCTCGGCCGCGGTGCGCAACGGCCTGCTCGAAGCGCTGCAATCCGGTGTGGTGACCGACGATTCGGAACCGGTGACCCCCGGCGTCGCGCTCGTCGGCGGCGGCCCCGGCGATCCCGACCTGATCACCGTGCGTGGTCGCAGGCTCCTCGCCCGCGCCGATCTGGTCGTCGCCGATCGGCTCGCCCCGCCGGAACTGCTCGCCGAACTGGGCCCGCACGTCGAGGTGATCGACGCCGCGAAGATCCCGTACGGCCGGTCGATGGCGCAGGAAGCGATCAACCTCGCCTTGGTCGAGGGTTTCAAGGCGGGCAAGTTCGTGGTGCGGCTCAAGGGCGGCGACCCGTATGTGTTCGGTCGTGGGTACGAGGAACTCGAGGCGTGCACCGCGGCCGGTATCCCGGTGACGGTGGTGCCCGGCGTGACCAGTCCGATCTCGGTGCCCGGCGCGGCCGGCATCCCGGTGACCCATCGCGGGGTGACCCACGAGTTCGTCGTCGTGAGCGGACACGTCGCCCCCGAGCACCCCGATTCGCTGGTCGACTGGTCGGCGCTGGCCAAGCTGCGCGGCACCATCGTGCTGATGATGGCGGTCGAGCGGATCGACAAGTTCGCCGCCGCGCTGCTGGAAGGCGGGCGACCGTCCGATACCCCGGCCGCGGTCATCCAGGAGGGCACCCTGCGCACCCAGCGGGTGGTGCGCGCCGACCTCGCCACGGTCGCCGACCGGGTAAAGGAAGAGGGCATCCGGCCGCCCGCGATCATCGTCATCGGCCCCACGGCGGGCTTCGGGCTGGACTAGCTTCGCGGGCCGCGCGCCCTCGGGCTGCCGTCGTGCCAATTACACTGCCTCGTTGTGCTCGATAAACCCGCTGCGACGATGCAGTATCCGGTGACGGGGCGGGCCTTCGGTCTCGCCATCCTCGTACTGAGCGGCCTGCAGTTCATGGTCGTGCTCGACGGCACTGTCGTGATCTTCGCGCTGCCGCGGCTGCAAGAGGAGATGGGGCTGTCCAGTTCGGGCAGTGCCTGGACGGTGACCGCCTACGGCCTGACCTTCGCCGGACTGATGCTGCTCGGTGGCAGGCTCGGCGACGCGTTCGGGCGTAAACGGATGCTGATCATCGGCGTCGGGGTGTTCACCGCAGCCTCGCTGGCCTGCGGTCTGGCCACCGGCGAGGCCATGCTGCTGATCTCGCGCGCCTTCCAGGGCGCAGGCGCGGCGATCGCGGCGCCGACGGCCTTCGCGCTGGTCGCAACCACTTTCGCGCCGGGGCCCGCCCGTAATCAAGCCATCGCGATCGTCGGTTCGATGGCCGGTATCGGGTCGGTCGGCGGTCTCGTCGTCGGTGGTGCGCTCACGGAGTTCTCGTGGCGGTGGATCTTCCTGATCAATGTGCCGATCGGCGCGCTCATCGTGGCGGGTGCGGTCTACAAGCTGTCCGACACCGAGCACCATCGCACGCCGCTGGATATCAAGGGCGCGATCCTGGGGACGCTGGCCTGCGCGACGATCGTGTTCGGCGCGACCGAGGGTCCGGCGATGGGCTGGACGAGCCCGGTCATCCTCGCCTCGCTGATCGGCGGGTTCGCGCTGCTGGTGATCTTCGTGGTGACCGAACGCCGGGAAGCCGATCCGCTGCTGCCCTGGTCGCTGTTCGACAGCCGCGACCGGGTCGCCACCTTCGCGCTGATCTTTCTCGCCGGCGCGATCCTGGGCGCGATGACGTTCTTCGTCGCCCAGTTGCTCCAGAATGTGCTCGGGTACAGCCCGCTGCAGGCCGGTGTCGCCTCGATCCCGTTCACCATCGGCATCGGGCTCGGCGGCGCCGTGGCGTCGAAGGCGGCGCTGGTCGTCTCGCCGCGCTGGCTGCTGGCCTCGGCCTCGCTCGTGCTGGCCGTCGGTCTGCTCTTCGGCTCGACGCTGGATCGGCACGTGCACTACCTGCCGACGTTGCTGGTGCTGCTCGTGGTGATCGGCTTCGGCGTCGGCGTCGCCATGGTGCTGGCCCCGCTGTGTGTGCTCGTCGGAGTGTCGCAGTCGAATATCGGTCCGCTGGCGGCGGTCGGCCAGATGTTCATGAACCTGGCGACACCGATAGCGATCGGCCTGTTGAGCCCGATCGCGGCGTCGCGCACCCTCTCGCTCGGGGGCACCGACGGTCGTGCCGCGGATATGTCGCCGATCCAGATCGACGCTCTGAACAGCGGATACACGCTGGTCCTCTTCGTCTGCGCCATCCTGGCGGTGCTGGCCGCCCTGGTCGCCTTGACCCTGCGGTTCACCCCGCAACAATTGGTGCAGGCACAGCAGGCGCAGGAAGAGGCCCAGCGGAGCTGACTCCGCCGGGCCCGCCACTCACAAGCGTCCGGTGACCTTCGTCGGGCTGACGCGGATGACGACGCGTTCGGCATCGTCCACCGATGCCGGGTTGAACTCGCGATACGGCTTGCCGGTGTATTTGAGCGACATCTCGTCGGGCAGCGCCCGTTCGGGATCCGGTGTGGTGGTGGCGGTTCCGCGGACCTCGGCGTAGAGGAACGGTCGCTCGGGCGGGTTCACCATCACGGTGATCCGAGGGTCGCGCACCAGGTTCTTGGCCTGCTGGCGGGAGACGGTGGTGGAGAACAGCAGCTCGTCACCCTCGCGTTTGATCCAGACCACGGTCAGGTGCGGATGCCCGTTGGGCCCGACCGTGGCGACGGTCGCGTAGACCTTCTCCTCGTCGAGATACGTTTTCAGCTCATCGGAAAGCACTGCGGTATCAGTCACGCTCCGGTAGAACGCCGGACGCGGCGGGCGCATTCCGCCCGCCGCGTGTCGGGTCAGACGGTGTGCGCGTCGGCGACCGTGAGCGCCTGATCGAGGATGGCCAGCCCTTCCTTGGCCTCGGCCTCGGTGATCACGCACGGCGGGACCACGTGCAGGCGATTGAAATTGACGAACGGCAGCACCCCGCCGGCGCGGCAGGCGGCGACCAGTTCGTTCATCGCGGGGCTGGTGCCGCCATAGGGGGCGAGGGGTTCGCGGGTGTCCCGGTCGCGAACCAGCTCGAGTGCCCAGAAAACGCCGAGCCCGCGGACTTCCCCGATGCTCGGATGCCGTTGCGCCAGTTCGCGAAGGCCCGGACCGATGACCTTCGCGCCGATGTCGGCGGCGTTCTCGACGATGCGCTCGTCGGCCATCGCGTTGATCGTCGCGACGGCCGCGGCGGCCGCGAGGGGATGACCCGAGTAGGTGAGCCCGCCGGGATAGGGCCGGTCGGCGAAGGTCGCCGCGATGGCCGCGCTGATCGCCACGCCGCCGAGCGGGACATAACCGGAGTTGACTCCCTTGGCGAAGGTGATCAGATCGGGCACGACCTCGAAATTGTCGATGGCGAACCACTTTCCGGTCCGCCCGAAGCCCGCCATCACCTCGTCGGCGATGAACACGATGCCGTGCTTGTCGCACAGTTCGCGGACCCCGCGCATGTACTCCGTGGTCGGCACCATGATGCCCGCGGTGCCCGGCACCGACTCCAGGGCGATCGCGGCGATGGTGGCCGGGCCCTCCATCTCGATGGTGCGCTCGAGATGGGCCAGCGCCCGCTCGGTCTCCTGCGCCTCGTCGGTGGCGTGGAATTCCGAGCGGTACAGGAACGGGCCGAAGAAGTGCACGGTTCCGGTGTTGCCGTGGTCGTTGGGCCAGCGGCGCGGGTCGCCGGTGAGGTTCACCGCCGTCTCCGTGCCGCCGTGGTAGGAGCGGTAGCGCGAGAGCACCTTGTATCGGCCGGTGTGCAGGCGCGCCATCCGGACGGCGTGTTCGACCGCGTCGGCGCCACCGTTGGTGAAGAAGATCGTGTCGAGATCGCCGGGTGTGCGTTCGCTGATCAGGCGGGCCGCCTCCGAACGGGCATCGTTGGCGAATGACGGTGCGACAGTGCAGAGTTTGCCCGCCTGCTCCTGGATCGCGGCGACGACCTTCGGATGCTGGTGGCCGATATTGGTGTTCACCATCATCGAGGAGAAGTCGAGCAGGCGATTGCCCTCGCCGTCCCACACGTAGCAGCCCTCGGCGGCGGTGAGCACCATCGGTGTGAGAGCTGCTTGCGCGGACCAGGAATGGAAGACGTGGCGGCGGTCGAGTTCGTAGGCGCGAGCGGCCTCTTCGGAAAGCGTCATGTCGAGTCTCCCTCGGGTTACTTGTTCTGTGGGAAGCCGAGTTCCAGCCCACCGTGGCTCGGATCGAGCCAGCGGGCGGTGACCGCCTTGGTGCGGGTGAAGAAGTGCACGCCGTCGGTGCCGTGCGCGTGCGAGTCGCCGAACAGCGAGTTCTTCCAGCCGCCGAAACTGAAGTAGGCCATCGGCACCGGGATCGGGACGTTGACGCCGACCATGCCCACCTCCACCTCGTGCTGGAACCGGCGTCCCGCGCCGCCGTCGTTGGTGAAGATGGCGGTGCCGTTGCCGTAGCGGTTCGCGTTGATCAGCGCCACCGCCTCCTCGTAGGTGTCGACCCGCACGACCGACAGCACGGGGCCGAAGATCTCGTCGGTGTAGACGCTCATGGTTGGCGTCACCTCGTCGAGAATCGTCGGGCCCAGCCAGAATCCGTCCGGCGCGCCGTCGACGGTGAGATCGCGACCGTCGAGAACCACACGGGCACCGGCGTTCTCGCCCGCGTCGATGTAGTCGGCCACTCGGTCGCGGTGCGCGCGGGTGATCAGCGGGCCCATCTCCGCTCCGCCTGCGCCGTCGCCGGTGACGATGCTCGCGGCCCGCTCACTGATCTTGGCGACCAGGGCGTCGGCCACCCCACCGACCGCGACGACCACGCTGATCGCCATGCACCGCTCACCCGCCGACCCGAAACCGGCGTTCACGGCGGCATCGGCGGCCAGGTCCAGATCGGCGTCGGGCAGCACCACCATGTGGTTCTTCGCACCGCCGAGCGCCTGTACCCGCTTGCCCGCCACGGTGCCGCGCTGGTAGACGTACTTGGCGATCGGGGTGGAGCCGACGAACGACACCGCCTTGATCGCCGGGTTGTCCAGGAGTTCGTCGACGGCGACCTTGTCGCCCTGCACGACGTTGAACACACCGTCGGGCAGCCCCGCCTCCTGCCACAGCCTCGCCAGCCACAGCGCCGCCGACGGATCCTTCTCACTCGGCTTGAGCACCACCGTGTTGCCCGCGCCGATCGCGAGGGGGAAGAACCACATCGGCACCATGGCGGGGAAATTGAACGGTGCGATGATCGCGACCGGGCCGAGCGGCTGACGGATCGAGTAGATATCGACCTCGGTCGAGGCGTTCTCGGTGAATCCGCCCTTGAGCAGATGCGGAATGCCACAGGCGAATTCGACGACCTCGAGACCTCGGGTCACCTCGCCGAGCGCATCGGCGGCCACCTTGCCGTGTTCGGCCGTGATGATCGCGGCCAGTTCCGTTCTGCGTTCGGCGAGCAGCTCGCGGAAGCGGAACAGCACCTGGGTGCGCCGGGTGAGCGAGGCGTCACGCCAGGACGCGAAGGCCACCGTCGCGGCGTCGATCGCGGCGCGGGTATCGGCCACGTTCGCCAGCGCCAGCTCCCCGGTGACGACGCCGGTGGCGGGATTGGTCACCGGTGCTGTCGTCTCGCTGGTACCGCTCACCGATTTGCCGTCGATCCAATGGCCGATGGACTGCATGATTGCCTCGATTCGCCGAGTGGTGTTGTGCCTCCACCCTGGTCCATCCGGAGCTCGGAAAGGGCCGACGATCTGTACACATTTGCGGCATTCGTATTACGATCTGTCAGTGCTGTTGACGGTGGCCGATGTGCTCGCGACGCCGGTGATGCAGGCCGGGCAACCCGAGGTCATCTGCGCCGCGAACCTGGACCGACCGGTGCGCTGGGTGCATGTCAGCGACCAGGCCGACGTCGCCGATGTTCTGGTCGGCTCGGAGTTGATCCTGACCACCGGGCAGGCACTCGCCGCTCCCGAGCAGGCGCGGATCGCCTACCTGCGATCACTGTCCGCCGCCGGGGTCGCGGGCCTGGTCGTGGAACTCGGCAGCTACGTGAGTGAACTCGGTCCCGTCGTCGCCGCCACGGCCGCCGAACTCGAGCTTCCGGTGATCGTGCTGCATCGGGTTACCCGCTTTGTGGAGATCACCGAAGCGGTCCACCGGGCGATCGTCGCCGACCAGTACGCCGAACTGGAGTTCGCGCGCACCGTGCACGAGACGTTCACCGACCTGAGTGTGCGCCGTGCCGCGCTGGCCGAGATCGTGCAGACCGCCGCGAGCATGCTCGACGCGTCGGTGGTGCTGGAAGACCTCTCGCATCGAGTGCTCGCGGCCACCGCCCGGCACGCGACCTCGGCTGCGCTGCTGGAGGATTGGGAGGCCGTTTCACGGATGCTGCCCGACGGATCCGGCGTGGTCGGCGTCGGACCGCACACGCAGCGCTGGGGCAGGCTGATCCTGCGCACCGACCGAGCCCATACCGCGCGGGTCGCCATGGTGCTCGAACGCGCCGCGCAAACCATCACCCTGCACCGGATGATCGACAAGGACCGCTTCGGGCTGCACCGGCAGGCCCAGACCGGCCTGATCGCCGACCTGGTGGACGGGCGGGTGACCGACGAGCGCGACGCACAGGCGCGCGCTGCCGCGCTCGGTCTGCAGCGCCGCGCCCGCTATGTGCCGCTGGCGATCGAGATCGACACCGAGTCGACGACGGATCCGGTCGCGGCGCAACGACGTAGTGAGTCGATCGTCGAAGCGGTGACGCATGCCCTCGGCTTGGTCGACGCTTCGGCGCTCAGCGCGGCGGCACACCGGCGAACGCGCGGCGGGGCCGACGGCGAACAGATCACCGTGATCCTGGCGGTGACTCGTGCCGGCGATGTCGATGACCACTTGGCGCCGGTGTGCACCGCGGTCCTGGCCGAGACCCGCCGGGTCGAGGGCGTGCGTCGTGCGGTCATCGGCGTCGGCGCCGACTCCGATTCTCTGCTCGACGCCGCGGGCGGACTCGCGCATGCGACGGGCGTGGCCGAGGTGGCCCGGTCGATGACGACGACCCCGAGCCGAATGTTCTTCCGCAGCGCGGATATTCGCCTACGCGGTCTGCTCTCGCTGATCCGCGACGAACCCGGCGTGCAGAGCTTCGCCGAGGCCGAACTCGGCGCGCTCCTGCGCTACGACATCCGCCACACCGCCGACCTCACCGGCACCCTGCGCCGCTTCCTCGACCTGGCGGGCAACAAGACCGAACTCGCCAAGGCGCTCGCGATCAGCCGACCCACGCTCTACGACCGCCTCGCCCGCATCGAACGCATTCTCGCCGTCGACCTCGACGACGGTGAATCGCGCACCTCCCTGCACGCCGCGCTGCTCGTGCGCGACGTGACCGCGGGCGGCGATCCTGACAGTGGTGGTTCAGTCTTTGCGGCCGGTGAGAGCCAGTGACGTGCCGAGCCCGATCATAACCAGGCCGCTGGTGCCGCCGACGGCGGCGAGACGACGCGGCGACCGCGCGAACCAGGACCGGGCCGACCCCGCCACGAGCGCCCAGAGCGAGTCGAAGATCAGGCCGAACACCGGGATG
The DNA here is from genome assembly GCF_001613085.1 of Nocardia salmonicida NBRC 13393. GTDB lineage: Bacteria > Actinomycetota > Actinomycetes > Mycobacteriales > Mycobacteriaceae > Nocardia > Nocardia salmonicida. The sequence continues at coordinate 64,493 of NZ_BDBR01000041.1, forward strand.
CAGAGCCCGAGCACCAGCATCTGCTGTGGCACCGCGTGCGTGGTGTCCACGAACTGCGGCAGCAGCGCCGCCAGGAAGACGATGTTCTTCGGGTTGGTGATCCCGACGATCAGCCCATCCCGCAACGCCAGCGCTGGACGGTGCGCGTCCACGCTCTGCTCGGCCTGGAAGGCCGTCCGCAGCGCGTCGCGATGTCGAATCGCCTGCACGCCGAGGTAGACCAGATAGGCGGCACCGACGAGTTTGATCGCCGTGAACACCACCGCCGACGCCGCCACGATCGCGCCCAACCCGAACGCTACAGCGACAACCTGCCCGTATACCCCGATCGCATTGCCGAGCACCGTCATCAGCGCCGATCGCCGCCCCACGGTGAGCGCGCGGCCGATCGTGAACAAGACGCTGGGACCGGGCACGATCACCAGCAGAAACGCCAAGCCCGCGAAGGAAACGAGATGAGCCGAAGACACCATCGCTTTACGCTATCCGGCGGCTGAAGCGGGGACAATGACGGCAGTGTGGGGAACAACCATGCCCTGGTGGAGGTTGTTCCGCGCATGACGACACTCGGATTGATCGGCAGCGGACACATCGGCTCCACCGTGGCGCGGTTGGCGGTGGACGCGGGCTATGACGTGGTGCTCAGCAACTCGCGTGGCCCCGAGACCCTGGCGGATCTGGTCGCCGAGCTGGGTCCGCGGGCTCGGGCGGCTACCCCGGCCGAGGCGGCCGGAGCAGGCGACTATGTGGTGGTCACCGTGCCGTTGAAGGCGTATCGGGACGTACCGGTCGCACCGCTCGCGGGCAAGGTCGTGTTCGACACGAACAACTACTATCCCGACCGCGACAGCGCCATTCCCGAACTCGACGCCGACGAGACCACGACCAGTGAACTGTTGCAACGCCACCTCCCCGAATCGAAGGTGGTCAAGGCGTTCAACAACATCGCCTACGCCAACCTCGCCGAACTCGCCCGCCCCGCCGGTGCCGCGGACCGGTCCGCCCTTCCCATCTTCGGCGACGACCCCGACGCCAAGAAGCTCGCTACCGACCTCATCGACGCCATCGGCTATGACGTAGTCGACGGTGGGTCCCTCGCCGAAAGCCGCCGCTCCCAACGGGATACCCCGGTCTACGTGCGCCCCTACGCCGCCGACGACAACTGGCCGCCCGCCCCCAAGCCCGCCGGCGCCGAGGAGGTGCGTGCGGCCCTCGCCGCCGCCGAGGTCTGACCGCTGGGTGTCGTTCGGCTGTCCGCGGCCGGACGACCAACGCCTGTTCGGGGCGATGGCGTGCGGCGTCGGTGAGCCCACCCGTAGCCCGTTCGGGAAGCGAGACAGGCAGGATCGGGGGGTTGTGGGTGTCGGTGCCGACGACGAAACTTGTTGTATGAGTGCGCTGTCGCAGAACCTGCTGGACCGGTGGATCGCCTTGGCCGGGGTCGAGGCCGAGCAAATCGGCGCCGGGGTGGTGGGACGCTACAGCGAACCGCATCGCCGTTACCACACCGGCACCCACCTGGCGGTGATGCTCGCGGCGATCGACGAATTCGCCGGTGCCGCAGCCGATATCGAAGCCGTACGATACGCGGCGTTCTTCCATGACGCGATCTACGCCGTCGCGCGGGCCGACAACGAGGAGCGCAGCGCCGACCTGGGCCGCGATATTCTCGAATCACTGGGCGCCGCACCGGAACTGGTCGAGGAGGTAGTGCGGCTCGTGGTGCTGACCCGCGGACACAAGCCGCAGCCCGGTGATGCGAACGGCGCGGTCCTCTGCGATGCCGACCTCGTCGTGCTCGGTGGCACACCCGAGGAATACGCCGCCTACACCACCGCGATCCGCGCCGAATACGCCCACGTCCCCGACGACCTGTTCCGTGCGGGCCGCGCCTCGGTCCTTCGTAATCTGGCCGATCAGCCCCGCCTGTTCCGCACCGACCTCGCCCACGACCGCTACGAGGCGATCGCCCGGGCCAATCTCACGGCCGAACTCGCCGAGCTCACCGCCGACATCGGCTGACGGCCTGTTGCTTGTCTAGAGGGCGGTGAGTATCTCGGCAGCCAGCGGGCCCGCGGAGGCGGGGTTCTGCCCGGTGTAGAGATTGCGGTCCACCTCGATGTGCGGCGCCCACGGGTCGCCTTCGCGGTAGTCGGCACCGAGCGCGACCAAGCGATCCTGGAGCAACCACTTCGCCTTGTCGGCGAAGCCCGCCTGGGTCTCCTCGGCATTGCTGAACGCGGTGAGGCGGTAGCCGGCGAAGGGGGAGCTGCCCGACTCGGCGGTGGCCAGTAGCGCGGCGGGGGCGTGGCAGACGATGCCGAGCGGCTTGCCGGAGGCGAGCGCGTCGGTGAGGAGAGTACCGGAGACAGGGTCGACGGCGAGGTCCTGCATCGGGCCGTGACCGCCGGGGTAGAAGACGGCGTCGTAGTCGGCGAGATCGACCTTGTCGAGGGCGATCGGACTCCGCAACGGGGTCGCGTCGGAGAGGATCTCGGCGACCGCCGCCGCACCCTCGGCGCCGCCGTTGACCTCGGGGGCCATGCTGGCCTGGTCGACGGTCGCGATCACGCCGTTCGGGGTTGCGACGGTGACGGTGTGGCCCGCGCCGGTGAAGGCCGCATAGGGCGCCGTGAATTCCTCAGCCCAGTAGCCGGTGGGATGTTCGGTGCCGTCGGCCAGTGTCCAATGATCGGTGCCGGTGAGAACGAACAGGATGTGTGCCATGGGATCAACGCTAGGGTCGATGGCATCCCCTGACCAATAGGATTGTCTATATGAGACATAGGACAGCCGATGGGTCGATGGATCTGGTGCAGCTGCGGACCTTCCTGGCTGTCTTCCGCACCGGTTCGCTCACCGCGGGCGCGGCTCAGGTGGGACTGTCCCAGCCGACCGTGACCACCCAGATCCAGGCGCTCGAGCGACACCTCGGCAGGCCGCTGTTCGAACGACTGCCCCGTGGGGTGACGCCGACCGCCGCCGGTCACGAGCTCGCGGCGCGGGTGAGTGGCCCATTGGAGGCGCTGGAGGCGGTCGTGAGCGGGGCGGTGACCGATCGTGCGGCGCCGCCCGAACCGCCGGTGCTCCTCGGTGGACCGGCGGAGATGCTCGCCGCGAAGGTGGTGCCCGCGCTCGCACCGCTGGTCGCCGACGGCGTGCGGCTCACTGTCAGCACCGGGATCACCGACGACCTGCTGGCCCGATTGCATTCGGGCGCACTGGATCTGGTCTTCGCCACCACCCGCCCGCGGGGGCGTACCGTGCTGGCCGAACCGCTCGTCGACGAGGAATTCCTCCTCGTCGCCGCCCCCGAGATAGCCGACCGCATCGACACCGCCCGCCTGCGCGCCGAAGGTCCGATCGCGCTGGAGGGTATCCCGCTCGTCAGCTACGCCGCCGATCTGCCGATCCTGCGCCGATACTGGCGCCACGTGTTCGAGACCCGGCTGGAAGCCGAACCGGCGCTGATCGTCGGTGATCTGCGCGCGGTACTCGCCGCGGTCGTCGCGGGGGCGGGGATCAGCGTGCTTCCGCACTACCTGTGCGCTCGGGAACGGGCCGACGGAACGCTGGTCACGCTGCTCGATCCCGTCGATCCGCCGATCAACACCGGATTCCTGGCGCGCCGGGTCGGCGCGCCCTCGCGACCGCACGTCGACCTGGTTCGCGCCCGGCTGGTCGAGGCGGCGCGAGGATGGCGGGTGGGATGCGGTGCCGAATAGGCAAGTGGGCACCTGCCCTTGACATGCAAGCGCACACTTGCCTATGGTTCGAAGTGAGCGAACGGAGCGTGCGGAGTGACCGATATCTTCACCGCGTTGGCGGATTCGACACGACGCGCACTCCTCGACGAACTGGCCGATCGCGACGGGCAGACCCTGTTCGAACTGTGCGCCCGGCTCGTGAGCAAACACGACATCAGCTCGTCGCGCCAGGCGATCACCCAGCACCTCGGCGTGCTCGAGGACGTCGGTCTCGTCCACACCCGTCGGCAAGGCCGATACAAGTTCCATCACGCCGATTTCACGCCACTGCGAGCGGTTTCGGTGCGATGGCCCATCCCTCAGGAGGACACATGATCCGCATCGGAGTGACGAGCGTCTTCGTCGATGACCAAGCCAAGGCCGAGGCCTTCTACACCGACGTGCTCGGCTTCCAGGTCAAAGACAAGGTGTCCCTCGGCGAATTCGACTGGCTCACCCTCGTCTCGCCCGCCGACGTCGACGGCATCCAGCTGCTGCTCGAGCCCGACCAGCACCCGGCGGCCAAGGCCTACAAAACGGCACTGAGCGCCGAAGGCATCCCCGTGATCGTCTTCACCGTCGACGATCTCGATGCCGAATACCGCCGCCTGCTCGATCGCGGCGTCTTCTTCACCCAGGCCCCCGCCCCCATGGGCCCGGTGAGCACCGCGGTCTTCGACGACACCTGCGGCAATCTCATTCAGCTCATGGCCCCCACTACTGGGTAATGATGAGAAGTTCGGTGGGGGAGGCGGTTTCGGCGCGCAGTCCGGCTGTGGTGGCCACCCGGGCGACGGCGCGGATGTCGGTGGGATCGGCGCGGGTGAGAACGAGGGCGCGGGCGAGCAAGCCCTTGTGATGTTTGTTGAAGTGGCTGACGACGGTGCGCGAGCCGTCGGGGTGCTCGGTGAGGACATTGGCGGTGATGGCGTCGGGGACCCGGCCCAGCTGCTGGTAGGTGCCCGAGCGTAGGTCGATGACGAGTTCGCCCGCGGCCTCGGCGTAGAGGGCGTCGGGCAGAACATCGCGCCACACCGCCGAAAGCGTAGGCAGCCCTGGAAGTTTGGTGCCGCCCGAGAGGCGGTAGGCGGGGATGGGGTCGGCTGCGCGGACCGCGCCGAACAGGGCCGAGCCGATGCCAAGGCGGGCGTAGGCCTTGGCGCGCTGCACTTTGGTGAACGACTTCGCGTCCAGTGCGTCGTAGAGGACCCCGGTGTAGCGCTCCAGGGCGGGGCGGGTCGCCGACGTGCGCAGGCTCGCGTTGCGGGCTATCTCCGCATCCGCGCCTTTACCCAGGCCGAGCACCCCGGCGGCGGCGGCGGGGTCGGCCGCCAGCTGCACCACCTCGGTGATCAGTTTGTCGCGAACCGCGCTGAGCTGCGGCATCGCCAGGACGTCGAGGTCCAGCGGCGCGCCCGATCCGCCGTCGGACTTGGTTTCGGAGGGAGGCAGCAGCACCAGCACGATCGTCAACGTTAATCGCCGTCGAAACCGCCACCGCGCCCCGCCCCGTCCGCGAGTTCAGCGCACGGCTTCGAGGAACTTGCGCGTGCGCTCATTGGTCGGTGCCTCGAAGATCTGCTCGGGCGGACCCTGTTCGACGATACGACCGGAGTCGAACATCAATACCCGGTCCGATACCTCGCGGGCGAAGCGCATCTCGTGGGTGACGATCAGCATGGTGATATCGGTGGTTTCGGCGATCGTGCGCAGCACGTCGAGGACGTCGCCGACCAGTTCCGGGTCCAGGGCCGAGGTCACCTCGTCGAGCAGCATCACCTTCGGATCCATCGCGCAACAACGCGCGATCGCGACCCGCTGCTGCTGCCCGCCCGAGAGCTGCGAGGGATGCGCGTCGGCCTTGTCCGACAGACCGACGACCTCGAGCAGGTGCCGAGCGCGTTCGCGCGCCTCGTCTTTCGACTTGCCGAGCACGTGGATCGGCGCCTCGGTGATGTTCTCCAGCACCGTCATGTTCGGGAACAGGTTGAACTGCTGGAACACCATGCCGATCTTGGTACGCACCGCGCGCAGGTGTTTCTCCTTGGCGGGCACCAACTTTCCGCCGCGTTCGGTATGGGTGAGTGGTTCGCCGTCGACCCAGATCACGCCGTCACTGATCGTTTCCAGCGTCATCAGCAGCCGCAGGATGGTGGTCTTGCCCGACCCCGACGGCCCGATCAGGGTGACCTTCTCCCCGCGGCGGACACTGAAATCGAGCTGGTCGAGCACGGTGAGCTCGCCGAAGCGTTTGACCACCTGATCGAATCGAATCATCTCGTCAGTAGTAGGCAAGGCGCTTCTCCAGTCTTCTGATCAGCACAGACGTCGGGTAGCTGGCGAGGAGGAAGAACACCCCGGCCATCGTGATCGACTCCAGATACGCGAAGTTGCGCGCTCCGAATTGCTGTGCGGCGGTCACCAATTCGACGACCGAGATGGCGAACAAGAACGGTGTGTCCTTGAACATCGACACGGCATTGGTGCCGAGTGCGGGCAGGCTCGCCCGGATCGCCTGTGGCAGCACCACCGCGCCCCAGGTGCGCACCGGCGGTAACGACAGCGCGCGCGCCGCCTCCCACTGCCCCTTCGGCACCGCCTCGATCCCGGCCCGATACACCTCGGCCAGGTAACTGGAATAGTGGATGCCGAGTACGACGATGCCGATCTGCAACGCCGAGAACTGCGTGAACAGCGTGTAGGCGAACAGCAACTGCACGACCAGCGGGGTGAGGCGGACGAACTCGCTCACCGCGTGCACCGGCGCGGCGATCGGGCGCGGCATCGTGCGCCGGATCATCGCGATCGCCAGCCCGAGCACCGCGGCCAGCGCGAAGCCGAGCGCCGTCGCCAGCAGGGTGATCTGGAAGCCGTCCCACAGCACCGGCAGCGCCTCGCGGGCGCGCTCCCAACTCCATTCCGCTCTCATGGCGCCACCTTCGTGTCATCGGGCGCCAGGCTCAGCACTTCCTTGAGCGTGGCCCCGCGACCCAGTTTGGTCTTGGCGCGGGTCTCGAGCAGGTTCATGCCCAGGGTGAGTACGTAGCCGAGGACGAAGTAGATGAGCAGGCCGACACCGAAGGAGAACAGGGTGTCGCTGGTGGTCTTGCGCAGGTCGCCGATCTCGTAGGTCAGGTCGTGCAGCGTGATGTAGGACGCCACGGCGGTGCCTTTGAGCAGGTGGACCAGCAGATTGGTCAACGAGGGCAGCATCAGCGCCCATGCCTGCGGGAACAGCACTCTGCGCATCCGCTGCCATGGACTGAAATTCAGCGCGACCGCCGCCTCGAACTGCGCGCGCGGCACCGCGTTGAGCGCCCCACGCACCACCTCGGCGCCATAGGCGCCGTAGTTCAGGCCGAGCGCCAGGATGCCGCAGAAGAGCGGGTCGAGCTTGTAGCCGAGCAGCGGCAGCACATAGAACAGCCAGAAGATCTGCACCAGAAGTGACGTGCCGCGAAAGAATTCGATCATGACCCGGGCACTGCCGCGCGCCGCGAGATTGCGCACGCGGGCGGTGGTGCCGAGGACGAGGGCGAGGACGAACGCGAGGAGCGCGCCGCCGATGGTCAGCTCCAGCGTGACGACGATGCCCTGCCACAGCGCGGGAAGGGCATCGCGTACCGCATCGACATTGCTCATGGGTGGATCAGATTTCGCCCTTGCACAGCCTGGCCGTCGTGTACTTCGGATCGGGGAGCTCGCGCTCGGTGAACCCGAACTTGCCCACGATCGACAGGTACTTGTCCTTGTCGCCGGTGATCTTGGCCAGCTCGGCGTTGTAGGCGGCGAGCAGGTCGGGATCGGTGGTACGGAACACGGTGCCACCGGCGCCGATCTGCGGCTTGCCGTCGATGACGGCCACGAACGACGGCGTCACGTCGACGGCGGCGTTCGGGGTGTGGCTCTTGAGCCAGTTCAGCGAGATCGCGGTGAGCGCGAACACGTCGGCGCGCCCGGAGGTGACCGCGTCCATCCCGTCCTGCGGGGTGGCCACCTGGGTGGCGTCGATGCCGAGCGAGCTGGCGTAATCGGATTCGATGGCGCCGGTCATCGCGGTCATCTTCGCGCCACTGGCCTTGATCGACTGCATATCGGTCAAATTCATCGGATTACCGGGTTTCACCATCAGCGCCGTGGTGTACATGAATTCCGGTTCGCTGAAAGATGCCTGTTCACAGCGTTTCGGCAAGATCGACATTCCGGCGCTGACCGCGTCGAAGCGATTGGCCTGCAGGCCGGGGATCAGTGCGCCGAACTCGGTCTGCACACCGTCGACGGTCTTGATGCCGAGGTTGGCGAAGATCTCTTTGTGCAGTGCCACGGTGGCGCCGGTGAGCTGGCCGCCGTCTTCGAACGAATAGGGCGCCTCACCGGCGAAACCCACGGTGATCGTGCCCTTGTCCTTCAGCGACTGCAGGAGTTGACCGCTCTCGGTGGTCTCGGTCTTGGTGCATCCGGCGAGAGCCGCGGCCACCAACGCGGCACCGGTGAACACCGCTGTACAGCGCTTCGACATGGATTTCGTCTCAGCCATTGTGACCTCCCAAGGGCAGCGTCGCCGCTGCCAATTTTCTGTTGTAAGTACGTAATTGACTTATAGAGAAAATGTAGTCACCAAATAATTGCCAGATGCGGTTACGTTATCAGGTTGTTATCTGATGATTGAAATGGTTTTGTAATGGGTAACCTGTTATCCGCTTTTATCTGCGGGTAGGTTTTCGGGTGTCGGGAGCGCTCAGGTGGTAATCGGCTGTCGCCCCGCCCGGACCAGGGACTACCCTGTGCATCCGTGATCACCCGCCTCTCCCGCCTGTTCCTGCGCACCCTGCGAGACGATCCCGCCGACGCCGAGGTGCCCAGCCACAAACTGCTCGTTCGCGCCGGCTACGTCCGTCGGGTCGCCCCCGGCATGTACTCGTGGCTGCCGCTCGGTCTGCGCACGCTGCGCAAGATCGAGGACGTCGTGCGCCAGGAGATGGACGCCACCGGCGCCCAGGAGATCTCGCTGCCGACGCTGCTGCCGCGCGAGCCCTACGAGACCACCAATCGGTGGACCGAGTACGGCCCCGGTCTGTTCCGGCTCAAGGACCGCAAGGGCGGCGACTACCTGCTCGGGCCCACCCACGAGGAGCTGTTCGCGCTCACCGTGAAGGGTGAGTACAACTCCTACAAGGATCTGCCGGTCACCCTGTACCAGATCCAGACCAAGTACCGCGACGAGGAACGTCCCCGTGCGGGCATCCTGCGCGGCCGCGAGTTCGTGATGAAGGATTCCTACTCCTTCGATATCGACGACGACGGTCTGACCAACAGCTACGCCACCCATCGCAAGGCCTACCAGGCGATCTTCGAACGGCTCCGCGTCGAGTACGTGATCGTGGCCGCCACCTCCGGCGCCATGGGCGGCAGCGCGTCCGAGGAGTTCCTCGCCGCCAGCCCCGTCGGCGAGGACACCTACGTGCGCTGTGTCGAGTCCGGCTACGCGGCGAACGTGGAAGCCGTGGTCACGCCCGCGCCCGCGCCGCTGCCCATCGAGGGTCAGGCCGCCGCGGTCGAGTACGACACTCCGAACACCCCCACCATCGCGACGCTCGTCGACTGGGCCAACGAGGCGAAGGTCCTCGACCGCACGGTGACCGCCGCCGACACGTTGAAGAACGTGATGGTGAAGCTGCGCCACCCCGACGGCAAGACCGAGATCCTCGGCATCGGCGTCCCCGGTGACCGCGAGGTCGACGACAAGCGTCTCGGCGCCGCCGTCGAGCCCGCCGAGGTGGAACTGCTCACCGAGGCCGACTTCGCCGCCAACCCGTTCCTCGTGAAGGGCTACATCGGCCCGAAGGGCTTGGCCGCCAACGGTGTTCGTTACCTCGTCGACCCCCGCGTCGCCGAGGGCACCGCGTGGATCACCGGCGCCGACGTCAAGGGCAAGCACGTTGTCGGCCTGGTCGCGGGCCGCGACTTCACCCCCGACGGCACCATCGAGGCCGCCGAGGTCCGCGACGGCGATCCCTCGCCCGACGGCGCGGGCCCGCTCGTGTCCGCGCGCGGCATCGAGATCGGCCACATCTTCCAGCTCGGCCGTAAGTACACCGACGCCTTCGATGTCGACGTGCTCGGCGAGAACGGCAAGCCGGTGCGCCTCACCATGGGCTCCTACGGCATCGGCATCTCCCGCATGGTCGCGGTGATCGCCGAACAGCAGCACGACGAGAAGGGCCTGCGCTGGCCCGCCGAGGTCGCCCCGTTCGACGTGCACGTGGTGATCGCCAACAAGGACGCCGCCGCCCGCGACGGCGCCGAACACGTCGTCGCGGGCCTGGACGCCGAGGGCCTCGAGGTCCTCTTCGACGACCGCACCGCCTCGCCCGGCGTGAAGTTCAAGGATGCCGAACTGCTCGGCATGCCCTGGATCCTGGTCATCGGCCGCGGCTGGGCCGAGGGCAAGGTGGAGCTGCGCAACCGCTTCACCGGCGAAGCCGAGGAGATCCCGGCCGAAGACGCCGTGAGCGCGGTAACCGCCAAGGTTCGCGGCTGAGTTTCATCGCACGAATCGCGCTGTCCCACTCGAGGTGGGGCAGCGCGATTTGCTGTCTGTAGGACCGCGCCCAGGACCGGGTCGTACGCCCTGGTGCATTGTCTCGGCGAGAGTTGCTCGACATCTGGGCGAGTTCGGAAACCTGGTCCTTGTTCGGTTGGGGAAAACAACAACAAGTCGTTCGAACTTACGGCTACGTAGGCGAAAGTGCAGGTGAGGGAGTTGCGGGGGCGGCGTGGCGAGTGGGTGGCGCTGCTAAGTTAACGGGCATGACGAGTTCGCCCAGCCTGCTTTTCAACCCGGCCACCTACGACCCGCAGCACTTCGACGCCGAGACGCGTCGGCTGTTGAAGGCCACCATCGAGTGGTTCGAGTCCAAGGGCAAGGCGCAGCTGCTGGTCGAGGATCGCGACGCGGTGTGGACCTCGGAGTTCCTCGAGTTCGTCGGCAAGGAGAAGCTCTTCGCGACCTTCCTGACCCCGGCCGCCTACGCCGACGGCGACCCGAACAAGCGCTGGGACGCGGCACGCAACGCGGCGCTGGCGGAGATCTTCGGGTTCTACGGACTGGCGTACTGGTACGCCGAGCAGGTCACCATCCTCGGCCTCGGCCCGATCTGGCAGAGCGATAACGAGGTCGCCAAGCGCAAGGCCGCCGCCGACCTCGACGACGGTCAGGTGATGGCGTTCGCGCTGTCCGAGCGCGACCACGGCGCCGACATCTACAACACCGACCTGATCCTCACCCCGAGCGAGCCGGGCAGTGCCGACGCCGAGGCGGGCATCCTGTTCCGGGCGAGCGGCGAGAAGTACTACATCGGCAACGGCAACGTCGCCTCGATGGTGTCGGTGTTCTCGCGTCGCGCCGATGTCGAGGGTCCGGCGGGCTACATCTGGTTCGCCGCCGACAGCCGCCACGACGACTACCACCTGATCGAGAGCGTCATCCACGGTCAGATGTATGTCAGCCACTTCCGGCTGGAGAACTACCCGGTGACCGCCGCGGACCTGCTGCACGAAGGCCCGGAGGCCTTCTCGGCCGCGCTCAACACCGTCAACGTCGGCAAGTTCAACCTCTGTCACGGCGGCATCGGCATGGTCGAGCACTCGTTCTTCGAGGCCATCACCCACGCCAACAACCGCATCCTCTACGGCAACCCCGTCACCGACTTCGCCCATGTGCGCGGCAATTTCGTCGACGCCTACGCGCGGTTGATCGCGATGAAGCTGTTCAGCGACCGTGCCGTCGACTACTTCCGCAGCGCCTCGCTCGAGGACCGCCGCTACCTGCTGTTCAACCCGATGACCAAGTCCAAGGTCACCTCCGAGGCCGAGGTCGCGATGACCCTGCTGCTGGATGTGCTGGCGGCCAAGGGATTCGAGAAGGCCACCTACTTCGCGCAGGCCTCGCGCTACATCAACCACCTGCCGCGCCTCGAGGGCACCGTGCACGTGAACGTGGGTCAGATCCTGAAGTTCATGCCGAACTACCTGCTCAACCCGAAGGAATACCCGGCGATCGGCACCGACCTCGCCCCTGGCGACCAGCCGTTCTTCTGGCAGCAGGGTCCGGCGCGCGGCGCGGGCAAGGTGCAGTTCGCCGACTGGACCCCCGCCTACGAGCAGGCATCCGAGGTCCCGAATGTCGGCCGGTTCTACGAGCAGGCCCAGGCGCTGCGCAGCCTGCTGCTCACCGCGGCTCCCGACGCGGACCAGCAGAAGGACCTGGACTTCATGCTGACCATCGGCCACCTGTTCTCCACGGTGGTCTACGGGCAGTTGATTCTCGAGCAGGCCGAGCTCACCGGGCTCGACCGCGATGTGCTCGATCAGATCTTCGACTTCCAGATCCGCGACTTCAACACCCAGGCGGCGGCGCTGCTCGGCAAGCCGTCGGTCACCGAGGCTCAGCGTGCCTGGGCGATCGGGGCCCTGCGCAGCCCGGTTGCCGACGCCGAGCGTTTCGGCCGGGTGTGGCAGCAGGTCGAGGCCTACGACGGCGCGTACGCGATGCGCCCGTAGTCGGTCCCCCGGTTCCGGGTGGGTCGCCGATCTACCCGGAACCGATTTTGCCTACGCTCGCCCGGGGAAGGTGACGGTGATCGGCACCGATCCCAGAATCACCTGCCAGCGAGCGCGGCGAACGGCGGCTTCGGTGAGCGCCTCCGTCGCGGTGGCGCGCACCGTTTCGTCGGTCGCGTTTTCGATGACCGCGTACCACGCTGCGGCGCAATCGGATTCGACGCTCACCGCCAGATGCGCCGCCGGGATCGGATTGTCGACCGGGGCGGGCGGGGTGTAGGCAGCGTTGGGGGCGTCCGGTGCCGTACCGTCGGCTTCGAATAGCTCGATCGTGGCGTCGCGGCGGGCTCGATGCGCGGCGCTGAACTCGGCGACCATGCGGGACCGGTCGGCGTTGGCGTACGCGGCGATCAGGCCGTAGGAGTACACGGCGGCGTACTCGGCGTCGAGCGCGTTCTGGAGGGTCTTTCGCTGTTCGGTCATGTCAGCAGGACTCCTGCCTGGGTGGCGCAGGCCGCACTGATCGACGCGAGAAGTCCGGCGCGATAACCGGATTCGGTGCGGGCCAGGGTGGCGGCGGATTGTTGGGAGCGAACCAGCTGATCACGCAACTGTGCGACGGTGGTCGGCTGCGCGGCCGCGGTCTCGACCTCCGAAGCGGACACGGGGGAGCCGTCGGGGCCGGGCACGGTCAGCGCGCCCGTGCGATGCACCGGGGTGGTGCCGTCGCCGTAAACGCCGAGCACGCGGTCGATTTCGGTGCGCAGCGCGTCGGCGTGCGCGGTGCGCTCGGTGGCGATCGTGCTCAGCGCGGCGTTCGACTGCGGCGCCAGCGCGATCGCGGCCGTCGCGGCGGCGGCATCGGCTCTGGCCATGATCTCTTGCGCGGCAAGAGGATCCGGCGCGTGCACGGTATCGTCCTGGGCGCAGGCGGCTAGCACGGCCACCGCGGGAATGCCGATCGCGCTCGCGCCGACCAGACGGAACAGCGTGCGGCGGCGCCAGGTGGAGCGTGTGTCGGCTCGCGCGGGCGTGGAGGGTGAAAGCTGCTGCACCGGTGTGGGATGCGGCACTGCGACGGGTGGGTGCGACGAGTTCGCGCCGGTAGGAGCCGGGGTCGACCCGGCCAGGCGCGTGGTGGCAGGCTCGACCCGCGACTGCGGGGGGTCGTGCCGTTCGGCGCGCATGCCGGAAGGTCGCCCGGCTCTCGGCGGGACGGTATGGCGGTGGGGCACGAACACCATCGTGCCAGATGGCACGCCTCGGGCACGCCCGAGGCGGACCGGTGCGTGGCGCCCAGCGCCTGGTCCTTTACACTCTCTGAGCGCGTTACGCTAGACCTTCGGCGTAGATATTTCCGATCGCGTCACAACTGAACCAGGAGCCGCCCATATGCCGATGCCCACCGAGGAAAGGGTGAGCCAGCTAGTCGCTGAGCTCGTCGCACGCCGGGGTTTCGACCTCGAGGGCGTCGCGATCGTGGCTGCGGGCAACGGCGAGTTGGCTCCGGTTCGGGTGAAGGTCACCGTCGACAGCGACGGCCCCGCGAACCTGGACGCCATCGCCGCGATCAGCCGCGAGATGTCCGAACTTCTCGATGCCGCAGGCGATTTCGGCGATTCGGCCTACCTGCTCGAAGTGACCACGCCCGGCGTGGAGCGCCCGCTCACCACTGAACGGCACTGGCGGCGCGCGCAGGGCCGCAAGGTCCGCGTGAAGCTGGCCGACGGTGTCGAGCGGATCGAGGGCAAGGCCCGTTTCGACGCGCGCGTCGGCCAACTCGCCGACGACGCCGCGACCGGCGGCGCCACCATCGCACTCGTCATCGGCGGCAAGACGAAGCCGCATCGCGTTCATGTCCCCGTCGCCGATATCGCCGAGGCTGTCGTCCAGGTCGAATTCAACGCACCTGGCGCCGCCGAACTCGAACTCGCCGGCGGCATCGCGCCGGGCCGCCCGGTACCGGGCGAAGAGCCCGCCGACCTAGCCGCGCCAGGACAACACCTTGACACTCCCACCGAAGGGGTTGCGGAATGAATATTGAAATCGAAGCCTTGCGGGCGATTGTCGCCGACAAAGGCATCTCGATCGAGACCGTGATCTCGGCGATCGAGTCGGCGCTGCTCACCGCTTACCGGCACACCGACGGCCACGAGGCCAACGCGCGCATCGACATCAACCAGAAGACCGGTGTGGTGCGGGTGATGGCGCGTGAACTCGACGCCGACGGCAACCTCGTCTCCGAATGGGACGACACCCCGGAGGGGTTCGGCCGCATCGCCGCGACCACCGCCCGCCAGGTGGTGCTGCAGCGGCTGCGTGACGCCGAGAACGAGAAGTCCTTCGGCGATTTCGCCACCCACGAGGGTGAGATCGTCGGCGGTGTGGTCCAGCGCGACGCCAGGGCCAACGCCCGCGGCATCGTGGTGGTTCGTATCGGCAGCGAGGCCAACGGCGCCGAGGGGCTGATCCCGCCCGCCGAACAGGTGCCGGGGGAGACCTACGAGCACGGCGACCGCATCAAGTGCTACGTCTACGGCGTCTCGCGTGGCCCGCGTGGTCCGCAGATCCAGCTCTCGCGCACCCACCCGAATCTGGTGCGGCGGCTGTTCTCGCTCGAGGTGCCCGAGATCGCCGACGGTTCCGTCGAGATCGTCGCGGTGGCCCGCGAGTCGGGACACCGGTCCAAGATCGCCGTGCAGTCCACCGTGCCCGGCGTGAACGCCAAGGGCGCGTGCATCGGTCCGATGGGCCAGCGCGTGCGCAACGTGATGAGCGAACTGGCGGGCGAGAAGATCGATATCATCGACTACGCAGAGGATCCGGCGACCTTCGTCGGCAATGCGCTGTCCCCGTCGAAGGTGGTATCGGTCACTGTCGTCGATCCAGACGCCAGGGCGGCACGGGTGATCGTGCCCGACTTCCAGCTCTCGCTGGCGATCGGCAAGGAGGGCCAGAACGCCCGCCTGGCCGCCCGTCTGACGGGTTGGCGCATCGATATCCGCAGCGACGCGGCTCCGGAACCGGACGACTCCGTCCGGCCGGAAGCGCACCGTAGTTGAACGAAGCACGTCGAATCCCTGCCTGCGGATGACATGTTGGTAACTTCCGGAGGGGAGGGGTTCGTCGTTATGACCGGGTCACCGGTAGAGTGGGTACAGGACCGGCCCGCGCAATCCGTTCGCACCTGTATCGGATGCCGTCAGCGTGAGCCGTCTGCCGACCTGTTGCGGGTCGTGGCGCAGCATCGGAACACCGGTGTCGCGATTGTTCCCGATCCGCGGCGCAGACTTCCCGGACGGGGTGCCTGGCTGCACCCCGTTTCAGTTTGTTTGCGTTCCGCAGAGCGGCGCCGAGCATTCGGCAGAGCCCTACGAGTGTCCGGAAATCTGGATATCTCAGCCCTGGAGCAGTACCTCGAGAACAGGCACGAGCACTCATGAGCACACCGTGAAGCACCAACGATGAACGTCCGTCGGAGATAACCCGAGGTCGTGCGGGCCCGCCTTACCTAGGCGGCGTCACTGCTCGACCTCTCAGTGAGGAGAGCAGTGGCAGGCAAGGCCCGCGTGCACGAGTTGGCTAAAGAGCTCGGTGTCACAAGCAAGGAACTACTCGCGAAGCTCAAGGAGCAAGGCGAGTTCGTGAAGTCGGCGTCCTCGACGGTGGAAGCACCCGTCGCACGTCGTTTGCGTGAATCTGTCGCATCGAAGTCCGCTCCGGCGGCCGATGCCAAGTCGGCGGCCCGTCCTGGCCCGTCGTCGGCAGCAGCAGCCCGTCCGGCTGCCAAGCCCACCCCCGGTGGCCCTCGCCC
>NZ_BDBR01000042.1 GCF_001613085.1 Nocardia salmonicida NBRC 13393
GGGTGTCACCGCGACCAAGCCCGGCGCGGCGATGGGTCCGTTGCCCGGGATCTCCGCGACGGTTGTCGACGAAGAGGGCAAGCCGGTGCAGCTCGGAGAAACCGAGGCCAACGGATACCTCGTGCTCGACAAGCCGTGGCCGTCGATGCTGCGTGGCATCTGGGGCGACATGGATCGCTACCGCGCCACCTACTGGGAGCGCTACGCCGAGCAGGGGTGGTACTTCGCGGGCGACGGCGCCAAGCTCGACGCCGACGGTGACCTGTGGGTGCTCGGCCGGGTCGACGACGTCATGAACGTCTCCGGGCATCGCATCTCCACCGCCGAGGTCGAGTCCGCGCTGGTGGGGCATCCGGCCGTCGCCGAGGCCGCGGTGGTCGGCGCCACGGACGCGACCACCGGGCAGGGGATCGTCGCGTTCGCCATCCTCACCGGTGAGGCGGCGGGATCGGCGGGGCCCGAGCTCGTCGCCGAGCTGAAGGCGCAGGTGTCCAAGGAGATCAGCCCCATCGCCAGGCCGCGTGAGATCCACATCGTGCCGGAGCTGCCCAAGACTCGCAGCGGCAAGATCATGCGCAGGCTCCTGCGCGATGTGGCCGAGGGACGCGAGCTCGGCGACACCTCGACGCTGGTCGATCCGGGCGTTTTCGAGGCCATTCGTACCGAGAGCAAATGACGTGCACCCGGCCGGCGACACCCGATGCCACCGGCCGGGTCCGTTAGGATCACGTCAAGGTGTGCCGGGAAGTCTGGTCGGCATGCGGTCGTGAATCGAGTTGATGAGCGCCCGCAGCTCAGTCGACCCCCGCCGGAAGGCTTGCCCTTGATCACGCGCGTTCGCTCGGAACTCACCCGCTATCTCCGCACCGAGACGGTCGGCGGTGCGCTACTTCTCGTGGCCGCCGCGGTGGCCCTGATCTGGGTGAACTCGCCGTGGGGCGCGAGCTATCAGACGATGATCGACACCCAGCTCGACATTTCCGCGCTGCACCTCGACCTCACCCTGGCCGACTGGTCCAAAGACGGGTTGCTCGCGATCTTCTTCTTCGTCGCCGGGCTCGAGCTCAAACGCGAGTTCGCCGTCGGTGAGCTGGCCGACCCGAAACGGGCCGCGCTGCCGATCATCGCCGCGGTGGGCGGTGTGATCACCCCGGCCGTGATCGCGCTGGCGGTGGGCCACGGCGTGCCCGGCATGGACAAGGGCTGGGCAATTCCCGTCGCCACCGATATCGCCTTCGCCCTCGCGATCCTCGCGATGACCGGTTCGCGGATTCCCGCCAGCGCGCGGGTGTTCCTGCTGAGCCTGGCCGTGGTCGACGACCTGCTCGCCATCGTTCTCATCGCGGTGCTGTTCACCGCCTCGCTGTCGCTGCTGTGGTTGGCCGCCGCCATCGCCTGCTGCGGCGCGTGGGCGCTGGCCCAGAAGCTGCGACTGCACACGCCGCTGTTCTATATTCCGGTCGCGCTGGTGTGCTGGTACTCGCTGCACGAGGCGGGCATCCATCCGACGCTGGCCGGTGTCGCGCTGGGGCTGCTCACCAGGGTCCGCAAGGATCCCGGCGAGAAAACCGCGCCCGCGACGCATCTCGAGCATGTGGTGCAACCGATCTCGGCCGGGTTCTGTGTACCGGTGTTCGCACTGTTCGCCTCCGGTGTGCCACTCAACAGCGCGGTGTTCGGATCGCTGTTCACCGACCGGCTCTCCCTGGCGATCATCCTCGGGCTGTTGCTCGGCAAAACGATCGGGATCTTCGGTGTGAGCTGGGTAGTTATCAAGCTCGGCTGGGCGAAACGTCCAGGCGGACTGGAGTATCGCGACATGTTCGCCCTGTCGGTACTCGGTGCGATCGGGTTCACCGTTAGCCTTCTCGTGGCGGAACTCGCGCTCGCCGACGTCGGCACCGATGCAGTCGATCTTGCCAAGGCCGCCGTTCTGGTGACCTCGATGGCAGCATCGCTGATCGGATCGGCGCTACTGTTGCGCCGAGGACGTGTGCACCAGGCGCGCCGCGATGCAGACCAGTTACCACAGGGAGAAGGGTCGACGAAGTGAGTTACACCCAAGGCGGAAATGACGGTCGGACGGTCACTTCGATCCCGTTGACCGACGCCAATCCGCCCGGATCGGCGAGCATCGGCAGCCTCGTGCGCGA
This sequence comes from Nocardia salmonicida NBRC 13393, assembly GCF_001613085.1. GTDB lineage: Bacteria > Actinomycetota > Actinomycetes > Mycobacteriales > Mycobacteriaceae > Nocardia > Nocardia salmonicida. Next base: position 2,154 of record NZ_BDBR01000042.1, read on the forward strand.
TGCCACCGAGCAGATGTCGACACTGGTTCGCGCCGAGGTGGCGCTGGCCAAGGCCGAGGTCACCGGTGAGATCAAGAAGGGCCTCACCGGCAGCGTCTTCTTCATCCTCGCGCTGACAGTGCTGCTGTTCAGCTCGTTCTTTTTCTTCTTCTTCCTCGCCGAGCTGCTCGACATGTGGCTGTGGCGCTGGGCCGCGTTCCTGATCGTGTTCCTGCTGATGGTGCTCACCACCGTCTTGCTGGCATTGCTGGGGTGGCTCAAGGTACGGAATGTGCGCGCACCGGAGAAGACGATCGGCTCGCTCAAGCAGGCCGCCGAGGTGCTGCCCGCGGCGTTCACCCACCGCGACGCGGCCGACGCGCATGCGGCCCTCGGATCTCGCGGTGCGGGCGCCACTTCGCTGGACAAGTCGAGCAACCGATGACGCGCCGGGCGGGCCCGGTCGCAACAGCCGGACCCGCCCACTAGGCTCGATCGGCGTGTCGGCTAACTCATTCCCGGATCCCTCCAGCGTCCGTTTCGACGGACCGTGGACCCACCGGGACGTGCACGCCAACGGAATCAGATTCCATGTCGTCGAAGCCGACGGTACGGACCGCTCCGAGGCGCCCCTGGTGCTGCTTCTGCACGGTTTCGCCGACTTCTGGTGGTCGTGGCGGCATCAGCTCACCGCACTCGCCGACCACGGGTACCGCACTGTCGCGGTGGACCTGCGCGGCTACGGCGACACCGACAAACCACCGCGCGGCTACGACGGGTGGACCCTCGCCGGTGACATCGCCGGACTGATCCGGGCACTCGGACACACCGAGGCCACGCTCGTCGGACACGCTGAAGGCGGACTGGTCTGCTGGGCCACCGCGGTGCTGCATCCGCGACTGGTCCGCTCGATCGCACTGGTCAGCTCGCCGCATCCCGCCGCGCTGAAGAGCGCTGTCCTGCGCGATCCGGCGCAACGTGCGACCTGGTTACCCGATTTCCTGCGGTATCAGCTGCCGCGCTATCCCGAGAACCTGCTCACCCGGCGTGGTGGAGCAGAGGTCGAACGGCTGCTGCACGATCGGGTCGGTGAGCCCTGGTCGCGCAGTGCGGAATTCGTCGAGACCGCGTCGCGGATGCGCCATGCCATCCGGATTCCGGGGGCAGCGCACAGTGCACTGGAATATCAGCGCTGGGCCTTTCGCAGTCAGTGGCGGCCCGACGGTAAGCGGTTCATGGCCACGATGCGCACGCCGATCGACATTCCGGTACTGATGTTGCGCGGCGAGCACGATCGGTATCTGCTCGACGCCACGTTCCAGCGCGGTGAGGTGTGGTCTCCCCATCGGACGCTGGTGTCGATTCCCGATGCCGGGCATTACGCGCATCAGGAGAATCCGGGCAGGGTCAACGAGGTGCTGACGACGCGCTGGCGGGAACAGAACGGTGTGAACGGGTCGCCCCACGACGACCTGGTCTCTCCGTAATTCGGAGCGCTGGCGCGCTCGAGCGGGGCCCTTCGGGCCCCCGATCTTCCCTCCCTACGGGTACTCCTTCGTCGCACCCTTCGGTCAGTCCAGATCGGGGCGGGCCCCTTTGGGTAGAGACATACGGGGTGAACCTGGCCCGGGGGTGATCAGGTCAGGACGCAGGCGCCGGTGTTCACCGGGGCGCTGCTCGGGGCTGCTGCTTTCAGTTCTGAGGAGACTTCGTTCAGGGTGAGCACGTAGCCCGTGTCGTCGTCGGTGACGGCCGCGCCGAAGACCACGCCGAGCAGTTGTCCCTCGGCGTCGACCAGTGGTCCGCCCGAGTTGCCGGCCCGGACCTGGCCGCGGACGGTGTACACCTCACGCTCGACGGTGCCGTCGCGGTGGATGGTCGGGCCGGTGAGGTCGAGGGTCTCGCGCACGCGAGCGGCGCTGGCCGTGTACGGCCCGCCACCGGGGTAACCGAGCACGATCGCGCTCTCGCCCGAAGTCGCCGGCTCGGGGGCCTGTTTCAGGACCGGAGCGGTGAGCCCCGGTACCGCGAGGACCGCGATGTCCTTGGACGGGTCGAACAGCACCACGGTGGCGTCGAGCGCGCCACGGGCGGTATCGACCGACACGGTGTTGGTGCCGGCGACGACGTGCGCGTTGGTCATCACACGTTCCGGCGCGACGATGAAGCCCGAACCCTCCAGCGCCCGCTGGCAACTCGGTGCCGTGCCGCGGATGCGCAGCACGCTCTGCTGCAACGAGGCCGCCACCGGGCTCGCCAGTACGGACGGATCCGGTGGTTCGACGGCGGCGATCGGCGCGCGGCCGAACGGGCCGATCACATCGGGCAGACCGGATGTGTCGAGCAGCCTGGAGAATTCGTTGGGTACCTTGCGCAGCCAGTCCGGCGCGACGGAGTTGACGTCGGCGAGCACCTTCGACCCGTTGATCGCGGCGGCGACCGCAGGTTGGGACGCGGTAGCCAGCGGCAACGCGAGCAGCCAGGCCGCGACCAGCACGGTCACCGCCTGCAACATCGCACCGACGACGCTGTCCACACTGCGCGCGACCGGCTGACGGATGCTGGTGCGCGCGGCCCGGCCGAGCACCATGCCCGCGACCTCGCCCACGATCACCAGCAGCACGATCAGCAGGATGCCGCCGAGTACCCGACTGCGGCCCTCACTGAGGTGTTTGAGGATGTGCGGTGCGATCAGAATGCCCGCGACCGCGCCCAGCGCGACGCCGAAGAACGCCAGCGCCGACGCCACCGCGCCTTGCCGCCAGCCGGTGGACGCCGCGACCAACGCGATCAATACCACCGCGATATCGAGCCATACCGAGGCGCTCACAGGGTCATTCCGACCGCAGCCAGCGAGCTCTCCAGGTCACGCACGTCGCCCCGATCCCAGCTTCTTTCCCACCCAGCGGATTTGATGATGCCGGCGAGGATACCGCCGGTGAGTCCCCACACCAGCATGCCGTCGACCTGGAACGCGGGGCTCTGGTAGCCGAGACTGCCACGCACCATGAATCTGTGTGCTGGATCGAGCAATTCGGCGAGCGGCACACGCACGACACGCTCGGTTTCGCCCTGATCGACGACGCGGACCGCGCTGGGTGCCCGCCAATAGCCGAGTACCGGAGTGACATCGAATTTCGACGGCGGCACGAACAGTTTCGGCAGCAGCGCGAACGGATCGACACCCGAGGGGTCGAGACCGGTTTCCTCGGCTGCCTCGCGCAGCGCGGTGCCGACCGGGCCTCCGTCGCCGGGATCCTCGGCGCCGCCGGGGAACGCGATCTGGCCGCGGTGCTGGCGCATCGTCGAGGCACGCTGGGTGAGCAGGACGTCGGCGTCGGCGGGCACGCCGCCGGGAGCCGACTCGTCGGCGTCGGGCGAGCCGCCGAACAGCACGAGGACGGCGGCCTGACGTGGTTTGCCGGTGATCGACATGGCCCGGCGCAGTGCACGGGAGGTAGCGAGCGTGTCGTCGGCATCGGGGCCGCCGGTTCTGATCGCGGTGCGCAACCAGGGGGGAATGCCGGAATCGTCGAGCCTCGCTACATCGTTCACGCCATCGCCTTCGATCCGCACGCCACCATTACGTCTTCTGTCATACCGTTACACCGAGCTTCGCGGCTACCGTATCCGCGATGTCGGCCACGTCGGCAAAGGTACGCACCTCCACACTCGCGATGGTGCCATCGGCCCGCACCAGTACCGAAACGGGCAGGACCGCGGGCGCACCCACCGCGCTGCGCACCGCGGCCTGCGGATCCTCGACACCGGGCAGGGTGATGCCGAGCCCGCTCAGCCGCGACAGTGCCTTCGCCTCGTCGGGATCGCTGTGCACGGTCATGACCGTGAGTTCCGAACCTGCCCGCTGCGCGAATTCCTGCAGGTGGGGCAGCTCGATGGCGCAGGGGCCACACCAGTAGGCCCACAGATTGAGCAGCGCGGGCTTTCCGGCAAGGGCAGCCGCGAGATCGACGGGGTTCCCATCGGCCAGACAGCTCAGCGTGAGACCGACCAAGGGACCCGACCCGGTCGCCGTCGCGGTCGCCGGTGCCGGGCACGGCGCCGACCCCGCCGCTGCTCGTTCCTCGGCCGACACGCCCGACGTCTGTCGCGATGTCTGCGAAACGGTGCCCGCGGTCTCGGCGCCCTCACGCGGCCACAGCGCGACCGTGGCCGCCGCGACCAAGATCACCGCGGCGAGCACCCAGCGCAACACGGGCCGCCGCAGCAGCGAGGGTTCGCTCACAGGCCGACCATATTCAGCAGGTGTTCGCGCTCGGGCCCCTTCACCAACTCCGCGGCCACCGCAGGGTCGGTCGGGCCGAGCCCGAACGAGGGGCAGTCGGCAGCGAGCACACACGCGCCACAGGCCGGTTTGCGCGCATGGCACACCCGGCGCCCCTGGAAGATCACCCGGTGCGAGAGCATCGTCCAGTCCTTGCGCTCGAACAGCGCGCCGACCGCGTGCTCGACCTTGACCGGATCTTCTTCGTCGGTCCACTTCCAGCGGCGCACCAACCGCCCGAAGTGGGTGTCGACGGTGATGCCCGGAACATCGAACGCGTTGCCGAGGATGACGTTGGCGGTCTTGCGCCCGATGCCGGGCAATTTCACCAATTCGTCCAGAGTGTGAGGCAACTCACCGTCGTATTTTTCGATCAGCGCCTGGCCGAGGCCGATCAGTGAACTGGTCTTGTTCCGGTAGAAGCCGGTGGGCCTGATGTATTCCTCCAGCTCCACCCGGTTGGCCTGCGCGTAGTCGTAAGCGCTGCGGTACTTCGCGAACAGGGCCGGAGTGGTGAGGTTGACCCGGACGTCGGTGCACTGGGCGGACAGGATCGTCGCGACGGCCAGTTCCAACGGAGTGGTGAAGTCGAGCTCGCAGTGCGCGTCGGGAAACGCCTCGGCGAGCGTGCGGTTCATCCGACGTGCGCGGCGAACGAGTCCGATCCGCGTTTCCGCAGCTATCGCACGGTTCTTACGCTTGCGGGCGGCGGTGATGCCGGTGGGCGCGGCGGCCGTTTCCACGGCCGGATCGGCATCGCCCGCGGCGGCGGGGGCAGGGGAAACAGGCACTGCTTCACCATACGGAACCACTACGACAACATTGCCCGGCCAGTTTGCCCGCTGTGTTCCATCTGAGACCTGGACCGTGTTTACTGCCAGTCATGCAAGGACTCGCTGTGGTGCTCTTCCCAGTGCTGTTGATGCTGTTCGCGCTGGGGATGGAGCGGGTCGAGAATCGGCTCCGAAAGCTTCTCGAACCCGACGAAGAGGTTCAGCAGTACCTGGACAACGCAAGCAACGCCGAAGTGAAAGAGCTGACGAAGCTCGGCCTGCCCGCCGCCGTGGCGCGCGTGCGCAAGCGCCGTTCCCGCACCTCCGAATTGGATGTGGCCCGGGCAAGCTGACCGATAGATAAACGATCGATTCTCAACGCGCAATCCACTCTTTACGTGGTGTCTGTCACTGCGGTGCCGGAATGCCGCGTAGACTGCGCGGTTGGTCGATTCGCTCGACCAGGTTCGCAAGCCATATCCCATAAGGAGCACATTCGTGGACGAGGCCCTCGCCAGAGCAGGCATCTTCCAAGGCGTCGAGCCCACCGCGGTGGCCGCGCTCGCCAAGCAGCTGCAGCCGGTAGATTTTCCGCGCGGCCACGTCATCTTCAACGAGGGCGAACCCGGCGATCGGCTGTACATCATCACGACGGGCAAGGTGAAGATCGGCCGACGGTCCCCGGACGGCAGGGAGAACCTGCTGACCATCATGGGTCCGTCCGACATGTTCGGTGAACTGTCGATCTTCGACCCGGGCCCGCGTACCTCGACCGCAACCACGGTCACCGAGGTCCGTGCCGTGACGATGGATCGCGACGCTCTCAAGTCGTGGATCGATCAGCGCCCCGAGATCGCTGAGCAGCTGCTGCGCGTGCTGGCACGACGCCTTCGCCGCACCAACAACAACCTCGCCGACCTGATCTTCACCGACGTGCCAGGTCGCGTCGCCAAGGCGCTGCTGCAGCTCGCACAGCGTTTCGGCACCCAGGAAGCGGGCGCGCTGCGCGTGACCCACGACCTGACCCAGGAGGAGATCGCCCAGCTGGTCGGTGCTTCCCGGGAAACCGTCAACAAGGCGCTCGCCGACTTCGCTCATCGCGGGTGGCTGCGGCTCGAGGGCAAGAGCGTGCTGATCTCGGATTCCGAGCGTCTGGCACGTCGCGCTCGCTGACGTTCGAACACAAGGCCGTTCCGGTACGACGGGACCGCGTCTGCGTGTGGGCTGTGAGGAGAGGGCCTCGTCCACACCAGCGCGGTTTTGTCGTGCCGGGACGTCTGCGTTGTCGCCGTGACACGACTCGATCGCCGAGCGAGCACGCGCGTCGGCGATCGAGTCGGTATCAGTTCTGTTCGGCCCGCAGATATTCCAGCTGCGCCTGCACGGAACTGCGTGCGGCGGGCCACAGCCGTTTGTCCACCTCGGCGTACACCTTGCGGACCACCGCCAGGGCGCCCGCGTCGGAACCGAGCTCCACCAGCGCGGCCCGCACCTGATCGAGCCGCTCACGCCGGTGGTCGAGGTAGTACTGCACCACCGGCACCGCATCGGGATGATCGGGCCCGTGCGCAGGCAGCAATGCCTTGCCCTCGCCCAGCTCACGGAGCTTTTCCAGCGACGCGAGGAAGTTCGCCAGCGCACCCGGCGCGGATTCGAGCACGGTGGTGCCACGGCCGAGGACCGTGTCACCGGTGAGCACCGCGTCGTCGAGCAGCAGACTCACCGAATCGGTGGTGTGTCCCGCCGTGCCGAGCACCGTGATCCCCATACCGGCGACCTCGATGACCTCGCCGTCGGCCAACGGCACGACCGCACCGCGCAGGTACGCCGGATCCACCGAACGCACCGGCGTCCCGGTGGCCTTCACCAGGTGATCGATACCGCCGGTGTGATCGTGATGGTGATGGGTGATCAGGGTCAGCGCGATCCGGCCGCCGGTGGCCTCGACGATGGCGGCGGTGTGTTTCTTGTCCTTCGGTCCCGGATCGACGACCACGTAGGAGTCGCTGTCCGGGCCGCGCAGCAGCCAGGTGTTGGTTCCGTCGAGCGTCATCTGACCTGGGTTGTCGGCCAGAAGTACCGATGCTGTCGGGGTGACCTGCCTGACCTGGCCGTACGCGGGATGTTCTGCTGCCATGACGGCTACCTATCCGACCTCGACGATCAATTCCACCTCGACGGGCGTGTTCTTGGGCAGTTCCGAGACGCCGACCGCCGAGCGCGCGTGCACGCCCGCCTCGCCGAACACCTCACCGAGGAACTCCGACGCGCCGTTGATCACGATCGGCTGATCGCCGAATCCCGGCGCCGAGGCAACGAATCCGACGACCTTCACGACCCGCACCACCTGGTCGAGTCCGACCAGATCGTGCACGGCGGCGAGCGCGTTCAACGCGCACAGCCGAGCTGCTTCCTTGGCCTGCTCCACATCCACCTCGGCCCCGACCTTGCCGACCGCCGACAATTCACCGTCGACGAAGGGCAACTGGCCGGAGGTGTACACCAGCGAACCGGTGCGCACAGCGGGGATGTAGGCCGCGACAGGAGCGGCGACTGGCGGCAGCGTGACACCGAGCCGGTCGAGCGCGTCCTTCCACGCGGTGGCCACGGCTACTTCTGCCGCTTCAGGTAGGCGACGTGCTGTTCTCCGGTCGGTCCTGGCAGCACCGAAACCAGCTCCCAGCCGTCGGACCCCCACTGGTCGAGGATCTGCTTTGTCGCGTGCGTCAACAGCGGCACGGTCGCGTACTCCCACAGGGTGACTTCACTCATGGTGTGAGTTTAGGGCTCACCCCGAACGCCTGGGAGAAACGGGTTATAGGCTCGGCGACGTGGGAGCACCAACAGTAGAGCCGGTTTCATCGGTTCCCGAACCGTCGACCGGATGGCCACAGCGCGCGGCCAAGGCCCGCTTGCACTACGTGACCGGCAAGGGAGGCACCGGCAAGTCGACCGTTTCGGCCGCACTCGCACTCGCGCTCGCCGCGGGGGGACGCAAAGTGCTGCTGGTCGAGGTCGAGAGTCGCCAGTCCATCGCGCAACTCTTCGACCGGCCACCGTTGCCGCCCACCGAGACCCTGATCGCCAGCGCCGACGGCGGTGGCGAGGTGACGGCGCTGGCCCTGGACATCGAGTACGCGTTCCTCGAATACCTCGACATGTTCTACAACCTCGGCTTCGCGGGGCGGGCGATGCGCCGGATGGGCGCCATCGAGTTCGTCACCACCATCGCGCCAGGTCTGCGCGATGTGATCCTCACCGGCAAGATCAAAGAATGCGTGGTGCGGGTCGGCAAGGACGGCAAGCCCGCCTATGACGACATCGTCGTCGACGCGCCGCCGACCGGCCGGATCGCCGGGTTCCTCGACGTCACCACGGCCATGGCCGAGATCGCCAAGGGCGGCCCGATCGCCTCGCAGGCCGAGGGCGTGTCCAAGCTGCTGCACTCCGATCAGACGATGATCCACCTGGTGACGCTGCTCGAGGCGCTGCCGGTGCAGGAGACCGCCGACGCGATCGCCGAACTCACCGCCGACGATCTGCGGATCGGCACGGTGATCGTCAACCGGGCGGCCACTGCCGAACTCACCCCGGCCCAGCGCGACGCGGTCGTGGCGGGCGAACTCGACACCACCGCCATCGCCGCCGGCCTGGCGAAGGCCGGCATCACCCTGTCCGAATCCGACTTCGACGGCCTGATCGCCGAAACAGTCGACCACGCGACGGTGCTCACGGCACAGAACGTGAGTGCCGCCGAACTGGCGCAGATCGATGTCCCCCAGCTGTCGCTGCCCGCCCTCGGCGACGGCATCGACCTGGGCGGCCTCTACGAACTGGCCGAACAGCTATCCGCGCAGGGAGTCCGATGAGCGAGCACGTTTCCACCCCGCCCTTATTGGACGTTTCGAAGATCATCGCCGATCCGAACGCCAAGGTGATCGTGTGCTGCGGGTCCGGCGGGGTCGGCAAGACCACCACCGCGGCCTCGATCGCGCTGTGCGCGGCGGAATCGGGTCGCAAGGTGGTGGTGCTGACCATCGATCCGGCGCGCAGGCTGGCGCAGTCGCTCGGCGTGGCCGAGCTGGACAACAACCCCCAGCGCGTGGAACTCGGTCCCGAGGTGCCCGGCGAGCTGCACGCGATGATGCTGAACATGCGCCGCACCTTCGACGACATGGTGCTCGAGCACACCAGCACGGACAAGGCCGAGCAGATCTTCGCCAATCCGATCTATCAGACGGTGGCGTCCTCGTTCGGCGGCACACAGGAATACATGGCGATGGAGAAGCTCGGCCAGCTGGCCGCGCGCAAGGAGTGGGACCTGATCGTTGTCGACACTCCCCCCTCGCGCAACGCGCTGGATTTCCTCGACGCGCCCAAACGGCTCGGCACCTTCCTCAACGGCAAGATGATCCGGTTGATCATGGCACCGGGGCGCGGTGTCGGCCGGATCGTCACCGGGGCGATGAGCCTGGCGATGCGTGGAGTCTCGACCATCGTCGGTGGGCAGATGCTCAAGGACGCCTCGACGTTCCTGCAGTCGCTGGAATCGCTGTTCGGTGGGTTCCAGGATCGGGCCGAGCGCACCTTCGCGATGCTGTCCAAGCCGGGCACCCATTTCCTGGTGGTCGCCGCGCCGGAGCCGGACGCGCTGCGCGAGGCGTCGTTCTTCGTCGACCGGCTGTCGACCGAGAAGATGCCGCTGGCCGGTCTGGTCCTGAACCGGACCCATCCCGCGCTGTCGGAGCTGTCCGGTGATCACGCGCTGACCGCGGCGGACCAGCTGGCCGATTCCGACCCGCTGATCGCCTCGGTGCTGCGCATCCACGCCGATCGTGTGTCGACGGCAGCACGGGAGCGGCGGCTGCTGCATCGGTTCACCGGAGCGCATCCGCACGTGGAAATCGTCTCCGTGACGGCGCTGCCCTTCGAGGTCTCGGACCTCGAAGCGTTGCGCGCGGTAGGCGATCAACTGACAGGTACTCCGGCTTCGGCCTGACTGATTCAGACAAATCCGCTATAGCTGACAATCCGGTAACACTCACGAACGGCGCCGATTCCGCAAACCATGCGGTCTCGGCGCCGTATGTGATAGCGGCCCGGTCTCGTCGGCTAGATGGCCACCTGGTGTTGCCGCTGGGCGTTGAAGAACTCCGCCCACGACGTCACGTCCGGATGCTGTTTGAGCAGCGCACGCCGCTGTCGCTCGGTCATCCCGCCCCACACTCCGAACTCGACCCGATTGTCGAGCGCATCGGCGCCGCACTGCATCAGCACCGGGCAGTGCCGGCAGATCGTTGCCGCCTTGCGCTGCGCCGCACCGCGAACGAACAGCTGATCAGGGTCCACTTCCTTGCATCGCGCCTGGGCAACCCAAGCGATCCTTGCCTCGGCCTGCTCTACATCCAGTCGAGCGATGGGGGTTGTGATGTGCATTTGATGTGCCCCTTTGCAGTCCGAACACCGTTGTGCGGCGCTCCAGAATCGCGAGCGCGGATCACAGCAACCCAACTACCGCTGCGGCCCGCACCACATTCCACTTTGAGTGTTAGCTCTATCACACTGGGTTCTCAATCTAGGTAAAGGTATGGCGGTTACGCAAGACCGCCCCCCGATTTTTTGGTACGGGCGTCCATTCAAATCGGGCCAGAACCGCGCAGTAGTGCTGATCACCGGCGTGGCCGGTCGCGACACGCCGATGTGATCATTTTGTTGACACGCCCGAGCAACCCCCCTGGCACCGCCCGGACATTCCCCGTCGAGCAGCACAGCCGTGAACCTCACCACCCCACCCTCTAGTCTGGGATCGTGCCGATCACTCAAACGCTCGCGAGGCTGGCCGGCAGCTGCGCGCTGGCCGCCGTGCTTGTCGCTGGGCTGTTGTTCCCCATGGCCGGTGGGTTCGGATTCATCTCCAACCGCGCCGCCGATGCCGTCGACAATGTCTCAGCCGAACTGGTGGAGGGCACCGTCCCCGCCGTTTCGACCATGGTCGACGCGAACGGGTCGCCCCTGGCGTGGCTCTACGAGCAACGCCGCTTCGAGGTGCCGAGCGATCGCATCTCCAACAACATGAAGCTGGCGATCGTGTCCATCGAGGACAAGCGCTTCGCCGACCACAAGGGCGTGGACTGGCAGGGCACGCTGCGCGCGTTCCTCACCAACACCTCCTCGGGTGCGGTGCAGCAGGGCGCGTCGACCCTGGACCAGCAGTACGTGAAGAACTTCAACCTGCTCGTGGTCGCCAAGACCGATGCCGAGCGCCGCGCCGCGATCGAGACGACACCGGCGCGCAAGCTGCGCGAGATCCGGATGGCGCTCACGCTGGACCGCGAGCTGTCCAAGGACGAGATCCTCACCCGATATCTGAACCTGGTGCCCTTCGGCAACGGCTCCTACGGCATCCAGGACGCCGCCCAGACCTACTTCGGCGTCGACGCGTCCGAGCTCACCATCACCCAGTCGGCGATGCTGGCGGGCATGGTGCAGTCCAGCTCCAAGCTGAACCCCTACACCAACGTCGCCGGCGTCACCGACCGCCGCAACACCGTGCTCGACACGCTGATTCAGAACATCCCGCACCGCGCCGAGGAGTTCCGCAAGGCCAAGGCCGAACCGCTCGGCGTGCTGTCCGAGCCCAAGGGTCTGCCGCGCGGCTGCATCTCCGCCAACGACAAGGGCTTCTTCTGCGACTACGCGCTGCAGTACCTGGCCGAGGCCGGGATCAGCCGCGAGCAGATCGACAAGGGCGGCTACCTGATCAAGACCACGCTCGATCCGGTGCTGCAGGAATCGGTGAAGCGTTCGGTGAACGAGCAGGCCAAACCCGACCTCGACAACATCGCCGAGGTCATGTCGGTGGTCGCGCCCGGTCAGGATTCGCACCCCGTTCTCGCGATGGCCTCCAGCCGCACGTACGGCCTCAACCGCGACGCCAACGAGACGCTGCTCGGCCAGCCGTACTCGATGGCCGGTGACGGCGCGGGCTCGATCTTCAAGCTGTTCACCACCGCCGCCGCGATGGAGAAGGGCCTCGGTATCGCCGCCCAGGTGGATGTTCCGGGCACCTACGCGGCCAGGGGCATGGGCTACTCGAACTCGCCGGGTTGCCCGGCCGACTCGTGGTGTGTCAAGAACGCGGGCAACTACCCGGGGTCGATGTCGGTGACCGACGCGCTCGCGACCTCGCCCAACACCGCCTTCGTGAAGATGATCCAGGACGTCGGCGTCGCCTCGGCGGTGGACATGGCCGTGCGCCTGGGCATGCGGTCCTACACCGATCCCGGCACCTCGGGGCACGGCAACGCGAGCCTGGCCGACCACATCAAGAACAACAACATGGGCTCGTTCACCCTCGGCCCGTTCGCGATCAACCCGCTAGAACTGTCGAATGTGGCCGCCACGCTCGGCTCCGGCGGCAAGTGGTGCCCGCCCTCGCCGATCAAGGAAGTCGTCGACCGCAGCGGCAAGGCCGTTCCGCTCACCCAGCAGGCCTGCGAGCAGGTGGTGGACCCGGGTCTGGCCAATACCCTCGCCAACGCGATGAGCAAGGACGACGTCAGCGGTACCGCCGCGGGCGCGGCACGTGCCGCCGGGTGGGCAGCGCCGATGTCGGGCAAGACGGGTACCACCGAGAGCCACCGTTCCTCGGCGTTCCTCGGGTTCACCAACGCGCTGGCATCGTCGGTCTACGTCTACGGCGACAGCCCGACCCCCGGCGAGATCTGCTCGTTCCCGCTGCGCAACTGTGGCGCCAGTGACGCCTCCGGCCTGTTCGGCGGTAACGAACCGGCCCGCACCTGGTTCAACGCCATCAAACCGTTGATGGACCGATTCCCGCCGCCGGGGCTGCCGCCGGTGGACGACAAGTACGTCCGTGGCGCGAACAACTCCCAGGTCCCCGATGTCGCGGGCAAGTCGCAGGGCGAGGCCACCTCGATCCTGTCCGGTGCCGGCTTCCAGGTCTCCGCGGTGACGGGAGCAGGCTCGCAGCCCAAGGGCACGGTGATGGGCAGTTCGCCGAACGGCTCGGCCATTCCGGGCTCGGTGGTCACGATCTACATCAGTGACGGGACCGTGCGGGTGCCCGCGCCGACGACTCCCCCGCCCGCCGCGCCCGCACCGGCGATTCCGGGGCTGCCGCAGATTCCGCGACTGCCACCGATCCCCATCCCGGTGCCGCGCTAGTCACACGACAAAGGCCGCCGTCCGATTCGGACGGCGGCCTTCACGTTTTCAGAGCCTGGCTTTGACCGCGGCGGACAGTCGCGAACCGTCGGCCTTGCCGTCGGCGAGCGCGGTGGCGGCCTTCATGACCTGGCCCATCTGCTTCATCCTCGGGCGCTCACCGATTTGCTCGGCGACCTCGGCGATCGCGGTATCGGCGATCTGCGCCACCTCGGCGTCGTCGAGCTGAGTCGGCAGGTACTCCTCGATGATCTGTTCCTCGGCGCGCTCGTTCGCGGCCAGTTCACCGCGACCGTTCTGCTCGTAGATCACGGCCGCTTCGTTGCGCTTCTTCGCTTCCTTCTGCAACAGCGATACGACATCGGCATCGGAGAGTTCGTGCGCCTCCGTACCGGAGACCTCGGAAGTCTGGATAGCGGCGAGCAGCATCCGCAGGGTCGCGAGACGCAGTTTGTCCTTGGCTTTCATCGCGGTGGTCATATCCGCGCGCAGCTTGGCTTTCAGTTCCGACATGCGGTTTACCGTAGTCGTTCGCTGTGTGGAGTCCCATCACATTTTCGTCGCGACGGAAATTCCAGACCGTTTGTGCGGAAACACACGCGCCGATCCGGGAGGGGGTCGCCTATGCTGGGCAAATGCCCGTTATCTCGACGTCCGCTGTCCGCCGAACCGCGTTGGGAGCCGCAGGGGCCGCCGTCGCAGGCATCGGCTACGCCACGCTGATCGAACGGAACGCGTTCGTCCTGCGCGAAGCCACGATGCCGGTGCTCGCGCCCGGTTCGCCGACGTTGCGCATTCTGCACGTCAGCGACTTGCACATGATGCCGGGCCAGCAGCTCAAACAACAGTGGCTGCGCGAACTCGACCGCCTCGAACCCGACCTGGTCGTGAATACCGGCGACAATCTTTCCCATCCCAAGGCCGTGCCCGCCGTGGTGCAATCCCTCGGTGCGCTGCTGGCTCGACCGGGCTTGTTCGTGTTCGGTTCGAATGACTATTTCGCGCCGGTGCCGAAGAATCCGCTGAAGTATTTCAAGAAAGATCACCGTCGCGTCTACGGCGATCCGCTGCCGTGGAAGGACCTGCGCGCGGCGTTCACCGAACGCGGCTGGCTCGATCTGACCCACACCCGGCGCGACCTCGAGGTGGCGGGCATCCGCATCGCCAGCGCCGGTGTCGACGACCCGCACCTGCAGCGCGACCGCTACGACACCGTCGCGGGCGCACCGAACCAGTTGGCCCAGCTCAGCATCGGTGTCACGCACTCTCCCGAGCCGCGTGTGCTCGATCGCTTCGCCGAAGACGGCTACGACCTGGTGCTGGCCGGTCACACCCACGGTGGGCAGCTCGTCGTTCCCGGTTACGGCGCGCTGGTCACCAACTGCGGCATCGACAAGTCGCGCGTGAAGGGCGCCTCCCAGTGGGGCGCGCACACCCAGCTGCACGTCTCGGCGGGCATCGGAACCTCCCCGTGGGCGCCCTACCGTTTCTGCTGCCGCCCCGAAGCCACGCTGCTGACATTGGTCGGCTCCCAGCCCAAGCGGCCCTCCGCCGATACCGGCTTCGGCATTTCCACCTCGGAGGCCGTAGCCCGCTAGGGTCGCGACCGTGAGCAGTGGATCCGACGACAGGCGCGACGACCCGACCGTATTCGGCGGCCCCGGCGCACCGAACCAGCCCGATCAGCAGTGGCAGCGGCCCGGTTCGCCGGATCCGGCTGCGGAACAGCCGAATCCGGGTACGCCTGACCCCACCGCGGTCTGGACGCCGGGCAGCACCGGCCTTCCCCCGACCCTGCGGTGGGACGGTTCCGGCCCGCCACCCGGGCTCCCCGAACCGACGCAATGGGCACCGGCGGGTCCACAGGATTGGCAGGATTCCGGTAGCCCTGCCGCGGGACAGCAGGTTCCGCAGCCAGGACAGGCCGATCCCACCCAGCTGCGTCAGCCGGCACCCTGGCCAGGCGCGAATCCGCCTGTGGGTCAGCCGGGTTCGAGTCAGCCGTGGCAGCCCGGTATGAATCCGGCTGCCGGACAGCCTGGCCAGCAGTGGCATCCCGGGGGCCCGCAGCTGAGCGGCCCGGTCGGTGCCAATTTTCCAGGCGGACAACCTGGTTCGAATCAGCAGTGGCAGCCGGGCATGAATCCGCCTGCCGGACAACAACCTCCGGGCCAGTGGGGCGCGCCCGTACCTCCTACTCAGCAGTGGGGCGCGCCCGCCGGTGGTGGACAGCAACAATGGGGTGCAGGCGGTCCGGTGAATCCGCCCGGTCAGCAGCAGTGGGGCGCACCGAGTTGGCAGCAGCAGGCGCCGCAGCACCAATACGGTGAAATCCCCCCGCTCGATCACCGTGGCGTCCAGTCCTACGGCCAGCCCTTCCCGCCCGAGCAGAAATCCGGCAAGAAGGCGGTGATCTGGGCCGCGGCAGGCGTGGCGGCGCTGCTCCTGGTCGGCGGCACGATCACCGCGGTCGTACTGACCCGAGGCGACGACGCACCGAACACCACCGCGGGCGCCACCCCGTCGATGGTCAGCGCTCTGTCCACCACCCCGGGACCGTCCTCCTCGAGCAAGCCCAAACCCAGCACGACCACCCCCGCCCCCTCGGGCGCCGCGTCGAACCGTAAACCTCTCATCGACGGCTACCAGGTCGTCGCCTCCCCCGACCGTGGCGCCGCCTACGACGTCCCGGCGGGCTGGAAGGTCGCCACCGAAACCACCATCGGCGGCGTCGGCGAGCCCCCCGGCGATTCGGTGGTCGGCAAGGGCTACGCCTCCGACGGCCGCGACTACTGCCCCAACTCCACCCGCACCATGTCGCTGCTCACCGGCTCCAAGAACGCCGACAACGCCGCAGCGGGCGCCGAACTCGGCACCAAGGCCGCCCCCCTCGCGTACCAGGGCTCCAAAGGAACTCCCGGCCCCGCCCAGCCCTTGAAGTCGATCGACGGCCGAACCGAGGGCATGTTCACCGAGACCACCGGCACCGTCCCCGCCCCCAAACCCGGCTGCGCCGCCACCTACTCCGTCTACACCTACGCCTTCAAAGGCGCCAAGGACGGCAGCTTCGTCATGGTCATGATCGCCGACACCGGCGTCCCCGGCGCCATCGACGCCGCAGAAGCCAAGCGCATCTTCAGCACCATCAGATCCCTCGACTAGTCCCCACCTGACCAGCCAATTTAACGTTTCCCGACCCCGCGTTGTAAGCTACTTCAGGTTCGCCTCACGGGGTGTGGCGCAGCTTGGTAGCGCGCTTCGTTCGGGACGAAGAGGTCGCAGGTTCAAATCCTGTCACCCCGACGTGTTGGTTGAGACACAAAAGAACCCCTGACCTGGGATTCCTGGGTCAGGGGTTCTTTGCTATCCGCCCTCGGCTGCCGGGTGGGTCGCAGTCAGTACGCAGCGCGTTTCCGAGGGGTCTGTGTACGTATCGGGAGTGAGCGCCGCCGACCATTCCAGAAGTCGCGCCCTGCGTCATGCCGCGCATATGACGTTCACGCCGCCGCCGGTCGTACGCTCGGATCATGACGCCAGAGCGCCGGGTGCGCCTACGCCGTGAAGCGTGGGGATTCGCGATCGGATCTGTGTTCTTCGCCGTCGGAGCGGTGCCGTTCTACGCCGACGCCGTGGGCGCCGTCGTCACCAATACGACGTTCTTCGTCGGGGCGATCTTCTTCACGCTGGCGGCGTTCATCCAGCTGGCGCTCAGCGGTCGGCGCCCAGCTCGCCGAGGCTCCGATCGCGCGGTTCGGTCTGATTGGTGGGCAGCCGTGGTGCAGTTCGTCGGGACGCTGTTCTTCAACCTCAGCACGAGTGCGGCGCTCATCAGCGTGGTGAACGAGAACGCGCGCGTCGGATCGGGCTGGCGCCCGGACGCCCGGGGATCGGTCTGCTTCCTGGTGGCCAGTGCGCTCGCGGTCGTCGCGACGACCGAGCGGGACCGCCTGTGGGATCCGAGAGCGCGGACGTGGCGCTGTACCTGGCTGAACATGGTGGGATCGGTGTTCTTCGGGGTGTCCGCGATCGGGGCGTACGTTGTCCCGAACACTTCCGATTTCGTCAGCCAGCTGTGGGCGAACCTCGGAACCTTCCTCGGCGCACTGTGCTTCTTAGCGGCGGCGCTGCTGAGCCGGCGCGACATCCCCGCGGGCTACGGGTCGGCCCCCAGCGTCTGGACCTGGACGAATTCCAGACTTTTCGCCCATGTGCGACGGCGAGGTCCTCGTCGGTGAAGATCCGCGAGGGAGCGCCCGCGTTGGTCGCAGGTTCAGATCCTGTCATCCCGACGTGCCGGCCGAGACGCAGAAGAGCCCCTGACCAGTTCACCGGCCAGGGGCTCTTCGCTCGTCTGTGGGGGCTTGCGGTCGAGGGGGTTCGGCCAGCAGATGGTGAGGGCCGTGAGGGAGAGCAAGCCGAGGATGAGGGCCAGAATGGTGGGGCACATGGGGGTCGCCCTTCCGGGATGAGCGGAGGTGGGAGCACGGCGGTGGGCTCGTGGTTCGAGTGTGGCCGCATCCATGGCAAGTGGGGTTGCCTGCGTGTTCGGGGTTGGTTGAGAAGTTCTCCCCACGCCAGGCTCTGCGTGGTGAGGTCGCTGGTGTGAGCAAGGGATAACCTGGCGCTTACTTTCTGTCACTTGATAGAAATTAGCGGTCGATAGCGTATACACCCATGTCGACAAGGGTGGATGCACCGCGCGATGGCTCGGGAAGGCCGTTACGCGACGTCGTTTACACGACGTTGCGGGGGGAGTTGATGAACGGCGACATCCGGTTCGGGGAGCGACTCACCGAGCCGAAGCTGTCGACCAGATTCGGGATCTCGCGCACCCCGGTTCGGGAGGCGCTCACGATGCTCTGCTCGGACGGGCTGTTGCAGCGGGAGGAGTTCGGGTTCAGTCCGGTGCGGCCGAGTGTGTCGCGGATTCGCGACCTCTACGAACTGCGGCTGACCCTGGAACTGGGCGGGATGACGCGGGTGCGAGCGGATCCGCGGATTACCCACGACACCGCGCTGCTGCGTGCCGAGCGGCAGAAATGGCTGACGCTGCAGGCCGACCCGCCCGCCCAGGAGCCTGGTTTCGTCGTGGTCGACGAGGAGTTCCATGTCGCGCTGCTGACCGCCGCGGGCAATGCCGAGATGGTGCGCGCCCTGGTGGCGGTGAACTCCCGGATCCGGCATGTGCGCATGTACGACTTCATGATCAACAACCGCATCGAGACCACGATCAGCGAGCATCTCGGCATCCTCGACGCCGTTCTAGCCGGTGACCTCACGCTGGCTCAGCAGCTCTTGCACACCCACATCGGCGATTCGCTGGATGTGGTGCTCGAGCGGATCTCGCGTGCCGTCGCCGCCATGTCTCTCAGCGAGTAGAGCCCGTAGGAATCAGAGGAGCGTCAATGTCTGTAACCCCGACCGCGCGGGTCGCCGCCGCCTACGCACGGATCGCCGAGGTGGATCGGCCGGAGGTCTGGATCACGCTGCGTTCGCAGGAGGTGCTGACGACCGAAGCCGTCGAGCTGGAACGCCGGGTCGCGGCGGGCGAGAAGCTCCCGCTGGCAGGTCTGCTCCTCGCGGTGAAGGACAACGTCGATGTGGCGGGTTTACCCACCACCGCCGCCTGCCCCGAATTCGGCTATGAGGCCACCGAAACCGCCGCCGCTGTGCAGCGGCTGGTCGCGGCGGGAGCACTGGTCCTCGGCAAGACCAACCTCGACCAGTTCGCCACCGGTCTCGTCGGCACTCGTAGCCCCTACGGCGCCGTCCGCAACGCACTGCACCCCGAATTGATCTCGGGCGGTTCGAGCTCCGGCTCGGCGGCGGCTGTCGCGCTCGGCATCGCCGACCTCGCCATCGGCACCGATACGGCGGGCTCGGGCCGCGTGCCCGCCGCGCTGCACGGAATCGTCGGCATCAAGGCCACCCTCGGCGTGATCCCCACCCATGGCGTCGTCGCCGCCTGCGCCGACTACGACGCGGTCACCATCTTCGCCGCCGAATTGGACCTGGCGGTCACCGCCACAAAGGCGATGGCGGGCAAGGATTCTCGAGACCCGCGCAGCCGCGAATGGCCCGCCGACATCCGGCTCTCGGCATCCGCCGAACCCGAGATCGCCATCCCCCGACCCGAAGACCTCGAACCGCTGAGCCCGGCCTACCGCACCGCCTTCACCGAAACCGTCGCCGCCCTGTGTGATCAGGGCCTGCGCGTCACCGAGATCGACATCTCGCCACTTCTGGACGCGGCCCGCCTGCTCTACGACGGCGCGATTGTCGCCGAGCGATATGCGGCGGTCGGCGAGTTCGTCGACAAGGGCGCTCCGGGTCTCGACGACACCGTCGCCGGAATAATCAGCGCCGCAAAGGAACTCGACGCACACTCCTTCGCCGACGACCTGGACACCCTGGCCCGCGCACGCACCACCGCGACAACACTGCTCGCCGGCTTCGACGGTCTGCTGCTCCCCACCACCACCGAACACCCCTCGATCGCCGAAGTCGAAGCCGACCCTCTCGCGATCAACCGCCGCCTCGGCACCTACACGAACTTCTGCAACCTGCTCGACTTCGCCGCCGTCGCGGTCCCCGGCAAACCCACCGCCGACGGTCTCCCGTTCGGCGTGACGGTCGTGGTCCCCGCCTTCGCCGACCAACTCGCCGTCGACCTCGCCGCCCGCATCACCGGCACCCCGGCGCCGCTTCTCGTGGAAACCGGTGTGCCCCTTGCTGTCTTCGGGGCCCACCTGCGCGGCCAACCCCTGCACTGGCAACTCGAACAGCTGGGCGCGCGCTTCGCGGACGAGATCACGACCACCGACGCCTACCGCCTCACCGCCCTCGACACCACGCCGTCCAAACCTGGTCTGGTCCGCCACGGTGACGGACAGGGCGCACCGATCCTCGGCGAACTGTTCCTGGTCTCCCCCGCGGGCCTCGGCCGATTCCTCGCCGAACTACCGCCACCGATGGCACTGACCAGCATCGAACTGTCGGATGGCCGCGCGGTGGTCGGTTTCGCCTGCAGCTACGACGCCGCCGTCGCAGCCACCGACATCACCCGGTTCGGGAGTTGGGTGGCGTATCTACGGGATCGGTGACGTCGATGCCGAGCTCGGCGAGCAGGCCCGTCACGCGATGACCGATGTCGTCGCGGATGGGCCGCACCAGCTCGGCATCGAGCCCGGCCGGATCCTCGATGATCCACTCCTCGTAGCGCACCCCCGGCACCAGCGGACAGGTATCCCCGCAGCCCATCGTGACGATCACGTCGGCGGCGCGGATGATCTCGTCGGTCCACGGCTTCGGATACTCGCGCGAGATATCGACGCCCACCTCCGCCATCACCGCCACCGCGGCCGGATTGAGCTGCCCGCCCGGCACCGACCCGCCCGACCAGGCCACCGCCCGCCCCAGCGCCAAATCTTCGAAGAAGCCGAGGGCCATCTGCGACCGGCCCGCGTTGTGGGTACACAGGAACAGCACCGTGGGGCGCGGCCGGGCCACCTTGCCTTCGATCTTGGCCAGCGCCTGCAACCGTTGCCGCCCGAATCGCTCGGCCAGCAGCGGCAAGTACATAGTCACCGTCGCGCGAGCGGCGAAGTTCTCATAGGAGGTATGCAGGAAACGATGGATCGTCTCCAGCTCGAACATCGTCGCGAATTCTTCGCGTAGCCGCGCCTCGGCACGGTCGAGCGCGTCGGAGTGCTCGGCAATATCGACCACTCCCCAACACTTACCCGAATTCGAGCCATACGCAAACGCCCGGGCCGATCAACCCCTCGACCGACCGGCCCGGCACGCGTACTCGCCGACACAACGTGGAACATCCTCGGCCCAGCCCGTCGGTGTGGTTACCGTCGGCAGTGCGTCTTCAGCGTCTGGAAGAGCCACCTTCTGGTCTGCACCGCCGGGTCCGACCGATCACCCCTCGAGACCGATCGGACCCGGTTGTTCCGGTGTCTGAAGCAACAATGCGGTGTCGGTCTCTAGAGCTTCTTAAGAACAACTTGTCGGCGAAGGCGGGTTGTCGGCGATGATGGATGTACCGACGCAAGGAGATCGACTATGGAAACCGCGATCGTCTGGTTGCTGGCATGCCTGCTGTACTGGTTCAGCAACTTCTGACCCCTGTCATCGACCACTGGAGAGCCCGGAACCAAGCCCGCGCCCGCCTATGAGATGAGGCGTAGCGCGGGTCACATCGAGCCGCCGGAATAGTTCACCGGCAGCCGCGGTTGGACACACTGTCGACGTCCGAACAGCCCCGGGCCTCACCCCTTTGTCGCTACGAGCGACCACCCGCCGAGAGGCGCTTGTGGGGCGTCGACACCCTGACGGGCCGTCCTCGAGGTGGCCCATCGACTCGAACGCCGCCAGGTCACCCTCATCGACCTGGCGGCGTTTGTCGTCTCCGGGTCGCGGGTCCCGCACCCATGCTCGAGGATGGGTCTATGACTTCGGATGGGCAGTTGCGGCGGGGGCTGGGCTTGGGGGATTCGGTGGTCGTGGGGTTGGGGGCGATGGTGGGGGCCGGGGTTTTCGCGGCGTTGGGGCCCGCGGCGGGGGTGGGCGGGTCTTGGTTGTTGGTGGCCTTGGGGGTGGCCGCGGTGATCGCCTATTGCAATGCGATGTCTTCGGCGCGGCTGGCTGCGTTGTATCCGGTGTCCGGGGGGACGTATGTGTACGGGCGGGAGCGGCTCGGGGCGTTCTGGGGGTATGTGGCGGGGTGGGGGTTCGTGGTGGGGAAGACGGCGTCGTGTGCGGCGATGGCATTGACGGTGGGGAGCTACGCGTGGCCGGGGCAGGCGCACGCGGTGGCGGTGGGGGCCGTGATGGTGGTGACGGGGATCAACTATGTGGGGGTGCAGAAGTCGGCATCGGCTTCGCGGGTAATCGTGGCGGTGGTGTTGACCGTGCTGCTGGCGGTCGTCGTGGTGGGCGTGGGCGGGAATCATTCGGGGGCAGCGGTGCTCGACAAGGAGATCGGGCCGTACGGGGTGTTGCAGGCGGCGGGGCTGTTGTTCTTCGCCTTCGCGGGGTATGCGCGGATCGCCACGCTCGGCGAAGAGGTGCGTGAGCCGAAGCGGACGATTCCGCGGGCGATCATGCTCGCGCTGGCGGTGGCCTTGGCGGTGTACGCGCTCGTGGCGGTGGCCGCGTTGCTGACGTTGGGGTCGGGTGGCCTTGCGGCGGCGCGTGATCCGCTCGCGCAGGTCGTCGAGGCGGCGGGGGCGGGTTGGCTGACGCCAGTGGTGCGGATCGGTGCGGTGCTGGCGGCGGCGGGTTCGCTGATGGCGTTGATCCTCGGGGTCTCGCGGACCTCGCTGGCGATGGCGCGTGACGGCCATCTGCCCCAGAGCCTGGCCCGGATCCATCCGAAGTACGCCGTCCCGCATCGAGCCGAACTGGCGGTGGGTGTGGTGGTCGCGGTGCTCGCGGCGACGATGGATCTGCGGGCGGCGATCGGGTTCTCGTCGTTCGCGGTGCTCGCGTACTACCTCATCGCCAATCTGTCGGCGGCCACCCTGACCGCCGCGGAGGGAAGGCCGCAGCGTTGGGTACCGGTGCTCGGCGCGGTGGGATGTGTGGTGGTCGGGTTCGCCTTGCCGATCGGGTCGGTGCTGTCTGGGCTCGGGGTGCTCGCGATCGGTGCGGGGGTGTACGGGATTCGCCGAGTTACGAGGAGGTGAATATGCCTGTGATCAGTGGGTTCTACGGCCACGCTATACGGGTTACGGTGCGTGACAAGGGCTACCCTCGGCCGCATGCGGCCCATCACGAGCGTTTTCGCAGGAACGATCGCTACGGTGCTGGCCTCGGCGAGCCTATTCGCCGTCCCGGCCCACGCCGCGCCGAGCACGACCTGTGAGGTGACGTCGGCTCGCGAGCTGGAACGCGCCCAACCCGAACAGGTCGGGCTCGATTCGGCGAAACTCGAAGCGGCACTGCAGTTCGCCGCCACTCGCAACCGGCTCAACGTCCAGATTTTCCGGCACAACTGTCTCGTCGGTGAAGGGCTGCGCAACGACGAGACCGGCAATACGCCGTGGAACATCTGGAGCGTCACCAAATCGGTGGTGTCGATGCTGGCCGGAATCGCTTCCGACGAAGGCAAAATCGATATCGCCGCCCCTATCGATCGCTATCTGCCGCCCGGCCTCGGCGATGCGGTACACCGGTCGATCACCGTCGAGAACCTGCTCACCGAATCCTCGGGCATGCAGGTCGGAGTGCTGTCGGAGGGCGTCACCGCGGTGATCCCGATCGACCCGCACTCGGCGGTGCAGGCGCTGTCGGTGCAGTTGACCAACCCGCCCGGCACCACGTTCAGCTACAGCCAGCGCAATGTGGACCTGCTGTCCTACGTGATCGAACTGGCCGTCGGCGAACCGCTGCAGCAGTTCGCGCAGCGCGAATTGTTCGACCCGCTCGGCATTCCGCGCAGCGACTACTACTGGGCCAGTGACCGATCCGGCCACACCTACGGCTACGCCCACCTCATGCTGCCGCCCAACGACCTGTCCAAGATCGGACTGCTCGTCGCGAACGACGGCCGCTGGGGCGCCGACCGCGTGGTCTCCTCGGACTATCTGCGCAAAGCCCGCACACCGTCGAAGGCGAACAGCTGCTACGGCTATCTGTTCTGGCTCGGCGCCGATTGCAGCGAATCCCCCGACTTCATGCCCCCGGACAGCTATTTCATGTCCGGGCTCGGCCTGCAGAACGTCTTCTTCCTGCCGAGCCTCGACCTGACGGTGATGTGGACCGGCCCCTTCGGCAACCAGACCGCCTACGGCCCGAGCGGCATCCTCGCCCACGCCGAAGAACTGCCCCACGAGTTCTTCCGCCGCCTGTTCGCCGCCTTCACCGACACCCAGGCGCCGGTCGCCGAACCCTATGTGGAGCCCCCGCTCGAGTTCGACGCGGCCAAACTCATCGACGCCAACATCCTGCTGGCCGTCTTCGGTATCGGCCCCGGCGCCTACCCCGGCTGCACCGTCTTCAACTGCCTCAACCAACCGCTGGCCGCCCCCTTCGCCAGCATCCCACCGGGCTGCGCCATCCTGGCGTGCGTCGGCAACGACCCGCGCACCCCGGGGATCCGAACTATCCGTTGAGCGCGGCCGCCTGGAAACGGGCCGAATCCATGTAGTCGCGGAACAGCACCACCTCGCCGTCGCGCACCTGGATCACGTTGACCGACGACCGGACCCTGGTGCGCTCCGCGCCCGGCCGAGTTACCTCAACCTCGTTTTCGACAACAACGATCTCAGGATCGTCGGTGGCGTAGATCCGCGGGTGGATGGCGTGCAACCGGACGGCCGACGTCGCGGTCCAGCGCTGTTCGAGGGCTGCGTGAATCGCCGCCCTGCCCTCGATGCGGGTCGGTACGCCGGGCGGGGCGAACGGCATCTCGAAGGCGGCGTCGGTGGCGAATCCGGCGGTGAAAGCCGCCGCATCGCGGCTGGGCAGCACGGCCAGTAGCCGTTCGACGAGTTGGACCGGGCTCTCGGGCATCAGGCACCTCACCAATAAGCGGAACGATGACCCCGCTTACTATCCGGAACGTTCGCCCCGTTTGTCAAGACCTCGCCTAGACTGAGACCCGTGTCCGACGACCCACGCCCACTGCGCGCCGACGCCCGCCGCAATCGGGAGCTCGTGCTGAGCGCGGCGCAGGAAGCCTTTGCCAGCGAGGGCATTTCGGTTCCCCTCGACGAGATCGCCCGGCGGGCCGGTGTCGGCGCCGGTACGGTCTATCGGCATTTCCCGAGCAAAGAAGCGCTCTTCACAGCCGCGATCATCGATCGCGTCGAACGCGCGGTGGCGTACGCCCGCGAACTCACCATCGCCGACGACGCAGGCGTCGCCTTCTTCGAATTCCTCGCCTTCATGGCGCGCGAGAACGGCGTGAAACGCGACCTCGCCGATGCCGTCGGATCGGATCGGCTCGCCGCCCTCGGCGCGTCGGCGGATCTGTCCGGGGCGATCGGCACATTGCTCGCGCGGGCACAGCGCACCGGCGCGATCCGTCCCGACATCGACGTCGACGACCTGATGCTCATCCTGAAAGCAGGGTTCAACGCCACCCGCGATGCGGACGAACGCAGACGCCGACTCGCCTTCTCGGTGATACTCGACGGCCTGCGCCGGACGTGAAACGCAGCAGACCGGGCCACCTGCAGTGGTGACCCGGTCCGATCGCGTGCTCGGTCAGCGGTTCTCGAGCAGAACTTCCGCGATCTGAATCGTGTTGAGGGCAGCGCCCTTTCGCAGGTTGTCGCCCGAGATGAACAGTGCGAGACCGCGACCGCTGGGCACACCCGGATCCTGGCGGATGCGGCCGACGAGCGAGTCGTCCTGGCCCGCGGCGGCCAGCGGGGTGGGCACGTCGACCAGACGCACGCCCGCCGCCTTGGCCAGCAGTTCCTGAGCCTGCTGCACCGAAATCGGTTCGGCGAATTCGGCATTGATCGACAGCGAGTGCCCGGTGAAGACCGGAACGCGCACGCAGGTGCCGCTCACCAGCAGGTCGGGCAGGCCGAGGATCTTGCGGCTCTCGTTGCGCAGCTTCTGGTCTTCGTCGGTCTCGAAGGAGCCGTCGTCGACCAGGGCGCCGGCCAGCGGGATCACGTTGAAACCGATCGGCGCGACGTACTTGTTCGGCGCGGGGAACTCCACGGCCGAACCGTCGTGCACCAGCTTCTCCGCATCGGCGGCCACCGCGCGGATCTGCGAGGCGAGCTCCTCCACACCGGCCAGCCCGCTACCCGAAACTGCCTGGTAGCTCGACACGATCAGGCGCTGCAAACCGGCCACATCGTGCAGCGGCTTGAGCACCGGCATCGCGGCCATGGTGGTGCAGTTCGGGTTGGCGATGATGCCCTTGGGCAGGTTGCGAGTGGCCTCGGGGTTGACCTCCGACACCACCAGCGGCACATCGGGGTCCTTGCGCCAGGCCGAGGAATTGTCGATCACGGTGACGCCTGCCGCGGCGAAGCGCGGGGCCTGCACACGCGACATGGTGGCGCCTGCCGAGAACAGCGCGATGTCCAGACCCGAGGGATCAGCGGTCTCGGTGTCCTCGACGACGATCTCGCCGCCGCGCCACGGCAGCGTCTTGCCCGCGGACCGAGCCGAGGCGAAGAACCGAACCTCGTCGGCCGGGAAGTTGCGCTCTTCGAGCAGCTTGCGCATGACCGTGCCGACCTGACCGGTCGCACCGACGACACCTACACGTACACCCATTACCTAACGCCCCGTTCCGCCGTGGACGACAGCTGCCTCTTCGCCGCCGAGATCGAATGCCTTGTGCAACACCTGCACCGCTTCATCCAGTTCGGTGTCGCGCACCAGCACCGAGATCCGGATCTCCGAGGTGGAGATCAGGTCGATGTTGACGCCCGCGTTGGCCAGCGCCTCACAGAAGGTGGCGGTGACGCCCGGGTGCGACTTCATCCCGGCGCCGACCAGGGAAACCTTGCCGATGTGATCGTCGGAGAGGATCTCGGCGAAGCCGATCTCGGCCTGACGCTCGGTGAGCTTCTGCACCGCGCGGACCAGGTCGGTCTTGGGGCAGGTGAAGGTGATGTCGGTCTTGCCCGTGTCGACCTTGGAGATGTTCTGCAGCACCATGTCGATGTTGATCTCGGCGTCGGCCACCGCGCGGAACACCTTGGCCGCGTAGCCCGGCTCGTCCGGTAGGGCGACGACGGTCACCTTGGCTTCGCTGCGGTCGTGCGCGACGCCGGTCAGGATTGCCTGCTCCACGGGAATGTCCTCCATCGATCCGAAAACAGTGGTGCCGATCTTGTCGGTGTAGGACGACCGAACATGAACGGGAACGTTGTAGCGGCGCGCGTACTCTACGCAGCGCAGCATGAGCACCTTCGAGCCGCAGGCCGCCATCTCGAGCATCTCCTCGTAGGAGATGTTGTCGAGCTTCTGGGCGTCGGGCACGATGCGCGGGTCGGCGGAGAAGATGCCGTCGACGTCGGTGTAGATCTCGCAGACATCGGCTTTCAACGCCGCGGCCAGCGCGACGGCGGTGGTGTCGGAACCGCCGCGGCCCAGCGTGGTGACGTCCTTGCTGTCCTGGCTCACGCCCTGGAAGCCGGCCACCAGCACGATCTGGCCCTCGGCGAGCGCCTCCTGCAGACGGCCGGGGGTCACGTCGATGATCTTGGCGTTGCCGTGCGCGCCGGTGGTGATCACGCCCGCCTGCGAACCGGTGAACGAGCGAGCCTCGGCACCGAGAGTATGAATAGCCATGGCCACCAAGGCATTCGAGATGCGCTCGCCCGAGGTGAGTAGCATGTCCATCTCGCGAGCAGGCGGCGACGGGGCCACCTGCTCCGCGAGATCGAGCAACTCATCGGTCGTGTCGCCCATGGCAGAGCACACGACAACCACGTCGTGCCCCTGCTTCTTGGTCTCCACGATCCGTTCAGCGACGCGCCGGATCCGCTCGGCGGTAGCCACCGAGGATCCTCCGTACTTCTGAACTACGAGAGCCACAGCAGGTCCTTCACGATCGAGTGTCAGATTGGTATCAGCGACCAAGAGTACCGGGCCCCGGCCACCGGTTTTGCTGCTACCTGCCCTGCCTGTGGAAAACGACACAGGCTTGTCACCTGTGGATAACCGCCGGATTCAGCTCCGATCGAACCAGGTGACCTGCGCGCCGCTGTCGAATTCCTTGCGTCGGGTCGGAGCGAAAAGTGTCGGTTTGAAGACGCCGGTGAAGGCGGGAATGCCCTCGCCAGCGATGACCGGGTAGGTCTTGACTATCAGCTGATCGATCTCGTCGAGGAGCTGCCCCGCGAGCTTCCCGCCGCCGCACAGCCAGATGTCGAGACCTTCCTGCTGCTTGAGCTCGCGCACCAGCTCGACCGGATCGCCGTCGACGATCTCGATGTTGGGGGCGTCGACCGGGCCGAGCGAGGAGGAGAAGACGTACTGCTTCATGTGGACGAAAGGGCTGAGGATGCCTGCGTCGTAGGCGGCCGCGTAAGTGCCGCGACCCATGAGCATGGTGTCCCAGTTCTTGTTCGGCGTATCGACGTCGATGCCGAAATGCGGGCGGAGGTGGACCGGGATCGCCTCGGGAAATTCGCCGTTGAGCCAGCCCGAGTATTCCGGCGGGGTCGGGTAGAACTCGAATTCACCGCCGGGACCTGCGATGTAGCCGTCGAGGGAGACGCCGATGTAGTAGACAAGCTTTCGCATGGTTACCGCCTCAGTTGTTGTACTATGCTTGAAGTGGTTTCAAGGTAGTACTACAGATGGAGTGGTGTCAAGTGCGTACCAACCCCGAACGACGACAAGCTCTCCTCGACGCGGCCATCGAGGTCCTCGCCGACGAAGGCGCCCGCGGCCTCACTTTCCGCGCGGTGGACAAACAGGCGGCGGTCCCCGCGGGCACGGCGTCGAACTACTTCGCCAATCGCGACGAGCTCCTGACGCAGGCGGGTGTGCGCTTCTACGAGGTGGTGCAGCCGAGCGAGGAGACGATGGCACTGGTCAGTGATGGGCCGAAGGACATCGACAACATCACCACGCTGATGAAAGAGGTGGTCGGACGCATCGAATCGCATCGCAAGGCCTATCTCGCGCTGCTGGAACTCCGCCTCGAGGCCACCCGGCGTCCCGAGCTCCGCACGGTGCTCACCGAACGCGTCCGCGCCGACATCGATTTCAACGTACGCAATCATCTGGCATCCGGCATGCCAGGCGACGCGGAGTCGGTACTACTGCTCTACCTGGCGCTCAACTGGCTCATCGTCGAACACCTCACGCTGCCCGGAATCTTCACCGAGCAACAGAGCATGGCGCTGATCGAAACGGCCGTCGAGCGTGTGATACGCACCTGACCCGGTCATTTGTCCAGACCATAGACGTGTTGACGATCACTAGTACGACTGTGCACAATCGGGCGCGAAAGCAGCGGGGGTTCGGAGGATAGACACAGATGCGCTCGAAGATCGACATCCGATTCACCGTTGACGCCGAGATCGACCAAGTGATGGACGCACTACTGGCCGTTGACCTGATGTCGGAGTGGTCGACCTCGCTCAGTGATGTCCGGGTGGGCCCGCGCGATGCCGACGGCAGGCCGCGCCGGGTCTTCGCCACCGCCCACTTCATGGGAAACTCCGACGCCCAGGTGCTCGAGTACACCTGGGAGCAGTACCGGTCGTCGTGGCAGGTGGTCGACAGCAGTCGCGGTTCCAAGGGCGGGGGCTGGATCGAGCTGCTCGAGACTCCCGAGGGTACCGAGGTCGACTACCACGTGGAGCTCTCACTTCCGCTGCCCATTCCGGGCATCCTGTTCAACCGCACACTGCGCAAGCTGCACGACGAGACGGTCGCGAACTTCATCGACTTCGCCGAGCGATATCCCGAGATCGGGGGCTACGTGGCCGGCTGATTGCGCCGTCTGCGAAACCATCGTCGCCGCGCGCGGATCGGGACCTCGGGTGCGAACATTGACGCATGATCGGAAATCGACGGGTCCGGTTCCGTCCGGTCACCGCGGACAGCTCGGTGACCCAGCTCGAATTGTTCTTCGACCTGGTGATCGTCTTCGCCTTCACCATGGTCACCGACCTGGCGGCAGAAGAGACAACGGCGGCGAACATGCTGCGGGCCACGCTGGTCCTCGCCCTGATGTGGTGGCTGTGGATCGCCTACTCGTGGCTGGGCAATGTGGTGCGCGCCGACGAGGGCATCGCGCGGGTGGGCATCTTCGTCGCGATGGGCGGTGCGTTCATCGCCGCGCTCACCATTCCCGAGGCGTTCACCGATCTGCCCGGCGGCTGGTTCGGTCCGCTGGTCTTCGCCATCGCCTACCTGGTGGTGCGGCTGGTGCACGTCGCCATCTTCTGGGCGGTCAGCGCCGAGGACTCCCAGCTACGCGGGCAATTGCTGCGCTGGGCGCTCGGTTCGATCACCGTCGGCACCACGCTGCTGGTGATCGCCGCGATGACCTCGGGCCTCACCCAGATCCTGCTGTGGATCGCCGCGATCGTCGGCGACATGGTGTGGACCTTCGTCGCGGGCACCGACTGGCGGCTCAATTCGGCCAAGCACTTCGCCGAACGCTACGGGCTGATCGTCATCGTGGCGCTGGGCGAATCGATCGTCTCGATCGGGATCGGGGTGGCCGGACTGCCGATCTCGTGGCCGATCGCGCTCGGCTCGATGCTCGGGCTCGCGGTCTCGGGTCTGCTGTGGTGGCTCTACTTCGACGTCGCCGCGCTCTCGATCGAACACAGTTTGGCCCATGCCAAGGGTGCCGAGCAGATCAAGATCGCGCAGAACAGCTACACCTACTGGCATTTTCCGATGATCGTCGGCGTGATCGCGCTCTCGCTCGGGTTGAAGAAGGTGCTGTACTACGTGGGCGACTCCTCGCACCACAAGCTCACCGACCCGCTCTACGGCATCCCGCTCGGTGCGCTCTACACGGGACCGGCGCTGTTCATCCTCGGCGTCGTCGTGGCGAAATACTATGCCTCGAAATCGGTGTCGATCGCGCGCGTGGTCACCGTGGTCCTACTGCTCGCGCTGATCCCGGCCGCCGCGCACCTGCCCGCGCTCGCCTCGCTCGCCGTGCTGTGCACCGTGCTGGCCGCGCTGGTGATCTTCGAGACCCTGCGCTTCGCGCAGCCGCGTGACCAGATCAGGCACGCTTGATCTGACCGATGTGGTGGCGCACGCTGTGCTCGGCGGGCGTCGCCCCACGGTGTGAGGGCGGCACCGTCACCCCGGCTCGCACGGCGTCGTTGATCTGGTCGAGGTTCTCGCGCAGCATGTCGGCGACGAGTTCGTCGGTGCGCGGGTCGTCGAGCAGCTGACGCAGCATGCGGTACACCGTGTCGGCGACGAGCCGGATGATGTCGTCGTGGAACGGGACGTAGCGCAGCTTGCCGGTCTGCGGGTCGTTCTTGATCAGGTCCATGATCAGCTGATCGACCTCGGCGTGGTTCTCCTCGAGCGCGGCGGCGATGTTCTGGGTGTAGTGGCCCGCGCGCAGGACCTTGGAGACCTCGTCGAGGATCGCGATCGTCATCGGACGCTTGATGACGTCGACGATCGTCCCGACGAACCGGTTGACGATCGTCGCGGTGACCCGCTCCCCCAGCGCCCGGTCGGCGACCCGGCCCAGCCGGATCAAGATCACCACGATTCGCAACAGCCGGAACCCGCGGAACAGCGGGGTGGTCACCGGGATCATGCCGAGGACCTCGTACCAGTAGATGAACGGGAACGACCACGGCCAGCCCGCCCGGCGCCAGCGCCACAGGAACTCGACCAGGAAGATCGCGCAGATCGACGTGTCTACGACGACGATCGCGTGGTAGGTCGGCCCGCTGACCTGGAAGAAGGTGATCCACACGACCAGCACCACCGAGATGATGGCGAGGATCAGCATGGAGATGTCGGTGCGCAGGCTGGGCGTCTTCGAGCGCACGTCCGGCAGGGCCTCGACCCGTTCGATCCCCGGTGAAGCCACTGTTGCTCCTGAATATCTGGCGGTCGGCGCCGCGTAGGTCGGCCTTGACATCACTGCCCACGCTAATTGGTGGACCGGCGCCGCGAGGGGAGTTGCGGACGCCGGTCGGTGGCGTGTTCAGCCGCGCAGGACGGCCTCGATATTGCGTTCTGCCAGTGCGGTGATGGTCAAAGACGGGTTGACGGTCGCGGTGCTGCCGGGGATCGCGGCACCGTCCATCACGTAGAGGCCGGGGTGCCCGTGAACGCGACCGAAGGCGTCGGTGGCCTTGCCGAGGACCGCGCCGCCGAGCGGGTGCGCGGTGAACTGGGCGTTGGCGTCGTAACCGAGCGCGCCGTATTCGGCGACCGCGCCCGCGCGGTCGGCGATCCGGTGATCGACGACGCGCGCCGCCGCGGCGACCGCGTGCTGCGTGGCCGTCGGCCAGTTCAGGCCGACGCCGCCCGTCGCGGCGTGATAGCCGAAGCGAGCGCGGGTCGGATCGAGGACCATGCCGAGCGAGGCCAGCGCGCCGGTCTCGAACGGGATGCCGGGGATGTACCAGTTCTCCAGAGTGACCGGCACGTTGGAGTAGTCGTGGATCCGGCTGGCGCTCGGCACACCTTGGCCCTGGCCCGCGATGGCGCTCGCGCCGCGGGCCAGCACCACGTCACCGTTGGTGCCGAAGCCGTCGCCGATGTGTTCGTTGAGGTTGGGCAGCGTGCCGGTGGCTTGGGCGCGGACCAGCAGCTCCGAGGTGCCGATCGAACCGGCGCCGAGGAACAGCTTGTCGCAGGTCAGGTTGCGGGTGCTCAGCACCTGGCCGCTCGGCGCGAGCTTCGACACGGCCACGACGAACCTGCCGCTCGCCTCCTGGGCGATGGCGTCGACGCGGTGGCCGGGGAACACCTGGGACCTGCCGGTCTCGCGGGCGTAGCGCAGGTAATTCTGGTTGAGGTCGAACTTGGCGCCGTTGGAGTTGCCGAGGTTGGAGCGGGCCGAGGTGGCCGAGGCACGCGAGCTTCCCGCGAGTTCGCTGCGCAGCACGTCCCAGGTGAAAATCGAATCATTGGGCAGCGGCTGGTAACCGGCGGCACGCACCTGCTCGTCCCAGGCGCGCGAGTGCGCGAACGGCGAGGAGTGGTAGATGTCGGCGGGCATCTGGTCGAGCCGCAGCATCTGGCGCACCCGCGGGTAGTAGACGCTTTCGAGCTCGCCGTAATCGACCACACCACCGAAGACCTGGTCGAAGAGCCTGCGCTCCGGCGCCACCATCGCCCCGGTGAAGATCACCGATCCGCCGCCGACAGCGGCGGCTCGCCACACGTCGATACCGGAATACTCGGTCACATCCAGCACCCCGCCGAACGCGCTGAAACTCATCGGCACCTTGGTGACGCCGGTGAAGCTGGTGCGATGCCAGAACCCGCGGCCGTCGGGCAGATCGTCGCCGGTGAAGATCTCGCGCCACGGATCGTTGGGCCAGTGCGAACCGCGCTCCAGCACCGTATTGGTGATCCCGGCCTCGGCCAGGCGCAGCGCCGTGACGGCGGCGCCGAAGCCGGATCCGATGACGATCGCCTGTGTATGCGCCGGCGCGTCCGGGATCGGGGCGAAGATCTCCGGTACCCAGGACTGGAACATCGTCTCGCGCGGATCCGCCGAAGCGGGCACGCTCGCCAGCGTCGTTCCCACGGCACCGGCAACAGCCGCCAGTCCCGCCGCCTTGAAAAAGGCACGTCTGTGCACCAGGCCACCTCCCTCATCACGCATGGCCGACGCGAAGAATACCCCGCAACATGAAGGATCGCCCGGTGGCGACCACATTTGTCACAAGTCACGACGAGCGCGTGAGGCTACCGGGACCTCAGCTGGTGAGCAGGCGGATCACCGCGATGGTGCCGACCACCACGATCACCCCTCTGAGCACATTCGGCGACAACTTCCGCCCGACCTTCGCGCCGAGCTGCCCGCCGATGATGGAGCCGATCGCGATCAACGCGACCACCTGCCAGTCCACCTCGGCGATCGCGATGAAGATCACCGCCGACACCCCGTTGACGATCAGGGCGAGCACGTTCTTCACGCCGTTGAGCCGCTGGATGTCCTCGTGCACGAACACCCCGAGCAGACCGATCAGCAGTACGCCCTGGGCGGCCCCGAAGTAGCCGCCGTAGATGCCGGTGGCGAAGACCGCGACCAGCAGAATGGGCCCACCGTGTTCCGGCGTCGCCGACGCGCCGTCCGCCCGCCGCTTCTTCACCCATGCGGCCAGTCGCGGCTGCACGACGACGAGGATCAGCGCCACGATGATGAGGACGGGGACGATCGCCTTGAACGCCGCCGCGGGCATGGTCAGCAGCAGGATCGCGCCGGTGATGCCACCGAGAAGAGACGCGGTGCCCAGCTGTAGCAGTCGGGCCCGCTGTCCTTCCAGTTCCCGCCGATAGCCGATGACCCCGCTCACCGAGCCGGGGACGAGACCGATCGTGTTCGACACATTCGCTGTCACCGGCGGCAACCCGAACGCGAGCAGCGTGGGAAAGGTGATCAGCGTGCCCGATCCGACGATCGTATTGATGCCACCCGCCGCGATACCCGCGGCGAAGATGGCCACCTGTTGTAACCAAGTCATTCGAATTCCTTCGGTACGTCTCGTCGGACGCGCAGGTCCGTACAAGCGTGCGTTATGGGGAAAACCGTACTGGTCAACCGGTGAGCGAATGGCAGCGGACTTGATCCACGGAATTGTTCCGGGCCGCTTACAACCAGGGGTGGGCACGCGGTAAGCTCGGAGGATCATGCTGCAGCGGGCTCTTCTTCTCGGCCGCCGCGACGGGTCCTGATACGGACCGGCTCCCGTCGCGGGGTTCCAACGCGCCGGTCGACCCGCTCCCATTCAGGGAATCCATCACACCCACGGAGAAACTTGCATGTCCTCGGCTGACGCATTCGTATCCGCTTCGCGCACCATTTCGGCCCCCGGCAAACCCGCACCGGCCGACCAGCCCGCCTGGAACACCCAGAAGAACTCCTCGATGCCGGCGTTCCGGTATCGCCCCTTCGCCGAAGAGGTCGAGCCGATCACGGTGCCCGACCGTACCTGGCCGGACAAGATCATCGATCGCGCGCCCGCGTGGTGCGCCGTCGACCTGCGCGACGGCAACCAGGCCCTCATCGACCCGATGAGCCCGGCCCGTAAGCGCCGCATGTTCGACCTGCTGGTGCGGATGGGCTACAAGGAGATCGAGGTCGGTTTCCCGGCCGCGAGCCAGACCGACTTCGATTTCGTCCGCGAGATCATCGAAGACGGCGCTGTCCCCGCCGACGTCACCATCCAGGTCCTCACCCAGTGCCGCCCCGAGCTGATCGAGCGCACCTTCGAGGCCTGCGCGGGCGCACCGAACGTAATCGTGCACTTCTACAACTCCACCTCGATCCTGCAGCGCCGGGTGGTCTTCCGCGCCGACCGCGACGCGGTGAAGAAGATCGCCACCGACGCGGCGGCGCTGTGCCTGGAGATCGAGAAGCGCTACCCCGACACCGAGTGGCGCTACGAGTACAGCCCGGAGTCCTACACCGGCACCGAGCTGGACTACGCCCGTGAGGTGTGCGACGCGGTCTCCGAGATCATCGCGCCGACCCCGGCCAAGCCGCTGATCATCAACCTGCCCGCGACCGTCGAGATGGCCACCCCGAACGTGTACGCCGACTCGATCGAGTGGATGCACCGCAACCTGGCCCGACGCGACTCGATCGTGCTGTCGCTGCACCCGCACAACGACCGTGGCACCGCCGTCGCGGCCGCCGAGTTGGGCTACCAGGCCGGCGCCGACCGCATCGAAGGCTGCCTGTTCGGCAACGGTGAGCGCACCGGCAATGTCTGCCTGGTGACGCTGGGCATGAACCTGTTCTCGCGCGGCATCGACCCGCAGATCAACTTCTCCGATATCGACGAGGTCCGTCGCACGGTCGAGTACTGCAACCAGCTGGCCGTCGCCGAGCGTCACCCCTACGGCGGTGACCTGGTCTACACCGCGTTCTCGGGCAGCCACCAGGACGCCATCAACAAGGGCCTGGACGCGATGAAGGCCACCGCCGACGCGCGCGACGCCGACGTGTC
The DNA here is from genome assembly GCF_001613085.1 of Nocardia salmonicida NBRC 13393. Lineage (GTDB taxonomy): Bacteria > Actinomycetota > Actinomycetes > Mycobacteriales > Mycobacteriaceae > Nocardia > Nocardia salmonicida. The sequence continues at coordinate 38,003 of NZ_BDBR01000042.1, forward strand.
CGACATCGTCTGGGAGGTTCCGTACCTGCCGATCGATCCCAAGGATGTCGGCCGCACCTACGAGGCCGTGATCCGGGTGAACTCGCAGTCCGGCAAGGGCGGCGTGGCCTACATCATGAAGACCGATCACGGGCTGGTGCTGCCGCGTCGCCTGCAGATCGAGTTCTCGCAGGCGATCCAGGCGATCACCGACGGCGAGGGCGGCGAGGTGACGCCCAAGGAGATGTGGGACGTCTTCGCCACCGAGTACCTGAACCCGATCCTGCCGCTCGAGCGGATCAAGCAGAAGGTCACCGCGGCCGAGACCGACGGTGGCGTGGACTCGATCGTGGTGACCGTCAAGGTCGAGGGCGTCGAGCAGGAGATCAGCGGTTCGGGCAACGGCCCGCTGGCCGCGTTCGTCGACGCGATCGCGACCGTCGGCTTCGACGTGCGCGTGCTCGACTACAGCGAACACGCGATGTCCGCCGGTGACGACGCGCAGGCCGCCGCCTACGTCGAGGTCGCGATCGGCGACAAGGTCGTGTGGGGCGTCGGCATCGCCACCTCGATCACCACCGCCTCGCTGCGCGCGGTCGTCTCGGCCGTGAACCGCGCCGCGCAATAGGTTGCTCCATGGTGGCCGGGACCGGAGTCTCGGCCACCATGCTGACCTGTGGATAGTTTTACGATCCTGTGGATAACCGCGGTCCGGCTGGTCGGCTTCGCGCCGGATATACCGGTTGAGCTGGGCGCTTTCGATTCCCATCCGCCCGTGCATGGCAGCTGCCACCGGCGCGCGAAATTTGGCTCCGTGTTAGCGTTTTAGGGCATATTCAGCGCCGAGCTTTCCTGCTCGTTCAGCGAGCAAGTGGGGGAACTGTGACCAACAACGACCATAATCCGACCTCGCCGCCGTGGCTGCAGAGTCCGTCGGCTGACGCGTCCGAAGCTGCGTCCGGTCCCTCCGGTGTGCAGACCGCGACCGAGGACGACATCGAGCCCGCCGAAACCGCCGCCGACTCAGTCGGTGAAGTCAGTGATCCGTCGACCGGTGATCAGCCCGTCGCCGAGCCCGGCCACGCCGGCCTCGCCGACCAAACCGTGTATCAGCCCGCGGGTTTCGCGCCGCCGGGTCAGTTCGCGCAGGGTGCTCCGTACTCGGTGCCCGATCCGTATCAGAACAGCGGCGCGCCGCCGATGAACGGCCCCGAGCAGCAGCCGTGGCCGAGCCAGCCGGGCGAGCAGCCGTGGCTGCCGGGTCAGCCGGGCGCCGAACAGCCCTACCCCGGCCCGCACGCGACCGGCGAGCAGCCGCAACCGGGCCTGCCGCCGCAGTACCCCGGCGCCGAACAGCAGCCGCAGTACCCGGGCGCCGAGGGCCAGCCCTACCCCGGACCCGAACAGCAGCAACAGTTCCCCGCGCCGGAGCAGGGGCCGCAGTCCGAGCCCATCTACAGCTGGGCGCCTCCGCCGCCGCCGATGTACCAGCAGCCGATGCAGGGTGGGATGCCCCTTGGCCAGCCCGAGCAGCAGGGACAGTTCCCCGGTCACCCGGGGCAGTTCCCGGGTCAGCTCGGCCAGCCGGGTCCGGCGGGTCCGCCGCCTGGACAGTGGCAGGGCGGTCCGCCCCCGCAGCAGCAACCGTTCCAGCCGCAGCACATGCAGGCACCGAACCAGCCCGGTCATTCGGTCAACGATCTGAACCTGCTCAAGCGGGCGCGCAAGTCACCGCGTAGCGGGTGGCGCAAGGCCGTGCACAAGGTGTCCGGCGGTGTGATCAATCCCGGTGAGTCGGCGGCCGATGTCGTCTACCGCGATCTCGGCGAGCGGGTCAACCAGCCCGTGCGCGGCGATTACCGGATCGCGATCCTCTCGCTCAAGGGCGGCGTCGGCAAGACCACCACCACGGTCGGTCTCGGCTCCACCTTCGCCTCCCAGCGCGGTGACCGCGTCATCGCCATCGACGCCAACCCCGACCTGGGCACCCTCGCCCACCGGGTGCCGCGCCAGACCCGCTCGACGGTGCGCAACCTGCTCGAAGACCAGCAGATCACCCGTTACTCCGATGTTCGCGCGCACACCTCGCAGGCCCCGAGCCGCCTGGAAGTGCTTGCCTCCGAACAGGATCCGGCCGTGTCGGAGGCCTTCAGCGAGGCCGACTACCGCAAGGCCATCGGCATCCTGCAGTCGTTCTACAACATCATCCTCACCGACTGCGGCACCGGTCTGATGCACTCGGCGATGTCGGGCGTGCTGGATATGGCGAGCTCGCTGGTGCTGGTCACCTCCCCCGCCATCGACGGTGCGCGCAGCGCCTCGGCGACGCTGGACTGGCTCGACCACCACGGCTACAGCAAGCTGGTCGAGCGCACCGTCGTCGTCGTGAACGCCTCGCGCCGTGGCGCGTCCACGGTCGACCTCGACCAGCTACGCAAGCTGTTCCTCGACCGCACCCGCGCCGTGCAGATCGTTCCGTTCGACGATCACCTGGCCGAGGGCGCCGAGATCGACCTCGAGCTGGTCAGCAAGCCGACGAGGCGGGCCCTGCTCGAACTGGCCGCGATGGTCGCCGACGACTTCAGCTACCACGGTCAGCCCCAGCAACAGCAGTATCAGCCCGGCCAGCCCTACCCGGGTCAGCAGTACCAGCCAGGCCAGTTCTGACGGAGCACGAATTCTCGGCGCGCGGGTCCGTCACCGCGCGATGACTTCGCGCGCCGCGGCCTCGAACGCGTCGAGCACCGTGGCGATGGCCGGGCTGCGGTGCGCCTGCGGGCGGGTGATGATCTCGTAGACCCTGGCCGCGCGGACCCCGGCAAGCGGTAGTACCGACAGGTCGGGGTGGGCTACGGCGTAGCGCGGCATCAGCGCGACACCGTAGCCGGAGGCCACGAGCGTCTCGATCACCCGGAACTCGTTGAGCCGCTGCGCGATCCGTGGCCGCACCCCGGTAACGGTGGCAATGGATTCGAGCACATCGTCGACCGGGAACCCACCGCGCACGCTCACCCACGTCTCATCGGCGAGTTCTTCCGGACGCACCGAAGACCGCCCGGCCAGCGGATGATCCGGCGCGACAACGACATCGATCGGCTCGCGCATCAGCACCCGCGCCGCCAGCCGCGGCGCGGACAGCGACGGCGCGCGTTCGTCGCGATGGGTGAGCACGATGTCGTAGTCGGCCAGCAGTTTCGACGCCTCACTCGGCGGCAGGTCCTCGTCACCCGCCACCAGCTCGACCCCGCTGGCGGCCAGCGTCGCCAGCACGGGCGGCAGCAGCAGCGCGGCCCCGGACGGGAACGACGCCACCCGCACCTGCCCGCGTGGTGAGCCCCGATAGTGGGCCATCTCCGCGGTGGCCCGCTCCATCGCGGCGAGCACGTCGTCGGCCCGCAACACCAGTGCCTGGCCCGCGTCGGTGAGCCGCACCCGGCGCCCGTCCGGTTCGAGCAGCGCGACCCCCGCCTCCCTGGCCAGCACCTTCAACTGCTGCGAGACCGCCGATGGCGTCATCGACAGCACTTCGGCGACAGCGGCGACGGTTCCACGGTCGGCCAACTCGCGCAGGATCCGCAATCGCTCGATCGAGAACATAAAGTAAAACTACGTTATTCGTCCACATTTATTCGATTGTGCTGATCTTTAGCGGCCCGCACGATAAGGGCGTGACCTCCCGTGACCGCCTGCTCGGACTGACCGTCGTCGTGCTCTGGGGCCTGAACTTCCTGGCCATCCGCATCGGCCTCGACCACTTCCCGCCCTTCTTCTTCGTCGCACTGCGCTTCGCCGTGATCGCGATCCCCGTGCTGATCTTCATCCCGCGCCCCGCCGTGCGCACCCGCTGGCTGCTGCTCTACGGCACCGGCTTCGGCATCCTGCAGTTCGCGTTCCTGTTCACGGCGATGCGCACCGGGATGCCGACCGGTCTCGCCTCACTGGTGCTGCAGTCGTCGGCGCCGTTCACGGTGGTGCTCGGCGCGGTACTGCTGCGCGAGCGGTTACGGCCCGTGCAGATGGCGGGCCTCGCCGTCGCCGTGCTCGGCATGGTGGTGATCGGCGCCGATCGGATGGCCGATTCCACCCTGCTACCCGTCCTGCTGACCCTGGCAGGCGGCCTCGGCTGGGCGTTCGGCAATATCGGCGCCCGCCAGGCCGGCGCCGATTCCCCCGGCTACAACCCGATGCACCTGACGCTGTGGATGTCGGTGGTCCCCGTGCTGCCGATGCTGGCCCTGTCGATGATTGTCGAGGGCCCTGGAACCGGTTTCCGCGCGATCGGTGCCGCGTTCTCCGCCGACGGCCTGCCCGCACTGGCCGCGCTCGCCTACATCGCCGTCCTCGCCACCGTCTGCGGATCCGGCCTGTGGACCTACCTGATGAGCCGCTACCCCGCGGGGACGGTCGCGCCGTTGTCGCTGCTCGTGCCGGTCGTCGGCATCGCGGCCGCCTGGGCGGTTTTCGACGAGCAGCCGTCGGTGGCCGCGCTGGTCGGCGGGGCGATCGTCATCGCGGGGGCCTTCGCGGCCACCACCGGCCGTGGGCTCACGAAGGCAGCGTCGCCCGCCCCCACTCCCGAATTGGCCCGAGCCTGAACCCGATTTCGACCCACGATCTCTCGAGCTCTGGCTAGCATGTGACCGGTCGCCGATGCGGTTGTTGTGCGACCGGTCGGTTTCGAGCTCGCGAACGACGCACAGGTCGATACAGCCAGGTCTTCGCCGCGCTCTAGAGTGATAGCAAATCCCAGGCAATATTCGAGCAAGGCAGCTGAACAGCATATGGCGGAACAGCGGTGGCCCATTTCGCGAAGGAACCTACTTCGCGGCACGGTCGCAGCGGGGGTGATATCGGCGGGGGCCGTAGCGGGAGCGCCGGGATTCGCCGCGCCACCCGGCCGACGGATCGCCGTCCTCGGCGGCGGTGTCGCCGGACTGACCGCCGCCCACGAATTGGCCGAGCGCGGGTTCGAAGTCACCGTGTACGAAGCGCGGGCGCTGGGCGGCAAGGCGCGCAGCATGGGCGTGCCGGGCACCGGCCGCGACGGCAGACCCGATCTGCCCGGCGAGCACGGGTTCCGCTTCTTCCCCGGCTTCTATCAGAACCTGCCCGACACGATGCGCCGAATTCCGTTCGCCGGCAACGCCGACGGCGTGTGGAACAACCTCGTGTCGGTGCCGGAGGCCAGGTTCTCGCGCCGCGACGGCGACGACATCCTGCTCGCCCTGCCCGACGGCATCACCGCCACACAGGCCACCCCGGATTCGATCAGGGAAACCCTGGCCGCCACCATCGCCACGACCGCCAGGATGTCGGCGGCGGAGGGCATGTTCTTCGCCAACCGGCTGATGGTGTTCAACACCAGCTGCGATGCCCGCCGATTCGGGCAGTGGGAGCACACCTCCTGGTACGACTTCGTGCGCGGGCACGAGCGTTCGCACGAGTTCCGCGCGGTCGTGTCCAGGTCGCTCACCTCCATCATGGTCGCCGCCAAGGAGAACCTGGCCAGTACCCGCACCATCGGCAGCATGGGCGAACAGTTCCTCGGCAATCCGCTCGGCCTCGGCAACGACGGCGGCCTGGACCGCGTGCTCAACAACGCGACCAACACCGCCTGGATCGACCCGTGGGTACGCCACCTGCGTGGCCTCGGCGTTCGTTTCGAACTCGGCGCACGGGTGAGCGAACTCGAGGTACGCGACCGGCGGATCCGCGCCGCGCGGATCACCGATGCCACGGGGGCGCGCACCGTCGAGGCCGACTATTTCGTGGTGGCGCTGCCCGTGGAACAGGCCAGAAAATTGTGGTCGTCGCAAGTGCTCGCCGTGGCGCCGGAACTCGCCGTGACGGAACGGCTCTTCGTCGATTGGATGAACGGAATGCAGATCTATTTCCGTGCGCCACTGCGTATTTCGCGCGGACACACAGCCTATGTGGATTCGCCGTGGTCACTCACCTCGATCAGCCAGAATCAGCTGTGGACCGACAAACTTCCCTCCTTCGGCGACGGGTCGGTGGCCGATTGTCTTTCGGTCGATATCTCCGATTGGAATTCGCCCGGAATGCTCTACGGCAAACCCGCCGTCGAATGCACCCACGAGGAGATCTTCCGCGAAGTCTGGGAGCAGCTGAGCAGCCATCTCAACGATCGCGAACAACTACTTCGCCCCGCCGACGTGCATTCCTGGTTTCTCGATCCGGGAATCACCTGGCAGGGCAGTCGCAACGCGAATGCCGACCCGTTGCTCATCAATACCGCGGGCTCGTGGGATGCCCGGCCGGAGCCGCACGGATCGATCGAGAACCTGTTCCTCGCCGGTGATTACGTGCGCACCGATATCGACCTGGCGACCATGGAGGGCGCCAACGAGTCGGCCCGCGCCGCGGTGAACGCGCTGCTCGACGTGGCGGGCTCATCGGCGCAGCGCTGCCGCGGTTTCCGCCTGCGCCGCACCCCCGAACTCGAGCCGCTGCGGCTCCTCGACATCGACCGCTACGCCAAGGGTCTGCCCAACCTTTTCGACGACCCGGCCTGACCCGGACGCAGCTCACACCGCTCCCGCACGCGCGCCCGGACGGTACGCACATAGACTCGCGGCGTGGCAGACATCTCGGTGCGTGGGCGATTGGCCTTGCGAGCAGCGGCGGCAGCGTCGTGGGCGTCGCAGAAGGCGGGTCGCGGCAAGGGTTCGATGATCGGCGGCTTGATCGCGTTGAAGATCGATCCGTCGATCATGACGCAGCTCGGACGCGGTCGGCGAACAGTGCTGATCACCGGCACGAACGGTAAGTCGACCACCACCAGGATGACGACCGCGGCGCTGGGCACGCTCGGCGATGTCGCCACTCAGGCCGACGGCGCCAACATGGACGCGGGCATCGTGGCCGCGCTCAGACTGCACCCCGGTGTGGCGCTTGCCGCGATCGAGGTCGACGAGCTGCATCTGCCGCACGTGAGCGATGCGCTCGACCCCGCCGCCGTGGTGCTGCTCAATCTCAGCCGCGACCAGCTCGACCGGGTCGGCGAGATCAACATGATCGAACGCAAGCTGCGCGCCGGGCTCTTGCGTCATCCGAACGCGGTCGTCATCGCCAACTGTGACGACGTGCTGGTGGCCTCCATCGCCTACGACCACCCGAATGTGGTGTGGGTGTCGGCGGGCAGCGGCTGGGCCGTCGACGCCACGAGTTGTCCGCGCAGCGGCGAGCCGATCGTCTGGGAGGGCGAGAACTGGCGCTCGACCGGCGCCGATTTCCACCGCCCGCAACCGGCGTGGTGGCTCGACGGCGAAGACCTGTGCGGCCCCGACGGTTTCCGCGCTCCGCTGCATCTGGCCCTGCCAGGTCGCGCGAATCGCGGCAATGCGGCCCAGGCCGTGGCCGCCGCGGTCGCGATGGGCGCCGAGCCGGCGAAGGCGACCGATGCCACCGGCACCGTGCGCGAGATCGCGGGCCGCTACCGCACCGTCACCGTCGGTGAACACGATGCCCGTCTGCTGCTGGCCAAGAACCCCGCGGGCTGGCAGGAAGCGCTGTCGATGATCGAGCCGACCTCGGCCGGTCTGGTGATCGCGGTGAACGGTCAGGTGCCCGATGGCGAGGACCTGTCGTGGCTGTGGGACGTGCGGTTCGAGCACTTCGAAGGCGTGCAGGTGGTCGCCTCGGGCGAGCGCGCCACCGACCTCGCGGTGCGCCTGACCTACGCCGGTGTCGAACACACGCTCATCCCGGATCCGGTGCGCGCCATCGCGTCCTGTCCCGCCGGGCACGTCGAGGTGCTGGCAAACTACACCGCGTTCCGCGATCTCAACCGTGACCTGGAGGCCCGCAAGTGAGCGAGTCAACCATTCGTATCGGCCTCGTCCTGCCCGACGTGATGGGCACCTACGGCGACGGCGGCAACGCTCTGGTCCTGCGCCAACGCCTGCGCATGCGCGGCTACGACGCGGAGATCATCGACATCACCCTCGCCGATCCCGTCCCCGACTCCTTCGACATCTACACCCTCGGCGGCGCCGAGGACTCCGCCCAGCGGCTGGCCACCCGTCATCTCCAGAAGTACCCCGGCCTCCAGCAGGCCGCCGCCAAGGGCGCTCCGGTCCTCGCCATCTGCGCCGCCATCCAGGTGCTCGGCAACTGGTACGAGACCTCGGCGGGCGAAAAGGTCGACGGCGTCAGCCTTTTCGACGTCACCACCTCCCCCCAGAAGATTCGCGCCATCGGCGAAGTGACAACCACTCCCCTCGTTGCCGGGCTCAAAGCACCCCTCACCGGGTTCGAAAACCACCGGGGCGGAACGACTCTCGGCGCCGACGCCACCCCGCTCGCCCGCGTCACCCGTGGTGTCGGCAACGGTGTCGGTGACGGCACCGAGGGCGTAGTCCAGGGTTCGGTCTTCGGCACCTATCTGCACGGCCCCGCGCTGGCCCGCAACCCCGAGCTGGCCGACCTCCTCATCTCCATGGCCCTCGGCATCCCGGCCGCCGAGCTGGCCCCCCTCGACCTCCCCGAGGTGGACCGACTCCGCAAGGAGCGCCTGCGCGCCTGAGTCAGCAGCGCAGCGAATCGACCTCGTACTGCAGGCAATACGGGTCGCGGGTGACCAGCGTCAGCTCCTCACAACGAGCCTGGGCGACCAGAATTCGGTCGAAGGGGTCACGATGGATCATCGGCAGACGTGCCGCCTCGATCGCATGGCGCGCATCGACCGCCGCAAGACGGTTCTGCTCGTCACCCACGGCACGCGTGACTCACTCGGCGGCGACCGCTGATCGCACCTGTCCACGGGTGATGAGCCAGCCGACGAGCCCCGCGAGCGGGAACATCAGCACGCCGTACACCGCGGCGGGAACGGCCATTTCGGTGCTGTCGAGCACGCTGATCGCGATGGTGATGGCGATCGTGCTGTTGTGGATGCCGACCTCGAACGAGCAGGCGATGGCCTGGCGGTCGGCGACGCCGAGCAGGCGCGGCAGGTAGTAGCCGACCGTCAGGCTGATCAGGCAGAACACGACGGTGATGGCTCCGACGTCGGCGAGCGAGCCGGCCAGCGTCTCGTGCTCGCCGGCGATGGTGCCGACGATCACCAGCAGCAGCGTGATCGCCGACCCGATGCGCACCGGCTTGTCCATCCGATCCGCGAACTCCGTCGACCAGCGGCGCACCAGCATGCCGAGGCCGACCGGAACCAGCACGATGGCGAACACCTGGATGACCTTGCTCAGCTGCAGACCGACCGAACTGTCCTCGCCGCTCGGCTCGAAGTAGCCGATGGCGAAGTTCGTCACCACCGGCACCGTGACGACCGCGATGATCGAATTGACCGCGGTCAGCGACACATTCAGCGCCACGTCGCCGCGGAACAGGTGGCTGAACAGGTTCGCAGTCGTCCCGCCGGGCGAGGCGGCGAGCAGCATCATGCCGACCGCCAGAATCGGCGTCAGGTCGAACAGCAGCACCAGACCGAACGCGACCACCGGTAGCACCAGCAATTGACACACCAGCGCGATGGCGACGATGCGCGGCGTCTTCGCGATCCGGGCGAAGTCGGCGCCGGTGAGCGAGAGCCCGAGGCCGAACATGATCACCGCCAGCGCCAACGGCAGACCGACTGATACCAGTGGAGAGTTCATAGCCACACACTTCTGGTCGAGCAGTCCGAGTCGAGGTACCGACCGGATTGAGACGCATCGGTCTCAATCACGCAGCGTAGCCACCTGTGACGCTCGTCGCAGTGAAATCGACAAGGTCTCACCCCGTCGAGACGACAGCCTCCGGGGCCGCGGCATGACTGCCGGTGCACAGATCGTGGACGAAGCGCATCTTCTCCAGCACCCGTTCGGGCAGGACGAAGGGGTACAGGTCGTCGCGGCCCATCGAGCGGTTGACCATGTTCAGCGACCAGGTCAGCGGCAGCCAGAGCTCGATGATCTTGTCGAACCCCGCGCGGCCGATCTGCGGGCGGTCGAGGGTAGCGCCCGCGGGTGCGAGGCCGAAGGCCGCCGCCGTATCGAGGGTGTCGCGGATGTGCAGATAGTGGGCGAAGGTCTCGGCCCAGTCCTCGGCGGCGTGCATGGTGGCGTAGGAGGAGACGTAGTCGCGTTTCCAGCCGCTGGGCGCGCCCTGGGAGTAGTGGCGGTCCAGGGCCGCCTGGTAGTCGGCGAAGGGATCGCCGAACAGGTCGCGAAAACGTTGCAGGGCGGCGTCATCGGCGACCAACACGGAGAAGTAGTAGTGCCCGGTCTCGTGCCGGAAGTGGCCGAGCAGAGTGCGGTACGGCTCGGCCATCTCGACGCGCAACTGCTCGCGGTGCGGGTCGTCGGCCTCGGCCAAGTCGAGGGTGACCACGCCGTTCATATGGCCGGTGAGCACGTCGTCGGTCCGGCTGGACAGCAGATCGAAGGCCAGCCCGCGCTCGGGATCCTCGTCGCGGCCGACGATCGGCAGCCCGAGCTCGACCAGTTCGAAGATCAATCGCCGTTTGGCCGTCTCGGCCTCGGCGAAGGCGGCGAGGCCGTCGGTATCGGTGTCGTTGGGCCTGGTCCTGGTGAGCTTGCACGACACACACAGACCGGGGCCGGACGCGTCACCGTCGACCAGCCAATTGCACTGCGCCACATGCAGGTTGTCGCACAGGCGGAAGCGGTCGCTGTCGACGACGCCCGCCACGTGGTCGATCGCCTCGTCACTCGGCGGGTCGCCGATCACCACCAGCGCACGCTCGCCGAGGCTGAAACCCAATGCGCTGCGGCACGATAGGCAGACCGAGTTCTCGAAAGCCAGCTGCTGACCACAATTCGGACAAACGAAGTCACGCACGGACTACACCTCCACCGGAGCTACATCGACCGACACCTTGATTGTGGACTGCTTGGCATCGGTGTAGATGATGCCACGCAGCGGCGGAACGTCCTGGTAATCGCGGCCCCACGCCACCGTCACGTACCGCTCGTCGGCGAACTGGTCGTTGGTGGGGTCGAAGGCGATCCAGCGGCCGGTGCGATCGGTGTCGTCGGTACCGGGCAACCACACCGCCGCCCAGGCGTGCGTGGCATCCACGCCGACCATGCGCTCCTTACCCGGAGGCGGGTCGGTGGCGAGGTAGCCGGAGACGTAGCGGGCGGCCAGGCCCTGCGAGCGCAGGCAGGCCGCGCCGATCCGGGCGAAGTCCTGGCAGACACCTTCGCGGGCGGCGAACACGTCGGCCACGCTGGTGCTCACCGTGGTGGAGCCCGAGCGGTACTGGAAGTCGTTGTGGATGCGCGTGTTCAGCTCGGTAACGGCTTCGAGCAGCGACCTGCCCGGCGGGAAACTCTCCGCCGCGTAGACGATCACGTCGGGGGTGATCTCGGGTGGGAGCAGGTCGAGGGTGAACTCGACGGCGAGCGGTCCGGTGTCGGTGCTCGGACGTGCCGCCTCCCACGGCATATCGACGCCCGGCATGCTCCCCGGGTGTTCGCCGTCGACATCGACCAGGGACTCACCGGTGACTTCGAGATTGCGATGCTCGGAGGTCACGTGGAAATACGTCGTGGTGTTGCCGTAGACGTCGGTGCCCACCGAGCGGTCCGAGGGGACGGGGTCGATGTAGATCTCGTGCTCGAGCAAGCGCTGGCCCGGGTACTCGCGCGGGGTGAGGTACGCGCGACCGTAGGAGCTGGTCACCTCGTCGGAGTAGCTGTAGGTGGTGCGGTGCACCACCATGTATCGCCGGGTCATCCGACCATCCTGGTGTTACCCCAGAGGGGCTGGATGCCCGCCGGGACAGCGAGTTTGGTGGTTTCGAACGATTCGGCCAGCTTGCGCAGTCGCAAGTGCACCCCCTCCAGCAGTTCCACCAGCTCGGTCCGTACGCCGTCGTCATCGGTGTTCTCCAGGTCGGCCGGGTCGACCCGGCGCAGCATGCGCTGAGCATCGGCGAGCAGCCGCTGCGGGCGCGAGACGCCGGAACCGCCCGGCAGTGCCTGGAAATCGGCCTCGAGACGGTCGAGCTGATAGATCAGCGAACGCGGATTGCCCGCATCGAACAGCAACAATCCCGCCAGCGCTGCAACGCGCGGCGCACCACGATGGCGGCGACGGTAACTCACCGCCGACTCGGTCGCGGTGAGCACGGCCTCGGCGACCACTCCTTGCGCCTCGGCCGAACTCCGCTGCCCCAGAGCGGCATTGATCAGCGACGTCACGGCGAGCCCACGCTCGATCCGTTTGCCGATGTCCATGACGTACCAGCCGGTGTCGCGCACCATCGACTCGGCCCCGATCCCCGACAGCGACAGCAACGCCGCCAGCGTCAGCGAATGCACCGCCGACAGCGCCGTCTCCTGGTCGGTACTGGCACTGCGGAATTCGGCCAGCGCGCGATCGACAGCACCGACGATCATCCAGGTGTCACCGGAGAGCTGATCGCGCACCGCCCGCGCGGCGGACCCGTAGTGATCCACCGCGTACGACAACGACCCGGCCAGCTCACGATCCCCGGTCACCGAAGCCAGATACTGGAAGCCCTCGGCCGAAGCCCCCGCCACCGCACGTCGCGCGGCGACACCCTCTTGACCACTGGAATCCATCGGGCGATGGGTGAACTGGCCCTGCGCCTGCCGCGACCGAGCGAGAACCGGCTCGGGCTCGGGCTCGGGAACCGGCTCCGGACCACGTTCGGGCGTGACGCCGGTGGTGCGCAACGCGCGCGCCAGCGCACTGGTTCCTGCCCGCTCCCAAGGCGCCTCCGCCTCATCGACCCCGGAATCGGGTTCCGGCTCGCCAGCTGTGGATTGATCCTGTCCGGCGCTCTGGCTCTGCACCGCCGACTGTGCTGCCTTCGGCTCGGACGGAGCGTCGTGACGCACCGCGCCCGTTGCTTCTTCGTCGCTCGATGACGGGGTGTCGCGAGCGGGTTCTTCGACACCTGCCGAATCATCCTGCTCAGCAGCGGAATTCGAAACCTTCGCGGCAGCGTCATCTTGGGACCGCACCGCTGTCAGCTGACCGATTCCGTCGGGCAGCACCGACTGCGGAGCGACGGTGCCCGTGGTGATCGACAGGGCGCGCATGAGGATCGGCAAGGCTTCGGCGCCGTCCAGCCAGGGGCGGTAGCGGTAGTCCCGATAGACGTCATGGGTGGCGGCGAGCAAGCGCACCACCGACTCGGCGCGTTCGCTGTAGCGGCCCATCCAGAACAGGTCGTTGAGCACACGCGGTGAACTGATCGCCTCGACGACCGGCACCGCCCTGCGCGACCGCTCCTCTGGCGGCGCTTCCGAACCCACCGCGGGCACGGTGGCCGGGGCCGCGCGCACCCACACGTCCTTGGCGGCGACCTTGATCACGCTGCGGGTCGGTTCGAGCCGCATGCGCTGCTGGCCGAGTCCACCCGACATCGCCGTATAGCCGCCCCGCCTGGCCAGCGAGAACAACCGCATGCCCACCGGCGCGGGCGCCAACCCCGCCGGGCCGTCGACCGCGGGCGCGACCGAGAACTCGGCGGGTTCCTGCCCCACCCACTTCCACCGTTCGACCTCGATCCGGGCGGCGAGGTCGGCGCGTTCGGCCGCCGACAGGCTCGGTCCGAAGATCGTGGAGCCGTCGACGGCGGAGCGCAGCACCAGATCACCGACGTGCGACACCAGGTGCGCGCGTTCGGTGTCGTCGCCACCCCAGTACGTGGGGGTCGCGTCGAGCAACAGATCCTCGCCGAGCACCGAGCGGGCGATGCGCGGCAGGAACGGGCTCAGCGCGGGCGATTCCAGCAGCCCGCTGCCGAGGGTGTTCACCACCGTCACCGCTCCGCGGCGCAGCACCTCGACCAGACCCACCACACCCAGCCGCGAATCGGGTCGCAGATCCAGCGGGTCGGAGAACTCGGCGTCGACGCGCCGCAGCACCACATCGACCCGTTCCAAGCTGCCGAGCGAGCGCATCCACAACGCGCCGTCGCGCACCACCAGGTCGGAGCTCTCGACCAGTGGAAAACCGAGCATCTGCGCGAGATATGCCTGGTCGAAAGCGGTTTCGGAATGCGAACCCGGGCTGAGCACGACGACGACCGGCTCTTCCTCGTCGGCCAGCTCGGGCGCCGCCTCCTCGAGCATCAACCGCATGGCCCTGGCGAACGGGCTGAGCGGACGCGGCCCCGCGTGCTCGAAAGCCTCGGGGATCGCCGAGGCCACCACGCGCCGGTCGGCCAAGGCGTAGCCGGCGCCCGAAGGAGCCTGCGCCCAGTCGGCCAGCACCCGGAACTGCCCGTCACTCCAACGGCTGATGTCACAGGCATGCAGGAACAGTTGGTGGGTGCCGGGGATCGTGATGCCGTGCGCGGCCCGCACATACCCGGTATTGCCGAACACCACCTCCGGCGGCAGCAGACCCGAGCTCAGCAGTCGGCGCGGGCCGTACACATCGGTGAGCACCTCGTCGAGCACCAGCGAGCGCTGCACCAGCCCGGTTTCCAGGCGGGTCCAGTCCTCGGCGGAGACCAGCAGCGGAATCGGATCGAGGCGCCACGGTTGCGGTATCGCGGTGTCGTCCTCGCCGCCGAGACCGACCTCGGTGTAGGTGACGCCGTCGTCCTCGATCTGTCTGCGTACCCGGTGATCGATCCGATCGATCCCGCCGATCCCCTGATCGATGAAGTCGGCGGACAGCTCCGACCACATCGACCGCACCCGCCCGCGCCCGTCGACCAACTCGTCGTAATAGCCCGTGGTCGGCCTGCCGCACTCGTCGAAGCGCGAACCCGCCGAGCTTTCAACCCGATACCGCGCGAACTGCTCGGCAACCTGAGCGCGTACGCCCGATCCCTGCCGATTCCCGCCCCGTTGCGCTTCGTCGCGCTGAGCCACCGAGCCTCCTGTGTTGATTGCGGCTGGCGCCAAATGACCGACTATGTACCCCACACGGTTCGTGCGCGGCGTAGGTCAAGGATGCCTGGTGCTCCGACATCGGTCGACTGTGCCGAGATCTTCGCACGGAGTTCGGCGGGATCCATCGGGTTCACCGTATGGCCGGCGGCCTCGAAACGGCGATTTCGGCGTGACTGGGCCGCGACCGCGTTGACCGGTGCGTCGTCGTAGGCCCGGCCGCCGGGGTGCACGACGTGGTAGGTGCAGCCGCCGCGGGAGATACCCGTCGCGACGTCGACCAGGTCGAACACCAGGGGCGCGTCGACGGTGATCGAGGGGTGCAGGGAGTTCGGCGGCTGCCAGGCGCGGTAGCGCACGCCCGCTACCTGCACGTCGGATTTGTCGGTGGCCAGCAGTGGTACCGGCATGCCGTTGCAGGTCAGGACGTAGCGGCCGCGGTCGGCGCCGACCAACCGCACCTGCAACCGTTCCACCGAGGAGTCGACGTAGCGAGCGGTGCCCTGGCCGGTGGTCTGTTCGCCGAGGGTGAGCCACGGTTCGATCGCGCCGCGCAGTTCCAGCTCCGCCTCACCGATCATGGCGGTGCCGATGCGGGGGAAGCGGAACTCGGTGAACGGGTCGAGCCAGGCGGTGTCGAAGTCGACGCCCGCCGCGCGCAGGTCGGCGGCCACCTCGGCGATGTCGTTCATCAGGAAGTGCGGCAGCAGATAGCGACCGTGCAGGTTGGACCCGTGGCGGATCAGCGGCGCGCGCAGCGGCTTGTCCCAGAACATCGCGACCAGGCCGCGCACCAGCAGCGACTGCACCATCGCCATCTGGAAATGCGGCGGCATCTCGAAGCCGCGCAGCTCCAGCAGTCCGAGTCGACCGCGGGCCGAGTCGGGGCTGTACAGCTTGTCGATGCAGAACTCGGCGCGGTGGGTGTTGCCGGTGAGATCGGTGAGCAGATGCCGCAGCGCGCGGTCGATATGCCAAGGGGCCGACTGGATTTCGTAGGGCGTCGGACCGGGGGCTTGCTCGGCGGTGAGCCGGGCGACCTCGGCGAAGGCGATCTCGAGTTCGTAGAGCGCGCCTTCACGACCCTCGTCCGCGCGGGGCGCCTGCGAGGTCGGGCCGACGAACCGACCCGCGAACAGGTACGACAGCGCGGGATGACGCTGCCAGTAGGTGAGCATGGAGACCAGCAGGTCGGGGCGGCGCAGCATCGGCGAACGCGCCGGGGTGACCCCACCGAGGGTGATGTGGTTGCCGCCGCCGGTACCGCCGTGCGTGCCGTCCACGTCGAAGGATTCCGTGCTCAGCCGGGCGAGCCTGGCCTGCTCGTACAGGGTGTTGAGCACCTCGGCCTGCTCGGCGAACGAGCTGGTCGGCATGATGTTCACCTCGATCACGCCGGGGTCGGGCGTCACCGAGAACGTCTGCAGCCGAGCGTCACTCGGCGGCGCGTAGCCCTCGAGCACCACCGGCTGCCCGATCGCCACCGCCGCCGCCTCGACCTTGGCGATCAGATCGAGGAAGTCGTCGAGCTCGGTGACCGGCGGCAGGAACACATGCAGCCGCCCCTGCCTGACCTCGGCGACAAGTGCGGTCGTCGGCGTGAAATCGGCGGACTCCACCGCGGCGGGCGGCTCGACCCGTTCCGCGCGCAGCGGTTGCTGGTAGAGCGGGTCGCTGTCGGGCAGGATCGGCGGTGCGTGCCAGGACACCGACCCGATCGGAAGACGCAGTCCGGCAGGCGAATCGCCATCGGCCAACACGATCCGACCGCGACCGCCCTCGGCCCGTCCACGACGCAGCTGCCAGTCGGCACTGGCCCAGCCCGCCCCGTCGGCCCGCCGGTGAATCGGCAGCACATACGCCGACGGCTGATCGACCGACTCCTCCAAACTCTCGAGCAATACCCGCCGCACCTCGGGCGAGTCCTCGGTCGGGTCGATATCGGCGGGCGGCGGATCGCCGTACGGCGCGCTCACTGTCGCCGCCAAGCGCGCCAACGGATCCTCGAACGCGGGCCGCACCTGCGCATCGGGCAAGCCGAGGGTGCCCGCGATCTCGGCGATCAAGGCCTTGGCCGCACCGATCTCGGCGGCGGGCACCCGGTCGTGGATCACCCCGGCGGCCGAGTTGCTCGGCTGGGAGCGGGTCAGCTGGATGTGCGGGTGGGCCGTCTGCGGCGCACTCCCGGATCTCCTGTCCTTCTTGCCGCGAACTTTCTTTATCCCCAGGATCCTTCGCAGTTCGTCCGCGGCCTTCTCGGCGGCCTCGGCCGACGCCTTCGCTTCCCGCTTCGACACCTCGGCCTTCGTCACCGGGCGATCACTGCCACCGGCGTCGGCGCAGGCCTGCTGGCTCTCCGCGGTGCGGCGATGCTCGGCGGCGACCAACTCGACGGGCTCGTCGATCAGCACCGGTCCGTCGCCGGACTCCACCTCTTCGAGACCCTCGACCTCGACGGCAGGTTCTGCGTCCTGCGCGAGATCGCCCGCATCGGCATCGTCGACCAGATCGGCACCGCTCATCTCGCCGTCGCGTCGGAAGTCGTCATCGTCGGCGAGGCCGAGCGCGACGACCGCGGCAGCGACTTCGTCACCACCGACCCGACGACGCGGGTCGAGGACCGGGACCATGTCGACAGGGACGACCGTGGGCGGGCGCTCATCGAGCACCGATACCGCGTCGACCGACGCGGGCACGTCATCGGCCGCGATCGGGCCGGACTCGTCCGCCAGGCCGAGCGCGACCACGGCGGTCGCGACCTCGGCACCGGCCGGTGCGTATCCATTCGAGGGGGTGGCCCCCGCCGTTTCGGTGGCACCCCGCGGGGCCGGTGTCTGCCGCGAAACCGGCGTCCACGGATCGGTGAGCAGGTCCTGCCGCTGCCAGATCGGCACGCCATCGGCCCGCCAGGCGATCGCGATCTCCCAGCGGGGCAACGGTTCTCCGGGATACCACTTGCCCTGCCGGTACTGCACGATGCCGGTCGGCGCGTAGATCGAGCGGAGGCGGTCGGCGAGGTCGACGGCGCGCTCACGTTTGTGCCTACCGTCGGCGTCGGTGGTCCACTGAGCGCTGACCTGGTCATCGATGGAGACGAAGGTCGGCTCACCGCCCATCGTGAGGCCCACGTCGGCCCCCGCCATCCGGGCGTCGATCGCGGCGCCGGAGGCGACGATGCGTTCCCACTGAGAATCGGTGTAGGGCAGCGTGACTCGCGGGTCCTCGTGGATCCGGCGAACCACATTGCTGAAGTCGAGGGTGGCCTCGGTGATCCCGGTCGCGCCGGTGATCGGGGCGGCGGCCCCGGGATGCGGGGTGGCGGCGAGCGGAATGTGGCCTTCACCCGCGAACAGGCCGGAGGTGGGATCCATCCCGACCCAGCCAGCGCCGGGCAGATACACCTCGGTCCAGGCGTGCAGGTCGGTGAAGTCCGCGGTCGGGCCGGACGGACCGTCCAGCGACGGCACGTCGGAGGTGAGCTGGACCAGGTAGCCGGACACGAAACGGGCGGCCAATCCCAGCTCACGCAGCACACCGACCAGCAACCAGGCCGAGTCACGGCAGGATCCGAGCGCGGTGCGCAGCGTGTGGTCGGGCGTCTGCACACCCGCCTCCATGCGCACCGTGTAGTCGACGGCGTTGCGCAGCGCGTAGTTGAGTTCGACGAGGTAGTCGATGGCACGAGTCGGGCCCTGCGGGCGGTGCGCCTGCGCCCAGTCGCGCAGCAACTTCCCCGGCCCGCTGCCCGGCTCCGCCTCGTCGACGCGCCGCAGATAGGGCCCGAGATCCTCGGCGAGTGCGGTGTCGTACTCGAACGGGAAGAACTCGGCGTAGTCCTCGATGAAGAAGTCGAACGGGTTGACCACCTCGAGGTCGGCGATCAATCCGACGGTGATCGACAACTCCTTCGTCGGATTCGGAAACACCAGGCGCGCAACGAAATTGCCGAACGCGTCCTGCTGCCAGTTGACGAAGTGCTCGGCCGGTGACACCTCGAGCGAATACGCCTCGATCGGTGTGCGCGAATGCGGTGCGGGGCGCAACCGCACTTCATGCGGATGCACCTCGACGAGACGATCGAAGGAATATGCCGTGCGGTGCTCGAGTGACACCTTGATGCCCATTCACCAAGTTGACCACATACCCCCGGCACCGCGCGGGCCGACGAAACCGGAGTTTCCCGACCGGCCCCCCTTTCGAAACACCGCGGTAATAGCCGACCGAGACCCGCGGTGCCAGCCGCTAGAGTGACAGCGTGAGCTACGACCACATCCTGCTGCCGTCCGGCGTCGCCAGCTCTGTCGACGAAATCGACGCCTACCTGGCCGCCCAGGAAGGCTTGACCGAGTCCGAACCGATCGCCGAGATCGCGGCCGAGTTGAACGCGCGCAACGCCGAACTGCCGGTGGACGACTCGTTCCTCAGCGTCGAATCCGTCGGCGGCCCCAGCGGCGACACGCTCTACATCCCCTCGCCGTACGACGCCATCGGCTTCGTCCGCAACCTGCTCTTCGACCTCGCCACCCCGCGCGGCTACGCCGTCTACGATCCGCAGCTGACCTGGATCATCGACCCGGCCGACCACATCGCGATCAATGTCACGCACGGCGGCGCGGGCGAATTCCCCTATATCACCGAGGAATTGGCGCATCAGTGGGTCGCCGGGCTCGCCGCCCCCAACCCGTACCTCATCGTCGAGCAGGGCGAACAGCGCTACATCCAGACCTACCGCGACGCGAGCGGCCCCTACACCCTCGAATACCGCGACGGCGCCCCCGACCGACATTTCGGCACGACCCTCGACGACCCGGCGGAGGTCGCCCGCATCATCTGGGAGTGGGCCAACGGTAAGCCCGCCACCAGCGAGGGCGTCACCTGGACCCGCGTCGAGCTCTGATCCTCGTCGGTCCTACAACGTCCGCCTGCCGGAAAGCGCCCGGCCGAGGGTCAATTCGTCGGCGAATTCCAAATCGCCGCCCATCGGCAGCCCGGAGGCCAACCGGGTGACGGTGAGTCCGGGGAAATCGCGCAGCATCCGCACGAGATAGGTGGCCGTCGCCTCGCCCTCGGTATTCGGGTCGGTCGCGATGATCACCTCGCTCACATCGATGCCGTCTTCCTGATTGCCGATGCGGGTCAGCAACTCCCTGATCCGCAACTGATCGGGCCCCACGCCGCTGAGCGGATCGAGCGCACCGCCGAGCACGTGGTAGCGACCACGGAACTCGCGGGTGCGCTCGATGGCCTGCACATCCTTGGGTTCCTCGACCACACAGATCATGGTGCGGTCGCGGCGTGGGTCGGCACAGATCCGGCACAGCTCACCATCGGCGACGGTGCCGCACGAGACGCAGAACTGGACGCCGTCGCGCACCTTCTGCAGGGCGGCCTGCAGACGGTCGATATCCGGCGGCTCCACTTGCAGTAGATGAAAAGCGATGCGCTGTGCGCTCTTCGGACCGACGCCGGGCAGTTTGCCCAGCTCGTCGATCAGATCCTGAACCGGCCCCTCATACATCAGAAGTCGGGCAGACCGGGCATCGAACCGCCGCCGAGGCCCTGTGACAGCGGGCCGAGGCGCTCGGCCGCGAGCTGCTGCGCATTGGCCATCGCGTCGTTGATCGCGCCGATCACCAGGTCCTGCAGTCCGTCGACATCGTCCGGATCGACCACCTTCGGGTCGATCGTCAGTGCGATCACCTCGCCGCTGACCTTGATCGTGGCCTGCACCAGACCGCCACCGGCCTGACCGGCCACCTCGGTCTCGGCGAGCTCGGCCTGCGCCTGCATCACTGCCTGCTGCATCTGCTGAGCCTGGGCGAGCAGTGCCTGCATATCGAACTGACCATCACCGGGTTGCACAACGCTCCTGTATTTTCGGCGGCTGGCGCCGCGGGGTTTTCGGCCCTGGGGGCCTCGCACCCGAGGGACGATACTGCGCCTTCGGCGTTCCGTCTCGCCCCTCGGGTGCGAGGCGGCCGAAAACCGTGGGGTACGTCGGGTGCGGGGCATGGCCGCGTGCGGTTGCCAGTTTAGTCGTGGGAAACGGTCACTGAAACGATGGCTCCGCCGGGGAATCGCGCATACGATCATGCAAGCTCGGGCAATGATTCAGCAATCTCTAGGAGATCAGATGAATGCATCCTGTGCGCGCCTGGCATCGATATCAGCCGTGTTCGCATCTGTCGCTAGCCTGCTTCTTCTTGCACCCACGGCCGCATCGGCCGATTCCGGAACCGACATCAAGAACTACGGCAACGGCTGCGTTCTCGACCCTGGCAATCGGGCGGCGACCGTTGATTCGCTGCGCTTTCGCTGCAGTGTCACCCAGCAGGACCAGATCTACCGGGACGCACAGGCGGGCGCGGTGGCCAACGGCGTCACCAACGGCTGGGTGACCCGCCCGCCGCAACTCGGAGCGGCCGCACCGGCGCTGTGGATCGGCAAAGTGTTCCGCACCGGGCCCGACGGCGGCACACTGACCAACCGGGTCACCGGCGCCGGGATCGAGGCGTTCCCGGCCGATGTCTATCGAGCACCGTCGATCCTCGACGGCGCCCCCACCTGGGCGCTGAACTACGCGCCCTCACCCACCCCGCAGGTCTACGACGAGATCCGTGAGGTCACCCCGGGCGTCTGGTTCGGCTATTCGTGGTGGCGTGAGGGTGAGTGGCCGTTGCTCGCCGCTTTCGTCCTGACGCCCGCCTGATCGTTGTTGACCCTCCACCCGCTGGAGGGTGTTGTCTGGACGTCATGACAGCAACCGTGGCGATCGGAGAGTTCGCCCGCCTCACCCACCTGAGCGTCAAGACGCTGCGGTATTACCACGAGATCGAGCTACTCGAGCCGGTCGAGGTAGACGCGGGTACCGGCTATCGCCGATATTCCACCGACCAGGTGGAGCAGGCCCATCTGATCCGCCGCCTGCGCGACCTGGACATGCCGCTCCCGGAGATCCGCACCGTGCTCGCCACCGCGGATCTCGGCGAGCGGGACACCGCGCTGCGGGCGCACCTGATCAGGATGGAGGCCGCGCTCGAACGCACCCGCGAGGTGGTGGTCTCGCTGCGTGCCCTGCTCACCGCACCCTCATCACCGATCGAGGTCGACTACCGGATCGAGCCCGCGTTCACGGCGCTCACGGTCACCGACCGGATCGAGCGCATCGCCATCGCCGACTGGTGCGGCACCGCGTTCGAGCAGTTGTACACGACCCTGCTCGCCTCGGGCGTCGACCCGGGAGGGGTTGCGGGAGCGACATATTCGAACGAATTCTTCACCGACGACAACGGTGCGGTCACCGCGTTCGTGCCGTTACCGCCCGGCGCGGAGTTGGTCCCCACCGGCGCCTTCGCAGTAGTCGAATTCCCGGCCCGCCACTTCGCCGTGGCCGTCCACGACGGCCCGTTCGAAGACTTCGACCGCACCTATGGCGCGCTCGGCAGCCACGTCGCCGAGCACGGCGCCGCGCTGCCGGACGAACCGGTCCGCGAGCGCTACCTCGTCGGACCGGACACCACCGATAACCAGGCCGACTACCGCACCGAGGTGTGCTGGCCGATCACCGAAGGAGAAATCTGATGCCCATCGCTCTGGCGAACATCACCATGGACTGCCACAACGCCACCGCCCAGGCCGAGTTCTACGCACAACTGCTCGACGTGCCCGTCGACCCGGAGGCATCGCCGTTCTTCGCCACCGTCGGCAAATCCGCCGGCCTCGCCCCGATCCTGATGTTCATCCAGGTCCCCGACAAGACCCCTGGCAAAAATGTGGTCCACCTGGATTTCCACACGGCGGAGTGGGCCGACTACATCGAACGCGCAGTCAGCCTGGGCGGCAAGCACATCGGCGATTTCGACGAGTACGGCATCCAGTGGACCACCCTCGCCGACCCCGAAGGAAACCTCTTCGACATCGGCAAGGACTGACCCGTGAACTGAGCTCAGGCCAGTTCGCGCGAGAGGTTGCCCAGTACCTCGGCCTGGATCTTCTTCAGGCCGAGCGGGGCGAAGATGCCCTCGAAAATGCCCGAAATGCCGCCCGCACCCTTCCAGGTGGTCTCGACGGTGACCTTCGAGCCGGTGCCGTCGGGGGTGACGGTCCAGGTGTTGACCATGGTGGAGTTGGCGTCGCGTTCGGTGAGCACCGAATCCGCCACTGTCACGGTCGCGCGCACGTTGCGTGAGCGCTTCTCGGTGGCCTGCAGCGTCCACTCCACCACGGTGCCGGCACCGTTGCCGCCTTCGACAACCTTGTAGTCGCGGTAGTGCGAGGAAAGAATGCGCGGCCGGATCGTCTCGTAATCGCCGATCGCTGCGAGCGTGCGCTGCGGATCCGCGGCGACGACGATCGAACTGCTGGCGCTGACCTGTCCCACTGTTGACTCCTTGCTGGGGGGTGTGGCGATATCTCGACCGTGTTACATCCTGCCCTGTCCCCGACCGGTTCACCCGACCAGGTCGGGGCGGTGCGGGAACATATACGTGACATTTTGTCGCGGCACGCAAGTATCCGGTGGCCCGGCGGACACGGTCGTACTAGCGTCAAAGGGTGGCAGTGAGTCTTTTGGGTAGGGCTGGTCACGAACCGGCCACACGCGAGTCCGGATATGCCGCGCATCGGGCGGGTGTGGAGCGACTGCTGGAAAGCTATCGCGCCATTCCATCCGGCGCCGTGGTCAGACTGGCGAAGAAGACATCGAACTTGTTCCGGGCCAGGGCGGCACCCACCGCGCCCGGTCTCGACGTGTCCGGCCTCGGGCAGGTGATCGCGGTGGACCCGCAGGCCCGCACGGCCGACGTCGCGGGCATGACCACCTACGAGGACCTGGTGGCGGCCACCCTCCCCTACGGGCTGGCACCGCTGGTGGTGCCCCAACTCAAGACCATCACCCTGGGCGGCGCGGTGACCGGCCTCGGCATCGAATCGACCTCGTTCCGCAACGGTCTGCCCCACGAATCCGTCCTGGAAATGGACATTTTGACCGGATCCGGCGAGATCGTCACCGCGACGCCCACCGGCGAGCACGCCGACCTGTTCCACGGCTTCCCCAACTCCTACGGCACTCTCGGCTACTCCGTCCGGCTCGAGATCGAGCTCGAACCCGTCCTGCCGTTCGTGGAACTGCGGCACGTGCGCTTTCACGACCTGCGCGAACTGGAAGCCGAACTCGACCGGATCGTCATCGAACGCCGCTTCGAGGGTGAAGAAGTCGACTACATCGACGGCGTGGTGTTCAGCGCGGGCGAGAGTTATCTCACTCTGGGTCGCCAGACCGACGAGCCGGGCCCGGTCAGCGACTACACCGGTATGGACATCTTCTACCGCTCCCTGCAGCACCCCGACGGCGTGACGCGCGATCGGCTCACCATCCACGACTACCTGTGGCGCTGGGACACCGACTGGTTCTGGTGCTCACGCGCGTTCGGCGCCCAGAATCCGAAGATTCGCAGACTCTGGCCGAAGTCGAAGCGCCGCAGCAGTTTCTACTGGAAACTGGTCGCGCTCGATCGCAAGTACCACATCGATGATCGCAGGCAGGCCCGCAAGGGCAATCCCCCGCAGGAACGCGTCGTGCAGGACATCGAGGTACCGGTGCAGCACACCGCCGACTTCGTCGAATGGTTCCTGCGGGAAATACCGATCGAGCCGATCTGGTTGTGCCCATTGCGCTTGCGTGCGCTCGACGACGCGCCGGCCACGGACGGCGCGCGTCCGTGGCCGCTGTATCCGCTCGAGCCACAGCGCACCTACGTCAATGTCGGATTCTGGTCGGCGGTGCCGACCGAGCGAGGTCAACCGGAAGGGGCGGCCAACCGCGCCATCGAGAAGATCGTGTCCGCGTTCGACGGACACAAATCGCTCTACTCGGACTCCTACTACGACGAGGCAGAGTTCGCCGAGCTCTACGGCGGCGACACCTATACCGAACTGAAGACCCGTTACGACCCGGACCAACGACTGCTGAATCTGTATTCGAAGGCGGTGCAACGCAAGTGACGACATTCAAGGACCGATCCGAGGTATTGGCAGAGCTGGGGACCCGGCTCAACATCGCCGAGGTCGTCGAAAGCCTGGTAGACGGCGAGATCCCCGTGCGCGTGACCGCCTACGACGGCAGCGCGACCGGCCCGGAGAACGCGCCGTACACCCTCGAGATCAAGACCCCACGCGGCATCAACTACCTGGCGGGCGCCCCCGGCGACCTCGGGATGGCGCGGGCCTACATCGCCGGGGACATGATCGCCGAGGGGGTGCATCCCGGTGACCCGTACGACATCTTGAAAGCCATGCAGGACATGAAGTTCCATCGTCCTTCGGCATTGTCGCTGGTCACCATCGCCCGATCGCTGGGCTGGGAGCGGCTCAAGCCGATCGCGCCTCCGCCGCAGGAGACGCTGCCGCGCTGGCGCCGGATCGCACTGGAAGGCTTGCGCCACTCCAAGACTCGCGATGCCGAGGCGATCCACCACCATTACGACGTCTCCAACAAGTTCTATGAGTACGTCCTCGGCTCGTCGATGACCTACACCTGCGCGGTGTACGGCGACGAGAACTGGACGCTCGAGCAGGCACAGGAGAACAAGTACCGCCTGATCTTCGAGAAGCTGCGGTTGAAGGAAGGCGACCGGCTGCTCGACATCGGCTGCGGCTGGGGCGGCATGGTCCGCTACGCGGCACGCCGCGGCGTGCAGGTGATCGGGGCGACCTTGTCGGCCGAACAGGCCGCCTGGGCGCAGCAGAAGATCGCCGAGGAAGGTCTGAGCGAGCTTGCCGAGGTCAGGCACAGCGACTACCGCGACATCCCCGAGGGCGAATTCGACGCCGTCTCCTCGATCGGCCTCACCGAACACATCGGCGTGCACAACTACCCGTTCTACTTCGGCTACATCAAGGACAAGCTGCGGGTGGGCGGGCTGTTCCTCAATCACTGCATCACCCGCCACGACAACACCCGCACCACCAAGGCGGGCGATTTCATCGACCGCTACGTCTTCCCCGACGGGGAGCTGATCGGTTCGGGCCGCATCATCTCCGATATCCAGAACGTCGGCCTCGAAGTGCTGCACGAGGAGAACCTGCGCGAGCACTACGCGCTGACGCTGCACGAATGGTGCAAGAACCTGGTCACCAATTGGGACGCGGCCGTCGCCGAGGTCGGCGAGGGCACCGCGAAGGTGTGGGGGCTGTACATGGCGGGCTGTCGACTCGGCTTCCAGCGCAATGTGATCCAGCTGCACCATGTGCTCGGTGTGAAGCTCGATTCGAACGGCGCCTGGGATGTCCCGTTGCGTCCGTGGTGGCAGCCGTAGCGTTTGCCGTGTTCTCGGCGCGCCTTCGCCGATGGACTGACCGAAGGGTGCGACGAAGGAGTACCCGTAGGGAGGGAAGAGGTGAAGTTCAGCGCCGAGAACCGCGGCGCCAGCCGCCAAAATTACAGAAGTTCGTCGAGGAAGTGACCGGGCAGGTTCTGCAGGATCGGATGGTCCTGCCCGTCATGGGATTGCGTGCGCAACACGTGCAGCAGGCCGACCACCCCCGGGCCCGCGTCCAGCAATGGTCTGCTCCAGCCCAGTTCGGCGCAGGTGCGCAGGACCGGCAGCACCAGCCCGGTCGCTTCCCCGACCCATCCCGCCGACGCGAGGCATTCGGCGAGTAGCAAGGTCGCGTCCAATTCCGCGCGGGGACGGCCTTGTTCGAGCGTCTTCGCGTAGATCACCCTGGCATGGCGTGCGGCGCGATCATCGGCGCGCAGCCGTTGTTCGGCCAGCAGGATCCGGATATCGGCGATGGCGCGCGCCTCGGTGATCAGCGCGGCGGCGCCCTTCTTGCGCCGCGCGCCGTTGCCGGAGGTGTCGGGAACGAAGCCGTCGTCGCCGGCGGGGAATCCGAGCCTGGACCGTTCGGCCCGCACCTGGGCGTCCAGGCGGGCCAACCCGTTCTCCGTGGCCACTCGCGCGCCTTCGTCGAGGCGCGCCGAGGCCGTGTACTGGTCGCCGAGCGCGGCCTTCACCCTGGCCCCGGTCACGAAGGTCGCGATCAGGAAGTCGACGGGACCGACCCGGGTGACCAGCTCGTGGCTCTCGTCGAGGAGCCGATCAGCCAGTGTCAGATCGCCTCGGCGATAGGCCAGATCGCCGAGCAGCGCGGCCGCGATGCGTGCGGCGTCCGAGCGCGGACCCGCCCTGGTTCGGGCAGCCTCGTAGGCCTGCTCGAAAGCGGTGGTAGCGGCGGCGATGTCGAGTTGCTCGTAGGCGGCGTCGCCCAACGCGCAGAGACCGAAGACCGGACCGAGCGGGTCCTTCGACTGGGAGTGATAGTCGGCTGCCCAATTCTGTAGGTCGGTCACCGCGTCGAAGTCGAACTCGCACAGCCGAACGAACGACATCAGATTGGCGGCGGTCGACACCGTCCAGGCGGGCAGGTCGCCGGGCTCTTTCAGAATGCCGGCCAGGCTGTCGGCCACCTCGGCGATGTCATCGTGTGCCACCCGATCGGCGGCGTCTAGCACCGTTGCCACACACCGCTGTTCGGTCAGTTCCGGCGCACCGGGCGCGCTGCGGGCCAGCAGGTTCGAGAGCCTGCCGAGCGCGCTGCGGGCGGTCCCGGTCTGCTGCATGTTCATATTCGCCCTCGCCACCGCCATCAACAGCTTCGACCGCGACGTCACCTGCTGCACAGGCAGTTTCGAGACAGTGCCGAGCAGGGTGCCCAGCCGGGACCCGTCGATCAGGTCCATGCCGCCGCTCTCGAGCAGGTCGGCGGCGAGTTTGAGATCGGTCGCCGCCAGTGCGTGATCCACCGACTTGCGCAGCAGCTGATGCTCGGCGTACCAGCGAGCAGCCTTGCGGTGCAGTGTTTTCGAACGCCCGGGATGTTCGCGATCGAGCCGGGCACGTAGATGCTCGGCGAACAGCGGTTGCATGCGATACCACTCAGGATCGTGCTGGATCCGATGCAGGAAGAGTTCACGCTGCTCGGCCTGGGCCAGCATCGCGGCGCCGTCGGCGACGTCAGCGAGCACCCCGGCCAGGGAGCCGTTCACCCGCTCGACCACCGAGATCGCCATCAGGAACTCCAGTTGCTCCGGCGCCAGCGCGTCGAGCACGTTCTCGGCCAGGTACTCCCGCATCCCGTGCCCGCCCTCGGCGAGCGAGGCGAGCAGCTGCGTCGGGTCGGCCTTACCGCGCAGCGTCAGGCTCACCAACTGGATCGCGGCGGGCCAGCCGTCGGTCGCGAGGTGGATCTGCTCGACCTGCTCGTCGGTGAGCGCGAAACCGTTGCGTTCCACCAGGATCTGACGAGTCTCCGATTCGGTGAGCCGCAAGGCGGCGGCGTCCAGCTCCACCAGTTCGTCGCGCACCCGCAACCTGCTGATCGGCAGGCCGGACTGATCGCGACTGGTGATGACGAACCGCACGTGGTGGCAGCCGTTGTCGAGCAACGTCGCCATCGCTCGTTGCACGCCGGGGTCGCGCACCCGGTGCCAGTCGTCGACCACCACGACCACCGGTTGCCCGCTGGCGTGGATCTCATCGATCAGCGTGGCGATCACGTAGGCGACGGCGTCGGCGGGACGCTCCTCCAGCACCTGTTCCAGGCCCGCGCCGACATCGGGGCGCACGCGGCGGATGGCATGGATGAGATGGGCCAGGAACCAGATCTCGCTGTCGTCGTCCTGGTCGACGCCGAGCCACGCCACCGGGATATCGCGGGTGGCCAGGTCCGCGCGCCACTGCGTGGCGATGGTGCTCTTGCCGAAACCGGCGGGCGCGTGGATCAGGGCGAGTCGGCGCGCGCCGCCCTCACGCAGCACGTCGAGCAGGCGCTGGCGGGGGAAGGGCTCGCGCGCGGGCGTGGGCGGGCGGAATTTGGTGGCGGCGGTCGGCGGAAAGGTGCCGGTCGTCGAGCTCGGCATGGGTACCGAGGCGCCCGCGGGCTGCAGGGTCAGCGGCCAGCTGCGGCGGCCGGTGACCGACTTCAGAACCTCCGGGGCGTCGTCGGTGGTCTCCTCGGAGTCGAGCAACGCCATTTCGTCCGGCATCTGGCCGTGTGCGCGCTGGACTTCGCGCAGCATCTCGCCGAACTCGTAGGCCGAGGCCGGACGGTCGGCGGGCTCGGGGGACATGGCGCGTTCGATCACTTCCGCCACGTCACCGGGGATGTCCTGGGCACGCAGGTCGGGAACGTCCTGGGTGGTGATGCGCAGGAACTGGGCGACCACCTTCTCCCCCGCGTGGCGTTCGAACGCGGCGTGGCCGGTGAGCAGGGCGAACAGGGTCGCGCCGAGACCGTAGATATCCGACCGAACGGTCGGTTCATTGCCTTTGAGTACCTCCGGCGCGGTGAACGCGGGCGAGCCGGTGATCAGGCTGCTCGACGTCTGGAAGCCGCCGGGGATGCGGGCGATGCCGAAGTCGGTGAGTTGCGGTTCGCCGTAGCCGCTGATCAGCACGTTCGCCGGTTTCACATCCCGGTGCAGGATGCCCGCCCGATGCGCCGACTCGATCGCCGCCGCCAGCTTCACCCCGGCCCGCAGGGTATCCGACCAGGTCAGCGGGCCGCGATCGTGGATGAGCCGTTCGAGTGAGCCACGCGAGCAGTACGGCATCACGATCAGCGGCAGCCCGGTCTCGGTCACGTCCACCTGCAGGATGTCGACGATATTCGGGTGACCGGACAGCCTGCCCATCGCCTGTTCCTCGCGCAGGAACCGCTCCCGGCTCTCCACGTCGATCTCCGAGGACAGCACCTTCACCGCGACCACACGATCCAGCGCCGGCTGCAATGCCCGGTACACCACACCGAACCCGCCGCGCCCGATCTCCTTGGCGCCCGTGAGCCCCATGGCATCGAGTTCCGCGATCACGGCTTCGTCGGGCACCCCCGGCGCCATCGTCCGCTGCGTATTCAGCCCCACCGGCGCCGCCTCGGCAGGCCCGCGCTGCATACGCGTCTGCTCCGGATCCATGTGACCACCTCTCACCATCGGCGTCACCGGCGTTTCGGTCGGTATGCGGGCCGTCACCGGCATCACCGCACATATCCAAGCTAGCGCGATCCGGCATCTATCGGGTGGAGATTCGACGCTGTGGCGGCAACGGTTGTCCGAACCGGAATTCAGCGCACAGCGAGCGCGATCAACTGGGTGCGCTGTTCCGACGCGAAGTTGTTGTCCGCGACCAGCACCAACGTGCGTTCACCCGAAGGCAGGCGCGGGCCCCACGTCATCGCCTCGATGTTGTCGACCGCCTCGATCCCGAGGTCGGCGAGATCGGCGACCAGCCGTTTCGTGACCGGACGAGCACCCGAGATCGGCGCGTCGAGCACAGTGCTCGCGGACGCGGTGTCGATCTCGAAGATCCGCACCCGATTTCCCACACCCTTGGCGAAAGCCCGTTCGACCACCAGGAATCGAGTCGGATCGAGCGTGTCGTCGGCGAGGATCGCGGTCACGCCGTTGCTCGCCTGGCCGGCCTCCGGCCGGGACTCGGCGAATACCGGCTCCAGCGGATAGGCGTACTGGGCCAGCACCGGCCCGAACCTGGCCTGGACGGTGATGCGCGTCGTCGCCCCCGCCGTCGTGGTCGCGCCCGGCCCGTCCTGGAGCAGCGGCCCTTCCATCGCGGTCACGAACAACGCGCCGCCTGCCGCGAACGTCGCCCCTTCGAGCGCTTGATTCTGCCGCGGCCCCGAATCCGCGCGCATCCGTTCGTTTTCCGGAATCGGCAACTCCGCGACGAACCCACCGTCCGCCCGGGCTACCCGCACCGACGGATCGGCGAGCACCCCACCGGCGCGCTCTCCCTCCTGCGTCCAGAAGTAGTCCCCCGTCCACGGATCGACCCGAATATCCTCCGGATCCACCGATTTCGGCGGATACACACTCCCGTCAGGCCGCAGCAGCGGCTTCGTGCCGACGAAGCGCACGGGACCGATACCGTCCTCCCCCAACGGAATCCGAGCCGTGTATACCCGCGCAGGTCCCTTCTCCGACCGGTCATCGCTGACCAATACGAATTCCCCACTGCCGGACAGGTAATCGATGCCAGACAGCCCACCGACCACCGTCGCCTCGAATTCGAGATCGTGCTCGACTACCTGCTCACCCAATACCCGCACCCCACCGGCCTCAGCCCCCGCATCCGGCACCACGCCCCCCGCGACGACGATTCCCAGCACCACTGCGGCCACCCGATGTCCCATGGACGACAAGCTATCCACCCCAGCACACCCCCAGGTGAACGCCATCCGAACTGTCGGACCTCCGCCGGCGTCCCTTGCTACCTTCCGCGAATCGGCGAAGAATTGGACCCGCGGTGGGCTCGGCCGTGGGCCGCACTGGGCTCCACGCGGTGGACCACGACATGACCGCTCATCATCCGAGCAGAAGTGAGATGTCATGTCCACGCTGGTACGCATGAGTTTCGACGCGCCCGAGGAAACCCGGCCGTTCGAGCAGGGCAAGGGTCGACTCGACCTGGTCAATGTCGAAGGCGGCCCGGTCGGCCGTGCGATCTTCGAACCCGGTTGGCGATGGAGCGAGCACGTGAAACCGATCGCGGGCACCGACAGCTGTCAGGCCGCGCACATCGGGTACTGCCTGTCCGGGCGGATCGTGGTGGAGATGGACGACGGCGAGCAGCTGGAATTCGGCCCCGGCGACGTCATGATCGCCTCCCCCGGACACGATGCCTGGGTCGTCGGCGCCGAGCCGTGCGTGGTGCTCGACTGGCAGGGCTACGCCGACTACGCCAAGCCGCGATAAACGGCGAACGCCCGCCACCTCAGCGAGGTGACGGGCGTCCGGACCCGGCCGAAACCGGAACTACCGACTTACTTGCGCAGCGAGGCCGGAACCTCGAAACGCGGGCCGAACTTCGCGGCCAGCTCGTCGGCGCGGGCCACGAAGGCCTCCTGGCCACCGGGGTAGCCGACGATGAACTGGTGCGAGCCACCCGACCAGGCCGGGAAGCCGATGCCGAAGATCGAGCCGATGTTCGCGTCGGCGGTGCTGGTGAGCACGCCTTCGTCGAAGCACTTCTGGGTCTCGATGGACTCGGCGAACATCATCCGGTCCTTGAGGTCCTGGAAGGTGACACCCTCCGGGAGCTCACGGCTCGAGCTGAAGATCTCGCGCAGCTCGTCCCACAGGCCGGTGGCCTTGCCGTCGACGTACTCGTAGAAGCCCGCGCCGCCCAGCTTGCCCTTGCGGTCGTACTTGTCGATCAGGGTGTTGAGGACCTCGGCGGTCTTCGCGGACGCGGCGTTGAGCTCGCCACCAGCAGCGAGGATGGCCTCGGAGGTCTCCTTGTAGATCTTCTGCATCGTGGTGAAGTTCAGCTCGTCGCTGAGCTTCAGCGGCGCGGCCGGGTAGCCCGCCTGCAGCCCGGCCTGCTCGACAGTGGCCGGGTCGATACCCTCGGCGACCATCGAGATGGCCTCGTTGATGAAGGTACCGATCACGCGCGAGGTGAAGAAGCCACGGCTGTCGTTGACGACGATCGGGGTCTTCTTGATGGCGAGGGTGTAGTCGTACACCCGAGCCAGCGCCTCGTCGGAGGTGTTCTTGCCCTTGATGATCTCCACCAGCGGCATCTTGTCCACGGGGGAGAAGAAGTGGATACCGATGAAGTCCTCGGACCGCTTCACGCCCTCGGAGAGCAGGGTGATCGGCAGGGTGGAGGTGTTCGAGCCGAGCAGGGCATCGGCGTCGACGATGTCCTCGATCTCCTGGAAGACCTTGTTCTTGAGGTCCGGGTTCTCGAACACGGCCTCGATGACGAAGTCGACACCCTTGAAGTCGGCCGCGTCGGCGGACGGGGTGATGCGAGCCAGCAGCGCGTCGGACTTCTCCTGCGTGGTCTTGCCACGCGAGAGTGCCTTGGCCTCGATGGCCTCGGCGTAGCCCTTGCCCTTGACGGCGTTGGCGAGCTCGACGTCCTTGAGCACGACCTCGTAGCCGGCCTTGGCCGAGACGTAGGCGATGCCCGCGCCCATCATGCCGGCGCCGATGACGCCGATCTTCTTGATCTCACGCTTGGGCACATCCGCGACGGACGGACGCGAGCCGCCACCGTTGATGTGGTTGAGGTCGAAGAAGAACGCCTGGATCATGTTCTTCGCGACCGGACCGGTCAGCAGGCTCGTGAAGTAACGGCCCTCGATGGTCAGCGCGTTGTCGATGTCGACCTGCGCACCCTCGACCGCCGCGGCCATGATGGCGCGCGGGGCGGGCATGTTGGTGCCCTTGATCTGCTTGCGCAGGTTGGCCGGGAACGCGGGCAGGTTCGCCGCGAAGGCCGGGGTGGACGGAGTGCCGCCGGGGATCCGGTAGCCCTTCTTGTCCCACGGCTGCGCCGCTTCGGGGTTGGCCGCGATCCACACCTTGGCGGCGGGGATCAGTTCCTCGACCGTGGCGACGACCTCGTCGATCAGGCCGATTTCCTTGGCCTTGGTGACGCGGTGACGCTGGCCCTGCAGCAGCACCTGCATCAGCGCGTTCTGCAGGCCGAGCATGCGCACGGTGCGGGTCACGCCGCCGCCACCGGGCAACAGGCCGAGGGAGACCTCGGGCAGGCCGATGGCCGAACCCTTGACGTCGGCCGCGATGCGGTAGTGGGTGGCCAGCGCGATCTCGAGGCCGCCACCGAGGGCAGCGCCGTTGATGGCGGCGACGACCGGCTTGCCGAGCTGCTCGAGGCGACGCAGCGGGGCCTTGACGTCGGTGACCATCTTGACGACCTCGGCCGCGTTGTCCGGGCCGACCTTCATCATGTTCTTCAGGTCGCCGCCGGCGAAGAAGGTCTTCTTGCCCGAGGTGATGACGACACCGGTGATGTCGTCCTTCTCTGCCTCGAGGCGGTCGACGGTGGCGTTCATCGACGCGAGGTACGCGTCGTTCATGGTGTTGGCGCCCTGGCTGGGGTCGTCGATGGTGAGGACGACCACGCCGTCGGCGTCCTTCTCCCAGCCGATGATGTTGTCAGTCATAGTTTTTCGTTCTCCTGTGAGAAGTTTCGGCCGGGAATCAGACGCGCTCGATGATGGTGGCAACACCCATGCCGCCACCGATGCACAGCGTGATCAGGCCGTAGCGCGCGTTGCGACGCTCCAGCTCGTCGAGCACCGTGCCGGTGATCATCGCGCCGGTGGCACCCAGCGGGTGGCCCATCGCGATCGCGCCGCCGTTGACGTTCAGCTTCTCGTCCGGGACGTTCAGGTCCTTCTGGAACTTCAGCACCACGGAGGCGAAGGCCTCGTTGATCTCGACGAGGTCCATGTCCTCGATCGTCAGACCGGCCTTGGCCAGCGCCTTCTTGGCGGCCGGGGTGGGACCGGTCAGCATGATGGTGGAGTCCGCACCGGAGGTGGCGGTCGCGACGACGCGGGCACGCGGGGTCAGACCCGAGTTCTTGCCGGCCTCTTCGGAACCGACCAGCACCAGGGCGGCGCCGTCGACGATGCCCGAGCTGTTGCCACCGTGGTGGACGTGGTTGATCTTCTCGATGTAGGTGTACTTCTGCAGCGCGACGGCGTCGAAGCCACCCATCTCACCGACACCGGCGAAGGACGGGTTCAGCTTGCCCAGGTCGGCGGCGGTGGTGCCGGGACGCATGTGCTCGTCGCTGTCGAGCACGACCAGGCCGTTGATGTCCTTGACCGGAACGATCGACTTGGCGAAGTAGCCACCGGTGGTCGCCGCGGCGGCCAGCTCCTGCGAGCGCACGGCGTAGGCGTCGACATCATCGCGAGTGAAGCCCTCGATGGTGGCGATCAGGTCGGCCGAGACACCCTGCGGCACGAAGTAGCCGTCGTAGTTGGTGGCCGGGTCGAGCGCCCAGGCGCCGCCGTCGGAGCCCATCGGCACGCGCGACATCGACTCGACGCCACCGGCGATGACGAGATCGTCGAAGCCGGAGCGAACCTTCTGCGCAGCCAGGTTCACGGCCTCGAGGCCGGAAGCACAGAAGCGGTTGAGCTGGAAGCCACCGACGGTGTCGGGCAGACCCGCGATGGTGACCGCGAC
This sequence comes from Nocardia salmonicida NBRC 13393, assembly GCF_001613085.1. Classification (GTDB taxonomy): domain Bacteria; phylum Actinomycetota; class Actinomycetes; order Mycobacteriales; family Mycobacteriaceae; genus Nocardia; species Nocardia salmonicida. The sequence continues at coordinate 72,872 of NZ_BDBR01000042.1, forward strand.
GCGGGCGATGTCCATGCCCTGGTCACCGACGGGGGTGACCACGCCGAGGATGAGGTCCGAGATCTGGTCCTCGTCGAGGTTCGGGAAGCGGCCACGCAGCTCCTGGATCAGACCAACAGTCAGATCGATCGGCTTGACCGAGTGCAGCGAGCCGTTCTTCTTGCCGCGGCCGCGCGGAGTGCGGATGGCCTCGTAGATGTAGGCCTCTGTGGTCATATCGGAGTGTTTCCTTCCTTGGGGTGCGGTGGCCGCACGAACGCCACGACCAATTGTCTCGACGCCGTACAAATCCCGGCAAGCACCAGCGGAGCATAGAACCATGCCCATCCGGCGATCCCGGCCACCCGTTCATACTACCGTGGTGTGCGAACTCCGGTTAACTTAACGCGGTCAGGACGGTGGCTGTCAACTATCCAGACTCTTTGCTCCGAACTGTTCACGTAGCAACGCCAGAGCGACCTCGTCCGGGTCCTGGCGGTCACCGGGGGCCACCGGCACCGCGGCGGCGGCCAGCATCTCCCGTTCTTCTTCGGGGGTCGGCGGGGCGAGAACGGCGGCGCTGCGCGCGGAATCCGAGCCGGATCGGGACTCCGGCCCGTCGTCCGGGCCGGGATCGTCGGGCAAGTCGGGGAAATCGGGCGGCGGAATGTCATCGTCGGGCGGTCGGTTCGCCCGGTTCGACGACTGGTTGCCCCCGGCCTGGCTCGGCCTGGAGAACTTCGGCCGACCCGCCGGCTTGCTCTCGGGAGTTCCCGTCGCCCGTGCCGCCCCGGCCTTGGCGGCGGGCGAGGGTCGCGGCGCGGGAGCTCCGGTCTCCCAGCGCACATCCAGTTCACGCCCGAGCACGGCCCGTACCGCCGAACGCACGGCGTCGATATTGCGCGGATCGGACAGTCGCTGCGCCAACGGCGGGCTCTGATGCGCGAACACGATCACGTCACCGTCGACCCGCGATACCGCCGCGCCCGACAAAAGCGCCTGCAAGGTAGCCCCGAACTCCCGCACTCGACCCTTGATCTCCGGCCACGCGGCATCGACGATGGCGACCAGCTCCTCGGCCACAGCTGGCGGCTTGGCCGCGCTGACCTGCGGCTCCGCCTGTGCCGGGGCGTCCTCGACCGGTGTCGGCGCCTGAGCGGGTTCGGGCTGCACCGGCGAATCCGCCTGCGGTGCTACCGCTTCCGGAACGGGCCTCGATTCGGCGGCGCGGCGCGGCGCGGCGGCTTCGGCCGGCGGCGCGGGGAGGCGCTCGGCGCCAGAGCTTTCCGGTCGTGCGCTGAGGTCGGACCGCGCGGCGTTCTCATCTCCGGTCGGCGAGACTTCTGTCGTAAGCGGTTCGGGCGCAGCCTCTTTTGAGGACGTGCTGGCAACACCTCGGCCGGAATCGACTGGCGGCACAGCATCCGCAGATTGCACAGCGGGCGGTGCGGACTGCGTGGGCGACTCGGACTCCGCCGATTGCACCGGCGGTGCAGATTGCCCGCGTGGGGCGGGCGCTGCGGCCGCCGGGGTCGAGTCGGAGGTCACGGCCGTCGGGAGCACAGTCGAATCCGAGGTCACGGCCGCCGATGTCACAGTCGAGTCCGGAGTCACGGCCGCCGAGGGCGTAGTCGAGTCCGGAATCACGGCCGCCGAGGGCGTAGCCGACGCGGCGGTTGCGGGAGCCGACGGCATTGTCGGGACAGAAGCCGCGGGGGCCGGAGGGGCGGTCTTCTGTTCCGCGACAACAGTGCTCGGAGCGCCGGGTGCCGACGAACCACCGGTCGTCGCCTCTTTCTCGGCGCGGGCGGCGGCGAGAAGTTCGGCGCCACGACGGCGGCTCTCCCCGCTCGACGTAGGCGCGGAAGGACGTTCCGCAGGCGCCTCACCTGCGGCAGGGCCCGGACGGGCCGGAGCGGGGACCGCTCCACCGGCGAACCCGCGTTCCAGGCGTTCCAGCCGTTGCAGCGTCGCCGACTCGGTGTCGGACACCGACGGCAGGAGCATGCGGGCGCAGATCACCTCGAGCAGGAGGCGCGGGGCGGTGGCGCCGCGCATTTCGCCCAGACCCTCGTGCAGGAGTTCGGCGTAGCGGGTGAGCGTGGCGGGGCCGAGGCGTTCGGCCTGGTCGCGCATCCGTTCCATGACATCGCCGGGACCGGAGACCAGACCGCGGTCGGCGGCGTCGGGGACCGCGCGCAGCAGGATCAGATCGCGCAGCCGCTCGAGCAGGTCGACGGCGAAACGGCGCGGGTCGTGACCCGCCTCCATCACCTGATCAACGGTATTGAACAGGGCGGCACCGTCATCGGCGGCCAACGCGTAGATCGCGTCGTCGATCAGCGCCACATCGGTGACGCCGAGCAGCGAGACCGCGCGCGGGTAGGTGACACCGTCTGGTCCGGCACCCGCAAGCAGCTGGTCGAGCACGCTGAGGCTGTCGCGCGGCGAACCACCACCGGCGCGGATGACCAGCGGATACACCGCCTCCTCCACCGGCACGTTCTCCTGCTCGCAGATCTTGCCGAGCAGTCCGCGCATGGTGGCGGGCGGCAGCAGACGGAACGGATAGTGGTGCGTGCGTGAGCGAATCGTCGGCAGCACCTTGTCGGGCTCGGTGGTGGCGAAGATGAAGATCAGGTGGGCAGGCGGCTCCTCGACGATCTTGAGCAGCGCGTTGAAACCGGCCGTGGTGACCATGTGCGCCTCGTCGACGATGAACACGCGATACCGCGACTCCGCGGGCGCGTAGAAGGCGCGATCGCGCAGTTCACGGGTGTCGTCGACGCCACCGTGGCTGGCCGCGTCGAGCTCGATGACGTCGAGATTGCCCGACCCACCGGGCCCGAGCGCCACACACGACGAGCACGTACCGCACGGCGTCGAGGTAGGTCCGTCCACACAGTTCAACGAGCGCGCGAGGATACGAGCCGACGACGTCTTACCGCAGCCACGCGGCCCGGAGAATAGATACGCGTGACTGATCCGGCCGGTATCCAGCGCCGTACTCAGCGGGTCGGTGACGTGCTCCTGACCCACTACTTCCGCGAATGTCGCCGGTCGATACTTCCGGTACAGAGCCACGACCCACAGGCTACCGAGCGTGTCCGACAGGCTTTATCGGCGGCTGGCACTGTGCGGTCGCGCGGTAACGAAGCGATGACCATGTTGTGATGCAAATCACATTGAAATGCGCGGTCTGAAGCGTAGAAGAAAAGCGGTCCGCTATGCGCAACGGTCGAGCTATCGACTGCCACCCGCGCGGCGAATCAGCTATCGACCAATCTGTCGATCCTGGTTACCGCAGAAATACATACCCATTCCCCGATTGACGGCTCCTTACTGGATGTAACGAAACAATGAATGGTCGTGACAGCAGCGCAAGTGCCTGGCTACCGTGGGTCTCGGCAACTTCGGTGGCCAAACCTTCATCAGGTTGGTGACCCCGGCCGGTCCCTCATCCCGACCGGGGCACAACCTTCGCGCACCGATCGCTCCCCCACCGCACCGACCGGAGGAACGTTTCACCGTGCTGTCGTGTGATGACATCGCAACCGCCTGGCTCGCCCACACCGACTTCGCCGGCGACAACGCCGCGGTCGGGCTACTGAGTCGGGCGATCAGCCCACAAGACTTCGACATCAAACGCGACTCGTTACCCGTCGCGGCCGCGGCCGACCCGGCAACCGCCGACGCCATCCTGCAACTGCTCGAACGCGGGCAGGTACCCACGATGGCGGCCATTCGCACGCTCACCGCGCAGAACGAGATGCGCCGCGAGGCCGAGCGGATCGAGCGGCTCGGCCGCCGCGCCCAGCGCAGCATCGACGAGTTCGGTCGCATCCTCGCCCGCCTCGCCGCCGCGCACTGGACCGACCACAACATCGGTCCGACCAGGCGCGACATCCTCGCCGATACCGAGGTCTGCGAACTCATCGCCGAACGGGTGGGTGAGATCGCGCCGTCGGCGGTCAAGCATCTGTGGCTGATCGAGCGGGCGCAGCGCGCCGGCTGGATCGCCTCGAACGCGAGCCCGGGGTCGCTGTGCCCGGCGCGGCGCTGGCACACCACGAAATATGGCAATCGAGTCTCGCAGAAGCCGGTCAACATGGTCGGCAAGCTGGTCGCGGGCTTCGTCGTGGAACACACCGCCGAACGGGGCAAGCCGCCGAGCTGGGCCGTGCTCGCCCGCGACGCGCGTGACGATCGCGGCCGCCGCCTGTTCTTCGACGTGGCCGACGCGCATGCTCAGCGGCGCTGGCTCACCACCGCCGAATGGCTCACCGACACCGATGACCTGCCCGTTCCCGGCAAGCGCGGCGTGCGGGCGCTGGCCAAGGAGAACCGGGCCTAGCGCCCGCTCAGATCGGACTGACGGGCTTTATCCCGTGCGCGTTCGGTAACTTCCTTGCAACGCATTCACGCGTGAAAGGAGTCCCCGTGCCCGCAACGATCGACCCGGCGGCCACCGCCTGGCTACTCGCGGCCACCGCCATGGTGCTGTTGATGACGCCGGCGCTGGCCGTGTTCTACGGCGGGATGGTGCGCTCGACCGGCGTGCTGAACATGCTGATGATGAGCTTCATCGCGATCCCGCTGGTCACCGTGGTCTGGCTGGTCGCCGGCTACAGCCTCGCGTTCGGCGACGACGCGGGCGGTGGCCTGATCGGCAATCTCGAGCACTTCGGGCTGGCCGGGATCACCCCCGACTCCGTCCGGGGCACCATTCCGGAGCTGCTGTTCGTCACCTTCCAGCTGACGTTCGCCATCCTGACCGCCGCCCTGGTTTCCGGCGCCATCGCCGACCGCGCCAAGTTCTCGGGCTGGATGGCTTTCGTTCCGCTGTGGACGCTGGCGGTGTACGCGCCGATCGCGCACTGGGTGTGGGGACCCGACGGCTGGCTGCTGAATTTCGGCGCGCTCGACTACGCGGGCGGCCTGGTGGTCGAGATCGCCTCCGGCGCTTCGGCCTTGGCGTTGGCGCTGGTCCTCGGGCCGCGGATCGGATTCAATATCGATGCGATGCGTCCGCACAACCTGCCGTTCGTGCTGCTCGGCGCCGGCCTGCTGTGGTTCGGCTGGTTCGGATTCAACGCGGGCTCCGCGCTGGGCGCCACCGGGACCGCGGCGGCGGTCTTCCTGAATACCCTGGTCGCGGGCAGCCTCGGCATGCTCGGCTGGCTCATCGTCGAACAGGTCCGCGACGGTCGGCCCACCACCTTCGGCGCGGCCTCGGGTGCGGTGGCCGGTCTGGTCGCGATCACCCCGTCCTGCGGCGTGGTGAACACCCTCGGCGCGGTCATCGTCGGTCTGGCCGCCGGTGTGGTGTGCTCGTTCGCGGTCGGCTGGAAACACAAAGCGGGCTATGACGATTCGCTCGACGTGGTGGGCGTGCACTTCGTCGGCGGCATCGTCGGCACCGTCCTGATCGGCCTGCTGGCCACCCAGGTGATGACCGGCGGCGTGAACGGCCTGCTCTACGGCGGCGGCTTCGCCCAGCTCGGCAAGCAGCTGGTCGCGGTATTCGTGGTCGCGGCCTACGCCTTCACGGTCTCGTGGGTGCTGGGCAAGGGGGTCGACAAGATCATCGGCTTCCGCGTGAGCAAGGAAGACGAAACCGCGGGCATCGACTTCGCCCTCCACGCCGAAACCGCCTATGCCGAAGGCGTGCACGGGTCCTCCCCCCGCCGCTTCGGCGAGGGCCACTACGGGACCTAGCTCACTTCGTCGGACGGTGCCAGCCAGGTGTTGCATTCGAAGTTGCGGTTCTTCGAGTAGCCCTGGTTGTACCAATTGCCGTTGTGGTCCGGGGTTCCGTGATCGCGGTGGCGGCCGTTGCCGTCACCGCGGTTGTAGTTGTGTTTCACCGCGGCGTAGCCCTCCTGCGAGGTCCACGAACCGCCCGCTTCCGACGAACCGATGTACATGCCGCCGAAGCAGCTGGCCTGCAACTCCATTCGGCGTGAGGTCTCCAGTCCACCCGCCGACATCGTGCCCTGCTCACGACGTTGATTCGACGATGCCTGCAGCAGGCCGGTGAGCCCCTGGATGTGATGGCCGTACTCGTGTGCGTAGACCGACAGCGCTTCCATCGGCGGATACGGGGTGTTGTGCAGGACCAGACCCGCCGTCGACATGTAGATGGTGCTCGAGGCACTGCAGTAGAACGCGTCGCTGGTGGCGCCGCCACACGGTGACGACAGCTGCGAAGGCTGTTCGGCGACAACCAGACCCGGGCTCGTGAACGGCAGATTCGCGGCAGCCAGATTCGACCGCCACATCTGATCGAGGCAGACCTGCGCCGCCGCGAAGTAGGCCTTGGCCACCACCGCGTCGGTCGACCAGCGCGGCAGATCGCAGTCCATGTTCGTCAGGCCCGCGTCGTCGTTCTTGAACAGCGGATGCTGGCCGAGAGCGATAACGGGTTGCGGGCCTGCGGGCTTGGTCGTCGTCGGAGCGGTGGTACGCGCGGTGGTGGTGGCTCGCGCCGACGTCGGATTCGTGGTCGGCACCGGCGAATTCGAGCTGTAGGTGAAACTCGGCGGTGTCGTCTTGGCGACGGAACCGGGCGAGCTCTGATCCGACACGGTCACCGCGACCAACAGCAGCCCGATGACACCGAACACGGTCAACACCGTCAGCACCGCACCGACCGCGCCGGATCCGCCACGACGCGGTGGTGGCGGATACCCCTGCGGCGCATAGCCGTACGGCGGCGGCAGGGGCCTACCGTAAGGCGGCGGCATCGGTCGCTGGTACTGCGGGGCCGGATACCCGTAGGGCTGCTGCGGCGGATATCCCGGCGGGCCGTAAGGCCCATAGGGCCCGTAGCCGGGCGGTTGTGACATCAGTTAGTTCACTTCGCTCGCAGACACCGTGAAGGTGTTGCACTGAGCTGTGAGGTTGCGATCCAAGCCGGTTTCGAACCACTGGCCGCCGTGCTCCGCAGTGCCGTGGTCGCGCATGTCGCCGGGGCCGTCACCGCGGCCGTAGGAATCCTTGGTCGCGACGGTGACCTGCGAGGAGGTCAGCGAGCCGCCGCCCTTCGAGGAGGCGATGAACATGCCGTCGAAGCAGTTGGCCTGCAACTCGACTCGACGCGAGAGCTCCAGCCCCTTGGCCGAGCGGGCGCCCGCGTCGACGCGCTCGCTGTTGGCCTTGCGCAGGATGCCCGACTGGGCCTGCACGTGGTGGCCGTACTCGTGCGCGAACACCGACAGGTACACGACCCAGTTGTCGCGGAACTGCTCGGTCTGCAGCTGGCTGATCGGCATGTAGATGGTCTTGTTCGCCGGGCAGTAGAACGCGGCGAAGTTGCTTGTCGATCCGGTGCACGGGGTGGTGATGCCGTCGGTGGTCGCGGTGACGCTGAGCGTCGGCGACTCGAAGGGCAGATTGTTCTCCGCCAGCAGTGGTTTCCACGCCGACTCGAGGCACTTCGCGGCCGATTCGAAGAAGGCGCGTGCCTTGTCCACCTGGGTGCCCCACGGCGCGTAGTTGCACGAGGCCGGTACCAGGGTGCCGTCGGAGTCGGTGAGCAGCGGGTTGTCCCCGGTCGCGGCGGGCGCGGTACCGGGCTGGGGGGTGTAGGTGGTGGTCGGTTTCGGGCCGATCGCGCCGATGCCGAGGTCGACGCCGGTGTTGACGGCGTACTTCACCAGGCCACCGACCAGCAGGAAGATGACCACAAGGATTGCCGAGGTGAAGCCACCACCGCGTTTACGTGGCGGCGGAGTCGGCCTGCCCGGCGGTCCGTAAGGCATGGGCGGTGGGCGGTATCCCGGCGGCGGACCGTACGCCGGACGCTGCCCGTAACCCTGTGGATAACCTTGAGGCTGTGGATAACCTGGCTGCCCATATCCCGGTTGTGGCCGGTAGCCCGGGGGCAGACCATAGCCAGGGGGTGGTGGAACCGGTCGTCCACCTGGGCCGTTCGGCCCATAACCGTACGGTGGTTGAGTCACTCCCCCGTACCCCCCTCGTCATCATGAGTCGTCGACAGCCGCTGACGCAGAATAGCAAGCTGTCTAGAGTAAGCACCCATGCTGACTTTTCGGGGGGGCGCCGCGGGCGCGCTGCTGCTCGCTGCGGCGGGGTTGCTCATGGCCGCGCCGGTAGCCAACACGCAGCCCGCGACCACCGGTGTTTCGATCACCGCCGACCTCACGCTCACCGAAACCGGTGTGCTCGAGGTCATCGAAACTGTCGCGGTGCCCGCCGAGGGAAATTTCACGATGTCGCTGCCCTTGCGCCTCAAGGTCGGTGACGATGTCGAGCGGGTCTTCAAGGTCACCGATGTGACCGCGAGCGGTTCGGGCACCGCCACCACCGTCAACGACCAGTTCGTCGTCGAAGCCAAGCCTGGCGAATCGAAGTTCACGTATACGGTGCACAACACCGTCTCCGACATGCCGGGCACCCAGGTGTTCCACTGGCTGGGCGTGCTCAACGCCGATATCGCCGTGCTCGACGTCTCGGTGATCAGCCCGAGCTTCCAAATGGGCATCGTGGACTGCAAACTCGGCTCCGCGGGCAATGCCAAGCCGTGCGCCGATGTCCACACCGAGCCCGACGGCGTGCTGTACCTGCACCAGACCGACCTGCGCAAGGGCGATGCCATCGACCTCACCTTGCAGATGCCCCCCGGCACCGTGCCCGCGAATGCCGATGTGCGCGGCGGCGGTACGGGCCCCTTCGCCTTCACCACGCCCGTGCTCGCCGCGTTCGGCGCCCTGCTGCTGGCATTGGCGGGCATGATCGCCTACGTGCTGCTGGCGCGGAAGCGGGCCGCTGCCGCGGTCAGGGGCAGCGACGACTTCGATCCGCTGATCCAGCAGGGCGGCCGGGTCGAGTTCGTCTCCCCCGACGGTGTGCTCCCCGGCGAGGCGGGCCTGATCATCGATGAGCACGCCGACCCGGTCGACATCGCCGCCACCGTCGTCGATCTCGCCGTCCGGCGCTACCTGTGGATCACCCCGGTGAACGCGCGCGGGGAAGACGATTGGCGCATCAGCCGCGTCAACGCCCCCGACGACCAGTTGCGCGACTACGAACGCACCGTCTACGACATGCTGCTCCCCGAGGGCACCGACACCGTCGCTGTCCGCGAACTGCGCACCCCGGGCCGCCTGCAGCTGGACCCGATCCGCGCCGCCATGCGCAACGACGCGGTCGCCACCGGCGCCTTCGCCGACCCGAAGCAGCGGGCGCTGCCCCGTTGGATCGGCGCCGCCCTGATCGCCCTCGGCGTGGTCATCACGGTCACGCTCGCCCTGACCTCCGGCCACGCCCTGGTGGGCGTAGCCATCGCCCTCGCAGGTGGCGCGGCGCTGCTGCTCCCCAACTACCTCCCCACCCGAACCCCACTGGGCGACACCGTCGCAGGCCGAATCCGCGCCATGCACCGTGGCCTCGACACCGTCACCCGCGACCGGATTCCCCCCATCGACCAGGAGACGATCTTCTCCCGCGCGCTCCCCTACACGGTGATCAGCGGCAGAGCCGACAACTGGATCCGCACCTTCCGCGACATGAACCCCGCCGCCGACTCACAACCGGGTCTCTACTGGTTCGCCGGCTACGACCGAGACCCCAACCTGCACCGCTTCGCCGCGCAATTCCCGTTCTTCATCACGGCATTGGAAGGCGCGTTCAACCCGCGTTGATCCGTCTACGCGAAACGCCCCGCGACTCTTGACGAGTCGCGGGGCGCTTTCTTTGTCCCGGTTTCCTATACCCGACGAATAGCCGCCAGCGGGTCGGCGTACAGCGCGCTCAGCGACGTGACCACCGCGGCGAATTCCTGTACCTTGCCGCCGAATCCACTGATACGAATATCCGTGGCCGCCAACTGCGTACTCTGCGAGAACGCCCTGGCCACATGCCCCAGCGCGGGTCGGTAACCCGTAAATGCCTGTCCGCCCAGGACAACTCGGTCCGGGTTGAGCATGTCCCGAACCAGCGCGACGGTCTGCCCGAGCATCGTCGCCCGCTCGGCGAGCAATTCCCGCGCCGATTCGGACCCGGACTCAGCGGCCCGATACAGATCGTTGATCGTCGTGCCTGCAGTCCCGTTGTGCGCCGGGATGATTCCGCGACCGACAGCCCGAGCCTGCAGCGCCCGGTCACCGACGGTCACTTCCAAGCACCCACGCCGTCCGCACGTGCACTGCACATCGGACCCGGTCGGGAGGTGCGCGATCGACCCGGGCCCGTTGCTCGGCGTATGGACCCGTCCGTCGAGAGTCACGGCGATGCCCGCGGTCTCACGAACATAGAAGTAGAGGCTGCTGCCGTGCTGAACAGCGGGAAGTTCGGTATCGGGCTCGGGCCGACGAGCATCGAAGGTCGGCAGCAGCAGCTCCGAAGCCGCCATCGCCTCGACGTGCGGTGCGACGGAAACCGGCAGCTCGAGTACGTCACCGAGCACCTGCCCGATCGGCGCGCCCTTCCATTCCAGCTTCGGATGGTCGACCACACCGCTCTGCGGATCCACCCGGCCACCGATGGCCACGCCCGCCCACAGCGGGGTCCGGCGATGCCAGCGCTGCAGGAATGCCTTGGCGCTGCGAGCGACGGTGGTGACCGCGAACTCCTGCCCGGTCTGCGGTGTGGCGATGGCGAGTCCACCGAGAATGCGCCCACGCAGATCAGCGGCGACGATCTTCGTCGCCTCGGCACCGATATGGATGCCGAGCGTCAGATAGGCGTCGTGATCGATCTCGAACGGCACCCGCGGCCTACCGACGGCACCCGCGGCGGTCAGATCGGGCCGCTCACGCAGCAGTCCCGCCGAAAGCAGCGACGCCACTTGCCGATTCACGGTGGCGATACTCAAGCCCGTCGCCCGCGCGGCGTTGTCACGCGAGACGGGACCGGAAGCTGCGGTTCGCAGCACCGCGGCGGCGGGGTTGTCGCTACGACGCAGCTCCGGCGGCACAACAGGGCGGGAAACACGAGGGCGAGCGGCGCCCGTCCGGGAGGCGGGGCGATCGATGATGGGAGCAGACATATGAAGTTCCTTGCCAAAAAATCCCGTTATCTCAACGGGATTGCCTACACGAGGGGCGTGGCAGCTCGCGAACCTGAGGGGATCAGCTGCAGAAGCAGGAACGACACAGTTCGCGCGTCAACGGCAACCGCAAGCCCAGAGCGGCGGTCACGTAGGTGACCCGCTGGGCGGACAGATGGTTGCTGGACATAACAATCAAGTTAACACCGAATCCTGACCCACCCAACCCAAACCGGCGAATTGTGCGGTGCGGCACACCATATTCCCAGTTCAGCGCGGCGCCCTGGGCGCGCAATACAGTGCGCATCATCCCGAAAACGGCAAAACCCCTCCGGGAACCGAAGTTCCGGGAGGGGTTGCGCGTGGCTACTTGGCCGGGGCTGTGAAGGGTGCGTTGACAGTGGTGAAGTACTGGATAGCGGCACCGATCGCGACCGGAGCCGTGATGAAGATCTGACCGACCAGCGTGCCGAGGGCGCCGACCGCCAGAATGCCGCCGATGCAGCCGATAGCCGCCGCCGGCAGGAACGGGCCGAAGAGACCGACGATGGTCGCCGCGGCGACGGTCGCGCCGGCAATGCCGCCGAGGACGCAACCGACGGCACCGCCGGTGAGGCCACCGAGCAGGGTGCCGACCGCAGCACCGAGGGAGATCGTGCTGGTCAACCGGTTCCAGGCCGCGACCTCACGGTCGTATTCGGTCTTGAACGGCGCCTTGTCCTCGAATGGAAGGGCAACCGGCTTGTACACGGCCTTGGACACGTCGAGCTGGGGCGTCAGGGTCGCGGTGTTGCCCGAGATCTCCGCGGCGATGGGCAGCTCGAAATCGTCGAGCCGGAACGTCAGCGGCGTGGCCGCGATCGTCGAGCCGTTCGCAGCCTTCACCTTGAAGGCGCCGTCCTCCGCGACCAGCGAGCCGGCATCGGTGGTGATCACCGACGTGCCGTTGACCTCCTGGGCCGTGAAGTTCACGGGGGTATCGGCCTGCGCGGTCGGCGCGGCGTTGACGGTTCCTGCGGTGATGCCGGTAGCCACAGTCAACAGCGCCGCGACAACGGCGAACTTCCTCATCTTCATAGAACTGCCAATCCCTCATCTGTTGTGGAGCTGTTCGAGAAACAAGCTTCGAGCAGATCCACCCCGGTGACGAGGGATAAAAGCAACCGGATCGTAACTAGGAATTCACCCTGCGGTTTTTGCCGCGGCTTTGGCCTGCTTCTTGAATTCCCTTACTTCCGATAACGTTTCGGCATCGACGACATCGGCGACCGAACGTCGCGATCCGTCGTCACCGTACGATCCGGCCGCTTTTCGCCAGCCGTCCGGTTGCACTCCACGTTGTTTGCCGAGCAGCGCGAGAAAAATCTTCGCCTTCTGCGCTCCGAACCCCGGCAGGTCCTGCAATCGGCGCAGCACCTCTTTGCCGTCGGGGTCGCCCGCGGTCCAGATCTGCGCAGGTACACCGTCGTAATGCTCGATCACATACTGGGCGAGCGCCTGCGCCCGCCGCGCCATCGACCGCCCATAGCGGTGAATCGCGGGCGGGGTGGCCGCGAGTTCCTCGAATTCGGCCGGATCCGCTTCGGCGATCCGGTGCAGATCGAATCCGCCCATCCGCTCGGCGAGTTTGCGCGGCCCACGAAACGCATGCTCCATCGGGTACTGCTGGTCGAGCAACATCCCCACCAGCAGCGCGAAATCGTCGGTGCTGAGCAGTTCGTCGGCCTCGGATTCCTGCGCGAGGCACAGCGTGCGAGTCATACATTCATCGTGACACATTTCACCAGTAGCCTCTGAGTCCATGCTCACGAGGACTGCTCCCACACTGGCGGTGCGTATGACCGACTACACCCCACGCCCGGCCCGCTTCGACCAAGCAGGCCAGGATCAGCTGATCGACGCCCATGATCTGGAAGTCACCCGACCCGGAATGCGCGCGCTGGGCGCCTGGAGTCACAGCGCGCTGGCGCTGCGGCCCGGCGAGAGCGCTCTCGATGTCGGGTCGGGCACCGGATCGGAGGTATTCACCTTCGCCGAGGAACTCGGGCCCAGAGGCACCGCGGTCGGCGTCGAGCCGGACCCGCATCTGCTGGCCTCGGCGCAGCGCCGCGCGGTCGAGTCCGGGTCGAGGGCGGCGTTCGTCTCCGGTGACGCCTACGGCCTGCCGTTCGGCGGCGACACCTTCGACGCGGTGCTGTGCGAGCGGGTGTTCCAACATCTCACCGCACCCGCGCGAGCGGCGGCCGAGATCGCCAGGGTGCTGCGACCCGGTGGACGCGCGGTGGTGGTCGACTGCGATTGGGCGACCGCGATCGTTCATCCCGGCAACCCGCGGGTGGTGAGCGCGGTGATCGACACCTTGATCTCCTCGACCACCAATCCGCTGTCGGGTCGCCGGCTCGCCGGGCTGCTCAGCGGGACCGGACTGGTGGTCGACGAGATCGGCTCGCACGCGCTGGTACAGGACCGCACGGTCGGCGCGGGCGCGCTGGTGCGCCGGATCGCAGACCTCGCGGTCCTGCGCGGCGTGATCACCGCGACCGAACGCGACCAGCTCCTCGCCGACCTACGAACCGGCGCGGACCGCGGCGACATCCACATCTCCGTCACCCTGTTCGGCGCCCTGGTCCACAAACCGACCTGAGTCCAGCCGCCAACTCAGCTCTCGAGCAGCTTTTCCGTGGCTGCCAGCAGCACGCAGGTCGCCAATCCGTCCATCGCCTTCTCCAGCTCCGGCAGCCGCGGGAAGCTGGGGGCGATGCGGATGTTCTTGTCCTCGGGATCCTTGCTGTACGGGAAGGCCGAGCCTGCGGCGGTGAGCGCGATGCCGGCCTCCTTGGCCAGGGCGATCACCCGAGCCGCGGTGCCGTCGAGCACATCGAGGCTGATGAAGTAGCCGCCCTTGGGTTCGGTCCACGACGCCACCTTCGAGGCGCCGAGGCGGTCTTCCAGGATGCGGCGCACGAGCGCGAACTTGGGCTCGAGCAGCGCGCGATGCTTCTGCATGTGCTCGCGCACACCTTCGGCATCGGTGAAGAAGCGCAGGTGCCGCAACTGGTTGAGCTTGTCGGGGCCGATGCTCTTCTTCGACGCGTGCGACAGGTACCAGTCGATATTGGCCTGCGACGCTCCGAAGAAGCTCACGCCCGCACCGGCGAAGGTGATCTTGGAGGTCGACGCGAACACCAGCGGACGGTTCGGGTTGCCCGCCGCCTCGGCCAGGCCGAGGACGTCGATGACCGGGGCCGCGGTATCGGTGAGCGGGTGTACCGCGTAGGCGTTGTCCCAGAACAGGCGGAAGTCGGGCGCCGCGGCGGGCATCGAAACCAGTTCGCGGACAACCTCTTCGGAGTAGACGACACCGGTGGGGTTGGAGTAGTTCGGCACCGCCCACAGGCCCTTGATCTGCGGATCGTTCGCCAGCAGCGTCGCGATGGCGTGGGTGTCGGGGCCGTCGTGGCGCATCGGGATGGTGATCATCTCGATGCCGAGCGCCTCGGTGATGGCGAAGTGACGGTCGTAGCCAGGGGCCGGACACAGCCACTTGATCGGCTCGTCGGCCCAGCGGCGCGGGGAGTCGGGGGTGCCGTAGAGCATCGAGAACACGATGAGGTCGTGCATGATCTCGAGGCTGGCGTTGTTGCCCGCCAGCAGCCGCTCGACCGGGATGCCGAGCAGTTCGCCGAAGATCGCGCGCAGTTCCGGCAGGCCGGTGAGGCCGCCGTAGTTGCGGCAGTCGGTGCCCGAACTGTCGCGGAAGTCACCGTCGCCCGGCAGGGAAAGCAGCGACACGGACAGGTCGAGTTGCTCCGGCGACGGCTTACCTCGGGTGAGGTCCAGGGTGAGCTTCTCGGTTCGGAGCGTCGCGTAATTCGCGGTCTGGGACTCGTGCTCGGACACGAGTTCCTCGTGGCTCATCAAACCGATCTGCGTTTGCCGGGGCATCCTGGGCAGCCTTTCGAAGCAGCAAGGTGGGGGTGTGCACGCTGCGCGTGCTGACTTCCGCAACGTTACCCGGCGGCTGGTCGGAATCGGTGGGGTATCCGTACCCGGATCAGGCTCGCACGCTGCGAAGGTGCGTAGGCCGATCAGTCGGAGAAGGGGCCCCCGGAAATTAAAGGGGACCCCGCGCACCCGGCAGAGCCCGTTGACCCTTGCTGCCTTCCGGCCCTGGGGGAGTTCACAGGATGCTCGCCGCGCGGGATCCGTCGGCCAGTGTAGCGGTAGTTCTGCCTACTAGCGATTCCGGTCTTCGAACAGCAGGTCGGCGGCCCGGGTGAGTACTTCGACGCGAGTGCGGCCCTCGTGATTGGCGGCGAGGAAGTGGCTGCCGATGGTGGCGCAGAAGGCGAGCAGGCTCCTGGCTTCCACCTCGTCGGGATCTTCGCAGAACACGCCGATTGTCTCGCGCAGCAACGCCATTCGCTTGTTGTCGACGCGGCGCAGGCGTTCGGCGACGTCGTCGTCGCGGCGAGCCCAGTCGCGGATCGCGAGGTCGATCGGGAGCAGACGATGGCTGGAAAACGTGAGCAGCCCGGCCACGCGCGCCTTGGTCTTCGGGTCGAGTCCCGCGTGCTCGACGTGGTCGAGCACCTGGTCGGTCGCCTCGCTCTCCCACGCGTCGAGCATCGCGGTGAGCAGTGCGTCGCGGTCGGCGAAGTAACCGTAGAACCCGCCCTTGGTCACGCCGATGCGTTTGGCCAGCGCCTCGATCCGGACCGCGTCGACGCCCGAGGACGCCAGCACGGCCAGACCTTCCTCGACCCATCTGATCCGGGGAGTTCGCGCGGTACCCACGACGTGTTCCACCTCATATCCATCGACGACGACCACACCCGACCAGTCGATACTCGAGTGTACGCAGCCGTATAACCGCCGCCCCGCCGGTGACGCTGGCTACGATCTATCCGATATCGGCAGCGGGGGGTTCCGGTTCCCCATGACTGGAGAGGGGGCCCGCTCGTGACCGGCCCGAATCAACAACCACCCGGCGAAGGTGTGCCGCCGTCCGATCCCACTGTCGCGTGGTGGGAACGACCAGGCGAAGGCGCAGGTCAGAACCCCGCACAAGCCGACCCGACCGTGCTGCGCGGCAATATCGGCGCGCCCGGCCCGTACACCGCACCGCCCACGCCGTATCAAAGCGGCGCGAACCCCCAGCCCTACACCGCCCCACCCGGGCCCTACCAGAGCGGCGTGAACCCACAGCCGTACCCGCAGCCGCAGCAGTACGCGCATCCGCAAGCGGGCGCCTATCAGGCGCCGCAGCCGCAGTGGGGCGCACCACCGCCGCGGCCGCCCTCGTCGGGCAGCAAGGCGGTGTGGTGGATCGTCGGCGGCGCCATCGTCGCGGTCGGCGCGCTCGTGATCGGGTTGATCGCGTTCACGGCCAACAAGGTCGACGACAACCCCTTCGGACCCGATCCGGACAAGTGGGCGGGCAGCTACGTCTACAAGGACGGCAAGAACGCCTGCGACCTGGTCGATCTCACGGTGCTGAACCAGTGGTCGTCCACCCGCGAGACGACCACCCACACCGAGCGCGGACCGTCGGAGTACATCGGTGGCGGCTCCTACGACTGCGACGCCAAGAACAAGGAGACGGGCCGCAACGCCAACGACGCGAGCTTGGGACTCGAGGTCGAGTTCAAGACCGAGAGCGAGACCGAGTCCGACTACGCGCGCTGGAAGGGCTACGACACCAAGACAACCGGCAAGGACTACGACCACGGCCCGGTGAGCGGTCTCGGCACCGAGGCGTACTACGCCAGCGAGCAGCACACCTACGGTTCCATCCCGAGCGATTACTCCGTCGTCGTGGCCGCGCAGGACAGCAATATCTCGGTGAAGGTGGAGATCGAGGTGTCGACGATGCGCACCGTCGACAAGGCGGCCATGCGCACCGCCGCCGAGACGCAGGTTCGCAAGGTGCTGGCAGCTTTGAAGAAGTAGCAGGTCAGAACCCGTCGCAGGGGGCCGGTTTGGCATCGACCCCCTGCAACCCGCTATGCTGCTCCACGGAGGATTCGCCTAGTGGCCTATGGCGCTCGCCTGGAACGCGGGTTGGGTTAACGCCCTCAGGGGTTCAAATCCCCTATCCTCCGCAACAGCAGGGCCCTGATCGGTTCGCCGGTCGGGGCCCTGTTCGTTTAATCGGTGGATCTGTCAGTGGGCTTCCGTAGAGTGAGCCCCGATGGTGCGGGAGACCCCCACCACACCCATATACCGTCGTCGCCGCCCCAAAACTAACGTGCGTGCCGACACAGTCCAGTGGGTACCCAACCTTCGCGCCGGTCCGAGTTGGGACCGCGCCGATCGATGCCGTGAGCGGCGTCGATCGCACAGAAATCAGAAAGTAAACGACGAAGTGAAGACATCACCTGAAACGAGCATCGGGCGCGACGCGTCCGGGCAGATCCGGCTGATGCTGCGTGACCGCACAGCCACCACCGGGCCGATCGACGGCGCCTGGTGGCCGCGAACCGACCAGCCGATGACCGAGTTGCACCAGCTGGTGGCCGCGGTCGGACCGCGGATCGGCAAGCTGGCCCGGCTCGGATTCGACTGGACCGCCGGTGAATCCGGCGACAGCACAGCCCGCACCGACCAGGCCGCGCGCATCATGCACGTGGTCGGCAGCAACGGCGCCGCGCTCGCGCTGCTGGTCATCCCCGCGGCCACCGAGGCGCCCGCGGCCCGCAGCCAGATGCGCTGGGCGGCAGGCAAGCCGCGCATCCAGGACCCGGCGCCCGCCGACACGGCGGCCGACGGGCCTCGCACCCTCGTGCAGATCTAGCCCACCCGCGTACCGGTCTGTTCACCGGTCGCTGGTGTAGGTCGGATCGAAGTCGCGCGGCGCGCCGCGGCGGCTCAGCAAGCGGTCGAACCATTCACCGAGAATGACGCCCGCGGCCAGCGCGCAGCCGACACCGAACGCACCGAGGATCTGCCCGAAACCGAGCAGCGTTTCGTCCTCGAGCAAGGCGTACAGCCCGCGATACACCTTCAGACCCGGCAGCAGCGGTGTGATTCCGGCCGCCGCGACGACCAAGGGCGGGGTGAGCGCGCGACGCGCCATCAGACCACCGGCGAGACCGATCAGCGTCGCGGCCAGGCCCGCAGCCACCACCGGCCCGAAGCCGATGTCCTGCGCGCCGAGGAAGGCCAAGATGCCGCCCGCGCCGCTGAGCCCGGCCGCGACCAGCGCCCGCCGCTCGGCGTAGCAGGCCAGCGCGAACGCGATCGCCGCGACGGCACCCGCGATCAGTTTGATCGGCAGATATTCGATGTCGCGACCGGCGCTCGCCGCGATCTCCGGCACCGCGATCCCCATCATCGTCGAAATACGCAGCGCCAAACCGATACCCGCGACGATGCCCGCGGTCATCATCACCACTTCGAGCATGCGGGCCGCGGCGGTGATCGGCGCGCCGGTGATCGCGTCCTGTACCGAACCGACCAACTGCAGACCCGACAGCAGCACCGTGATTCCCGCGGCCACGATCAGCGCGGCATCGGCCCGCCAGTGCTCACTGAACGCGGCGAGCGCGATGGCAGGGGCGGCGGCGATGACACCGCCGATCATGTGCTGGAAGAACAACGGCAGGCCGAGCTGATGCAGCACCCGGTTCACCACATCGATCACCGCGGTGGTCGCGAAACTGATGGCGGCGAGCATGAACCCACCACCGAGCAGCACCGCGATCGCCGCCGCGAGCAACGACCAGCCCGCCGTCGACACCCAGCGCGGATAGGGGTGCCGTGACGAGATGAGCTCGTCGAGGGCGGCGTGCGCCTGGTCGACGGGGACGATCTGGCTGCGGATGCGTCGGGTGAGCCGGTCGACCGCGGCCAGTCGGGTGAAGTCGAGCGAGCGATACTTCACCACCCGCATATCGCTGGCCGGCGGCAGTCGCGGGCCTCGGTCGGCCCAGATACGGATCGCGTCGAAGGTGACGTCGATATCGCAGCTGTTCAAACCGTAGGTGGAAGCGATGAAACGGACCTGCGCGGTGGTGTCGCCGACACCGGTGCCCGCCGCGAGTACGACCTCACCCACCCGCACCGCCAGGTCGAGTACCTGCGACACCTCGGCGTCGTCGGCCAGATCGATCGGTTGCAGCGGGGTGGGTGCGGCGACGATATTGTCGGCGGTGGCGCGCTGCGACGGCAGCACGAACGGTCGGCGCAACCGCCACCACCGGCGGCGCAGACCTGGGCGTTCGATAATCGTGGCGCCGTCGCCTTCCGCCAGGGGGTCCGCACTCATACCTCGACGGTAACGGCGATCGCAGCACCTTCGCCGTCTCGCAACCAGTTCGTCAACGTGTCGGGCCTGCTGACCTGGAGTTCACCCTCAGATGTCGTCGATCAGTCCGGTGCTGTAGGCCGTCGCGGCCAGGTGCTGGAGGCAGCGAGGGCCACAGCCATTGTGCTGAGTCAGCACGAAACGGGCCTGCTGGAGCGAAGAAATGGAAGAATCGGCCACACAGTCGGCATGTACGGCGCGCCAGTGGTCTTCGTGACGGAGGACGGCGGCCCGCGATGTCGGCGGGTCTGGTGCGGATGTGTCCGGCAGGGTGTGACGGGAGGGGCAGGCAATGGAGGCGATGACTGTATGAACACCGGGACGGGGAAGGTGATCCAGGAGCGGCGCAGGCTGCTCGGGCTCTCGCAGCCCGCGCTGGCCACCGCGATCGGGGTGAGCTCGCGCCAGATCACCAGGTACGAGCCCGAAGAGCAATCGCCGACGCTGCCGGTCGCGGTCCGCTTGGCCGACGCGCTGCAGGTCTCGCTGGCGGAGCTGGCCGGCATCGTGGACAACCGCGTAGACCTGGCGGGTAACTGGTGGGCAGCCTGGCAGAAACCGGCGAACCACCCGGACGAGGTCGAGGTAGCGGCGGTGACCATCCGGCACGAGGGCGACCATCTGATGCTCGACTCGACCCCCGAATCGCCTGCGCCTGAATCGGATCCGATCACCCAGGTGCGTGGCGAGATGCGAGTCTGGGAGGGCGAGGCGCTCACCGGCTGGGTCCGCGGCATGGATATCGCGTTCCCGGTAGGCACCATCTACTACTCGCTCCATCCCCAGGGTGCTCATGCCGTCGGCTCGTGGACGACGAAATCGGGCCCCGACGGCCTTGTGCGCGGCTGGAGCGTCTTGGCGCGGGAGAAGTCCGACGCCGAAAAGCTTCTGGCGGAAATGTTGCGCACCGACGGCAGTGTCGAATCGTGGCCCGGCCCCTCTCGCTCGGCCTGAAGCCGCCGCCGGATCTCGGCGACGCTCGGACGCCCGTCGTCCTCGGGCGGCAGAAGTAGTAGGTAGCGGCTCAGCGCCCCGAATACGAACAGCCCCAGAGCAATCCACAGAAAGATCTCCATCGGTTCCCCTCCGAACGAGTCAGTGCTTGCACGAGTGGCGCGGTATTGTGGCTTCTGAGCCGCCACGAAAAGTATGGTCTCCGTCAAGACCTTTTGGACAGCAAAAAGCGTCTACAAACGTCTACAGTTCTCTACGATGAGTCCATGTCCAGTCGGGGCGAGCAGGGGAACGGCATCGTCGGAGCTCGGTTGCGGCGACTGCGGGAAGAGGCGGGGTTGTCACTGGCCGCGTTGGCCACTCGCGTTCCGTACAGCAGAGCGGCGCTCGGTCACTACGAAACCGGTGCGCGAGCAGCATCTTTCGAGGTGATCGCCTGGTACGAGCGGGTACACGCGCAATCGAGGCCCGCGCTACCCGGCACTCGCCGACGTGATCCGCGAGCCGCCGACGCCGCACTCGCGGCGGCGATCGCCGCCGCACACCGGACAGGTCCGCTCATCGAGATCGGGCGACCACACCAGGGAGACAGCGGAACCGGGTACTTCTGCCCGTTCCGCATCGACGGTGTGCTCGAGGGCGAAGCCGCTGGAACCGATGCGGCGACGGCTGTGCGCTCGGCGCTGCTCGCGGTGGGCGCCGAGCTGAACCGGGCGGGAAACAGCACCGGCCCCGGACGAATTCGGTGAAACCGGGCGCTCAGCGGTGCGCGGCGACGACCCTGTCGAGCGACTCGGCGAGCAGTTGCAGGTAGCGGTCGGGATCGGGCATCACCCGCGGATCGGAATGCACGGACAGCGTGATGGTTTCACCGATTCCGTGGACCCCGTGGGTGAGGTGCATAACGCTGCCGAGGGCAGGGAAACCACCGGTGAACAGGACCGAGCCACCGGCGAAGGCGAGGTCTCCCTGGCCGCGGTAGACGCTGGAGACGACGGTGTTGCCGTCGAGCATCGCGGGAACGCCGTCCAGGTCGGCGCGTTCGACATCACGCACCGCCAGGACAGCGGGGACCACCTCGCCGACTCGATCCTGTGCGGAGAGCAGCGGATTGAGCGCCCGTTCACGACGGGTGGCGAGGTCATCGGCGATGAGATTCGCGCGCAGACGCAGGTCGGGTTCGTCGATATGCAGGTCGATGGACAGTCCGCGGTAGTTGTTGCGCGCCGTGCTCGGCGCCGGAAGAGCCATCGGTAGCGCCGTCCCCAACCGTTCCGGTCGCTCACCACGCTCGGTGAGGTAGTCGACCAGCGCGGACGAAATCGCCGTCAGCGCAACGACAGTAACGGTTTTGCCCGGAATGCGGAGGTCGTCCACATCGACGACCAGCATTCGCACCGTGTGGTCGGCAACCGGGGAGGCCGGGTTCAGCGCACTCGGCGCGAATCCGGGTGCGGCCGCCGGGACTTCACCCGCGGCCGTCCGGTCAGCCAATTCCCGCTGGGCCAAGTACGCGGCCCGCCCGCGCCACACTGTCGCGGCCAGCTGTCCGGGAAGGCGCAGCACTCCAATCACTCTCGGATCTACCCGTCGCGCGATCCATCCACAGGGTTGTCCACAGGTATCCACCGGCGGTGTGGAAGTTTGGGCAGGTCCGACCGGGTGGTTTGCCGAGTTATCCACAGGCGCACCGGGTGTGCTGTGGACAACAGCTTCATCCACAGCCGTCCCGAAGAGTGCTCGCGCGATGGCGGCGGCTCGAGTGCCGTCGGCGAGTGCGTGCGAAAGTTGCAGCACCACCACCACAACGGGCCCCGTCGATCGCGGGGCACCGTGGACAGCCCGGAAAACATGGATGCGCCATGGGTATTCGGTCGCGACGACACGGGTACCCAAGAGTTCGCCCAGATCCGCGAGCAACGCCTGCCACGACAGGCCGTCGGGGCGGTGGTGAG
Organism: Nocardia salmonicida NBRC 13393; assembly: GCF_001613085.1. GTDB lineage: Bacteria > Actinomycetota > Actinomycetes > Mycobacteriales > Mycobacteriaceae > Nocardia > Nocardia salmonicida. The sequence goes on from NZ_BDBR01000042.1 coordinate 95,079, forward strand.
TGAATTGCTGGGACGTGAATTCGACCGGAACCCAGCGCGGATAGCCGAGATCGCCCGGTATCTCCTGTAACCGGATCCGCAGATCCGGAATGCGTGCGGCACGCGCGGCGACGAAATCATGGAGTTCGTCAGTGGCGGTATCGGTTTCGGCGAAAGAGTAGAGCAGGAACACGTCGTTGGCGGTGCGGCGTGACAGCCAGTACATCGTCGCGTCACGCGCGGCCATCGTGGTCATCCGGCCACGATAGGCCAAACCTCCGAGGTCACTGAGAAGGCCCCGAGTCCGCTCGACTCGGGGCCGGTATTGCCCATTCGAGATGCATCTCGCGGCTCAGCCGCGCGCGAACTCTCCCGCGGTGACATCGGAGAGAAAGGCTCGCCACTGCCCTGGACCGAAGGCCAGCACGGGTCCGCGGCCGCGATCCTTGGTGTCACGAACGGCGATATCGCCGCCGGCGAGAAAGGCTACTTCGACGCAGTTCCCATCGGGTCCGCTGTAGGTGCTCTTCCGCCACACAGCATCGGTCACATCAACTTCCACGGCACTTGCTCCTTTGGTCCATCGAGAAGAGGGGGATAACTCCTGGAATCGTTGCAACATTCCGAAATCCGGCGCGACCGATGAGTTACTTCGTGGCACACAAGGCACTGCCACACGGCGCGCGCAACTGACCGGCACGAACCAGCGCATCGAGGCGTTTCCGCCTCCGGGGGCTGCCCCCGCGGAAGAAACACTAGCAGGTCTTCCGCAATGTTGCGGAAGAGAATTTGCTTTCCCATATCGTTTTGCCAAGCTTGCGAAGCTTCACGTTTGCGGGGGCATTGCCAGCCCCTCTTACCCATTCCCGATCCGGTTGACACATCCCGATTTACTTCCATGTGATTAGTCCGTGATACGTCAATTTCTCGAGTGTCCCAACAGCCACATGAGCACCATCGAGGACAGACGTGGATCATGGGGGGATGATCTCCCGTGACCGTGATGCCGCAGGTCGTGCCCATAATGACCGCCCCCGCGACCGACTCGGCCGACCGCTGCCTCCCGGCAGTGCCGGAGTCGCCCGAATTCCCGACGATCTCGAGCTCGGGCCCCAGCAAACTCTGGCCTTCGCTCAGCAACTGCTGGACGACGGATTGGCATTCAATGCCCACGAGGTATTGGAGGCAGCGTGGAAGAACGGGCCGGTTGCCGAACGGATGCTCTGGCAGGGACTGGCCCAATACGCCGTGGGGCTCACCCACATCCAGCGGGGCAACGCCAAAGGCGCGGGTACTCTGCTGCGCCGCGCGAGTGAGCGGCTCGAGTCCTATCCGGCGAATGCCCAGCAGCACGATGTCGACCGCGCCGGGCTCGTCGCGCACGCGCAGGAGCTGCTCGTCGCGCTCGATACCGGTGACGCCATCACCGAGGAACGGCTACGGACGCGGCTGTGCCGAGAGCCCACCTAGGATCGAGGGGTGCCAACCAGTCGAGGCGCGGGCCGCTACGCGCCGAGCCCATCGGGCGAGCTGCACGTGGGAAACCTGCGTACCGCGGTGCTCGCCTGGCTTTTCGCGCGAACCTCGGGGCGCGAGTTCCTGATTCGTGTCGACGATCTGGACCGCGTTCGTCCCGGCGCCGCGCAGCGCCAGCTCGACGACCTCGCCGCGATCGGTATCGATTGGGACGGCCCGGTGGTCTACCAGTCCGACCGGCTGCCGGTCTACGCGGCCGCTGTCGCCGAACTCACCGCGGCCGGACGCACGTATGAATGCTTCTGTACCCGACGCGAAATCCAGCAGGCAGCCACCGCACCGCACGGACCGATGGGCGCCTACCCCGGCACCTGCCGTCAGCTGAGCGAGGCCGAGCGCGCGGCCAAGCGGGCCGAAGGGCGCACCGGCGCAGTGCGATTGCGGGCCGAGGTCACCGAGTACGAGATCACCGATCTGCTGCACGGCCGATATCGAGGCGCTGTCGACGATTTGGTGTTGCGTCGCGGCGACGGTATCCCCGCCTATAACCTCACCGTCGTCGTCGACGACGCCGCCCAAGGTGTTGACCAGGTGGTTCGCGGTGACGACCTCCTGCCGTCCACCCCGCGCCAGGCCTATCTCGCGGAACTGCTCGGACTCACCGCTCCGACCTACGCCCATGTACCGCTGGTGCTCAACGAAGAAGGCAAGCGGCTCGCGAAACGTGACGGGGCCGTGAGCCTTTCGGATCAACGCGCCCTCGGTCACACTCCCGAGGACGTAGTGGCGGCGATCACGGAGTCCCTCGGATATACCGTCCGGACCACTGCCGAACTACGCGAAGTTTTCGACCCCGCACGCATCCCTGAGAAACCGTGGATACTCGAGCCTATCGGGTTGTTCCGACCAGAGGGATGTCCGTAACGTACGCATTGACCGATCTAGAAGATCAATACGAGGACTGAGATTATGACCAGCGGTGGTTACGACCCCAACCAGTACCCGCAGGGCGGTCAGCCCGGCGGCTACGGCCAGGACCCCTACGGCCAGCAGCAGCCGCAGCCCGGCTACGGCCAGCAGCAGCCGTACGGCCAGCCCGGACACGGCGGCGCACCCCAGCCCGGTTACGGCCAGCCGGACCCGTACGGTCAGCAGCAGCCGGCCTACGGGCAGGACCCGTACGGTCAGCAGCAGGGCTACCCGCAGCAGGGCCAATACGGTCAGCAGCAGGGCCAGTACGGTCAGCAGCAGGGCTTCGGCGGCGTGCAGTCCGCGGATCTGGGAATCCGGATCGGCGCGCGCCTGATCGATTACCTGATCGTCGGCATCCCCGTCGCGATCCTGCTCGGACTCATCGTCGGCAGTGGCACCGGCGGCCAGATCGTCACCACTTTGATCTTGTCGCTGGCCATCTACGGTTACTTCGTGGCCATGGAGGTCACGCAGAACGGTCAGACACTGGGCAAGAAGATCCTCGGCCTGCGCGTGCTCGCACCCGGCGGTGCGTCGAGCCTGACGCCCGAGCAGTCTCTCAAGCGCAACCTCTTCACGATCGTCGGCCTGATCCCCTGCGTCGGCGGCCTCGTCAGCCTCGGCCTTGCCATCTACATCATGGTCACGATCAGCAACGACCCGAACAATCAGGGCTGGCACGACAAGTTCGCCGGCGGCACGCAGGTCGTCAAGGGCTGATTTCCCTTTACCTGACGAAAACGGCAGGGGCGCTTCCGGATTCCGGAAGCGCCCCTGCTGCGTTTCGACGTCAGTATGTGGTGGACGAATCCAGGCCACCAGCGATGCCGAGCACCACGAAGAACAGGATGTAGAGGATCCAGCCCACGATCGCGGCGACACCGATCCAGATGCCTGCCTGCGCCATGCCCTTACCTTCGCCGCCGCGCTCCTTGATCTGGTTGAGCGCCATCACGCCGAGGATGATGCCGACGATCGCGCCGAGGCCACAGCTGCACAGGCCGATCAGCGAGGAGACCAGCGCGCCGATCGCCAGCCCGTTGGTGCCCTGCGGCTGCGGGTACTGCCCGTACGGCTGATAGGCACCCGCGGCCGGATAACCGCCGTAGGCAGGAGGCTGCCCGTAAGCGGGCGGCTGCTGCGGATATTGCGGCTGGCTGGGCTGCTGGTACTGCGGCTGCGACGGCGGCTGCTGCGGGTACTGCGGCTGCGAGGGTGGCGGCGCCGGCTGCTGGGGATACTGCGGCGACGACGGGTAATTGGAAGGCTGCGACGGCTGGGCGGTCGGATGCTGCGGCACCGAACCCGGCGCGCCGGACTCCGGAGACACGCCGGAGCCGCCGTACTGCTTCCACCACTCGTCGGAATCGCCGGGATTCGTCATTGCTACAGGGTATTCCATCTGTGTCTTTTGAGCGCTGGCGCGCTCGGGTCGGGGCCCTTCGGGCCCCCGATCTTCCCTCCCTCCGGGTACTCCTTCGTCGCACCCTCCACTCAGTCCAGATCGGGGCGGGCCCCTCGGGTAGGACATATCGGGTTTACCGGGTCCGGGTAGTGCACCGGGTCAGGGTTGGGAGAATGGGGGCGTGACTGATACAAACTCGCTCGACAAACCAGCTGAATCTGGGCACCCCGCGCCGGAACATGCGGCATTCGCCCAGGTTGCGCGGGGGTTCTATCCGGTAATCGTCGCCCTGTTCACCGCGACGCTGATCATCTCCAACATCTGTGCCACCAAGGGCGTGGAGTTCTTCACCGACAGTTCGGTGATGCTCGGCCCGATCCAGATCCTGCCGATCGCGACCGACGGCGCCTTCTTCCTGTTCCCGCTGGCCTACATCCTCGGCGACGTGCTCAGCGAGGTCTACGGTTTCCGCGCCACCCGCCACGCCATCTACACCGGTTTCGGCGCGCTGCTGCTCACCGTCGGCTGCTTCTATATCGCCATCCAGCTGCCCCCCGCCGGCTTCTACGAGAACCAGGAAGCCTTCCGCACGGTCCTCGGCACCACCCCCCAGCTGGTGCTCGCCGGTCTCGCCGGCTACTTCGTCGGCCAGTTGCTCAACTCGGCCACCCTGGTGCTGATCAAAGAGCGCACCAAGGAAAAGCACCTGTGGGCCCGCCTGATCGGTTCCACCGTCGTGGGCGAGTTCGCCGACACCCTGATCTTCTGCTCGATCGCCGCCACCGCCATCGGCATCAACACCTGGCAGTCGTTCATCAACTACGTCATCGTCGGCTTCCTGTGGAAAACCCTGTGCGAGGTACTCGTCATGCCGATCACCTACCGTGTCATCGCGATCCTCAAGAAGACCGAACCGACCTACGCCCCGGCGAAGGTCGACGCCCTGCACGACTAGTTCGCGGTGCCGGCGGCGGATCGGAAGGTCCGCCGCCTACTCCCCCGGCACCTTGATCCGCCCTCGCCACTGCCCCATGAACTCCTTCTTGAACTCATCGAAGTACCCGCCCTCGATGCTGGCCCTGATCCGATCGACGAGCCGAATCGTGAAGCGCTCGTTGTGAATCGTGCACAGCGTCGCCGAGAGCATCTCCTTGGCCTTGAACAGGTGATGCAGGTAGGCGCGGGTGTAGTGCGCGCAGGTGTAGCAGTCGCAGTTCTCGTCGATCGGCGTGAAGTCCCGACGGAACCGCGCGGTGTTGATGTTGAAACGACCCTCGTCGACGTAGATCGCGGCATTGCGCGCCACCCGTGACGGATTGACGCAGTCGAAGGTGTCCGCCCCGTTCTCGATCGCGGTGAACATGTCCTCGGGCTCACTGATTCCCAGCATGTGGCGCGGTTTCGACTCGGGCAGCTCATCACAGCACCACCCGACGGTCGTGCCGAGATTGTGCTTCTCCAGGGCGCCGCCGATGCCGTAACCGTCGAATTCCGTTCCGCCGCTACCCCGGATCGTCTCCAGCTCACGACAAGCCTTGCGCCGCAGGTCTTCGTACTGCGCGCCCTGGATCACCGCGAACAGCGCCTGGTACGGCCGATGACCGCGCGCGGCGGTGAGCCGTTCGTGTTCATCGATACAACGCTGTGCCCATTCGTGCGTGCGCTGCAACGACTTCTCCTGATAGCCGCGGGTATTCATCAACGTGGTCAGCTCGTCGAAGGCGAACATGATGTCGGCCCCCAGCTGGTGCTGGATCCCCATCGACACCTCCGGCGTGAATCGATGCTTCGAGCCGTCCAGATGCGAACGGAAGGTGACCCCGTCGTCGTCGACGGTGGCCAGCCGCTCCTTGCCCGCCGCGATCACCTGGTCGGACCGGATGTCCACGGCCTCCATGGCAAGGACCTTCTTGAACCCGACCCCCAGCGACATCACCTGGAACCCACCGCTGTCGGTGAAGGTGGGTCCCGGCCAGTTCATGAACTTGCTGAGCCCACCCGCGTCGTCGACCACATCGGCGCCGGGCTGCAGGTACAGGTGATAGGCATTGGCCAGCAGCGCCTGTGCCCCGATCTCCTTCATCGTCTCCGGCAGGACAGCCTTCACCGAAGCCTTCGTCCCCACCGGGATGAAAGCGGGCGTGGCGATCTCGCCGTGTGGGGTGCCGATCACCCCGGTCCGACCATGCCTGCCCCCGTCGAGACGGGTGCCTACTTCGAAGGAGAACTCACTGCTGTCGGCCACGGCCCCATCGTGCCAGGGCGGAGACGGCGGTATTACTGAGCCGCCGCGAACTGGGCGTTGTACAGGTTGTAGTACGGTCCGCGCTCGGCGAGCAGCCGGTCGTGGGTGCCGTGTTCGACGATGCGCCCCTTGTCCATCACGACGATCAGATCCGCGTCTCGAATCGTCGACAGACGATGCGCGATCACGAAACTGGTGCGATCGCGACGCAGGGCCGCGGTGGCATGCTGGACCAGCGACTCGGTGCGGGTGTCGACCGAGCTGGTCGCCTCGTCCAGGATGAGGATCGACGGCTTGGCCAAGAACGCGCGGGCGATCGTGATCAGCTGCTTCTCGCCCGCGCTCACCCCGCCGCCCTCTTCGTCGATGACTGTGTCGTACCCGTTGGGCAGCGAGTGCACGAACCGGTCCACGTAGGCGGCGCGGGCCGCGGCCTGGATGTCGGCTTCGGAGGCCGTCGGGTTGCCGTAGGCGATGTTCTCGCGGATGGTGCCCTTGAACAGCCAGGTGTCCTGCAACACCATGCCGATGCGCGAGCGCAGGTGGTCGCGGGTGATGGTGGTGATGTCGACGTCGTCGATCGCGATGGTGCCCGCGTCGAGTTCGTAGAAGCGCATCAGCAGGTTCACCAGGGTGGTCTTGCCCGCGCCGGTGGGGCCGACGATGGCGACCACATGACCGGGATCGGCAACCAGCGAAAGCCGTTCGATGACAGGCGTTTCCGGGCTGTAACCGAAGGACACCGCTTCGAACTCCACCCGACCGCGATCCACCGGGCGCGAGTTCTCCACCAGCGGATCGGGACTCTGTTCCTCGGCATCGAGGATCTCGAAGATCCGCTCCGCCGAGGCGACGCCGGACTGCAGCAGGTTCGCCATCGCACCGATCTGGGTGAGCGGCTGACTGAACTGGCGCGAGTACTGGATGAACGCCTGGACGTCGCCGAGCGACAGGTTGCCCGTGGCCACCCGCAGCCCGCCGATCAGCGCGATGAACACGAAGTTCACGTTTCCGAGGAACATGATGGCGGGCATGATCAGGCCGGAGATGAACTGCGCTTTGAAGCTCGCGTCGTAGAGCTTCTGATTGCGGTGGTCGAATTCCTCGCCGACCTCACGAGCACGACCGAAGGCGGTGATGATCTCGTGGCCGGTGTAGGCCTCTTCCACCGAGGAGTTCACCTCTCCGGTGAACTTCCACTGGTTGACGAAGTGCGGCTTGGATCGCTTGGCGATCTGCGCGGTGACCACGATCGCGGCGGGCACGGTGAGCAGCGCGATCAGCGCCAGCAGCGGCGAGATCCAGAACATCATGATCAGGATGCCGATCACCGAGAACAACGAGACCAGCAGCTGACTCATCGTCTGCTGCAAGCTCTGCGAGACGTTGTCGACGTCGTTGGTGACACGGCTGAGCACGTCACCACGTGGTGCGGTGTCGAAATAGCGCAGCGGCAGCCGGTGCAGCTTCTGCTCCACGTCGTCGCGCAGCCGCTTCACGGTCCGGTTGATGGCGATATTGAGCAGGTAGCCCTGCAGCCACCCGAACACCGCGGCGGCCACGTACAGAGCGAGCACGAGCATCAGCACGCGCCCGACAGCGTCGAAATCCACGCCGGTACCGGGGATCACGTTCATCGCCGAGAGCATGTCGGCGCGGGTGGTCTGGCCCTGCTCGCGCAGCAGCTCGATGGTCTGGTCCTTGGTGAGCCCGGGTTCGAGCTGCTTGCCGACGAAGCCGTCGAACACCAGGTTCGTCGCCTTGCCGAGCAGATACGGGCCGAGCGTATTGAGCACCACCGAGGTGATCACCAGCGCGACGATCAGGCCGACGGTGAACTTTTCGGGCGCCAGCCTGCGCAGTAGTCGCTTCAGCGACGGTGTGAACGACTTGGCCTTCGTTCCCGGCGCTCCGGGAACGGGTCCACCTGGCCTCATCGGGCTTCCTCCACGCTCAGCTGGGACTCGACGATCTCGCGGTACTCCGAGCAGCGCTGCATCAATTGGTCATGGGTACCGATGCCCGCCATCGCGCCGTCTTCGAGCACGACGATCTGGTCGGCATCGCGAATCGTCTGAATCCGCTGGGCCACGATGATCACCGACGCGTCGGCGGTCTCGGGCTTCAGCGCGGCACGCAGCCGGGCGTCGGTGGCGACATCGAGCGCGGAGAAGGAATCGTCGAACAGGTAGATGCGCGGCCGGCGCACCAGCGCGCGGGCGATACACAACCGCTGGCGCTGACCGCCCGAGACCGTGGTGCCGCCCTGGGCCACCGGAGTGTCGAGACCCTGCGGCATCTCACTCACGAAATCGGCCGCCTGGGCGACCTCGAGCGCGTGCCAGAGTTCTTCGTCGGTGGCGTCGGGCTTGCCGTAGCGCAGGTTGGTCGCGATGGTGCCGGAGAACAAGTAGGCCTTCTGCGGCACCAATCCGATCTCACCCCGCAGGAGTTCGAGGTCGAGGTGGCGCACGTCGGTGTCGCCGACGTAGACCGCGCCGTCGGTGACGTCGATCAGGCGCGGGATCAGGTTGATCAGTGTGGTCTTGCCCGCGCCGGTCGAACCGACGACGGCAGTGGTGGTACCGGGCGTGACCTGGAATCGGATACCGCGCAGCACCGGCTTCTCCGCGCCGGGGTAGGCGAATTCGGCGAACTGCATGTCGACCGTTGCCGGGTCGCCCTTGAACACCTGCGGCAGTCGCGGCGGGCGAACCGAGGACTCGGTCTCGAGCACCGCGCCGATCCGATCGGCGGAGACGGCCGCACGCGGGGCCATCATCGCCAGGAACGAGGCCATCATGACGGCCATCAGGATCTGCATGACGTAGGACAGCATCGCGGTGAGCGAGCCGATCTGCATCGTGCCGTTGTCCACATGGTGACCGCCGAACCAGATCACCCCGACGGCGGTCAGATTACTGATCAACATCACGGTGGGAAACATCAGCGCCATCAGCTTGCCGACGCGCAGCGAAGCATCGGTGAGTGCGGTATTGGCCATTCCGAAGCGCCAGACCTCCTGCCGCTCACGCACGAACGCCCGCACCACCCTGATGCCGGTGATCTGCTCCCGCAGCACCCGGTTGACGCTGTCGATCCGGGCCTGCATCTCCCGGAACCCGGGCACCATCTTGGTCACGATCGTGCCCATGGACAGCGCGAGAAGTGGCACCGCGATCAACAGCAACCACGACAGCTCGAGATCCTCACGCAACGCCATGATGACGCCGCCGACGCACATGATCGGCGCCATCACCAGGATCGTCACCGACATCACGATGAGCAGTTGGACCTGCTGGATATCGTTGGTCGAGCGGGTGATCAGCGACGGCGCGCCGAACATCCCGACCTCCCTGGCCGAGAACGTCTCCACCCGGTGCAGCACGCCACCGCGCATATCCCGACCGGCGCCCATCGCCGCCTGCGCGCCGAAATACACCGACGCCGACGAGGCCACGATCTGCACGCAGCTCACCGCGAGCATCCACAATCCGGTGGTCCAGATGTAACCGATATCACCCTTGGTCACCCCGTTGTCGATGAGGTCGGCATTGAGACTGGGCAGGTAGAGCATCGCGATAACCGAGATCAGCTGGAGTACGAGGACAGCCACCAGCTGGGCGCGGTACGGGGCCAGATAGGTCCGCAGCAGGGTGATCAACATGATGGACGAAGGCTACAGCGCGGCGATGACCCGCGCCTCGTACTTTTACCAGCCCTGTGGATAACTCTCAGCCTGTGGATAACTCAGGCGCCTGCCGGTGTGCGTGGTTCACGACGCGCCCACGCGCCGGGGTCGGCGACCAGCTCACCGATGAAATCGGGCAGTCGGTCGGCGGCGATATCGGCGATGGAGACGTTCTCCAGCACGGCCCGGATATTGACCCGCAGCGCGATCCACACCTGCTGCAACGGTTCCGCCGCACCGGGATATCGGACGTCTTCGGGCCGCTGCCCGCGCACCGACGCCAGCGGCGACTCCACCGCGCGGATCACATCGGCGACCGAGATCTCGGTCGCCGGCCTGCCGAGGCGATACCCGCCGTCGGGCCCTCGCCTGCTCAGCACGAGCTCGGCGCGACGCAGTTCGGCCAGCACCGTCTCCAGCACCTTCGGTGGGATCTGCGCGGCGGCGGCGATGGCCTCGGACTTGACGACTCCATCGGCCGCAGCGAGCTCGAGCAGCGTTCGCACCGCGTAATCGACCCTGGCGGTGATATGCACGGTGTCGAACTTACGCGGTGCTCCTGGCGGGAGCGGTCAGCGGCCGGAGGCGGTAGCGAAGCGTCACCACGCAGGCCGCCCGCTCACGCCGAATTGATACAGCCGGTCAGTACGCAGGTTGCCGCGTCGAGCAGAGTCCTCTCGACCATCTCGTCGGTGGCGCCCGGCGCCAGCTCCGAGGACAGCAGCGCCACCCCGAGCACCTCGATGGCGGCGGCGGCGCGCAGCATCGAGTCCTGGGTCGGGTCGGGTCCGGCCAGCCACAGCCGCAGCTCACGGGTGGGTTCCATCAGGTCGGGGTAGCGGTCGGCGATGGCGTTGACGATGGCCGCCGTATCGCGCACGCAGAGCGCGCCCGCGGCGCGGTGGCGGATCATGCCGCGCAGATAGGTGCGCAGGACCGCGCGGATACCCTCGTCGTCATAGGGCACGGCGTCGATGTCTTCGACGATGTCGCGCATGTGATCGATGATCGGATCGATGATCGCGAGGAGCAGATCGAGCTTCGAAGCGTAGTGGTAATAGAGCGAAGCCTTCGTGATTCCCACCACATCCGCGACCTCGCGCAAGCTCGTCTGCTCGAAACCCTTGGCGGCGAACAGCGCAACCGCGGCATCACGGATCGCCTGTTTGGTGCCCCCACCTGCGGTGACGGGTTCGGCGATGTCTCGGGCGGGCATGGCGGCAATCCTCCCATGATTCGGTGTGACGGACCCGGAGCTCCCGATATCGAGGTTGCTCCTCCACTTATTCCCTAGGTAGTCTACCTACCGCACGGTAGGCAGAAAACGATGTTGTGGAGGCGGGTCCCGCAGGGGTGGCCCGCGAGTGCTGTCTACGAGCCATGCCACCCACCCGTTCTTCGCGCTAGGAGCACCCGCGTGTCCGTATACCTGTACAGATGGGGAAAGTTCGCTTTCCGCCGTAAATGGATTGTCTTGCCGGCCTGGCTACTGCTGTTCGTGCTGCTCGGCGGCCTCGGCGCCACGCTGAGCAAGCCGATGTCCAACGATTTCAGCATGCCCGAGCTCCCGTCGGCTCGCGCCAACGAGATCCTCGACAAGCACTTCGAAGGCATGTCGAAGCAGTTCTCGATGGATGCCGTCACCGGTACCTACGTGATCGGCGCGCCGGAGGGGCAGAAGCTCACCGACCCGGCCAACCGGGCCGCGATCGAGGCGTTCATCGCCAAGCTCAACGACCTGTCGATCGTCGATCACGAGAAGAAGCTGACCAGCCCGGTCGCAGCCACCGAGGAGATGGGCTGCCTCGCCGCCCCTGACCCGTCGAAGTGCTCGTCCGCCCCGCTCAACGTGCTGAGCGAGACCGCACCCGACACCGTCGGCGTGCTCAGCGTTCCGTTCACCATCAAGGCGGTCACCGATGTGACCGACACCGAGCGCGACGCCGCCTTCGACGTCGGTACCGAAGCCCGCAATGCCGGACTCACCGTCGAGCTCAGTGGCTCGATCGCGATGAAGCAGGAACAGCCGAGCGGCAAGTCCGAACTGATCGGCATGGGTGTGGCGCTGATCGTGATGGTGGTGGCCTTCGGCGCCATCGTCGCCGCGGTCGTGCCCATCATCACCGCCATCGTCGGCCTCGGCGCGGCGACCTCGCTGATCATGCTCGGTACCTCGGTGATGGAGGTGCCCGGGTTCACCACCTTCCTGGCCTCGATGATCGGTATCGCGCTCTCGATCGACTACGCGCTGTTCATCGTCTCCCGGTACAAGCACGAACTGGCCGTGCGTGATTCGGCCGAAGAAGCCGCGGGCACCGCGCTCGGTACCGCCGGTTCGGCCGTGGTGTTCGCCGGTCTCACCGTCATCATCGCCCTCGGCGCGCTCGGCATCGTCGGCGTGGAGTTCCTGACCTTCATGGGTCTCGGTGGCGCCATCGCCGCCGCGTTCGCGGTGCTCACCGCCGTCACCCTGATGCCCGCGCTGATGGGTGCCTTCGGCAAGTCGCTGTTCAAGCCGAAGCTGCCGATCGTGGCACAGCACGATCCCGACGACGAGAACTCGATCACCAACGGTCAGCGTTTCGCCAAGCTGATCGCCAAGGCGCCGTGGGTCGCGCTGATCCTGTCGGTGCTCGTACTCGGTGCGCTCGCCGCACCCGCCGCCGGTCTGAACCTGGGCCTGCCCGGTGACGACAGCATGCCGAAGACCTCCACCATCCGTAAGGCCTACGACCTGCGGACCGAAGGCTTCGGCGAAGGCAGCAACGGCGTTCTCATGGTCGCCGCCGACCTGAGTGCGACGCCCGAGGCCGACCGTAAGGCCGCGGTCGGTGCGCTGCGTGCCAAGCTCGAGTCCTACGAGGGCATGGATTACGTCACCGAGCCGGTGTGGAGCAAGGACAACCAGGGCGCCATGCTCAACGGTGTCCCGAAGTCCGGTCCGAACAACCAGGACACCAAGGATCTGGTCGCCGAAGCACGTGGCGCGGAAGCGGATCTGAACGCGCAGTACGGCATGGCCTACGGCATCACCGGCACCACCGCCATCTACGCCGATGTCGATCACGTGCTGCTCAGCAAGATCCTGCCGTACCTGGCGATCGTGGCCGGTGCCGCGTTCATCCTGCTGATCCTGGTGTTCCGCTCGATCCTGGTCCCGCTCACCGCGGCGCTCGGCTTCCTGTTGTCGATGGGCGCCACCTTCGGCGCGACCGTGCTGATCTTCCAGCAGGGCAAGTTCGGCCTGATCGAGGATCCGCAGCCGCTGGTCAGCTTCCTGCCGATCATGTTGATCGGCTTGGTGTTCGGCTTGGCGATGGACTACCAGGTGTTCCTGGTGACCCGCATGCGCGAGGAATTCGTGCACGGCAAATCGCCCAAGGACGCGATGGTCTCCGGCTACCACCACGGTGCTCGCGTGGTGACCTCGGCCGCGATCATCATGATCTCGGTGTTCGGCTCCTTCATCCTGGAAACCGACGTCACCGCCAAGTCGTTCGGTTTCGCGCTGGCCGCCGGTGTGGCGATCGACGCGTTCATCGTCCGCATGATCGTCGTCCCCGCGCTGCTGGTGATCATGGGCAAGTGGGCCTGGTGGATGCCGAAGTGGCTCGACCGCGTCGTGCCCGATATCGACGTCGAAGGCGCGAAGCTCGAGCAGCTGCGCAACGAGACCGTCGAAACGGTGAAATACCCGGTTTCGGTCGGCTGATCCGTCACTGAACCGAACGGCCCCGCAATCCGCTACTGGATTGCGGGGCCGTTCATTTTCGGCATCCGCGCTGCACCGGTGCTTGATATCGCCGTTGCTGGGCACCAGACTCAGGGCTAGTTCGACCCGGCTATACCTCCGATCCGCGCTCTGCACCGATCCACGAGGAGAAGAACCGTGTCTGTCTATCTCTACCGGTGGGGCAAGCTGGCCTTCCGCCGCAAATGGATTGTGCTGCCCGTCTGGTTGCTGCTCTTCATGGTGCTCGCGGGGCTGGGATCCTCGTTGCAGAAGCCGATGACCGATGACTTCAGCATGCCGAACCTGCCCTCGGAACGGGCCACCGAAATCCTCGATAAGCACTTCCCCGGTATGTCAGAGGCTTTCGCGTTCGACGCCGTGACCGGCACCTACGTCGTGGGCGCGCCCGCGGGCCAGAAACTCACCGACCCGGCCAACCGGGCCGCGATCGACGAGCTGATCGGCAATCTCGAGCAACTCGACATCGTCGACCACGCCGAGCCGATCGTGAATCCGATCACCGCTACCGAGGAAATGGGTTGCCTCACAGGGCAACCCGATCCGTCGACATGCAGTGGCGCACCCCTGAATGTGCTGAACGAGACCGCACCCGAGACCGTCGCGTACTTCAGCGTCCCGTTCGCGATCACCGACTTCGCCGACATCACCGCCGAGGAACGCGAGGCCGCCTACAACGCGGGCGACACCGCCCGCGCGGCCGGGCTGACGGTCGAGATCAGCGGCACCATCGCGATGGAACAGGAGATGCCGAGCGGCAAGTCCGAGATGATCGGTATGGCTGTGGCATTGGTGGTGATGATCGTGGCGTTCGGCGCGATCGTCGCCGCCTTCGTGCCGATCATCACCGCGATCGTCGGACTCGGCGCGGCGACTTCGCTGATCTTCCTGTCGACGTCGGTGGTGTCGGTGCCGAGCTTCACCACATTCCTCGCCTCGATGATCGGCATCGCGCTCTCGATCGACTACGCGCTGTTCATCGTCTCGCGCTACAAACATGAACTGGCGGTGCAGGATTCCGCCGAGGAAGCGGCGGGCTCGGCCTTGGGAACGGCGGGTTCGGCGGTGGTGTTCGCCGGGCTCACCGTCATCATCGCGCTGGTCGGGCTGAGCATCGTCGGGGTCAGATTCCTGACGTTCATGGGCCTGGGTGGCGCCATCGCCGCCGCGTTCGCCGTGCTCACTGCCATCACGCTGATGCCGGCACTGCTCGGCGCGTTCGGCAGGGCGCTGTTCAAGCCGAAGCTGCCGGTGATCGCCCAGCACGATCCCGAGGACGACAGCGTCGTCACCAACGGCACCCGCGTGGCCAGAGTGATCGCCAAATTCCCCGCGGTCACGATGATCCTGGCCATTGTGGTGCTCGGCCTGCTCGCCGCACCGGCGCTGAACCTGAACCTCGGCCTGCCCGGCGAGGACAGCCTGCCCAAGTCGACCACCGTCCGTAAGGCCTACGACCTGCGCACCGAAGGCTTCGGCGAGGGCAGCAACGGTGTGCTCCAGGTGGCCGTCGACCTCAGCGAAACCCCCGTCGACCAGCGTCCGGCGGCGCTGAATGCCTTGCGCGTCAAGCTGCAGTCCTACCCCGACATGGATCTGGTCACCGAGCCGCAGATGAGCAAGGACGGTGCGGGTGCGCTGATCAACGGCATCCCCGAGACCGGACCCAATGCCCAGTCGACGAAGGATCTGGTGCAGTCGGCGCGCGCTGCGGAATCCGATCTGAACGAGCAGTACAACATGTCGTACGGCATCACCGGGACCACCGCCATCTACGCCGATATCGACCATGTACTGCTGAGCAAGATCGTTCCGTACATGGCGATCGTGGCAGGCGCGGCGTTCATCCTGCTGATCCTGGTGTTCCGCTCGATCCTGGTCCCGCTCACCGCCGCGCTCGGCTTCCTGTTGTCCATGGCGGCCACCTTCGGCGCGACGGTGCTGATCTTCCAGGAGGGCGAGCTCGGGCTGATCAAGGATCCACATCCGCTGGTCAGCTTCCTACCGATCATGTTGATCGGCTTGGTATTCGGGTTGGCGATGGACTACCAGGTGTTCCTGGTGACCCGCATGCGCGAGGAATACGTCCACGGCTCCGATCCCACCGATGCCGTGATCAAGGGCTATCACCACGGTGCGCGAGTGGTGACCTCGGCGGCGATCATCATGATCTCGGTGTTCGGTTCGTTCCTGCTGGAATCCGACGTCACCGCCAAGTCGATGGGCTTCGCGCTGGCGGCGGGCGTGGCCTTGGACGCGTTCGTCGTCCGGATGGTGCTCATTCCCGCTTTGCTTGTGCTGCTGGGCAAGTGGGCGTGGTGGATGCCGAAGTGGCTGGACCGGA
>NZ_BDBR01000043.1 GCF_001613085.1 Nocardia salmonicida NBRC 13393
GCGTGAGGTACAGCTGGGTCGTGGTCAAGGAGACGTGGCCGAGGATCGCCTGCACGTCGAACAACGGCAGCTCCGGGTCGCTGGCCATCCGGTACGCCGCTGTGTGACGCAGATCGTGCAGGGTCCAATTCGACCCGAGCAACGCCTGTGCCCGCGTGAACATTGCTCGCGCCGCCGGGTACGACAGCCGCCGCCACGGTTGCCGCAATGTGAACCACAGCGGAAACCCCCGCCCCCGCGGCGCGCCGCGACGCCACAGCTCTTCCTGATAGATCCGCAACCACACGAACGCATCCGGCGAGGCCGGAACTCGCTGGACCGCACCAGAACCTTTGCGCGTCACCGCGATCACCTGCTGACCAACATCCGGGCTGTCTTGCCCGGACGACAACAGTTCCTCTGCACGCACACCCGTAGACACCCAGAACGCCAACAACGCACGATCCCGGGTCGACCGCAACCCCGCGAACACGCCGTTGAATTGCTCGTCCGGAATCCTCCGCGGAATCCGCTTGGGCACCGTGGGACGGTAACGGCCCACGCGTTCGTTCCCGAACCTATCGGACGGATCGTGGTGCGCGTGCACGCGCCCAGCACGGCGCACCCGATCCAGCGGGAATGGATTGACCAGCGGCCCGCACCCGATGCCCAACTGAAACTCGTAGAACGAACGCAACACCGTCTCCGCGTGAGCACGCGTGGCCGCCGAGAATTTCACACCCTGGCCAGGTTTACCGGTGACCGGATTCAGGACCGCTAACTCTGTTGTCTCCGTGCCCTTCTCACCCCGACCGGCCGCCCCCGCTTCGTCACCGCGATGCCGCCAATGTGGACGTACGGGCTTGTCGGCGATCTTCATCCACCGCGCAAAATCGCGGCCATCCGCTGGCATCGCGCGGTCCCATTCCACCCCCAGCACAGTCAGGAAACGCCACCATCGCAACAGATCCAGCCCATAGGAGCGGATTGTCGACACCGAGCGATCCGATGCCTGCAACTCCGCGAAGAATCGTGTGGCAGAAGACACCACTTCACCATCCGCACCCAATAGGCGATACGGCTCCCACGCCGAATCCGTCCGCTCCAACCGGCCGACCATAGGCAGCACCAACACGTCGAGGTCTCTGGGCCGCTCGTCATCGCGCATGGCGGCAGAAGCTATCAGCGAACGGCGTTGACCTGCAATAACTACGACGCTAGTTCAGTTAACACGCCAGCGGTCATCGTCGGCGGGCAGTTGGCCCGCCGTGGCCAGCATCGCGGCGTAGTGCGGCAATCGGGTCATCCGGCCCTCGCCATCACCTGATCAGTCCCACGGACACAGTCAGCAAACATTCAGCATATGCCCTGGTTATCGCACTCGGCTGTCGCGACGCCGCAGGACAACCCCACCGGTTCGAAGCCGAGATTTCCTCAACGCTCAGGAGGTCTGTCATGTCCACATCCACCACCGAAATCGCTTCCCCGACCGACCCAGCAACCACCACCGGTGTGCCGGGCGTTGTCGACTCGATCGAGCGCGCGGAGTTCGTCAGACGCGAGCATTTGGGCATCGCTGGCCCGATCAGCGCGCTGACCGACGAGACGGCGATCGCTGGATGGCGCGCGGACTATCCCCGGTGGAGGGGACGGCACTGGACCTACACCGCCGACAACGACGGTGTTCTGCGTCTACGGCCGGTCAACGTCGCTCGTGCCGCCCGTCGCCGCAGCGCCTGACTCTGTCCCACACCCACCTGACCAGCGCGCCCACCGGCTCCGTGGGTGCGCTGGTTTCGTATTCCGGAAAGGAATTCCTATGCCCGCCACCCTGGCCGAACCCGGCACCCACGAGCTCACCGAGACCGAGCAGATCGAACCCAACCCACGCGACGCTGAGGACAACCCCGACGCCGACGCCACTACTTCGCCGAACGCCGCGCTGGAGGTGGTGCCGCCGCTCAATGCCGAGGCCGGTTTCCGTGATCCTCGTGAGCTGGTGATCGGGGAGAACATCCGCCAGGAGTTCGACCCCGCCGACCATCCGAAGCAGGCCGCCTCGATCCAGGCGTTCGGGGTGCAGGCACCGGTACTCGTCGAACGCGAGACCGACGGCAGCTTGCATGTCCTCGACGGTCAGGTCCGCACCCTGATCGCCATCACAGAAGGTGTGGGCACGGTGCCGGTGTGGATCACCGACGTCGACACCAGCATCGAGATCAATGAACGCCGGATCACCCGGGCGCTGCGTCAGCTCAATCTCAACGACCGGCGCATCCCGATCACCGATGCCGACCGCGCCGGCGGCGTCGCGTTGATGCTCGACCTCGGTGCCAGCGTGACCCGCATCGCCGAGGGATTGCAGACCGAGCACGCCAAGATCCGCACCGCAGGGGTGATCGGTCGATCCGCCACCGCACGCGGGCTGCTCGACGATTCCCAGTACTCGCTGCCTCAGCTCGAGACGATCGCGCACTACGAGGCGCTCGGCGACACCGACGCCGTGGCCCAGCTCAGTTTCCCCCGCATCAACTTCAGATATCGCGCCACCTTGATCGAGCAAGATCGAGCCATGACCCGTGCCCGGCTGGCCGCGGCACTTCCCTACGCCGAGATCGGGTTCGGCGTCCTGACCGAGGACCCCGACCTCGCCACCGAACCCACCAACCTGATCCCTGCCACCGACCTTGTCACCGGTGAGGGTGAGACGGTGACCGAGACCGAGATCTACGCCGATGCCTATCGGTGGGCGGTCTATGTTGTTGTCGACGACAGCGACGCTGATCTCATTGCCGAGGACACCGGGGAGCTCGTCGATCCCGACACCGTCGACTGGGACGCCACCGAACCCGGTATAGAACCGGGCGAGGGGTTGCGCAGCGCTCACGGGCTGGTGACCCGACAGCGATGGGTTCCCGCCTACTACCTGCTCGCCGAACACCTGCCTGCCAGCGGACTCCAGGTCCCTGTCCCCGAGCCCGTTGTCGACCGTGCCGACGATCCCGTCGACGCGACCGACACCGAGCAGGCTGACCGGGAGGCAGCGCGGGCGGCGCGGCGGCGGGTGATCGAGTTGAACAAGCAGGGCTCGGCCGCCAAGATCCGCCGCATCGAGTTCCTGACCGAACTGCTCACCGCGCGGACAGCCCCACCCGGGACCGCGATGTTCGTCGCCACGTCGCTGAACCGGGAACCAGGGTTGCTCGCGAGCTGGGGCGCATCCACCACGACACACAAACTCTTGGGCGTCACCAGCACCGGCGAACTCACCGAGAAGATCGCCGCAGCGGCGACTGGGCGCGCGTGGGTAATCGTGCTCGCACTGGTCCTCGGTGCCCTCGAGTCGCAGATCGAAAAGGACTCCTGGCGCAGGCCCCCGTCCGGGGCAGGCCGGTATCTGAACTTTCTCGCCGACCTCGGCGCGAGGAAAGGCTTCGCGCTTGTCGATGTCGAACGCGCTATCACCGGCGAGATCGACTACAACGACATCGATCTCGACAACCCGGCCGCCGCGCCGGTCGGGGACGAAATGGTCGAAGCCCTCGCCGCCTGATTTGGGTGGCTTGCAGCAGACGGTGGGCGTGTTGCGCCCCGGTCCGGAGGGGATTGGACCGGGGCATCATTGACCGTAGCGACATTGTTGTGCCCGCGCCTGCCGCCAATTTCTTTGTCAGCTGGTAGCGGAAGATGTTGAGGCTTAGCAACTTTCATTCCGCAGGCACCACTGACGACGAGTGTCCGACCGCGCCGATCCAACGTGACACCGACTGCGAATCACTGCTGCTCGGTCGTTGGCTGCGCAGCGATCGAGTGATGGCCGGTCGACGTGGCCACAGCGAAGCGGAGCCGCTTCGTGCCACGTCGACCCGGCAATC
Organism: Nocardia salmonicida NBRC 13393; assembly: GCF_001613085.1. Classification (GTDB taxonomy): domain Bacteria; phylum Actinomycetota; class Actinomycetes; order Mycobacteriales; family Mycobacteriaceae; genus Nocardia; species Nocardia salmonicida. The sequence goes on from NZ_BDBR01000043.1 coordinate 3,855, forward strand.
GGTGGCCGAGGCGTTCTGAAACCCGGTATGCCCGATCCGATCCGATCGTGGTCAGTCAGGCAGATAGCGGATCGGCACCGCACGCTCGATACCGGCGGCGTCGAGATCTGCCAGCGTGAACACCAGCTGCGCGCGCTCGCCCAGCAACCCGGTCAGCAACAGGTCCAACAGCGCCCGATGCTTGGACCGCGACGCTTCCACCGTCGTGCGCAGGTCCACCACCATCGACCGGTGTGCTTGACCGATACCGAGATCATCGAGCGCCTCGAGCAGTGCCCCGGCTTCGAGGTAGCCGTCCCACGGGCTGCCGGTGCGTAGCAACGACTTCGCGGCATTGAGGACCAGGCCGTGCACATACCGGGCCCGATTCCAACCGACGGCCTTGCGCGAGGTCGGCAGATCGAAGTCGAACAGTCCACACAGACCGTCGAAGTAGGCACGACGCTCCTCGGCCATCGGGCGCGGATTCTCTTCGTCGGCGACCGCATCGATATAGGCATCGCGTAGCTCGGTCAACCCGAAAATGGTCGGCGGATTCGGTACCAAGCTCGCGTAGTCGTCATCGGGCAGCATGCTGCCATTGTCGCCACTGTGGTGGTACCTCGGGCCGATCGCGCGGTGGATGTGTAGATCCGATGAGCGATCACCCTGTCGGCGCGGCTCTAGCCGGTCCAGACCAATAACTCTGCGCGGCCTCGTAGCCCGGCGCAGACACGCCCGTTCACAGCAAGGTCAGTCCTGTCGGCGCCGACCACGTAGGCCGGCGAGAACTTCACGCGGATTCGTCCGCAATATCGTGCGCGAGTCCGAAAGGGACCTGTCATGGAAGCCAAGGATGAAGTCCGCGCCCCCGAGTTCGATGAGCCCGTCCGCGATCCCGATCCGGCGGAGGGCAACATCGCTTTGGGCCGGGTCGCCGATCCCGGGGAGTTGATCTCCGCGATTCCGGCGATGCTCGGATTCTGTCCCACCCGGTCACTGGTGGTGGCGTTGCTCGGTTCCCACCCTGAGAACGAAGGCGTCCAGGTGATCGGTGCCGTGACCCGGTTCGACATCGACTCCGCCGCAGGCCCTGCCGAAGCCCGTGGTCTGGCGCGCATGTTGGAATCGGTACGTCAGTGCCAGAACTCCAGTTCCACGATGGTCGTCGTCATCGACGACCGCCCGACCTGGTCGACCAACGCAGAATATCTGCTGGGCCACCTCGCTCGAGCAGGGATCGAGCCCAGTCACGCTTGGTGGGTCGCGCAGATCGCGACGGGTGTCGAGTACCGGGACCTGTTGAGACACGGCCGCGATGGCAGCGTGGGTGATCCTCGCGCCTCCACCGTCGCGTTCGCTCGGGTCGTCTGCGGCCACCAGATCTACGCCGCACGTCACGAACTCGCCGACCTGCTCGACTCAGACCCGGTCCTCGCCCAGCAGGTTTTGCCCTATCGCGGTGGCGCTGTTGCCCGCTACCGCGACGACCTCGCCGCCGCGCGCACCCCCGATCGCGTGCGCGAGCTCCGACGTGACCGCATTCTGTGGGTCCTGTCTCAGATCAGCACAGCGGAAGAAGAGCGGCCCAGCGCACAGGATCTCGCCATGGTTGTCGCGCTGCTGCGCGACCGGACCATCCGCGACATCATGTACGGCCTCGCCCGCAGCCAGTACCACAGCGCGGCAGAGGCGCTATGGCGCCAGATCGCGTCGGCGACCGACGGTCTCGACCGCGCCGAGGCCGCCACCATGTTCGCCTACAGCGCCTACCACCGCGCGAACACCGTGCTCGCTGGGATCGCGATCGCGACCGCACTCGACGCTGAGCCGACCCACGCCATGGCGGAACTGCTGGCGATCGCGCTCGACGAGCACCTGCCCCCCGAAGAGATCCGGAGCCTGGCCGAGGCCGGAGTGGTGGTCGCGGCCGACCTCTGCCTCGACATCACCTGATTGGCGGCTCTCAGATCCGCGCGTTCGGCACAACCTTCGCCACATCCGAGCCAATGCCGGACACCGGCGGTATCGAACAGGACCAGCTGATGCCACGACTACACATCAATGACCGATTCCGCGTCCTGGACGAGTCCGCGCGCACCATCGTCGCCGACGGCTTGTCGGTCGAGGAGGTCCACGCGACGCTGGAGCAGATCCTCACCGATCACAGCGACACCGATCCGACCGTGGGGATATGCCGATTCTGGGAGCGGGCCCGAGTCCAGGGGCCGAGTTTCTATACCTGGTACCGGATCCTGCCGGTCCAACCCGATGACGCCGACGCCAACACCCAACTGCTCGCCGCGGCACTGCGCCGCCGCTGGCCCGACGCCGCGTTCACTGTCATGCCGATCGGCGACAGGTCGGTGTCGATTCGTTGGATCGACGGCCCCTCCAACCTGGCCGTGTACGACTACTGCCTGCACGTCGCAGGCCCCCGCGGCACCTTCGCCTCCGCGAAGTACATACGGATCCTCACCCACAGCGCATGGCAGTCCATCGCCAGCCACGTCGAGGCGTGGTTGCCGGTCACGGTGCCGCGTACCGAGACCGGCGACATCGACTGGCTCGCAGCGCAAACGATCGAACTCGACGGTGCCACCTCGGTCGCTGGTCACCGTGTGTGCCACGAGCCCCACCTGATCTCACTCACCCTCGGTGAACTCCTGCGACACCTGCCCGACGCCTACGACCTGACCGACCACCACGGCCCGACCATCGCGCCCGTACACCCACAGGAGCCCGATGCCGAACAACCCTGAGGACTTCACGACCCGCATCACCGGGACTCAACGTGACCTGGTGATCGTCGGTCACGTGCTCACTCACGACTGCGACGCACCGCAAGGCGCGGTGGTCACCCCGTTCCCCGAAATCGATTTCCACCAGTGGACCCGCACCTCCCACGAGCCTGTCGCGTTGGTCTTGTCGTATTGGGATCAGTCGGTGGTGTTGGCCAGCCCTGAGGAAATGCGGCGGCCACCTGATGCCTCGAGCAGCAGGTTCACCGGCAGCCTCGTCCCGGTCTGGTTCCACCGACCGAGCAGCCAGCTCGTGCTCGCACCCCACTACTTCGCCGGGAGCAACAAAGGTACGGCCCCGATACCCGCCGGTGTCCGCGCGCACCTGCCCCATGCCCCCGACACCATCAACAACCTCTACAACGACCTCGTCAAATAGCAACGCCCTGTGCCGGTATCCACCTGTGGGTCCGCCCTCACCCATCACCGGTCGGGCTCCGACGCCTGGCCAACTGCCTGACGTCCTCGATGTGTCCTCACGATCAGAAAGGTCCGACTATGCCCAGCGAGCCGACACTGCCCTTGGTAGGCAACTTGGCCTCCGAGATAGAGCTCACTTTCACACCTGCGGGTGTGGCGGTGGCCCACTTCACCGTCGCTTCCACGCCACGGGTCTTCGACCGCAACACCGGCCAATGGCGTGACGGTGACCCGTTGTTCCTGCGTTGCAACATCTGGCGCGAGGCCGCCGAGAATGCCGCGGAGTCGTTGTCCAGGGGCGCGCGAGTTCTGGTGATGGGACGGCTCAAGCAGCGCAGCTACGAAACCCGCGAGGGCGACAAGCGCACCATCTACGAGATCGAGGTCGACGAGCTCGGGCCCAGCTTGCGTTTCGCCCGCGCCCAAGTTACCCGCACCACCGGCCGGACTAGCGGCGGTGGGTTCGGCCAGCGCGACGCCACGGTACCCACCACCCATACGAGCAGCGAGACCCCCACGGCGAGCGGGCCCGCGGCTCCATGGGCCGGTGACGCCACCGATCGTGATGATCGGCGTGAGTCGTGGGAAACGCCTGTACTCGCTGGTGCCGGTGCAGGTTTCGGCGAACCACCGTTCTGAGCGCGCCGGTCTCCTGACCGCATCCGGATAGGTCGGCGGCCGACGGTCGTGAGGTTGTCGGGAGGTGGTGTGTCCGGGTGACGGTCTGGGGTGGGCCCAGCCGATCGAGGGCTACCAGGACCGCGTGCGCCACGCCATCGGGCCCGCGCCCGGCACAAACGAATTCCCCGCGCCACCACCAGCCCCACCCACTGGTCTTGCTGTCAGCGCGGGGAATTCGTTTCCGCACGCCCAGGCGCGTTCCCGCCGTCGTGTCGCCCACGGTCCTGGTCGGTAGCCCTCGGCTGGGCCCACCCCAGCCCGGCACCCTCTTTTGTGCGAAAAGCGTGGCAGTTCCAGCGCGCCCGGGTGCCGTCGAATCTCTCGTCCTAGTCAGGAGATCTGCTGTGTCCACCCTCGTAGCCCCTCACACCCCTGTGCCCACAGGTGCCGTTGCCACTCAAGTCGTCGAGCCCGAGTTCGACCCGAGCACCTTCATCGGTCCGACACTCGTCACACCGGCCGAGTTCGCCACCGTCACTCCCGATCCCGCTGTCGAGCCGGTGCCGGAGCCGGGCACCGCGGCGTTCCTCGATGCGATCTCCGCGATCGGGCTCACCTTCGAGCGTGACCGTCGCGCCGCCAAGCGTGCGTTCCGCGGCGCGCTTGACCTGGCGACCGACGCCGACTGGGACGTGCTCGACTACATGGTCGAAGTCTTCACCCTCTACCCGCGTGAGGCAGCGTTGCGGCGCTTGCGCGCGCGGTGGGCTGCCGGTGACGACCTCGAGCGGGCACGGTTGGTGCGGTTGGTCCCCGACACCGACCCGGTCCTGCACTCCCACGCCGACCACGACCTCGCCCAAATCCTGGAAGCCCGGGCCAAAGCCAACCCTGATCCCGAGACCACCGCGGCCGACGAGTTCGCCAAGCTCCACGTCCAACTCCTCGCCGCCGAAATGCCACGCCAATCGATCCGCCTGTGGCGCAACCCGTTGCCCCGACTGACGTTGCCCGCTTCCCGGGCCGTCGATGCCTCCAGGTTGCGGCCCGAGCAGATCCGTGCCCGTGTCGGCGCGCGGGGCAAACGACGGCCCGCCGAGGCGGAGCCGTTCGAAGTCGCCGACTACGTCGCCGAGTCGTTGTTCGTCGACACCGAAGTCGACACCCAAGCCAGGTTGCGCCAACGCATGGCCGAACTGATCGCGCGCGGTGTCCGATTCACCGGAACCCAGCCGGGCTGGACACCGCGCCGCCCTGGCGAGCGTGCACCGCTGCCCACCGAGGTCTCCGAAGCGATCTGGGATCACCAGTACTGTGCGTTCGTCGCCGACCAACACGACCTCGACCGCGCCGAGGCCGGTGCCCCCGTGAAATCGCACGAACACTCCTTGCTGTGGGCAGAGCGGCGCACCGGACTGGGCTCTCGCTCGGATCGTCGTGACTCCTATATGTTCCAAGGCAACGGGCTCGATGACTTCCGCACCGCCATGAACCCCGTCGCGGGATGGCGGTGCGTGTCGTGCTTTGTCGAACGCGCCGCCACCGACCAACGCCCCATCCACACCCGTGACGGAGTGCTGCGCTCTGATGACGGGCTGTGTGACTACTGCCGCAGCGACAACCGCACCGGTCTGCCCGAACTCGAGTCCGGGTTCGAACTGTCCGAACTCGCCACCGCGTACTGCACCTACTTCGCCGAGCACTACCGCGACGCGGCGTGCGCGCTCCTCGCCGAGGTACGTCGACGGGCACCCGAGTGGTTGATCCGTGTCGTCGACGGATTCCTCGCCACGCATCCGGATCTGCCCGGCGCGCCCACCCTCGCCGACCTCGAAGACGAGTCCGCGCCGGTGCGGCCCGCGCCGCGCAGGCAAGCGCGGGCACTTCCCCCCGGCCAGCGTGCGGGGCGGTGCGAGGGCTGCACCCAGTACCTGCCCGTCCACGACGACGGATTCTGCACTCAGTGCCGGGTCTACCTCGGCCTGTACGTGCCGGCGGCGCGGGACAACACCGCCGCCTGATCTCGTCCTCGCCCGACCCGTTTTCTCCGTAGTCGGTTGGGGCACCGCGCGACTGGGTGCCCCAACCGCTCACCCGATGGAGGTTCCCGTGTTCGGCCGTGCCCATCACCCCCGCGCCCGCCGCCGATTCCGACCACAACCCAGCGGTACCGCGCTGCGGCAGCTCTGCGTGACCGCGTATCTGGCCACCGAACCGCACACCATGCTCCGCGGGTACCCGCCCGGCATGACCTTGGTCCTCACCGACCGTTTCCTCGTCAACGTCTCAGCGCGCAACACCGACGTCGAGATCCTCCACGACATGTTCGCCAGCTTCGACGACCGGGCGGTGACCGAGCACGCCAACGCTGTCCGCGATGGACGCCCCGACACCTACGACCACAGCACTCGCCGTGGCTACAGCCCCGCGCGCCGACGCCTGATGGTCGGAGACGTCATCGCGCTGGGCTCACGTCACTACGCCTGTACCGCGCTCGGGTGGCTGCACGTCCCGCCACCCGGCTGACCCCCAGCTCTCACCACTGCACCTACACCCGATCCGAAAGGTGAACCGCGATGGGCCAACCCTTCAAACCTGTCTTCCTCGCCGAGGACTCCGACACAGTCATCGGCCACCTCGATCCAGAGATCTTCTACAAACTCGCCGAGCACGCCACCCGACAAGACGACTGGTTCGTCTCCGACGTCGCACGAATCCTCACGACACCGACGCGCATCGTCTGGGTCGGCGCGTCCGCCGACCCAGAACCTGGCACCCAGCCACCGGCTAACCTCCGTCAGCTCTCCCACGCGCTCCCTCAGACGCCGGTCCCCGATCGCGCGAGCGGCCCGTACCTGATCAACCACGACCGCCGCGTGTACCTCCTCGACGACTCCACGACCGAGGACGAGGCCCATCCCTTGGCCGCGCTCACCGTCGAAGGCGGTGAGGGCTACCTCGAAGACGAACACGGCCTGATCGGATCCTGGGCGCGCCAACGCATCAGCGTCGCTGACACCGCGCCCACCGGATACACCGAAATCCAGTTCCGCGCCTGGTTCGTCTGACCCAGCGCCGCCACCCGGCCGCACCGTCACCGGACCGCGAGTTGGTGTCCCAACCCATTCCACTCTCACCGGAGGTATTCGTGTTCCACCGAGCCCGCCGCTACCTCACACGACTGGGCGTCGTCGCTGCCCGCGCCCTGCGCCGACACCGATCGGTCCTCGTCACCGTCTATCTCGCCAACGACCCACTCGCGCTCATCACCGGCTACACCCCCGGCACCGCACTCACCCTCGCCGACCGGTTCGATCTCGACCTCACACCCCGCCTCGCCGACACCGCCTTGCTCGAGCGAGTCTTCGCCCGCGACACCGGCGGTCCCGACGACGTCGTGCTCGGCCGGATCTTCGATGCACTCAACGACCACCCCGAACCCGGCGACGAACACCTCACCACCCGCTGGTACAGCGGCGGACGCCGCTCGCTCTCGGTCGGCGACGTCGTCGCGCTCAGCGGACGCCACTACGCCTGCGCGCCGATCGGCTGGGAACCGATCGCAGCGCCGGACTGAGCCCGCCGACGGGTGGGGATCAACCGCGTTCCACCCGTTGATCCCCACCCGAAGCACCCCGCAGTAGCCCGCCATACTCACCACCGCTGCCTCCAGCCCATGCCTGCCCTACGCCGCACCTCTCGCCACTACTCCCGCACCCTCTTTCACGCTCCCACACACCTCTCCTCGCTTCTCTCCGCCCCTTTTAACATGCAGACATCTGGCATCTCGGATACCGATCCGATAACGCCCGTGTCGATAGTTGTCCATCGTTGTCCAGCGTAGACCAAGCGAATAAATTGCCCCTTGCGGCAAGGGAATTCGCGATGCTTCATGGAGGCATGGTCGCGACCATTCATCGAGTCGCCGCAGGAAACGGCTACCAATATTATCTGCGCAAAACCGCCGCCAACGATAGGACAGCTCGCGGGCGGTCATCGCTGTCGCAGTACTACTCCGACCACGGCGAAGCACCCGGACGTTGGCATGGCACCGGACTAACCTCGCTCGGCATCGCCGCTGGTACGGAAGTGACCGAGGAACAGATGAAGTCGCTGTTCGGGCAGGGCCTTCACCCGAACGCCGAGCAGATCAAGACCGAGGTCTTCCAACGCCAGATTGCGCTCGGCGCCAACGACCGCGACGCCACCCGCACGGCTGAGAAGGCAACCAAATTAGGCAACAAATTCGCCATCTACAAGGTCCGTTCGGAGTATCGGAAGCGCTGTTCCGAGGCCTACCGTGCGCACAATTCAGAACGAAATCTCGAGCCCACTGCCGCAATTCCCGATGATGAACGTGCGCGCATTCGTACACGACTCGCGACCGGAATGTTCACTGACGAGTACGGCCGCCCACCTCTGAACGCACGAGAGTTGTCGGGATGGGTCGCCAAAAACTCGCGCGCGAACCAGGCCGCGCTGGCAGGTCTCGAGATCGCCTTCTCCCCGGTGAAGAGTGTGTCGGTGCTGTGGGCGTTGGCCCCACCGGACATGGCAGCCCGGATCGAGGCCGCCCACCAGCGTGCGATCGGTGATGCGTTGACGTGGTTGGAGCGCAACGGCTTGTTAACCCGGCTCGGCCGTAACGGGGTCCGCCACGTCGAAGTCGAGGGGATCGTCGCGGCCTGTTTCACCCATCGCGACAGCCGCGCAGGCGATCCCGACCTACACACCCACGTCCTGATCGCCAACAAGGTCCGCACCCTGGACGGGAAATGGCGCACGATCGACTCCCGGCTGTTCCACGAAGCCGCTGTCACGGTCTCGGAGATCTACGACTCCCGCCTCGAGCACCATCTCGAACTCGCTCTCAACCTGCAGTTCGAAACCCGCCCCGACCGCAACATCCACCAAGTCCCCGTCCGTGAGGTCATCGGCGTCCCGCTGGAACTGATCCACGCCTGGTCGCAGCGAGGCACCGCGATCAACGCGCGCCTGGACCAACTCACCGCCGATTTCCAGACAACCTTCGGCCGCGAACCGACCCCGGAGGAGGTCTACGGTCTCGCCGACCGGGCGACGTTGGATACCCGTCCGGCCAAACACCTTCCGGAATCGCACACCCAGCAAAGTGAGACCTGGTTGGCCCAGGCCACCACGTTGCTCGGTGGCCGTGAGCCGGTTGAAGCGGTAGCGATACGCGTGGTGGCGGTGCCGCGGATACCTCGCCCGGACCCGGACGCCGTATTCATCGCCGCGACCGCCGAGCGCGCGCTGGCCGCAGCGTCGCAGCGACGCTCGACATGGCGGCCGTTCAATCTGCGGGCCGAGATCGAACGCCAACTGCGCGGCCAGATCAGCCCGGCCGACTGGGACTGGGTTCCCGACAAAGTCGTCGTCGCCGCGCTCTCGCCACGGTCGGCGGTTGCGCGCGGTGATCCCGACCTCACCGAAGAGCCCGGGCTGCGGGCGGTGCCCGCCTGGTTGCGCCACCGCGACGGCAGCCCCGTTCACGTTCGACCGAACTCCCAGATCTACACCACCGAAGCCACTCTCGACGTCGAAGCCGCACTCATCGAGCTGTCGATCGAGCCCGGCGCCCGCACCCTGGACTCCGCACTGCTGACCAGCGCGGTCGCTGACTACAACACCGCGCATCCTGATCGGCCGCTCAATGCCGGCCAGGTTGGTGTCATCTCTTCCTTCGCCACCTCCGGGTTGCGCGTGCATACCGCCAACGCCCCTGCCGGAACCGGCAAGACCACTGCCATGCAAGTCCTCACCAGCGCATGGCATTCCAGCGGCGGCACCGTCCTCGGCATGGCGCCCACCGCTGCCGCGGCCGCTGTTCTCGGGGAGTCGATCGGCACCCGTGCCGAGACCGTCGACAAGCTTCTCGACGTCATCGACCGCCACTCCCGCCGCCCGGATTCGCCCACGATCGTGCGGGATCATCCGCCGTCGTTGCCGCAATGGGTCCTCGACATCGACGACCGAACGCTGGTGATCGTCGACGAGCACGTCAAACTCGGCAACACCAAACGTCTCCAACTGCTGCAGTTCCTCTCCCAGCGCGGCGCGACGGTGCGCTGCATCGGCGACGACCGACAACTGCCCGCGATCGACGCCGGTGGCGCCGACGCCGACATGAACGCCGCCTCCCCCGAACAGACCTTGACGCTGTCGCACGTCGTCCGGTTCGCATCCACCGGCGAAGCAACGGCGTCGATCGGGCTACGCGAGGGCGACCCGGCCGCGCTGGCCTGGTATCTGGACAACGACCGCATCCACGCCGGGCACACCGGATCGGTCTACGACGACACCTACACAGCATGGGCCGCTGACAACGTTGCCGGTCGCGACGCGGTCATGTTGGCGCCCACACACAAGGTCGTGAGCGCGCTCAACGCACGCGCCCGCGCCGACAGACTCACCCGAACCGGCACGAAACCCGATACTGAAGTGGCCCTCGTGGACGGTCTTTCCGGCTCCGTCGGTGACACCGTGCGCACCCGACGCAACAACCCGAAGCTGCGTTTCGGCCAGACGGACTGGGTTCGCAACGGCTACTCGTGGACCATCACCGCCGTCCATGAGGACGGTTCACTGACCGTTTCGCATCGACGCGGCGGCACCGACAGCGACAAAACCGTACGACTTCCGGTCGAGTATGTGCGCGTCCACGTGCACCTCGGATACGCCGCGACGATCGATTCCGCGCAAGGAATCACCGCCGACGCCTGCCATGTCGCGCTATCCGGGCTCGAATCCCGCCAACAGTTCTACGTCGCGATGACCCGCGGAATCCACGCCAACCACGCCTACATCGCCACCGCCCTCGACGGCGCCGAAGGCTCGATCTACACCGAACCTGCCGTCTACCCGCGCACCGCAGTCGAAGTTCTGCAGCGAGTGTTGGCTCGCGACGGGGCCCAGAAGTCAGCGCACACCGAGCTTCGTGACGCCCTCGACCCGGCTTTGCGGATCGGGCGGGCAGTCGATATCTACCTCGACACCCTCGGCCTGGCCGCCGAACACGCCCTCGACACCGACCGTCTCGCAGAACTCGACCGTGCCGCCGACACCATCCATCCCGACCTGACCGAGAGTCCCGCTTACCCGGTGCTCCGTCAACACCTGGCCCTGATCGCACTCACCGGCGCCGATCCAGTAGCCGCACTTCGCGCTGCGGCTACTGCCCGCGAGCTCGACACCGCCGACGATCCTGCCGCGGTGCTGGACTGGCGTCTGGATCCCTCTGGAGCACATTCCACCGGTAGCGGGCCTCTGTCCTGGACGCCAGGGCTCCCCACCGGTGTCGCCGATCAGGCTCTCGCTGAACCTGTTCGGGCACGCGAACGGATCGTGTCTGCCCTTGCCGAACAGATCCGTGATGCCGCGGCAGGGTGGACACCGGCCACCGCACCCGCGTGGGCGCGCCCACTGCTGGGCACCGATCCCTCATTGCTGGGCGAGCTCTCGGTGTGGCGGGCCGGACTCCACGTCCCCGACACCGACACCCGACCCACCGGCCCTGCCCGCTACACCGACCTCGAACGCCTACACCAGAAACGCCTGCAACAACGCGTCATCGACGCCTACGGTGACCCGGCACTCCCCCGCAATCGGTGGGCCGACGTCGTCGATGACCTCGATTCTCGTATCAGCACCGATGCGTTGTGGTCGGTCGTGGCTGACAAGATCGACCTCGCCGCACGTTCCGGACTCGACATCACCGTCCTGCTGACCGACGCGGCCGCACAGCGGCCATTGCCCGACGAGATGCCCGCCGCAGCATTGTGGGCGCGCCTGGAACTGGAACCTTCCGCCCTCGATACCACCAGCACTGACCTACTCCGACCCGACTGGCTACCCGACCTCGAAGCCGTTCTGGGCACCGACATGACCGAACAAGTCACTACCGAACCGGCCTGGCCTCGCGTCGTCGCCGCCGTCGAACGCGCCACCAGCACCTGGTCACCCCGCGATCTACTCGTCACTGCCTACGAACTTCTCCAAGGCGCGCAACCCGACGACGCCGCACCGCTGCGCGCCGACCAACTCGCCGCCGCACTGGCCTGGCGCATCGACGCACTGCACCACCACACCCCGACAGAGCAACAACCCACCCAAGGCCATGAACCATTCGCGCGTGAACCGACCGCCCCAGACGCCGAGAGGGAGCCCTCGGCCAGTTCTGCTACCGCCGCGTCGGCCACAAATGAACACGACGCCGCTCCTGTCGTCACCGTTATCAGCGACCCACTCGAGGAAGACCTCGTCACCGGTATCGAAGGCATCGCCCGATTGTTCGCGACAGGGCGAGTCGCTGACGCTGTCGCCGCATACCGGGGCTTCAGAACCGAGCTGTCCGACGACGAACAAGCGGTCCTCACCGCAGTCTCAGAAACCCTCTACCAGTACAGCTTCCCCGTCGCTCTGGCTCGACTGCGCTGGGCCGAGCAACAATTCCCGCAACACCGCGCGCTGATCCACGCGTGCACACCCTCGACCGATCCGCAAACCTTCCACCGCGATACCGAACCCGAGCGTGGCCGACCCCACCCTGTCTACGACCACCGCGAACACGTCGACCCCACGATCACACCGGCACTGTTCGACCCGATTCAGGCCGCCGGCAACGACGCCTTTGACACCTACCTCGACGACGCCGAACGTTTCGACAGCCGCTATATGGCACTAACGGGAGAGCGGCAAAGACCAGCAGGCGCTGGTTACCCGATCGACTACGACTTGGCCGCGATGCCCGCCATCGTTGGCCTCCCGTGCGTCGACTGCAGCACCGAACGTCCCCGCAACGCCAGCTCCCCCGTACCTCCACGACACTCCGACGACGGTCTGTGCCTCGACTGCCGCGACAACGAACGGCCAGGTATCCCCGACCACAACCCTGCCGATCACCTCGTCGCGCGATGCGCGCACATCGCCGAAACACATCCTGCGCCTGCGGCGCTAGCGATGCTCCGCCGTGACTGGCGCACACTCGACCAAGCCGGGCGCGCTGTCATCCAGCAATGGCTGACCGACAATCCCCTCACCGAACAGCCACTCCCGGTCCTCGAGCCGCTGCAGCGTTTGACCGAACGTGACCTCGCCGACGCGATCGACGGACTTGCCCAACGGCTCGGCAACTCCGCAACCGAGGCTGAATTCTTCGCACCCATCCGACACGACGGCTTCGACCCCGGGCCCGACCCGATCGTGGTCGCACACCAGGATGCTGCCGACACTGCCCGCGACACCGCACGAATGCGTGCCGACGAACTCGACAGCGCCATCCGGCGACTCCGCATTACCAGCGACGCGCTCGATACTGCCCGCGAAGCGCTCGACGCGCTGCCGCTGATCCGACGTGCGGCACGCCAGACCATTCAGAGCCGTATCAACGACTTGTCTCGAGAACATCGCGAGCGCCGCGGGGAACATCAACAGGCCCGCGACATCGCCCGTGCGGCGAACCGACACGCCAACGAACTGATCGCCCAGGCCGAGCGCTCCGCTGCCGACGACGAGACGCGCCGAAGCGGTGAACAAGCTCGAGCCGCAGCCGAAAACACTGTCGCACGCGATGCCACCGTTGAGGCGCTCCACCAAGGGCTCGAATCCGAGCTCGCTGCTCATCGCACAGAACACAACAGGCGACAGAATCTGACCAATCCTCAACGGCAGCTGGAGGAACGCGCGCGCCAACAACATGCGGCCACCGCCGATGAGTTCACGGTCGAGGAACGCTCTGCAGTAGAGGGCACCGGGCCTGACTACCGATCGGGCATGGGTCTCTAGGCGCCAAACCAGGAGCCGGGGCTAGAGCTGGGTGTTCTTCCTCGCCACTTAGGATCCCGCCGCCGATCCAAAGGTGTTTCGGATCCGCCTCCACAGCAATCACGCGCTCGCGCTGCGGCCATCCTGCCGCCGCACAACCAACCGGCGCGATCGCAGTACCAACTCGACCCCGCCAGACCTCGGTTTCGGGAAGTCGGTGCAGCAGAGGGACAACGCGACGGCACTCCCGATCGACCCGCCTTCAGCTCGCTGGCTACCAAGGTTGCGCCGCAGCCTCTTTCACCGTTCAGAGTTCTCGGCGAGGGTGCGCGCCAACTCGGTCAGCTCGTGCGGTCCTCGAATTCCTGCACACGCATCACAAATATTGATCACGCGATCAGAGAACGGCGCAGCGAAGGCAGGTAGGCCAATGTCCTGCTCAAGTTCGTCATCCCATTCAGTGGTGGTATTGACCTGGCACAGGTTACAGGTCCACGTCCAGTCACTATCCGCATTGTCCGCCATAACACAAGATTACAGAGAGAAACGGTACCCACTGGTTTGAACTATACTGCGACACAACACAGGTCGGCGCGACGTCGTCGCACCCTCCGCCCGCGTCGGCGTCGGATTTCGTACCGCCGCTGTCGTGATGGGTAGGCGGATGCCCCGCAAGAGTAGCCGCCGACATCATCGACGACACCTCACTAGGCGACCGGATATCTCGCTCGGTCTCAGCGGAAACCGCGGCCAACCGCCGGTCTGTACGCAAGACCCAGTGCGAGCGATAGCCGCTGAGCTACCGATGAAGGCATCGACGCTGAATCTTCTGTGGTAGATAGTGACTGGTGAGTGAGACACGTATTCGGGAGCTGTGTAGCGCCCTCGTTGCCGCAGCCTTCGAGGAGCTGACGTCTGATCGAGTGATTCCGATGTGGTCTGATGCTCCGAGACTCCAGGCGGATATCGACTTCGATGCCGATCGAATCCGAAGTCGGTCAGAGTACACCGCGCTCAAGGACGAGCTCCTCCAGTCCTTTCCCGCCCTGTTCGACGACCTTGATGACTTCTTCAAGTCGTTTACTGTTCAGCAGTATATCGATACCTTCCTTGAGGAAGTTCTCTACCAGTGTGGTTATGCGGATGATTTTTCGCCGACCGGAGCGCCGGTGAAGGAGGTCATGGATGAACTCGAACGGGTCCTCACTGGGGCACCGGGAGACTTTGTCGTAGCACGATTGGTTTCCCACCTGACAACGGAGTCGGGTGCGTCGATCGAGCTCGAAGGCATCAAGGTCATACCCGATCAGGTCGGGTCAGCGTCAAATATCGTGATCCGCAGACAGATTCCGGACTCGGCACACGTCTTGCAGCGTCGGCCGTCCGTCAAGGGACTCACGCCGCGGAGTCTGCTAGTCCTTCGCCAGACACTCGATACGCCCGGTTTTCACACCGGCAGAGAACTCAGTCGAAAGCTTGACCACTTCATCTTGATCGCCTCGCTTCTCACCAATGGAACCGCTCAACCTGTCTATGAGGTTACGGGGATGTCCACGGCGGTGACTCAGGTTCCGGCCAGGCTCCGGGAGTTGATGAACGATGGGTCGATCACAGTGGCTCGTCGAGTGATCCGGTTGAATGACGCGCACGGCCCAGCTCTCGATGCGCTTTCAGCACTCGTTCGATCGGCAGATCCTGGACACGAAGGCAAGATTCACACCTCCTTCGGCCTGGCGCTCAAGAAGTTCGGCGGATTCGATCACACGACTGACGCGTTCGAGCAGTTGGTTGATCTGGCCACCGCGCTGGAGGGCGTCATGGTGGGCACCAACGAGGGGGAGGGACTTACGCTTCGATTGTGCACGCGTGTATCCGCGTTGCTTGCTGCCGACGACGACTCTGCACGCGGCATCTTCGGGGATGTGAAAGCGCTGTACGGTCTGCGCTCGACAATCGTGCATGGAGGCGAACTCACCGAGAAGGCGCTCCGGAAGACCCTCGCATCGGTCTCGACGACATCGGATACCAGCGACGATGTGAAACTCACAGTGAACCTCGGATACGCGATTGATCGGCTGCGTGACATCGTGAGGCGAGCCATCCTCGCTCGGCTCTGTCTCGCCACGGGGCCCGATCCGATCCCGCACTGGCCACTCGGCGACAAGCCGACTGCGGTTGATGCCATTCTCAGCGACGACAGCTCACGTGAGGTTTGGCGATCGTACTGGCGAACTCACCTTGCCGAGATCGGAGTCGGAGAGGCAGCAAACCGGGCAACTGCGGTCGAATACGCGCTGAGTCGATCTGAGCGCTAGCTCGATGATGGCTGCCAGGCCTCCTCCGTCTGGACCAGCTAGAACGCGACTACGTTGGCAGGACAATTGTGTGAGTCCGTGGCCGTCGGCGTACTGACCGGCGAGGTGGTGTGGTTCGCCGGTCATCGCCGCCAGCACCGACACGACACTGACGGCGCAGCCGAGCTGAGTTACGGCACCCACCGCTTCGCTTGGACCACACGGCGCGCTCGTTCGTGTAGGGCAGACGTGTCAGACTTGAAGAGCAATTTCAGCGCTAGCTCGACGAGTTCAGCAGCTTCGACGAAGTCAACTGCGTCCAGTCCTCCAGGATGAGTACCTTCGTTCCCAACCCATTTGACGGCCTCCAACAGGTCTGCCACTTCGGATTCGATCGCCCGAAAGTCGGTGAGGCGCTGGTGTAGCGGCCGAAATTTGTCATTTGTCGTTGTGGCGGCAATCCCTTGCTCGTCCATCAGACGCTCGATGCTCTGGCGCAGCAGCGCTATCCCCGCCGATGGATCGCTCCACGCCACCCCAGCAGCACGCAGGAGGGTTTGTCGGATAGAACCTGGGACCGAATCAGGAATTTCAACAACTGGAACTGGGGGATGGAGCACCCGCACGCGGAAGTAGTGATCGAGATTGTCGTCGATGTCGTACTGGACTGCGTAGTCGCCGACAACGGCGACCCGCTCCCGGCATGCCTGAGCGTTGCAGAAGAGGAAGCCATGGAAGATCCCGCGGATATCGGTGGGATCACCACCGCTCTCCCAGCCATACGTGCTTGGGCTCTGAAGGTGCTTCAGATGTTCATCGTCGGCCGTCAGCTTGCCTTTCGAGCACGCGGGACATGGCAGTACCGGCCAATTCCCGGTACGAAACCAGCCAGTCAGAAGGCGAACCTGATCGTCCACGGCATCCCTATCTCAGTGATCCATCATCCAGTCGCGACAGACTGACAGCGACGTCCTAGCCTACGAGCTGCGATTCGTCGATGTCCCAGTCTGCAGGACTCGGTACCCTACTGTCGGCCCGAGACGGAGCACACTCGTTGTTGGAGGCCCCCGATGCCCACCACCGCTTAGCGGCCGCCTGTGCACCGCGAGATCGTTTGGTACTGCAGCACGTTCGTATTCAGCTCTGTAGCCGCCCAGTATGGTGGGGACTAGTCGGCCACCATCGGTTCGTAGCGCTACGCGCCGCGGTCCCACACGGTCATGATGATGCGAGGTCGGTAGGCCGTTGCGGTTGCGGTTGCGGTATCTCCATTCCGGATGCCGACCGGTACCATCTTCGCGACGCTGAGACCAACAACATCGGGATCGTCCAGAACTGAAGCCAATTCGGGATAGCCGCGCCCGACGATCCTGATTCCTGCGTCCCAATTCCGAGCTGCTTCTTGAGACTGGCGATCTGTAGGCAGATCAAGCGTCTGAGCGCGCGTCTAGCAAACCTCGCGGGGAACCATCGCACATGGTCATCGCGTGTCACCAGGGAGCGAATCATGATAATAATGGGTGCAAGAATCCACCATGAGCTGGCAGCACCCTGTGTCAAACGGACCACGATCGAGTCATCGGCAGTACCGATGTAGACGAACGGCAAAGCGATGAAGAGGGCAAGCAAACCAGCGCAGATAGCTGCTATCGCCCTCGCAGTGAAAACGGGGCGACACACAATCAACCAAAGTGGCATGAGGATGAGAACTGACACAATTGCCCAATACCCGAGGGTTGCGACGATAAGCCACACCAACCCTTGCCAATAGCCTTCGGTATCCGAGCGGATCAGCCGATCGGTGCCGACAACCACCGCTGGACCAGCAACCGTTATCGAGACAACGACGATGACTTCGTATGCCCACCAGAGCCGTCGGCTCCATGCGTGGCCTGCCCAGCGGGCCGACGTTGCAAGATCTGACCATCTCGGAGGAGACTCATCATCTCCTGTTGTCGGCTCACGGACGATGTTGTTGAGCCTAGCTAGGTCGGACCTCTGACGATGCCTGGTCAACGCCCTACTGAGCGCCAGACTGTCACGGAGCCCTGACTGTGAGTCGATGCTGATAATCGAGATCGCCGTAGCAATAACAACGATCACGACTCCGGTTAGCAGGTTGTCGTCATGGACAGCATCGGCGAGCGATGCAAGGCCGACGACCGCAGCGGTCAATCCCAACGCCAACGCAGCATCGGAGAAGTGCAGATGTCGCGCGAATTCAGCTGCCCGCCCCTTCAGCCTCTCCGTGCTTTCGGATGCGGTTGCGGTTGCCTGCGACGGGCTTGAGGTTCGAGTCCACCACGCGGCGATGTTGAGCGCGACGACAACCGTCGCGATGACTGCGAGCAGGTCAATGCCCGTCGAGGTGTCGATGGTGAGTTTGAGGCTGAGCTCACGGGCGCGGTCCGGGCTCGTCCGCGATAATATGAGGAGACCGATAGTGAGCACGCCGTAAATCACAGACGCGCTGATCAAAAAGACAGCCGTTCGCGATGTCGAGCTACTCAAGTGATTGTCTACAAAAGGTGCGACATCTCGATGGTCAGCCAATTCACTGGATCCGCTATTCGCCGCACTCTCGGGCACGCTGGTACTTATTATTAACCCCCATGAAGAAAATGCCGTAACACGCGCTCGTCAATGAACGCTGCATGATCATCGCGCGACCAACTACTCGATGTCAAAGCGCACCGGCCGCGTCTACACAATGCCCAAATTCCATCCAGACCGTCGACTTCGACCTTGCGCCAGTAGCGCAAGCAGCCCAGGTCGCGAGCAACCGCCACGACCGCATCAACCCGCGCGCGGCGCCACGATTCCCGAACCTCGCACCTCACAGAACCCGGGTTCGTCGGCAACCACACGAGAGCCCCACACCAGCCAGTCCTCTTTGCCGACAACGACATACGCCACGGCCACCACTGTGACAGGCCGATCCGCGCCAGCACACCGACGACAGGGACTCGAAGTAGGTAAGGTCTTCACCGGCGAGCGGTCGCTGGATCGCATCGAGATCCTCGACTGGTTGCCCCGCACTGCCCAACAGCCTGCGACTCCGCTCATCACGCTGGGCCACGGCTGTGTTCGATGTCGCGATAGATCCGGTCTGTCGCGGCATCGAGAGTCCAGCTCGCATCGATGCGGACTTCTTCGACGAACGGCAGCGGCTGCCAGCCGTGATACCACGAGGCCATCTGCTCCGGTGGAATCGTCGCCGCCTGTGGGCGCCCCGCGTGACGGTCCAGGGTCTGGGCGAAGGTGAGATCGAAACTGTAGAACAACGACCTTTCCACCCAATGTGTGAGCCGGCCGAGCATGCTCCCGTACCGGTGGGCATGGAGGATTCCCTCGATGATCACCACCATCCCCCGCCCCGAACACGAACGGGCGATCTCCTCGATCAGGTCGATGTTGAACGCGCCCGCCTCGTCCGGTTCCCGGAGCATGTTCCGCCGCACCAGATCCTGGGAGATCACCGCGCATTGCCCATGTTCGAATCGGCGCTGGACTGCGATCGCGGTGGTCGATTTGCCCGAGGCCGAGTTTCCACGGATCACTACCAGTGGTTTCATCGGACGGTCGTGGGTTGCAGGACGGTGTCGAGCTTGCGGATGAACCGGCCGAGGTGTGGGTCCGTATCGGGTAGGCCGTGGGGGTCGAGATCCCACCACTGACCACCGTCGAACTCGCCCGGGTCGAGATCTGGGCGGCTGGTCCGATCGCCACGGGCGACGAACCACAGCGAAACGTCCACGTGTCCGGTGGTGGGGCCGATGGTCGAAGTCACGGTCAGAAGCAGTGGCCGTTGGCCGACGACATCGAAGCTCGCGTCGATGCCCAGTTCCTCACGGGCTTCTCGGCGCGCTGCGGCGAACGGATGCTCGAAGGGATCTAGATGCCCGCCCATCGGGAGGTGAAGGCCGGACTTGCGGTGCTGACCGAGGTAAAGGCCACGCTCGGTGGGGTCGACCAAGACCACATAGGCCACCAGGTGCGGCGATGGCGTCGCAGGCGAAATGCGACGGTAAACATCGGTCGTTGCGGCGAGCCAGTCCAGGGTCTGTTCGATGTGTTGCTGTTCGAGATCGTCGAACGGGGCCATCGCGGCGATCAGCTCGGCGACGGCAGCGGTAGAGGGGTCCATGGCGCGCGAGGATAGCCGCGGCCTCCGACACCAATCCGGGGTCCGTCAGCACCTGACGCGACCTACTCGGTTCGAGCCAGTTTCCCTCGTTCTGAGTGTTGAGGTGACCGAGCAACAGTGCATCCTCTGTCGACCAACAGCCCTCCGGCAAGGTCCAGCCACGTCGCCAGGTGCGAGGTCCTGCGAGTTCGGAGCCCTACAGTCGTGGATCGTGCACAAGCCGGAAGTCGTGCAATGGTTCGCCCCGGCCGCCAGCGGCGGTGAACTCCCGGCCGATGGCTTCGCCGGCCGGGATGGTGCAGTCGCGGCCGATCACCGCGGCTGACAGGATCAACGGGGCCTGGTGCGTGTGCCATGGCGTCACGCAGTGAGCGTCATCGCCCACGGTCAGCATCACCCAGAACGGCACCCGACCATCAGGGAGAACGCAATAGTCGTCCCCGGTGCTTGCACCATTGAAGTCGATGCCGTCCTGATCGCCCATGCGGCTGCGCCTTTCCGGCATTTGTCTTCGAGCAGAGGCTCCTCAGCGTTGCTGGCCGCGCCGGGAGCAGATCGCACGGTTAGAAGTAGTTCTTGAGCATCTCGGTCGACCAGGGCGCCTGCTCGACGTCGCCGCGAGGCCCGAACTCGGCGAACCACGGCTTGATATCGAACACGGGAGTGCCGTCGACGGCGTCTAGTTCAGCGACGTGGAGGTCGAGACCGTCGATGCGAAGCAGTCGGGCGCGGGAGACTCCGAGCCAGTTGACGCGACGCATGTTGCGGTGCCCGAAGATCCCGACCTCGGGCCACTCAGGGTTGTCGCGCGCGCTGCGGGCACCTAAGTGGAGATCGGATTGATCGGTCAGATGGAACCGGAACACGACCTCAACATGGGAAAATTGGTCGAGCCCCTTGACGGAATCTTCACTGAACCGAGGGTCATCGATCCTGATGATCGTCTCTGTGTCACCCCACTGATCGTCCGTGGGTTCACGGCGCCCACCGACCACGTGCGCGATCGGTACCACTTCGAACTTCTCATCAGTCATTGCTGCGTTCCTATTTCCCTTGTGCTTGCAGGTATTCAGAGGCTCGGTTATCGATTTCGGCCAGCCCCTCCACCGCCGAACCACGATGCGGCGCGACGGCCGCCCGGATACCGTGTGCCACGGCGCGTGTGCGACCAGATTGAACCTGACCCATCGACACCAGCGCGGACTTCCATGTTGCGCAAGCTACTTCGAGGTCGCCCTGTCTCGCTTGCACCGCCCCTAGGTAGCCGAGGGTGACCGCATGAGTTCGTGCAAATGCCTGTGCTTTCCGTTTGCGCACACTGCGGTCGAACTGTTCAGCAGCGCCGTGCAGGTCACCGGAGTCACGGAGAACACACGCAGTTTCGTGGGCCAGGCTGGCCTCGGTGAAGAAGAACACCCGCGAGGGTTCAGCGATTGAGCTCGATGCCGAGGCGAGGTCCTGTTCGGCGACAATCACAGCCTTCGCAGCCTCCGAACGTCGGCCGGCAACGCTGAGGGCTTTCGCGTGGACAATCTTGAGCAATGCTCGCTCGCGGGGGGTAGCAGTGCTGTACCGGGAGCCAGCGACGGAAGCCGCGGCCAATTCGAGCCCCTCTGCGGCGTGTCCGAGGTCGATCGCCTGGTGCGCCATCGCACGCAAGATGTGGCCGGTCAACGGCGCATCCTCCGCCTCGGCGGCGAGTTTGGTCGCCGTCGCGAAATAGCGCTGAGCCGCGGAATGCTCGTCGTTGTCGAAGGCCATCCAACCTGCCAAGTACGCCATCTCGGCCGCTGCCGAGAACATATCTCGGCGCACGACTTCGTCGGTGTAGGTGCCGTTGAGGTAGTCGACGACCTCACTGCTGAGGTACTGGACAACAGCGCGTCGCCCGTGGCCACCCCCCATGCGCTGTTCGATCTGGGAGAACAGCGTCATGACGTTGCGGACGTCGGTGACATCGGAAGATCCGACGTGCCGGATCGCGCTCTGCGCTCTTGATACTGGTGCGGAGGTGTCCAGCCATCCAGGCCGCAATACCGAGGCGCCCAGCGCTGTCGAGTACCCGCCACGCAGGAACGCGCGTCTTTCCACGTCAGCCTTTCCAAGGTCGGCGAGGGTAGCGACTGGATCTTGAAGGCCACCGAATCGCTTCTCGTAACACGCTATGACATCCGGCGGCGGTGTGCGCTCACCGGTCTCGTAGTAGGCCAGCGCGGACTTCCCCCGGTGAATTTCGGCCGCCAACGCAGCCAACGAAACGCCTGCGGCCTCGCGGGCGGCTCGGAGCTGCGCACCGACGATAGCGGCGTGACTGTCCATGCTGTCGAATCATGCCATTCTGTGGACACGTTGTGGATAACGCTCCGTGCAGTGAACCTGCGTCCTAGCGACACACTGGTGCTCTCGACCGCTAGGAATCAGTTGTACAGCACAGTTTTTCAAGATGTCCGCAGCTCAGTTTTCGGCGAGAACCCGGCAGCTTCACAAGATCAAGTAGCTATCGTTTGGTTGCTTCAAGGTAGCTCGCAAACGAATCGGTGAGGCTCGCGAGCGCGGCTTCGCCTTTGGCGGCGGTGGCGGCCGAGGGGAGACCAATGATGCCTGTGGGGGTGTATTCGGCCATTCCAGTCAGGAGGAAGTGCCGTCGTTCTGTTGCGAGGTGATCGGCGTCGCGATAGGAGTCACGCACCAGTTCCGGGCGGGCATACAACAGGATTGATGTTTCGAGCTCGCCGCCGTGCATGTCGTCGTGCATGTCGCTCACCATCGCCGCTTGCGTTCGAGCAGCTTCCCAGTCCACGCGACCGGGGTAGAGCGCGACGTTACGGCCGCTGACGTTGGCTTCGGCGGCGATGTTGGACAGGACATAGTTTCCGCCGTGGCCGTTGACGATGACCAGGGTGGTGATTGCGCTTCTCTTTAGGGAAGTTCTGATGTCGTCGATCATCACCGTCAGGGTGGATGCGCTGATGCTGACAGTGCCGGGGAAGGTCTCGTGTTCGTGGCTGCAGGAAAAGGTGATCGGCGGCAGCAGCACGAGTTGATATGTGGTGGCGATTCGTTCGGCGATCAGGCAGGCGATGGCTGTGTCGGTGATCAACGGGAGGTGATCGCCGTGTTGTTCGAAGCTGCCGACGGGCAGGACCGCGACCGTACTGTCGAGACGTGCGACGTCGGTCGAGGTGGCAGTCGTGATCAGCTCCACTCGAACTCCTCATCGTGGGTTACTGAGGCGACCTGGGCTGTCGCCATGTGTGCGCGCAGCATAGCGGCGAAGTCGAGGATGTGGCTGCGGTGTCCTCGGGCCGCGAGCGCGACGCCTACTTGCTTCAACTGCTGGATCGTCCGGTGTGAGCCGGTGTCGGAGTGGATTGTCAGCGCATGCCTGGCGACGTCGAGGGCTTGGTCGGGTTGGCTGACGCCAGCGTAGGCGGTCGCGAGCCGGGCAAAGCCCATCCCGAGGTCGCGGTGGTTGCCGGGTGTCCAATCCGCGAGGCCTGATTCGAGGGTCGCCAGGGCCTTCTCGGGGCGGCCGAGTTGGACCCAGCAGTGTGCGGCTTCCATCGCGATATAGCCCGATGAACAGTATTGCGCCAAGTCGTTGGGATCCGTGTTGTCGTCGGAAGCGAGCGTCGCGGCCTCCGCCAGTGCATCGACACATGTTCGGCGGTCTCTTCGGTCGCCGGTGATCGCGGTTCGTTGTGCGTAGGCGTGACCTTTTTGCCGCAACAGGACCGAGCGTTGCCGCACGGTCAGTCCGACTGTTCTGGTGAGTGCTTCGTCGACCAGATCGACTGCCAAGGTGGTGTTGTCGGAGTCGGCTGCGATGTTGGATTTGCGCATCAGGACGTAAGCCCGCAGTTGGACGTCGCCGCTCTGCTCCGCACGATTCTGGGCTTCGTTCGACCATCTCATCGCGGTGTTGAGGTTTCCGGCGTCTTGGTGCAGCCAGCCCAGGAATTCGGCGAACCGGGCGGAAGTGTAGAGCAGCTTCTCGTGACGCCGCCCCCGACTGGTTCGCATCGCGGAATCTATTGTTGCGAACTGGCTTTCGACGACATCGAGCAGATCGTGCGGACCTGCGAGCATGTCGAGATTCGCGTAGTGGGTCAGCGTCGCGAGGTGCGTTTCGGCGAGCGGGTCCTCCGTCGCTGCGTTCGATGCTGGGACCGTTTGGCCGCTAGGGAGCCGCACCGGCGCGATGCCCTGTGCCGGAGGCGTTTTCGACTGGAGGTCGAACCAGAGAAGCTCTTCTGGGATTCCGAGGATGTGGGCGATCGTCGCCAAGACCGTGTCATCGAGTTGGGCACGGTGGTTTTCGAGCCGGCACAGTCGCGGCTGCGAGATGCCCAGCCAGCGCGCCAACTCCGATTGCGGCAGCGGGCGGTGCCCGTGCGCGGGGTGATGCCGGTACGCCGCGAGGATCGACCCGATATCCCTGCTGCGCAGAGCATCTCGCAACTCACCGGTCCACCACTGCGCGGCGGGCAACCGTGAGGCGTATGACGCGTGCGCGCAGTCGACGCACAGCGAACGCGCGTCGGTGCCGACGGCGGGCCGTCGGCACCGAACGCAGCCTCGGAACCCAGGCGATGACGCCATCTGTCCACCCTAATCCTCGACCGATCTCGCAGTGAATCAAACCTATTCACCCGAGCACTACAGCCGGAGCCGACCAACGCCCACGATGACTACCAGCGCTAAAGCCTGACGGCAGGTCAATTCGCCGCCAGCAACCCGGAATTTGCGTAGCTCCTCACATCGGAAGACCGGCGACGGGGAGACCGAACAGGATCAAGGAGGCCGTATCAGATGTCCACCAACGGAATTGTGAAGTGGTTCAGCGCCGAAAAGGGGTTCGGGTTCATTTCCCGCGCAGACGGCCCTGATGTCTTCGTCCACTACTCCGGCATCATCGGCCAAGGCTACCGAAGCCTCGCCGACGGTGCGCCCGTGCAGTTCGAGATCACCAAAGGCAGCCGTGGTCCCCAGGCAGCCGACGTGCGGCTGATCGACACCGGCCCCTCCGATCAGCAACCGGATCCAGCAACGGGCACTGAATTCCCGACGGCCACCACAACACCAGCCGCGGATGTGGATGCGCTGTGGACACCAAATCTCTAGTCGGCACCACCTGCCGCTGGTTGTCTGAACGAAACCAAACACGCGCATACCAGTTGGGGGTCGAGGCGGTGTGGAACAGAAGAAGCCATGAGCTACAAGCCATCCTGCGATGGGCGGCCCGCCATCGTCCGGACGAGCTGGAAGCCTGCGTCACCGAACTCAAATCCGAACCCACAGGTCGGCTTCGGTGGCGAGCGAGGACCCGCCGATCCGCAGCAGTAGACAAGGCTTTGACAGCCATCACCACCGGACCGGCCACCCGACATCGACTCCTGGCCATCATTGCGCGCTCGACAGTGAGAACCGGCTACGTCCGTGGAGGCAACGAATGAACGCGTTTCCGGCGCGGACACCATCCACAGCTCCCATGGACCACCCCCCGTGCACAACGACTTCCGGCGACACTGTGTTGGATTTCGTGGGCGTCACCGCGGCATCGCGTTGCACCTACTACCGAGAGGTCTGCCAGCTTCCAGCCGTCCTCGACCCCCTTACCGACCAGATCGTCGTCATCGCGGGTCGTGTACAGGCGGTCATGGTCCCTGCCCCTCTCGGTCGACGAATGCGCGCGGAGTTGGACAGACGAGCTGAAGAATGTGGACCGATCGTGTCCCATCCCCAGTCAGGGTCGTGGACCTTCCTCACCAGATCCGAATTCCGACTCGATATCCCCGCCGCCGAGGCCGCCTCGTTGTGGGACCACAACGTGGTGGTCATGGCTTCCGGCGTGCAGATCGGACTTCCGACGCCGACCGCGAGAAACGACGACCCTGTCCGTCTTTGGGAGCTGCCACCACATAGCCCGCAGCGCCCGGGGACCACAACGGTTCTGCGTGCGGTGCGTGCCTGTGTAGAACGGGGCGAATCACGATGACTCGCGGACGAGTTCTAGCGACCGACAAGGTTATTCGTCAGGCGACCGTTTACCGGCAGGTGTGTGGATTCGATGCGTTCGCCCGGGAATCCACCGGCCAGATCGTCGTGCGGACCGGCACCATCGGCGCGATCGTGTTGCCGTCTGCGCTGTGTCAGCGAGTCGTTGCGGAGATGGCGTGGCCGGGACCAGTCATCCTCGACACCAGCTCCCGCCGTCCTGTGGCGACAATGATGACCAGGCCGCCACCGTCATACCTGCGTAGCTCGAGTACCTATGCGGCACTATCGGCCGTCGAGGCCGTGCTGATGCCCGACGGTGACGAGGTGCTACTGCCCTCACCACGTGATCCCGCGCGACGCTGGCTGCCGTTCGAACCACTGGATCCGTATCGGCCTACCGCCGAGGTCGTCGTCACCGCGATCTTGGCGTGCCGGTAGGGCACCGGAGGTTCGCTATGCCGCTGCCGCGATCACCTCGCCCCGACGAACCCGACACCCACCTACGGGTGATCAGCGCCGGGCTGGTGGTCGACTTCCGCGGCTGCCGCACCGCGGTGCGGAACTTTCTGCGTGACTGGCTTTCCCATCCCCATCCATCCATCACCGCTACCGAGATTCGGGACGGATTTCTCCCGATAAACCGAATGCCCTGCGAGGAACTGTGGCTACACCCCTGACCCAAACCCCTGCCGATCGCTGCATCGCCTACCGGAGCCTTGGTTGGCGCGTCGAGCTCGACGGATACGACCAGATCATCCTGCCCGCCAAGACTGTTCACGGGATCCAAGTGTGTTCGGGATTGGCGGACCTGGTCCTGGACACGCTGCGCCACAGCAGGGTGATCACGCCGGTCGTGGACAACGTCGCCACCCGGACCCGCACCTTCTTGACCACCGCGCCCAAGGTCGGCGATACCCGGGCGATCAGCTTGTTTCCGCCTACCTCGACGGTGCAGGCCATCCGTACCGCCCCCGGTTCCCCGATCCCACTGCCCACCCCGGGAGACGAGACCCGTGTCTGGCTCGATGAACCCCGCCCGGACAGTCTCGCCGATTTCGAGTTGCTGATCAGCTTCACCCTCGACGCCGCGCGCGCCGCGCTGCACGCCGCGTGACCGACCACCACGCCAACTGAACCAACATCCCCGATTCGCCGGGCGCCGACCGGCGTCCCCACCACCACACAGATACGGAACTGACATGACCTATGCGAGTTGGTACGCCCGGACCGAGTCCGGCCTGGCTGCGCTGCAGCGCAGCCTGATCGACATCGAGAGTGGTGTCACCCGCCAGCGCGCATGGAACCCGGAATTGGTCATCGGACTGGCCCAGACCGAGGACTACGCACGGGCGGTCCTGACCGCCTGCATCGGAGTCCTGGGCGTTCCGAACGATCTCGACGAGGTCGTCGCGGCCCGGATGCAACGCCAACTGATCCTCGACCGCGAACCCCACACGTTCGAGTTCCTCATCGGCGAGTGGGCCTTGCATCGCACGGTCGGTAGCGCCGCGGTGATGCGCGCTCAGATCAAGGCGTTGATCGATGACCTGGACTCCCGCCCGAACCTTCGCATCGGGATCGTCGCGCTCAGCGCCGAATTCGTAGCCGCCACCTTGGCTTTCGTTATCCACGACAGCTCTGCGGTCGAGATCGAAACCGTCACCGGTGAAGTCATCGCCACCCGCCCCGACGACATCGCACTCGCTGAGCGCACCTTCGCCCTGCTCCAGAACCAAGCCGTCTACGGCGACGACGCGCGGGTCCTGCTCACCCGAGCACTAGCTACCCACACCGACTAGCCGTCACCGTCGTCCACCGCCGAGCCAACCGGCTCGACGGCGGCGTGGTCGCGAGTTGTTCTGCCCCCGATCTGATTCACCACCACACCGACGCCGCAAGGTCGCGAGTGTGCGCTGTTCGCAAGGAGCTTCGTCGATGACCAGCGCAAACGAGCCGTCACCGTCGCTTCCATCAGGGCGGGTCGTGCTGCAAGCGATGTTCGGACGGGCCAGCAGCCACCAGCTGACCCATCCTCTCCTCGCCGCCGCGGCCGAGCTGGTCCGTCTGGCCACCCGCGCCGCCGACGACGAAGTCAGCAGGGCGCGGATCGGGCAGATGCGGCGCATCGACACCTACGTCGATCAGGTCCTGCCGATCCCGGTCGAGTCAGCGGTGCTGCACACCGAAACGGTCTCGATGGTGCTGGTCAGGATGGCCGACCACGCCGCGTCGCCGGGCCGCCCCGTCGACCTCGACCGGTTGTCTGCGGTGTGGGGCCCGCTCGATGAGCTGGTGCGCGGGCTCGACGCGCTCACCGACGATCTGCTCGCCGGACGTCGGCGGGTCCCGTTGAGCATCTGGTGGAGCACCCGCTCCGACTTGATTCCCTTGCAGGAGAAGCGATGACACTCACCCGAAGGACCGCGGCGATCGTCGCTTGCGTCGCGGTCTTCGTCTCGGGCGCACCTGAGGTGTGCGTGGCCTCGGCGTCACCGACGACGACACCGGCCCCTTCGACGTCGCTGTCGCTCACGAAATGTCCAGCGCTGTATGTGTTCGCTGTTCAGGGCACCGGTGAGTCCTCACCGGATGCCGCGCCGAGCACTGACACCGGGATGTTGTCGCTGGTGATGCGGCCGATGATGGCCGCCGCTTCCGATCCGGGTCTGGTCGATCGCGCCTATGTGCCTTATCCGGCGGGCTTCGGTGGCGCGGTCGGTGCCTCGCTCGTTCCGTACGCCGAATCGGTCGCTACCGGCGTGGTGCGCACGGAATCGATGATGGCGCAGCTTCATTCGGTGTGTCCGCGAACCAGGGTGGGGTTGGTGAGCTATTCGCAGGGCTCGCATGTCGCCTCGATCGTGGCCCAGCAGATCGGTGCGGGCCACGGGGTCGTCGATCCCAGTGTGATCGCGGCGGTGATCTTGATGGCCGACCCGACCCGAAGCCCCGGCACGGGATTGTTCCCTGGCACCGAAGCCTCCGCACCGGCCCCGGCGCCAGGAACCAGTGGAAAACATCTGGCAGCACTGCCCGCAGCGCCGGTCCGATCAGGGGTTGCGGGTGGTGGGATCGGCCCGCAGCGTGACATCGCCGAAGATTTCGGCGCACTGACCGGCCGAGTGGCCAGTGTCTGCGTCTCCGGTGATCTGGCCTGCGACACCCCCGAGGGGTCGGCGATCTTGCGTGCCGCCGCGGGGGTGGCTTCGCAGTCGCTGATTTCGACCGGGGACCCGATCGGCTCGCTGATCTCGATCGGGCAAGCCCTCGCCTACACCTCGCTCAACGCAGCAGCCACCGTCCTCGACGACATCGCTGTTGTTGACTCATATGGCACGCTGAGCATTTCACCGCAGAAGTCGATATCGCAGCGCCTCGCGGATGCCTCGGACCCGCGGGCCGGGTTGGATGTCAACGCCGCCCTCGCCGCCGTGACACGTGTCGGAACTATCGGGTTCGACGCGGTCAACGCTGTTGTCGCGTCGGTGCTCAACCCCGCCGCCCTCACCCAGCTGGCGGCTGTCGCACTGTCCAATCCGGCCGCCGCTGTCGTCATGCTGGGCGAGAAGTTCACCAGTGCGGTCGCCGACCTGGTGGCGCCGACGACCGGAGATCGACTGATCTCGACGGCATTCGATGTCGTGCGGCGCGAGGTTGCCGACAACCGCGACCTGCTCGACCTCACCACGTGGGTGCGGATCTGGGAAACCGGAATGCGGCACGACGCCTACTCCCATGCCGTCGGTGACGGGCCCTCCCCTGCCGCGTGGGCGGGATCGTGGCTTGCCGCCGTCGCCCACGACGCCGCCGCCGCACCCTTGTTACCGGCGCGCACTGGTGAAGTTTCACCTCCGTCGCCGACCGCTACCCTCACGCGCTCGGTGCTCGTCTCGACCTCGTCCGCGCCGTTCAGCGTGGACCTTCCAGCTCCCACCACCTCACGAGGACCGAGCCCCTTGCCGGTCGAGGTGGTGGGAGCCCCCCAACACATCGCGGCACCACCCACCGAGCTGCCACAACTACCGGCCACCGTTCCGGTGACCGTGGTCGGCCCAAGCCAGCCCGGCGTCAGCGCCGACGCGACCCACCCCCCGACTAGCTCGACCGTTGCCCGCCAGCCCGGCATCACCGACCCCACTCGCTAACTCCCCCAACCCCTCCGCTGTCTGGCAGCGCACTGCCCGTAACCAGCAGTCCTCACCGATCGATCGGAGACCGATGAACAGAAGAATCGCACCGTTGCCCGACACCAACCGGTTGCTCACGGTGTGGAACGGCGCGCAAAAGTCGACGACCTCGCTCGAGCACGCCACGCACGTCTTCGTCACGATGTGGACGATCTACCTCACAGACGTGGACCCGGCGACCATCAGTGAATGGCAGCACTACGAGATCCCCAAAGCCGCGACCGATCTCAGTCGCACCATCGCCCGGGTGATCGATGACGAGATCAGCTGGCATATCGGGAACCGACACGACACAGCGGTCCTGATCGACGACGACTCCCCCGAGCTCGTCACCGCCGGGGAACTGGTCGGTCGCATCGCTATGTTCACCGTGCTCTTCGACAAATGGCCGCCGCACCTGGGCCAGTGCCCGCTCGGTCCGGCGTTCCTCGAATCCGGCCGACAGTTCGACAAGCTGATGCGGGGCCTGGCCAAAGGTCGTCGCCAGCCTCGTCGCCGTTGCGACGGTTTGCCGCCGGTCCCCCGACCGCAGCGCATCGAGCTGGGCGCCGTGCCCCGAAGCAGCCAACCATGACGACTACTCGCCCGATGTTGCACTACAGCAACATCAGCGCCCCCACCGCAGCGATGGTCCGACACGGCCCCGACACCGTTGTCGGGCTCGCGTTCAACCCCACCTGCCTCGCCCTGGTCTACCTCACCGTGCATCCCCGCGTCCGCACCGTGACCAGGGGTTCGCGCTCGGTCGGGGTGGAAGTCGGATGCGACATCGTCATCCACCACGGACTCCACCAGCAAGCACGCCGACTTCTCTCTGCCCGCATCGATCAATGCTGGCGCCACGCCCGCGCGCTGGCAGCGCACAATCCGGTGCCGGATCTGCGCTGCTATTACGGATCGCAAGTGCTCTCCGATCTGGCCGGGCTCTGGAAGTTCCGGACGGGGTTCGAATCGGAAATCATGACGATGATCGATCTCGCCTACGACATCCCCGAGGCCGGCGCAGAGCTGTTGAACGCGGTGATCGCACACGGGTTCGCACCCGGCACCCCACCCGAACAGCTGGCCGAACGCACGGTCCTCGTCGAAGCGTTCGCCGCCGCCGCCCAGGGTGCACGCCACCTGAAACTCCTCGATTCGACCGACCTCGACATCGTGGCCCTGCTCGACCAGATCGAACCGCCCGCACGGTCTTCGACAGCCCTCATCTCTCATCAGGCTCCGCCGCTTCATCAGGCTCGGCCGCGCCGTGTCGAGCTGACCGCACGCTGACCTTCACACACCGTCACCCGTCCTACCTACCTACACCCGTACCACTGCCAGGGGGCCACCACATGACACTGGACTTCGATCCCGCCACCGCACACCAATTCGCCACCACCGGCACATACATCGCCGCCGAGGTATCCCACGCCACGAACACCACCACCGCAGCGGTCGACGCGGTGCCCGGGTTGGGGCTGATCGGCGAAGACTTTCGGGCTTTGCTGATCACCGCGATGACCAACCACGCCAACCATCTCGGCGGCTGCGCGCACACGGTGACCGATCAAGCCGACCACGTCGCGACCTACCGCGCCCAGATCAGCGGGCTCGATCAGCGCATCGGCGACGGCCTCGACAACATCGGGCAGTTGTGATGGCCGGGCGTGTGAAAACCTCGACCAGCAGCCAGGTGGCGCCAGATCCCGATGCGATCATCGCCTACCTGTCGGCACCGATCCGCGAGCTGCGCACCAGCGTGGACGGCACCGGCGACCCAGCCGAGGCACTGGGCCTGCTCAACAACGCGATCAGCCAACTCGACTCGACCGAGGCGCCCTACCGCCTGCAGGCAACCGATCTCGAATCGAGCTGGAGCTCCACAGCTGCTAACTCCGCGATCCCCGCGATCCGCGCCTCCCGCACCAGCCTGGTCGAGGGCAGCGACCAAACTGGAGAGTTCGCCACGCTGATCGACGCCGCAGTCGGCACCAACACCACCGCCGCCGCGGCGATCGATGCCGAACTCGACGACTTCGAAACCCGAGCCCGCCGGATTCTGAAAGCTTCACCGAACGAGCAAGGCGTCACCACCGTCATCGAGCTGGCCCGACAGATGTACAGCAACTCCCTCTCCGCAGTCGACAACGCGCAAGCCGACTACGACACCTACACCAGCAAGCTGCGCGAAACCGACTACACGACACCGAAATCCAGCCTCGGAACCGGCGGCGGCCCTTCCACCGGCGACCCATCCCTGACCAGCGACGACGACACCGACACAGGCATCGACGACACCGGCAGTAGCTCGACATCGACCGATCCGGTCATCGCGATGCAGCAAACCCTCGCCACCGCCGGCATCGACGCCGCGACCACCCTCGGCACCCAATTGATCACCTCCGGGGCCGAAGTGCTGACCACCCTGATCACCGAAGCCGCCGGGGTCGCGACCCACGCCATCGACGTCCTCGGCGACGAAGCCGGTGAAACGATCACCGCCGCACTCACCGGCAATACCGGTGACAGCACAGGCACCGCGCCCACGGCGAACGGAACCGGGACCGGTTCGAACGTGCCCAGTAACGGCGGCACCGGTAGCGGGGCACCGCTGTTCAACTTCGGTGGTTCCGACAAACCTGCCACTGGCGCGAACGGTGCCAGTACCGGTACAGGATCGAATACCGGTGCCGCGCCGATCACGCCGAAACCAGACGCGCCCACCAGTGACGGCGACCAGAAACCCCAGCCCTCCCCCGCGCCTGGCCCCGCTGTGTCGCCTGGCCAGAATTCGAGCACCGGCGCTGTGGTGCCGCCTGCTGCGGGTCAAGCCGCCGGGACTGACGGCGAGCACAAACCGCGTGCACAAGCCGGCACGACCTCACCATCAGCAATCGCCGGTGACGTTGTCGCGGTGGTGGTTCCCGTCATCGGAGCTGTGGGGACATGACCGACAACCCACTCGATCTGCGCCGACCCGACCCTCCGACCGGACCTGACGATCTCAGTAGCGACGCCGACCACGGGTTCGACGAGGACGACGACTACGACGACTACGACCGCTCCAGCGACTGGTCGGCCTGGATGGACCCCACCGACGCCGACCCCGACGAACCGAAGGCGCCGCCCGGGTTTCGGCAGGTCGGACGTAACTACGCACCCGCACGCCCCGACCAGCCCGGCACCGGACGAGTCATCGCCACCCTCGGCGCGGTCTTCGCGGTCGTGATCATCGTTGTGTTGGTCGTGCTCGAGTCGCTGCCCGACACCGACGAACAATCCAACACAGCTGCGAGCACGCCTTTGCCCGCACCGTTGACCGGGATGGTCCACGCGGTCCCGACAACGACCACCGCGCCACACGCGATCGCCGACTGCCCCCACAAACGCAGCACCGCTCTGTCTTCGGGCGCCGACCCCGGCGACACCACCAGCGCGGTCAGCGTGATCTTCGCCTTCCAATACGCCTACTACGTCCAACGATCCGCCACTAAAGCACGCGAATACGTCACCGCCGACGCGAAAGTCCCATCCACGCAGCACATTCAGGGCGGCATAGATTCCGTGCCCGTCGGAACCCGCTACTGCGCCACCGTCGTGCCGACCGCACCGGGCCGGTGGCAGGTCCAGATCCGTGAGCAATGGCCGAACAAAACCCCAGAGCTGTTGGCGGCCTTGATCATCACCACCGCGACCGAGCCCGACGGCACAGCCACGATCACCGCGATCAGCGCGGCACCATGACCCGCCCAACAACCACCACCCCACACCTCCGACACCAACAGACACCGAGATGAACGAGCACCGAACGCGGCAGGAGCCCCCACCGTGACCACCCGTCCACCAAACCTGATCGACCCCGACCAGCCGACCCCCGCACGCCTGCACAGCGCGTTCCTCGGCGGGAAGGACCACTACGACCCTGACAAGGTGCTAGCCGACGCCTTGGCGAGCAGCACGATCCGGCCCGCGGTCGCCGAATCCCGTCGATTCACCCGACGCGCGGTCGAGTACCTGTCCGACCATCACGAGGTGTCTCAGTTCGTCGAACTCGGGTGCGGCATTCCCCACTTCCCGAATATCCACGACATCGCCGAACGAGCGAACAGCAGCGCAAAGACGTTGTATGTCGACTCCGACACCGTCGTGGCCGCGCATGGGCGTGCGCTGCTGCACGAACCACCTACCCGGTTCTTCACCGATACCGACATCACCGACGCTGACACGATCGTGGGCGATGTCGCCGCCGTGATGGACATGACGGCACCGTTGGCGGTGTGCGTGTCGGGCACCGCAGAATGGATTAGTGACGCCCCTGCCGTGCTCGCGGCGTTGACCGCCCGGTTCCCGGTCGGGACATGGCTCGTGTTCACCCACGTCACCGACGAGTTCTACCCCCAGCACGTCCAGGCCGCCGCCGAAACCCTGCGCCGCGCGGGCATCCCGTACCACCCACGCGGACGAGACGAGATCACGGCCATGCTCGCCGAGTACCAACTCCTCGCGCCCGGTCTGATCGCCCCGCACCGGTGGGTACCAGCCCTCAGCCGCGACGACGACAACCGGAATGGGAACGAGGACGGCGAGGGCGACGACCGCGACAGAGTACGGAGGCTGTCGCCCGCCGCACCACGCCATCGCGGGGCGTGGGACCTGAGCGCCTACGCTGCCATCGGCCAGCTCCACCTGAGGGGTCCTCGGTGACCGGCGGCTTGTGCAACCGGGGACGGACCTTCTGCCGGTGTGATGGATAGCATCGGCATGGTTCAGCGGAGCACACCCATCGTGAGTTCATCGGAAGGACAGTCCTCTTGGACGACTACCTCGTTCCCCACTCTGAATAGCCACGACTGGGGACGATCACCAAACACCGCCGACATGATCCGCCTCATCGTCCGCGACGAAGCAGTCCACGGCTACTACTTCGGATACAAGTTCCAGCTCGGCGTCGGCCAGCTCGGCGTCGGCCAGCTCGGCGTCGGCCAGCTCGACGACGAGCAAGCCGATGCGCAAGAACTGGTGTACGAGCTCTACGAGAACGAAGTCGAGTACGCGCGCGACCTCTACGGCCCGATCGGGTCACCAGCGATGTCGAGAAGTTCCTGCGGTACAACGCGAACAAGGCCCTGATGAACCTCGGCTACGAACGCCTGTTCCCACGCGACGACCGCGAGGTCAACCCCGCGATCCTGTCCGCCCTCTGGCCCAACGCCGACGAGAACCACGACTTCTTCTCTGGGTCCGGGTCGAGCTACGACATCAGGAAGGGTGTCGAGGCGGAGGATGACGACTGGGAATTTTGACCGTCACCGATCTACCGGTTCCCGGTGAGCTTGTAGCCCAGGCTATTCGGTGACGCCCTGCGGATCTTTCCTTCGCGAAGGGAGGCCGAGCGTGTCGGCCTGGCGAAGGGCGCCAACGATGGCCGATGTCGCTCAAGTGGGTTATGCGCGTCGGAAAAATCGTCAAGAATGGCCGTATGTCGAACCCGACGACTCCGCCCCCCTCTTCGTCGACACCTCCGCCTTCGTCGACACCTCCACCCGCAGCGTCGTCGCCAACACCCTCGCCGGCCACGCCACCAACCCCGTGGTGGAAGAACAGTGTTGTTCTCGGGGTAGCGGGACTGGTCGGGGCCGTTGCTGCCGTACTCGCGCTCTTTCGCGACACAGTCGACTTCAAGATCGGATCTGCGACAAATTCGCCAACCACGTCGATCGCATCCACCGCGAATCCGGCACCTGGTATTGGCGTTGGCAACAACAACTATGGATGGGGGCCGATGCGGGAGATGTACACCAAAAATGAACCCTCCCCTACCGCAGTCTTCAATAGCCTTGCTGACAATAAGCAGATGGGCGACGAACGAAATTATGTGCACTGCCGTGTGGCGGATAGCAAGAACATGTACGCGGATGAGGTCGCGATCAGTGGCGATGTTGAAATTTCAGTTATGGTATTGATTGACAATTCCAGTTCGCTCCCTGACCAGGCCATAAGGGGTGCTCGGATGGACTTGCTGGTCGAATCCAAGCCAGTCTTCAATCCCGTATTGAATGTCACACTCTCCGCAGACAATGCCATCACAGTATGGAATGGATGCAAAATCCTTTCGACAAAACCTACCACC
Organism: Nocardia salmonicida NBRC 13393; assembly: GCF_001613085.1. Taxonomy (GTDB): domain Bacteria; phylum Actinomycetota; class Actinomycetes; order Mycobacteriales; family Mycobacteriaceae; genus Nocardia; species Nocardia salmonicida. The sequence goes on from NZ_BDBR01000043.1 coordinate 40,199, forward strand.
CTTTCGTATGTTCCGGGAAGCGCGCATCTCGCTGTTTATGAGCATCCGCTAATAAAAGTAGAAGACCGGGTAGTGCGCGGAGATAAACTACTGCCGGGCGTGCGGGGGAATGCCGACGGAGTAATCGGAGGCAACAGCCAGACCTACGGGTGGATTGAATTTCGCGTGGCGGCATTTGGGAGGGGCTAGCGGGTCCTTCTCGGGGGTCGTCGGCGCGGGTTACGTCATCGAGAAGGCTGTCGAGACCGCGGGGGCGCGGAATCTAGGCTTCAGTCCCAGGAATTTCGCTCATTGAGAGCGAGGGCCAGGCTGGTTGCGACCATCACCGCGAGAACTGCGTTCTCTGGCGTGTAGTGCTCGGGATGCGCACGGTGGACGCTGACGTGACGGGACAGCGGCGCCGGGCGTGGCTTACCGCTCTTTGGGCTCCACTCAGTCAGCAGGTTCACCACCGGCGCAACCCCCAACGTGTACCGCAGCGTGTTCGTTGCGAAGGCCTCGGCCAGATTCTTGACGACGCACTGATTCTTGGCCTTTCCGTGCGATTCGTTGATGTGTTCAGTGATCAATGTGTCGCAGATATTGACGGCGAGCGCTTGCGCCGACTCGAGGTGTCCCTGCTCGAGGGTTTCGATGGCCCGTTCGAGCAGCACCTTCTGGGCGGCTACCTTGGGATGCACTCGACGATCGAGGGCTTCACGGCAATCGTCCACGATGTCCGCGGTGCGGGCGACCAGTATTTCGACGCGGCCGACGCGATCATCCGCCTCAGCCAGATCAGCAACTATCTCTGCTCGAGGGATGTACGCGATCGGGATTCCATCGTCCTCGACGATCTCGCGGGCAAGCTCGAAATCTAGTGCGTCGTCCTCGGGCCAGTTGCTCGGATACCGCTTGGCCAGGCTGCGTAGGAGATCGCTGACGGCCGGCGTGACGATGGACTCGGGCAACCCGATGCTTGGAAAGTAATCCACAAACAGGCGTGAGGTGTTCATGACCGGGGCAAGGTCCATACGCAGCTTCGACAAGGTCGATGTGTAGGTGTCGAAGTCAGCGGTGCGCAGGTGGTTCAGCTCAAAAAACTGCCGACCGAGGTCAATAGTGGGGAGCACGCTGGTGTACGTGCTCATCGCGGTAGTCATCGGAGGAAGGCGCAACTGGTCGAATAGTGGTGGTGGCGTGAACATCCGCATACGCTCGTCGTGCGCCTTGAGAATAGCCGCGAGCGAACCGTTCTGCTGCACCGTGCGCCAAGCCGCGGCGGCTATCGTGCGGAACGCGCGGTCTTGGGCCTTGGACATGGATGGACAGTACATGATCGTCTATCCCATACCTCATCTGATTTTCAGGCGGCATGACCATGGTTGGTTGCCGTCACCGTGACAAAGCACTCTAAATTCCGCGAAGAGCTTGAGTGCGAGTGCGAGAATCGGCGCCGTGGCGACCGTGACAGCCAAGTCGTGGTCACAAGCGTGTTCAAGATCGTCCCCCACGACTCCAATGCTTGGCGCCCCGGCTCGACCCGCTCCTTGCCTGGATTCAACCGCATCCCGGATCACATCCAATACAACAACGCAATCGTTCCGAGGTCAACCCCTTCACATCGAGCCTTGTGAACACAGATTCATCGTTCGAATTAACGACTAACGACATATATCGCCTTCACGCCGTGATCCGAGTATTGAAATGCAACCTTGGTTCCATCAGCACTGACAACTGGGTCGAAACAATCGCCGCATTACTTTTGGCAGCAGTGAATGACTTGGGTCGGCCCGCCCGGTTCCGCACCGCAGACAGCCCTCGCGCCGTCTTGGGAGACATGGCCCAAGCGCCCAAACATGTACAGGCCCCTGGAATTCAGCTCGCCACCGAGGTGGCGATGCGGATACTTGACCGATGAGCTTTGACCTCCTGCTGTTGGCGGTGCCCCTCTCCATCGCCTTCTGGAGCGCGTACCGGTATCCACGAGTTGTTCGACGCAGCGAGGTGGGCAGGGCGAGCCGCGACGAAAGCCGAGGTAAGGTGAATCCGCGTGCGGGCCTTCCGGTCCCGCACGAGATCAGAACTGGTCACCCCGAGAACTACTACCGTCCTCGCCCTCCGACGATCTATGACCGTCGTTATCCATGGTGACCGAGGGGAGCGCTGGCCGAGGTTCCTCCGCTTAACAGCGTTGTCACTATCGCCAAGTTGGGCGTTGTGAGAAAGGGACAGCACAGCACGGATCTGGGATGCGCGCACCCATCATCAGGTCGGGCGACCCCTCACCGGCCACACTGACTGGGTGGTTTCGGTGGCGTTCAGCCCCGACGGGGGCCAGCTCGCCACTGGCAGCAAAGACAGCACGGTGCGGATTTGGGATCTCAGTACCCATTGGCAGGTCGGAGGGCCCTACCGCGAACACACAGGCAGCGTGAATTCGGTGGCGTTCAGCCCTGATGGCAGCCAGCTGGCGACCGGCAGCAATGACCGCACTGCGCGGATTTGGAGGGTGGCCGGGCCCGCGTAGCGCCTGGGCCGACTGCCCGCAGTTCACGTCTGTGCCCGGCGACGTCGGTGCTGCGGTGACGTAATCAGTGACGGCCGGTTTGTGCCGCGCCGCCGACACGCAGCCTCGCACTGTGCTTGGTCTGCGCCCCGGGCAAGCGTGGCCGTGGCTTCCTACATGGTCAGTTCGGTGTACGTGCGCCCGATACCGTCGGGGATGGAAATGGTGGCACGCCAACCGAGTTCGCTTGCGGCCACAGTCGAGTCGAGTGCGCCGTGCAACCACTCACCCTCGCGGGCCGGAGCGAATTCAGGGGAGAGATCAGTACCGGCGGCTGCGTTGACCGCGTCGAGCAGTTCGAGCACGGAAGTGCCTGTACCAGAGCCGATATTGAACACTGCTGTGGTGCCGGTGTAGCTGCCTGCGGCCACGAACGCGTCGACAATGTCAGCGATGTACAAATAGTCGCGAGTCTGTTTGCCGTCACCGAAAACCGTGGGTGCCTTACCAGCGGCGGCGAGACCGCAGAAGATCGCGACTACACCTGCCTCACCGTGCGGGTCCTGGCGCGGTCCGAACACATTGCCCAGACGCAGGGCGATGTGGCGGCCGCCGTACAGCCGGTTGTGCAGAGTCAAGTACTGCTCAGCGCAGTACTTCGAAATCCCATACGGTGCTTGGGTTTGCGGAAGCACCGTTTCCGGCGTCGGCATCTGCACGCCGTCGCCGTACATCGCGCCGCCGGTGGAAGCCATGATGACGCGGGCGCCGACGGCGGTGGCCGCGGCCACGACGTTGAGGGTGCCGTTGATGTTGACGAGCGCGTCGCGGTGGGGGTCGGCGACCGAGTACCGGACGCTGATCTGCGCTGCGAGGTGGTAGATCACCTCGGGGCGCGCTTGTTCGATGATCGCGGTGACCGCGGCGGTATCGACGACGTCGACCGTGTGCAGCGTGACCTGGTCTGGGATGCGTGTTCGGTCGCCGCTGGAGAGGTCGTCGATGACGGTGACGGTGTGCCCGTCCGCGACCAGCCGATCGAGCAGGTGGGATCCGATGAATCCGGCACCGCCGGTGATGAGTGCGCGCATGGCTGGAGACCCTATCTGATGAGTGAGAGCACGTTGGTGGTGGTTTCGGGTAGGTCACGGGCGCAACGGAATCCGAGGTCTGGTCCGGAGTAGTCGGGGCTGCACGCGATACGTTCGCTGGTGCGGGTTTGCCATCGGAACGACTTCCAACCGCCGCCGCGCACCGTGATGTGACCGTGGTCGGCGACGGCGTGATAGCTGGGGTCGTAGCGGCGGTGGCGGTCGTAGAGCAGATACGACGACGCGGTCCATTCGGAGACGTTGCCCGCCATGTCCACCAGCCCGAAAGGGGAACTTCCGTCGGTGAATGCTCCGACTTCGGTGGTAGCGGGGGCGGGCCCGTGCTCGGCGTAGTGAGTTCGCCACCACGCTTTCCAAGTGGCCAGATCGTGGATCGGTTGGCCTGCCCAGTGTTCGGCGGTATTGGCGCGGGCGCTGTCCCAGCTCGGGCCCCACGGCCACGGCCGCCACTGGGGGCCGTGGGCGGCGTACTCCCATTCGGCTTCGCTGGGCAGTCGTTTGCCTGCCCAGATGGCGTAAGTAGTGGCGTCGGTGTGGTCCAGGTGCACCACCGGGTGGTGTGGTCGGTCGGTGACCGCGTCGAGGTCGGGGCGGGGGTGGCGCCAGGAGATGCCGTCCATGGTGGTCCAGTAGTCGGGCCCGTAGACCAGGGCGTAGCCGCGTCGCTCGGCGGCGCTCACATGCCCGGTCATCGTCACGAATTCCGCGAACATGCTGTTGGTGACCGGTGTCCGGTCGATCTCGAACGCGGGCAGTGTGATGGTGTGCTGCGGTGTTTCGTCCTCGAACCAGGTCCGAGGGTAGTGCTGGGAGGCGGCGACGGTGTCCAGGTGCGATTCGGGTGACCCGACCGCCACCTGGGCGGCCGGGATCGCGATCATCTCGGGCACGTTCACCCGCCCACCAACGCCGGGATGATCTGGAGCTCGTGATCTCCGGCAGGAATCGGGGTGTCGAGGTCCAGGATGTGAGTGTTGTTGAGGCACACGATTGTCCACGGTGCGAGTCGCTCACCGTCGAAGATGCGTTCACCGAATATCGGGTGCTGACCCACCAGCCAGGTCAGGGCTTGCCCGATGGTGGTGGCCTGGGTGCTCAGTTCGGACAGGTCTGCTCCGACCAGTGTGGGCCAGCTCGGTGGCAAGACGAATCGGACGGTCATGACGGCACCGCCACGGTGCGCATCCACGCCAGCGTCGCGGCGACGCCGACGTCCAACGGGGTTTCGGGTTGCCAGTCCAGAAGTTTGCGGGCACGGGTGGTGTCTGGTCGGCGCACCGTGACCACGTCGCTGCGACCCGCGACGATATCGAGGGAGCCTGAGCCGGCCTGGTCGATGATCAGCTGGGCGAGATCGCGGATCGTGATCTCGTGTTCGGAGCCGAGGTTGATCGGCCCGAATTCGGTGCTGTCGAGCATCGCGAGCAGCCCGGTCACGAAATCACCGACCCAGACCAGGGATCGGGTTTGGGTGCCGCCTCCCTGGAGTTGGAGCGTCTCACCGGCCAGGGCCGCGGCGCAGAACGCAGCGACCACCCGGCCGTCGTCGGGCCACATGAATGGTCCGTAGACATTGAACGGGCGCACGATCCCGACATCAGCGCCCATCCGGTGGTAGGCCGCGGCGGCGGCTTCGGTGGCGCGTTTGCCTTCGGTGTAGGCCGAGTGTGCTCCGATCGGGTCTGCGTTGCCCCGGTAGTCCTCGGTCTGCGGATGGACCAACGGGTCACCGTAGATCTCCGAGGACGAGGCCACGATGGCTCGGATCCCGGCGCGGTGCGCGCATTCGAGGACGTTCATCGTCCCGACGGTGGCGGTGCGCAGGGTTGCCAGTGGCATCGCGGTGTTCGCCTTGGGCGAGGCCGGGCAGGCAAGATGGACGAGGTGGGTTGCCCCGGTGATCGCGGCGAAGCTGACCGGTGCGTTGACATCACTGACGCGCAGGCTGAATCGGGGGTTTTCCAGCAGGTCGGTGACGTTGTCCCTGCGGCCGGTCGAAAGGTTGTCGATCGCGGTGACCTGGTCACCACGGTCGAGCAGGGCGCGGCACAGATGAGAACCGATGAACCCGGCGCCGCCGGTGACGATGACGTGAGATGCGTTGGTGGACAATGAATCCTCCTGAATCGGGTGGAACTGCGGATGTCGGAATCGGTGTGGTTCAGAGGTGTTCGATGTTCGGTGCGGTCGGGAGCGCCCCGCACGCGTCGAACACGTAGTTGGCGGTACTGATCAGCTTCAGGTCCAGGCCGGTATGCCCGACCAGGACCGCGACCCCGGACGCGGTGTTCACGATGTCGGCGGTGACACGGGGCAGCACCTGGAGTCCCTCGGGGATGGTCGGGTCCACGATCACGACCTCGGCGCCGTAGCGGCGCAGCGCCCGGATCACTTCGAGGGCGCACGATTCGCGCAGATCCGCGACATCACGCTTGTAGGTGACCCCGACGGCGACGATCCGGGCGGACTCGATCGCGACACCACGGCGATCCAGGCCACTCACGATGCGATCCGCGACGTAGGTCGGCATCGAGTCGTTGATCCGGGAGGCAGTTTCGATCAGCACCGCTGGAGTCCCGGAAAGGGTGCGGATCTGCCAGCTCAGATATCGGGTGTCCACCGGCAGGCAGTGCCCACCGGCGCCGACACCGGGATGAAAGCGCATGAACCCAAAGGGTTTGGTCTCGGCCAAGGCCAATGCCTGGCGTACATCGGCACCCAACGCCCGCGCATGCTGGGCGAGCTCGTTGACCAGCGACACGTTGACCAACCGGAAGACGTTCTCGAAGAGCTTGGCCAGCTCCGCAGTCCGGATATCTGGTGCTACAACGACTTCGGCAACCAGTGCGCGCCAGAACTCGGCGATCACGGTTGTGGAGGCGTCGTCGATGCCGGCGACGATCTTCGGGACGGCGCGCAGTCCTGCCAAGCCCATGCCGGGGTCGATCCGCTCGGGTGAGTACCCCAGGTGGAAATCGACCCCTGCTCGCAGCCCTGAGCACTCCAGGATCGGCTGCACGATGTCTTGTGTGGTGCCTGGGTAGGTGGATGACTCGAGCACCACCGTGCATCCCGGTTCAAGATGGGCCGCAACATGTTTGGCTGCCGCCTCGACCAGCGTCAAGTCCGGGTCGCCATCGCGATCGAGGGGGGTCGGCACGGTGATCAGCACGATGTCGAATCCGGCCAACGCGTTCGGGTCCGCGGTGGGAAGCAGCCGACCCGACCCGAGCGCGTCGGCCAGGTCAGAGTCGGTGACATCGACGATGTAGGACTTCCCGGCCTGGAGTTGCATGATGCGGTCCGGGTCGGTGTCGATGGCAACGACGTCATGTCCGGCGGCGACGGCGAGTAGTGCCACCGGCACACCGACATACCCGCAGCCCAGCACAGCGACCCGCCTTGGTACGAGTGGTTTCATGTCACGACCTCCACCGCAAGCAGGCAAACGCCTCGGCATAGGAGAACCCGCTCTGCGCACCTCGCACGGCGGCCAGCCCCCGCAACGCGTCTTCGGAGCGGGTATGGGGATGCTCACGCCACTGGCTGCCGTGCAACTTCAACGCGGCGATCTTGCGATCGAGATCATCGGCGGTCAGTTCGACGAAGAAGTTGCGCGAGGCCGCAGCCACCGTGGCGCCGCTCCAACCATCGGCGGGCTCTTCGTAGGCCAGCACCAGCGGTGGCTGCCAGCGACTCGCGTCCGGGCCTGGGCGTAGCGCGGTCAGCGTCGCCCGCGCGATCGCGGCGTGATCCTGGTTGTAGCTGGTGATCTCGGGTGAGAGGACCACTGTTGGGCGCAGCACCGACAACGCCATTTGGTGGGTGGGTCGCCCTTCGAGCAGGTCGACTATCTCCGTTTGTGCCATGGTGTCCAGTCGCAGCGTCGCGCCTTGGCCGACCAGACCTGGTTGCCAGGCGTCGAGGGGGAAGAACTCCGCGACCCGCGTGATCTCGGCCAACCGTTGCGCGGTACTCGAATGTCCCGCTTTCGAGTATTCGATCAGATCGTCGACCACCGCATACAGCACATGAACCTGTCCGCCCTCACGTTTGATCCGGCTGATCAGCCCACCGCAGCCGATGACCTCGTCGTCGGGATGGGGTGCGATCACCAATGCTCGCTGGGCTCCCCAATCGATCCGCACAGCGTTCACCGCGAGGACGGCTTCATCGGCACCACACACAGCGAGGTCATAATCGGCTCCTGGGATCGATGGCTGGTCGCCGTGTGAACGTGGCGACTTCCTCAACCGTGACTGCGCGCGGAACCCGTGGGAATGACCGATCGCGCATACGGTATGCATCGTCCGCATACCGCCAGCGCCAGTGGGCGAGCGCCGATAAACTTCCCCTGATCGGGCTCATCGACAACCATCAGGTAGGACCGCATGGACACCGCGTCGACCGGGCAGCACCGTATCGGTGCGGGACGTGGCGCTCCGGATTCTGACCAGTGCCCCTTGGTGGCACCTGGATTCTGGGATGCCGTACCCATCCGGGCCGCGCTGAGCAACCGGCACATGGGGAAGGTGATCGCCGCCTATCGCGCTCATCCGGCCCACCCTCGCCCGATATCGCAGGCTCAGATGGGACGTTGGGTCGGGATCACCCAAGGTCAGCTCAGCCGCATCGAGAACGGCCCACCGATCAAGTATCTGGACAGGCTTGTCCAGTGGGCAACCCTGCTCACAATCCCGGCGGATCTGCTCTGGTTCCAGTTGCCTGGTCAGGCCCCTCGCGCAGTACCAGCGGCTATCCCGGCGACGGCACCTGCGGCAGGGCCGTTCCGGCTGGTACGTATCACCGACGCGTCCGGTGACGAGGATCCCGACCTCGCCGCCGTGCGCGCGTTCCGCTCCGCCGACCAGTCATTGGGCGGTGGACACCTCTACACCGCGGTCATCGACTACCTGCACACCGATATCGCGCCCCGACTGTTCGGGGGAGACCAGCGAGGCGACGCCCGCTCGTTGTTCACCGCCGCCGCCGGCCTCACCGAAATGGCCGGGTGGATGGCTCATGATGCCGGACACGACCGCCAAGCCGACCAGCACTTCCGCCGCGCCCTGGACCTCGCAGTCGTCGGCCGAGACCACCATCTCCACGTCCACGTCCTGGCCAGCCTCAGCCACCTGTCCCTGCATCGACGCAAACCCGACGCAGCCCTGGGCTATGCCCACGACGCCGAGATGGCACTGTCGCGGGCTGGCCGCAATCCCGAACTCACCGCCCGCATCTATGCCCTGCAAGCCCGTGCACACGCCGCTCAACACCAACCCGGACACGCCCACCGTCTACTCGATCAGGCCGCTCGCACTCTCGAGGCCCCCGCCGAACCGGTCGCCTCACCGTGGGCAAGTCACTTCGACCAAGCTTCACTGGCCAGCGACGCCGCCCGATGTCTGCGCACCGTCGGCGACCTGCCCGCCGCGGCCCGAAATGCCCACCGCATCATCGGCCTACGCCCTGTTGGTACCCGCTCACACGCCTTCGCGCAGCTGAGTCTTGCAGCGATCCTCACCGCTCAAGGCCACCCTGATCACGCGTGCGTCGTCGCGACGAAAGTCCTCGACAGCATCTCCACCATGAACTCCCACCAGCTCACACTCCAACTCCACGGCCTTGACCACCAACTGCGGCCCTACCTCACCAACCGCATGGTGGGACAATTCGTAGACCGACTCACCGCGGTGATCCACGAAAGGGCCTCGATGCATCGAACGGCGGCGATCACATGAACCGCGCCGACCCGCTCTACCAGCGCGATCCCGATGCCTGGCGCGCTCACCTCGCCGAAGGCAATGCCAAACAACCACGCAAGCGAGTCGGTGCCGATGCCCTCATCCACGACTCCGACGGTCGAATCCTGCTGGTCAACCCCAACTACAAGCCGGACTGGGACCTTCCTGGCGGGATGTCGGACGCCAACGAACCACCCGATGCCACCGTGCGGCGCGAGCTCGCCGAAGAACTCGGCCTGGATCGTTCCGCCACACCACTGTCGTTGCTTTGCATCGACTGGGTAGCACCCCACGGCCCATGGGACGACTCCCTCATGCTCATCTTCGACGCTGGAACTCTCAGTCCCGCAACAATTTCGACGCTTCACATCGCCGACGGCGAACTCGAGGACTTCGGCTTCTTCACACCAGACCAAGCCCGCCAACGTCTTCGCCCCTACATTTGGCAGCGGCTCCAGGCTGCACTGCACGCCCGCACCACCGGACACACCGCCTACCTTCACGACGGCAATTCCACATCTGGTCGGTGAACAGGGCACCGTAGAAGGCTTGTGGCCGGGGTGACCGCGCTGCCGGGTCCGCGCGATACAGTTGTGCGCTCGCGACCTGGAAACTACGGGCTCAGCCATCCCTGATCTGCGCGCCACGCCGCTGTCTGCACGGCGCGGGGACTAGCCAATCCGGTGTACGGCCAGCCCCTCCACAGTGCGGCCCATCAGCGATTCCACACGAGCACTGGGGTCTCACACTCACGGGCGGTCTATGCCGGTTCGCCATCGCGGACAGGCCCGTTGCGCTGCACTGTCTTTTAGCGGCATTTTCAACAGCATCGCGGAATCACCAAGATGGGCAGTGCGAGAACTTGCTGGTTAGGATGAAGTGCGGGTCGGCAACCTTATTCCCCCCCAAGGATTGTCACCCGAATCAGCGGCATGCCGCGCCCTCGCGGGTCGGTCGGCGCCGTTGATATCGATGCCGTCGGGCTCACTCCCCCCTTCGCCCGGCGGCATCGGTCACTTCGGCGTCCGATGGCATCGCCGATGGGTGCACTCCCCTCCGAAGCCGATCCGCAGAAGGCGACGAGCTCGACTGCGGGTGCTGTCAATGCCCTCGCGCCCGCCGACTGCGATCATCGCATCGGCGCCGACATGCGACGCCCGCCTAGCCGCGGCCGAGCCTGCTAGACCGCAACACTCCGGGCTTCATCGACCGGAGTGCTGCCGTCGGCGTTCGCCGACCTAGTCCAGCATGTACTGACCCCCCTCCACGCCAGTACACATACGGACCGAGTGGCGTGTACTGATGTACACGAAGCGACTGTGTCATGCACGCTGGTACATGTCAATGGCCGTCTATTGTACTGTGGTGTAAACGGCCGTATTTCGCAGGAGGGGGAACAGTGGACGGGCGACAGCACGAAAACCCCGAGAGCCCAACCGATTTGGCCGCGAAGATCAATCGGTTGTTCGAGGTGATGCGCAAGCCCTCGGTGCCGCCGCTGTCCAATGCCGCTGCCGCGGCTGCGATCACGGAGGCGACCGGGGTGTCGATCAGCCCCGCGTATCTGTGGCAACTTCGGTCGGGGATGAAGTCCAATCCGACGGTGCAGCATCTGCGCGCGATCGCGCAGTTCTTCGGAGTGTCCGCGTCGTATCTGCTCGATGCCGAGTCCGACGAGTCGACCGAGGCTCAGCTGAATTTGCTGCAAGCGATGAAAGATTCCGGTGTACGCGGCCTGGCGTTGCGGGCATCGGGTCTCACGCCTCGCACGTTGGACAGCATCGCCGCTATCGTTGATCGTGCGCGCGAGATCGAGAATCTGCCTCCGATCGAGTCGCAGGATCGCTGATCTGGGGTGGACGTATCGGTGGGGACTACGGGGTCATGAAGAATTCGACGAAGCGGATCGACAAGCTGGTTACCCAGCTCCCGATTCCCCGGCCGTGGAACCGAACGACGTTCGTCGACAACGTCGCCACGCTGCGCGGGCGGCCCATCACCCTGATCTCGACTGCCGACCTCGAACTGCCGGTGACGCCCGACAGCGCGTGCGGCATCTGGCTGATGCGCGACAGCGAGGACGTGATCATCTACGAGGCCGCGACCTCGGAATATCACATCGATCAGATCGTCTGCCACGAGCTCGGTCACATGCTGCTCGATCACGACCGCGCAGCAGGCACTGCCGAGAACGCCCGAGCCCCTGATCCGTTGCTCCGCTCAGCTTTTCCAGACCTCGACCCGGCGACGGTGCGAGCGGTACTGGGGCGCTCGGACTACGGTGACCGCCTCGAGCGCGAAGCGGAGACCTTCGCCACCCTGGTCATGGTCGCGGCAACAGCCGACCACCCCAGCCAGGGTCTACGCAATGTTCTTTTCAGGCAGCAATGACCTCGGCAGTATCGGCAACGATCGCATGGCCGATCATCGTCGCGATGACGCTGGTGGTGGGTGCGCGTTGGAACTGGTTCGCCAGCAGCACGGCCGAACGGTACCTGAACACGACCCTCACCATCATTCTCGCGACCCAACTGCTGCGTGAACGCGCAGTACAGCACGCGATCGCCGAGCACACGCCGCTGAGTGTGACCGCGATTCAGCAACTGACGCTGTGCACAATCGTCTGCTCCATCGCACCGTTCCTCTGCGTGGTCGGCATGTTGTCGGGCTGGAATACCAAACATGCACGACAACAATGTCTTCGGTATGCGTTCGTCGCTGTCGCGTTGTCGGCCCTCATGCTCATCGCCGGTACACGAGCACGACGCGCCCACATGCCCATCGAAATAACCGGCGGTTGGGACGGGGTACTGGTGTGGGTGGGTTTCTCGGTGCTGCCGACCTACCTGGCCTATGTGATGGTCAGCCGGTGCCACACCGAATACCGGCAGCCCGGCGTGATCCGCAGCGAGAAACTTGTTCTCGCGGGCATCGCGGCAGCCGGAGCAACCATCGGAGTCACCACCGCTATCGCGCTGGTGCTCGCGGTCCTTCAGGAACTACACCTTCTCGATTCCGTCGAGTACCGGATGCAAACCCATCCGCGGAACTTCTTCTGGATCGCCGCCGCCATAGTGGCCGTGTCAGCCGCTCCGCCACTACGGTCAGCGACGCGATGGCTCGGCTACGACACGACAAGCAGGCAGTGGCGCCAGCTACGATCACTATGGCAAGCGATGGTGTCACTGTTCCCCGACAGTCGACTTCCACTTGGCCCGCGCCCGTCGCAGCGACGGATCACTACCTTGCAGCTACACCGTGCGACAGTCGAAATACGAGACGCCATGCTCGGGCTGCGTTCCTTCGCTCACGACGTAGAACCCGACATGTTCGCGACTTTCACTGCGCGAGAGCACATTCCCAGATCCGAATGGGACACAGCCACCCTCGCACTGCAGTTGGCGAGGGCCGCCCACGATCGCCTCGAGGGGATCGCACCGCGTGCCGAGACCGCAACGCCGCTACCTACCTCGACCTCAGCGAACCTCGCAGACGAGGTATCAGAGTTGTTGCGACTGGCCAAGTGGTGGTCGCCTGCCCATCGGTTCGTCGCCGCCGACCGGTCCGCTTCGCACCGACCAGCCGAATCACCAACCCAGAAGACGTAGGGACACAACATGATCGAGACGACCACCGCTACGGGGCTATCGGCGAAGCTGCCGCATCCCCGATTTCGGCTACCGCTGCTCGGCGACATCCTGACCACCGATTTCGCAAAGCCGTGCCAACGGCTGGCCGAGCAAGCGCGGGAGTTGGGGCCGGTCTTCGAACAGAAGCTGTTCGGTTACCCCGCGATCATCGTCACCGGAGTCGAGGCCGTCGAGGAAGTCAACGACGAGTCGCGGTGGGAAAAGCACGTCGGGCACGCGCTGATCAAACTGCGACCACTGGCGGGCGACGGATTGTTCACCGCCTACAACTCCGAGCCGAATTGGGCCAAGGCACACACCATTCTCGCCCCAGCCTTCACCAAGTCGGCGATGGCCAACTACCACGGCTCGATCATCGAGACCGTTCGGGAGTTGACCGATGTCTGGTCCGCGACACCGCAGTGGATCGACGTGCCGGCGACGACGAACAAGCTGACGTTCGAAATCATTGCGCGCGCAGGGTTCTCGCATTCCTTCGGTTCGCTGGCCGATTCGAACAGCGGTTCCTTCGTCGAAGCGATGGTGCGTGAGCTCGCCTACGCCAACCGTCGCACCGACGTCCTTCCCTTGTTCGACAAAGTCTTCCGACGCGACGACCGCGAGCGACACCTGGCCGACCTGACGCATGCGCACGCTGTCGTCGACGACATCATCGAGGCCCGCAAAGGCCATCCCCATCGTGAGTATCGCGACATCCTCGATCTCATGCTCGACAGCGTCGACCCAGAAACCGGGGAACGTCTCGACACGGTCAACATCCGAAACCAGATCCTCACCTTCCTCATCGCGGGCAGTGAGACCTCCGCCAACACCATCGCTTTCGCTCTGCACTACCTCTCGACCCGCCCCGACATCGCCGCGACCGTCCGCGTCGAACTCGATGAGCGTTGGCCCACAGCGGAATTCCCGGACATCCGCTACGACGACGTGGCCAAGCTGCGTAGTCTGCGCCGCGTCATCGACGAAACTCTGCGGCTGTGGCCAACCGGGCCCGGATACTTCCGCCGGGCCAAGCAAGACACCACGCTAGGCGGCCGCTATCGATTCGCTAAGAAGGACTGGGTACTGGTGCTACTCCTCGCCGCCCATCGAGACCCCGCCTGGGGCCCCGATGCCGATCAGTTCAATCCCGACCGGTTCCTGCCGGACAACCTTCGCGGCCTACCGCCCCGCGTCTACAAGCCTTTCGGTACTGGCCCCCGTGCCTGCATCGGGCGCCAGTTCGCGTACCACGAAATAGCGGTCACCCTCGCGGTGCTTCTGCACCAGTTCGACCTGGAATCCGACCCCGGCTATGACCTCGATGTCCGCGAAACTCTCACCCTCAAGCCTGCAGGGCTCCGGCTGCGCGCACATAGCCGCCGCTAGGCATCGCCTGAGCAGCAGCGGCCCGCCTAGACGCGACCGCTCATCCAAGTCCCGCATTGTCTTGACAACAATCGACGGACCCACAGCGAGATGATCCGGGCACGACTACTCCGTCAAGGATCGACGGGCCACAGCTTCAGGATTCCCGGGCCGGACCCAACCGAGTGCGAGATACTGCAACAGTCAACCAACCCTGGCCCGATGTCTGTCGGCAGCGCATACCCGCAGAACCCGGGGTACATCACCTCGTCGACCAACCTATAAGAGGAGCATCGTGGGTCTGTTCGACGGCGCGCAGCGCGCAAAGGCTGACCGAGACGCAAAACAACAACAGGAAGCTTCCGCTGCCAAGAAGTCCGGGGAAGAGCGGGCTTCACTCATGGCGGCCGAACATGCTCTTCTGCAAGAGTTCGTCGCTGAAATGACACGATTGAGAATTGCTCCAGCCAGTCACAGAGATACGCACTACCCCGACTACGGCGGCACTAGTTCGATAGTGGTCAAACGGAAACGTATCACCGGGTGGAGCCTGTCGAGCTGCCAAGGGTGTACTGGTGACCGTAGTCCCGCGCTGTCATCGTACGGGCGAGGGTGCGGCGTTGTGGTCGGCACTGACGGATTGCTCTATCAGCTGACAGCTCAGCCGGAAGGAATGTTCAGCAAGCCTGTGCCCACTCAGCACCCGCGAGAGAATCTTGAGAAGACGCTAACAATCGTGCTCTCCCGGTACCTATAGCTATTGCGTCGCAACCGGTTGCTCATCGGAACTATGTCAAGCTGACCCCTGCATATGACCACTTAGGCGATTCTCCGATCTCGCCACGAGCTCGGCCGGCAGACATGCGTGACACGTTCATCGGCGCTCCACCAGAGCTCTAGCATTCGCGGCCACCCGCACGAACGATTCGGCTGGATCGCTGTCTGCGATCGCTTGTTCGAACTCGCTGACGGTTCCAGGCCAGGCATTGGTGATCGTGCCGTCAGCGCGCTTCCACCACGTCCTCGCCGCACCATCGCACCAGACAGTTCGGGCGAGAGCACGATCCAACCGATCGATGTAGCTCGCCATCGCCCGCTCGATCACCTCCACCGGCGCACCCCAGTCTGCACTGAGGGCCAGACAGCGCATGATGTACCGGGCCTGGTGTTGCTTGACCGAGGGATTGCTGTTCGACGGAGTGAACGAGTGCGGCCCAGCGATCATGTAGAGATTCGGAAAGCTGGGCACCGCAAGTCCGTAGAAGGCGGTCGGTCGCCCATCTCGCCGCCACCGGTCGTGCAGGTCCACCCCGCCGCGGCCACGGATCCGCATCCCGGCAAGAAATTCCGGCGCGCGGAACCCGGTGGCCCACACGATGACATCCGCGCGGCGCTCGGTGCCGTCGACAGTGCGGATCCCGTCCGGGCCGAGCCGGTCGATGCGGTCGGTCACCAGCTCGACGTGTGGCTGGGACAGCGCCGGATAATATCCGCTGTCGAGCAGGATCCGTTTCTCCCCGATCCGGTAGTTCGGTGTGAGCTTCGCGCGCAGCTCACGATCTCGCACCTGCCACCGAAGGTGGGCCCGCGCAACGAGTTCGGCAGGTCCCGCCGACCACCCCGCGCGCATGATCGGCGCGAGAACCAGATCAGCGGCGTGGTAGAGCCCCGCCCGGTAAAGGTCGTGCAGACCGGGCACATGTGTGAGTGCTCTTCGTGACAGCGGTCCGAACGACGCGCCAGGCTTGGGCAGTACCCAGGACGGGGAACGCTGATACACGGTGACACCGGCCGCAACGCGGGCCAGCTCGGGAATCATCTGTGCCGACGAGGAACCGGTCCCGACGACGGCGATCTGCCCGCTCAGGTCGGCGGTGTGATCCCACCGTGCGGAGTGGAACGCAGGGCCGCCGAAGGTCTGCGTTCCACGCACCCGAGGAATCGCGGGTCGATGCAGTTGGCCGAGCGCCCACACGACCGCGTCCGTGTAAATGATCTCGCCGGTGGCGGTGCTCAACGCCCAAGTGCGGTCAGTGTCGGAGTAATCCGCGCTCACCACGGAGACGTTGCACCGTAGGTGCGAGCGCAACCCGTTGCGGTCGGCGACCTCTCGCATGTAGGTCAAGATCGCCTGCTGGCCCGGGTAACGCACATGGGCGTCTCGGTAGGGGTCGAACGCGAAACTGTACAGGTGGGCGGGCACATCGCAGGAACAGCCCGGGTAGGTGTTCTCCCGCCATACCCCGCCGACCTCTGGTCCTTCCTCGAGGACCAGAAAATTCTCCACGCCAGCTTGTTTCAGTTCTGCGGCCATGGTGAGCCCACCGAATCCCGCGCCGACCACGACCACACTGTGCTTGATCATGGGTTCGGTCATGGCTTCGCCTCGTCGCTGGCCGAGGTGATGGTTGGGGTGCTCGGCCAACCTGCCCATTCTTGCCACCACCGCAAGTAGTCCGGGGCGGCCATCGGCGCGTCGAAAACGTCCAGGGCGATGTCGAACCCGGCGGCCAACTCCCCCAGGTGTGCTCCCAGGTGCTCACGATGGTGGTGCAGATCGCGGTGAACGCGTTGTGCTACTCGGGGTGGCATCCGACCATTCGCGGCGAACCAGGTACCACGGCACAGGATTCGTTCCAGCGCGTAAACAGCGGTAGCGGATTCGAGCAGGCCACGGGCTATATCGTCTTCGGCCGTCGTCGATGCCTGCCACAACGCGGTCGCCGCGAGTCGTTCACTGGTCGCCGCGGCGAGTTCGATGGCGGCGGTGTCGCGATCGATCGTGATCCCCGCGACGGCGATGTCATCGCGGCGCCACCCGGCTGCTATGCCCTTTTCCCGATCGCCCAGCATCCGCACGTACCAAGGCAAAATCCGGGGCGTGCGCGGCAGCGCCAAGGCAGCAAAATCACGGAAGGTGAGTTGTCCGGCTTGTTTCCACAGCAGCTGCGACTCACCCTCGGCGGTGATAGTTCCTTCGGTGTTGCCGATCCAGTCCTGAATCCAGTTGGTACGCAGTGATCCCTGCGCGCCGCTGCGTTGCCGACAGGTCAGTAGCACCTCGTGCGCGGTGTAGGCCAGCAGCGGTTTGACCAGCATCGACCACACGCCCACGACCGGATCTCCGGTCGGTGCGGTCGCTGCGATGTCCTGCACGCGGCGCCCGAGCACGCTGGTGGCGTAGGTCGCCGCGAGCGCGGAGACCAGGTCGCGGCGGACCATGCCCCGATCAGCCATCAATGTCCGTCCACCAGGGCGGCGTTGCAGTGCGTAGTTGACCGTCACGGCCAACCCTGCTCGCGCACCGGCTGCGGCCGCGCCTGCCAGATCCAGTCGCCCCTGCCCTAATGTCGCGATCGCCCGGTGGAACCGTGCGCGCACCGGCACCGTCGACTCGAACCCGTCAGCGCCTATCTGAGCCCATGTCCCACCGAGCAACCCATCAGCGGGTACGAACAGCTGGTCAAACAGGATGAGCGCGTGATCCATTGGCGCCCAACCTTTGTCAGGCAGTGCAAGCACACTCAGCCCAGGTTGGAGGCCTTGCTGTGTGCGCACCCTGGTCAGGAGCGGCAGGACACCTTCGTCTCGACCGTCGACGATGACGCGGGCGGTGATCACTCCGATTTTGGGGGTGGTGGTGTCGGCGATGTTGGGCATGAACTTCCAGCTCGCCGGGTCGGGCGAGTCGAGCCAGAACCCACCTCGGGTGCTGTCCCAGGTGGCGATGGTCTGCTGGTCGGCACCGTTGGTGCCACCGAGTTCGGTCAACAGCAGCACTCCGACCGCGGCGCCGGTATCGAGTTCGGTGAGCAGTTCACGCTGGTAGGCAGAGCTGTTGCCTAACGCGGTGACCGCCCCTATCGACAAGTCGAGGTGGCCGGTCAGGACCGGCAGCAAATGTGGGGCGAAGACCGCCGCCCATTCACACACGATCCCGTGCAGCCGGGGATCGTTGGCGATCGCGACGGCCGACCCACCTAGTGCTGCGATCGTTGCGCGGAGCAGGTCTGGTGCCATGCTCGCTTCGGT
Organism: Nocardia salmonicida NBRC 13393; assembly: GCF_001613085.1. GTDB lineage: Bacteria > Actinomycetota > Actinomycetes > Mycobacteriales > Mycobacteriaceae > Nocardia > Nocardia salmonicida. The sequence goes on from NZ_BDBR01000043.1 coordinate 58,572, forward strand.
CGGGTAGGTCAGACCTGTGCTGGGTCGGTCACCGAGTCCGGCGATCACGGCACGCACTCGGTGATGCAGGAAGGTTTCGGTACCGAGAATCGCGGTGCGCAACGAGTCGACGGTCGGGTCGGAGGGCATCGGCAGGCGGCTCCCGTGGGGGTGGGCGAGAATTGGCAGTCCATCTACAGTGGTCATCGCAAGGTTCTCCAAATGTCTGTATCTGCTCTGTGGGCGGTGGCGACCGCGGCACTGAGGTCTGGTTTGTGTGGCTCCCTGTGCTCGTGCGGAGACACCCGATCCGGTATCCGGGGAAGTGCGCCCTGTGGAAAAGGGCGCGACCCAGCTGTTGTTCGGGAGCAGAGTGGTCCTCATCGACCGCATTGCTCTGTGTCCCCTGGCCGGCGGTCCACGCGGTGCCGTCGACGGGGTCCGGCGGCCAGGCGTGGGGCGCGGTGTCGGCGGTCGCGGTATCGAGGGCAGCCACGGTGGATTGGGCCAGTTCGTGCGGTGGTCTCGTTCGTGGCTTTCGGAAGCAGCCGAACGGTGATCACCTGCCACCGCAGTCGGGAGGTGACTCAGATCGGTGCGCACGCGGTATGTCCTTGCCGACCACGTGGCGATGAGTGATGGCTGAATTCGGGTGCGGGGACCGAGCCGGGGTGTCGTCATAGTTCAGTGCCCGGCATGAGGGAGCGATCTGTTGGTTGGCTGGTCGGTCGGTGGTGCTCGGCTGCTTCGTTGTCGGGTTCTGTTGCCGTGGTCGGTAGCGCGAGGTGGACGGCGTTTTCGATCCGGTGCCCGATGGTCGAGGGACCATCTGCTGTGGTGGCGTCGATGAGTTGCTGGTGAGCGCGGGTGAGCAGTTCTTGTGTCGTCGGCGGCATCAGCAGGCCCGCCTCGTCACCGGCTGGTGGTCTGGTGCTGCGGCGCAGGCTAGCCAGCGACGAACGAACACTCGCCGCGACCGCCGGAGTGGCGAGGTCACGCCAGAGCGCGGTCAGATCATCGACGGCGAGCGGTCTGTGGGCGGCGAGACGATCAGCGAGGTGGGCATCGGTCACTGTCACCGCGCGGACGCGTTGGGCGGGACTCATCCCGATCGCGGCGGCGGTGTGAATGATGCGCGTGCGGATCGCGTCCATATTCCGCCGAAGCTGGTGCGCCACCGCAGGTTCTGGTTCTGACTCGATCCCGGCTCGTTGCAGATGTTGGTGGCGCATCACCGAGACCGTGGCCATGTCGACGAACCGGTTCGTGTCGGCGACGACTCGGCCGAACCCACGACGGATCACGTTATTTTTGGGTGGATCGCGCAACACCGTCGTCGGTCGCCACACCCGGTTCGCGGTGCCGTATTCGCGAGCCTGGTTGATCCACACCGCAGGCACTCCCCTGCTCGCGGCGGTGATCTCAGCGATACTGCGGTCAAGGTCGAGCCGAACGAGTTCGGGGGCATGCTGCTGGCGTCCACGGACGACACCGGCGCGGCGAGCCAGGTCATGGATCAGCGTGAGCGACTCAGCCTGTGGGGCGGGCAGGTCGGAGACCAGACGCGGGCCAGCCGAGGGGCTGCTCATGGATCGATCCCGGGATAGTTGATTTCCGGGTCGCTGAACACCGGTGCGGTGATGTCGGCGTCATAGTCGGTGTGGGCCGACTGCGATCGTGTGGCCTCGACAGCGGCACCGATGTGTGCGCCTGGCGCGTCGGAGAACAGGCCACCCACACCGACATCGCGTTCGCTGAGAGCGTGGAGTACGGCGATCGGCTCGGGTGGGGCGATCGTCGGGTTCGGTGTGATCCCTGCTGCGGCCAAGGCGATGGATTGTGCGGTGTAGCTGGTCATGTCGGTGTTCGCGATCGCGTGCCAGTGTTGGGTGAGTTGGGCTTGGGTCTGCCCGGCCGCCGATGCCGAGGCTTGCTTCATCCATTGCTGGTGGGGCCAGTGCTGTCGGGCTTGGTCGGTGTCGATACCGAGCAGGACACCGATCTGAGCGGATCGGCGCCAGAGCGTGGTGAGGGTCTGGTCCACGGTCGCGGTGGTGTCGTCGTGTCGCCCGGTGCCGTGGGTGTAGGCCGCGTGGATGCCGGTGAACCGGGCTAGTCGGTCGATATCGGCGCGGAGGTTATCGACCAACGCGTCGCGGTCGATCGGGGCTGCACGGCGCAGGAACAGGTTGGTGTTCCAGCGGATTGCTTTGGTGCCGCGTTCGCGTGCCTGATCGACCCACTCGGCCGGCACCCCACCCGCGAGGGCCGCTGCGGCGAGTTCGGTGTGCACCGTCGCCCGCGCGTGGAAATTCCGCGTCCCGTCTTGGGTCGGCTCAATACCGCTGGCGCGCTGGATGGTCAGCAGCTTCTGTGAGTCAGCGGCTTGATTCTGCAGTGCTTTGAGGACCCGTTTCTGGACTGCGGTCGCGTTCGCCATACTCACTGCGGCTCACCGCCCTGCGCCAAGGCCCGGAAGTCCGGAGCGAAGCCGAGGGCTTCGATCGGGATCGCCGATCCGGGGGCGCCGAACCAATTCGCCGGAACCCGCTCGCTCGTGAGCCCAGGGCTATCGACGTGCTGGTCGGGTGTGCACCTGTGCAGGGGCCCGTTGGCGGCGTCGAGGACGTAGCGGAGCTGCGGGTCGACGTGACGGACGAACAAGGCTGACATCGCCATCTTGTCCTCGGCATTGACCGCGGCCTCGAAGCAGGCGTGCAGCCCGGCGAAGCGGATGGCGACGCTTTGGTGGCGCCACCACTGCCGACACCACGTGTACTGGCCCTCACGATTGTTGGCGGCGATCTTTACTGACGTCACCGGCAGCAACCACTGTTCGGCGAATTCGCTGTAGTGGTCGAACTTCTTCGGCGGTTTACCGTCGTCGACGGGGGGCTTGGTGCCGAACCAACCAGGTGGGACGGGGTCGAACGGCAACGACGGGGTGGTCTGGTGATGGGTGCGGGTGCATCGGTGCAGGGGGCCGTTCGCCGCGTCGAGGATGAGGTTGACGTGCGGGTCGAAGTGACTCAGCAGGAAGGTGCTCAGGCTCGATCCTGCCTTGGAGCGGCGCATCGCCTCGAACGCGGTATGCAAATGGGCGACCCGCACCGCGACCGGGCGATGAGACCACCACCGCGAGCACCAGGTGAAGGTGTTCTCCCGGTTCGCTTGCGCCAACCGGACGCTGATCGTGGGCAACATCCACGCCTGCGCGAAATCGGTGAAATGACCGAACTGCGGCGGCATCGGTGTCTGCGCAGTGGCTGTCGATGCAGCGTTCGGGCTCGTCACGACTGGCCGCCTGCTACCGATGGGCTCGACTTGACCAGTGAGACCCGCCCACCTTCGAACCGTTGCATCGACTTGCGCACCAGCGGCGCGTACTCGCTGTCGAACCAGGGAATTTTGCGGACCACGACTGGCCCGTGGCCGGGAAGTCGGACCAGGGCGCGGTCTTTCGGCAGGGCGGCGAGCATCGCGACATCGAGGATGGGTTCTGCGCGCCAGGACAGGCTGCGTTGGATACCGCCGGGTGTGTGGGTGCGGGAGCGGTCGGAGACGTCGTGTTGCCCGGCCATCGCTGACCAATGCTCCAAGTAGTCCCGGGAGGCAATGGAGCCGCCGTAGACCTCGATCGACTGGGCCATCATGGTCTTCAAACCATTGGCACCCCACAGGTTTTCACCTTGCTCGAGGACCTGGAGGATCGTCATCAAGATGATCCCGCAACCCGCCGAATACGTGTAGTAGGACGGCAGTTCACTGATTCGGGCGCAGTTGGCGGCCTCGTCGAGCACACACAACAACGGTGTCGCCAGCCGCCCATCCGGGCGGGCTCGCGCTTGGGTTAAGGCGGCTTCGAGGACTTGGCCGACCAGCGCGGCGGTCAAGGGCGTGGCACCATCAGGCCCGGTCATCGACAGCGGATACAGGGTGTCGTTGGAGGTGACGAACGCGACGGGATCGAATTCCGGCAACAGGTGGGTCCGCGCCTGTTCGGTGGACTCGATCACCACGCCGTTGCGAATCGAGGACACTTTCCCGCCCCGACTCGGTGCCGCGGTCGTCGGCTTGGCAGCGGTTTCGCTGACCTGGAACAGTTTCCGAACCGGGGGCGTGACCATTTGCGCGTACCCGGAATCGGAGAGCACGTTGAGGAACCTTCGCGCCATGTCGTAGAGGCCATCGCGTTGCCTGGCGTAGAGGCCTTGGCATTCGACGATCCTGGCCGCGGGTCGGTCGTGGCCGTAGTGGCGCAAAACCAATGCCGGGGTCGGATCTTGGTCGCGGCCGAGCCATTCCGCGACATGGTGCAGGTCCCCGCCCGCGCACGCGGCGGCGAAGACACACAGCGCGAACAGCTCTTGCGCGCCGCCGTCGAAGTAGGCATCGGTCTTCGCATTGGCGATCTCATTGGCCGAACCGGCCGACCCGGACACGAAGAAACCCGCCAGCTTTCGCGCCGCGGGTAACCCGGTGACTTGGTTGAACAGATTCACCCAGAACCCGCAGACAACGTGCCCGGTCACCGCTTGCAGGTCACACACCCATACCCGGCCGACTTGCTCGCGCCCATACACGGTGTGCCGGTACAGGTCCGGTTTGTTCGACGTGGCAAGGCACGGCCCCCATGCCGAGAGCACCGCCGGGATCGCCCATGCGACGGTCTTGCCGGTGCGCTGACCGGCCGTCACTGTGACACCGAGTTCGGCGGGTACGTGCAGGGCGATGTCGCCGATGACCGTGCGCCCCAACAGCGGTCCCGGATTCGCTCGCACTTCGGGTGGCGCGTCGGCGAGCAATCGTTGGTTGTCGGCGAGGTTGTCGGCGACGCGAGCGATGCGGATCTTGCCTGGCCGTTGCATCGTTCGCGCGGCCACATCGACCTCGCGGCCGGTGTTGAACATCTGAACCCCGCGCACCGCCAGCGCGCCGATCGCGCACAGCAGCACCACGGCGATCGGCGTCGCTTGCCAGGGCCATCGTTTGTCTGCGGCGAGGACCGACAGCAAGGCGATGAACGGGTTCCATGACATCGGCTGCCCGGCCGACCAGCTGCCGAGTTTCAACGCCGCCCACAGCACGAACACGACAGCGAGCAGTGCCAACAGAATGAGGAGCATGCCGGCTTCCTCACCCATCCCGGATTTGGCGCGCCGGCGGGTTTCACGGGGAGAGAACATGATTCACCTAGACCTTTCAGAATTGGGGGTCGACGACGTGTTCGCGCGGGGGCGCGTCGATGACGCCGGTGAGTTCGGGGGTCGTCCACTCGGCGGCGAAGTCGGCATGGGGCAGGGCAGCCTCGACCGCGCCGGAGATCACCGCCCCACCTGGCTCCAGCGCGGCGGAGCTGGCCGTCGAGCTCAGGCGGTAAGTGGTCTCTGCACCTACGGCCAGCGCGAGCGCCGGAGGCTGGTCGGGTGCAAGGCCGAGCTGGGCACGCAACCCATCGAGTTCGGCCAGCGCGCTGTCGCGTTCGGACAGAACGTGGTCGAGCTGAGCCAGCCGAGGCGCCCCGGGCTGTTGTGACCAGAACTGCCCCGACAGCCCCGCTTGGTAGGCACCGGTGATCTCGTCGGGATCAGCGCCTGCGGATAGAGCAGCGCGGTTGGCCTCGCGCGCACCATCCATCAACCGCTCCATCTGCCCGATCAGGACTTGCCCACCCTCGGGTGTTCCGTCGAACTCGGAGGCCAGCCGGATGTGTTGAGCGGTCAGGTCTTGCAGTCGGCGCACAGCAGCGATCTGTGCCGGGAGCTGGTCGAAAGTGGCAGTGACGGCGCGGTCGAGAGGCGCGATGCGTTGCTCGGCGGGCAACAACGCGGTGATTTCCTCCGCGCCGGTGTCCAGATCACCGAAAGCTTCCTCGGCGGAGAGCAGCTCGTCGGAGCTGTTGATGATCGCGTCGATCTCGGCCAGACTTAGCTGTTCACCGGATCGCCCGCCCAGCGCACGATCAGCGGCATTACCTGAACGCGTCGCCTCGGCGCCGGGGTCGGGGACCACGCTCAGGTGGCGAGGCCGCCACCGGGCACCGTCTTGAGCTGAGTGATCGTTGACCGGCTCGAGGTGCCCGGTCAGTTCCGCGGCTTGTCGCTGGGTACGGACGGTGCTCGGGTCGATACCGGAACCGCCCTCGATGAACGCCTGCTGGAGGCGACCGAACTCAACCCGTGCGGTTTCGGGGTTGGCAGTCCAGGACTCGACCGCGGTGGTCAATTGCTGCCACAACTGCTGATGCTCGGGTGTGCCACCCTGTTGCCACTGGCGTGCTATGGCGTGCGCGCGAGCATTCAGTTCGACGACCTGGGCCGGGGTTTCGCCGTAAGCGGCGATCTCGCGTGTTTGGTGGTAGGTGGCAAAGTCAGCGCGCAATTCAGCTTCGACGCGGTCAGCGGCTTCGCGGTAGTAGTCAGGGCTGGTGAAGCTCGTTCCTCGGGTCTCCCAGCTCATCGCATGCTCCCGGAGGAGCGATCGCGGTGCAGCGGTGCGGGGTTCGAGGCAGAAGGTGGTCTTTCACGGGTATGGATGGGCATCGTGCTTCCTCGGATCGAGAAAACGTCACACCCTTGTCGGGTGTGTGAGGTCCCAGCGGTTCAGGTTCGGTCGCCTCGGTCCAGTTCCCCCTAGCCGATGCGCCGACAAGGCACAGATTTGCGGTTGCGGCCCTACAGTTCTGGTCCGCGGTCGGTGCTGATCTCTCGACCGCGCCCGGCGGCCGGGTCGTGGTCGGGCTCCCAGGTCCACTCCCGGTCCTCGCCCAGGGCCGCGTCGACCACGGCGGTGATCGCGGTGCTCTCGGCGGCGAGATCGGTTGATTCGGAGTTACGGATGGCGGTGTCGACGAACTGGACCCGCAACGCACTCGTCGCGTCGGCGAGCATCTGGCGCGGCGTCGGCGGGCCCACCGTGGCGGTCTCGGTGGGCGTGCCGGTCTCGGGATCTCGCGGAACATACGGTGGCACCGCCAACGCCGGATCCGCGCGGGCATAGCCGTTCCACTCCTGTGCCAGGGCTTGCTCGTCGTAGGCGGCGAAGGTGACCGCGTGCACGCGGCGGATCCCTTCCACGCTCGAACCCCACAGACTGTCGCCTTCGGCCGGTGTCAGTTGCGCCGCGGCCGCGAGCACCGCCACCCGGTTGTGCAGGGCAGCCATGTTGTCGGAGAACTGGGCCACCGCGATCGGGTCGTGGTCGAAACCCCATCGCCCAGTCACGACCCGGTCCACCCGCGCGGCCTCCAGGCCAGCCATCCGTTCCAGATTCCACAGGTCGACCTCGAGCATGTCGAGGTAGAACTCCTGCGCTTCGTTGGCACGCGCGGGGTGGGAGCGCACCACGTGAGGCGAGGGTGAGCTCGCGCCGCGCTTGCCGAGTTCGCGGGCATCGAGGACCCAGCCCGGATCGACACCTTCCAGCATCGCCTCGAACTCGGCATGCTCGCTTTCGATGCGGAGAGTTTCGAGTCGCTCGGTCCACACCAGTTGGCTGTCTGCGGAGACGCCGTCGTCGAACATGGCTGGTCCGGCGTCGGTCACCTCGCGGAGCTGGGCAGCCATGTTCTGGACCCGACGCAGGAGCTCGCCGTGGCGCTGACTCATGGAGGGTTCGTGTGCGCTGGTCATCACGACACCCCGGGGTTGTCGGCGCCCTCGGGATCACGGGAAAAGAGCGTCAGGGCGGCGCGCGCGATCATCTGCCGTGGCGACGGTGGGTCGGTGAGGCTGTCTGCCAAGGACACCTTTCCGGTGTCGGGGTCCTGGCTGCAATTGGGGGGCATCCGCAGTCTCGCGTCGGCGTCGGCATACTCGTGCCACTGCCCGAGCAGTTGCACGTCGCTCATCTGGTCGATCGCTGCGGCGTGCATTCGGCGCATCGGTTCGGCGCCCGCGCCCCACATCCGATCGCCTTCCTCCGGGGTGAGCTGCACGGCGGCCACGAGGGACGAGGCCCGCGAACAACGCACGTGCATGCGCTCGAACAAGGCTAAGTCGCGCGCCGAGTCGCCCGTGATAACTCCGTGGCCTGCCGCAGCTCGGACCGGGAGCGCCATGTCGAGGGCTGCCATCCGCTCGAGCTGCCACAGATCCACGTCGAGTAGATCCAGGAAGAACTGCTCGATACCCGACTTGCGCTGGGGAAGCTGCCGCACCGCGCCTGTTTGCGGGTTCGTGCCTTGGTGCGAGCCCACCGTGCGCGCGTCGTCGATCCACGTCGGATCCACTCCTGCAGCCCGTGCCTGTTCCTCGGCCGCGGTGAGGGCGCCGTGGAGCCGATCGGCCTGCTCCTGCCACCTCTGTCGTGGGGGATCAATGACATCGGTCTCGGCGATCACCAATGTTGGCGATCCGTGAAATCGGCTCACATCAGCGGCGAGGTTCTGGATCCTGTGCATCCAGGAGCTCCACCGCAGAGGCGTTTGGTGTAGATCGCGCCCGCTGGTCATGACCCCACCCCTTGATCGACGCCCACACCAGGTCCGCGTCCGGGCGGGTGTTGTGGATCGGGGTCGGGCTCCCAGTCGGTGCCGAGCCCGGTGCTGGTAGCTTCTACCGCCGTGCCGATGCCATGACCCAGGCGTGGGGCCAACTCGTCAGCGAAACTGGCTGCGGCGAGCGCCTGTTCGGCGCGCTCGGCGACCTCCCACGGGGTCGGCGGTCCGAGATTGGTAGAGGCACTGGTCGCCAGGTTGTCGAAGCCGCGCGAGACCTCGGCTTCGACACCTTTCCACGACATTTCCGCGAACCGTTGCTGCAGCTCGGTGTCGGTGTAGGAGGCTGCGGTCAGCTCCGCCAACTGCTGCCAGGAGTCGGGTCCACGGCCCCACAGCTGGTGGGCTTCGCCCGGCTCGAGGTCGATCAGCGCCGCGGTGCCGGCGGCACGGCGCCACAGCGCGGCCATGTTGTCGTGGAGTTGGCGTTCTCCGGGTTCGTTGTCGGCCAACCCACCGGTGTGGACGCGATGCAGATACTCCGCGCGGACCAGGGCCGAGTGTTCCAGGCGCCACACATCATCGGCGATCTGGTCGAGCAGGTGCACCCGCGTTGGGTTCGCCCCAGGCGGGGACATCGGCAGGAGCGCAGTTTCGCGGGTATCACCCCAGCGTGCTCCCCTAGCTCCGGTCTCGGTGGCGTAGTCGATCATCCGTTGGGGGATGTCGAGTCCGTGGGCGTGGAGTTCGATCTCGGAGCGCTCGGCTTCGAGTGCTCGCAGGTTGGTCCGCCAGTTTTCGAGTTGGATGCTCGGGCCACTGGCGGCGGTCGAGTATTGCGGGTAACCGTGAAACAGCGTGCGGTAGTGCTCATAGCTCGAGTTCTGGATTCGTTCGAGCAGCCGAAGCTGCCACGACGGCAGATCCTCGGCACCTGAGAGCGGATGACTCACCGGTTTCTCCAATCCTGTTGAATCACTGGACTTTCTGTGATGGCGGGTTGCGGGGGGGGCGATAGCAGTGGCATCCGATCTGTCACGGCCCTGGGCCCATGTCGGGCCCGCGGTATCGATCCGGGTGCGACGCAGGCCGGTGATCGGTGGGCTCGAATTCGGTCTGGGAATCGGCGCCGGTGGCCTCGATCGCGGCGTCGATGCCAGCGCCACCCTTCTCACGCATGACGGGGTCGGGTTCGAGGGCGGCTGCGGCGAGCTCGACCATCCGGTCGGGCAGGACGGGGAGTTGGCGGTTGATGTCGTCGGGGGTGATTCCGGCGGCTTGGAGCACCATCACCGGCATCGACACCGTGGCGAAGTTGGTCTCCACGACGGCCCGCCACCGCGTCATCAGCGCTGTCCGGTCCAGCGTTGCCATCGTTCGGGCGACGTGGTCGGTCCACGGGCTGTCGGTGGGTTGCCACGCGTGTTGTTGTTCGACTGTGGTCAGGCCCAGGGCGTGGCCGACGGCTCCGACGCGTTGCCAGGTCACACCCATCACACGCCGGAACGCGGCGAATCCGTCGCGCGGCAGGGTTCCCTGCTGGGAGAACGCCGCCCCAACCCCGGCCATCGTCTGTAGTTGCGCGACAGCTCGCAGGTGTCCGCGAAGCAGGGTGTCGCGGTCGATGGATTCGGTGCTCAGCAGGGGCTGGCCGGGTTGCCAGCGGTGTCCGCGTTCACCGGAGGCGCGGGTGTAGTCGATCACCGATTTCGGTACCCCGACCGCGGTCGCGATCGCTTCCAGGTTCTCCCGGGTACGGCGCCCGATATCGAGATGAGCCAGCGCCATCGGCGACAGTTGCTGGTTGTCCCCGGTGCGGGATTGGTCGATCAGGCGCGCGTTGTCGCTGGCCAGGTTCTGCACGGCCTTGAGCAGCTTGGCCTGGATCGGGTTCGGGTCGAACATCTCACCGGCCCCGTCCCACACCGGGATCGCCCCATACTTCGATTTCCTTGCCTGTCGCGCGAGTAGGCGAGGGTTCAGCTCCCCCGCTGGTCAGGTCAGGGTCGGGGGCGGTGGGGTCGATGTTGTGGACCGCTGCGGCCGATACGGCGGCCTCGATCCATTCACCGGCCTCGACGACCTCCGCGTCGAGAATGGTTTGCGCGGTCGGGTCAGCGTTGTCATCGAGATGGTCAGCAAGGTGGTTGAATTCGTCGTTCAGGTGCGCGTTGATTGTGAGATCCGCGGCTAGCCCGTCCATGTCACCGAAACCTCGAGACCCGCTATCGGATAGATCGGCCCCGTTCTCGGAGAAGAAGTCGTCCGGTTCGATCCCGGTGTCGTCGACGAACCGTTCTTCGTAGGCTCGGGCCGCGGCGTCGGCGTCCGCGGAGAGGTCGCGGGTGGCATCTGCGGCGGCGAACTGAGCTGCCGCCGCCTGGCCCGCGCCGGTCCGTGCATCGGAGTGGTGCAAGGTGTCGGTGAATCCCGCGGCACGGCGGCGAATCTCGATCATCAGTTCTTTGAGCTCGACATCGAGTTTGTGCAGCTCGACGTCGCGGGCTTCGCGGTTGGTGTAGCCGGCGATGCGTTCGGTATGGAGCTCCTTGCTCTGCCTTCGGGAGAGCGCACCATCGTGTTCGCGTCGTGCGAGATCTGTTTCGGCGCGGGTGATTTGGCCTTCTTTGTGGCGGAGGTCGACCTCGGTGATCTGTGCTGCGTTGGCGATGCGTGCGCGGACCTCGTCGATCTTGGCCATGCTCAGCGCTTGCTCTGTCCCCAGGTTGCCGAGCCTGGTCTGGTGCTCGATCCACGACCGTTGGTTCTTGGCCGCTTCGATCGCGGATCGCTGCTCGGATTCGGCGCGTGAGCGCGATTCCCCGCCCCTGCTGCGGAACAGTGCGTTGGTGGTGTGGGCGGTCTGCAGCGCCTGCAGGAATCCTTGGCGGACCGCTTGGCCACCTTCTTCGACCGGATCCCCGCTCATCACAGCACCTGCATTTCGGCGAGAAGCCACGCCCGTTCCGAGCCTTGGCGCGTCGATCTCGCGTACACCGCAAAGACAATCGGTGTCCGTTCGGCCGGGGTCAGGGTGACCGACAGGACCCGGCTCGACGAGGTCGCGGTATCAGGCGGATGCTCGTCACCGGTAAGACGAACCTCGGTCCGCAACGGCACCTGGTACTCGACCCAGTCCTGCCACAAGTCGACGGTGATCGGCGACCAGAGTGATGCCCCCACGCGAGTGTCGGTCGAGTACGCGGCCCGCATCAGCGGTCGCGCGGCCTCGAACATCGACCGCGCATCCAGCCCGACCACCGGGTCCAGTTCATACAAGGTGGTCACTGCGGCCCGCAGAACATCCGATGCCGAGCAGGGCCAGACCTCGGTGTGTGGTGGCGGGAAAGCCTGCGCGCTGCAGACCGGTTCGACCACCGGCGCATCCGCGGTCGAGCACCCACTCGCTGCCGTGGCCGCCAAGACCACTGCGGCGATAGTCGCCAACAGAGCGGGTTTCATGACGCGCTCTGCCAGAGCTCTTGCAGGTCGACCGTCCGCCAGACGACCCGTTCGGGCGCGATGCATTGTTCGGCGGCCGGGTTGCGGACCGCGACGGTCGCAATATCGAGGACCAGGCCCTCGGTGGCGGCGATGCGGCGCAGCCGTTCGAAATCCAGGCCGCGACTGCGGGCCAGGTTCAACCGCAAGACACCGGCTTCGGCGCCCCACTCACGCAAAGCGTGAGCGGACAGCTCGATCGCCTTCTCTGCCGACACAGTCGCCGCGTCGACACCATCGACCATGGCGGCACCGAAAGGTTCGTGCCAGATCATGCGACCGGAGGCGGCGCAGACGGTGAACGCCTGCAGCGTCGCCGCCGACCACACTGTCAGTGCCGGGCCCGTCGCGGCCTTGCGCACGAGGTTGGCACCTGAGTTTGCCCACAGGATTTCGGTCTGTCGCAGACCCTGGTAGTCGATACCTGCGACATCCAACAACGCCGCGACGTAGCGCAGCGACATTTCTTCGGTCGTGAAGCCGTATTCGGTGGCGAGGCTGTCGAACTCCTCCGTAGTCGCAAAGGTCCACAAGTCGGTCAACCGGTCGCGGACCAAGTCTTCGGGTGTGGTCGGGGGCGACGGGTCTTTCGAGGTGGCGGGGTGGGTTGTCATGGGATTCTCCTCGAGATACTTGGGGGTCAGAAATCTGGTTCGGCGTGCAGTTGCGCTGACCCGGTCGGGGGTGGCAGGTCGTGGGTGTCGCTATCGGCGATGCCGTGGGCGTCGTCGATACCGGTCGCGGCGATCGCGGCGTCGATGCGTGCCCCGCCTTCGGATTCCAGAGATGCTGTGTGCCAAGCGTTCTCGGCGGTTACCGCGAGCAGGTGCGGGGCAGGCGGTAGTTGATGTGGGGCACTGGCTGTGAGGTCGATGCCGACCATGCGCATCGCCGCGACCCGGACCCGTGCTTCACGCACGCTCGCAAAATGGGTGAGCTCACGCCATTGACGCCCCTGATCGGGTACCGACTGTTGCTGAATCTGGGCCTGGCGTGAGTGCCAGTGGGTCGGATCGGTGGCCCACCAGCCACGGGTTTCGGCTTCGGTGAGATTGATGGCGGTGGCGACCATCGCCACCCGCAACCACTGCAACCGCAGATGCTCACCCAGCTTCTGCGCTGCCGGTGCGGTCACCTGGCCGCGGTCGCGGCGGACCGGGCCCACTGCGGCCATGGTCCACAGGGTGTCGGCCTGGTGGTGTAGCTGAGCGATCAACAACGACCGCGAGACCGGACGGCGAGGAGGCAACGAGGAGGTCCCGGTCGCTTTTCGACCTTCCTGACCAGCTTGGCGTGCATAGTCGATCCAGTTGGCGGGCACCCCGATCGCCGCAGCCTGTTCGTGGAGGACCCGCCCAGCGATCGAGAGATCCCGGAAAGTCTGGATGCGGCTGTGTGGTTCCCGCGCCAGCAGCATCAGATCGACGGTGACGTTCTGGATCGCCGCCGCCATCCGTCGATGCACGAGCATCGGAGGTGTACCGAGGAGGTTGTTGTCTGGCGAGGCGGCCAGCATCCGGTCAGCCATGGCCGGTCACCGAGTTGATGCGGTAGCTCGACATCCGCCACCCCTGCGACGTTTCTGTCACCGTGGCGGTGACGTGCATCCGCCGGTAGAGGGTGGTGGAGCCGTCCCGGTGGAGTACCTGCTGGGTCACCGACGCCGCGACCGTCGCCCCGGCGATGTCGGTTTTCGTCTGCTCGGCGTCGACCAGGGCGGTGACGATGTCGTTGCTGTCGCGCCATCGCGCCCATTCCGGCAACGGTGCCAATCCGTTGCCCGGACCACTGTTCGCTGCGGCAGCCAGTTCGCCGGTCAGCCACGGTGCGGCGCGGGTCAACCCGGTGCCGGGGCCGGGGTCGGTGCGTGGTTGCCAGGAGAACATGGCCGCCAAACCCATGTGGGTGACGGTCCGGGCGTCGGCAGCCACGGGATCCGGCCCCTCCACGTGGGCGGTACCCGGTGTGCGCGTACCGGGCACGGGCTCACTGTTCTGCGCGCCGACCACCAGCACCGTGGCGAGCACAATCAGGACGGCCGCGACACCGAGGGTCACAGCCCACAGAGGTAGACGGTTCACCATGGTGTCCTCAGCTCATCGTCGTCGACATCTGGGTGGCCATCGCGAGAATGCTGGCCACATACGGGCGGGTCTGAACTTCGTAATCCGGTGAACCCGTGGGGAATCCACCCGAGCGCAGCACGGCGTATTCGCCCGCGTTGTAGCCGGCGAGGTAGAGCTCGACGGCACCGTTGGGGGCGACGACTTTGCCCTGCTCGATCCAGGCATCGACGTGGTCGGCGATGTCGCACAGGTAGCGGGCTTGGCCGATGATCGCGTCGCCGTCGTCCCACACGCTGGCGACGCCGCTGCTGTCGGCGTCGATCACATACGGCTGCCCGTCGGAGGCGAGAGCGGTCGCGGTGCCGGGCAGAAACTGCGCCAGACCTTGCGCACCAGCCGACGATGTCAGCCCGCGCCGGTACCCGGATTCTTGTTTGCCCTGGGCAGCGAGCAGCGACGCGCTGATTTGCGGGCATACGGTGCCACCCAGCCGATACCACGGTTCCAAGTCGGCGGGGACAGTGTTTGGCGCGAGATCGGCCTCTCCGCCACTGGATCCGCACGTCGATGCTGTGCTGGTGCCGGGTGGGTTGGTCGCGACGGAGCCGATCGGTGAGCCGTCTGGGTATCCCCCGCCCAGGGTGGTCACGTGGACATGGTCCATGTGATTGGCGGTGGCCCCGCCCCGGTCTTCCATCAGGTTGGACTCGCCGCTGGCCGCACGGTAGGTCTGGCGCCAGATCAAATAGTCGATCCGCAGTGCAACGGAGTTGGTGAGAACGAAGCCGGCGATCTGGTCACCGAGGGCTTTGCCGTCCCCGGATGTCGGGTCAGGGATCATGATGTCGATCGCCCGGCCACTGGGGTGATCGGGCAGATCATCCTCACGCTGCCCATAGATCTTCTGCACCTGAGGGAACCGTTGAACGATCGTGCGTGCCAGACGGATCGAGTCGACCTGCAACCCACGCTCCAAGCCGATCGACGCAGGCATTTCGGGCAGCTCGGAGCCTGCCGCCGTACCAGCGCCAGCTACGGGAGCATCGCTGACTGATGTCGTCGGCGGCGACACCGCGCTCGATGTCGCGACACTGGTGGACTGGTCCGCATTTCCTTGGAGCAGCCACGGCATCGGGTCGATGGCCGTGCCGCCGCCGAATCGCCCTCCTTCGGTCCAGATCTCGAGATGCAGGTGCGCCCCGTCGGGGCCTGCAGGGACGGTTTGACCGTTGTAGCCGACGCCGGCGATCAGTTGACCGATACGCACGTTCTGGCCTTGTTCGACACGGACGTCGTCGGCGAACATGTGCCCGTAGACCGAGGACACGGTTTCGCCGTCGATGTTGTGGTCGATGACCACCCAGATCCCGAACCCGCTGGCAGCTCCCACCCGCACGACGAGTCCGTCGGCGACCGCGTAGATGGGAGTCTTGGACGCGGCGGCGAAATCCTGGCCCTGATGCTGTGTGCCCCAACGCATCCCGAAACCCGAGGTCAGGGTGTAGCTGCCCTCGGCCATCGGCATCGTCCTCGCGTCACCGGTCGCCGAGGCCGCCCCGCTCGGCACCGCCGACGGCGCGCAGCCCCCCTTGTCGGCAACGCCCGCGAAGAGCAGCAGTCCAAGCAGCATCAGGGTCGCGCCCACGACCGCGACCGTTACCCGAGCGGCAGCACTCATCGCGGCACCACCGGGTGCGGGCGGGTCTCGCGGGTGTGAGAGCTCGGGTTGTGGTTTCGCTGACGACTGGGTTCGACGGTGCTCATCGCGGATTCACCGACCCACCGGAGGTTTGGCCGAGGTTGTCGAAGCGGCGGTTGGTGTTGTGGATATCGGAGTCGCGTTCGGTGGGGGTGAACACCATCCGGAACGGAATGCCGGGCTCTTCGGCTTCACCGGTCTTGAGCAGGTAACACCCTGTGCCCGGCGGGATCTCGCGCCGCGAGGTATCGAGGTCGTCGTCGCTGGGTGGGCGCGGCGCCGCCCAGGAGGTGACCAACAATTTCTCGGTGTCGGTCATCCCGGCGACCGCGGCGATGCGGTTGGCTTCTTCTGGACCGACGGGGCCAATGATCTTGGCCCTCGAGCGTTCGAAGAATCCGAGCGCTTTCGCTTGTGCGGCAGGGGAATCGAACGCGGCGAGGTCTTTGATGGTGTGGGAACACATGATCAGCCCGGTGGCCAAGGGCCGGTTGAGTCGGGTCAGCGCGTCGACGCGGTCGACCATGAATTCACCGACACCCAGCACGCGCCAGATCTCGTCCATCACGACTTCGAACGTCCGCGCCGGAGCAAGGCCGGCGTCAGCGAGAGCGTGGGCGGCTGCGACCGCGCCGAAGCCATCGGACCAGCACGTCATCAGCACAGCCGCCAGCAGTTTGGTGTCGCCCTCGGGGATATGGGAGATATCAACGCAGATCGCCGGGCTGGCAAGGTCGATCCGGGTAGTGGTCGCCCCGTTGAAGATCGCCCCGAACGGTCCTTCGACCAGGGCACGCATCGACCGACGCAAAGTTTTCGTCGCGGCGCGGTAGGAGATGGCGTCGTCTTCTTCGGCGAACGCGCGCAGCCGCTCACCTCCGGCGGAGATCACCGCGAGCAGGTTCTCCAGCAGTGGCGGGTTCTGGTGGGTGAAACCACCTGCCGGGCTGTAGAGTTCGCGCAGACCGGCCGCGAGTAGGACTTCCTCGTAGTCTTCGACCCGGGCGCCGCGCACGAGTTCGATCAGCCCGGCGACGATGTTGATCTGGCCCGCTTCGACCCGCGCCACGACCTGGCGGCGTTGGTCGGCATCGGGGAGCTGGTCGATGGTGGCGCCCAGGGCGCCGACATCGAGGGGGTTGATGGTTCCGTGGCCGTAGCCGATGTCGACGACCTGACCGCCGAGGCGTTCGACCAGGTCGCGGTATTCGCCTTTGGTGTCGCCCATGCACAGCACGGTCTCCCCCGCCGCGACCGCACCCGTGACGATGCGTCGGATCAGTGAGGACTTGCCGAATCCGTTGAGCGCCAACACGAACGCGATCGGTGCGGTGATGAACCCCCGCAGGAACCACGACATCGGGTCGAAATGCACCGGGGCGCCGGTGATGTAGTGGCTGCCGACCGGCACCCCCGCAGTGGGTGCGCTCGCGCCAACGCAGAACGGCCACAACCCAGCGACCTGGACGGTCGTCGCACGCCACTCCGGTGTGCGCGGCACCACCGACGCGCGGCCACCGCCTGCACCGGTGTAACCACGGTCAGTGAACGCCGGGGCGTTCAGGTCGAACCCGTCCCCGGCGGTGCCGTCGCGGCGGCGCGCGGCAGTCGCTCGGCGATGGTCATCGCTCGAAAGCAGCATTCGTGCCCGCCAGCCCCGCAGTCCCCCGCTGGTCAAGGCCGTCATCTCGACTTCACCACGGCGGGCACGGCTTAGGATCCTGATACCCTCGACCAGCTCGGTTTTCGCGGACCTGGTTCGGGAACTCCCTGCGCGCGCGTTCATCCCGACACCCGCTTGGAGATAGAAGCGTGTTCGGGCAAGATCAACCCGATCCCGAGCGAGGCGGCGAACCCCGCGGCCTGGTAGCCGTAGCAGCGGCGCACCGTTAACCGCGACGCCGCCGCCATTCCTTTGACCGAGGCCTCGATTCCGGGCAGGTCGGCGTCGAGGTGATCGGTCACCGTCACCAACACCCCGAACCGGGTCAACCCCGCCCCGCGCGCTTGCTCCTCCCGCGCGGCCGAGGTGTTACCGACCCGAATCCGCGCCGCCGCCGACGAGATCCCCCGTTCGGTTTGCTCGGCGGCGACCGCGTCGCGGAAGTCCGAGTCCACCAACGACGTCGCTTCAGCCGCCGAATGCAGGCGGTAGACGATCGCGACCCGTTTGCGAGGCATGTCCGGGCGCGGGCGCAGGAGCTCTTCGAGGACGGTTTCCATCACCGCCCCGCGGGGTGCACCGTCCATCTCCCAGGTGATCGAGCGGGCGCCGTCGTGGATGTAGTGATCCCACCGATCATGATGGGCGAGCGGGCCGACCGAATCCCACGACTGCGACTCCACGATCTGCGCCCCGGCCGCCTCGACATCGCGCTGCGAAGCGAGGTCGAATCGACTGCGCACCAAGCCGAGCACTTCCCACGCGTGCAGGGGTGTGGCGGGCAGGCCGGCACGGGCGAGCTGCGACAGCACCGATTGCAGTCGTTGCCCGATCTCGCGGGCCTGCTCGGCCTGGTCACGGCGAATACGGCCTTTGCCGATCGCCCGGTAGGTGATCGCGATACGAGCTTCGATCCGCACCCCGACCCCGCCGCTGTCAGCGGCGGCTTCCTTCATCACAGCCTTGGCGAAGTCAGGGGCGTTCGGGCGGATCAGGCGGGTGACTTCCTGGGTTTGCTTCAATCGGGTTTCGACGGTGTTGTCCAGCACCGCGGTCACCGCGACGACTTCTCCGCCACGGCTTTGCGCGGCCAGGAATTGGCCGAATCCATCGACCCAGGAATCGATTTGGGCTTGGTCGACGAGTTCCTTGCCGCGCGGGATCACCCGCACGATCACCGTGTAGTGATCGCTGCGCCGGATATGCAGCATCGCGAACCGCTTCCCACCTGGGGTCTCGTACTCGGTCAGGCGCGAATCAGCCATCAACCCAGGAAGTTTCGCCAAACCCGGAAGCCGGGAGAACCGCCCGGACCGGTAGGTCAGCTCGCCGCGAGAACGAGCGCGGGCGAACTGAACCCTCAGCAGCAACAGTTCCCAACCGGTACGCCCATTGCGCGTCACCGCCAGCGGGACGAACACCACCGCCGCACCGAGCAGGACAGCGCCTGCGAATTCCAGCGAGCGGGTGATCATGAACGACACCATCACCGTGATGATCAAGCCGAGCCCGAGAAGCGAAACCCCCCAAGTCAGACCGAAGAACCCGGCCGAACGCGGCTGCTCCCAGCGCCCATACATCCGTGTGCTCATCGCCGAACCTCCCCGGGACCGAGGGCATCGGGATCCATCTGTGGCGACGACTCCGGAATAGAGCTTTGAGCGGCCGAAGCAGTGCCTCGCAGCGCGCCGCCTGCGAGTTGGGCGCCTAACATCGCCCCACCCGCAGGACCCGCGCCCATCGCACCGGCAGCGGCCGCATTGCCCGAACCACCGGCACCCGCTGCAGAAGCCCCGCCAGCACGCGAACCACCCCCAACCGGACCTGCTGACATAGACCCGCCGCCACCCGGCGCGGAGCCTGTCCCGCTAGACGGCGTTCCCGAACTCGCTGCCATCGGCCGCGCCCCGCCAGCACCATTCGGCCCAGAAGGCGGTGAGCCTGTCCGGCTCGTTGATCCGGCCGATGGACCAGAGTTTTGAGCCTCGGACATCTTTCTGGCCTGCGATCCGCCGCTGCCGACCGCCGACATCGCGATACCCGCGCCAGCGCCGGCCAACGCTGATGCCGCTCCGCCTCCGCCGCCGAGCGTGGCCACTGCTGGTGCGATCAAGCGGATCAGCGCTGGTAGCACGATCACGCTCATCACCATCAAGATCACTCCCAGCAAGATCATCTGGGGATCTGGCTCGTCGCCACTGCCGGTGACGGTGAACGCGATCGCATAGACCAACGCTCCGACCGGCTTCCACAGCACGAACGCCAGCGACCACGCCACCAACCGCTTGTAGGCTTGCGAACCCGGCCCGGTCCCCGACGCCGCTGCCGCCATCGGAATCACCGCGACAACCACAACCAGCAGGGCCTGTCGAACGACCAGCATGACGAGCTGAACCAACATACTGATCAACCCGAGCACGCTGAGAACGAGCAGGATCCCGTGGCCGAGGTTGCCCGTGATCCGCGGATCGGCGATGCGACCGACGGCGGTATCGAGGTCACCGCGAGCGGCGTCGAAGACGACCCAGTCTGCGAATTCGTCGCCAGCCGTAGTCGCGACAGTGATCAACACACCGAAGGTCATCGCGCCGAACGTTGCTCGCGCCAACATCAGAAAGCTCTCCTGAGCTTCCCCCGCTGCGGCACCACGCTTGGCCAATGCCAGTCGCGCGGCCGCGAATATGATCCCGGCCGTCAACAGCACCACCTGTAGACCGCTGGTGTATTCGCGGATCTGGGCGAGTACCGGGGCGGGCTGGCCCTGGGAGGTCGTGAGTTCCGGCGACGGAAAGGTCGTCCACCATGCCATCACCAACCGCAGCGCCGTCACGAGGCTCTCTATGAGATCGTCTGCGATGCCACCGATCACCGAGTCGCTCGCCGCCTCAGCCACGCCCCCAGCCGCATCTGCGAGTTGGCACGCCTCCTTTATCCCGGGCACCGCGACACAGGCGATATCGGGCAGTTGGGCGTGGACACCATCTCCCGGTGCGACCGGTGCGGCGAGGATGCTGGTCACGACTGCCTCCAGCGACCGAATCCAGCCGTTGAGGCAGTGGGTGTGGCTGGGCGCCAAAGCGTTTCGATGTCGTCGGGCGTGCGGATTCGCCAATCCCCGTCGACCCAGACCATCGGCCAGGTCGCGATCGCGTACCCAGTCGTAGAACGGACCGCGAGCTGAACCACGGCTAAGTCTTCGCGGTAGTCGGGTTGGACCCGCACTCCTTCGGGGACAGTGACGTAGCGGGCCATATCCGGGGCGCTGGCCCGGGAACGGTCGAACTGGTCGATCAACGTGTCGCCGCCACCGTAAAAACGGTCGCGCACTACGTTTCGCCAGATCGGTTCCGGTGCGCCGTAGACCCTCCCGATCGCGTCCATCGCCGCCAGCGCCGCACCTTGTGGTGTGTGGGCGAATCCCGCCGCCACACCGGCGTCGATGCGGGCAGGGCCGTCGCTGCCTGAGACCGGCACGGCCGCGCCGTTCCAGATCCGCTGCCACTGCAGTCGAGCAGGTGCCGCGGTCAGGAAATCAGATCGCGTCGGTTCGATCCGATCCTCGGCAATTTGCGGCAACACCGCACCGGCTTCCTCAACCGGGACTTCGAGACGGTTGCCGAACATGTCGACTGTTGGCGGACGCGCTGATGAAGGTGTCGGCGGCGGCGTGGCGGTCGTCGTGGGCTGTCCGCCCTGCGCAGGGGGTCGGGCGGTGTCAGGCTGGTCGCCGCCAGTGACGGTCAGGACGAACACGGCGATCACCACGGCGGCGATGATGCTGAGCAAAATGAGCAGGGTTCGATTCGAACGCATCAGAACTAGTCCTCACGGTTTCGGCAGGGCGACCATGTCGTTGGGCACGGAATCCACTGCGGCGACAGGGCTTTCGGTCACCGTGTCGGGCAGTCGCAGTCGCCACCCGTCGGTGGCCCAGATGACGGTGGCGGTGTTGCGGGTGATCGAGCGGTCCGGATACGTGGAGTAGGTCTGAACCTGCGCTTCGGTGTCGGCGTAGGCCGTGACGAGGTAGCCGAGGATGCGAGGCACCATGTCAGTGGCGGGGGTAGTGATCGAGATCTGGGCGCGAGCTGTCGCCCATGTGTCGCGTCCTCGCCCGGGGGCGATCATGCGTTGCCCGACCGAGGCCCACTGACCGTCCGCTGCGACCGACACGCGCACGGTCGCGTGGATCGCTGCCAGTGCGGCACCGACCGGAGACCGGTCGAAGTCCGAGGCGATCGCACCATCGACTACGCGGGGGCCTTGCACTGCGACCGGCAGGTCGATGCCTCGGTAGGCCCGCCAACTCAACTCACGGGGAATCAGCTGCGTAACGTCCGTGGTGGCTGGCGTGCGCAGGTCTCCGCCCGCGTCGATGTCCGCACAACTGGTGGCGGCGATTACCGCCACGGCAAGCACGATCCAGACGGCGATCGTCCGATGACCGCGTACCGAAAGTTTCTGTGGCATAGGGGTGTCCTGCGTTTCAGGTAGGGAGGATGGCGATGGCCAGGGCACTGGCCGAGCCGAGAAGTGCGGCGGCAGCGAGGGATCCGATGAAGCCTTCGATCGCTTCTTCGCGGTAGATCCGGAGGGCGAGTTGGCCGCCGACGAAGGTCGCGCGAGCCACACACAGCAGCAGCACGAACCAAGCCAGCCAGTTCACCAGCTGTGTCAGCGGCGCCAGCACCTGCGCGGGCAGCGGTTCGGCAATCACCAGCCACCCCCGAACCTGTCGGCGTCGTGAGCCGCGCGGATCGCGGAGGACACCGCGGCGGCGGGCAGCCAGGGAAAGGTGCGGGCAAGGTCATGGCCTCCGGCGCGCAAGCTGCTCATTTCGGCCCACACCGTCTCGGCGAGTTCCTTGACGCGCTCGTAGTCCGCCACCGGGTCCGCTCGTCCAGCCACGATCCAGGTCGGTGTTGCGCGCAACAGATCCTCGACCACTGCCAGATCGGCACCGCATCGCCTATACGCACGCAGTGTTCGGCGGGCGGACTCGATCTCGGCCTCGGTGTGAAGGCCCCGCTCACCCAATGCCGTGGAAAGGTCGTGGATGAGACGGGCACCTGCTTGGCGGGCCACCCCGGTCGGGTGCGCGGTCAGTACCCCATCGTGATCGGGTAGTTCGGTGACCGGTCCGATCGCGACGATCGCAGCGACGCGGCGGGTCTGGTCGCGTCGATGATGGTAAAGCCATTCCTGCGCCACGATCGCTGCCAGCGAATGCACCACCAACACGACGCGACCTCCCGCGTGGGAAATCACCGTGTTCAGGTCCTCGACCAGTTGAGCCATCCCCGCCCGGCCCGACGCCAGCGGAAGGTCGTTGCCGTGACCGCGCTGGTCGTAGACCAATTGCGCGGTGTCTGCGCTGAAATGTCTGTCGACCACAGTGATCATGGGCGAGAAATGCGCTGCGCTGGCCAGCGGTCCGGGCAGATAGACGACAGTCAGGGTGGCGTCCGGTTTCCCGAAGCGGGTCGCCGGCAGCGCTGTGCCGTCGGCCGCGGTGATAGTCACGGTGCGCGGATCTGGTGCGCTGCTGGGGGATTCGTGGCTGAACTGAGGTGCCTGCATGTCAGGAACCTCCGGTGACGGCGGCGTTCATGATGGCGCCAGCAGAGGTGGCGATGATCCCGCCGACCATGGCCGCGAACACGATCTTGGGTGATTCGACCGCGCCGCCGTGCCAGCGCTCCCACCCGAACTTGCCACCGGCATAGATCAGGGCTGCGACCCCGGCCAAGATGACCAGCCACGACAAGTACCCCACGAGGTTGGTCAGTTTGTCTCCGCCCGGCGGGATGGTCGGGTTGACCTTGATCTCTTGGGCCAGCACAGACACGCTGTCACCCACCACGGATAGAACGGACATGGTTATCTCTCCGAATCCTGTTGTTCGATAAGCTTTTTCGTGGCGCGCGCGAGAGCGTCGATGAGCTCGCTGCCGACGTGATGAACATCGAGGGGCACCGCTTGAGTCAGGCGGGCGCGCCGTTGCGGGACTGGGTCGAACGGGCTGAACTCGGCGAGCTCGGCCAGTTCGCGTTCGATGAGCTCGTCATGCCAGCCGATGTCCCACACCTGTTCGGCCAGGTCCTCGACCACGGCGCGATAACGGCGTACCGGCGCCGGTACTCGCCCAGGCCGGGCAGCACTGAGCACGACACCGACGACCTCGACACCGCCAGGAGCGGTACCGACATGCCATTCGCGTAGTCGATCTGCACACGCGACCAACCCCGGCAGACACAGCCGCGCCGCCACGACGACCCGCTGCGTCGTCTGCACCGACCCAGGCCAGGACTGCCCACAGTCCGCCGCTGGCGCCCACCACCGAGCGAGCGTCGAGGTGCCGGCTCCGCCGTGAGCGCCGACGATCGCGACCACCGGTGGATGCGCTCGGGTCGTCGGCAGGGGCTCGGTGCGGATACTGGCGACGCGATCTGGAGGGCTCACAGTGGCCGGGTCCAGACGGCGGCTGCCGATCCCAGCGAGGGGGTGCGCGCGCAAGGTCAAGGCATGCATCAGCTGCCTCGCTTCTGAATGTTGGTGATGACCAACCCGGCGGGGCCGACGGCGGATACGTTGATCACCTGCAGGTAGTCGAAGCGGCGGCCATCCGGATGCAGCTCCACCAGATGGACCTCGGCGGTGTTCTCCGCGATCGAGGTGACGCCGACACAGTGGGTGGTGCCGATCGGCAGCGCGGTGATAGCGGCGGCCAGCGGTTCGTGTGCGAGCCCGGCCTGCGGACTCGTCAACCGCAGGACTTGTTCAGCACTGCGGGTCACGTAGTAGGCGTGTTCGAACGCCGCGATCACGCCCGCGACAGTCGCGGTGTCACCGGCACCGGCCGTCACGATCTGAGCGGTCACCCCTGCACAGGCCCGCTCTGTGGCAACCACGACGGAGGTGGTGCCCGTCTGCGGGGCCGAGGTTGTCGAGGAGGCGTCGGCACGGTCCTCGCTCCCGCCCGACATGCTCACCGCGAGGGCCGCAGCCGATCCGGCGACAACGCTCAAGAAGGCGGCACTGATCCCGACAATCCGGAAGCGGTGCGCCCGCCCCCGGTACTGCCCGTGCTGTCCCGCTTGGCTGTCGATGTGCTGGTCGACCCGCTGGGGTTCGTCTGAATGTGGTTCTGGGCTGTCGGGGCTGTGTAGCCAGGCGGCACCATGGTTGCGGCTCAGGTCGTCGGTGGGCATGTTGTTCACCTCCTCGATCAGCTGGGTTGTGGTCGGGCCCTTCGGAGCACGCCGCTGGAAGAGCCACTGATCCGGCGGGGGAAAGCCCAGTAACTCTGGTCGTGCTCCGAAGGGGTCTAGGGGTGCGCCACCGGCGGGCTGGTGGCGACCGATTCCGAATTGGTCTGTTTGGCAGAGGTTTTCGCTGCGGTGGGCGAGGGTGCCGGGTGTGGATGAGTCGAAGACGTCACGCCGCTCGAGGGCGTCGGTTGCTTCGTCGATGACGTCGCCTGGGCGGCCAGGTCGTGGGCGATCGCGGTGAACCACGAAGTGGTCGCGGCCAGCGGGGTATCGCCGCTGGCAGTCACCGAGACGGTGCTGTAGCTGCTGCGTCGCCCGGTGGCGTTGCTGTATTGGGCAGTCGCCGAGGTCGTGTACAGGTCTTGGGGGTCGGTGATCGTGGACGTGATCGCCTCGAACGCGTCGTTGACCCATGTACTGATCGACTGGGGCGGCACCAGATCCACCACCGCCTCAGCGACCTTCGTGCCGAGCACCGCGACGGCGGCGGCGGGGTTGGACAGACCGACAGCGGCGAGTTCAGCGATGGTCGTGGCGGTGAAAACCTTCTGCGCCACCGACACCACGGCGTTGAAGCCGATCGTGCCGACCTTGAACAGCGCTGACAGAGCATCGGACTCGGTGGTTGCGGTGGCAGCCGGTGAGGACGCCGCCGCGACGCGCTGGCCCAGAGTTTGGTTCGGTGTGTAGGAGAGCTGGTCCAAGCTGGTGCCGGTGATGTCGTCGTTGACGACGCCGACCGCGGTGGTGAAGGCGGTGGAGGCCAGGGCTTGGGCGACGGTGGCGATCGCGGCGACCGGGTCCTTGCCCTCTGTTTGTCCGGCGATGTTGCTGACCGCGGTCAGCAACGGGCTCGCGGACTGGACATCGCAGGTGGCATCACCGGCCACGCACAGATCGGCTACCCGGCCGACCAGCGAGCCGTAGCTGGTCGGTGTAGCGCTGGCGGCGATCCCTGCCCCGGACAATCCGATGTTGGTCAGCTTGATCTTCGACACCGCGGTTCCGTCCGTGCCGGATGCAGCGGAAGGGGCTTCCCTGTTGTCGGTGCCCGGCAGGGCGCCGGTCGCTGCTCGTCGTGAAGGGTTGGCCAGCAACGCGATCCCTGCGATCTTCTCTGCGGGCACTCGTGATCGACCCGCCCCGGATTTTTCGGCGAAAACTGCTGCCGCAGCAGCGCCTTGGGCATAGCCGGCGACCGCGATCTGTGTCGATGGGCACCGGTCGATCACCTCACTGGCGCGTTGTTCGATCTGATCGGCCGCTGCGGTCACCGCTGCGGGGTAGTTCGCCGTGTTCACCTCGGCGCCGAAGACGATGTAGGACCGCGCGATCGCCGCGCCGACTGTGGTGGCCATCCGCCCGAAGGCCTGGCCCAGCACCCCGGTATCGCCGGTGTCGACGGTGGTGGCGGCGCCTTCCTCACCGTTCTGCACGCCCAGCACGTACAAGGCAGGACAGGCCGAGGTTGCAGGTTCGCCCGATGTCGTCGACGGGCGAGGTGGGCTGGTGGTGGGCTCGGCCAGGGCTGGTGCCGCGCCGATGACCGTCACTGTCAGCCATGCGGCCGCGATCGCGCAGGCTCTGCGCTGAGTGGTGTTGTGGTTCATCGGATTCGGCTTCCTTTCGGTGTCGAGCGAGTGGGCTCGGCCTGCCCGCGCCGGAGGGGGTGGCGCGGGCAGGCGCGTCAGTTGGTCGGGTTGGGGCCTTGATGGCGTGGTGGTCTGGCGAATCCCGCCCGGAAGGTGGTCAGGACGTCAGGGACTCCGAGGTCAGCTGCGCCGAGGTGGGTGACGTCGAATTCCGACCAGGACACCGCGACGTCGCGGGAGCTGTACTCGGCGAACAGTTCGCGTCCGGACTCGATCGGCACCAGCCCGTCGAGCAGCCCGTGGTACAGGTGGATCGGCACCAAGGGTGTAAAGGTGCCCAGGGTTTCGTGGGTGAGGACGTAGTTCCAGACCGGGTCGTTCCAGGGGTCGGGGCGCTCACACCATGTAGCGAGGGGATGCAGAAACTCCACCAGCAACGTCGCCAGGTCGAGCTCGGAAGCCGCGCGGACCGCGCGCACGCCGAGGTCGGTGAGTAGGTGATCGACCGGAAGGTGCGCGTAAGCCCGGCCCAGTCCGACCATGCCGGCGAATGCCAGGCCCGACCATGGTCCGCCGTCGAGGCTGTTTATCAGCGCACCGGGATCGCGGATTACCGCACCGGCCGCGACTGCGCGAAGATCGAGCTCGGGAGCGTAGGCGGGCTGAAACTCTGCGGCTGCGGCGGCAACCCGGCCTCCGTCGGCGTAGCCCCAGACCGCTACCGGACCCTCGATAGTGCCGTCGGCAGGCTGGGACCCGACAGCGCGAGCCAGGTCCAGCACCGCATGTGCGCCCGCCTGCTTTGCCAGGAAATGGTGGGGTCCGGCGCCGTGGATGCCCAGGCCGATCCCGTCGGGCACCGCGACCGTCCATCCCTGCACGAGCGCGGCGGCGATGCTGCTCGTGTCGGGTTCGTTGCCCTCGACCAGCAGCTGAGAGGGAGCGCACCGACCACCGAGGCCGTGAAAGGTTGGGCAGTACACCACCAAGGGGGGTTTGATCACCGCACCACCGGTCGGCGGTGCCGGCTCGAGCACGATGCCTGAGGCGGGGACCGGGATGCCAGAACTGGTTTTGGTTGTGTAGATCACCTGCCATGCCCGCCGCAGACCGGCGATGTGCGGCACGATGACCTCGCGGGTGCGCAGGATCTTGCCTGGGGTGCCGGGCCCGATCGTGGTGTTCGCGCGGAACTCGTCCGCCCCGGTGCTGGTCATGAGCGCGATCCCGCGATGTCGTGGGCGAGGGCGATCATCCAGGCGATGCCCGAGTTCAACTGGCCGGTCAAGGCATAGCCGTTGTGGCGCCCGACCGTGTCGGCGAACCGCAACCACGTCGCGGGGTTGACCAGCTCGGCGTTCTCGGCCGCGAGCTGGCCCCACGCGCCACCGAGCTGGGCGAGCAACCTCGGCAACAGCACCAGCGGATTCGCCATGACCGTCGCGCTGATCTCATTCCATCGCGCAGCTGCCGCACCCGGATCCGTGACGGATGTGCGGGGGTCACCGGCATCGACCAGCCGCTGCCCCAGATCAACTTGCGGCGCATAGTCGACCCCTCCCGCGCCCACCTGAAAGTCGTTAAGAATCACGGTGTTCCATGCCTCACCGAGCGCCTCCGAGAGCGACGCACCCAGAGTGGACAAAGCTGCGAGGGGGTTGGTCAGGTCCGCTTGGGCGAAGACCTGCGCCCCCAACCGCAGGACCGCGGCCTGACCTGGAGCGGAGCAGGCGAGGTCGCCGTCGCTACAAATATCGGCGACCCGCCCGACCAGTGCTCCGTATCCCTGGTCGGTGGTGGCGATGCCCGCACCCCCCGCGGGGGCCGCGAGGACCTGCACGGTCGAAACCGCAGCTCCCGACGTGCCGGGTGCGGGGTCGGGCACGATCTGGCCCGGCCTCCCAGGAAAGACCGGTTCGAGCTCGCCGCGATCGGGGTTGGCATACAACGCGATCCCCGCGACGCGCTCCGCCGCAACGGGCCCGTTTCCGGCGCCGACATCACGTGCGAAGCTCGCCATCGCTTGGGCGCCCTGGCTGTAGCCGATCCCGGCGAGCATCGTGTCCGGGCACACCTGCGCGACGTGGCGTGCAGCGGAGTCGAGATTGGCCCGCGCGCCCGACACCGAGGACACATACGGGTCAGAGCCGCCACCGGGGACGATGCCGCCGAATCCGGCGTCGTAGCCGATATAGGCCCGCTGTACGAGGGCTGGCACCGCATTGGCGACGGGCCCGATCAGCGATCCGACGACACCGGTGTCAGCGAGCGGATCCGCGGTCGGCGACGACTGGCCGGTGCCCTGGACACCGAGGATGAACAAGGCCGGGCACCCATTGATCGGCACCGCGACCGCAGGGGCCGCAGGTGAGGAGGCGGTGAGTACCGCCGCCCCCACCATCGCGGCGACGACAGCGGCGACATGACCTGCGGCGCTCGTGGTCATTGACCGACTCCGACGCCCGCGCCGAACCCGGCACCGATCGTCCCGCCGACCGCCGCGCCGACAGCACCGGCGGGTACGCCGAGGATCGCCGCACCTGCCGCGGCTCCGGCCGCAGCACCGAGGGCGGTACCCGCGACTCCGCTGGTGGCTTGTCCGATGATGGGGACAGGGATCACGATTCCTAGTGCGGCACCGGCGATCCCGCCGACGGTGCCGCCGATCAGCCCGCCCACCGTCGCGCCGACCGCCGCCGCGGGTGCGCCGAGCACGGTCGCACCAGCCGCACCGCCCAGTCCCGCGCCTCCCAGCACCGCGCCGCTGACGCGATCGGAGCGCCCCGCCGGGATACCGACGGAGTCAAGGGCGGTTGCAATCTGCGCTTCGGCGCCTGCTGCGGTGTTGTTGATGGTGTCGCGCACTTCCACCGGAACCCAGTCGGGGCTCGGTGTCTGCCACTCCCCTATCCGGATCGTGTTCTCCGGCGGGGTAATCGGCGCGACCGGCTCCACCGGAACGGGCAGGTGGAGTTCTTCGATCCGCACCGGCTCCACCGGCTCGTCCACCTCGGGGGCAGGGCGGGTCGGTGCGGTGCGCACTTGCTGGGGTTGTTCGTAGTACACCACCGGCGCCGGTTCGGGCTCAGGTTCAGGTTCAGGTTCGGGAGCTGGTGGCGGCGTGGGCGTTTCGGTACCGGGTTGGGTTGGGCTGGTGACGCCACCCTGGTCTGCGACAGTGGATAGTGGTCCGTTGGCGCTGGCCGCGGCGGCGTTCCCTACCGCTACAGCTACCGGAACCGCGGCCACCAACAGCAGGGTGCTGGCTCGACGAATACCGGGGATTCGATCTCGCCCGCGAGCGACTGTTGTGCGTGCGGTCGGAGTGTTTTTGGGCATGACCGGTCGACCCTTTCTAGTCGAAGGGTGAAGCAGAGGGTTTGTGCCGCAGCGGGATTTGATGGCGCGCGGCGTGAATTCAAATCGGTGTCTGCCTGGCACCGCCGGCCGGTGTTCGACCTGGCGCGGCGGTGTCGTACAGCGAGAACGTCAGAGGAAGGTCAGCGCCAGGTAGAGGACCTGGTTGGCCAGGGCAGCCCCGTTGGCCAGCAGCGACAGCCCGGCGTTGATGTAGCTCGCGATCACGATCGGATCCACAGGATTTCCTTTCTTGGAGGGAATTTCTTTCGCTTTCCATTCAAGCCATGAAACCGACTGGGCCGCTAGGTCGTTAACTGATCCAGTTTGGATATATCTAAAATGATCAGTTAAGAGGAACCAACGCTGGCGGCGCATCTACAGGACCGAAACGGGTTCATTAACACCGTGTTTACTTGCCTGCCCGAAAGCGTCCCGGCGACATTGAAACTTCTACTGACGCCGCATATTTGGCGAACGCCGCCGTCCGCAATCACGAAGCAGTCGGCAAACTTGCCGCATGAAAACCCTTCTGGTAGACAGGGACCCATCACCAACAGGCAAACCGCACCTCAAACATCTCAGCCTGTGACTTACACCACTAGCTCCCGGGGGGGAGATTATGAAAAAGGACGATATTTCTCGGCGTTCGGATCGGACGCGGCGACGGCGTCGACGCGATCCGACCCGACCCGATGTGTCCATTCCAGACCTCGGCACGACGTGCCGGTGGATCCGCGAAGATCTGGGCCTTACTCGTGACGAGGCGGCAGATGTGGTCGGGTTCAGCGCGGTCCACCTCGGGCGCATCGAACGCGGCGAGCGCGAGCCGTCGCTGAGTACCCTCGAAGGGGTCATTCTCGGCTACCGATCTGACCAGGCGATGGCCGCGCACCTGCATGATCTCGCCCTCCCCGATATCCCGCTGGCCCCGACCCACTACCTTCGCACCTACGTCCAAGCCGAGACCGCGTTGGCAGTCAACCTCGAACGCTTCCAGGCCCGAGGAGTCTTGGCCGCCTATATCGACCCGATGTGGAATGTGTTGTCGCGCAACGACTTGTTCGCCGATGCACTGACCGGCATCGATGACGTTGGATCGGCACCGGTGTGGATGTTCAGCGAGCACGCCGAGACCGTCCTCGTCGATCCCGACGGCGAACGGTCCTGGGCGGTCGCGATGATGAAATCCGCGCTCGGCAGGCACCGGACTTCGGTGCAGGCAAAAGAACTCGTAGCCGCGCTGGCCCCGAGCAGTGAAGCTCAACGACTGTGGGCAGCGAGCGTGAACGTCTCCCGCGGCCGCGACTCCCGGTGCCTGTTGCACGCACACGGCACCAACCACAGCGGAATCTCCTACCAGTTGTCGCTCACCGACAGCATCGTCGCCAAGCACATCCGGCTGATCACCGCCACGCCAGAGTCCTACTCCGGACCCGAACTCGACTGATCACCAACAACTCCCGGCCGGCGCAGCGATGACAGACCTGTCGCGCCGGTCGGGTCTTTGTGAGCCTTCACAGGTCGGCCTCGCCCAACAATCAACGGCTAATGTTCAGCAATTTCGAGGTGTCGGCAAGAACTTGGTGGCGAACTCCGCGAAAGTCGTGTTTCCTTGTAGTTGGAAGAGCCATTGATCGGGCAGAAATGATGCCCGATGAAATTTCACTCGACACCCGTCCCGCCCTGTGGGCGCGACCATTCTCCGGCGGCGTCATCGCACGCCACCATCGCCGATCGCCGGTGGCCTCGCAATGCCCGAAGTCAGTCTGACCCTTGCTATGACTCGACCTCGGCCGGGCCATATTCACACCATTTCTCACGCCACCTTCGTCGCCGACCTCGCGCGAAGGCAGGACCGCTTCTTGGCGATTTCCGCCCGCCTCTAGTGCGCGGCGCCCGACAGAGCGCATACGGAAATCCGTGCCGACCACGACCGGAGGCACGCCGGTGAGCGATGAACCCCCAACCCCACATCCTCCGCCGCTTCGCCGGTGGGTCAACACCCGATCCGCAGCCGCCCACATCGGCATCCATCCCGAAGTGCTGCGCCGGTGGTCCCGCCAACCAGGCAAGCACACCTGGCTACCCAAACCCATCCGAGTCGGAAAGGAATTCCGTTGGGACATCGACGCACTCGAAACCGCCCTGGCGGACCTGAACGACCGACCACAGGAGGACAACGATGAGGCGCGGTAGACCGCCACGGCCTCTTGGCGTCCCCGGCAAGCCCATGCTCACCGAGATTTCTCCCGGTCGCTGGAGTGCACGGGTGTACGTCCGCGACACTTCAGGCAGACGACGCGAGGTCACCCGCGTGTCTCCCCTCAAACTCAGCGCTCAGGGCCGCGCGGTCCCGGACCGCACCGGACAACGC
>NZ_BDBR01000044.1 GCF_001613085.1 Nocardia salmonicida NBRC 13393
CAACAAGGAAAAGGGCTTCGTCCGCCTGCAGGGCCTGGTCGGTACCGCTCTCTCGGGCGAGATCGTCAGTGTGTTCTGTGAGCGGATCCAGATGCGGCCCGATGGTTGCCGCACCACCGGGAACGTCCAGGACTTCGGCCCCGACTACGGGCTCACCGCCGCACTGCTCGGACTGACGAAATGAACCGACGAATGACGATGAAGGCACGCCGCGCGCTGCTCTCCGCAGCCGCATTGGCCACGGTCGCGATCACGACCGGCTGTGGCTTCACCGTGGAGGATCTGCCGTTGCCCAAGCCGGGCACCGGCGGCGAGACCTACACCCTGCACGCGAAGTTCGAGAACGCCCTGAACCTGCCCGATCAGGCCAAGGTGAAGGTCGGTGGTTCCGATGTCGGCGTCGTGTCGGCGATCACGACCAAGAACTTCGAGGCCATGGTCGACATGGAGATCAACGTCGATTACAAGCTGCCGAAGGGCAGCACCGCGGAGTTGCGCCAGGCCACTCCCCTCGGCGACGTCTTCATCGCGCTGAGCAGCCCGAAGAACGCCGCGGGCGGGCCCGACATGGCCGCGGGTGACACGTTCACTCTGGAAGCCACCTCGGCCGGCGCCACGGTGGAAGAGCTGCTGGTCTCGGTGTCGATGCTGTTCAACGGCGGCGGCGTCGCCAGTCTGAGCAGGCTCGGTACCGAACTCGGCTCGATCCTCAACGGGCACGGCGGTGAACTCGGCCACCTGATCTACGAGATGACCGGTGTCATCGGCGAGTTGAACAACAACAGCGCCAAGGTCGACTCGGTACTGACGGAGTTCAACACCCTCGCCAACACCATCGAGGCCAACAAGGGCCAGCTCGGCCAGGTGGCCGACACGCTGCCCCAGGCCATCGGCGCGATCGCCGAGAACAACAAGGCGATCGGTGACCTGCTCACCAAGCTGGCAACGGCCACCGCCGCCCTCGGCGACTACTCCAACACCACCGGTGATCAGCTCTCCGACCTGCTCACCAATCTCGACAATCTGATGAACGCGCTGGCCGCGACCGGCAACGACTTCGGATATGTGATGGATCAGTTGCACGCGATCCGCCCCGGCGCCAACCAGACGTTCCAAGGTAAGGGTCTGGCGCCGTACGCGACGCTGACCAACCTCGATGTGGGCGCGCTGACCGACCCGGCGAACAGCAAGCTCTGGGACATGAAAGATGTGA
Organism: Nocardia salmonicida NBRC 13393; assembly: GCF_001613085.1. GTDB lineage: Bacteria > Actinomycetota > Actinomycetes > Mycobacteriales > Mycobacteriaceae > Nocardia > Nocardia salmonicida. The sequence goes on from NZ_BDBR01000044.1 coordinate 1,214, forward strand.
ACGATTTCGTCGGCAGCTTCATCCAGGTGCTGCAGATCGTTCAGGGCCGAGTGGGAGGCCACCGATGAGCAGGCTGAAGAAGTTCGCCGGCAGCAAGATTCTGCTGGCCAACAGCGCGCTCGTAGTCGTGCTGTTGCTCGGCGGGACGTACCTGCTGGTCAACGTGATGCGGGTCAATCCGCTGCGATCCGAGTACGACGTCACCGTGAACCTGGACCGCTCCGGTGGTCTGCAGCCGGGCAACGACGTGACCATGCGTGGTTTCCGGATCGGCAAGGTCACCTCGATCGAACTGATCAACGACGGCGAGGCGATCGCCGCCAAGACGCAGATCGACAAGGATTTCAAGATCCCGGTCGACACCATGATCCAGGTGGCGGCGCTGTCGGCGGCGGGTGAGCAGTACATCGACTTCCGTCCGAAGAGCGATGTCGGCCCGTTCCTCAGCGACGGCGCGGTGATCAAGTACAGCCCGGAGCAGATCCAGACGCCGGTTCCGGTGTGGGCCGTGCTCGACGACACGAGCGCGCTGATCGCCCAGGTGGATCCGAAGCAGTTCGACGTGATCCTCGACGAGCTCGATATCGCGCTCGGTGCCGGTCCCGATCAGCTGCGCGGCTTGATCAACGGCGTCAGCTTGGTGGTCGCGGGTCTGGACAACCTGCTTCCGCAGACGGTGAACCTCATCGCCAACCTGCGGGTGATCGCCGAGACCACCTCGAACGCTCAGCCGGATCTGCAGACGCTCACCCGTAATTCGGGCGCGCTGCTCACCCAGTTCAACAACGCCAACGCCGAGCTGCAGGGCGTGCTCGACAACGCGCCCGCGCAGTTCGAAACCCTCGGTGCGGTATTGGACTCGACGGCTGATCCGATCAGCTCGCTGGCGGCCAACTTCGTGGCCATCACCAAGGCGGCGCAGTTGCGTCAGCCCGCCCTGCGACTGCTGTTCCCGTCGCTGGCGCTGGGCCTCGGGTCGATCGGCGCCCCGGCGCACGAAGGCGAATTCCACACCATCATCGATATCTGGCCACGTCCGACGTGTAACTACGACACCGAGTACCGGCGCAACGAAGAGGTCCAGGACGGCAGCATTCCGAAGTGGAATTACTGCACCAACCCGACCTCTGACCTGCAGATTCGTGGTTCGGCCAACGCCCCGCGCCCGAACGTGCCCAATAACGGCGCGCAGATGCCGCCCGGTGTCGACCCGAAGGAGCGGACACCTATTCCCGCCAAGTGAGATGGTGCCCGGCCAGGCTGTTCACAGCTTGACCGGGCATACTCGCGGGGAAGACGTGTGGCCCGGCTCACGGACCACAATCGGAAATCGGTGCGATCATGTGCGCCGGGAAAGAGCAGGATTGATTCGATGACCAGCGACGATGCCCAGAGCAAGTCCGATGCTGCCGCGGCAGACAAGCCCGATCTGGCGAAGACCGACGACACCGTGAAGGGTGCGGCGGCCACTCCCGAGGTCGATCAGCCGACTGTCAAGGCGCAAACCGTGACCGAGGCGCCGGCTCCGGCCGCTGCCCCGACCGCGACATCGAGCTCGACGGGCTGGATCGCCGCAGGTGTGGCCGGTGTGGTCGCAGTCGGCGCGATCACCGCGGGTGTGGTGTTCTTCCTGCAGAACAACAACAAGGCCGAAAAGCTCGACGCTATCGCCGAGTCCACCAAGGCGGCCTGCGATTACGGCGCCATCCTGGCCAACTACGACTACTCCAAGGATCTCGACGGCTATATCGCGTCGATGAAGGCGGGCGCCACCGGCGACTACCTCAAGGAGTTCAGCGATGCCAGCGAGGCGCTCAAGGGCGCCATGGTGCAGGCCCAGGTCAAGTCGACCGGCGAAGACGTGCAGTGCGCCTACATGTCGGGCAGCACCGACGACGTCAAGGCCATGGTCACCATGACCCAGTACCGCACCAACTTCACCCAGACCCAGCCCGATCGGATGATGTTCGCGATCGAGATGAGCCTGGAGCACTCCGGCGACAAGTGGCTGGTCAGCAAGCTGGACTCGCCGCTGCTCAAGAACGGTGGCGGCGCCGCGGCCGGTGGCGGCGGCACGGCTCCCGGTCAGGCGGTTCCGGCACCGGTTCCCGCTCCGGCGCCTGCCCCGACACCTGGGAACTGAGCACGTCAGGAAACTGAGTCAACCGAAACGCCGCGGGCAGATTCATCGCCCGCGGCGTTTCGTTGTCCGGTCCCACTCCGGTCGCACCGCACCTAGAACAGGGTGAGAGTCCCTGCCACCGGCGCGTCAGCTGCGACCGACTTCCCTGTGGAGACCGTAGTATTTGCGGCTGGTGCCGCGGGTTCTCGGCCCCGAAGCCTCGATTCTTCCCTCCCGCCGGGCACTCCTTCGTCGCACCCTCTGGTCAGTCCAGAATCAAGGCGGCCGAGAACCGGGTCCGGGGCGGCTGGCGCCGCAGGTATCAGTACACCGTCGCGGACTGCCCGCGCGGCCTCGCCTGCCAGTTTGTCGGCTTGTTCGTTGAAGTAGTTGCCCACGTGCCCGCGCACCCAGCGGAAACGCACCGGCCCTTCGCGGCCGGTGATGGCCCGGTCGATCTGCTTGATGATCTCTACGTTCTTCACCGCGCCGCCGGTGGAGGTGCGCCAGCCGTTGCGTCGCCAGCTGGTGATCCATTCCGAGGCGCACTTGATGGCGTACTGGGAGTCGCTCTCGATGAGCATCGGTTCGGCGCCGGGGTGGGCGAGGATGGCTTCCAGCACGCCGCGGAGCTCGGCGATCTGGTTGGTGCCGCTGGCGGCACCGCCGCTGTCGGCGGGCCCGGAATGATTCACCCATGCCCAGCCGATGGCACCACCGGGATTGCGCAGGCAGGACCCGTCGGTGCTCACGATGATCATGACCGCCACCCTAGGCGATGCGGCCGACAAGATCGGTACCGTGGAATGCCTCTATCTCCCTTCGCAACCGCGATTCCGTTCGGCGCAGTGCCGATTTCGCGGCCGCGTCGACGAGGCCGTGGCACAGGCGGCCGAACATGCCGCGTGGTGGTGGATAGTCGGCTTCGGAGGTCAGTACCGACCGTTCGTAGCCGAGTGGATCGAAGCGTAGGGTAACGGTTCCGTATACCCGCCCACGCAGGGTATACCCGATAACGGCATTGCGCCGATATTCGGTGATCTCCACCGATGATCGCAGCGGAATCACTCCGAACAACCGGACTTTCACCGCGAAAGCGGCACCGAGCCCCTGATCCGGTTCGCCGAGTGGCGTCACCTCGGTGACGCCGAACATCCACTGCTGCCCGTGGCGGAAATCCTCGGTATAGGCGAAGGCGGCGTCTACCGTCGCGCCGACGTCACTCGCAAACCTGATGTGGCCCATCGGCCCTCCCTGATCCGGATGGGTTTCCTCGCCCACGCGTACAGGAGCCAAAAGTACTACAAATCTCCGGTTTATTCAGCGGAATAGAGTTGTTCGACCAGGTATTCCGCGATCGGCATCGCCGACGTGGCGGCCGGGGAGGGCGCGTTGAGTACGTGGATCGAGCGGGGCGTGCGTTCGATGAGGAAGTCGTGCACCAGGGTGCCGTCGCGGAGCACCGCCTGGGCCCGGATGCCCGCGCGGTGAGCGAGCAGGTCGTCGGTGGTGAGTTCGGGGCAGTATTTGCGGCATTCGGCGAGGTAGCCGCGCTTGAACACCGAATTGCGGAGCTCGCGCACCCCCGTGGCGAGATGGTCGCGGGCCACCCGGCGCACGCCGGCGAAGCTCAGCACGTCGATGGCGTCGCGCCGGTTCACGCTGCCCTTGCGGTAGCCCTCCCGCGACAGGCCGAGTACCGCGTTCGGGCCGACGGTGAGTTCGCCGTCGATGGTGGGACTCAGGTGTACGCCGAGGAACGGCAGCGCGGGGTCGGGCACCGGGTAGATCAGCGTGCGCACCAGGTCCGATCGCTCAGCGGGGAGTCGGTAGTACTCGCCGCGGAACGGCACGATCCGAAAATCGGTGTCTATCCCGGCCTTTCGCGCCATCCGGTCGGCTTGCAAGCCCGCGCAGACGATCAGCGTGCCTGCGGTGACCGAGCCCCTCGGACCCGAAACCGTGACAGCTGAGGCGCTCTCGGTGATCGCGTCGACAGCGGTGCCGAGCAGGATCTTCCCGCCCATCGCCTCGACCTCGACGGCGAGCGCGGCGGTGATCTTCGTGTAGTCGATGATGCCGGTGGCAGGCACGAACAGCGCGCCTACGCCGCTGATCCGTGGTTCGCGCCGCCTCAGCTCGGCCGCATCGATCGCCTCGACCTCCACACCGTTGGCGATCGAGCGCTCGTAGAGCGCGAGCATCCGCTCATGTTCGGCGGAATCGGTGGCTACCAGCAACTTTCCGCATTCACGGAACGGAATGTCGTGGGCCGCGGCGAATTCCTTCGTCCACCGCGCACCGGCCCGGCACAGCCGCGCCTTCAAACTGTCCGGGGGGTAATAGATCCCGGAGTGGATGACGCCGCTGTTGTGCCCGGTCTGATGCGCGCCGAGCGCGGCTTCCTTCTCGATGAGGACCAGGCTCGCATCGGGATACTCGGTCAGCAGCCGATGCGCGGTGGCCACGCCGACGATGCCGCCGCCGACCACGCAGAAGTCGTACGCACCGCTCGAGGTGCCGTGAGGAGGAGTCACACGCCGACGGTAGTCGGGGTGTCCTCGATCGAGGACCGCGGTGCTTCGGTGCCGCCTTCGTCGTCGGCGGATTCCGTGGCAGTGCCGGGGGTCTCGGCGCTGGGGGTCTCGGCCGGTTCGGTGCCCGTTCCCTCGACCCGCAGCGTGTGGCTGCCGAGGCCGGGATCCGACAATACGAACACCAATTGCCCACGGCGCGCGTCGAATTCGGTGTGCAGTGCGGTCACAGCGGCCGGATCCGGAGTCAGGCCGAGGTATTTCGCCGCCACCGTCACGAGGTTCGTGTCCACGGTGAAGGACACGCTGTCGCTGCGCGGTGGCGCCACCTGCGCGCCGACATAGGTGCCGCCGATCCCCACCCGTCCGGTCAGCGGCGAATTGGCCGGTCGCGCACCGACTCCGGACTGCTGGGCAGTGATCGGCGTGCGCGTGGCTGCGGGTTCCGAGCGCTCGGTGGTCAGCGTCGGCGCTCCGAAAGACATGGCCAGCTCGACGCCGGCGCGTGGTGCGGAGTCCTCGAGCGAGAAGGGTCGATGAGGGCCGGGGTTAGGCGTCGCGGTCGGTTCCGCCTGATCGTTCGCGGGTGGCGGGCCGAGCTCCGGCATGTGATTGACGATGTAGGCGCCCGCGGCGAAGGTGAGGCAGAGGCTGGCTGCGCCGGAGATCACGATCGCGGACAGGCGCACGATCTGAGCAGGCCGATGTGCGGTCACGATGCGGTTCCCTCCTGTGGCTGTGGGTATACCCGAGTTGAACGGGCCCGCATCGTTGAAAGCCACGTGCTGATTCCACGTTACGTGTTGAGCCGCACAGTAACCGCTCCACCGCAGTGAGATCAGAGCCACATCCGAAACGATGCCGTATCACTCCTAGTCGGGGCGGGTTTTCGCATGGGCAAGTGTTTCTCACACCGCGTAACGGGTATCTGATGGAAGCAGGCGAGCGTCATTCACGACTGCCACGGTGGTCACCCCCGGCCAATGAAGTCCGGGGCAGTCGGCACGAATGGCGCTCAGGGAAGGCGCTCGCCTGTGTTTATCTGCGCGCTGGCGCGCGCGTGTCCGCGGCACCTGGCCGCGGACCGGCCACTTCGTGGCCGCCGCTCCCTAGGG
>NZ_BDBR01000045.1 GCF_001613085.1 Nocardia salmonicida NBRC 13393
CTGGGAGTGCGGTCATGGCGGATTTGGGGTTTGCCGACGTGGGGTTCGGCGGTCAGGCGAACTGGCCTGCTTCGCGGCCTTGGCCGGGCGGGCCTGCGAAAGCCTGGGCGATGCCGAGCCAGTGGTCGGCGTCGGGGCCTTCGGTGATCAGGGCGGTGTCTTCGCGGTGGCGGCGTTGGGTGGCCACGAGGCAGAAGTCGAGGGCGGGGCCGGTGACGCGCTGGGGGGCGTCTTCGGGGCCCCAGGTCCAGGGGGTGCCGTCGGGGGCGGTGAGTTCTACGCGGAATTCTTCGGTGGGGCCGGATTCGCCGTTGACCAGGTAGGCGTAGTTCCTGGCGCGCACGCTGATGTGGGCGACGGTGCGCAGGCGGGCCGTGGGGACTCGGGTTACCTCGAGGGCGTCGGCGACGTCCTGGCCGTGGGCCCAGGTTTCCATGATGCGGGCCGAGATCATCGACGCGGCGCTCATCGGCGGGCCGAACCACGGCAGTTTGGTGCCGGGAGGCACGGCGGCCAGTGCGGCGATGAGCTGCTCGCGGCCTGCGCGCCAGCGGACCAACAGCTCGGCGGGTGGTGTCTGCGCGATTTCCTCGGCGCCTTCGTCGACGAGGGTGAATGCTCGCGACGCGGCCTCGGTGAGGAACGCGGTGAAGGCATCGGCGTCGGTCGCGGCCAGTACCGACACCTCGTCGGTCCAGGTCAGATGGGCGATCTGGGTGGCGATGTCCCAGCGTGGCGCGGGCGTCGGCGTCTTCCACTGCTCGGGGGTCAGTGGTGCGACCAGGTTTTCCAGATCCGCGCATTCGGCGGCGAAATCGTCGAGCAGCGCTGCGAGGTCAGCCATGGAGTTCCCTTGCCGATCATGGCGCGACCCGGTAGCGGCGCGCCGTCGTCACCAAGAGTCGCAGCGACCGCCAAAAAATGCAAGCACGCGTGCTTGTTATTGAGAACTACCAACCGAAGGTGACGAGGTGGAGTGCGCCGACACCGATACCCAGCGCCCCACCGTGCAGATACAGCAACCACGCGTCCTGTTCGACCGACGCGTAGAACATCTCCATGAACTCGCCGGGCGTCAGAGTCCGCAGCTTGCGCGCTGCGAAGTCGTCGATCTTCTTGGCCTGTTCCAGCACGAACTGTTCGTCCTCGATCATCGTGCGCGCCGAGAGCACCCCGGCACCGGCGCCGGAGACCGCCAGGTTCTCGAACTGCTTCTTGCCGAGCGCGGCACGCACCACGAACGCGGTCGCACCGAGCTGCTTGTGGATCTCCTCCGACACCACCCGTTCGATGAGCTGACGGGTCTTGTCCCCGTTCGGCCCTTCCAAGAGCTCGACCGACAGGTTCTCCACGGTCAGCACCTGGTAGGCCAGGATGTGCGCGAGGTCGGTGGCGGCCTGGGGCTGGCGCTTGGCCAGCAGCGCCTGGCGCCACAGGTACTTGTAGCGCGGCTGCGGATCGCCGGGTTCGAACACCATCTTGATCGCGATCACGTTCACCGTCACGCCGATCATGGCCGAGGCGAACAGCACGATCACCCAGGCCGGGATCGCGCCGAAGTAGGGGATCTTCGAGTGCACGTGCAGGTACAGCGCCAGAATCAGGCCGAACGGCGCGCCGAGCAGGCCGATCCGCGCCATGAACTTGAGCTCGGGCGCGGCGATGGTGGTGGTCAGGTCCTTGAGGATGGCCGGGTTCTTCTCCAGATACCGGATCACGAAATTCTTCACGTCGAGCAGCTGGTCGATATTGTCGCCGAGGGTCTCGAACGCGCGCCGGCACAGCGCGGGCAGCTGCCGGTCGATCCGCTGGTAGATAGCCTGTTTCACCGGTCGTGGCAGCGACCGCCACAGGTCGGGGTTCTCCCGGGACATGATCTCGTCGACGATCGGCTGCACCTGATCGCGCGCCCGTTCGGCGAGATAGTCGCCGATCCCGTCGAGGTCGAGTTCGTGGATGAAGTCGCGCGGGCTGCCGATCCGCAACAGCGCCGAGTCCACGCAGATGCTCGCCATCTTCTCCGCGCGTGCCGGGATGAAGCCCTGGAAGCCGAGCTGGCGCCCGTCACCGGAGAACGTGGGCAACACCTGCACGCGCCGAGGTAGGTAGGGATAGAGCACGTGCAGCAGCGGGACCCGGAAGCCCTTGAAGTACAGCGGCCAGAACAGCATCAGCACGCCGGTCCAGTTGGTGAGCCAGCCTGCGAGCGCGCTGAAGATCGGAAAACTGATCAGCTCCACGACGAACTTCGACTGCCCCGTCAGCTCTTCCCAATCGATGAACAGTCCGGAGGCCAGTGTGGTCATCGAAGAGCCCCCTAGTGCTGACGCGCGAAATACGTGAAGAACGTGAGGATAAGGCAACCACATTCTGCCCGGTGGTGACGGGGTGTCACGCAAGCGGGTGCGTCCCACAGCCTGGTGATCCGCCGTCGGCGCTAGGCTGGCAAGGCTGTCGTATGCGTCACCGAGTTCATCCCCGTCGCCTGTGCAAAGGGAGTCGCCGTGAGCATTGTTCCGAACAATCATTTCGCGCGTCCGGTCGCTGTGATCGGCGGTGGCACGCTGGGCAGACGGATCGCCCTGATGTTCGCCACCAGGGGCGGCGAGGTCCGCATCATCGATCCCGACGGCGAGGTCGGCAACGCGGCCGTGGCCTTCGTGGAGAAGCAGCTGCCCGAGGTGGCCGCCACGGTGCCCGACGGCAAGCCGGGCACCGCCGAGTACGTGCCGGATCAGGCCATCGGCGTGAAGGGCGCGTGGCTGGTGGTCGAGGCCGTTCCGGAGAACCTCGATCTGAAGAAGAAGGTCTTCGCCCAGCTCGATGCCGACGCCGACGCCGACGCGATCGTCGCCTCGAACTCCTCGTCGTACGCGAGCCGGCTGTTCACCGAGGGCTTGAAGACCAACGACCGCATGCTCAACACCCACTTCTACATGCCGCCGCAGTCGACGGTGCTCGACGTGATGTCGGACGGCAAGACGTCCGAGGAAATTCTCGACTTCGTCCTGAAGACCTTCCCGGAATACGGCGTGCACCCGTTCCTGGTGCACAAGGAGTCGACCGGCTTCATCTTCAACCGCATCTGGGCCGCCATCAAGCGTGAGTCGCTCGAGGTGGTCTACGAGGGTGTGTCGACGCCGCACGACGTCGACGAGATGTTCTCGCGCAACTTCGGCACGAAGGCGGGCCCGTTCCGGATGATGGACCAGGTGGGTCTGGATGTGGTGCTCGATATCGAGCAGCACTACGAGCAGGAGAATCCGAATCTGCCGAAGGGTCCGGTCGAGCTGCTGAAGAAATATGTCGACGCGGGCAAACTCGGCGTGAAAACCGGTGCCGGTTTCTACGACGATTACCCGAAATCGAAGTAGGGCTGAGCCCATGACCGAAATTGTGGCATTGGATCTCAAAGCCGGTGCTATGCACGCCATTTCGCTGGACGGTAAACAGGTGCGCACTGTGGTCGACGGCCTCGATCGGTTTCCTGACGGTGTTGTCGTCGATAAACTGCGCGGCCATATCTATTGGACCAATATGGGCACGCCCGACGCGCGACCCGAGCGCGGTGTCGAGCCGGAGTTATTCTCCCGCAACGGTTCCATCGAGCGGGTCGACCTCGACGGCGGCAACCGCACCACGATCGTCCCCATCGGTGCCTTCACCACCGGCAAGCAACTCGCCGCCGATTTCGAAGCGGGACGGCTGTATTGGTGTGATCGCGAAGGGATGCAGGTCCTCACCTGCGACCTGCGCGGTGACGACCTACACGCCCTCGTGATCACCGGTAAAGGCGAGGTCGACGCCGATATCGCCCGCAACTGGTGCGTCGGCATCTGTCTCGACCTCGACCGCCGCCTGCTCTACTGGACCCAGAAGGGCGCGGCCAAAGCTGGCGACGGCCGGATCTTCCGCGTTCCCATGGACCTGCCGCCCGGCGCGGATCCCGCCGCCCGCACCGATATCGAACTGCTCTGGGAGAACCTGCCGGAGCCGATCGATGTCGAACTCCACGGTGTCGGCGATCTCGTCTGGACCGACCGCGGCGCCGCGCCCCACGGCAACGCGCTCTACGCGGCCAAGGTCCAGCCGGAGGTGGGGACCCCGACGATCATCTCCACCGGCTACCACGAGGCGATCGGCGTGACCGGTTTCGATTCCCGCTTCTATGTGAGCGATCTCGCCGGCACGATCCGCCTGGTCCACGTCGGCACCGGCTTCGATACCGACCTGGTCCGGATCGGCAGCCCGCTCACGGGCATCGCGCTGGCCGACCTGTAGCGCAGGACGGCTTGCACGGCCAGGCCCACACACCGGCCGACCGGCATCCGGCCACCCAGCACCATCAGGTTCATGACATCGCCCCCTCCGCGTAGATGGCGGCACGGTGGCGACGGCGGGTTCGATGCGGTTGGCATCGGCGAAGTCGACGGCGGCCAGTTCGGCGGCCGTGCGTGGCTGGTCGAACCAAATGAGTTGTGCGTACATGATTTCAGCTCCTGAACTGGTGAATCGGACAGATCAAGCCTCGCGCTGATCGGCGGCGCGCGGATCAGTGCCGGTACGTATTCGTAGTACTGATCTCGCGTCCGCGCGCGATACTCAGGCGTGCAGACTCCGGCCGTCGGACGGCATGAGGAGCTCGCCCGCCTGCGCGCCGCGGTGGTGGCCGCGGCCTCGGGTGCGGGCCGGTTCGTACTGGTCAGCGGTCCGGCGGGGATCGGCAAATCCTGGTTGGCCGAGTGTGTCGCCACGCTGGCGATCGAGGCGGGCTTGCGGGTAGCCCGCGGCAATTCCTTCGACGACGCGGGGATGCCGCCGCTGTGGCCGTGGCGCCGCGCGGCCCGCGAGCTCCCCGAACTGGCCGCCGCCCTCGACACCGTCACCGAACCGGGCGGTGGGCCCGAGGTTCGCTACTGGCTCGAACAGCGTGGCCGCACGACCGATCTCGCACAGCGCGTGCACGAGCGCACCGACGGCACTCCCCTGCTCGTTCGCCTCGTCATCGAATCCGGCACGGATCTCGGAGACGACCCCTTGCTCTCGGTCCCCGGAATCCGCCGCCTGATCCTCGCGCGGCTCGACCGCTTCGACCCTGCCGAGGTCGAGATCCTCGGTGCGGCCAGTGTTCTCGGCGAGCGTATCGATGCCGATCTACTGGCGCGGGTATACACCTCGGTGCTGGAGCACGCCCCGAGCAGTGATGATCAGGTGTCGAAGGCGCTCGATACGGCGACCACGGCAGGGATAGTTCGTCGCTTCGCCGACGAGACAACGGGTTTCACGCACGCCTTGGTGCGCGATGCCGTGTACGCCGATCTCGTCCCCTCGCGGCGAGCCGCCTATCACCGCGCGGCGGCCGAGGCATTGGCCGCGCGTGGTGGACCGGATTCGGCAGTGGCGGGCGCGATCGCGACCCACTGGCGCCACGCCTGTGCCCGTGCGGACTCGCCGCAGGCCCGCCACTGGTCACGTCGCGCCGCGCGGTCGGCGCGCGCGAGCGCCGCCTACGCCGAGGCAATTCGCTTCGGCCAGTGGGCAATCGACGCCGCGAGTACCGTCACGCCCGATGCCGAACGCGCGCAGTTGCTGATCGAACTGGCTCGCGACGAATTCGCCGCTGGCTGGGTCGCCACCAGCCTCGACCACTGTGTCGAGGCGGGCGCCCTCGCCGAACGGGCCGATCGCCCTGACCTTCTCGCCGAAGCGGGCCTCGTCGTCCAGGGCGTCACCACCCCAGCGGTGATGACGCGATTGGACCTGCTCTGCGGCAAGGCATTACGCCTGCTCGACCCGACGAGCGAAGGGAGCTCGCGGCACGGGCGATCGAGATCGCGGTCGACGCCGAACAGCCGCTCGCGCAACTCTGGGGATACGTGTGGACAACTGACGCGTCCCTGCAACGCGGTGACCTGTCCGCCTTCGACGACGCCCTCGACCGCATCGAGCTCCTCGCCGATCGCCGCCGCCTGCCGATCGCCCGCTGGCACCTGCTGCGCCTTCGTGCCACTCGCGCGGCGCTGACCGGCGACTTCCCCGCCGCCCTCGACTTCGACACCGCCGCCTACGAGCTGGCAGTCGGCATCGGTGACTACTCCCTCGCGGGTCTGCACCATGCCTTCCGCGGCATGCACGCCGTGATCGTCGGACACATCGACCGCGAGGAGCTCATCGCGGCGCTGGCTTCGCTGGCCTTCGCCCCGAAGATCACGATCGCCCAGCTGTTCGCGCCGATGATGCACGCCTTGGCGGGCGATCTCGAGGAGGCAAGGGCGCTGTTCGCGCCGTTCCGCCTGCTGCCCGACACCCTCGAGATCGGCCCGCGCTGGTCCGGCACCGTGTATTCGGTGGGCATCGTGGCCGAGCTCCTCGACGACGCCGAGACCGCCGACCGCGTCTACCGCGCCTTCGACGGACGCGAACACCACTACGCCGCCGACGGCACCGGCGCGCTCTTCTGCGTCGGCTCGATCGCCCGCATCCGCGCCGACAACGCCCGCGTGGCAGGCCACCTCGAGGCCGCGGTCGACCACTACCGCCAGGGCCTGGCCATGGACACCGAGATCGGCGCCCGCCCCGCCATCGCCCTCGGCCACCTCGGCCTGGCCCGCACCCTCCTCATCAGCGGCGATCTCCGCGCCGCCCGCACCGCCGCCGAACAAGCCGCCGCCGACTTCCGCCGCCTCGACATGCCCTACCGCCTGCGATCCGCCGACGCCCTGCTCGCCGAAATCACCACGGCCACCCGCACCGCCGACCCGCTCACCCGCCGCGAACGCGAAGTACACGACCTAGTCGCCACCGGCCTGACCAATCGGGAAATAGCGACCCACCTGGTCCTTTCCGAACGCACGGTGGAAACCCACGTCCGCAACATCCTCGCCAAACTCGCCATCACCAACCGCACCGAGATCACCCGAGGCCCCCGCTGACCCGAACCCGGTCGCTGTCTTTCCGCCACTCCTGATCAGCGGTCTCCGTGTTCTCGGCGCGCCTCCGCCGATGGACTGACCGAAGGGTGCGACGAAGGAGTACCCGTAGGGAGGGAAGAGGTGGAGTCAAGCGCCGAGAACTGCGGCGCCAGCCGCAAATAGACAGAGAGAACTGAGACGCCAGCCGTCGCAGATCCAGTTACAGTGACCGAGCAGAAGGTCAGCGTTGTGGGAGGGAACCCCGGTGGAGCAGGTATTTCAGGTCGACTTGCGGGGCATCGTCGACCTGCTCAGTCATCACCTGTACGGCAGTCCACGGGTCTACGTCCGCGAGTTGCTGCAGAACGCGGTCGACGCCATCACCGCCCGCCGTGCCCTCGACCCGCAGGCTCGCGCACAGGTCAGGATCGAGACGCCCGCGAGTACCGGTGACGGCACCATTCGCGTCCACGACAGCGGTGTCGGCCTGACCGAGGCCGAGGTGCACACCTTCCTCGCCACGATCGGCCGCAGCGGCAAGCGCGACGACCTCGGCTTCGCCCGGCACGAGTTCCTCGGCCAGTTCGGCATCGGTCTGCTGTCGTGCTTCCTCGTCGCCGACGAGGCCCAGGTGCTCACCCGGTCGGCCCGCGGCGGCCAGACCGTGCACTGGACCGGTTTCGCCGACGGTCGCTACCGCGTCGAGCCCGCCGCGCAGGAGCGTGACGAACCAGGCACCACCGTGATCCTCGGGCCCCGCCGCGGCGCCGAGCAGTGGCTCACCCCGACGACCGTCGTCGAGCTGGCACGGCTGTTCGGTAGTTTGCTGCCCGTCGAGGTCACCGTCGACGGGCAGTCGATCACCGAGCCCGAAGTGCCGTGGCGCGCGACCCATCCCACTCCCGCCGACCGCGCGAACGCGCTCGCCGCCTATGCCGAGGACACCTTCGGGTTCACCCCCTTCGCCACCTTCGATCTCGCCAGTGCCGAATCCGGCGTCACCGGTGTGGCTTTCGTGCTCCCGCAACCGGTGAACCCGGCGGCCAAGGCCGGGCATCGCGTGTATCTGAAGCGAATGCTGCTGGCGGAGAGCGTCACCGGGCTGCTGCCCGACTGGGCCTTCTTCGTCCGCTGCGTCGTCGACACCACCGAACTGCGCCCGACCGCGAGCCGCGAAGCCCTCTACGAGGACGACCTGCTCGAGAGCACAAGGGAAGCGCTCGGCGCCCGCATCAGGGACTGGCTGGTGGAACTGTCCACCTCCGATCCGGCCGCGCTGCACCGCTTCCTGCGCATTCACGACCTCGGTGTGAAGGCACTGGCCCTGCACGACGACGACATGTTGCGCTTGGTGGACCGCTGGTTGCCGGTGGAGACCAACGCGGGCCAGATCCCGCTGGCCGAATTCCGCCGCCGCTTCGGCGTCGTCCGCTACACCCCGTCGGTGGAGGAGTTCCGTCAGCTCGCCGCGGTGGCGAGTGCCGCGGGCATCGGCCTGGTGAACGGCGGCTACTCCTATATCACCGATATTCTCGAGCGCCTGCCCGCGATCGATCCCGAAATCCGGGTGCTCCGTTTGGATCCCGCCGAGCTGGCCACCCATTTCGACCTCGTCGATCCGGCCACCGAACTCGCGCTCCGTCCCTTCCTCACCACCGCCCAGCGCGTGCTCGATCGCCTCGAATGCGAAGTGGTGCTGCGTACTTTCGACCCACCGTCGCTGGCCGCGCTGTATCTGCTCGACCGCGATGCCCAGCACCGCGCCGAACTGCGCGCCACCCGCGGGGTCGCCGACGAACTGTGGGCCGACGTCCTCGGCGCCTTCGACACCGAGCAGGCGGGCGACCGTCCGCAGTTGGTCCTCAACTACCGGAACCCACTGGTACGCCGTATCACCGGGCTCGCGGACGCTCGCTTGGTGACGACGGCGGTCGAGGCGCTCTACAGCCAGGCGCTGCTGCTCGGCCAGCATCCGATGCGCCCGGTCGACACCGCGCTGCTGAACAAATCATTCGTCGGGTTGCTCGACTGGGCGGTTCACGATCCCCGGGGAGAGCTCTGATGTCGGAAGCCGCCAACACCCCCGACGACCTGCAACGGCTGCTTTTCCAGGCGTACGACCTGCCCTACGGCGACGCCAAAGACGCGCTGCTGGAACAGGTCCTGCGCCACGCGGAGGCAGGCTCGCACACCCAGCTCGCGTTCCACGTGCGGATGGCGATGATCGACGCGTACGGCCACGGGATGAGCCCGGCGAAGTTGTTCGTCCCGTTCGCCCGTTGCCTGGCCGAATACGATCGCGACCCCGGCGCCCACGAGTCGTGGGTGGCGCCGTCGCTGCGGTGGAAGTTCAAGACCGCGGTGGGCGCGATGACGAAATTCCCCGAGGTGCCCAAGGATCGGGCGCTGGCGGCGCTCGATCAGATGGAACGGCGCTACCGGGTCGAGGGCCAGAGCTTGAACGCGGTCTACGGCCGCAGGCACCGGGTGGCCGAACACATCGGCGACCTCACCGCGGCCGCCGAATGGTACGAAAGATGGTGCACCACACCGCGCGACGAGAATTCGGACTGTGAGGGCTGCGATCCGACCAACCGCGTGGCCTGGCTCGCGAGCCAGGGCCGCGACGTCGAAGCCGTGGAGCTGGCCGCCCCGGTCCTCGGCGGTGAACTCGGCTGTTCCGAGCAACCGCAGCTGATCCTCACCGAGCTCCTGCTGCCCTACCTGCGTACGGGGCAACTCGACGAGGCGCGCAGCGCGCATCGTCGCTCCTACCGCCTGCTGCGCACCAAACCCCAGGACCTCGCCGCGATCGGTGACCACCTCGAGTTCTGCGCCCTGTCCGGCAATCAGGTGCGCGGCCTGGAACTGCTCGACCGCCACTTCTCCTGGCTCGATCGCGCGCCGAGTCCGAAAGACGCGCTCACCTTCCTCTCTTCCGCGGCACTGCTCCTGCGCACCCTCGTCGACAAGGGTCACGGTGACACCGAGCTGCGCCGCCCAGCCAACGCCGACCGGCCCGCCGTCGAATCGACAGCGCGCGCGATGCAAGTGGAGCTCACCGACGAGGCACTCGCCATCGCCGCCCGCTTCGACCGGCGCAACGGCACCGACCACCAGACCGCGTTGGTCCACGCGAAGCTGGCGAGCACGCCGATTGTCGACTACCTGCCGTTGTCCGCGGCCACCGCGCACCGGGTGCCGGTCGAGCCGGGTGCGACAGCAGCGGCGGTCGAGATCCCCCAGCTCACCACCATCGAACTGATCGAACGCGCCGAGCAGACGAACAAGCAGCACGCCATCGCCGAATTGCGGGCGTTGGCACAGCGGCTGGCAGACGAGCCCGAGCCGACCGAGCCGAGCCTGGCAGGCAGACGCCTCTCCGCGATGGCAGGCGGTTTCTTGCAGACGACCGATCGGGTTGGCGCGGAATCGCTATTGCGTCGGGCGGCAGAGCATTTCGCCGCAGCAGGTGAGGAAGACCGTCGTCAGACCGATCTGGGTCGCCTCGGCTTGTTACTCAGTAGGCACGGCGACGCGACGGAAGCCGTTGGGCTGCTTCGAGATTCTCTGTCTCACCTGGCGAGCTCGTCCGAACCGCACATCAGAGCGACCGCGACGCTACGGCTTTCCGGCGGCCTGCTCGCACTGTTCGATCGAGGCGAGCTGTCGAGTGGCGATGCCGCCGAGCTGCCGAGCTTGCTCGACCGGGCCGCGGTCGACGCCGCCGAGGCAGCCGAGGACAGCTTGCTCGGCGATGTGGCCAGGCACCGAATGTATCTGCACCAGAACAACGCTGAACTCGCCGAGGCCGCGACAGCCGGACATGCGGCGGTCGCGGCGTATCGCCGGGCCGGTCGGGCGTGGCGGGTGGCCGATGCGGCCCAATACCTTTCCGGAATTCTCAGTGACGCAGGCGATGCGGCCGCGGCGCTGGAAATGATCGATGAGGCAGTGGTTCTGGTCGACGCCGACCTTCCCGACAGCTTGCGCCTTGTCGTACACGCGCGGCGCGGCGCCCTGCTCATCCACCTGGGCAGGCACGAGGAGGCGGTCAGCGAGCTGCTCACCGCGATCGCGATCGGCACCGCGGCAGGTAGTGCGCAAGTGCCGTACGTGCAGTGGGATCTGGCTGTCGCCTACCGCGCCATCGGCCAATTCCTCGACGCCGCCGACCAGGCCGAAGACGCCATTGCCGGGCTGGAGCGGGCAGGGGCCGACGAGCAAGCCCGGAACTGCCGCTTTCTGCTGGTCGGTCTGCATCGCGAGCTGGACGAGGACGAAGCAGCACTCACCGTCCTCGACGAGATCATCGAATTCGATCGCGCCACCGGCAATCTCGTGGGCGAGTCCTATTCTCTCGTCGAGACCGCCGATCTACTCGACACGCTCGATCGCGACGCCGAGGCCGCCGAGCGTTACGCGCTGGCCGCCGACACCGCCGAGCGACACGGCGACCCGATCCGCGTCGCCTACTCCCGCTACAGCGCTGCGCTGTCACTGCACTGGACCGGCGACTCCGCCGCTGCGGTCGCGGCCATCGCGGCAGCCGACGCGGCGATCGCGCACCTCGCCACCGCCCACCCCGACACCGAACTGCTCACCTGGCACACGGCCCGGCACAACCACAATGCCGCCCGAATCCTGCGCCGTGCCGAACGTTGCGCCGACGCGCTCCCGCGCGCCGAGGCCGCTGCCATCGGCTTCCGCGCCATCGATGCCACCGACCAAGCCACCCGCGCCGACTACGAACGCGCCGTGCTCCTGATCGACCTGAACCGCTCCACCGAAGCCGAGAAGATCCTCACGGAGGCCGTCGCCGCACTAGCCGAGGATCACGCGGCCAGACCGATGCTGTCGGAGCTATTGGCCGAAACCCGAGCCCAGCTCACCTGATTCGAAGGAACCACCCGCGATGCAACCGCTCGACCCGAACGATCCTCGGCGGATCGGCGACTACCGACTACTGGGCGTGCTCGGTGCCGGGGGCATGGGCAAGGTGTATCTGGGCCGGAATCCGGGTGGGCGCACCGTCGCCGTGAAGGTGATCCGACCGGATCTGATCGATCACGAGTTTCGCGCGAGATTCCGTCGCGAGGTCGCGGCCGCCCAGCGCGTCGGCGGCGCCTTCACCGCACCGGTTCTCGACGCCGATGTCGACGCCGAGGCGCCGTGGCTGGCCACCGGCTACGTCGCCGGGATCTCGTTGACCGACGCGGTCAGCCAGTTCGGGCCGTTCGCCGAGCCCGCGCTGCTGGCGCTGGCGCACGGGCTCGCCGAAGCGCTCGTCGCGGTGCACGCGGCGGGCATCGTGCACCGCGACCTGAAACCGTCGAACGTGATGCTCGCGATCGACGGACCCAAGGTGATCGATTTCGGCATCGCCAGGGTGATCGCGGATTCGGCCCTCACCACGACCGGAAAGTTCCTCGGCTCACCGGGTTTCATGTGCCCGGAGCAGGTGAGCGGCGAAACCCTCAGTCCCGCGTGCGATGTCTTCGCGCTCGGCGGCGTCCTCACCTTCGCCGCCGCGGGCCACGGCCCCTTCGGCACGGCCGAGGTGATGCAGATGCTCTGGCGCATCGTCTACGAGGAACCCCGCATCGAGGCCCTCCCCCCGGCCCTGCGCCCGCTCGTCTCGTCCTGCTTGGCCAAGGATCCCGCCGCCAGACCGACACCGGAACAGGTCCTTTCGGAGCTGGGCGGCCTCGGCGCCCCTGAACGCTCCGGTTGGCTGCCGCCACAAGTAGTCGCGCACATCAGTACCGCCGCCGTCCGTCTACTCGACCTGGATCACGGCCCCGCCGACTTACCCGGCGCCTCGCATCCCGACGCCGGCGCGACCTCCGCACGGGGCTGGTCGACGGCCACTTCGGTGCCGAACCTGCCCACCTCGAACCCGACGCATACCTCGCCGACCGGCTCGTCGAGACCGTACGGGCCGACCGCCACCAGCGGAGCAGCACCGACTCCCTATAACCAGTCCGGTGGATTCACCTCGGGTTCCGCCGAGGCGCCCCGGCAACCGGCCACTCACCCGGGACGGTATTCCGCGGCGATGAGCAGCGAATTCACCCCGCGGCCCGTTGTAGCCGCGCACAAGTCCGCCGACACGTTCACCGGCCGCCCACCGCCCGCTACCGCGTCGCGGCGCACCCGGACTCTGCTGATCGCCGCCTCCGCGACGGTCGCGGTGGCGGTCGCGGTCGGCGCCTATCTGATCGGCAGCCAACTGAACGCCCAGCCCACCGGCGGCACCGGAACCAGCACCGCACTCGCCGAGACCTCCGTCGCCGTCAGTCCGACCACCGCTCCACCCAGTTCGACCGCCACCGGATCGGGCGCGACCACCGTCCCGACCGAGTTCGTCGGCACCTGGAAGGGCCGCGCCGCCGACGGCCCTGTCCAGTTCGACATCGAACTCACCATCGCCGAGGGCGCCGTCGGTCAGGAACTGGCCACCTCGGCCAACACCGGCACGCTGTCCCACGACCGCTGCGCCCGCGCGGAAACCCTCACCGAGGCCGCCACCGACCGTCTCACCTTCCGCGCCAGGCTCACCGCGGGGAGCGGATGCATGGACCAGGGCGCCACCTCGACGGTCACCCTGCAATCCGACGGCACGCTCGCCTACCGAACACCCGGCTATCTCGGCGGCACCATCGCCGGCTCCCTCCGCAAAGGCTGACGATGCACCCCCACCGAACTGGAACAGGTTGCCGCTGGATTGCCCACGGCTGCCACTGCGCGGGCAAAGCCGGTCATTTGTCCAGGAGTGCTCGCCCGCGTCGGCCCCTGTGTGGGCTGCTGAGCGATGGCTGCCGTCATGGCATCACCCCAGGTGACACCGGTCTCAGAAATTCTGGCATTGCGATCTGGGTCACTAATATGTCAAACTCTCGCCCACACTGTGAAGCCGATCGGTCTCACATTGTCCGGAAAGGGAGTCGATTGAGCAGGCGGCAGGTGAGCGTGGTTGCCACCACCCCGAAGGCTGCTCTGATGTCAGTCGAAAGTGACCAGCGCCAGGGCCGCGCCGGTGAGCAGATCGACCAGCTCGTCGACGGGCGGGCGCGACTCGCGCAGCAGCCACTCGTGCGCCACGCCGGTGACCGCGCCCGTGATCAACGCGGTGGTCAGCTCGGCATCGCCACGCAGTCGCACGCCGACCTGGACCAGCGCCCCCTCGATCAGTGCCGACCAGGCGTGCCTGCGGGTCCGGCGATGGGTCTCCATCCGATCGCTCACCCCGACCACCTCGATCACCGCCACCTGCGCGCGATACGGGTCGGAGCCGAGCGACTCCAGGTACGCGCCGAAACCGGCCCGCAGCGCGAGCTTCGGATCGGTGGAACCGAGCGCGATCAGCGCGGTGCCCACCGCGGCCGCCGCGTCGTCCTGGATCCGGTCGTAGGCCGCCACCAGCACGTCTTCTCGGGTCTCGAACTCCTCGTAGAACTGCCGCTTGGACAGCCCGGCCGCCGCGCACACCTCGGCGAGCGAGCACGTGGCGTACCCGCGTTCCGCGAAAATTCGCGTCGCTGCTTCCAGGAATCGCACTCGTCGTTCGGCTTTACGTGCGACGACCGTGCGACCCCCATACCGCCTGTCCGCTGTAGTCACCTCTCCAAAGTATCTGAAACTCGGAATAACACTGACCTTTCCGAGTCGCTTCATCTATCCACCGAACAAAGGACGGCCGACCAGTGCTGAGCACCCGAGCATCGCGGACCGCATTGTCCGCCCTCGTACTAGCGGCGGGTGCGGCACTCGTGGCGCCCACGCCGACGATGGCTGCCCCGCAATCCGCCGCGACACAGCCCAGCGTCCCTGCCATCGCGGAGAACGTCCCCTCCGAGACTTTGGCCGCGCTGGCACCGACGATCGTAGGCGCGATTTCCGCCCCCGGCCCCATCGCCGACGGCGGGCAGGCCGCGATTCTGGCCCAGGCCCGCGTGCTGTTGGCCACGCCCGGTATCCCCGCGCAGGTCAAGGCCACTCTCGAAAAGGTCATCACCTTCCTCGACGGCAGCGGTGGCGGCGGTCCCGAACTGCCGCCTTCGGAGGGTCCGCGCATCGCGCAGTTCCTGTACCCCACCATCGGCAAGGGCTGCATCGGCCCGACGTCGGATTCCGTCGGCACCGCGCTGGCCGTCCCCGGCCCCGCCGAGCTGCCGCCGCCCGGACCGGCCGCGGGCCAGACCGGTTTCGTCTTCACCGCACTCGGCACGAAAACCGCCACGGTCGTGCAGAATCCGCCGATGACGGTGCAGTGGGTCAACCTCGACAACCGTCGCACCGGCACCCAGCCGCTCACCACCGAGGCCGGCATCAACGCCGACGGCCCGGCCACTCTCACCGCTATCGCCGACACCGGTCCCGGCCGGGTCGCGGCAGTGATCACCGGATCGCTCACCACGGCCACCGCCGATGGTGACCGCACCTGCTCGTTCGCCCCGACCCTCGGTTTCTTCTCCGTCGGCTGAGTCTCGCACCACGCAATTGGAGTTCGATTTATGAAGTTTGTCGTCCCCGGCCTGGTCAGCGGCCTGGCCGGCGCGGTCATCGGGGTGATTGCCGTTCTCGGCATCACCGCAGGCGCGCAACAGAATTCGATCCCGGCGCCCGAGGAGTCCGGTGATCCGGGCTCGTCGCTGCTCGGCAACGTGCAGTACGGCTCGCGATGAGCAACGTACGCAGGCTCATCGCCTGCATCCTCGTCGGTCTCGGCGCGCTGCTGCTCGCGGCCGCCGTCATGATCCCCACCTACACGGTCGACAAGGTCGCCAAGACCCCGCTCGATCTGCGCATCACCACGGTCGCCAAGAGCGTGCCCGGCGAGGAAAGCCTTGTGCTGGACTCGAAGTCGCTCACCGCGACCGAGGGCGCGGCCACGGTGAACACCAACGTGCCGCTCGTTTCGCAGCGCTTCCTGACGGTCGAGGAGCCCTCCGACGCCGACGAGATGACCGTCCAGGCCGGCCAGACCCTGCGTCGTGACGACCGGGATCCCAAAGAGGGCCTGCTCACCGCTTCGGTCGACCGCGTCACCCTCGACCGCGTCACCGGCGCGCCGATCGACGCCTCGCCCAACGGTTCCATCGCCGTCGCCGCCGACCCCAAGTCGGGCGCCGCGATCCCCGTCGAGCAGCAGCGCCGCGGCCTGCAGTACCGCTTCCCGATCGGCACCGAGAAGAAGTCGTACCCGTACTTCGACCTCAACGCCCGCGCCACCTACGACATCGATTTCATCGAGGAGTCGGAGATCAACGGCGTGCCGGTCTACCACTTCCGCCAGGACATCCCGGTGACGAACATGTGGGACGTCGTCAAGCACCCCTCCCACCAGCTCGCCCTGCCCGCCGCCAAGTGGGGCCTCGAGGGCACCGAGCCGGTCACCATGACCCGCTTCTACACCAACACCCGCGACGTGTGGGTGGAGCCGAGGACCGGTGCGGTCCTCAAGGGTGGCGAGAAGATCCACATGTACTACGGCCGTAGCGCCAACCAGGTCGACGTCTCGGTGCTGAAGTCGCACCTCGTCTTCGACGAGGAGACCATCGAGGCCCAGATGGCCGTCACCCAGGAGAGCCTCGACAAGCTCGACCTCTTCGGCAAGACCCTGCCGATCATCCTGGGCATCGTCGGCGCCATCGCGCTGATCGCGGGAGCCGTCCTCGGCTTCCTCAGCAGCGGCGGCTCCAACTCCCGCCGCACGATCGACCCGCCGACCGAGCGGATTCGTCCCTCGAACCTCTAGACCGCCTGTCCCAACGCCCTCGGCCTCCCCGGTCCTCAACCCGGGGAGGCCGTGGTCGTTATCTGCGGACTCACACCCCTTTGACCGCGGTTCGGTCCATGAACCCGAACAGATACCCGGCCACCCGCCGCATCTGAATCTCCTCCGCCCCCTCGGTGATCCGGTAGCGCCGATGGTGCCGATAGATGTGCTCGAACGGCTTGTGCCGCGAGTAGCCGAGACCACCGTGCACCTGCATGGCCCGGTCGGCGGCTTCACAGCACAGCCGGTTGGCCCAGTAGTTGCACATCGAAACCTGTTCGGAGGCGGCGAAAGTGCCGTAGGTGTCCATGGACCAGGCGGTCTTGTGGATGAGCGCGCGCAACATCTCGCACTGTGTGTGCAGTTCCACCAGTGGGAATTGGATGGCCTGGTTCACTGCCAGCGGCTTGCCGAAAGGCTTGCGCTCCTTGGCGTAGGCCACGGACTGGTCGATGCAGTACTGCGCCGCACCGAGACTGGAGGCCGCTTGGCGGATCCGGTTCTCGTTGAAGAAATGCTGGACGACGCCGAGTCCGAGACCCTCCTGCCCGAAGATCGCCGAACTCGGGACCCGCACCTCGGTCAGCGAGATGCGCGCGTGGTCGGTGGGCATGTTGAAGGTCCAGAGGTACTCCTCGACGCGGAAGCCGGGCGCGTCTGTCGGCACCAGGAACGCGGTGATGCCGTGTCCGTCGCCGGGTTGCCCCGCAGTGCGGGCGAAGATCAGATCGGCGTCGGCGATGTGGACTCCGGTGTTCCACGTCTTGGCCCCGTTGATGATCCAGTCGTCGCCCGCCCGGACAGCGGTGGTCGCCATGTGGGTGGCGTCGGAACCGTGATCGGGCTCGGTGATGCCGAAGGCGAAGAACTCGGTGCCCGCGGCCAGCCCGTCCACCCACTCGGCGCGCTGGGCCGGGGTGCCGTACTCGAGCATCAGCAGCAGACCCACATTGTTGGCGACGATGGCGTGCTCGTTCTGCAGGTCGCAATGCAGACCGAGCCCCCGTCCGGCCAGATGCTCGCGAATCACGGCCATCCCGAGATTGGTGCCGTCGCGCCCGCCGAACTCGCGCGGGAAGGCATAGCGGTAGTGGCCCGCGGCATCGGCACGACGACGCGCTTCGGCCAGTAATTGCTCCCACTGCGCGGTCGGCAGGCCGCCACGGTCCCAGTCGGTGCGGGCGTCCTCACGGCGGTGGTCGAAGAAACGAATGTTGTCGGCCTGCTGCTCGAGCGGGACGATCTCGGCCTCGATGAAAGCATCCAGCTCGGTCAGATATCCGGCCAGTTCTTCGGGAAGTTCGAAATCCACTGTCTCTCCTAAACTTTCGCCTCGGGGCGAATCTGCATGAGCAGGTCCCACTCGATTTCCGAAACACGACGTCCGCTGGCGGCCATGACGATGTCGCGCACACTGCCGTCTACGTGCGCGGCGGCCTGAGCGGCCAGCCCGACGCCCCAGGCCAGCGTGCCCATCACCTTCCACCAGCGGAATCTGTCGAGATCGAAGTCACCGCCCGCGGCCCGGTAGCCGCGCAGGAAGCTCGCGCGGTCGGCGAAACCGCCGAACTCCCGTTCGTCCGCACCGAAGCGCCACATTCGCAGTGCGGGCCAGGCCACGTCACGCATCGGGTCGCCGCAACGCTGAGCGCCCTCCCAATCCAGCACGGCCCGCAAACCGTCCGCGGCGACGACGATATTGCCGTTGCGCAGGTCGGTATGCAGCAGCGCGGTGCGCGGCGGCGGGCCCGGGAGCCGCTGTTCGAGCCAGCGCAGCGCCAGCGTGAACACCGGCCGGTCGCCGAGCAGCGCACGCACGTCCGCCTCGGCCACGGCGAAAAGGGCGGCGGCCGGATCGGCGCCCGCGGCGGGCACGGTGCGCGGAGCGGCGGCCGGATCGATGGCGTGCAGCCTGCCCATCGCCTCGCCCCACTCGCGGGCCACCGTCTCGGCGTTGCCCGCGGCCGCGATGAGGCGTAATACCCTGCGCGGGACGGTCTCCCCGGACACATGCTCGCTGACAACGAACGGCTCGCCCACCACGACTGGATCCGCGCAGACCGCTACCACCGCGGGCACCGCCACTCCGTTCGTGCGCGCCAGCTCGCGCACCGCCGCCTCGTCCTCGACCGACATGATCTGCACGGCGGCAGGCACGAGCGTGGCGACCAGCTTGCGGGCGCGCTCCCCCTCGACATGCGCGGTGAAGCCGACGTTGCGCCGCCGCGCGCCTGCCGAGAGGTACTCCAGCTCGTCTACTCGCACGGGCGCGGCCGAGGTCCGGGTCAGGAACTCGGCCAGACCTGCGACGATATCGGTGCTCACTCCCCCTCCCAGCTGTCGTAACCGGGTTTGGCGATCGCCAGGTCGGCGCGCACCACCTCGACAAGTGCCTGCCACAAGGCGCGCTCGTCGTCGGCCGCGCCCAGCAGTTCGTGTTCATGTCGCGTCGCCGCAGGCGCGAGATCGATCTCGCGCCGCACGATCCTGGCCAGATTCGCCCCCACCCGCGCACGGTGCCGCAGAGCGGGCGGCAAGGCCGGCAGCAGTGTGCTCTCCAGTAGTTCGGCCAGGGACTCCAGCAGCTCGGCTGCGGGTGGTTGATTCTGCACAGTGACACCTCTGGCGCTGTCGCCATCGTGAGAGACCTTCAACGAAATCAGCGTATTGACTCGAAGGGGAAGCTACGGCAGATCGCGCAACGAGACAATAAGAGAATCAAAGTCCATATATCTCACGGCTCGGCGTGTTAGAAATACCGCCAACGGCAAGGAGACGGTTGTGACACGTCCGTATCGGCTGATCATCTGGGGCCCCGGTGACATGGGCGGGCGGGCACTGCGCACGGCGCTGGAATCCCCCGATTTCGAGGTTGTCGGGGTCAAGGTGTTCAGCCCGCACAAGCACGGCAAGGACATCGGCGAACTGGTCGGGCTGGCGCCGGTGGGCATCACTGCGACCACGTCCAAGGCGGAAATCCTTGCGCTGAAAGCGGATTGCGTTGTGCACACGCCGACGACACCGTCGCTGGTGCAGGGCGCGGACGCCGATGTGCTGGACCTGCTCGAGTCCGGCAAGAACGTGGTGTCCGCGGCGTCCTATCACAATCCGGCCATGCCCACCTGGCTGTCCGAATCGCGTTCGCCGCTGGAGGTATTGCGCACTGTCGCGCAGATGCGGGTGACCGGAGGCGCCTTCGGGCCGCAGTTGCCCAAGGCGCTGTCGGCGCTGAAAGCGCTGATGCGCGTGGCGGATTCGGGCCCGCTTCGGTTCACCGGCCCGGTCTTGGAGCGTCTGGCCGCGCCGGTGGTGGACCGGGCGATCCCACGCCGGGCCACAGGCGAACGACTTCAGGCCGCCTGCCTGCGGGGCGGGGTATCGCTGCACGGCACGGGCCTGCACCCCGGACTCATGGTGGAGCAACTGCTGCTACGCCTGGCCGGGCTGCTCGACGAGGTGCGCGAGGTGAAATTCCTGGAGGTCGGCGATCTTTCGGCCGCACCGGACGGCATGTGGGGCGGTCTGGCCAGCCTCGGTTTCGGGATGCCGCTGAGCGCGGTCGACTCCGACCACGCCATCGCGCTCATGCAGCACTTCTACTTCGACGCGGTGCTCGCCAACGTCGCACACACGCTGTTCGGTGCCCGCGCCGAGGACGTTCGGGTGGAACGGCACGTCTATCCCGTGCCTGCGCGGACCCGGGTGCGGGCCGGCGGCAGTGTGATCGAGCCGGGCACGGTCGGCGCCATCCACATGAGCTATCGCGGCTACCTCGGCGACCGGTTGTTCATGACCAACGCCGAATGCTGGCACGTCGGCCCGGGCAACGCCCACCTCGGGCCGGATCATCCGCGCAGCCTCGCCGGCGGGCACGTGATCACGCTGGACGGCAGCCCCGCCCGGATCGAGATGCGCAACGAACTTGACGACGAGTCGTACGAGGGCGATTGGTCCGCGGTCACCGACATCTCGGTCAAGGCGATGCTCGACGTCATCCCGGAACTGTGCGCGGCGCCGGCCGGTGTCGCGACGCTCGATCTGAGCCCCCGATACCGTCTGGAGACAGCATGACCTCCCCGCTTCCGGTCGCGGTGCTCGGCGCCGGGCCGCTCGCCGACCGGATCGCCGCGCATCCCGATATCTCCGTCGCGCCGCCTTCCTCGGCCGCGGTGGTTATCCACCTGACGGCCGACGTCGATGCGGTAGTCGCCCAGCTCGGCGCGGGTCGCGACGTGGTGACCGCACTGCCCCTCGAAGCCCTCCCCCTGGACGAGGTGCGGGATGCCTGCCGCACCGGATCGTCCACCCTGCACGCCACCGGCGGCTTCCAGTCGGCGGTGGCGGCCCGGCTCACCCGCTCGCTCGCCGCGGCGACGCGGGAGATCACCAGCATCGAACTGATCGAGGAGCTCGAGCTACCCGACGAGGGCGTGTATCCGTGGAACACGGTGCCGGACGAGATGGTGCCCGGTTACTACTTCTCCGCTCTGCGCGTACTGGAAGACGCCGCCTTCACCGGCTCGCGCGCCGATACTCCCGAGCAGAACGGTGCGGTCTACACCCTGGGTGACCGGATCACCTACCGTTCGATCCGCACCCGAGGCACCGGCGCGGTTCCGCTGCGCTATCGCCTGGTCACCACCACCGCAGCTGGAACAGCAACGGCCACAGTCGATTTCCATCCCGCCGACGGCGTTCACCCGGCCGATCATCTGACGTCGGTGGATCTGGTGAAGGCGCTCGGTCCGGTTCACGCGAGCGAGCCCGGCATCGTCCTGCGCGATCTCGGCATCACCTATCTGGTCGCGGACGACCGGCTGCCGCGGTCCACTTAGCGCCGAAGGCGACTCAGGACAGCAGCTGCCGTACCCGGGCCGCCTCGTGGGTGAGGTGGTCGCGCTCGGGCACGGTGGTGGCGGCGTGTGCGGCCTCGGAATACAGGGTGGCGGCCTGCGCGAGGTCGCCCGCCCGTTCGAGCAGGTAGGCACGGGATGCGGTGTAGCGCGGCAGTTCTGGGTCCAGGTCGGCCAGTGCGGCCAGGCCCGCTCGGGGTCCGTCGGCCTCGCCGAGCGCGACCGCGCGGTTCAGGCGCACCACCGGGCTGTCGGTGAGAAGCAGCAGTTCGTCGTACCACTCCACGATCTGTACCCAGTCCGTTTCGGCGGTGCTCGGGGCGTCCGCGTGCAGAGCGGCGATCGCGGCTTGGGCTTGGTATTCGCCCAGCCGGTCACGGGCCAAGGCGGCCTGCAGAATGGTCACCCCTTCGGCGATAAGTCTTGTGTCCCAGTGTGTTCGGTTCTGCTCCGCGAGCGGCACCAGACGGGCGCCCTCGGTGCGTGAGGCACGGCGAGCGTGGTGCAGCAGCATCAGCGCGAGCAGTCCCGAGACCTCGGGTTCGTCGGTCGAGGCGGCGAGCTGGCGGGTGAGTCGGATGGCTTCGGCCGCCAGATCGACGTCGCCGCTGTAGCCCTCGTTGAAGACGAGGTAGAGCACGCGCAGCACGGTCGCCGGATCGCTGGGACGGTCGAGCGGTAAGCCGGTGATCCGCTTCTTCGCCCGGCTGATCCGTTGCGCCATAGTCGCTTCCGGAACCAGGTATGCCGTCGCGATCTGTCGGGTCGTCAGGCCGCCGACCGCGCGCAGGGTCAACGCGACGGCCGAGCCGGGAGACAGCGAAGGGTGCGCGCACAGGAAATACAGCCACAATGTGTCGTCCGTGGCGGGCACCGGCCCGGCCTCGGGCTCGGCATCCACCACGAATTCCCGACCCCGCCGTGATGTTTCGGCCCGTGTCGCATCGATGAACTTTCGCCATGCGACGGCGACGAGCCAGCCTTTCGCATCGCGCGGTGGATCGTCGGGCCAGGTTTCCAGCGCCCGGATCAGCGCCTCCTGTACCGCGTCCTCGGCCGCGGCGAACTCGGCCCCGCGTCGGACGAGGATCCCGATCACCGCGGGGACGAGCGCGCGCACCAGCGCTTCGTTCATTCGGTCACCGTGGGCAATTCCGCGTAGAACGGCCGCAGTTCGAGCCACTCCTGGACCGGCTTCCCGCCCGCGCCCGGCGCCGCCGACAGCTCACCGGCCAGTTCGAGGGCCCGGTCATAGGTGTCGACGTCGATGATCATCCAGCCCGCGATCAGGTCCTTGGTCTCCGCGAACGGCCCGTCGGTGACCGGCGGGCGTCCCTCGCCGTCGGAGCGGACGAAGGTGCCCTGCGTGGTCAGCGCCTGACTGTCGACGTATTCGCCGGTCGATCGCAGCCGTGCGGCGAAATCCTCCATGTATCGCACGTGCGCGGTCACTTCCTCCGGCGTCCACCGATCCATCGGCACGTCGTTCACCGAGGCGGGAGCGCCGCGGTAGTGCTTGAGCAGCAGGTACTTGGCCATGATGTTCTCCTCGATTCGTTTCGGCCCATTCTGGCCGGGACAGGTCGGTTTCAGGCGTTCTGACGTTCGGCCCGCTGCTGGATGAGTTCCTCGACAGCGGACGGCAGGGTGGTCTCGAAGTCGATGAGCTTGACCCAGGTCGGCGTGATGACGATCCGGACCATGCCCTCGTAGAGCGAATGGACCTCGGCCTCCCACACGACGCGCTGCTCGGCGGTCATCTCGTAGCTGCCGTTCATCTCCAGGTATTCCGCCGGGATGCCGTGCACCACATCCAACTCCGCCCGCCCGCGGATCAGCAGCATCTTCGGCGGGTGCACCTCGGTGTCGATCGTCAGCGCGACCGCGGGGTTGTGGCGCAGGGAAGGCAGCTTCGGTGCGTTCGTCGACGTGCAGACGACGATCTCCGCGCCGTTCCAGGCGAAACCGACCGGGACATTGCGCGGCGTGCCGTCCTTGGCGACGTAGGCCATGCGGAGCAGGTCGCGGGCCAGCAGTTCCTGGCTGTGCGGGCGGTTCAGGATCTCGGTGATCTCGTGCTGTTCCATGGCGGTCGCTCCTTCGATGTCGTCGAGGCCCGTTCGGCTGCTCGTACCCCTGGGACGGAGCCGCCCGCGCGTTCTCGACATCCCCGACGAAAGAATTTCGGAGAACTTTTTCGCCGTGAGTGAACGGCGCCACCTGCAGGAACAAACCACCGGGGGTCCATGTTGAGTCAGCAAAGCTCAACTTGGAAGGGTCGACATGACTTCAGCTCAGAACCTGCCGGTGCTGTTCCTGACCGATCCGATCGTGCTGCCGGGCATGGTCGTGCCCATCGAACTGGACGAATCCGCGCAGGCCGCCATCGACGCGGCGCAGGCCGCAAAAACCGGCTCGGTGCTGGTCGCACCGCGTCTGGACGAGGGGTACGCGTCCTACGGCGTCGTCGCCACCATCGAACAGGTCGGCCGGATGCGCGGCGGCGCGCCCGCGGCCGTGTTGAAGGCCGAGCGCAGGGCGCGGATCGGGCACGGGGTCACCGGGCCGGGCGCCGCGCTGTGGGTCGAGGCCGAACTCGTCGAGGCGGTCGAGCCCGACGAGCACACCATCGCGCTGGCCGCCGAGTACAAGAAGCTGGTAGTCGCCGTGCTCCAGCGGCGTGAGGCCTGGCAGATCATCGACATCGTCAACCAGTTGGCCGACGCCGAAGCCATCGCCGACACCGCGGGCTACGCGCCGTACCTGTCCGATGACCAGAAGCGCGAGCTGCTCGAGACCCCCGATGTCGCCGTGCGGCTGACCAAGCAGATCGACTGGATCAGAGACCACATCGCCGAGGTCGAGGTCACCGACAAGATCTCCGAAGACGTTCGCGACGGCATGGAGAAGAGCCAGCGCGAATTCCTGCTGCGCCAGCAGCTCAACGCCATCCGCAAGGAACTAGGCGAGGACGAACCCGACGGCGCCGACGACTACCGCACCCGCGTCGAGAACGCCGACCTGCCCGAGAACGTGCGCGCCGAGGCGCTGCGCGAGGTCGGCCGGTTGGAGCGCGCCAGCGACCAGAGCCCGGAATCGGGCTGGATCCGTACCTGGCTCGACACCGTGCTCGAACTGCCGTGGACGGTGAAAACCGAAGACAGCACCGATGTTTCGGCCGCCCGCGCGGTACTCGACGCCGATCACCACGGCCTCGAAGAGGTCAAGGACCGCATGGTCGAGTACCTGGCGGTGCGTTCGCGGCGGGCCGCTCGTGGTCTCGAGGTCGTCGGTGGACGTGGCTCCGGCGCGGTGCTCGTGCTGGTCGGTCCGCCCGGCGTCGGTAAGACCTCGCTGGGTGAGTCGGTCGCAAAGGCTCTCGGCCGCAAGTTCGTTCGCGTCGCCCTCGGCGGCGTGCGCGACGAAGCCGAGATCCGTGGCCACCGCCGCACCTACGTCGGCGCGCTGCCCGGCCGGATCGTGCGTGCGGTGAAGGAGGCGGGGTCGATGAATCCCGTTGTCCTGCTGGACGAGATCGACAAGGTCGGCTCCGACTTCCGTGGTGATCCGGCGGCGGCCCTGCTCGAGGTCCTCGACCCCGCGCAGAACCACACCTTCCGCGACCACTACCTGGACCTGGACCTCGACCTGTCGAATGTCCTGTTCATCGCGACGGCCAATGTCATGGACACCATCCCCGGTCCCCTGCTGGACCGCATGGAGCTCATCACCGTCGACGGTTACACCGAGGCCGACAAGGTGGCCATCGCCCGCGACTTCCTGGTCCCCCGCCAGCTGGAGCGCAATGCGCTGACCGCGCAGGAGGTGTCGATCACCGACGCGGCGTTGCGCGAGATCGCGGCGAACTACACCCGCGAGGCAGGTGTTCGTCAGATGGAGCGTTTGGTGGCAAAAGCCCTGCGCAAGGCGGCGACTCGCCTCGTCACCGGTGACGCAGCCGGTCGCGAGGACGAAGCCGCGCTCGGTTACGACCCGACGCTCGGCTACGACAATGTCATCGACCTCGAATCCGGTGCGCGGCCGGCGGGAGCGGTGACGTCGCTGGTCGTAGACATCGACAACCTGACCGACTACCTCGGCCGCCCCCGCTTCACCCCGGATTCGATGGAACGTACCTCGGTCCCCGGTGTGGCGACGGGCCTCGCGGTGACCGGTGCCGGCGGCGATGTGCTCTACATCGAGGCCAACGGCGCCGAGGGCGAACGCTCCCTCACGCTCACCGGCCAACTCGGCGATGTCATGAAGGAGTCCGCGCAGATCGCCCTCACCTACGTGCGCTCGCACCTGGAGGAAATCGGCATCGAACCCAAGGTTCTCGACCGCAATATCCACATCCACTTCCCCGCGGGCGCTGTCCCGAAGGACGGCCCGTCGGCGGGCGTCACCATGGTCACCGCCCTGGTGTCGCTGGCCCTCGGCCGCCCGGTCCGCGGCGATGTGGGGATGACCGGCGAGGTCACCCTCAACGGCAGCGTCCTGCCCATCGGCGGCGTGAAACAGAAGCTCCTCGCCGCCCAGCGAGCCGGGTTGAAGACCGTCTTCATCCCCGCCCGCAACGAACCGGACCTCGACGAGGTCCCGGCCGAGGTCCTGGCCGCACTCGACGTCCGCCCCGTCGCCGACGTGGCAGACATCCTGGCCTACGCCATCGAACCCATCGCCGAACCTGCCGCCGACGGCAAGACCTTCGCCGTCAGCGCCTGATCCGAACCGCCGACGGGCCGTGCGCAGTCATCTGCGCGCGGCCCGTTCGTCGTATCCGCAGCCCCACTAGCGGCTCACGGTCGGCGGCAGTACCGGGCCGTCGACGATGACCACTGCCAGTTGGTCGGTGTCGTAGTTGTCCTGGTCGTCGTCGAACTCGACATCGTCGTCGAATTCGACATCGTCGTCGAATTCGACGTCCTCCTCGGCGGAGGGGGCGAGGTCCTTTTCGACGCGGCGGGTGGTGCCCTGGGCGACCGCGCAGAGGATGGGTTCCTCACCCTCGGTTTCGGCGTACACGTCGCAGTGGGTGACGGCCTGGCGGCGGGTGGCGCCGAGGACGGTGGCGTGCACCCGCAGGCGTTCGCCCTGGGCGGGGCGCAGGTAGGTGATGGTGAAGCCGCCGGTGAGGACGTTGGGGCCCAGGACGGTACCCGCGGCGAAGGTGAGGGCGTTGTCGGCGGCGTAGGCGAGCACCCCGCCGTGCACGAAGCCGAACTGCTGACCGTGTTCGGGCTGGATATCGATGACGAGAGTGGCCGCGCCATCACCGAATTCGGTGAGCTCGGTGCCGACCAGACGGGCGAAAGGCTGCGCGGCGAGCACCTGGCGCGCCAGGTCGAGGTCGAGGGTGGTGGCTTCGGTCGGCATCGGGTGTTCCGTTCTTCGAGCTCAGTCGTGATCGGTTGGCGCGCTACGGATATTGCCACGCCCGGTTACGCCGGATTGTCGGTGCCATGGGGTATGACAGAACCGTGCCCCGGTGGCTCCTGCATGTCGATCTCGACCAATTCCAGGCGGCGGTGGAATTCCGGCGTCGCCCTGAGTTGCGCGGTCAGCCCGTCATCGTCGGTGGTGAGGGCGATCCAGATCAGCCCCGCAAGGTCGTGACCTGCGCTTCCTATTCCGCAAGGGCCTTCGGCGTGCGTGCTGGGATGGCGCTGAAGATGGCGCAACGCAAGTGCCCCGAGGGCGTTTTCCTGCCGGTCGACATGGCCGCCTACGAGGTGGCCTCCGAGGAGATCATGGCGACACTCGGCCAGGTGGCCGGTGCCGTCGAGGTCTGGGGCATGGACGAAGCCTTCGTCGCCACCGATGCCGATCCATGGCAGCTCGCCGCCGAAATCCGCACCGCCATCATCGAACTCGGACTCACCTGCGCGGTCGGCATCGGCGACAACAAGCTCACCGCGAAACTCGCCACCGGCTTCGCCAAATCCACCGGCAAGACCTCCGCCGAACCCGAACACGACGAGGGCGCCGCTGCGGGCATCTTCGAACTGACCGCCGCCAACTGGACCGAACTCATGGGCCACCGCCCCACCGACGCACTCTGGGGCGTCGGCGCCCGCATGGCCAAACGCATGGCCGACCTCGACATCACCACGGTCGCCGACCTCATGTCCGCCGACCGCGCCCGCCTGGCCGCCGAATTCGGCCCGAGCACCGGCCCCTACCTCTGGGTCCTCGGCCACGGCAAGGGCGACACCGAACTCTCGACGACCCCACGAATCCCGGTAGGCCGCAGCAAGTCCGAAACCTTCCCCCACGACCTCACCGAACCCGAGGAAATCCACCGCGAGGTAGCCCGCCTGGCCACCGAAGTCGCCGAGGAAATGCGCGAACACCACCGAACGAGCACCCGAGTCTCGGTCACCGTCCGCACCAAAACCTTCTACACCCGCAGCAAACAACAAAAACTCCCCACCCCCACCGACGACATCCCCACCATCGTCGACACCGCCCTCGCCATAATCGCCCGCTTCGACCTGGACCGCCCCGTCCGCCTCCTCGGCGTCCGCCTGGAACTACTTCCACCCTGACCTCGGTCACGGGCCCTCCATATCGGGGCTGCGAACTCGTATGCTCGGGCGATGGAGTTCTCAGCGATGGTTGCCCGTGAATCCGACGGTGGGATCGTGCTCGCCCGCGAAACGGTGGGGGACGACTTCCTCGGCGTCGGCGACGTGACGATCAAGGTCCATTACTCGAGCGCGAATTACAAGGATCTGCTGGCGATCACGCCGCGCGGCGGGGTGGTTCGCAACTATCCGATCGTGCCGGGCATCGACCTCACCGGCGAGGTGGTCTCCTCGGACACCGATGACTTCGCCCCCGGCGATCAGGTGATCGCGCATGGCTACGAACTGGGCGTTTCCCGCAACGGCGGCTTCGCCGAATACACCAGGGTGCCTGCCGAGTGGGTGGTGAAGCTCGATGGCCTCGACACCCGTGACGCCGCCACCATCGGCACCGCGGGCTTCACCGCCGCCATGAGCGTGCAGGCCCTGCTCGACCACGGACTCACTCCCGACGACGGCGCCGTCCTGGTCACCGGCGCGACCGGCGGTGTAGGCACCGTCGCCATCGACATCCTCTCCGGCCTCGGCTTCGAGGTCATCGCCTCCACCGGCAAGACCGACGCGAGCGACCTGCTCGCCGAACTCGGCGCCAACGAGGTGATCGGCCGACTCCCCCTCGACCCCGACGCCAAGCCGCGCCCGCTCAACAAGGCCAACTGGGCGTCGGCGGTCGACAGCGTCGGCGGCGCCTCGCTCGCCCACGTTCTCAGCGCCATCGGCTACGGCGGCGCGGTCGCGGCGAGCGGTCTCACCGGCGGCGCCGAACTTCCCACCACCGTGCTCCCCTTCATCCTGCGCGGTGTCAGCCTGCTCGGCATCGACTCGGTCCAGTTGCCGATCGAGAAGCGCCGCGCCCTGTGGGCCGCGCTGGGCAAACAGCTTCGCCCGCAGCACCTTTCGACGATCGAGTCCTTCACTCCGATCACCGGAGTGGGTACCGTCCTGCAGTCGATCAAGGACGGTACCCACTCCGGCCGCACCGTGATCGGCGTAGCCAACGAGTTCTGAGATTTCGGACCAGCCGCGCGCTCAGACGACGGCCGGGGCCACCGGGTCGTCGGCGAACTGGGTTCGGTAGAGCTCGGCGTAGCGGCCGTCGGCGTTGAGCAGGGTGGCGTGGGTGCCTCGTTCGACGATGCGGCCGTCTTCGAGGACCAGGATCTGGTCGGCGGCGCGGATCGTGGAGAGACGGTGCGCGATGACCAGGGCGGTGCGGCCGATCAGGGCCTCGGTGAGAGCCTCCTGAACGGCTGCTTCGGAGGTGGAGTCGAGGGAGGCGGTCGCCTCGTCGAGGATCACCACCCGTGGTTGCTTGAGGAGCAGGCGGGCGATGGTGAGGCGTTGGCGTTCGCCGCCGGAGAGGCGGTAGCCACGCTCGCCGACCACGGTGTCCAGACCGTCGGACAGTGAGTCGACCAGGTCGCGCAGGCGGGCGCGATCGAGGGCGTCCCACAGCTGTTCCTCGGTGGCTTCCGGCCGGGCGAGTAGGAGGTTCGCGCGGATGGTGTCGTGGAAGAGGTGGCCGTCCTGGGTGACCAGGCCGACGGTGCGCTGGATGGATTCGGTGGTCAGATCGCGCACGTCGGAGCCGTTGAGCCGGACCGCGCCGGAGTCGACATCGTAGAGACGTGAAACCAGCTGGGCGATCGTGGATTTGCCCGCGCCGGAGGAGCCGACCAAGGCGATGAGCTGGCCGGGTTCGGCGCGCAGCGACACCTCGTGCAGCACCTCGACGCCGCCACGGCTGTCCAAGGTCGCGACGTCTTCCAGTGAAGCGAGCGAGACCTTGTCGGCCGACGGGTAACCGAAGTTCACCGCGTCCAGTTCCACCGCGACCGGGCCGTCGGGCACCGGGGTGGCGTGCGGGGCGTCCTCGATCAGCGGCTTCAGATCGAGCACCTCGAAGACGCGCTCGAAACTCACCAGCGCCGACATGATCTCCAGGCGAGCGCTGGCCAGCGCGGTGAGCGGGGTGTAGAGGCGGGTGAGCAGCAGCGAGAGTGCGACGACCGAGCCCGCGTCGAGGCTGCCCGTCAGCGCGTACCAGCCGCCGAGGCCGTAGACCAGGGCGAGCGCGAGCGCGGAGACCAGCGTGAGCGAGGTGACGAAGGTGGTCTGCAGCATGGCGGTGCGCACACCGATGTCGCGCACCCGGGTGGCGCGCTCCGCGAACTCCGACGACTCCTGGTTCGGCCTGCCGAACAGCTTCACCAGGGTGGCGCCGGGTGCGGAGAAACGCTCGGTCATCTGGGTGCTCATGGCGGCGTTGAGCTGGGCGGCTTCACGCTGCATGCCGGCGAGCTTGTCGCCGGCGCGCCGGGCCGGGATGACGAAGACGGGCAGCAGCACGAGCGCGAGCAGGGTGATCTGCCAGGAGATGCTGAGCATGACGGCGAGGGTGAGCACCAGGGTGACCAGGTTGGTGACGACGCCGGAGAGGGTGTCACTGAAGGCCCGCTGCGCGCCGATCACATCGCTGTTCAGCCGGCTCACCAGCGCGCCGGTACGGGTCCGGGTGAAGAACGCGACCGGCATCTTCTGCACGTGATCGAACACCGCGGTACGCAGATCCAGGATCAGACCCTCGCCGATCCGGGCCGACAGCCAGCGGATAGCGATACCGAGCCCAGCGTCGAGGATCGCCAACCCCGCGATAGCGAGCGCCAGCAGCACCACCGTTCGTGGCGCCGAACCGTCGACGATCCCGTTGACAACGTGGCCCGCCAGCACCGGGGTAGCCACCCCGAGCACCGCGGCCACCACGCTGAGCAGCAGGAACCCGCCGATCCGCCGCCGATGATGCTCAGCGAACCGCACGATCCGCCGCGCCGTCACCATGCTGAACGGGCGCTTTTCCTCCGGCGCGTTCACGCGTCGGTACATCTGGCTGTAGGCCACTGATTCGATACTCACTGCCACTCTCCTCGAGGCTCCCCACCCATTGAACTCCTGCCCTCTGACACTAAAACCTCAACAAAGGTTGACAGCAAATACTTTCCGTCGGCGCCGGATTGCGCGCAGAGCGAAACCGGCCCCCGAATCGCCCCTCGGCCATTTGGAACCGGCCCGTCACGCCCCCGACGGCCGAGCACGGAACCACAGCCCGGCGAGCCGAATAGGCTGGTCGGGTGGACGACGACCGGAGCGCGGAAATGCTGGCCGATGCCCTGCGCACGCGGGTCGACTGCACGGTCGACGCGTCGGTGCGCAGGCGCGTCGAGTATTCGTCCGACGCCTCGAACTACCGCGTCCGCCCGGTCATGGTGGTGTTCGCGCGCGCCGAGGACGACGTCGCCGCCGCGGTGGACTTCGCGCGCGAGAACGGGCTCTCGATTACCGCTCGCGGCGCGGGCACCTCGGTCGCGGGCAATGCCATCGGACCCGGCATCGTGCTGGATTTCAGCAGGCACATGAACGCGGTGCGCGCGGTCGACGTCGAGGCGCGAACGGCGAGAGTGCAGCCGGGGGTGGTGCTGTCGGATCTGCAACGACGGCTGCGGCAGCACGGGTTGCGGTTCGGGCCGGATCCGTCGACGCAGGACCGCTGCACGCTCGGCGGAATGATCGGCAACAATGCCTGCGGACCGCACGCGCTGGCCTGGGGGCGCACCTCCGATACCGTGCATGAGCTGCGCATTCTCGATGGCACGGGGGCGCGAAGAACGCTAGGCGGGGACTTGACGGCGGTGCCGGGCTTGGCGAAGTTCACCACCGCGAACCTGGCTGTGCTGCGCACCGAACTGGGACGGTTCGATCGTCAGGCATCCGGCTACGGTCTGGAACATCTGCTGCCGGAACGTGGTTCGTCGGCGGCGAAGGCGTTCGTCGGCTCCGAAGGAACCTGTGGACTACTCCTGGAAGCGGAGGTCGCACTCACGCCGGTGCCCGCCGCGACCGTGCTCACCGTGCTCGGCTATCCCGATATCGCCTCGGCCGCGGACGATATCGCCGCGGTGACCGGATGCGCGCCGATCGCGGTGGAGGGTATCGATGCCGGACTCGTCGATGTGGTCCGCGCGCATCGGGGGACGGTGCCCGAGTTGCCGCGAGGTCGCGGCTGGCTGTTCGTCGAAACCGCGGGAGCGAGCGCGGCGGAGGCCTTGGCTACGGCCCAGCGACTGTGCGCGGTGAGCAATGCCGACGACCACCGGATCGTCACCGATCCCGCTGCCACAGCGGCACTCTGGCGTATCCGTGCCGACGGGGCCGGTCTGGCCGGGAGAACTCCCGAGGGGAATCCGGCGTGGCCCGGTTGGGAGGATGCCGCTGTCCCGCCGGAGAATCTAGGCGCATACCTGCGCGAATTCGCCACGCTCACCGCCGAATACGACGTGAGCGGCCTGCTATATGGACATATCGGCGACGGCTGCATCCACGTCCGCCTCGACTTCCCGATCGCCGACGCCCCCCGCCGATTCCGGACCTTCCTCTTCGACGCCGCCGAACTCGTGGTGCGACACGGCGGATCGCTGTCGGGCGAACACGGCGACGGCCGCGCCAGATCCGAACTGCTGGAAGTCATGTACTCACCGGTCGCCCGCGCGGCCTTCGCGGGCTTCAAGTCCCTGTTCGACCCCGACGACATCCTCAACCCCGGTGTCCTCGTCGCCCCGAAACCCGTCGACGCCGACCTGCGAGTAGTCGCGCTCACGCCGGTTCCAGCACTCGGCTTCGCCCTGTCCACAGACTCCGGCGATCTATCCACAGCTGTGCACAGATGTGTAGGAATCGGCAAGTGCCGCGCGGACACCGGAGGTTCCGGCGGCTTCATGTGCCCCTCGTATCTGGCCACCGCTGACGAGAAGGACACCACGCGGGCGCGGGCCAGAGTGCTCCAGGAAGTGGTCCGCGGCGAACTCGACTGGCGCGCACCGGCAGTCGAAGAGTCCCTCGACCTCTGCCTGTCCTGTAAGGCCTGTGCCTCCGACTGCCCCGCGGGCGTCGACATGGCCACCTACAAATCCGAGGCACTGTATCGCCGCTACCGAGGACGCCTACGCCCCCTGGATCACTATGTCCTCGGCCGACTCCCCCGCTGGCTCGCCATCGCCCAGCACTTCCCACGCTTCGCCAATGCTGTCGCCGCCCTCCCCCGCCTCCGTCGTGCGGGCATGCGACTGGCCGGCATCGATCCCCGGCGAGAAGCGCCACGACTCGCCCCGAAGTCATTGCGGCGCCGCTGGTCCGACGACAAGGAACGCGCCGGTGCCGACGAATCGGCGGCTACCGAAGTCATGCTGTGGATCGACACCTTCACCGACAGTTTCGACCCCGAGAACGCGATAGCCGCCAGACAACTGATCGAACAACTCGGCTACCGCGTCCGCATCCCCGAAGCGCGCGTGTGCTGCGGCCTCACCTGGATCAGCACCGGCCAACTCGACGGCGCCCGCACCCGATTGCGCGCCACCCTCGACGCACTGGCCGATCACGCGGCGGCGGGTGGCCTGATCATCGGCCTCGAACCCTCCTGCACCGCGACCCTGCGTGCCGACCTCCCCGAACTACTCCCCGACGATCCACGAGCGAAACAGGTCGCCGCCGCCGTCCGAACCCTTGCCGAATTCCTCCTCGCGCACCCCGCCTGGCAACCACCCCGGCGGCCGCGGGACACCGTCGTGGTCCAACCGCACTGTCACCAGCACGCCGTCGGCGGCTTCGACGCCGAACGCCGAATCCTGGCCGCGATGGGCGTCACCGTCCAGGAACTGGCCGGGTGCTGCGGCCTGGCGGGCAACTTCGGCATGCAGAACGGCCACTACGACGTCTCGGTGGCGGTCGCCGAGAACACTCTGCTCCCGGCGCTGAGAAACGCGCCACCGAACGCCGTCTTCCTGGCCGACGGCTTCTCGTGCCGAACCCAAGCCGACCAACTCGCGCACACCCCCGGCCTGCATCTGGCCAGGTACCTGCTCGATTGCTCGACCGGACCGGCTATCGGTTGACCCCGATCACAGGCGCACAATGGTCGGATGCGTGATCAGACCCTGGACCAGGACCTGGCTTCGGCCGGGCTGTCCAGGACCGTCCGGTCGAGCAGGCCCTTCGACGTCGGCATCACCGTGGCACCACTGCGCCGCGGGGGCGGCGACCCCTGTCACCACGTCGGCCCCGACGGCTCCCACTGGCACGCCTCACGACTGCCCACCGGTGTGGTGACCTACCGCCTGACCCAGGACGGCCGCGACGGCGCCACCGCCCGCGCCTGGGGCCCCGGCGCCGAGGAATTCCTGGCCGGCCTCGACCGCATGCTCTGCCTCGAGGAAGACCTCGACGACTTCACTCCGGAACATCCCAAGCTGGTGGAAGCCCATCGCACGGTCCCGGGCCTGCGCATGCTGAAGACCGGCCTGGTGATGGAGTCGCTGATCCCGGCCGTCCTCGAACAGAAGGTGCACACGAAGTCCTCGTTCGCGGCGTGGCGCACCCTGGTTCGCGAGTTCGGGACGAAGGCACCCGGCCCCGCGCCGACCGGCCTGATGGTGGCGCCGGACGCCGAGACCTGGCGGCTGATCCCGTCGTGGAAATACCACCGGGCCAATGTCGGTCCGCAGCGCGCACAGACCATCGTTCGCGCCGCCAGAGTCGCCGACTCGATCGAACGCACCGCCACCCTCGACCCGGTCGAGGCCGCGCGACGTTTGCGCAGCCTGCCCGGCATCGGGGTATGGACGGTGGCCGAGACCGCGCAACGCGCCTTCGGCGATGCCGATGCCCTCTCGGTCGGTGACTACCACCTCGCCGCCGTCGTCGGCTGGAGCTTGCTCGGCCACCCGATCGACGACGACGCGATGGTCGAATACCTGCGACCGCTACAACCGCATCGCTACCGCGCGGTGCGACTGCTGGGACTGAGCGGGCAGGCACGCAAACCGAAGTTCGGCCCGCGCGACCCGCTCACCGACCATCGCCACCACTGAGTTGGGCCTCTGCTGCGTTGGGTCAACACTGAGCCGGGCCACCCCTGATGTGGGCCACCACTAGCGCGTAGCGCGCGCGTCCAGTACGCAGCGGCCGGCTTCGACGAGGGTATTGCGCGCCCGCCTGCGCACTCGGCACTCTTCGACAGTGCAGTCGAGGTGCAATTGCATTGCGGCATGGGCTTGTTCGGGCTCCATCGGACCCGGATCGGTGGAGCAACTCAGCAGTGCTGTGGCGACGCGCATGTTCACTTCGCTCAATTGCATGGCCCAAGCACAGCACGCAAATACCCGGCTAACGGTGAGTACACGCCCGATCGGCTAGATTTAGCACGAATTCCCAGCACAAGATCCAAGGGGGAGTGCAGGATTCCCCACAGTGGACGAATTCCACCGTCACCGCGGGGCTCGGAGCGGATGGCGGCGTGCGACACAGAAGGAGCGGGGCTGTGGCATCGAACGGAACAGACGGGCAGGCAGGTGTCTCCTCGACCCTGCCGCGTCGTCAACTCGGTCGCTACCTGCGCGACTGGCGCACCCAGGCCGGGCTCACCATCGCCGAGGCCGCCCGGCTGATGGAGTGGGGCGCCAGCACCCTGCAGCGACTGGAAAAGGGGCAGGCCGACCGCATCCGCACCATCGATGTCCACGAACTGTGCCGGATCTACGGCATTCCCGACCATCTCGCGAGCGGTCTCACCGGTCTCGCGCAGCAGGCCGCCGTGAAGAGTTGGTGGCACGCCTATGGGGATCTGATTCCCGAGAATTTCGATATCTATGTGGGTCTGGAGGCATCGGCGCACCGGTTGCGCGCCTATCAATCCGAACTGGTTCCCGGTCTGCTACAGACGGCGGAATACGCACGGGCACTGAATCATCTCGGCTTTCCCAAGGATTCGGTCGACGAGCTCGATCGCCGGGTCGCACTGCGGATGCAACGTCAGGCGTTGATCACCCGCAAGCATTCACCCGCCGAGATCGATGTGGTTCTGCACGAATCGGTATTGCGTACCATCGTCGGTGATGCGAAGGTGATGGCTGCGCAGTTGCGACACCTCGCCGACGCGAGTTCCCGAAGTAATGTCGCATTGCGCATCCTGCCGTTTGCCGCCGGAGTTCCACTCGGAGTCTCGACCGGACCTTTCACGGTTCTCGAGTTCGGTACCGACAGCAAGGGGCAACCGGTCGAACCGCCGGTGGTGTACGCCGAAGGCTTTACCGGCGACCTCTACCTGGAACGACGCGCGGATGTTCGAAGGTACGACCGGGCTCACGAATGCCTCCAGCGCCATGCGCTGGATATCCCACCGAGTAGAGACTTGCTACGGCAGGTCGCGAAGGAGTATGTGGCATGAGTTTCGATCTTGTTGACGCACACTGGTTCAAGAGCACTCGGAGTGGTGCAGGCAAGGATTGCGTCGAAGTAGCTTTCCTGTTCGGCGGGCACGTCGGGGTGCGCGACAGCAAGAATCCCGCGGGTCCCGCCCTGGTGTTCGACGGCGCGAGCTGGGACGACTTCACCCGTGGCATCGACACCGGCGCGTTCGCGTGAACACCAAGCGCGACATCGACACCACCGGCGCCACCTGGTTGCGGGCAGGCACCGGTGACGGGAGCGTGGAGGTCGCCATGCTGGCAGAGGGGCACGTGGCCCTGCGCGACAGCAAGAATCCCGAGGGTCCGGTGCTGATCTTCACCCCGAGTGAATGGACCGCCTTCACCGCGGGCGTGCACGACGGTGAGTTCGATCGTCCTTGATCACGCTAGATCACAGTACGATAGATATTCGGCATAGGCCGAGGTTTGATGCGGCGCTCGGTCGGGTAACCCGGGTATATGGACCGAGGGTTGAAGAAAATGCCACCCCGGTACCGGAGGCTAGCGCCTGAGGACGGGGTGGAACGCCTGATCGTGATCCTGCTGTTCGCGGTATCGGCGATCGGAATCTACGTTCTCACCAGCTCTTTGCTGTCGGCGTTGTTCATCGGATTACTGGTCGGATTAGTCGCTGTAGGGACTGTCGCTGTCTTGTAGGCAGCCGTCGCTGCGGGGCTTCGCACCCCGCAGCGACAACAGTACCTACCGTCTGAACAATTTATTGCCGAG
The DNA here is from genome assembly GCF_001613085.1 of Nocardia salmonicida NBRC 13393. Lineage (GTDB taxonomy): Bacteria > Actinomycetota > Actinomycetes > Mycobacteriales > Mycobacteriaceae > Nocardia > Nocardia salmonicida. The sequence continues at coordinate 37,159 of NZ_BDBR01000045.1, forward strand.
CCAGACAATAGGGTCGAATTGTCGATCTACGACCCGTTCTTTCAGTGGAATCAAGGCGTTGTCGGTGATTTTGATGTGCTCGGGGCACACGTCGGTGCAGCACTTGGTGATATTGCAATAGCCCAAACCTGCTTCCTCCTGGGCCATTTCGCGTCGATCGCGGGTATCGAGCGGGTGCATCTCCAACTCCGCGATGCGCATCAGGTAGCGCGGGCCGGCGAAGGCGGGCTTGTTCTCCTCGTGATCACGCACCACATGGCAGGTGTCCTGGCACAGGAAGCACTCGATGCACTTGCGGAACTCCTGGGAGCGCTCCACATCGACCTGCTTCATCCGGTAGTCACCCGCCGCGAGACCGGGCGGCGGAGTGAACGAGGGGATCTCCCGTGCCTTCTCGTAGTTGAACGAGACGTCGGTGACCAGGTCCTTGATGATCGGGAAGGTCCGCATCGGCGTGACGGTGATGACCTCGTCCTGGGTGAACGTCGACATTCGCGTCATACAAAGCAGACGCGGGCGCCCGTTCACCTCCGCCGAACACGAACCGCACTTGCCCGCTTTGCAATTCCAGCGCACCGCGAGGTCGGGAGTCTGGGTGGCCTGGAGGCGATGGATGATGTCGAGCACCACCTCGCCCTCGTTCACCGCCACCGTGTAGTCCTCGAGGCTGCCGCCCTCGATGTCGCCGCGCCAGACCCGGAACCGGGCGTCGTATCCCATGGTTACGCCTTTCCCTCGGCTGCCGGGTGCTCAGCCAATTCTTGCTCGGTGTAGTACTTTTCGAGCTCGCTCAGTTCGAACAGGGCGAGTAGGTCTTCGCGCATCGGCGTCTGATCGGCCCGGGTGACGGTGACGTCGGGGATCTGGGCATCGGACGACGGATCGACCGCGCAGACCAGCAACGTGTTGCGCCAGTCCGGGTTCATGCCGGGGTGATCGTCGCGGGTGTGGCCGCCACGACTCTCGGTACGCAACAGCGCTGCCTGCGCGACACATTCGCTGACGATCAGCATGTTGGCCAGGTCGAGGGCCAGATGCCAGCCGGGGTTGAACGGCCGCTTGCCCTGCACCGCCACGTTGGCGTAGCGGGCGCGCAACTCGGCGAGTTTGTCGATCGCCGCGCGCACCTCGTGTTCCTTGCGGATGATGCCGACCAGGTCGTTCATCGTCTGCTGGAGTTCGGAGTGCAGGGTGTACGGGTTCTCGCCGGAACCGTCCGCGCGCGCATCGAACGGCGCCAGTGCGGTGTTCGCGGCCGCTTCGATGTCGGCTTCGGCGGGCGTCGGCTTGTCGGCGAGCTGCTGCACGTAGGCCGACGCGCCCAGCCCTGCCCTGCGGCCGAACACCAGCAGGTCCGACAGGGAGTTGCCGCCGAGCCGATTCGAGCCGTGCATGCCACCGGAACACTCACCGGCGGCGAACAATCCGGGGACGAGCGCCGCACCGGAATCGGGGTTCACCTCGATCCCGCCCATCACGTAGTGGCAGGTGGGGCCGACTTCCATCGGCTCGGCCGTGATGTCGACATCGGCCAGTTCCTTGAACTGGTGGTGCATCGACGGCAGCCTGCGCACGATCTCGTCGGCGGGCATGCGGGAGGCGATGTCGAGGTAGACGCCGCCGTGTTCGGTGCCGCGGCCCGCCTTCACCTCCTCGTTGATCGCCCTGGCGACCTCGTCGCGGGGGAGTAGGTCGGGAGTGCGGCGCGCGGAATCGTTGTCGCGCAACCACTGATCGGCTTCTTCCTCGGTTTCGGCGTACTGACCCTTGAAGACCGGCGGGATGTAGTCGAACATGAACCGCTTGCCGTCGGAGTTCTTCAGCACGCCGCCGTCGCCGCGCACACCCTCGGTGACGAGGATGCCCTTCACGCTCGGCGGCCAGACCATCCCGGTGGGATGGAACTGGAGGAACTCCATATTGATCAGCGTCGCGCCCGAGCGCAGTGCCAGCGCGTGGCCGTCGCCGGTGTACTCCCATGAGTTCGATGTCACCGTGTAGGACTTGCCGATTCCGCCGGTGGCCAGCACGACCGCGGGCGCCTTGAACAGCACGAAGCCGCCCGATTCCCGCCAGTAGCCGAACGCGCCGGCGATCGCCCCGCCGTCGGTGAGCAATTCGGTGATCGTGCATTCGGCGAAGACCTTGATCCTGGCCTCGTAGTCGCCGGTCGCCGCGAAGTCCTCCTGCTGCAGCGAGACGATCTTCTGCTGCATCGTGCGGATCAGTTCGAGGCCGGTCCGGTCGCCGACATGGGCGAGGCGGGGGTAGGTGTGGCCGCCGAAGTTGCGCTGACTGATCCGCCCGTCGGCCGTGCGGTCGAACAGCGCCCCATAGGTTTCCAGCTCCCACACCCGGTCGGGCGCCTCCTGCGCGTGCAGTTCGGCCATGCGCCAGTTGTTGAGGAACTTGCCGCCGCGCATGGTGTCTTTGAAGTGCGTCTGCCAGTTGTCCTTCTCATTGGCGTTGCCCATCGACGCCGCGCAACCACCCTCGGCCATCACGGTATGCGCCTTGCCGAACAACGACTTACACACCACCGCCACCGAAAGCCCTTGTTCGCGTGCCTCGATCACGGCTCGCAGACCCGCGCCGCCCGCCCCGATCACCACGACGTCGTAGTCGTGCCGTTCCACGTCTGGCATTGAAATACAAGCTCCTCGCGTTGTCGCGGCTCAGTTGACGAACCGCAGGTCCGAAATGGTCTGGCTCGCAACCAACATCACGTAGAAGTCGGCGAGCACGAGGGTGCCGAGAGTGGTCCAGGCCAGCGCCATGTGGCGGGTGTTGAGCTTGGAGATCTGGGTCCAGTACCAGTACCGCACCGGATGGGCGGAGAAGTTCTTGAGCCGTCCGCCCACGATGTGCCTGCACGAATGGCACGACAGGGTGTAGGCCCACAGCAGGATCACGTTGACCAGCAGGACGATATTGCCGAGGCCGAAACCGAAACCGCCACTGCTGCCGTGGAACGCGGTGATCGCGTCGTAGGTGTTGATCAGCGAGACCACCAGCGCCACGTAGAAGAAGTAGCGGTGCGCGTTCTGGATGATCAACGGCAGCCGCGACTCGCCGGTGTAGCGCGCGTGCGGCTCGGCCACCGCACAGGCGGGCGGCGAGAACCACACCGAGCGGTAGTAGGCCTTGCGGTAGTAGTAGCAGGTCAGCCGAAAGCCGAGCAGGAACGGCAGCACCACGAAACCGAGCGGGATCCACATCGGCAGCTCGGGGAACGGGGTACCGAAATGCGCCGATCCCGGAACGCATGAGTCGCTCAGACACGGCGAGTAGAACGGCGTCAGATAGTGGAACTCGGGCACCCAATAGGCCGTCCGCACAAAGGATCTGATCGTCGCGTAGGTGACGAACGCGGCGAGTCCGAGCGCGGTGAACAGCGGCGGCAGCCACCAGCGGTCGGTGCGAAGGGTGCGCGCGGAAATGCGGGCGCGCGTTCTGCTGAAGACGCCGGTGCCCGCGGAGTGGGAAGCGGGGGAAGCGGTCGGTGCGGCACTCACGGTGGATGCCTCGCTGATCTTCGGGTCTGCGGCAGTGATCATTACCCACCGCGATGGATTGTGATGTGGAGCACCATACGCCTCTGTTCATGCCGCTCGCGGTGGGTCTCATGCACTCGGTCACCACACATGGCGGTGATCTCGATCACAGGCGTGAAGGTCGTGGCGACCCGTCATGCCTGCGCAACAAACCTGTGGTGCCCTGTGACAGGTATTCCCCCGTGCCGGGGAGAGGAGCGTGACGCGCAATGAGAAGAGCCGCGATCGTGGCGCCCGTCCGTACGCCCAGTGGCGTGGAGGGCGGTGCGTTGTCGGGGATGCCCGCCGAGTGGCTGGCGACCACGGTGTTGTCCGCCGTGATCGAACGCTCGGGAATCGACCCGCTACGCATCGACGATGTGGCCATGGCCTGTATCGATGGTGGCCTCTCCGATGTGCCCGCGGTCGGTTCGCTCGCCGCTCGCGGTGCCGGATTACCTTTCGCAGTACCCGGTTTCGTCACCGACAAACACGGCGGTAGCGGACTACAGGCGGTGATCACCGCGGCGATGATGGTCCAGACCGGCGCCGCGGATGTGGTGGTCGCGGGCGGAGTGGAATGCGCGACGACCCATGCGGGGCTACCCGGTGGGACCGCGGGATTGCACAACGCCGAGCGGCTGGCGCACTACTACGGGATCGACCGCAATGCCGCCGACGAGTTCGCGGTGGCCAGTCATCGCAAGGCGGCTCGGGCCTGGCGGCAGGGCGCGTTCGCGGCCGAGGTCGTCGGGGTGGCCGCCGGGTTCGGCGATCACCAGATCACCCGTGACGAGGGCGTGCGCGACGACCTGTCGACCCACACGCTTGCCGGTTTGCGCCCGCTGCTGCGCGAGGGCGTGGTGACAGTCGGAAACATGAGTTCGCATCGGCTCGGGGCGTCGGCGTGCCTGGTCGTCGCCGAGGACCGGCTCGGCGAGCTCGGGGTGACGCCGATGGCGTTTCTCGCGGGCTGGGCCGCCGCCGGGTGTGACAACGCGGGTCCCGGACTGGGGGCAGCGCCCGCGGTCTCGAAGCTGCTCGGGCGAGCCGGGTGCTCGCTGGACGAGATCGATCTGCTCGAAATCAACGAGGGCTACGCGGTGGAGGTGCTCGCACTGGCCACCGAATGGGAACTCGACCCACTCGACCGGCTCAATGTGAACGGCTCCGACATCGCGCTCGGGCACCCGGTCGGGGCCACGGGCCTGCGGATCATGACGACCATGCTGCACGAGCTGGGCCGCACCGGCGGTCGTTACGGACTGGAGGCCATCGCGCTCGGCCACGATCACGGGATCGCGGCTCTGTTCGAATCGGCCGAAGCCGACGAACCGACCGAAGTCCCACGCGGCGCCCGCTTCCACGGCTCCCGAACCCGCAAACTGGGCCGGCACCGAGCCGGGTAGTCAGCTCCAGAAATACTGGTCGGCGCGACGACCCTGATGGCAGGGCCGTCGCGCCGGTGATCAGGCTCTTACTTCGTTCTGGGGCGGGAGTGGAAGCCGAGGCCTTCGTCCTGGGCGCCCATCCATGCTGCTTCGTCGGACTTGCTGTCGGGGACGTAGATCGGCTCCGACCGGCGTGGGACGGCGAGTTCCGGCGGTGGTGCCTGCTCGAAGTCCTCGGCGTCGATGACGAGCCGCTCGAGGTCGTTCTCCAGACGACGGATGGTGGCCGCGTCGCCGTAGTTGGAGCGCAGTGCGCCGATCGATTGCCGGAGTTGGCCGACCGCGTAGCGCAGTTCCGCGATATCGCTGCGTGTCATCGTTACCTCCTGTGTATATGGCGGGCATACCGACTCGCCGGATCACGGGTACGCCCGAAAAGTCCCGGGCCGCACTGCACCGAGCCGTGTGACTCACCACACAACGTGATCTCCACCACAATAACGGATCTTTTCGGTTTACGCCCGAAGTTGTGGGAGAACACAGGATTGCCGTCCGGTAACTGTTGTGCTCACCCAGCGACGGCGTAGCGAGTGCGCATGTCGATCCTCGCCCGGTCGACCAGCGTGGTGATCGAGTGGGCGACGTCTTCGGCGTGTTCGAGGATCACGCTGTGACCGGCGCCTTCGATCCGCACCAGCTCGGCGCCCGCCAGCTGTGAGGCCAGCACCACCGAGTGGGTGAACGGCACCATGAGATCGGCCGAGCCCGCCAGGACGAGAGCGGGCAGATCGCCGAAGCGGGCGAGGGTGTTCGCCTCGTCGAAGTCGAGCAGCGAGCTCAGGAAGCCGGACATGGTCAGCAGCGCGGTCTCGTTGAGCACCGCGGTGGCGATGGCCGCGACGCGCGGGCTCAGGCGCCGGGTGCCCGTGCTCGCCTCGCGGATCAGCGGTCCGAAGATCCAGCGGGAGAAGCGCTTCGACGCCTGCATCATCCTGGGCGCGGCCACGACCGCGCGCTGCAGCGAGGCCACAGCGTGCCGATTGAGGAGTCTGCCGAGGCCGACCTCGGTGATGCCGCCCGCGGCGCCCGCGATCAGGCCGATCCCGGCGATCCGGTGACCGATGGCCGCCGGGTAGAGGCGGGCGTAGGCCAGCACCACCATCGCGCCCATCGAATGTCCGACGAGTACGACGGGCCCCGTCGGTGCGACCGCGCGCAGCACCGCGTCGAGATCGGTGGCGAGCTGGTCGATCGTGTAGGTGGCGTGGTGGGCGTGCCCGGATTCGCCGTGGCCTCGGTGGTCGTAGAAGACCATCCGGGCGTCGGCGGCCCAATCCCGCAGCAGATGGTCGCGCAGGAACGACCAGGATTCGGTGTGCAGGCAGTGGCCGTGGACGAAAACGACGGTCAGGGCCGCGTCCTTGTCGCCGAAGCTGCGGACCGCGATGGGCACACCGTCATCGGCGACGACAGTGCAGCGGCGACCGCCGGTGCCGGTGATAGGGAAGGTTTTCGACATTGCGCCCTCCTCCGTCTGCGGCGGGACGCCCTGAGGAATATGCGTTCCTGCCTGGTGTTTCGGAGAAGGTTTCCAGCGTGTTAACCGGTCAACCCTCGCGTTATCCACTCGATGCGCAAACGATTCCGGGTGGGCGCGCATCGTTACTCAGGACGATCTTCGGAGATCTAGCACTTTCACTAGAAATTTGTAGACGACTGTCGAGGAGTGGCTACGCAGGGAATTCTTCGTATCTCTAGGTGATTTGCTAGAAATCCGAAGATGCTCATACGCTCCGGAGATAGCGACCGAAGTGGGGGACCGTGAAGCCGATCGTGCCGCGCTCGGCGGAGTAGATGAGGCCCTTCTTGATCAGGCCGTCACGCGCGGGGGAGACCGAGGCGGGCTTGCGGCCGAGCTCGGCGGCCACCGCCGACGTGGCGACCGGGGCGTCGTCGCCCGCCAGGTCGGCCATGGCGCGCATGTACTCGCGTTCGGCGGGGGTCGCGCGTTCGTAGCGGGAGCCGAAGAAGCCGACCGCCAGTTCCTCTTCGGCCGCGGGGGAAGCCACCGCGACGTCTTCGGCGGTGATCGGGCTCTCGGGTGCCTGATCCCAGGCGGCTTTGCCGTAGGCCTGGACGAAATACGGGTAGCCGTCAGCTCTTTGATAGAGCGAATCGAGCGCGGTTTCGGTGAACTTCACCTCCTCGCGTTCGGCGGGCGCGATGAGGGCGAGGTCGGCCGACTGGCGGTCGAGACGATCGATCCGGTGGTAGCTGAAGAGTCGCTCCGAGTAACTTTTCGAGGCCGAGAGCACCGCGGGGAGATGGGGCAGGCCCGCGCCGACGACGATCAACGGGGCGCCGTCCTGGCTCAGCTCGTGGCACGCGCCGCAGATCGCGGACACGTCGGCGGGGCCGAGGTCTTGCATTTCGTCGATGAAAATGCCGATGCCGACCCCGATATCGGCGGCGAGGGCGGCCGCCTCTTTGAACAGTTCGATCAGATCGATCTCGATATCGCCCGAGTCGGCGCGACCGGTCACGGCGGGCACATCGATACCGGGCTGCCAGCGTTCGCGCATGCCCTTGTCCGCGGTGGCGCGCAACGCGAAGGCCTTGAGGATGCCGAGGAAATCGTCGACGCGCTCGGGATTGCGGTGCGACATCGCGATCGCGCGCACCGCCATATGCAAGGCCGAGGACAGTGGCCTGCGCAGATCCTGGTCGGGCCGTGCCTCGATCTTGCCGGTACCCCAGCCGCGCGAGATGGCGGCGGAGCGAAGTTGATTGAGCAGCACGGTCTTCCCGACACCGCGCAGACCCGTGAGCATCACGCTGCGTTCCGGTCGGCCGCGGGCGATGCGCTCGAGCACGATGTCGAACGCCGCGAGTTGTTTGTCGCGCCCGGCCAATTCGGGTGGACGCTGGCCGGCGCCGGGTGCATACGGATTGCGCACGGGGTCCATGCCGGATAACCGTAGCGCGTGGGCACGGGAGAATCTCGGTAACTCTCGGCTGTGTCCTAGATACTGCTAGCGAAACCGAGAACTGCCGTCGAAACCGGAATGGAGCCCGATGTCCTCCGAACCTCAGACCACCGCGGAGATCGTGGCGAGCTGGCCGCTGCCGCAGGGCGCGCACCTGGCCGACACGATCCGGCGCGGCCTGCTGGCAACGATCGGCGCGGGCTACGACGACCCGGATCCGCAGGTGGTGGCCGACCTGGCGATCGGGCCGCTGATGATCATGTTGGGCAGGCTGGAGGTCGACCTGGCCGACGCCAGGACGCGCATCGACGAACTCGAGCGCGCGCTACGCGATCGGTAACGCGCCGCGCGGCGGTGACGATGAAATCGTTACTCGCGCCGACACGCCGGTGCCGTAGCCCTTGTTCTGGGCTTTTCCGGTCGGAAGAAAACAACTTGCGTGCTTCGCTGGACAGCGCTCATCACAGGCCGTAATCTTCTCGTGACTTAGTGGAGTCTGTCGGTTCGTCAGAGGAGCGGCGCCACTGGGTCACCGCCGAATAGTCATGATCGCCAAGCGATTCGCGACGAAGCGGCGGGAGAGTAGCAAGATCGGAGACTCGTCTCGGTGGGTAAACACAGCTTGCAGCGGGATTCTCGACTGCCGAATTCCGTCAAGGGTGCCCTCGTCATGGGCGCGGTGGCCGCTACAACCGGTGCGATGCCCGCGATTTCGCAGGCCGCCACGATCAACATCCCCGGTCTGGGTAACTTCGATCTGCCGCCAGAGCTCGAGCAGCCGGCGCAGCAGGTCGAGAAGCAGCTGCAGGCGATGGTCGCCCCTCAGGGCCAGGCCGCACCGCAGCTCCCCAGCGTGAACTTCGACAACCCGTTCTCCCAGCCGCAGCAGCAGACCGCAGGCAACGTCGCCCTCGACGCCGCTCGCGGCAAGCTGGGCGCCCAGTACAACTGGGGTGCCGCGGGCCCGCAGAGCTTCGACTGCTCCGGCCTCGTGCAGTGGGCATACCGCCAGGCCGGTGTCGAACTGCCGCGCACCAGCTTCGAGCAGTCGCACGTCGGCGCTCCCGTCTCGTTCGACAACCTGCAGGCCGGTGACATCGTCATCACCAACGGTGGCGGCCACGTCGGTATCTATGCGGGCAACGGTCAGCTCCTCAACGCCGTGCAGTCGGGCACCCCGGTGTCCTACACCCACCTCAGCGCAGACGACGTCGTCACGGCTCGCCGTATCGTCTAAGGGGTGACCCCCCAGCACTCCGAGACCCAGGCCCGCGTCGACGCGTGGACCTGGGCAGTGCGCCTGTTCAAAACACGCTCGGCCGCGGCAGAAGCTTGCCGCGCCGGGCATGTGCGCGTTAATGGGGTAACGGCGAAACCGGCGCTGACCGTCCGCCCGGGTGACGAGATCAGAGTCCGTCATGCCGGCCTCGAGCGCATCGTCGTCGTCGAGCGGATCATCCACAAGCGCGTCGGTCCGCCCGTCGCCGCCCAGTGCCTGATCGATCGCAGCCCGCCGCCGCCTCCGAAAGAGGTCCTCGCCACCCTGCCGCAGCGCGAGCGTGGTGCGGGTCGGCCCACGAAACGTGAACGACGCGAAACAGATCGGTTGATGGGCCGCACCGACTAGACGCCGAATGTCATCGGGCGTCGGCCGCTGACAACAGCGGCTCGACCTGGCCCGGTGGTCGGGGTGTGGGCGATCGCCTACGGTGGCACATATGGGTGAGCGCACGACGATGTTATCGACTGTTCTCGCTTGCTGGGTCGCTGTCGTCACCACGGGTCCACGGCTGCTCTGGCCGCGCGGCGCCGACACCGCATTTCTCGACGGGCTGGAGTGCGTTCCCGTCCCTCCCGCGCACAACACCGTAGGTCTGACCGCGCTCGTGCAGGCGGAGCTGTCCGCGCCGACGGCGATCGTCGTCGAGGGTGTGCGGACCCTGCGGTCCACGCAGCTGACCATGTCGACGTTCCTGATCCGCCACCCGGAGGCCACCTTCCTGGTCGACCCGGCGATCTGCGCGGGCGTGCACCAGCGAGTGCTTCCCGAGTTGCCCTTTCCGGTGCCGCTGCTGGTCGCCCCCGACAGCCCGGTGCACGGGCTGAGCGAGGTACTGGCCGCCCACGACCTCACCGGCAACGACATCGACTTCGTGCTGCCGACACATCTGCACTGGGACCACGTCGCGGGGCTGTACGAACTGCCCGGCCTGGTCCCGATCCGCGTGCCCGATATCGAGTACCGGTGGGCCATGGCCGGTGCGCAGGTGCCGCTCGGCGTCGCCCGAGGGCCGCTGCGCGGGCGCGCCTTCGACCTCTACGAACTCGACGGGCCGCCGGTTCTGACCTTCGCCCGTAGTCACGACCTGTTCGGCGACGGCTCCGTCCTGATCGTCGACCTGGCAGGCCATACCCCCGGCAGTGTCGGCATCCTGCTCGCCGTGGACGACGGCTCCCGCGTCCTGCTCGCGGGCGACGCGGTCTGGAGCACCCTGCAGATCGACCTCATCCGGGAGAAGGCTCCGCTCCTGGGCGAACTACTCGACGCCAACCGCGACCGGGCCTTCGAAACCATTCATCGACTGCATGCCCTCCCGGCCGATATCGAAGTGATCCCCGGCCACGACCGCGCCGCTGTCATGGCGAGAGCGCCGCACTGACCCGCGTAACGCATCCGGAAGCGGTGGATCGATCCGTCAGGCGGCGAGACCGGCGGAAACGCTGGAATACCGAGGACTCCAACCCAATTCGTCGTTGGCCAGCCGGCTCGAGATCCGCATCGAGGTATCCGACATGAGCGCGCCGATATAGGGCACGGCCAGTCGGATCATCCACGCGGGCAAGCGGATCGGGCGCGGAGTCCGGTGGCTGCGGGCGACCTCCGCGAAGAACTCCTGCCAGGTGATCGGATTGTCGTCGGCGATGTTGTAGGCGCGGCCGGGTGCACCGCGTTCGAGTGCGGCGACGGTCGCGGCGGCCGCGTCCTCGACATGGACCCAGGTGTTGACGCCAGTTGCATCTTCGCATCGCGCAAGGCGGTGGCCTGATGGATCACGGCGTCGGCGCGCAGACCGTCGACAGCGCGCAGGAGTGCCTCGCGGTCGAGCACATCGGCGGTGATCGGGGCGGCGCCGAGCTCGCGCACGAGCGGGTTCGCGTTCGGAGTGCGGACGAGCGCGGAAACTTTGTGCCCGTTCGCGGTCAGCGCGCGGATCAGGGGACGGCCGATGGCGCCGGTGGCACCTGCGAGCAGAACCTGCATGATCGTTCCTTCCGGCTGAGTGGAGGTTTTCCTACTTCCTGGACGGGGTAACGCCAGTGATTGTGACGGCCTGTGATCGGCTTCACGGCACGCGGGAACGACCGTGCTGGTTGGGTGATGTCCCGGCGGGTCCGCGGCGTGTCGGTGTGTATCGTGCGGCTCATGCGAGTCGACGGTCGGGAGATCCCGGTCACGGGGAAACTCCTGCAACCGCTGATCCGGCGTACCAGTGACATCGTCCGGGTGGTGCTGGCGGGGATAGGTGTAGCCGTGGTGGTCGCGGGCTCGCTGATCACCCGGCCGGAGTGGCTGGCGCTGGAACGCTCGGTCGCCAAGATCGTGGACTTCCTCAGCCAGGACCAGGCGACCATGGTCTACCTGATCTACGGAATGCTCATCCTGGCACTGCCGTTCGCCATCTTCATCGAACTCGTGTTGCGCAGGCAGTGGAAGCTGCTGGCCGGGTACGGGGCGGCGGGCCTGTTCGCGGTGCTCGCCCTGTCGATCACCGGCGCGGGCATCTCCACGCCGAAATGGCACATGCCGATCCCTGACCGCTTCGACACCTTCCTTTCCCAGTTCCTCGACGATCCACGCTGGATCGCGATGCTCGCGGCCATGCTCACCGTGTCGAGCCCGTGGCTGCCGGTGCGGCCCCGGCGCTGGATGTGGTTTCTGCTGTTGATGTTCGCGCCGATCCACCTGGTGGTGAGCTCGGTGGTGCCCGCGCGGGCGATGCTCGGCTTGGCGGTCGGCTGGCTGGTCGGCGCGGTGATCGTCTGGCTGGTCGGCACGCCCGCGCTCGAGGTGCCCCTCGACGCCGCGGTCCGGGTGCTCGCCGGGCGGGGGCACACCGTGAAAGCCTTCCGGGTGGACCGGCCGGCCGGGCGCGGACCGTTGCTGCTCGCCACCGAGGTCGACGGGCCCGAAGACGAGATCGTCGTCGAGCTGTACGGCATGAACCAGCGCAGCTTCGGCGCGATCCGGCAGGTGTGGCGCTGGATCACCTTCCGCTCCAGCGAGACCGCGCCGCTGCACGGATCGATGCACCGTGCGGTGGAACATCGGGCGCTGCTCGGCATCGCGATCGGTGACCTCGGGATGGCCGACAGCCATCAGGTCGTGGTGGCGGGCCTGAGTCGCGGCTGGATGCTGTACGCGCACACCATGCCTCGCGGTACGCCGATCGCGACCTTGTCGGCGCAGGTGCTGCCCGGGGTGTGGCGTTCGCTGCTTCGCCTGCACGACAACCAGATCAGCCTCGGCGATCTGCAACCCGACTTCGTGCGAGTCAGCCAGGGCGACACCCTGTTCGGCGGTTTCGCCGCCGCCGAATTCGGTTCGGCCGAGTCGCAACGTCAGACCGACATCGCCCAGTTGCTGGTGACCACCACCTCGCTCTACGGCAAACACGAGGCGGTCTCGGCGGCGATCGAGGCACTCGGCGAGGACAAGGTCGCCGTCGCGGCCCGGCGCCTGACGAAATCGGCCATGTCGATCGGCATCCGAAAGTCGGTACCGCAGTGGACCAAAGTGATGTCCACCGCCCGTGAGGAGGTGCGCAGGCAAACCGGTCACGACCGCATCCAGTCCGAGCAGATCACCCGTTTCTCCCGTAACCAGCTCATCCAGCTCGTCCTGCTGGTCGCTCTGGTCTACGTGGCGTATCCGTTCTTCAGCCAGGTGCCGACGTTCTTCAGTCAGCTGCGCACGCTCAACTGGTGGTGGGCGCTCGCGGGTCTGGCCGTGTCGGGGTTGACCTACGTCGGCGCCGCCGCCGCGCTCGGTGCCTGTGCGGACGGCCTGATCAAGATGCGCTACCTGCTCGTGGAGCAGCTGGCCAACACCTTCGTGGCGACGACCACCCCCGCCGGTGTCGGCGGGTTGGCGCTGAGCGTGCGGTTCCTGCAGAAGGCGGGCATGTCCACGCTGCGGGCTACGGCCGCGGTGGCGATGCAGCAGTCGATGCAGGTGCTCACCCACCTGGTGCTGCTCGTGGTGTTCAGCGTGGTGGCCGGAACATCGAGCAACCTGGCCCACATCGTGCCCGACGCGACGGTGCTGTATCTGGCGGCGGGCGTGGGTGTGGGGCTGATCGGCGCGTTCATGTTCGTGCCGACGCTGCGTCGCTGGGTGAATCATTCGGTGCGCCCGCAGGTCAAGGAAGTGTTCGGCGAACTCGTCGACCTCGCGAAGGACCCGAAGCGATTCGTGGTCATCGTCGGCGGCTGCGGCATGATCACCCTCGGGCAGGCGCTGGCGCTGTGGACGAGCGTCGAAGCCTTCGGTGGTGGCACGGATTTCGTGGCCGTCACCATCGTCACCATGATCGGCGGCACGCTGGCCTCGGCCGCGCCGACCCCCGGTGGCGTCGGCGCGGTCGAGGCGGCGCTGATCGGTGGTCTCGCGGCCTTCGGCGTCCCGGCCGAGATCGCGGTCCCCGCCGTACTGCTCTACCGCGTACTGACCTGCTGGATCCCGGTCGGTCTGGGCTGGCCGGTGATGGGTTGGCTCGACAAGAAGGACATGATCTAGTTCGCGCGCAACGCGATCACGAGGCCGTCCTTCGAACACACCTGCGGGACCTGGGTATCGGGCTGGGAATTGCACTGCCAGCCTTCGACGACGACCGAATCGGACGGGGCGATCGTGGTGACGTAGGTGGTGGCCACGTTGATCGCCTCGGTGCAACCGGGACGGCCGTCGGCGGTGCCGATCGCGATCACGGTGCGGGTGGCGCCGCCCGCGTCGGTGACCGGTCCGCAGTTCACGTCGTCGATGACGGGCGGCGGAACGGGCGGGACGCTGCTGGTGGTCGTTACCGGGGGCATGGCCGGGTCGACCGTGCGGACCGGGCTCGGGGCGGGTTGCGGTGGATGGGTCGGACTCGGCGGTGGCAGCGGGGCGGCCGAGCTACCGGTCAGCTTCGTCGCGGTGGTGGCCGCGGCGGAGGTCGTCGGCGTCGCGGTGGTGCTCGACGCGTGCGCTGAGTGATCCTCCTCGTTCTTGCTGCAGCCGGACAAGCCTGCGATCACGGCGAGTGCGGCAACCGCGCTCGCGGCGAGCCGAGTTGTTCTCACAATTCCTCCCAAGATGTTTAGCTGCCCTGTTGCCTGCGTATTCAATCACGGTGTCGCACAGTGCTGTCTGATCCAGCGGCGTGCGTTGCCTGGCGAACGATCTGCGGTTCAGGCATCGCCTGCCTCGGTATCGGCCGGGTTGCCCACCGCTTGCCGAACAAGCTGTTCGGTCGGTTCCAGGCAATGAACAGCTGGGTGACGTGAACCGCCCCCACAGCGCAGGCGGGTGGGTGCGGGGTCGGGTTCCAGCGCCTAAACTGTCTGGGACGTAGCCGGATGATGACCGAAAGGTGTTTCGATGGGATCCCGGACGGTGGTCGCCGACGTTGCCGATGAGTTGGCGCGCCGGGTAGCCACCGGCGAGTACCGCCCCGGCCAGCTGATGCCGTCGGTGCGTCAGGTCGCCGACGAGTTCGGGATGAACCGCGCCACCGCCCAGCTCATCCTCGGCAGGCTCGAGTCCTACGGATTCGTCGAGGCCAGGCGCGGGAAGGGATTCACCATCCGCGATGTGCGGGTGGAGGGCGGCATGGACGTCTACCGGCACCTGTTCCGGTTCTCGATCACCGCGCCCGCGGTCGCCGCCGAGATGTTCACCGACATCGTCGAGGTGGAGCGCGGGATCGTCGGCGAGGCGTTGCTCGCCTACACCGCGGGGGAGAAGGTGCTCGATCCGGCCGAGCTCGCCGCCGCCGTCGACGAGTTGGAGGCGATGGCGCGCCACGCCGTGCCCGACCACGCGCGCATCATCGCCGCCGAGATCGCGTTGGTGCGCAAGCTCCTCGGCGTGCTCGAGATGAGTATGCAACGCGCGGTGCTGAATTCGATCGCCGATATGGTCGTGGAAGTGCCGGAGGCGATCGCCGCCTATTTCGCGGTCGCCCCCGATCTGCACGTACTCGTCTGGCGCGCGCTGCTCGCGGTATGGGACGCCGACTCCCCGCCGAGCGAGGCGCAACTCGCGCTGTTCGAGGACCTGTTCGCGCTGTACCACGAGAAGGTGATCGCCCGCTTCGGCCAGCTCGTCGGCGAGACGCCGATCCACACGGTGCCACTGAGCTCGGCCGTTTGAACCGAACGGCTAGCTGTCTGAGTCGGGTTTCTTCGACGTGCCCGCGGTGTGTATCCAGGGCAGATGGTGTGGCACCACCGTGTCGATGAGGGTGCTGACACGCGGCGTGTGCGCGGTGGCAAGACCCGAGCCGACCATCACGCCGAGCGCGATCGACATCACCGAGAGCAGCGCCGACACCAGCACCTCCAGCCCGCCGCTCGACACCCCCGATAGGGAATGCGTGACCAGGTCGGAGATCCCGGTGTAACTGATCCCGCCGGGCACCAGCATCCAGAACGCGGGCAGGAACGCCACCTGGGTCGGTGGCGCGTGCTTGCGGCTCTGGATCAGATACGCGGCGTTCACGGCGACGAGCCCGCCGAGGAATGTGCCCGTCAGCGGACCGGACACGTGCTTGCCGAGGACCTGGGCCGCGTAGGTGACATAGAGGACAAGCAGCAGCCAGCCCACCGTGTTCTGCGGCGCGCTCGACCGCCACGAATGCCCGTAGCCGATCAGCAGCACCCCGAGCAGCGGTGCCCACCAACCCAATTGGGCAGTGCTCACCGGCGGACCCGACAGCGGTCCGAGCACACTGATCCCCACGTAGGAACCCAGCGCCAGCAGGAACAGCATGTTGATGCCGTAGACGACCCGGCTGGCACCGGCCACCATCGATCCGGTCGCCAACTCGATCGTGCCGTTGGTGAGCATCGCGCCGGGTAGCAGCGTCGCGACCGCGGGAATCAGCAACTGCTGCGGTTGCCCACCGGCGAGCGCACCGGGAAAGCCGTACGCGAGCGCCGCGGCCACCGCCGAAGCGACCACCGGCAACGCCATCGACAGCAGCCGCACCTTGTCGGCGAGCTGGGTCAGCGCGCCGACGACGAGGCCGAGCACCACATAGCCGACCAGCGCCCGCGCGCCCGGGTTGAGCATCATGCCGATGCCGACGGTCAGTACCACCTGCCCGAGCAGGATCAGCCACGGCGGACTGCCGGGCTTCTGGGTGAGGATCTTGTCGAGATCCGTCGACGCCTGGCTCGGCGGCGGCGCGTCCTGCTCGATCCGGTCGATGAGCCGGTAGAGGCCGTCGATCTGGTCGAGCGGCAGGGTGCCGACGCGGGCGTCGAGCATGTCGATCGCGGAGCTTTCGTCGGTGCGTACCCGGACGAAGACCGCGGTGGGCAACACCATGAAATGGATGTTGTCGGTGCCGTAGCGTCGCGACAACTTGTCGAGGATGACCTGCACCCGTGCGGAGGTCTCACCCGCGCCGACCAGAGCCACGCCGATGCGGCACAGCAGATTCAGCAGATCGGCGGGTACCGGCGGGTCGACGGGTTCGTGCTCGGTGGGCCGTGGCGTGGCCTTCGCGTATTCCTCGCGGATCTTGGCGATGGCGTGGGTGACTCGGGTCCTGGCCACTTTCCAGGTCTTGCTCGTGTACTCCTCCGAAGCCATGTCACCGCCGTCCGCAACCGTAGGGCAATGCCGCGGGGCGGTGTGCTGAACACCGCCCCGCAGGTGAGATACGCCGAGTGTAGTGCTGGCCCGGACAGTGAGCGGTTCCAGCAACCGATGGAGTCGCGCCGGTTCCCGAGATCTCGCAAGCACATGGATAACTCATCGGGTACGGGCTGACCGGCTCGGCTCCGAAGCTTGCCGCGGCGTCGGCTTTCCCCGCACCTGAGTTTGGCTGAAGTTCGCGGGGAGGCGGAAGAGCTCAGCCGTTGAGTCGGGTGAGGCGGTCGTAGGCGGTGACGTACTCCTCCACGAGGCGGTTGACCACGTCGGCGCTGCGTTCGACCTTGTTCATCATGCCGACGACCTGCCCGACCGGGTTGAAGTTCACGTCCTTGGCGGCCTCGGGGTAGCGGTGTCCGCGTTTCACGCCGTCGAGGGCGACCATCATCTGCAGCGGCATGGGCAGCGGGTCGGGGGTCTCGGTGGATTCCCAGGCGTCGGTCCAGTCGTTGCGCAGCATGCGGCAAGGCTTGCCGGTCCAGGAACGCGAGCGGATGGTGTCGTGGCTGGTTGCCTCGAGGTAGGTGTCCATCTGGGCGGGCGGCACATTGGCCTCTTCGACGGTGAGCCACAGCGACCCGGTCCACGCGCCCGCCGCGCCCATCGCGAGGGCCGCGGCGACCTGCGCGCCGTTGCCGATGCCACCGGCGGCCAGCACCGGCACATCGCCGATCGCATCGATCACCTGCGGCCACAGCACCAGCGAGGACACCTCGCCGCAGTGTCCGCCGCCTTCGGTGCCCTGACACACGACGAAGTCGAGGCCGGCTGCCTTGTGGTTCATCGCGTGCTTGACCGAGCCGCACAGCGCGCCGATCACCCGGCCGGAATCCTGGATGCGCTTGACGACGTCGTCGGGCGGGGTGCCGAGGGCGTTGGCCACGAGCTTGGCCTTGGGGTGGTTCAGGATGACGTCGACCTGCGGACCGGCGGTGGTCGCGGTCCAGCCGAGCAACTCGTTGTGGTGCTCACCGTCGGGCAGCGCGGGCACGTTGTGGTCGGTGAGGATCTGCTGGGCGAAGTCGCGATGGCCCTGCGGAACCATCTGCGCCAGCTGCTTTTCCAGCTGCTCGGGGGAGAGCCCGTCGACGCCCTTGCCCTCGTATTTCGACGGGATCACCAGGTCGACGCCGTAGATGCCGGTGACGTGTTCGTCGAGCCAGGCCAGCTCCACCTCGAGCTGTTCAGCGGTGAAGCCGACCGCGCCGAGTACCCCCAACCCGCCCGCGTTGCTCACCGCCGCTACGACGTCGCGGCAGTGGGTGAAGGCGAAGATGGGGAACTCGATGCCGAGCTGTTCGCAGAATTCGGTACGCATACCGAACTGTAACACGTTCTATTTTAGTCGAAAATGGTTAATTTCTAGAGCGCGGCATCCTCCAGCGCGACCAGGGAATCCTCGAGGTGATCGAGCAGTCGATGCAGGTCGGGCAGTGTGCGGCGGCAGCCGACCAGGCCGAAATCGAGGTTGTTGCCGCTGGAGGTGAGGGTGATGTTCACGGCCTGCCCGTCGAGCGGGATCGACAGCGGATACGTGGCGTCCAGGCGCGAGCCGTTCCAGTACAGCGACTCGTTCGAACCGGGCACATTCGAGATGACGATGTTGAACGGCGGCGTCGCCACCGAGGCGAACCCGGGCAACAGCATCGCCGCCAGCGGACTCAACATCACTCCGGCCATCGCCAGCGTCTGCATCGGCGTGAGCGAGCGGTACACCTCTTTGTTGCGACGCGTCGATTCGCTCACCACCCGAAGTCGTTCCAGCGGATCGGCGATATCGGTACCCAGGTTGCACAGCAGCGCCGCGACCTTCACGCCTTGGCTGTCGACATCGTCTTCCTCGCGCAACGACATCGGTACCAGTGCGATCATCGGCTTGTCCGGAAGAGCGTCGCGCTCCAGCAGGTAGGCCCGCAACGCACCCGCCGACATCGTCAGCACCACATCGTTGAGCGTTGCGCCGGTGGCCTTCTTCACCTGCTTGACCCGATCCATCGACCAGCTGCGCACCGCGCACTTGCGGGCGCCGCCGATCGGCACGTTGAACAGCGTGCGCGGCGCCTCGAACGGCAGGGTGAGCTGCTGCTGCAGCAGGCCGGTGCGGGTCGCCTTCATCAACGCGGTGGTCGACGAGCGCGCCGAGGTGACGGTGTCGATCAGCCCGCCGAGCCGCGACTTGCCGGGGCGGGCCGGGCCGACCTTGCGCGGCAGGTTCCACGGCCGCATGAGCTCGGTCGCGAACGGATCGGTGCTCAGCGTGCGGCGCATGAGGCGCTGGGCCGAAACCCCGTCCACCAGTGCGTGATGCACCTTCCAATAGAGCGCGAAACGTCCGTCGGCCAGGCCCTCGACGAAGTGCACCTCCCACATCGGCCGGTGCCGGTCGAGCAGGCCGCTGTGCAAGGTCGACGCGTGGTCGAGCAGCTGGTCGATCTTGCCCGGTCCGGGCAGGGCGCTGCGCTGCACGTGATAGTCCAGGTCGACGTGGTTGTCCTGGGTCCATGCCATCTGTGGTGCGCCCAGCCAGGTGGCGGGCCGCTTACTGAAAGTGGGCCGAACGTTCTTGTCGGCCAACAAGGTGTCGCGGAACTCGCGCAGATATTCGGGACCGGCGTCTTCCGGCGGTTCGAACAACTGCAGTGATCCGACGTGCATCGGGTGCTCACGAGATTCCGCGAGCAGGAACAGCGCATCCAACGGCGCGATGAAATCCATGAGAGATCGCCCCCTGACGAGAGTGGTTCGGTGAAAAGTCTTCAGACGATCGACCACGCTGTCGGGTATGGCACCCCTGCGTGCCATGTATCCACGCTACCCGGCCCTATGGTGTCGCGTCAGCTGAACGCTCAGACCATCACGAACTCTATGCTGTTCGCCGGATGTTCATTCGGCGGAACGCTACTGGATGCTCGAGCTGTTCGAAAACGAGCTGTTCGAGCCGCCCGGCGCGGAGAATCCGGCCGGGCCCGGCTTACGTTCGTCGAGGTCAGACCTTGACGGTCTGTGCTTCCCGCGGGTCGACGGCGTCGCGCGAATCATCTTGCCGCGCCGCCTCGTTCGCGCGCTCTGGCTCGACTGACTGCTGTGGCTCGACTGACTGCTGTGGCTCGACCGACTGCTGTGGCTCGACCGACTGCTGTGGCTCGACCGACTGCTGTGGCTCGACGACCTGCTCCGGCTCGAGGGGCTGCTCCGGCTCGGCTGTTCGCTCCGGTTCGGTGGGCCGTTCCTCGGTGACTTCCTCGAAGGCGACTTCTTCCGAACGGGTTTCGGTGGTCGCGGGTTGAGGCGCCGGAACAGGCTCTACCCCCGTGCCTTTCGACGCGATCTCGATGCCGAGTTCGATGCGTGTCGTCTCGACCAGCGCCCGCTCCTGCTCCGCCGCGTGGCGCATCGCCTTCTGCCACAGCGAGGCCATCTCCTCGAGCTCCTCGACGGTCGCCTCCACGTCGATGTGCAGTTTCAGCCGCTGCATCGTGATGTGCTGGGCGGCGGTGAGGGTGCGTAGCAGGTCTTCGCACTTGTTGGGGATCCGGCGATGCGCCACCACCCGCAGGCGAGTCAGCATGCTGCCGGGGCGATCCCAGATCACCTTGTGAATCTGCGCGCCGACGCCGTCGATCTCGTCGGCCGTGACCAGATCCCACTCGCCGCAGGTGGTCAGATCGGAGCGCACCGAGGCTGAGGTCTCCAGGATCGAGGCGACCGCGGCGAGCACCGCCTCGCGGCGCCACGCCTCGTGATCGCGCTGGTCGCCCACCATATTCGACAGCTCGACATTGCGCTGCGCGGCGTCGAGTGCCTGCCTGCCGCGCTCATCGGCGGCCGCGATTCCTTCGCGGTGGGTTCGGTTGTTGGCGATGAGGCCGACCAGAACTGCGCCGGCGACCGGGAGCGAGCCGAGGAGTGGAAGCCACTGAGTCACCAAGCGATCATTGCACCGGTACCCGCAACAGTCACCATGATCGGCGCGTTGGCATCGATGTCGCGTGTCAGCTCGGCGTCGGAACCCCGTGCAGAAAACCGATGAGGGGGGCCAGTTCCGGGATCTGTTCAGCGTCGGCGAGTGCGGTTTCGAGTGCTCGATCGTGGGTCGGTTTCGCCATTTCGTAGGCGGCTCGGCCGGTTTCGGTGAGTTCGGTGTAGATGCCGCGGCGGTCGTCGGCGCACAGCACGCGCACCAGGAAGCCACGGTCTTCCAGTCGATTGACCAGTCGGGTCGTCGCACTCGCCGAGAGTGCGGCAGCGCGAGCGAGCTGCGAGATACGCATGTGCCAGCCGTCCTGGCGGGCCAGTGCGTCGAGCACGGTGAACTCGACGATCGACAGCTCGTGCTCGCGCACCAGCTCGCGTTCGAGCGCGGTCTCGATGTGCGCGTGTAGCGCGGCCAGGGTGCGCCAGCCGGTCGCCCGCACCTCGATGGCGTCATCAGCAATACCCATGTGACGAGTATAGCTGGCGGTTGCAATATAGCGCGTGTGCAACTAGCGTCGTCTATCGTTAGTTGCACACGCGGGTAATCGGCTCTTGTTGGAAGGAAGCGTTCACATGCCACTCGGTCTCATCGCTCTCGCGCTCGGGGGCTTCGGCATCGGACTCACCGAATTCGTCATCGCGGGGTTGCTCTCCCCGGTGGCGGCCGACCTGGGCGTCTCGGTGCCCAACGCCGGCTATCTCATCTCCGGTTACGCGCTGGCCGTCGTCATCGGCGCGCTCGCGCTCACGCCGCTCGTCAACCGCTGGCAACCCAAGCGCGCGTTGCAGCTGCTCATGGTGCTGTTCGTCGTCGGCAACGCGGCCTCGGCGCTGGCTCCCGGCTACGCGGCACTGCTCGGCGGACGGGTCCTCGCGGCCCTCGCGCACGGTGCGTTCTTCGGCATCGGGGCGGTGCTCGCGTCCTCGCTCGTCGCGCCGGAGAAGAAGGCGGGGGCCATCTCGATCATGTTCGGCGGGCTCACCGTCGCCAATGTTCTCGGCGTCCCGCTGGGGACGTTCATCGGACAGCAGTGGGGCTGGCGAGCCACGTTCGTGGTGATCACTGTCGTCGGGCTGGTCGCGCTGGCAGGTATCACCGCGCTCGTCCCCGACGCATCGACCACCCGCGAACGGCCGGACCTGCGGGCCGAACTGTCGGTATTCCGCAACACCCAGGTCTGGTACTCGCTGGTCATGACCGTGCTGGTGTTCGGTGGCATGTTCGGTGCGTTCATGTATATCGAGCCGCTGCTCACCCGTGTCACCGGGTTCTCCGAGGGTGTGGTGCCCTGGCTGCTCGTGTTGTTCGGTGGCGGGCTGTTCTTCGGCAATCTGCTCGGCGGCCGCTGGGCCGACCGCGCACTCACCCGTACCCTGCTGGCGCTCGCGCTGGCCCTCGGGCTCTCGCTGGCGGCGTTCGCGCTGCTCGCCGATCACAAGATCGCGGCGCTGCTGCTCCTGCCCGCCATGGGCTTCTTCGGCTTCGGCGCGACCCCCGGCCTGCAGATGCGGGTGCTCGACCATGCCGGTGCCGCACCGACTCTCGCCTCGTCGGCCAATATCGCGGCCTTCAACGTGGGCAACTTCCTCGGCGTGTGGCTGTCCGGGCTGGCGATCAGTGCCGGGTTCGGCTGGGTCTCACCGCTGTGGGTCGGGATGGGGTTCGCGGTGACCGGGCTGGTGGTGTTGATCGCGGCTACCCGCGGTGAGCGTGCCGTTCGGCCTTCGGTCGCCGAACCTGTGGCAGCGGTCTAGAGAGACGAAAATCCCCGGTGCGCAGCGGCTATCGCTGCCCACCGGGGATTTCGTGGTTGGTGACTAGTTGGCTGAGGGGGTGGTTGTCGGGGGCTGGGTGGTGGTCGGCTCGACAGTCGTGGTCGGAGCCACCGTCGTGGTCGGTGCCACTGTGGTGGTGGGATCCACGGTTGTGGTCGGAGCGGGTGCGGCGGCCTGGTTGGTCGCCGGCTCCGGCGTGGTGGTCGACGGCGTGGTGGTCGGGGCCACTGTCGTGGTGCCCGTCTTCGACGTGGTGGTCGACTTGGGGCTGGTCGTCGTCGACTTCGTGGTGGTCGACTTCGACGTGCTGGTCGGCGCGGTGGTGGTCGTCGCCGGCTTCGTCGGAGCTGCCAGCGCGGCTGTCACCGAGGAGTCGTCCGGTGCCGCCTTGGTGTTCACCGTCTCGCCCGCCTGTGCCTGCTTGGCCAGGTGCGTGAGCCATGCCGCGGCGTACTCCGCCGAGGTCAGCGGCTTGCCGTTCGAGGAGTCGGAATCACGCCAGTAGTCGAAGTGGTGACCGGTGCCGTTCGGACCGAGGGTGAGCTGGTACGGATCGCTCATCGCCACCGGGATCGTGTTCTGGTTCGTCACGATCAGCCCGACGATCTCGTTGAAGATCTTCTGCGGCAGGTACGCCAGCGGCGAGAGCTGCTCACCGGCGATCACGTCGGCCTTCGCCGGGGTGGTGGTGGTCTGACCCGGCTTGTAATCCGGGTCGGAGACCTTCAGCAGCACGTCGAGGAAGGTTTCGTCGCTGGCCATCCAGTTCGGGTTCGAGCCGATGTCGGAGAACGCGGCCATCGCGATCCGGCCCAGCGTGAAGGCCATGTCCTGGCCGGTGGCCGGAGTGAGCCCGTCGCGCTGCAGGTCGTCGATATTGATCTGGCGACCCACATTGGCGGCCAGCTGCAGCAGCGAGATGTTCTCCGGCGCCGCGCAGGTGAGGTCGCCCTCGGAGCAGAACGAGGCGATCTTGCCGTTGAGCGCGCCGAAGTCGTTGCCCGTGGTCACGCCCTGACCCGAGATCGGCTTGGTGCCGTTCTGGTACTTCTGGTCGAAGTTGTCGGGGTTGGCGAACGGGTCCTCGGCACCGAGGAACGTGCCGTCGCCGGCCTTGCGACCGGGATCGGCGAACATCACCACACCGAGCACGTCGTCCGGATTCACGGTCGCGTACCCGTCTGCGGGGTCGTCGTTGCCGATGCCCTCGGCCACGCGGCGCACCACGTCGGCGCCCTCGCTGTAGCCGACGATGGAGAACTTGGTGTCCGGGCAGGCCGCCGAGATCTCGCGCATCACCTGCTGGGTGTTGGCGACACCCGCGTTGACCGCGTCCTCATAGGTCGACATATCGGCCGGGTAGGCGATGTACACCGCCGCGTACTCGCCCTCGGCCAGATCGTCACGTGGTGCGTTCACCACCGGATCCACCCAGACGCTGCTGTGATCGCCTGACAGCGCCGCGGGCAGCGGGTTTCCGTTGGCATCGAGCAGCATCGCCGTGGTGCCCTCGACCGGGGTGTCGTTGCGACCGGCCACCGAGATGGTCACCATCTCGCGGCATTCGGTCACCGACGTGGTCAGCTCGTAGCGCGGTGAAGCAGGCTGCGACGTCACCGCGAACGAGGCGGCCACGATCGCCGCGACCCCCAACGCCGCAGGCGCGGCGACAGCCGAAGCAAGGCGATGTTTCGCAAGAAACTCACGCAGATTCATATGTGATCCCGTTCGAATGACCTACAGGTGGGCAGGCCCCCCGACGGGCCGCATGTCACGAACATTGTCGTGACCACCAGCAAGATCGTTACTGACGCGAACAGGAATTGATCGGGCTCACAGGTCGACCGCGGGAGCGGTCGCCTTCGCCGCGAGTCGTCCGGCCGCTATCGCCGCCACCACGATGGTGCACAGCGTCGCCAACATGATCGCCGAGCCCTCGCCCGGCACGAGCACCCCCAACTGACTACCGACGGTCACCGCCGCGACCGGCACCCCGATCTGGGCCGCGGCCAGCGTGCCGTAGGCCACCGGCTGGCCGAGCAGTCGCGCCGCGCAGTGCACGGCAACCGCACCGAAGCCGAGGGCGAGGCCGAGCAGGATGAACCGCGGATGCTCCCCGAACTCCCGGAGATCGAGCCGAGCGCCGAGCCAGACGAAGAACAGGGGAGCGAGCAGGCCGTCGCTGATCGCGAACACCTGCTTGGCCACCCGCCGTGGTTCGCCGACCCCGGCCACCGCCAGGCCGGCAGCGAACCCGCCGAGCATGATCGAGACATGCATCGCGCTCGCCACCCCGCACAGCGCGAACACCAGGACCAGACTCACCCGCAGTTCGAGCGTGAACTTCCGGTCCTCGGACACCTCGTGCACCTGACGCTGCGCACCCGTCTTATGTAGGTAGCGCAGGACGAAGAACATCACCACCGCGCAGAGCGCGACCGCCACCGCGCCGATCGCGGCTCTGAGGGCGTTCGCCGGATCGATCACCAGCGGCAGCGCGACGATGCACGCGGTGTCGGCGATGGCCACCTGTGCGGTGAGCGACAGGACCGGCGGCCCGCTCAACCGCATCGAGTCGATGATCGGCAACGCCATCGCCGCCGACGACGACGCCATCAGCACCGCGTAGACGGCCGCGTGCCCGATGTCGAACGCCTGCGCCACCGCCCAGCCCGCGACCGCCGCGACCACGCCGACCAGCACGGCCCGCGCAGCACCGCTGCCGAGCGCGGTGCGCACCTGCGGATCACGCACGGGCACGTGGGTCCCCGCGGCGAACATCACCAGCGCGAAACCCATATCGGCGAGGAAGACGAAGATCGGATCAGTGGGGTCGAGGATGCCGAAACCGGTGGTGCCGAAGATGATTCCCGCGACCATCTCGCCGAGCAGCACCGGCAGGTACAGCTGCTTGGGCAAAGCCAGCAGCGGCCCGATCAACCCGAGCGCGACCACCAGCGCCAGGGTCGCGAAGGTCATGGCATCGCGGCGATCTTGGCCGGTACTTCGATGTTCTCGTCGGCCCAGTACAGCGCGCACACCCGGTGGTAGCCGTCCGCGATCAGCATCGGCACGTTCCGGCGACAGTCACCGCGCACCAGCAGGATCGGCGAGAGCTTCTTGCCCTCGGTCACCTTGAGCAGGTCTCTGCGCACATGCGGGTTGTCCGGGGTGAGGGCATTGAGCTGGGAGGCCCGCAGAATGTCCTTCACCTTCTTGACGATCACCGGCGCGGCCCTGAGCTCGGCCACGATCGCGTCGACCAGCGCCTTGTCGCCGAGTAGCTCGAGATAGTCGGCGGCAGCCGGATAGTCGTGGTCTTCCGGGGCGGACTTCCAATGCACCTGCAGGATCGCTTCGGTCATCGACTCATCATCCGCCCCCTCCAACGGGTTTGCCGAGGGGTCGCCACATGTTGTAGATCGGTTGCGCGATCGGTATCGGGCCGTGGTCGGGGTAGCGATGGACTGCTACCAGATGTCGACCCACTGCGGTCGCTGCGGCACATCGAATCCCGCGGCGCGTCCGCGCACCAGCATCGGCAGCTCGGCGTCCGGCGGAAACCGGTGCGCGAGCCGTTTCGCGGCCGCCCGCCGGAACTCCGCGAACGCGAACTCCTTCGTCATCCGGTGTTCGGTTCCGGTCTCGGGATGGGTGAACACCACGTCGATCTTCACCCTGTGTGTGACGAAGATCCGTCCGGCCCGTCGGTGCACGTGGTGACCGGATTCGACCACCGTCGCCGCAACGGAGATCGCGGACTTTCTCAGATACGCCCGGCGCGCACGCCACCCCACCGCGAGCACGAACGGCCACGTCACCAGGCCGAACACCAGACCGATCGGCAGCATCAGCGTCATCGCGACGTCGCTGCCCGACCACTGCGCCAACCGCATCCCCACATGGAGGACGCCGAGGAAATACAGCACCGCGCCAACAGCGGATACCGCCCAATACGCCGGCACCACCGGATTGACCGGCGCCGTACTCTTCCCCACCCTGATTCCGATCTCATCGCGGCGTTGCCGCAGGCGATGCGCCGTGCGGTCGTCCGCTGAACCGTAGCGTGGCCGCTCCAGCTCAGCGATCCGGCGATCAGGGCTCAGGTGATGTGAGGGTGCGGCGGATGGCGTCGCGCAGCCAGTGATGGGCACCGTCGGCGGTGTGGCGGGGGTGCCAGGCCATGCCGATGGTCACCGGCGGCAGTGCGAGGGGGATGTCGAGGAGGTGTAGTCCGAGGGCGGTCGCGTCATCGGTGAGGGGTGACGGGTCGGCGCCGGGTAGCGCGGCGGGGACGAGGCAGACGATATCGCTGCGGGCGGCGAGGGTCATGGCGGCCAGATGGCTGGGGAGGACGACCCTGACCCGTCGTCGCAGGTTCTGCTCGGCCAGCGCGGCATCGAGTGGTCCGGTGAACCGGCCGCGTCGGCTGACCGCGACGTGCTCGGCGGCAGCGAATCGCATTGGGGTCAGGGGTTCCTCGGTGAGGTAGTGGCCGGGCCGGACCGCCGCCACCATCCGCAGGCGAACCAACTCTTCGACCTGGGTCTCAGGATCTATGTGGTCGATGGACCCGATCTCCAGGTCGATCCGGCCGTCGCGAAGCGCGGATCCGGCCTCCAGCTCCTCGGCCAGGAGCCGGAACGAGACGCCCGGCGCCTCCTGCTCGGCCAGCTGCAGCAGTCGGGGCGCCAGCGCCGCGCCGACCAGGTCGGCGGCTTGCAGGGTGAAGGTGCTGATCAGACCTGCGGGGTCGACGCCGGTGCCGGGGCTGAGCAGCGCACCCAGGCTGCGCACCACCGCGGCGGCTTCCTCGCGCAGGGCCTCGGCACGCGGGGTGGGAACCATCCCTTGTCCCGCCCGGACCAGGAGCGGATCGCCGAGGATGCGCCGCAGACGGGCGAGGGTGCGGCTCATCGCGGCGGGTGAGGTGTGCAGGCGGGCGGCGGCGCGCGTGACGCTGTGCTCGGCCAGCAGGGCGTTCAGCGCGATGGCGAGATTGGCATCGATCACCGGATCGGGGCTGTTCACCAGCATTATTCCATTTCAGTCAATAATTCAGTGCTGAAATTCCCATTGTGGCAATGCGCGGTTCTTCGCAGGATGGCGGGTGTACCGATCCGACGAACTGCGAGGCCCTCATGATCGTTATCACCGCTCCTACCGGGAACATCGGCCGCCCACTGCTCGCCCAGCTCATGGAGTCCGATGAGCAGCTGCGGGTGATCGTGCGTGATCCCGCGCGGCTCCCGGACGTCGCGCACGAACGTATCGAGGTGATCACCGGCTCGCACGGCGACGCCCACGTCCTCGACCGGGCCCTCGACGGCGCGGATGCCGTCTTCTGGCTCGTTCCCCCGGACGCCTCCCGGTCCCCGCACGACGGCTGGAGCGGCTTCACCCGCCCCGCCGCTGAGGCGCTCGCCGTCCACGGCGTCGGCCATGTAGTCGGGGTCTCCGCGCTCGGCCGAGGTACCCCGGTCGCCGACCGCGCGGGCCTGGTCACCGCCTCCCTCGCCATGGACGACCTCATCGCGGGTTCCGGCGTGGCCTACCGGGCCTTGGCCAACCCGTCCTTCTT
The DNA here is from genome assembly GCF_001613085.1 of Nocardia salmonicida NBRC 13393. Taxonomy (GTDB): domain Bacteria; phylum Actinomycetota; class Actinomycetes; order Mycobacteriales; family Mycobacteriaceae; genus Nocardia; species Nocardia salmonicida. Next base: position 65,325 of record NZ_BDBR01000045.1, read on the forward strand.
CGAGAACCTCGTGGAGGAGGTCGACTCGATCCGCGACAAGGGGGTGTTCGTCGATGTTGTCGACGCCGACCGCAAAGCCCCGCTCGTCGCCGTCGCCGATATCGCGGCCGTTGCCGCAGGCCTGCTGCTCGACCGTTCGTGGACCGGCGCCGCCGAGGTCCCGGTCCTCGGGCCGCACGACCTGTCGCCCGATGACATGGCCCGCATCATGACCCAACAGCTCGGCCGCCCGGTCCGCTACGAACGCCAGTCGTTCGACGAACTGCGCACCGAGCTGGTCGGCTATGGCCTCGACGAGGCCTTCGCCCAGGGTGTCGTCGACATGAAGCGGGCCAAAGACCACGGCCTCGACGCCGGAGTCACCCGCACCCCGAAAACCGCGTCCCCCACCACCTTCGAGCAGTGGTGCGCCCAGACCCTCGCCCCCGCCGTCCGCGCTTGAGACCCACCGACACCTTGGGAGACACCCCGATGCCCGCTCAGAAAACCGAACCACCGGTCACCGCGTTCATGCTCGTCAAGACGACACCCGAATGGCTCGCACTGACCGTCCGGGAACGCGTGAACGCCTTCACCACCCAGGTCCTACCCGCTATCGAGGCAAAGACCACCGGCGTACGGTCACGCTTCTACGACACCGAGTTCTACTCCGCCCGCGTCACCGACGTCTGGGTATGGGAAGCCGATGACCACCACGCCTACCAACTCCTCATCGACGCCCTACGCGAAACCCCGTTCTGGGACCGCTATTTCGAGGTCGTCGACCTACTCGTCGGCACCGAAAACGGCTACGCCCGCACCTACGGCCTCGAACCCGTAGCCACCATCACCACCTGAGCGTGGATCAGCCTCTGGCCATATCCACGAACCGGCTGAGGTGCAGCTGGTGGGCGACGGTGATCGTGGCGGTGGGGCCGTTACGGTGTTTGCCGACGATGAGGTCGGCCTCGCCGCCGCGAGGGTCGTCGCGTTCGATGGCGTCGGGGCGGTGCAACAGGATGACCATATCCGCATCCTGCTCGAGCGAGCCGGACTCGCGAAGGTCGGAGACCATGGGCCGCTTGTCGGTTCGCTGTTCCGGACCACGGTTCAGCTGCGAGATCGCGATCACCGGAACCTCGAGTTCCTTGGCGAGCAGTTTGAGGTGTCGCGAGAATTCCGAGACTTCCTGCTGACGCGATTCGACCTTCTTACCCGAGCTCATCAGCTGCAGGTAGTCCACCACAACGAGTTTCAGATCATGACGCTGCTTGAGCCGTCGAGCTTTCGCCCGAATCTCCATCATGGTCAAGTTCGGCGAATCGTCGACGAACAACGGCGCCTCACTGATCTCACTCATCCGGCGAGCCAGCTTGGTCCAGTCGTCATCGCTCATCCGCCCGGACCGCATATCACCGAGCTTGATCTTCGCCTCGGCCGAAAGCAGACGCATCACGATCTCGGTACGGCTCATTTCGAGCGAGAAAATGACGCTCGCCATGCCGTGCTTGATCGAGCAGCTCCGCATGAAATCCATTCCCAGGGTCGATTTGCCGACGCCAGGTCTGGCGGCCACAATAATCATCTGACCTGGGTGAAGACCGTTGGTGAGTTCGTCGAGTTCGGTGAAGCCGGTGGGGACGCCGAGGGAGATGCCGCCTCGGGAGGCGATGGAGTCGATCTCGTCCATGGTGGGCTGGAGGAGTTCTTCCAGCGGGGTGAAGTCCTCGGTGGTGCGGCGTTCGGTGACTTCGTAGATTTCGGCCTGGGCGCGGTCGACCACCTCGGCGACGTCCTGGCCGTCGGCGCCCGCGTAGCCGAACTGGACGATGCGGGTGCCCGCTTCGACGAGGCGGCGCAGGATGGCCTTCTCGGCGACGATCTCGGCGTAGAAGCCGGCGTTGGCCGCGGTGGGGACGGTCTGGGTGAGGGTCACCAGGTAGGGCGGGCCGCCGATGCGCTTGAGTTCGCCGCGGCGGTCGAGACCCGCGGACACGGTGACGGGGTCGGCGGGTTCGCCGCGGCCGTAGAGGTCGAGGATGGTGTCGTAGACGGCCTGGTGCGCGGGGCGGTAGAAGTCTCCGGGGCGCAGCACCTCCACCACATCGGCGATGGCGTCCTTGCTCAGCAGCATGCCGCCGAGGACGGACTGCTCAGCGGCCATGTCGTGCGGAGGCTGACGGCCGAAGTCCTCGCCGGGCGGCTCAGGCGTGAACTCGGTTTGCGCGCGGTCACCGGTGGTTGTCACCAGGGGAGTCCTCTCTGCCCGCAGAACCGGGGGTTACACATCGATGTACTCGTTGTACTCCCGGACACCGACACGGATGTCAGCAATCGGTTGCCTGCGTGATTCCGGGGGCCGCAAGCGGGGCAATGCGACGAACCTAGGCGACGTTTTCGGGACTCGCCAACCCGACATGTGCACACAACTGTGGATAACTTGGGGGTAGTTCACCCGTTGTTGTGCAGCGCCTGTGGAAAACATGGGGAAAACCCAGGTCAATACGGTAAAACGCCCTGCTAGGCCCCGGTTTGTCCAACCTGGGCCCTGTGGATGAAAGAAGTTCCGGCGTGTCGGTAAAGGTGAACAGCCGGGCGTGTTGGGTAAACAGCGATGGTGCAGGCTATGACGGGAGTCACAAATCTGCCGGTCGGTTTCCGCAGTCATCCACAGGGTGAATAACCGGAGGTCACGCAGTTACCGACCGTGAGCCGCGCAACACGGCTCGCATCGGCCGTAACGTCGGCTACTGATCAGTTATCGAAAAAATAGCCTGAAAAAGGCAAGCAGAAACCACCCCTATGCACGCACAGGGGTGGTTTCCAGCGAACTCAGTTCGCAGCAACCTCGAGGTTGAACTTCGCAACCACATCGGGGTGCAGGTGCACCACGATGCCGTGCTTACCGGTCGCCTTGATGTGCGACTTCGGCAGCTCGATGCTGCGCTTGTCGACCACGGGGCCACCAGCGGCCTTGATGGCCGAAGCCACGTCGGTGGTGGTGACCGAACCGAACAGCTTGCCGCTGTCGGCGGTCTTCACGGCCAGCGAAACCGCGGCGAGGCCCTCGATGGCCTGCTTCAGCTCGTTGGCGTGATCCAGGTCGCGCACCTTGCGGGCGTCCTGGGCGCGACGGATTCCGTCGACCTGCTTCTGGGCGCCACGGGTGGCCTGGATGGCCAGACCGCGGGGCAGCAGGAAGTTACGGCCGTAGCCGTCCTTGACCTCGACAAGGTCGCCGGGGGCGCCGAGGTTGTCGACATCAGCGGTGAGGATGAGCTTCATCTGTGTGACTCCCTTTCTCAGCGAGCGGTCGACACGTAAGGAAGCAGAGCCACCTCACGCGAGTTCTTGACGGCGACAGCGATGTCACGCTGGTGCTGCACGCAGTTGCCGGTGACGCGGCGAGCGCGGATCTTGCCGCGATCGCTGACGTACTTACGCAGCAGCGTGGTGTCCTTGTAATCGATATTGACGATTCCGGACTTTGCTTCCTTGCAGAAAGCGCAGGCCTTCTTCTTCAGTACCTTTTCGCGCGCGGGCGCTTTAGGCATGGTTTTTCTCTCCGTACTATGAGTGCCGTTCGATCAGAACGGCGGTTCGTCATCCATGCGGCCGCCGCCCCCGAAGGAGCCGGCCGCGGGCGCGCTACCCCACGGATCGTCTTCGCCACCGGCATTGCTGCCGCCGGCCGGACGTCCGCCGCCATTGTTGGCGTTGTAGCCGCCTGCGCTAGATCCACCACCGGCATTGCCGGAACCACCACCACTGAAGCCGCCACCGCCGCCTCCGCCACCGCGACCGGCCTTGGAGACCTTCGCAGTCGCGTAACGCAGCGAGGGACCGACTTCGTCGACCTCGAGCTCGACCACAGTGCGCTTCTCACCCTCGCGGGTTTCGTAGGAGCGCTGCTTGAGCCGACCGCTCACGATGACGCGAGCGCCTCGGGTCAGACTTTCGGCGACGTTCTCCGCTGCTTCACGCCAGATATTGCAGCGCAGGAACAGAGCCTCGCCGTCTTTCCATTCGTTCGAATTGCGATCGAACACACGGGGAGTCGACGCGACGGTGAAATTTGCCACCGCTGCGCCTGCGGGCGTGAAACGAAGCTCCGGGTCTGCCGTCAAGTTTCCGATGACGGTAATGACCGTGTCGCCTGCCATGGGGGTTCCTCCTGCTCGGGGTGCAGTCCGCATCTCGGGGATTTGCGCTCGAGCCTAAAGCTAGGCTCTGACATCAAATTCGAGAAGGGTGCGGACTACTTGTCGTTGCGCAGAACCTTGGTGCGCAGCACCGTCTCGTTCAGGCCCAGCTGGCGGTCGAGTTCGCTCACGGTGGCCGGGGTCGCGGTCAGGTTGACGATCGCGTAAATGCCTTCGGCCTGCTTGGCGATTTCGTAGGCGAGCCGGCGGCGGCCCCAGATGTCGACCTTGTCGACGTTGCCGCCCTCGGTCTTGACGACCGTGAGCAGGGTATCCAGGGACTGCCCGACGATGCGCTCGTCCAGGCTCGGGTCGAGGATGACCATTACTTCATATTGACGCACGGACCAATCACCTCCTGTGGACTAGGAAACGGCCATGGACTCTCCATGGCAGGAGGGTTCGTTGCGTCAGCAACCCGCCAAGGCTACATGAGCGGGTAGTTACCAGCGAAATCGATGCCCGCCGCGGGTGTACCCCGGCGATCGCGGCGTCGCCGCATAATGTGGTCGCCATGACCACAGTCGGCCCGCGGCAGCGCGCAGCACGGCGCGGCGCGACGTGGGCCGCGGCCTTGAGCATCGTGGTGATGCTGCTGTGTGGGCTCACCCTCGCGCTGGCCTATGCCAACAAAGCCCGGTGCGCGGGCGGCGCGATCGATGAATCCGGTCGCAGTCTGGTATTCGAGGAGCGCAAGGATTCGGATGTCTGTTATTCCGACATCCAATTCCTGTGGCTCGGCCGCGATATCGACAATCACGTCTTCCCGTATGTCGACGGCGCGATCACCGACGACGGTGCGCTGACCGGTGGCGCGGTGGAATACCCGGTGCTCAGCGGCGTGCTGATGTGGGCAGGCGCCATCGGGGTGGACAACGACGCCGACTTCCTGTGGCATTCGGCGCTGTTGCTCGCGCCGTTCGCCCTGCTCACGGCCTGGATGCTGGCCAGAATCGCCGGCCCGGCGGCGCTGCTGTGGGCGATCGGCCCGCCGCTGGTGTTCTACGCCTTCCACAACTGGGAACTGCCGGTGGTGTGCACGGCGGTGGCGGCGGTCTACGTGATGACGATGCTGACCGGTCTGTCCGTGCGCACCCGCGGAATCATCGCCGCGGTGCTGCTCGCGCTGGGTTTCTGTCTCAAGCTCTATCCGGGAATCTTCGTGCTCCCGCTCGCGGTGTTCGTGCTCACCGAGGGCGCCCCGCGCGATCGACGCCGGATCGGCGAGCTCGATGTGGCAGGCGCCGCGCAGACCCTGCTGGCCGCGATGGGCACGGTCGTGGCGGTGAACCTGCCGTTCGTGCTGGCCGGGGTGGAGGGCTGGCGCGCCTCGATCACCTTCCAGCAGTTGCGTCAGGCCGACATCACCACCAACTCGATCTGGTACTGGGGTCACCAGCTCCTGTTCGGCCGCGCGGCGGAGACGACACAGACCTGGCACCACGCCGTGGCGATCGCCTCGCCCGCCCTGATCTTCGGCGGGTTCGCGCTGGCCATGTGGCTTGGCTGGCGGCGCTGGACCCCCAGTTCGGCGTACCCGTGGGTGGGCGTGAGCGCGGCGATGCTGGCCGCCTTCATGCTTTTCCACAAGGTGCATTCACCCCAGTACACCCTGTGGATAATTCCGTTCCTGGTGTTGCTCGAGGTGCCGTGGTCGCTGGTCGCGGCCTATCTGGTGGCCGACGCGGCGGTGGGCGTCGGGGTGTTCCGGTACTTCGCCGCGCTGGGTGAGGGCGAGAGCGTCGAACTGATGGAAGGGATCGTCCAGTTCGGCGTGTGGTTGCGCACCGCCCTGTTGATCACCCTGTTCTTCCTCTTTCTGCGGGCGAGGATCCGTGGCAGGCGCCTCGAACCGAGCACGGCACCGGGCCGCCAACTGCAACCCGCGTGAACGACAACGGCGGCGAATCCCGGAAGGGACTCGCCGCCGCTGTGACTCTTCGGCCGTGGATCAGCTGACCGGAGTGGATTCCTTGGCGTCCGCCACAGCGTCGGGCTCGGACTTGCGGTTGCGCAAGACGCTGGAGACGAGCGCCGCGCCGATGAACGCCACGCCGACCAGACCCGTGATGAGCTCGTTGATGTGCACGCCGATCGAGACGAGCAGGATCGCCGCCAGCGCGCCGATCGCCCAGTGGGCGCCGTGCTCGAGGTACACGTAGTCCGACAGCGTGCCCTGGCGAACCAGGTACACCGTGATCGACCGGACGAACATCGCACCGATCAGGCCGAGGCCGAGCGCGATGATGATCGGGTCGGAAGTGATGGCGAACGCGCCGATGACGCCGTCGAAGGAGAACGACGCGTCGAGCACTTCCAGGTAGAGGAACAGGAAGAACGCGGCCTTACCAGTCGCCTTGACCAGCGTGGACGGGCCACCCTGTGGTCCCTCTTCGAATTCCTCGGTGTGGAACATCGAGCCGAGTCCGTCGACCAGGATGTAGACGATCATGCCGAGCAGACCGGAGACCAGCACGGTGGAGCGATCGTCGGCGTCGGCGAGGAACTCCGCGACCAGCACCAGACCGGTACCGGCTACGACCACCGACAGCATGTCGAGCTTGCCCGCCTTGGCCAGCGGCTTCTCGAGCCAGCTGAGCCAGGTGATGTCACGCTCATCGAAGATGAAGTTCAGGAACAGCAGCGCCAGGAACATGCCGCCGAACGCCGCGATCTGCGGGTGCGCGTCGGTGAGCAGCGTCTCGTAGCTCGGGCTGCCGTCGGGGAAGTAGGCGGCGTCGTCCGCCGGCGGGTTCAGCGCCAGGTCGAAGGCCTCGACCGGGTTCAGTCCCGCGGTGACCCACACGATGGCCAACGGGAAGATCAGACGCATACCGAACACGGCGATCAGCACGCCGACAGTCAGGAAGATCCGCTGCCAGAACTCGCTCATCCGTTCCAGGACGGTGGCGTTGATGACGGCGTTGTCGAACGACAGCGACACCTCGAGAATGCCGAGGATGGCGCACAGTGCGAGAGCGGTCAAGCCACCGTAGAGGTAGGCCACGACCAGCGAGAACACCGTGATGACGATGGACAGGCCGAAGATGCGCGTTATCACGCGGAGGGACCTTTCTGTTTCGCACGAACAGGGGACCCGATGTGCCGAGCCCCCTGTTCGCGATGGTGACTAGACGTTGACGCCGTAGTCGCGAGCGATGCCGGACAGGCCGGAGGCGTAGCCCTGACCGACGGCGCGGAACTTCCATTCGGCACCGTTGCGGTACAGCTCGCCGAAGACCATAGCGGTCTCGGTCGAGGCGTCCTCGGACAGGTCGTAGCGGGCGAGCTCGGTGCCGTTGGCCTTGTTGACCACGCGGATGTAGGCGTTGCGTACCTGACCGAACGACTGCGAGCGAGTCTCGGCATCGTAGATCGATACCGGGAAGAAGATGCTCTCGATGGTCGGCGGGGTGTTGGCGAGGTCGACGTCGATGACCTCGTCGTCGCCTTCGCCCTCACCCGTGGTGTTGTCGCCCTTGTGCTCGATGGCGCCCTCGGGGGACTTCAGGTTGTTGAAGAAGACGAAGTGCTTGTCGGAGACGACCTTCTTGTCGGCGCCGGTCGCGATGGCGCTCGCGTCGAGGTCGAAGTCGGTGCCGGTGGTAGTGCGCACGTCCCAGCCGAGGCCGACCGAGACCGCGGTCAAGCCCGGAGCCTCTTTGCTCAGCGAAACGTTGCCGCCCTTGGACAGACTGACACCCATGCGGGAATCCCTTCGATTAGTCCGGTGTGTCGTTTCCCAGCATGTCCGAATCGCCGGGTACCGCTACGACAGTAATAGGTTTCGCAGATCTTGCGTAGGAACCGTCTGCAGCCCAGGTTAACGGGGGGAATCTCCTACCATCGACGGCAGTGAGCGGGCGGGCCGCATGCGTGGTTCGGAAAGGGGATGTGCCGGTGACACCTCGCAGACGCGGATGGTTCAGATCGGGGGCGGATCATGAGTGGATCAGCGGGGCGCGGGCCGCGACGTCGGCCGCCTTTCTGGATATGGACAGCAGGCAGTCGGCAGCGGAGGCGGGCGTGGTGGCCAGTGGGCAGGTCTTTCCCGAACGCCGGATCGCCGCCGTCTGGGAGCCGGTGCGCGCGCGGTGCTACGCCGCGGCGGGCGCGTACCTGAGCTTCACCGACGAGCTCGACGCCGCCGAGGCCGCGGGCACCGCGGTGCCCGATGGTCCGGGGCGGGCCGATGCGTTGGTCAGGCAGCTGAACGACGCCGCCCGAGGGGTCGACGAGTTCTACAACGCGAACCGCGCCGGTCTGACCGAGGCCGCGACCGTGCGGGCGTCGGTGCCACAGCTGCTGACGCATGTGCGTGCCGAGGCCGAGCGGGTGCTGGCCGCCGCGGCGTCGTCCGGATTCACGAATTACCCCTCGATCTCCGCGGGTGTAAGGAGACTGAATGAGGCTCTGATCACAGCCTCTTCGGTCGATCCCGGCACGGCGGTCGCGGGCGCGCGCGAGGCAGCGGCACAGGTGGAACAGGCGACCACGGAATTGTCGAATGCGTTGGCGCAGGCACCTTCTCGCGCTTCGGCCGCCGCGAACGCGATCGCGTCGGTGACCACGAGGCTGGCCGCGGTCCGCAATCGCGCCGGCGCGCTCGGGCCCGCCTACTCCGCGCTGTTGCGGGAGTTCAGTGCTGCGAGTTCGGCGGACTTGACCAACAATGAGCGGGAAAGCCGTCGTGGCATGGATGCCGCCGACGAGGCGCTGGTCGGCGCGCGCGTCGCGGCAGCCGATCGTGATCCGGAGACCGCCCTTGATGTGACCGCCACCGCACGCGAGTACCTCGCCGAGGCCGAGCAGTTGGTCGACGCCGTCACCCGGCGCCTCGAATTGCTCCGTGAGGTACGTGCCGATCCCGAAGCTCAGGCCCGCACCGTACGATTTCGGCTGCGGGACGCGCAGATGCTCGCGGTCGACCGAGGACTGGTCGCCGAGTGGGGCTCGGTTCTCGATGCACAAGCAGAACGCCTCGACCGCATCACCGCTGGACTTACTGGTCGTCATCCGGACTATTGGGCGTATGTTACCGAACTGGGTACCGTCGCTGAGTTCATCACGGGCGTAGTCGAGCGGATCAGAAAACACGCAGCCGAAAAGTAGAAATGACAATGGGTCGACAGATGAGGTGGGGGGAATGACCGCGGGCTACGCCATCGCACCGGAAGTTTGCTTGCGTAAGCAGATACCGCTGCGCCATTTCCAGCAGTTGCAGGGTCCCCGCAGACGGGAGTTGTTCCTGGTCGAACCGGAGCCGATTCAGGGCCCCGACGACCGGGAGCTGCTGGCGACCGCGCTCGGCGCGACCCTCTACGTGCCCGCGACCCGCCCCGATCTCGCCGCGACGATCCGCCGGCGTGCCGCGCGCGGGGTGTGCTCGATGGTGATCGACCTCGAGGACGCCGTCGCCGATCACGAGGTGGAGGCCGCCAAGCAGCACGCGGTGGACACCCTCGACCTGCTCGCCAGGGGCGAAGACGCCAATCCGATGCTGTTCATCCGGGTACGTGACGCGGCCTCGGTCGGCGAGCTGGTCGCCGCGCTCGGGCCGGGCGCCGACGTGCTCACCGGATTCGTCTTCCCCAAGTTCGACGCCGTCAGCGGGCCCGCCTACCTGGCCGCGCTCGACGATGCCAACCGCGGCCTCGGCCGTCCGGTCTACGCGATGCCGGTGCTCGAATCGGCGAACCTGGTGCACCGCCAGACCCGCGACGAGCAGCTCGCCCGCATCGCCGAACTGCTCGCCGGACACCGTGAGCAGCTGCTGGCCGTGCGAATCGGCGCCACCGACATGTGCTCGACCTTCGGCATCCGTCGCGACCGCGACCTCACGATCTACGACGTGCGAGTGGTCGCCGACGTGATCGCCGACATCGTCAACTACCTCGGGCGCGTCGACGGCACCGGTTTCATCATCACCGGACCGGTGTGGGAGTACTTCGCCGACCACGAGCGGATGTTCCGGCCGCAGCTGCGCAGCGCGCCCTTCGAGGAATCCGACGCGGTGAAGTTCCGCCAGTACCTGGTGAGCCGCGACCTCGACGGCCTGCTGCGCGAGATCACTCTCGACCGCGCCAACGGTATCCAGGGCAAAACGGTGATCCATCCCTCGCACGTGGCCGTGGTGCACGCGCTGTCGGTGGTGACCCACGAGGAGTACGCCGACGCGCTGGACATCATGGCCGCCGATGTCGGTGGCGTCGCGGCCTCGGAATACCGCAACAAGATGAACGAGATGCGCCCCCACCGCAGTTGGGCCCGCCAGACGCTGGTTCGGGCCCGTGCGTTCGGGGTGGCGAACAAGGGAGTGTCTTTCGTGGACTTGCTGACAGCGATGATCGCCGAATGAGTGCGTTCGAAACACCATGGGCAACAGTGAATCTCGGCATCGAGCTGCATCACGGTGAGTCCTTCGCCGCGCGCTCGGGCGGCGCTGCCTTGCCGGGTGAGGTGCTCGAGCCGAGGTCGGCCGAGGGGTTCGTGGCGTTGTCCGCCGAGAGCGTGCTGACGGGCGAGCTCCAGATCGGCGCGCTGGTGCAGCCGGGTCTGCGCCGCAATCCGCGTCGGGCCCATCTGCTGGTTTCCACGGTGCTGGGCAAGCACCTGCCGACCGATCCGCGCATTGTGATCGGTGCGGGTAATCGCCTGGCTGATCTGGTGCGCGAGGTGCTCGGTGATCGTGAAGCTGTGGTGCTCGGATTCGCCGAGACCGCCACCGGTCTGGGTCACTGCGTGGCTGCGCGGATCGACGCGGGCTGCTACCTGCACTCCACCCGCAGGCACGAGTCACGGGCCACCACACTGACCGGCTTCGAAGAGGGCCATTCGCACGCCACCTCGCACCTGCTCCAGCCCGCGCCCGCGGCCGTCTTCGCCAACGATCTCCCCCTGGTGCTCGTCGACGACGAGATCTCCACCGGCGACACGGCCATCGACGCGGTGCGCGCGCTCCACGCTTTCGCTCCCCGCTCGCACTACGTGCTCGCCTCGCTGGTCGATATGCGCACACCCGCTGATCGAACCAAATTCGAAGCCGCCGCAGCCGAACTCGGGGCGCGCATCGACACGGTCTGCCTGGCCTCCGGTCGCACCGAGCTACCGGCCGGGCTGATCGACACGGTGACAGCGCTGCCCGATCCGCAGCTGAATCCGCTCGCAACCGAGCCGGGTTCGTACGGACGCATCGAATTGACCTGGCCCGCCGACGTTCCCGAGGGCGGTCGGCACGGCGTCCTTCGCGCGGACAACGCCGCCTTCGACGTCGCGGTGAAATCCATTGCCGACGAGGTGAACACCCGCCTCGACGCCGAGTTCGCCGGCCGCCCGGTCATCGTCATCGGCCACGAAGAACTCATGTACCTCCCCTTGCGCCTGGCCGCCGACCTGGCCGACGCCGGCACCCTCGCCCGCTTCCAAACCACCACCCGCTCACCGGCATACGTCCTCGACGAACCCGGCTATCCCCTGCGTCGCGGCTTCCGGTTCACCGCCCCGGAACCCGACCCCACCGCCCAGCGCTATCTCTACAACGCCCAGTGGCCCGACGCGGACCCGGTCCTGCTGGTCGTCATCGATCCCCCCGCCGACACCCCGGAGCTGGTCGCCCCTGGCGGTCTGGTCGACGTCCTCACCGCCTCGGGCGCCGATGTCCTGATCGCTGTTCTGCCAGGCGCGGATCCTCGTGCGCTGCACGCGGGCCGGACCGTTGAGCGGGGCGCCGGCACCGCGTCACTGTCCGTGTCGTACAACGATTCCGCCACCAGCGCGAACGCGCCGAGTCGCAAGGAATCGACCGCGGAGACCGATTCCGCGGACCGTGCGGGCCGCGCGAAACACGGTGGCGGCGCGAGCTCTGTCGCGGGCCCGAATGAGCCGGGTGCTGGGCAGTTCCCCGTTGCCCTGCACGGCCCGGAGTTCGGTTCCTATGCGCCCGAAGATGTTTCGTGGCTGCTGAAGGATCTCTCGGACGCGGATCTGGAAGCCGACGTGACCGAACGCGAGCAGCGCATCCAGGCCGGCGTTGCCCATTACGCCGAGTCCTTGCCGGTGGAGTTCCAGCCCGACGCCGAATATCGCGAGCTCTTCGACCGCGTGCTGGCCGATAGTGCCGAGCGGTTGGCGCTGGCGGTCGCGACCGTGGCCGAACTCGTGGTTGCCGAACGCGGTGAGAACATCGTTTTGGTCTCGTTGGCCAGGGCGGGCACTCCCGTCGGCGTGCTGATGCGACGGTGGCTCGTCAGCGGTATCGGCCGCGAGCCACTCACCGTCCCGCACTACGCGGTCTCGATCGTGCGTGACCGTGGCATCGACGCGGTGGCACTCGACTATCTGGCGCGCCACCACGATCCGTCCTCGATCGTCTTCGTCGACGGCTGGACCGGCAAGGGCGCCATCACCCACGAGCTCACCGCCGCGCTCGACGCGTATCACGCTGCCGGTGGCGCCCGGTTCGACGACGAGCTCGTCGTCCTGGCCGATCCCGCGAATTGCGTGCGGACCTACGGCACCCGCGACGACTTCCTCATTGCCTCCGCCTGCCTGAATTCGACAGTGTCAGGGCTGGTTTCCCGCACGGTCCTCAACAGCACCCTGATCGGCCCCGGCGAGTTCCACGGTGCGAAGTTCTACCGCGATCTGATCGACGCCGATGTCTCGAATCAGCTGATCGACACCGTCACAGCGGCTTTCGACGCGATCAGCGACAAGGTCCCGGCCACCGTCGCCGCGATCCGGGATTCCGACCGCACTCCCGACTGGTCCGGGTGGGCCTCGGTGGAGAAGGTCCGCGCCGAATACGGCATCAGCACAGTCAATTACGTGAAGCCCGGCGTCGGCGAGACCACTCGCGTGCTGTTGCGCCGGGTACCGTGGCGAGTGCTGGTCCGCGAGGCAGACGCACCGGAGCACGCCCACATCCGCCTGCTCGCCGCAGCGCGCAATGTCCCGGTGGAAGTGGTCCCCGACCTGGCCTATTCCTGTATGGGCCTGATCAAGGAGCTACCCCGGTGACCGCCGAGTCCCTCTTCGCGACCGATCTGGATCGCACGATGATCTTCTCCCGCAACGGTTTCGGTGGCGCCGAAGCCGTGGCGAAGGAGTGTGTCGAGTACTACGAGGGTGAACCGCTCTCCTACATGACCAACGCCGCCGTCGCCGCCCTGCGCGAACTCGCGGGCATCGCCCCGGTGATCCCCACGACCACCCGCACGATCGAACAGTTCCAGCGCATCACGCTGCCCGGCGCACCGTGGCGCTACGCCATCACCAGCAACGGCGGCAACATCCTCGTCGACGGCATCCCCGACCCCGCGTGGCGCGTCGCCATCGACGACCAGGTAAACGCGTCCGGAGCCACCCTCGCAGAAGTCGGCGCCGAATTACGCTCCCGTATAGACGATTCCTGGGTCACCAAGTACCGCGAGGCCGACGAACTGTTCTGCTACCTGGTGGTCCGCCCCGATCAGGTGCCCACCGGCTTTCTCGCCGAATGGGACACCTGGTGCCGCGCCAACGGTTGGTCGGCGTCCCAGCAGGGGCGCAAGATCTACACGATGCCCGACGCTGTCTGCAAGAGTCTCGCCGTCGCCGAGGTTCGCAAGAGGCTGACTGAAGCGGGCGAATTAGCCAGCAGCGCAACCTTGTTCACCGCTGGTGACGGCGCACTCGACGCGGAGATGCTGAAAGCCGCCGACGCCGCGATCCGTCCACGTCACGGCGAGCTCGAAGAACTGAACTTCACCGCCGCCAACCTCACGATCACCACCGCGGCGGGAATCCTGGCGGGCGAGGAAATCCTCGAGTGGTTCCACGCCGCGGCGCAGCGCACCACCGTGCCGGTCGGCTGACCGGCACGAACCCGGGCGCCGGAACGGCCCCCGGGTTCGAAGCGCTCAGTAGTGCTGCTGCTGACCAGCCAGCTGCTGGGCGATCACACCTTGGATGCGCTGTAGACCACCGACTGTCACACCGCTCTGGAGCTGACCCTCGATCGTGCGGACCAGTGCGTTGTCACTCATGATCTTCTCGGTCGACTGGATCAGGACAGTGCCCGCGCCGGTGAAGTCGAACTGACGTTCCTCGCCGGAGTTGGCGCCCATCCTGGCCGCACCCGCCGCGAGGAAGCTGCCGATCCACCCCTGGTCGTAGTGGTGACTGGGCGACGGGCAATCGGCCCAGCCGACAAGGGATTCGGGGTCCACGCGCAGCGGCGGTTCGGCGAACATCACCGGCCCGTTCGACGACGCGAGGAACTTGCCGGTACCGATCAGTGTGAGGAACCCGGGCACGATCGACTGCTTGAGGGCCAGTCCCGGCTCGAAGGCCAGCAGGTTCGCACCACGGATGGTGAGATTGCCTTCTTCGAGATCGTAGGAATTGATGTCGTACCCGCGGTCGCCGATGATCAGCTTGCCGTGGCCCTGCGCCACCACGTAGTCGCCCGCGAACAGTGGCGCCGAGAACTGGCTGCTCACCATATGCATCAGGCCGCCCTGCAGCCCGTGGGTGAGCATCTGGAACTCGATCTGGCCGTAGTAGGCGATCATCGCGCCCTTGCGCATGAACCACGGTCCGGTCAGGTCGATGCAGTAGGCGTAGCTGTTGCCCGGAATGTTGTCGCTGGCACCGAGATTCATCGGTGAGAGGATTTCGCTCATCGGTTCACAACTTCTCTTCGGAGGCCTGCACGAACACCACACCTTGTCCGTGGCAATGCAATTGCATCGCCTCGCCCGCGCCGCGACCCACCGCGTCGCGCCAGCTCATCGCGGACTTCAATTCGGTCTGCACATTGCCGTAGGCGGCGACGAACGCCTGCGGGTCGACGACGATCGGATTCGGCCCGCCCACTTGCAGTTCCAGGAATCCGCCGTGCGCGAGCAGCACCGCCGAACCCTGCCCACTGAGCTGGGTGGTGAACATGCCCGTGCCGGTCGCGACACCCGCGGCAGCACCGCGCAGCGCGCCCATCAGACCGCCGCCACCGCCGCCGCCCGAACTGGCCACCGACACCACGGAAGCCTGCAAACCGGCCGACTGCGCGAGCAGTCGCGACGCCTCGGCTCGCAACACCGCACCCGGCTGCATCTGCACCACGTGCACCTCGAGCCCGGCGAATCCGTAATGGACCTCGCCGTTGCCCTGCGCCAGCATGGTCCGCTCGTGCTCACCGGCCATCATCTGCCCGGCCATCCGCATCAAACCGCCACCGCCCATGCCCTGACCGGCGCCGGGAATCTGATGCGGCGCGAACGCCACCTGACCCGTGTAGAACAGCATCGCGCCGGAGCGGGCGACGACGCCGCCCGCCTGGCCGACGTTGACCTTGACGACCTTGCCGTTGACCTTCTCGAACATCGCCTGCCCTACCGTTCCGCCGGCTGGATCAGCACGACACCCTGGCCGTCGAACCGCAGCGAGAACGCCTCGCCCGCATCCTGACCGACCATGCTCCGCCAGGAGACGTCGGTGACGAACGACTGATTGAGATTGCCGCGCGAGGCGACGAACGCGTCGGGATCCACGATGAGCGGATACTGCGGCGACACCTCCAGGTGGATCAGCGGCCCACCGGCCGACAGCAGCGCCACCTGACCCTGCCCGCTGACCGTGGTGGTGAACAGCCCGCTGCCCGCCGACATCCCGCCGACCCCGGCGAACCGCACATCGGTGCGCAGATTGCCCGCGAAAGCCAGCAGCTGCTGCGACTCCACCTGCAGAGTCTCGTTGTCGAGATTCACCACGGTGACGTTCTGACCGTTCACCGCGAGGAAAACGCGACCGTTGCCGTTGCATTCCATCAGTGACAGTTTCTCGCCGGTGGCGCGGCGTTTGAGGCCGTTGAGCACGCCCTCGCCGCCGCCGAACCCGGCCGATTTGAACTGCACATTGCCTTCATAGGCCACCATCGAGCCTGCGATCGCGCGGATACTCGTCCCCGCGAGCTGCGCCTCGATCACCTTCTTCGACTGTTCGAACAATTGCGCCATGACAGGCTCCGCTGTCCCCTCTGAATAGGCGGGCGAACCGCCGTCGTCCGACTGCGTCGTCACCCTAACCGATCAGGCGAAACTCCGCCCGCGACGCCGAACAATGTGGGTGAGCGGCGAAGAGCCCGGACGTGTGTGCGCGGTTTCTCGTAGAGTGGCAAGCGAGTTCCGTCGACACCCACCAACGACAAGCGAAGGGTCGAACTTGTCTGCAACACTCGCCAAGGGCCAGAACGGCCCGGTGGCCGTCAGTGACGTGGTGATCTCGCTCCAGGTCACCGCACCGGCCGACCTGTCCGCGCTGCTCGTGACCGAGCAGGGCAAGGTCCGCACCGACGCTGATTTCGTCTTCTACAACCAGCCGAGTGGACCGGGTGTCGATCTCCGGCCCGGACCGGCGGGTCAGCCTGCCTCGCTTGCTGTTTCGCTGCCCTCGGTGCCCGCCGACATCGATCAGATCCGCGCGGTGATCACCCTCGACGACGCGAACAGCAACTTCGGCCGCTTCGCCCCGCCCACCGCCATCGTCTCCGACGCGTCGGGCAACCAGCTGTTCAGCTACCAGATCGATGGTCTGAACTCCGAGTCGATCGTGATCGCGCTCGAGTTGTACCGCCGTCAGGGCAGCTGGAAGGTCCGCGCGGTCGGCCAGGGCTACGCGGGCGGTTTCGCGGCACTGGTCACCGATCACGGTGTGCAGGTCGATGATTCGCCCGCCCAGGCTGCCCCGCAGCAGGCCGCATCCCCGCCGCCCCCGCCGCAGCAGGCCCCGCCCGCGTACCCGGCGCAGTCCGCGCCCGGCTACCCGCAGCAGCCCGCGCCCGCCTACGCTCCGCCCGGCGGTGGCTACCCGCCCCCGCCCGGCC
>NZ_BDBR01000046.1 GCF_001613085.1 Nocardia salmonicida NBRC 13393
CGAACGCGGCGGCACCCTGACCCGCCCAGCTGCCAGAGGCCAGCGCCCACGCACCGTTGAGGCCGCCGGTGGCGCCCGCCGCTCCGGTGACCACCTGTCGGCCCGTCACATCGCCCGCACCGAACAGGCCGCGGATCGTCGTCGAGCAATCGGTGTCGGCGAGGGCCAGTCCGGCCGCGCCGCGAATGGTGCCCTCCAGCACCGCTCGCACCGGAACCCGACCCGTGGCATCGATCGCGCCGTGCCTGCTCAGCCAGTGCCGAACGGTGTCGGGCACCTCGCTCAGGGCGGCGAAGACCCGCCTGCCCTCCGCGATGGCGGTGAGTGCCGCCGGATACCGGTCGGGCAGTTCGGCGCCCGACTCGTCGTAGAGGGCCGCGAAATGCACCGACAGCCCGGGCGCGACCGCCGGATGCGGATGTACTCGCGACAGCACCGGCGCCAGCCCGTAGGCGCTGGAGAATTCCATCCCGCACAGTTCGGCGCCTGCCTCGGCCGCCATCAGCAAGCCCTCGCCGGTACTCACGTCGGTGCCCGCGCCGCCGGACAGGAAGGCGCAGCCGCCGGTGGCGACCACGACCGCGCCTGCCCTGATGGTCCACGGCCGAAACTTGTTGTGACGCTGGACCCCCGCGGCGCCGACCACGGTGCCCGCCGGATCGACCAGCAGTTGCAGCGCCGGATGATGATCGAGGATGCGCACGCCCGCCTCCAGCGCGCCGCGTCGAAGGCGGCGCAGGTAGCTCGCGCCGTCGAAGTGCACGTGCGCCGGGTCGCCGTTCGGGTCGGGGACGCGGTGGCGGGTGCCCGACCAGGACTGCAATCGCCGGTGGGTCTCCTCGACGACGCGGTGCAGCCAGGCCCGATCGCCGAGCCCGCCGCCCGCCACGAACGCCTTGTCGACCGCGTCGGCGCGGCCGGGACCGGGCGGGATCGCCCAGAGCACGGTGGTGCCGTACACGGTGGGCCCGCTGGAACCGCAGCGGCTCTTGTCGACCAGCACCACCCGCGCGCCCGTCGCCGCGGCCGAGACGGCGGCCCAGAGCCCGGCGGGGCCACCGCCGAGTACCAAGACATCCGTTTCGATACTGGTCACAAAGAGAAATATTCGGGCACAGTTCACCCGTCCGCAACCATTACGCGGCCGTCAACCCCACCATTGTGTCCAAAGCAATACACCAGCCGTGACCAAGACCGTCACGGCTCCGAACAGTGCCGACATCCCGCGCCGCCGATCCGCGAAGACCTGCGCCACGACCACCACCGCCGCGGCCACGAAATGCCAAGCCAGTGATTCGGCGCCAGGTCCGGGAAAGTCGCGGCGCGAGCCGATCACCGCCGCACCCACGACCACGCACAACAGGACGAGCACCCCACCGGCGACGACGCCGCTGAAGCCGCGCACCAGGTTCACGGGGCGATCACCGGCGTCCCGCTCGCCTTGTCGATGAGCGCTTCGTACTGATCGGGATCGGTGGCACACGCGCCGATCCGGATGGTCTTGTTGCTGCCGTGATAGTCCGACGAGCCGGTGCGAACCAAGCCGAGTTCCCGCGAAAGACCGGTCAGCACAACACGATCGGCGTCGTTGTGATCCGGGTGGTCGATCTCGAGCCCGCCGAGGCCGAGCCCGGCCAGCTCCCTGATCTCGTCGAGCGCCAGCAGTCTGCCCCGTGTGCGCGCCCTGGCATGGGCGATCACGCTGACCCCACCGGCGGCCGCGATCAACTGCACCGCTCTGGTCAGCGGGGTGTCGGCCTTCTCGGCGTAGTACGGCCCGTGCGGGGCGAGGAGATCGATGAACGCGGCGTTCACGCTCTCGACGACCCCGGCCGCGACCAGCGCCTGCGCCAGATGCGGCCTGCCGACGGCAGGACCGGCGCTCGCCATCACCGCGTCGGGATCGATCGGCAGCCCGTCGGCCGCCATCTTGTCGGCCATCGCCCGCACCCTGGCCACGCGTTCGCCGCGCAACCGCTCGCGTTCGGCGGCGAAACCGCGGTCGGTGGGGTCGAACAGATACGCCAGCAGATGCACCGGCACCGGGTAGCCGTCCTCGCCCATGCCCGTACACGACATCTCCATGCCACGCACCAGGGTGAGTCCCGGTGGGCGGGCGGCCTCGGCCTCGGCCCAGCCGCCGGTGGTGTCGTGGTCGGTGATCGCGACGACGTCGAGACCGGCCGCCGCGGCATGACGCACCAGTTCGGCGGGGCTGTCGGTGCCGTCGGAGGCGGTGGAATGGGTATGCAGATCGATGCGCACACCCTCAGTCTTACAGTGCGGTCTCGGGTACCGCGCGTTCGAAGGGTCTCCGCACGGTCGGTGACCGTAGGATCGGCTCGGTGCCCTCCTTTCCGCCGATGCCGTCGTTCCACGGGCCGAATCGCGCGACGAAGACGCCGCGACCACAGGTCCCCGTCCCGACGGCGCGAGCGATCGTCGACTGCGGGGTCTACGTCGACGGCGAGCGGCAGCCGGGACATTTCACCCCACAGCAGGCACTGACGGCGGCGGAGAAGACCGAATCGGGATTCGTCTGGATCGGCCTGCACGACCCGGACGACCGGCAGATGAACGACATCGCCTCGATCTTCGACCTGCATCCGCTGGCGGTGGAGGACGCGGTGCAGGGCCGTCAACGCCCCAAGCTCGAGCGCTACGCCGACACGCTGTTCCTGGTGATGACCACGGTCCGCTACGTCGACCACGAGATCGACTCGACCAGCGAGATCGTGGAGACCGGCGACATCATGGTCTTCACCGGGCCACGCTTCGCCGTCACGGTGCGTCACGGCGAACACACCCACCTGTCCAACGTGCGCCACGAGCTGGAAGACCGTCCCGAACAGCTGAAATACGGACCGACCGCGGTGCTGCACGCCGTCGCCGACCACATTGTGGACACCTACGTCGATGTCACCGAATCCGTCGGCATCGATATCGACGAGATGGAAGAGGCAGTGTTCACGCCCGCCTCGAAGATCGGAATCGGGTCGATCTACCAGCTCAAGCGCGAAGTGGTGGAGCTGCGAAGGGCGGTGGCGCCGCTGGCGGTTCCGCTGGAGCGGCTGGTGAACAACACCGAACTACCGGTGCCCACGGAGATCCGCCGCTATCTGCGCGACGTCGCCGACCACCAGGTCACCGTCTCCGATCACATCAGCTATTTCGACGAAGCGCTCAGCGGATTGGTCAATGCCGCGCTGGCCAAGATCAGCGTTCAGCAGAACACCGACATGCGCAAGATCTCGGCCTACGCCGCGATGGCGGCCGTGCCGACGCTGATCGCGGGCGTGTATGGCATGAACTTCGACCACATGTGGCTCCTGCACCAATGGTGGGGGTATCCCTCGACCTTGGTGCTCATGGCCGTGATCTGCGCGTGGCTGTTCCGCAGCTTCCGCCGCAACGGGTGGCTCTAGAGATTCACCGCGCCACGCTCGGGATCACGCACGTCGATGCCCGCCTCCGCCCAGGCGTCACGCAGTGCCTGGGCGCCGCGGACCCGCACCCAGGCGGCCTCGGTCGCGGTCACCGGGGTGACGCTGAGGTAGCGCACCGGGTCGGCGGGGTCGGGCAGCCCGACCGCGGGAATGTCGCTCTCGCCGAGCACGACCGCGGTGAACTTCGCGTTGCGCCACAGCGGTTCCCCGAGATCGAGGAGCGCGTCGGCTTGCAGCACAACGCCTTCCACCGACGGCGAGGCGACCAGGACACCGAGGGATTTGACCACCCCGACCTGTGGGTCCGCGCTCATCAACAGCGTCAGGATCAGTTCGGCGCGCGGTCCGCGCACCGGGTCGGCCAGCAGATCGGTCGGATCACCCATCGGATGACGCGAACCGCCCACTGTCGCGTAGTGGACCGCGCCGTCGCCCGGAATGCGCAGGATCTCGACGGGTTCGAGCCCGAGGAAGGTGACCGACGCCGAATCGACCTGTGCGCGTTCGACCTCGAAGTGATCCAGCACCGCCGCGCGGACCGTGTTCTCTACATCCATTGCGCTACAGGGCCAATCGGGCCAGCATGTCGCGGGCTTGTTCGGCGGACTTCGGATCACACAGCACGTCGTACCGCCCCGCGACCAACTGCATGGTCGAGGCGAAATCGCGCTGCCCCTTGGTGGCCGCGTACGGGATCGAGGTGGTGATGACGCCGAAGACGATGCCGCCGAGCAGACCGACCACAAGCGGTCCGAGCGCTCCGCCGGTGGTGGTGAACAGGCTCAGCAGCAGACCGAGGAACAGGCCGAGCCACGCGCCCGACACCACGCCGCCGCCGATGACCTTGCCCCACGTGAGCCGATAGAGCACGCGCTCCACCTGCATCAGATCGACACCGACGATGGTCACGTCCTGCACCGGGAACTGCCCGTCGGCCAGGTAGTCGACGGCACGCTGCGCCTCGGCGTAGGTGGGATAGGAGCCGACCGGCCAGCCCGACGGCGGCGTCGGCAACGCCTGCCGCCCGCGATTCGAGTTGCCCAAGGGATTCGTCATAGTCCTATTCTGCTATTCCTCGACCGGCTGTGCCGCAGTGAAACGCGTCATTCCCGCAGCGCGGCCCTTGTCGGCGATGACCTGTGGGATCAGACGTCAGTCCTTGTCATTCCCGCAGCGCGGCCCTTGTCGGCGATAACCTGTGCCATTTTGGCGCTGGCCTCGTCGATCATCTCATCTCCCAACATGACAGCGCCACGCGCGCCGCCTTCCTCGGAGGTATGGAAGGCGTAGGTCTCCAAGATCAACTCGGCGCGGTCGTAGTCGGCCTGACGTGGGCTGAAGATCTCGTTGGCCGGTCCACCTGGCCGGGATGCAGCACCCACTTGCCGTCGAAACCCAGTGCGGCCGTACGGCCCGCGGCCCGGCGGAAACCGTCGACATCGCGAACCTGCAGGTAGGGGCCGTCGATCGCCTGTAGGCCGTGGGCTCGGGCGGCGAGCAGGATCGTCATCAGGATGTGGTGATAGGCGTCGCCGACGTCGTAGCCCTCCGGCTGCTCGCCGACCACCAGCGTGCGCATATTGATGCTGGCCATGAAATCGGCGGGCCCGAACACCAGTGTCTGCACGCGCGGGCTCGCGGTGGCGATCGCGTCGATATTGCGCAGGCCGAGCGCGTTCTCGATCTGCGGTTCGATGCCGATCCGCCCGACCTCGAGGCCGCTGGCCTTCTCCACCTGGGTCAGCAGCAGGTCGAGGGCCTGCACCTGACCCGCGTCGGCGACCTTGGGGAGCAGGATCGCGTCGATCCAACTGCCCGCGCCCTCGACCACGCTGATCACATCGGCGAAGGTCCATTCGGTCGACCAGTCGTTGACCCGCACCACCCGCAACTGCGAACCCCAGCCGGGTTCGTTGAGCGCGGCGACGATGTTCGCCCGCGCGGCGGCCTTGGCGCCGGGGGCGACCGCGTCCTCCAGATCGAGGAACACCTCGTCCACCGGCAGAGTCTTCGCCTTGGCGATCATCTTCGGGTTGCTTCCCGGCACAGCGAGTACCGACCGACGTGGCTTCATGAGGAGCGCCTCCTGGTTCGAGCGGCCGTACCCGACCGATAGCCTGATGGTCATGGCAACCACCAGGGTGTACGTCGCCCGGCTCGCCGGCCTGACGGTGCTGGGTCCGGACGGGGAGTCTATCGGCCGGGTCCGCGACGTGGTCGTCGCCGTCCGGAACGGGCGCCAGCCGCCACATGTCCACGGGCTCGTCGTCGAATTGCTCACCCGGCGAAGAATTTTCGTGCCGATACTGCGGGTGACCGCGATCGAACCCGGCATGGTCACGCTCAATACCGGAACCGTGAGCCTGCGCCGTTTCGCACCGCGAGCAGGCGAACTCCTCGCCATGGCGCAGATCGTCGATTCGCAGGTACGGGTGAACGACCCGGACCTGCCGGATCTGGCCGATGTCGACGTGCTGGTCGCCGATCTGGGCATCGAACAGACCAGGACCAGGGATTGGATCGTCAGCCGGGTCGCGGTGCGCGGCCACCGGCGGATCGGGCGCAGGCGCGCGGTGCACGTCGTGGAGTGGTCACAGGTCGACGGGCTCACCCCCGCCGAGGTGGACCGGCCCGGCCAGGACGTGACCACCCTGCTCACCCAGTTCGAGGGACTGCGCGCGGCCGATGTCGCGCACCGGCTGCGTGAGCTCCCGGAGAAGCGCCGCATCGAGGTCGCGATCGCCCTCGACGACGAACGCCTCGCCGATGTGGTCCAGGAACTGCCCGACGACGACCAGGTCGACTTGCTCAGCCATCTCGAGGTGCGCCGAGCCGCCGACGTGCTCGAGGCGATGGACCCCGACGACGCCGCCGACCTGCTCGGCGAGCTGCCCGAGAGCGAAGCCGAATCACTGCTGGCCCTGATGGACCCCGAGGAATCCGAGCCGGTGCGCCGATTGCTCGCGCACTCCCCCGACACCGCGGGCGGTCTGATGACGCCGAAGCCGATCGTGCTCGGGCCCGCGACGACCGTCGCCGAAGCGCTGGCCCGCGTCCGCGACCCCGACCTCACACCGGCGCTGGCCTCGATGGCGTTCGTCGTGCGACCGCCTACCGCTACGCCGACCGGTCGCTACCTGGGCTGCGTGCACATTCAGCGGTTGCTGCGGGAACCGCCCGCGCACCTGGTGGGCGGCATCCTCGACAGTGATCTGGCGCCGCTGTCACCCGATCTGCCGCTCTCGGCGGTGACCCGTTATTTCGCCACCTACAACCTGGTGTGCGGGCCCGTGGTCGACGCGGAGAACCATCTGCTCGGCGCGGTGACCGTCGACGACGTTCTCGATCATCTGCTGCCAGAGGATTGGCGGGAAGAGGAACCGCCGATGCTCGGCCAGGTCGAGACGAGTCCGGCGAACAGGAGCACGGCGTGAGTGAGAAGAATCCGGCCAGGCAACGACTGGAGACCCCGGTCGGGTCGCGGTTCAGTTTCGACTGGGATTCCGACGCGTTCGCCCGCTCCAGCGAGCGGGTGGCGCGGTTCCTCGGCACCGGGCGCTATCTGGCGATCCAGACGGTGATCGTCATCGTATGGATCCTGCTCAATGTGTTCGCGGTGGCGCTGCGCTGGGATCCGTACCCGTTCATCCTGCTCAATCTGGCCTTCTCCACCCAGGCCGCCTACGCGGCGCCGCTGATCCTGCTGGCGCAGAACCGCCAGGACAACAGGGACAAGGTCTCCCTCGACGAGGACCGGACCAGGGCCGCGCAGACCAAGGCCGACACCGAGTTCCTCGCCCGTGAGCTCGCCTCGCTGCGCCTCGCGGTCGGCGAGGTCGCCACCCGCGACTATCTGCGTCGCGAACTCGAGGAGATCAAAGACGTCCTCGACCGCATCGATGCGGTCACCACGCCCGACGGCGCGCCGAAGACGGACAAAAAGCGGAAAGCGGTCCGCAAGAAAACCTCCGGTCAAACGCCCTCTTCCGCCCCGATTTCGCCAGGCGCTCCAGACGTATGACCGGAAATGCTCAACAACTTCCTGACCGGTAGGTAACCTGGATCACGTTGTTCCGGGCGGGCCGGAGGGGGACTCTGCGGCGCCGCTGCTTTTCGACGAAAAGGGTGTGGCCGTGCGAATCTCTGCTCCGATAACGATGTCGGCCCTTGTAGTCGCAGGTCTCGTCGCCTCTGGATCGGGCGTGCACACCAGCGACCCGAGTACCGCGCCTACCGCGCCGGAGGCACTGTTGGCCGCCAGCGCGAGCACCGCCGATGACACGCCCGAAACCGATCCGTCCGAGATCGTCGGCCTGTTGCCGATCGCGCAGGAGGCGCCGCGCAGGCTGCGGGCCCTCTCGCCGAGCGCCAACAGCGCCGCACCCTTCGCGGGAACCGTCCCGCTGCAAAGCATCTCGCTACCCACCGGCAGCGGCGCACTCGGCATCCCGGAGATCGTGCTGGCCGCCTACCGCAATGCCGAGTTGGCCATGGAAACCGCGCAGCCGGGGTGCGGACTCACCTGGAACCTGCTCGCCGGCATCGGCCGGATCGAATCCGGGCACGCCAGCAGCGGCCGCACCGACCCCGCCGGTACGACGACGACGCCGATCTTCGGGCCCGCGCTCGACGGCACACTGCCGGGCAACGAGGTCATCAAGGAAGCCGACGGCGGTTTCGTGCGAGCCCTCGGTCCCATGCAGTTCCTGCCGAGCACCTGGGCGCACTACGCCGCCGACGGCAACGGCGACGGCGCCGCGGACCCGCACAATGTCTTCGACGCCGCGCTGGCCGCGGGCAAATACCTCTGCTCGGGCGGCCTGAACCTGCGCGAGGCAGCCCAGGAACTGCGAGCGGTGCTGCGCTACAACAACTCCATGTCCTACGCGGCCAATGTGCTGAGCTGGTCGGCGGCGTATCGGACGGGCGGCGCGCCGAGCCAGGTGGCCATCTCGCCGGAGATCATCCCGCCGGGCAGTGCCCCGCTGGTGGCCCCCAATGTGCTGGCCGCCTCGACCAACACACCCACCCCCACGACCACGCCGAAGCCGACCACGCCGAAGGTCACCACACCGACCCAGGTGATGATCACGCTGCCCGGCCTGCCGCCGATCCCGTGTGGCATCTTCTGCCCGGCGCCGGTCGCGCCGCCCGAAACCTGTGTGAGCGAGCCGCTGCCCGCGCAGATGCCGAACCCGCTCGAACCCGAGCAGAAGCCCGCCGACAAGCCCGCCGAGCAGACCTACGGCGCTGCGGCGCCGAAGGACCCGGCCGAGCCGGAGCAGCCGGTCGTCGAGCCCGCCGCGTGCACCCCGGCCGCCGCCGAGCCCACCGAGAAGCCGGCCCCCGCCACGCCGGAGAAGACACCGGAGCCAGGTGTCGCGCCCGCCGAGGAACCGGCGCCCGCCGAGCCCGCGCCGGTGGCGCCGACCCAGCAACCAGGCATCACGCTGCCGTTCGGCATCGTCATCCCGCTGCCGCCCGCCCCCGCACCGGCCCCGTAGAAATCAAACCGAAACTCAGATCACAAGGGAGTAACAAAAAGGTCTCGGGTGCGGTAACCTCTTCTCATCCAACACGGTTGAGGAGGGCACCACACAGTGGGTCGTCATCGGAAACAGCCTGCTACGACAGTTCGACGTAGCTCGCTCATCGCACTGACCGGATTGGTCCCCGCTGGACTGGTAGCCGTTACCGCGGCCACCTCCGAGGCGACCACGGCAACCACCGCAGCTGTCGAGCACGACCTGCTTCCCGGCGCCGAGCCGGAGACGAGGGCCGATCTGGTCGCGTCATCGGAGGCCGACGTCGCCGAGATCACGCATGCGGAGGCTCGCCAGTCGGCCTCTGCCGCGCCGGTCGTGAAAACCGTTGCGTTGTCGGACGATCGCGCCGCCTCGGATATGCCCGCGGGTCCGCTCGGCATTCCGGGCATCGCCGTCGCCGCCTATCAGACCGCCGAACAGCAACTGGCCGTGGAAGATCCGCACTGCGGGATGTCC
This sequence comes from Nocardia salmonicida NBRC 13393, assembly GCF_001613085.1. GTDB lineage: Bacteria > Actinomycetota > Actinomycetes > Mycobacteriales > Mycobacteriaceae > Nocardia > Nocardia salmonicida. The sequence continues at coordinate 9,449 of NZ_BDBR01000046.1, forward strand.
TGGTCGCTGCTGGCGGGCATCGGCCGCGTCGAATCCACCCATGCCTACGGCAAGGCCGACGCACAGGGCAATCCGATCAAGGCGGTCTACGGACCCGTCCTCGACGGCAGTCTCTCCGGCAACAACGTCATCCACGACACCGACGGCGGCGACCTCGACGGCCTCGCCGGTTACGACCGCGCCATCGGCCCGATGCAGTTCCTGCCCGAAACCTGGCACCGCTACGCCGCCGACGGCAACGCCGACGGCATCGCCGATCCCCAGAACCTCTTCGACGCCGCCCTCACCGCGGGCCGCTACCTCTGCGACGGCGGCCTGAACATGCGCGACCTCTCCCAGCAGTCCAAGGCGATCCTGCGCTACAACAACTCGATGGCCTACGTCGCCAACGTGATGGCCTGGTCGGGTTCGTACTCCAGCGGCCTGGCCCCCAAGCCCCAGGACCTCCCCAGGATCCACTAGCCCCGTCCGTCGAAGTCCACTTCTCGGTCCGGCTCGCCCGATAAGGCGTGGTTGCACTGAGCAGTTCACCTATGTGAAAGTGCTCCGACACACGCGACTTCCGAGTCGCCGCTGCGATGGGGGTCCAGATGTCGGAAACTTTCAAGGTCGAGCCGGACGCGGTGGACACGTTCGCGGCAAGTTTGCGCACGCTCGCCGAAGCCAATGCGAATGTCGTCGCCTATCTGGAGAAGTGGCTGGTTCTCGACAACACCGTCTGGGGCGATGGTGGGTTGATCCGTATCGGGCTCAGTGCCGTCAGCGAGGCACACGCCCAACTCACGCCGAACTACGCCACGCTCGGCACGCTCTGCGAGAATGCGGCAGCCGAACTGACCAACGTCGCACAGGTGTACCGCACCACCGACAAAGCGAATGCCGAGGCGTTGGACCGCACCTATCCCGCAGGCGGTCGGTGATGTCAAAGGCTCCGTCCGAGTACCTGGCCGAACCGTCGCTGGAGGATCCGCTCAGCGACCAGTTCGAGTTCCTCATCACCTCCAATGCGGTCTCGCCGTCCTACTGGGTGTGCAAGTGGTGCGAGAACGTCATCGGCACCGACCCGCTGAAATGGGTAACCTCCAAGATCTCCGGTGATTGGGAGGCCCTGCAAAAAGCGGGCAAGGCCGTGGAGAACCTCGCTGCCTATAGCTCGACGTTCTCCGACTCAGTCAAGTCCGCTGCGACAACGGTCGACGCGACCTGGGACGGCAACGCCGCGACGAGCGCCCAGGCCTACTTCACTGAGCTCTCCTCCGCTGTCTCCGCCCAGGTGGGGCCTTTGCAGGAGATGGCTGACGAGATCAACCGCTTCGCATCTTCCGCGTACCACCTCTCCACAGCGATGAGCAATTCTTTGCAGGCCCTGCTGGACTGGGGGGCCATCGCGTTGATCCAGTTGGCAGCAGCCGAAGTGGCCGGGCTCACCGGCGTCGGACTCGTCGCTACGGCGGCACTTGTCGCTGCAGCCACCCTGACCACGCTCAAGGTCATCAAGGCGTGGAACGACTTGGTCCAAACCTTCAACACCGGCTACGCGGCTCTCGAGGGGATCGCTGGTGTCGGGTTCGGCGTCGTCGCGGTGATCGAGTCGGCTGACATGCCTGCCCTGCCCGATGCCGGCTACGACCATCCGGGAGCCTGAGTGAGTACGCCTGAGCCAATTCACGATTTGGCCCGCGGAGACATCGCCGTCTCACGGCAACTTTCCCGAGCGCTGCGAGTCCTGATGGATACCGCCACGGATCCGCAGTTGAAGAATCAACTCCGTGGGATCCTCGCAGGGACGGGCAGCGCGCGCGATCTGATGCACAGTGAAGGGTTCAACCGGGTTCTCGATCGGACCATGCCCGACGCGATGCGGCACTTCGCCGAGATGTCGGACGAGGAACGGCAGCGACTGGCCGAGCAGGGCGAAGCCGATTTGGCGCGCCTTCGGGTCGAACCTCTCGCCGACGAGCCGCAGCCACCGCCCACCCCATCGACGTCCACGCCGTCTGCACCCGCCGACAACGTGGTGCCCGGGACCCGCAAGCCCAACCGCGAGCGGATCGTCACACCGGATGAGGACGACGAGGACGACGCGTATTTCCGCGAACGGCAACAGCGGGGTTGGCTGCGATGACTCGTCAACAGGTCGTCTTCGATACCGAGTACAACCCGGACTGGATGCCGATCTTGTCGGCGACGCCGATGGAGTTGGTCCTCGCCGAGCCCATGCCCGAGTTCTGCAGCGAGCACGGCCTATCCGCCGTGGGCAGCCGTGCGTGCACGGTGAATTCCAGCGGCCCGCTGTCGGAGCTACCGACGCTACGGAGCTTTCTGCGGTCCATGCCGCCCCGACGGCAGATTCCGGCAGAGGCGCGCGTCAGGTTCCAGTGTCCGGCCTGCGAATACTGTCTCGCCGAGATCCGGCGAGACAGGTGGATCGCGGTGCTGTCGCTGCTGTTTGTGCCACTGACGATCGCGGCGATTTTCATCGCCAAGCAGCTCGAGCTGGAGCAGTTCTATCTCCCTTTGGCTCTCGCGGTGGTGCCCGGGTGCCTGCCGATCGCGTTGGTGGCGGCGATGCTCGCGTGGAGTCGATCCGGGTATTTCTCGGATGTGTGGATGAATGTGGCCGCCGACCAGTTGATCGTTTCCGCGCACCCGGATTTCGTGGCGGCGGTCGAGCGGAACCGGGCCGATACCCGCTGAAGGATCGGGTCCGTCTGGAATCCCCGGAAGGCTCGCTACCGCTGGGGGGATAACATCGGGCGTATGTCAGTGATTACGGAAGCGGATGTGCGGGCGGCGCTCGCGAAGGTCGACGATCCGGAGATCCGCAAACCGATCACCGAGTTGGGCATGGTCAAGTCCATCGCCATCGCCGACAGCGGTGACGTGCACATCGAGATCTATCTGACCACCTCCGGATGCCCGTTGCGGACCGAGATCATTCAGCGGGTCACCAAGGCCGTCGCCGACGTCAACGGGGCCGGCGCGGTGACGGTCGACCTCGATGTGATGAGCGATGAGCAGCGCACCGAGCTGCGCAAGTCGCTGCGTGGAGATTCGGCCGAACCGGTCATCCCGTTCGCCCAGCCCGGTTCGCTGACCCGTGTGTACGCGGTGGCCTCCGGTAAGGGTGGCGTCGGCAAGTCCAGCGTCACGGCCAACCTGGCCGTGGCACTGGCGCAGCGTGGGCTGTCGGTCGGTGTGCTCGATGCCGATATCTACGGCCACTCCATCCCGCGCATGCTCGGCACCGACGCCCGCCCGACCCAGGTCGAGCGGATGATCATGCCGCCCGTCGCGCACGACGTGAAGATGATCTCGATCGCGCAGTTCACCGAGGGCAATACTCCCGTGGTGTGGCGCGGCCCGATGCTGCACCGCGCGCTGCAGCAGTTCCTCGCCGACGTGTTCTGGGGCGATCTGGACGTGCTGCTGCTCGACCTGCCGCCCGGCACCGGCGACGTCGCGATCTCCCTCGCCCAGCTCATCCCGAGCGCCGAGATCCTGGTCGTCACCACACCGCAGATCGCCGCCGCCGAGGTGGCCGAGCGCGCGGGTGCGATCGCCCTGCAGACCCGCCAGCGCATCGCCGGGGTCGTGGAGAACATGTCCTGGCTCGACCTGCCGGATGGTTCGCGCATGGAGCTCTACGGCTCCGGCGGTGGCCAGGTCGTGGCCGACCGCCTCACCCGCGCCGTCGGCTCGAATGTGCCGCTGCTCGGCCAGATCCCGATCGAGCAGGCCCTGCGCGAAGGCGGCGACGACGGCAACCCGATCGTGCTCTCCGACCCGGAGAACCCCGCCGCCGTCGCCCTGCTCGACATCGCCGACAAACTCGCCGTCCGCAAGCGTGGCCTGGCAGGCATGTCACTGGGAATCGACACAACTCGTCATCTCTGATTCGGGACTTGTCAGTGGCGTTGCCTAGGCTGTTTCCATGCTGACGCTGCTTCTGTACGTGCTCATCGTCGGGTTGGTTGCGGCGATGTTGTTCCTTGTCGCCAGTGCGGTGTTCGGGCGGTCCGAGGAACTCGGGCCGTTGCCTGACGGGACCACAGCTACTGTGCTGCCCGCTGACGGGGTCACGGGGGCCGATGTGCGGGCGTTGCGGTTCCAGCAGGTGGTGCGCGGGTACAAGGCCGGTGAGGTCGACTGGGCGCTGGGCAGGCTGGCCGATCGGATCGACGAACTCGAGTTCGAGTTGGCCCAGGTTCGGCAGTGGCAGGCGCAGGTGGCGGCAGGCCAGGATCGCGGGTGAGCGAGCTCGCCGACGACGGCCTCGTTCGCTGCGACTGGTCGACCGGCTCGCAGCTGTACCGCGACTATCACGACACCGAGTGGGGGCAACCCCTGCACGGCGACGACGCGATGTTCGAACGGCTCTGCCTCGAGGCCTTCCAGTCGGGGCTGGCATGGATCACCGTCCTGCGAAAGCGCCCCGCGTTCCGCACCGCGTTCGCCGGTTTCGAGATCGCGAAGGTCGCCGAATTCGATGATCAGGACCGCGCGCGGCTGCTCGCCGACGCCGGCATCGTGCGCAACCGCGCCAAGATCGACGCGGTGATCAACAACGCCCGGGTTGCTCGCGACCTGCCGACGAGTCTCGACGAGCTGGTGTGGTCGTTCGCACCCGCGCCACGCCCACGGCCGACCTCGATCGCGAATGTGCCCGCGACCACACCTGAATCCATTGCTCTGGCAAAGGAATTGAAGCGTCGCGGGTTCGCTTTCGTCGGCCCTACGACGGCGTATGCCCTCATGCAGGCAACCGGCATGGTGGACGATCACCTGGACGTTTGCTGGGTGGGCGCGGTACCGAACGGAACCGACTCAGCAGTCACATTTCGTACTCAGGTGTCCGCCCGCGACGGCAATAGGGAAGAATAGGACCGGTGTGGCCCGCCGAACACCCGGCGAGCCCGCTGGTTGGCGACAACCGGCAGACGAGAAAACAGTGCGCAGAACCACCGCGCAGATCTGGAGGGAGCAGAGGATGGCGGCCATGAAGCCCCGTACCGGGGACGGTCCCCTCGAAGCAACCAAGGAAGGTCGTGGAATCGTCATGCGGGTTCCACTCGAGGGTGGCGGGCGTCTGGTCGTCGAACTCACACCGGACGAGGCTGCGGCGCTCGGTGACGAATTGAAGAGCGTCACCAGCTGAATGCGCTGACCGAGGTCGCCGCACTTCTGGCCTGCCCGGAGTGCGGCGATGCACTGCAACCGCACGATCGTGCGCTGCGATGCGGCATCGGCCACAGCTTCGACATCGCCCGTCAGGGCTATGTCGGGCTGCTGACCGGCGCATCGACGAAAATGACCGGCGATACCGCCGACATGCTCGACGCCCGCGCCGCCTTTCAAGGTGCGGGCCATTTCGCCCCGATCGCCGCGGCGATCGCTCGTGCCCTCGACACCGACGGCACGGTGCTCGAGATCGGCGCGGGTACGGGCTACTACCTCGCCGAGGTGCTCGACGCGCACCAAGGCACCCTCGGCATCGCCTTGGACGTGGCCAAGCCCGCCGCCCGCCGAGCCGCCCGCGGGCATCCCCACATGGGCTCCGTACTGGCCGACGCCTGGCGCGGCCTCCCGGTGCGCGACGCCGCCGTCTCCGGCGTGCTCTCGGTGTTCGCCCCACGCAACCCCGCCGAAGTCGCCCGTGTGCTCACCCCGGGTGGACGCTTCGTCGTCGTCACGCCGACGCCTCGTCATCTGGGCGAGCTGATCGGCCCCCTCGGCATGGTCAGTGTCGACCCCGACAAGGACCGCCGCCTGGCCGACTCGCTGTCAGGCGCCTTCACCCGCGTCGAGCACACCCTCGTCGAGTTTCCGATGAAGCTGTCGCGCCTCGACGTCACCAACGTCGTCGCGATGGGCCCGTCGGCTTTCCACGGCACCCCCGCCGACGATCCACGCATCGCCGCCCTACCCGACATCACCGAAGTGACGGCCTCGGTAACCGTGTCGACCTATCTACCTCGCGGCTGACCGCACACGTCGCACCGCGGCCCGCGCTCCCCCACCGAGCGCCCTGCGGCTCAACCGGGCCCTAGCGCAACACACTCCGGTACACCTCGAGCGTGCGCTCGGCGATCCGTGCCCAGTCGAACTCCGCGATCGCCCGCGCCCGCCCGGCCTCGCCGTAGCGCACAGCGAGCGCCCGATCTCCCGCGACATCGTTCACGGCGGCAGCGAGCCCCTGCTCGTACTCCTCCGTCGCCTCCGGGTCGTAGTGCACCAATCGACCGGTGCCCCCGTCGACGACCACTTCCGGAATCCCACCCACATCGGAAGCGACGACGGCGGTCGCGCACGCCATCGCCTCCAGGTTCACGATGCCGAGCGGTTCGTAGACCGACGGGCACACGAATACCGAGGAGGCGGACAGGATCTGGCGGACCTGCCCGGCGGGGAGCATCTCCTTCACCCAGAAGACGTTGCCGCGCCGACGCTGCAATCCGTCGACCGCGGCCGCGACCTCTACCTCGAGCTCCTTGGTATCGGCCGCGCCCGCGCACAGCACCAACTGGATATCGGGGTCGAACGAGGCGGCCGCGGCGAGCAGATGCCCGACACCCTTCTGCCGGGTGATCCGTCCGACGAACGACACGATCGGCAGGTCAGTGCGCACCCCGAGCCGCTCCAGCACCGGCGTCTCGCCACCGCCGGGCGGACCGGGATACCACACGCCCGCGTCGATGCCGTTGTGCACCACATGAACTCGATCAGGATCGATCGCGGGGTAGGCGTCGAGGACGTCGTGGCGCATGCCTTCGCTCACCGCGATCACCGCATCGGCGTGCTCCATCGCATTGCGTTCCGACCACGACGAGAGGCGATATCCGCCACCGAGCTGTTCGGCCTTCCACGGCCTGCGCGGTTCCAGCGAATGCGCCGTGAGCACATGTGGAATCCCGTGCAGCATGGCGGCGAGGTGACCGGCCAACCCCGCGTACCAGGTGTGCGAGTGCACCACGTCCACGCCGCCCGCCGCGTCGGCCATGCGCAACTGCGCCGACATCATCTGCAACGCGGCATTGGCGGCGTACAGCTCGGGGTCGGGACGGTGCACCACGGCACCGCCGCGCGGCGCGCCCATGCAGTGCACGGTGACATCACAGAGATCACGCAATCGGACCGTGAGTTCGGTGACATGAACGCCCGCACCGCCATACACCTCGGGGGGATACTCCCGGGTCAGCATGGCGACTCGCAGCGGTTGCGCTGGAATCTGCTCGCTGTCGGTGCCATCACTCACTGGGTCCAAATTAGACCCTCGGGTCGACATGGGCCACCGTAACCCCGCTGGCCCTGTACTTTGAGCAGGGTGAGGAGCCAGCCGCACGTACTCGGGATCGTGCTCGCCGGTGGCGAGGGCAAACGACTGTTTCCGCTCACCGCCGACCGTGCCAAGCCCGCGGTCCCCTTCGGCGGCGCGTACCGGCTGATCGACTTCGTGTTGAGCAACCTCGTGAACGCGGGATACCTGCGTCTGTGCGTGCTCACCCAGTACAAATCGCATTCGCTCGATCGCCATATCTCGCAGACCTGGCGGCTGTCCGGATTCACCGGTGAATACATCACCCCCGTGCCCGCCCAGCAGCGTCTCGGGCCGCGCTGGTACACCGGCAGCGCCGACGCGATCATGCAGTCGCTCAACCTGATCTACGACGAGGACCCCGACTACATCGTGGTGTTCGGCGCCGACCACGTGTACCGGATGGACCCGGAACAGATGGTGGCCAGCCATATCGCGTCGGGCGCGGGCGTCACCGTCGCCGGCATCCGGGTGCCGAGGGCCGAGGCGAGCGCGTTCGGCTGCATCGACACCGACGAGTCCGGCAAGATCACCCAGTTCCTGGAGAAGCCCGCGCATCCGCCGGGCACCCCCGACGACCCGAACGTGACGTTCGCGTCGATGGGCAACTACGTGTTCACCACCCGCGTACTGGTCGACGCCATCCGCGCCGACGCCGAGAACTCCGATTCCGACCACGATATGGGCGGTGACATCATCCCGACGCTGGTCGCCGCGGGCCAGGCCGCCGTCTACGACTTCGCCGACAACGACGTCCCCGGCGCCACCCAACGCGACCGCGGCTACTGGCGCGACGTGGGCACCATCGACGCCTTCTACGAGGCGCACATGGACCTGGTCTCGGTGCACCCCGTGTTCAACCTGTACAACAAGCACTGGCCGATCCGCGGCGCCGCCGAGAACCTGCCGCCCGCGAAATTCGCCCAGGGCGGGCTCGCCCAGGAGTCGATCGTCGGGGCGGGCTCGATCCTGTCGGCGGCCACGGTCCGCAATTCGGTGCTGAGCTCGAACGTGGTGATCGAGGACGGCGCCACGGTGGAGGGCAGCGTGTTGATGCCCGGTGTGCGGATCGGGCGTGGCGCGGTGGTGCGCCACGCGATCCTGGACAAGAACGTGGTGGTCGGCGAGGGCGAGATCATCGGCCTCGATCTCGATCGCGACCGGGAGCGTTTCGCCGTCAGCAACGGCGGTGTGGTCACCGTCGGCAAGGGCATCTGGGTCGGCTGAATTTTTTGCGGCTGGTGCCGCGATCAGCACCTCGACGCGCAGAGCAACCCGTCACCGATCGGGATCAGAACGCTGGTGAGCTCGGGGTTTTCCGCGATCGCACGAGTCGCCGCACGCACCGCCTGCGTGGCCGGGTCACGCTGGTCCGGATCGGGAACGCGCCCGCCGAGCAGCGCGTTGTTGAGGATGAACGCGCCGCCTTCGCGCAGCAACCGCACACCCTGTTCGACGTAATTGGGGTGTTCCATCGGTGCCGCGTCGATGAAGACCAGGTCGTAGGAGCCGTCGGCCAGGCGGGGTAGCACGTCCAGCGCGCGCCCGTTGATCAGTCGCGTGCGCGACGGCGTGATCTCGGCGGTCCGGAACGCCTCCTTGGCCGCGCGCTGATGCTCGGGTTCGGAGTCGATCGTCGTCAACGTCCCGTCCTCACGCATCCCGTCGAGCAGCCACAGCCCACTGACGCCCGCCCCGGTGCCCACCTCGACGACCGAGCGCGCGCCGAGCATCTGCGCGTACATGCTCAGCAGCGCACCGACCGCCGCGGGCACCGGCGCGGCACCCAATTCGGTGGCCCGCTCGCGCGCTTCGAGAAGAACCTCGTCTTCGACGACGGACTCCTCCACATAGGCCAGGTTCCGCTCCACGTTCGATGCCACAGCTATGAGGCTAGGCCACCGAGGGGGTATGTGTATTCAGCAAAGGGACGGATCCGACACTGTGTCGCACAGATCCCGAACAATTGCCGAAAGTTTGCGGATCGGTCACAACAGCCCCCGAACTGCTGGTTCTCCGTTGGCGACTGGACTAGGGTCGAGTTCGACCAGAATTCTCAGGTCACACTCAGGATCTCCACACCTGACCCATATCAGGGCAGGGAATAGTTGCCCTACGCAAGGCCAGCCGATCGCGGCGGGCACGAGACTCGGGAACAACCGCACACAGTTGCTGGTTGATTGTCGGTAAGCAAGGTTCGCTGACCCGGACCAGCCAGGTTTTGTGCCAGCGGTCCCGAGTAGGAGGTGTCCCATCACGATGGTAGACACGGCGCGTCAAGACGCCACCGACCAGACTCTGCCCGCCGATCTCATCGCGGCAGAAGCCGACGAACTCGAGGCCGAACTCACCGGCACCGCCGCTTTCGACGCGACCGGCGATCGCGCCGCCATGCCTTCCTGGGACGAACTGGTCCGCGAGCACGCCGACCGGGTCTATCGCCTGGCCTACCGCCTCTCCGGTGATGCCCAGGACGCCGATGACCTCACCCAGGACACCTTCATCCGGGTGTTCCGCTCGCTGCAGAACTACCAGCCCGGCACGTTCGAGGGCTGGCTGCACCGCATCACCACCAACCTGTTCCTCGACATGGTCCGTCGTCGCAACCGCATCCGCATGGAAGCGCTGCCCGAGGACTACGACCGGGTGCCCGCCGAAGGCCCGACCCCGGAGGACGCCTACCACGACTCCCGCCTCGACCCCGACCTGCAGAAAGCACTCGATTCGCTGGCGCCGGAGTTTCGCGCCGCGGTCGTGCTGTGTGACATCGAGGGTCTGTCCTACGAGGAGATCGGCGCGACGCTGGGTGTGAAACTGGGCACCGTGCGAAGCCGGATCCATCGCGGGCGTCAGGCATTGCGCGAGTACCTTGCGCATAATGGAAGTGAGCAGCGGTACTCCGCTGAAGCCCCATCGTTGTGACGGGAGTTCGACGTCACCGGGGGCTCTCGGTTGACGTCGGTCGGAAGGAAGAATCCCGGATGAGCGTGGAACCCAGTGCCGCAGGTCGCCCACCGCGCTTTCAGCCCACCGAGCACCTGGCCAGTGAGGCTGTCGCGGCTTTTGTCGACGGCGAACTGCGGATGAACGCCTATCTGCGTGCCGCCCAGCATCTTTCGGTCTGCCCCGAATGCGCGTCCGAGGTCGATGCCCAGCAGCAGGCGCGCATCGCGCTGCGCCGGGCCGCCGAGGTGGCGATTCCGCGCAGCCTGCACGACAGCCTCTCGCGCATTCCGCTGGCCGACCTCCCCGGCAACGCACCCGAACCGCAGCGCCGTAACGAGGCATTTCTCGGATTCATCACAGATTCCTTCACCGCGACCCGGTGGACAACGTGGCGGCGCAAGTAGAGTCTGCGACGTGACAGGCGAATCGACGAATTCCGGATCGGCCGACCACTCGGATTCGGGGGACAATCGGGGCACGCTGCGCCCTTCGGACGCACCGAGCCTCGGGCCGCGCCCGGTCTACCGGCCGCACATCGACAGCCACACCGCGCGCGCGTTCCGCCGCCCGAACGGCCAAGCCGGTTCGTTCGCACCGTACGACCCGCAGCGCGTGGCCGGAAAGGGCGCCGAGGAAGGCATCGTCGCCCGCCCGCCGGACGGCGTGCTCGCCGAGGCGTTCGCCCGGCCCGAGGGCTCCTCGGAGCTGTTGCAGCGCGAGCCCGGCGCCGACGAGTCGAAGACGGTCGTCGCGGGTCCGGTCGACCCGTGGCGTGATCCCGACGCGGCGGCCCGGCTCGGTGCGCCCGCCGTCGACACTCCCCCGCCTGCCCGGTTGCCCGTCGCGGACAAGCTGAGCGCTCGCGAGGTGCTGTTCGGTTCGCGGGTGGCGCCGAAGGCCCTGGCGATGCTGGCCGTACTGGCCCTCGGCATCGCCGTTGTGGGCGGACTGGTCGGGCGGGTCACCGCCGAGACCGCGTCCACGCTCACCTCACGCAAGGTGACCCTGGATCAGAGCGCGGGCGTCGAGACCCCGCACAGCCAGATCGCCGCGGTCGCCAATGCCGTACTGCCCTCGGTGGTCTCGATCCGGGCCACTGTCGGCGACAACGGCGCGACCGGTTCCGGCGTGGTGATCGACGGCGGCGGTTACGTCGTCACCAACAACCACGTGATCTCGATGGCCGCGACCGACAAGTCCAACCGGTCCGCCATCCAGGTCCAGTTCTCCGACGGCACCCGGGTGCCCGCGCAGATCGTCGGGCGCGATCCCAAGACCGACCTCGCGGTGCTCAAGGTCGAGGCCAAGAACCTGACGGTGGCCAATCTCGGCAAGTCCGCCGATGTGCAGGTCGGCGACGACGTGCTGGCGGTCGGTTCGCCACTCGGCCTGAGCAAGACCGTCACTTCCGGCATCGTCAGCGCCCTGCACCGGCCCGTGAAGCTCGCGGGCGAGGGCAGCGACACCAACGCGGTGATCGACGCCGTACAGACCGACGCGGCGATCAACCCGGGTAACTCCGGTGGCGCGCTGGTCGACATGCAGGGCCGCGTCATCGGTATCAACACCGCCATCCGCAGTGAGACCGGCGGTTCGGTGGGCCTCGGCTTCGCCATCCCGGTCGACGTGATGACCGCCGTCACCCAGACCCTGATCCGCGACGGCCAGATGCACCACCCGGTGATCGGCCTGAGCGCGCGCACCAAGACCGTCGCCAACGAGGTGATGAGCGGTGCCGCCGTCGCCGATGTGACGCCGGGCAGCCCCGCCGACAAGGCGGGCATCGTCGAGGGCGACGTGGTCGTGAAGATCGGCGACCGCGAGGTCACCGGGCCCGACGAACTGGTCGTCGCCGTGCAGTCGCGCAAGATCGGCGAAACGGTGAACGTGCAGTTGATCCGTGATGGCAGGCAGGTGGACGTGCCGGTCACCCTCGAATCCGACTGACCTGCGGACGCGCGCGCCGGGTAACCTGGAACCGTGTTCAGCAACATCGGGTGGAGCGAGATGATGATCCTGCTCGTCGCCGCCCTCGTGATCCTCGGTCCGGAGCGACTGCCCGGCGCCGTCCGCTGGACCACAGGCGCGCTGCGCCAGGCGCGTGACTACGCCAGCGGCGCCACCTCGCAGCTGAAACAGGAGCTCGGACCGGAGTTCGACGACCTGCGCAAGCCGCTCGCCGAGCTGAACGAGCTGCGTGGCATGAGCCCGAGGGCCGTGGTCACCAAGCACCTGCTGGGCGGTGACGATTCGGTGCTGCGCGATCTGGAGAGCGCGGTGCCCGACAAGAAGCAGCTGTTCGGCACCAGCAGCGGCATGCCTTCCACTCCGTCGGCCCCCCCGCCGCCGAAGTCGCTGGAGCGCAACGAGCGCCCCCCGGTCGACTACGACGCGACTTAGCTCGCCGAACACACCGCACGGTCGGCATTTGCTGCGAGATCGCGCTGAACGAACTCTGCGGCGGCGACCTCGCTTCTGTGTGATTTGCCGACAAACCGCCTCCGAGAGTGTTGTGTCGCAAGACAGTTCGATGTCAACCGTTATAGACACACAACGCTGTCGAGCTGTCTAGACTTCGCACATGTCGGCCGATGACGTGGCACGAGTTTTCGCGATCGAGGACAAGGTCGAGCGACTCAAAGCAGCCACCGACGGGGTGGCGGCTGCCCAGCAGACCATCAACGAACTAACCAGGATCCGGCGAGCCGTGATCCGAGAACTCCATGCCGACGGCTGGACGTTCGCCCGGATCGGCGCCGCCGCCGGACTGTCGCGTGCGCGTATTCACCAGGTGAGCACGCAGGGTCCCGTCCCCGAAGGTCTGTTCTTCGGCCACGGCACCTTGACCGTGCTCGCCCCCGAGGTCCGCTCCGGCCGACTCCTGGGCGCACCGGACCCACAGGCCGCGCAGCGTCTGGCCGAACTGCTGCGACAACTCGGCTTCGCGGCGAACGTCGAGACGTTCATGCCCGGCCGACCGATCGACCTCAATCGCGACGGGCTGGTGATTCTCGGCGGCCCCGAACTCTCGCCCAGCCTGCGCCAGCTGGTGGTGGCCGATCCGCGCCTGCGCCGGACCGTCACCAGGGCGGGCGATACCCGGCGCGGCATAGAGGACAGGGCCGCACGCCGCGTCTACCGGCCCGGCGGCACCGAACCGCACGACATCGCCTACCTGGCTCGGCTCCCCCGGCCCGACCGGCGCGGCAGCATCATGCTGATCGACGGCCTGCATCCGCCCGGCTCACTGGGTGCGATCCGATTGCTGGCGACCCGCTTGGCGACCCTGCACGAGCGTGCGAGCAGCCATTTGTTCTCGGTCCTCATCGCAGTCCGATACGACCGCGCCACCGGCGAACCCGTTGATGCGGATTTGCTCACCCCGGTTTACCGCCATGAAACAGACCCAAAGTTGGCTACGACCCGGGTTCGTCCGTAGACTGAACTAAACTCGCCGTGCTCAGTGATCTGCATCACTGTACTGTTATGGATCACAAGTCGCCCGCGATGGTTAGATTGCTAGCGAGTAACCGAGTGTGAGTAGGTGAGCATCACATGTTCTCGTCTCCAGAGGCCAGCGCATGCCGGGTTCTGCCCGTGCACGCGGCAGGCCATCCACGGCCCGTTCCGCCCTTCGACGCGGAGCCGACCACCGGCGACGTCATCGTCACCACCCATCGTGTGACCTACAGCGATCGTCTGAAGGTCTTCATCGGCCCGCACGAGGACGTGGACAGCTTCCTACGCCCGTTGCGCCGGATGGATGGGCATCAGCGCTACTCACTCGATCTGACCGTGCTACCCGAGCCGGTGCCCGCCACCGAGGTCACCACGACCGCGAGTTCGGCGCGCGGCGATCTCGCGCTCGGCTGCGCCGGTTCGGCGGACGCGATGACTCTGCAACTGCGCACGACCATCGATCACGTCACCCGGCGCTTCACCCTCGGGCTGCCCGGGAGTCGACTCGGCCTGCCGACGGTGTACCTCCCGCACGGCGACGAGGACACCTACGTCTACCCGGAAGAGGTGTTCACTGCCGACAACGCGGTGGAGATCTTCCGCGACTTCTTCCACGCCGGCGCGGTTCCCGCGGGTCTGCAGCAGCGCGAGATCCTCGACTGAGAGCTGCTCGCCGCGCGCGAAATGCTCGACGATAGCTAGGCTGGTCGAACGGTCACATGCCTCGATGGGTGACTGTGGAGAGGCCGGTGCGTGATGCGTGATCTCCTCGGACAGGTACTCGAACTGCTCGGTGATCAGGCCGTGGCACTGGCCAGGATCGTCGACCGGACCGGTGCGGGTCCGCGCGAAACCGGGGCCGCGATGGCGATGACGGGCGACGGTCGCGTGCTCGGTTCGCTGTCGGGCGGCTGCGTCGAGTCGGCGGTGCTCGCTGCCGCCGGCCAGGTTCTGCTCGACGGCCGGGCGAGCCTCGAGCGGTTCGCGGCCGCCGATGAACTCACGGTCGGCCTACCGTGCGGTGGCGAGATCGAAGTCTTCGTCGAACGCCTCGACCGCGACGATCTGCCCGTCCTGCGCGCCCTCCACTCCGCACTCGACGCGCACCATCCGATCGCCTACGCCACCACCCTCGAGTCGGCCCCCGACCGAAAACTCCTGCGCCCCGGCGACACCGCCCCATGGCGCGGCCTCGACCACGACGCCGCCGCCCTCCTCACCGCGGGCCACAACGGACTCATCGGAGCCCAGGACTGCACCCCCGCCCAGGCCGAACGCCCCCGCACCTTCGTCCAGGTCTTCCGCTCCCCCGCCCGGATGATCCTGGCCGGCGCCAACGACTACACCCGCGCCATGACCGTCGGCGCGGCGAATCTCGGCTACCACGTCACCGTCGTAGACGCCCGCGAAACCTTCACCACCCCAGCCCGTTTCCCGTCAGCCGACGAGGTGGTGATCGACTGGCCGCACCGCTACCTGGAGGCCGAACAGGTCGCGGGCCGCATCGACGACCGCACCGTCCTCTGCGTCCTCACCCACGACCCCAAGTTCGACGTCCCCCTCCTGGCCGCCGCACTCGGCCTCCCGGCCATAGCGTTCATCGGCGCTCTCGGTTCCCGCCGAGCTCACGCCGACCGCGCCGCCCGTCTTCGCGAAACCGGACTCCTCGACTCCGACATCGCCCGCGTCCGAAGCCCCCTCGGCCTCGACCTCGCCGCCCACACCCCCGAAGAAACCGCCATCTCCATCCTCGCCCAAATCCTCGCCACCCGAGGAAGCGCCACAGCCCGGCCCCTGGCAGAGCTGGACGGCCCGATCCACCGCCGCCCGGACTAGGTCCCGCTCGGCACTTCCTCCCCTGGACATCTGTTCATTCGTTCATAACTTCGATACAGTTTGTATCGAAGTTATGAAACAGATTGTCCGAAGGGAATGTTCGTGCGACCACCCGATCCGCGGACGGTGCGCAGCCGTGATGCCGCGCTCGTATCGGCGCGAGAGCTGTTGATAGAGCAGGGATTGGCCGGGCTGACGCATGGGGCCGTCGCGGCGCGCAGCGGGATCAGCCGAGCCACGCTGTACCGGCTCTGGCCGGAGCCCACCGATCTCGTCCGCGCCACGTTGACGCGCCACATCACTCTCGCGCAGCCACAGCCGACCGGGGATCTGCGAGCCGATCTGCTGACCGCGCTGACTGCCACGCGCGCGATGCTGCACGAACCGGCAACCGAGCAGGGCATGCGGGTGATGATCGAAAGGGCCGCTGTCGACGCGAAATTCGCGGAGGTGAAGGAGTCGCTGTACCGGTCGGGCACCCGGGCGGTGCGCACGACGCTGACCGAGGCCGTCACCCGCGGGGAACTCCCCGCCGAACTCGATATCGACCTCGCGGTCGATCAGCTGCACGGTCCCTTGTTCTTCCGGCGGCTCGTCGCCAATCGGACCTTCGACCTCGACTACGTGCGCGAGGTCCTCGACGACTTCCTGCGCGGCCGCACCTCGAAACCCGCACGCCAGCAAGGAACCCCGTGACATGACGAAAACCCTGTCCGCCCCACGCGTTCTCGCCGTACTCGTCGCGGTCATCACCGTATTCGGTGCTCTGCTGGCCGATTTCGTCATCCCCGCGGGCGCCGCTCAGCACCTGCGCAACGACGCCTGGCCGCCGCACGCGAAATTCCACGACGCCCAGTACATCGTCATGTCGATCCTGCTCGGCGTGCTGGCGCTGACATTGCTGCTGCGGCGCGATGGCGGCACCCGCTCGCGCCTGTGGACGGCCTGCGCGATCCTGGCTACGCCGTGGCTCGGCCTGCTGGCGGCAATGCTGTTCCCCGGCACCGCTGTTCACGATCCCGAGTTCGCCGACACCACGATCATCGGCCTGCACCCGCAGGTGCTGCTGGCAATGATCCTGCTGGCAGTGCTGACCACCGCCGTCGCGCTCAGCACCCGACGCCGGAACTGACACATCGGGCGCCGCTGCGGTCCACTGACCGAGGCGCCGCCCGATGTGGACGACTAGGCCGCGACTTGTTCGGGCCGAAGGGTTTTCATCGGCGGTCGGTCTTCGAGCGAGACCGCGGTGGAATGGGCGATGAATTCGCCTTCGATCAACGGGAACTGGGTCAGCGGAGCACCCGAGTCGGGGACTCCGCTGCGGCGCAGAGCGGTGCCGAGGATCTGGCGGCTCATCACGCCCAGGTCGGACAGCGGGCGGTTGCGGTGGGTGCGCACGCCCAGGTTCACCTGGGCGATGGCGTCCATGCCCATGTGGTCGTAGGTGTCGAGGAGCAGGCCGATCTCCACGCCGTAGCCGGGAGCGAACGGGACCGCGGTGAGGAGTTCGCGGGTGCCCGCGTATTCGCCGCCGAGCGGCTGGAGCACCTGCACCAGTTCGGGGCGAAGGGCGGCCAGCAGCGGACGGGCGACGAGTTCGGTGACTCGCCCGCCGCCGTTCGCGTCGACGGACTCGCCCTGACGCAGCGGACGGCGGTAATAGGCCTTGGACAGGTGCGTGCCCTGCATCATCAGCAGCGGGCCGAGGAGCTTGGGCACGAAGTCGGGGTCGGGGTCGATCAGGTCGGAGTCGACGAAGGCGATCAGATCGCCCGTGGTGACCGCCAGCGACCGCCACAGCACCTCGCCCTTGCCGGGGACCGGTTCGAGTTCGGGAACGGCTTCCTCACGTGAGATCACCTCGGCGCCCGCCGCGCGTGCGCGTTCGGCGGTGGCGTCGGTGGACCCGGAGTCCAGCACGATCAGTTCGTCGACGAGCGTGCCGAGCAGCGGCCGGATACTGGCTACGACCCCGGCGACGGTGTCCTGTTCGTTCAGCGCGGGCAGCACCACCGAAACGGTGCGGCCCTCCTTGGCGGCGACGAGCTCGCCGACCGTCCATTCAGGGGTGTCCCATGTGTGGGTAGTGGCCCAGGCGGGCTCGCGGTGTTGGATTTTCATGCCAGACCTCGCAGAGTTCGTGCGGGGGGCCGGATGCCCTGGATCGCGGCGATCATGTCCACGACCCGCCGGGTTTCGGCGACTTCGTGAACCCGGAAGATCCGAGCGCCCGCGGCGGCCGACCATGCGGTTGCCGCCAGTGTGCCCTCGACCCTTTCGGTAAGACCTACCCCTAGAGTCTCCCCGATAAAATCCTTGTTGCTCAGTGCCATCAGCACTGGCCATCCGGTATTTACAAGACCGTCGATTCCGCGCAACAACTCGAGCCCGTGATAGGTGTTTTTGCCGAAATCATGAGTGGGATCGATCACGATGCCATCGGCTCGCACGCCCGCGGACGCGGCATTCTCGGCCGCGGCGACGACGGTGGCGGTCACCTCGGCCACCACATCGGCGTAGCGAACACGATGCGGGCGCGTGCGCGGCACGGCGCCGCCGGTGTGGCTGCACACGATGCCCGCGCCCGTTTCGGCGGCGACGTGCACGAGATCGGGGTCGGCGCCGGCCCAGGTGTCGTTGATCAGGTCGGCGCCCACGGCGACCGCGGCCCGCGCGACGTCACCTCGCCAGGTGTCCACACTGATCAACAGGTCCGGATACTTCGCCCGGATCGCCGCGACGAACGGCACCACCCGCTGCGCTTCCTCGGCCGCGTCGACGGTGACTCCCGGCCCCGCCTTCACCCCGCCGATGTCGACCAGATCGGCGCCCTCGTCGACCGCGCGCGAGACGCGTTCCATCGCGGCCTCGTCGCTGAAGGTGGCGCCACGGTCGTAGAACGAGTCCGGCGTGCGATTCACGATCGCCATCACCAACGCGCGATCCGTCGCTACCTCGCGCCCACAGAAGGTGCGCTCGTCGCGCCTCCCCGGGATTTCCGCCGACGACTCGGGACCGCGACTGCTTGTGCTCCGGGCAGGCGGTTCGTTCTCTGGTCGGGGTCCGGGCGTACCCGACGAGTTACCGATGTTCATGCGAAATCAGACGTTACCTTGCTAGCGCGGGGCTCGACCGGCGGCGACGTCATCGGCGTATCCGTCGTAAGCCGGGATGTAGCCATCTGTCGGACCGGACAGCACATACAGCTGACCGTCCGCGTCGGGTGCGTATCCCTGCTTACGCAATTCCACCTTCCGGCTCTTGAATGTCGAGGTCTGCTCCAGTTCGGCGACCACGCGCACGTACAGCGGGACCGCGTATAAAGGCAGTCGCTGGTAGGCGGTCGCGGCCAGGGCCTTCCCGTCGAACGACGCGTCGTCGGCCAGCGTGATCGCCGCCATGCCCGCTTTTCCGTCGGTGCCGGGGATGTCGACGCCGTAGACAACGGCCTGATCGACGCGCTCGTCGTGCCCGAGGGCGCCCTCGACCTCCGTGGTCGCCACGTTCTCGCCCTTCCACCGGAAGGTGTCGCCGAGCCGGTCGACGAACGCGATATGCCAGAAATGCTGATCGCGGACGAGGTCGCCGGTGTCGAACCAGCAGTCGCCCTTCTTGAAGCCGTCGCGCACCAGCTTGGATTCCGACGCCTTCTTGTCGGTGTAGCCGTCGAACGGCTGACGGTTGTTCACCTTCGCCAGCAGCAGCCCCACCCCGCCGGACCGCACCCGGCGCAGCTTCCCATCGCGACCGCGCCGCGCGTGGCCGGTCTCGTCGTCGTACTCGACGACCGCGTACGGCAGCGGGCACAGTCCGGCGGTACGGTCGACGCCGAACGCGTTGACGAACGCCAGCGGCGCCTCGCTGGACCCGTAGAACTCGACCACCCGGCCGATCCCGAATCGGCGCCGGAACTCGTCCCACAGTTCGGGCCGCAACCCGTTGCCGACGGCCAGCCGGACCCGGTTGCCCTGCTCGCCTGACCGCACCGGCTGGTTGATCAGGTAGCGGCACAGCTCGCCGATGTAGATGAACGCGGTGGCCCGCTCGCGCGCGATCTCGTCCCAGAACCCCGACGCCGAGAACTTGCGGCTGAGCACATAGGTCGATTCGCCCGCGAGCACGGCCGACAGCGCGACCGTGAGCGCGTTGTTGTGATAGAGCGGCAGGCAGCAGTACAGGGCGTCGTCGGCACGCAACCGGACGCCGAGGCCGCCGAGCCCGGACATGCTCTTGGTCCAGCGCTGATGGGTCATCACGCTGGCCTTGGGCAGCCCGGTGGTGCCGGAGGTGAAGATGAGGAACGCCCGTTCCCCGGCCAGGACCCGCGCGCACGTTGCGGGGTCGGAATCGGTCGCGGTGCGGGCCGACTCGGCCAGCTCCTCGGCGGTGAGCACGTTCTCCGCCGGCTCGGGCAGCGAATCCAGCGCCTCGGCGCACTCCGCGCCGACGACATCGAGCACGCTGCCCAGCAGCCCGATGCTGTGTGCCAGCACCTGATCTCGCTGGTTGTAGTTGAGCAGCCCCACCGTGGCGCCGAGCTTGAGCACGGCCAGCACCGTGAACAGGATTTCGGGCCGGTTGGTCATCAGCACGCCGACCACGTCGCCGCGCGTCACCCCGCGCGCGGAAAGCACTGCGGCGTAACGGTTCACCTCGCTGTTGGCGGCGCGGTAGGTATAGGAACGGCCTTCGAAACGCAGGAACACCCGGTCGGGCCTGCGGTGGGCGACCCGCTGGAAATACAGCCCGATGGAGGCTTTGTCCTTGGGCCCCACCAGCATTCCGCGCGCGTTGCGCAGCATGCCGGGGGCGTCGAGCGCCATGGCGGGCAGGGCTTTGGCCAGGTCGAACATGCTTACCGTGTCGCGCGTGTCATTGCTCACGTCGATCTCTCCTACTGTGCGGGCGCGGCCGGTTCCAGCGCGGCGAACGCGGTGGGCAGGTCGGTGGCCACGATGAGTCGGTCACGTGCTGCCCGCGGCACAATGGTGCGCTCGGACAGTTCGTCGATCCAGTGGAAAAGGCCGTCGTAGAAGCCGTTCGCGTTCAGCAGGACAACGGGTTTGGTGTGTTCACCGAGGTAGCCGCCGGTCCAGGTCTCGAACAGTTCCTCGAGGGTCCCGATGCCGCCCGGCAGGGTGAGGAACGCGTCCGCGCGCGCTTCCATCAGCTGCTTGCGCTGGCGCATCGTGTCGGTGACGAGCAGTTCGTCGGCGTCGACATCGGCGACTTCCTTGTGCACCAGATGTTTCGGGATCACGCCGATGGTGTGCGCGCCACCGGCCCTGGCCGCGGTGGCGACCGCGCCCATCATCGATACATGACCACCACCGGAGACCAATTGCCAACCGCGACGCGCGATCTCGGTGCCGACGCGCGCGGCGAGGCTGATCAGGTGGGGATCGGTGGTGCTGGCGGAGCAGTAGACACACACGGAATAGCTCACCATTGGTCCTCGGTGCCGAGACGCTCGATGTTCGCGTGGTCGCCGGTTTCGCCCTGGATGATCCGCACGACCTCGTCGACGCTGTCGGTGAGCTGGATCAGGTCGAGGTCCTCGGGCGAGATCTTGCCCGAGCCCGCCAGGGAGCTGCGCAGCCAGTCGACGAGGCCGGACCAGTAGGCGGTGCCGAACAGAATGATCGGGAAGCGGGTGATCTTGCGGGTCTGCACCAGGGTGAGCGCCTCGAACAGCTCGTCCAGGGTCCCGAAACCGCCGGGCAGGCAGACGAAGGCCTGGGAGTACTTCACGAACATCGTCTTGCGGACGAAGAAGTACCGGAAGTTGATCCCCAGATCCACCCACTCGTTGAGCCCCTGCTCGAACGGCAGCTCGATCCCGAGCCCGATCGAGTAGCCGCCCCCTTCCGAGCAACCGCGGTTGGCCGCTTCCATCGCGCCGGGCCCGCCGCCGGTGATCACCGCGAAGCCCGCCCGACTGAGCGCCGCGCCGATCTCCCGGCCCGCCACGTACTCGGGGTGGTCAGGACCCGTACGCGCCGAGCCGAATACCGTCACCGCGGGCGGGATCTCCGCGAGCGCGCCGAAACCCTCGACGAA
The DNA here is from genome assembly GCF_001613085.1 of Nocardia salmonicida NBRC 13393. Taxonomy (GTDB): domain Bacteria; phylum Actinomycetota; class Actinomycetes; order Mycobacteriales; family Mycobacteriaceae; genus Nocardia; species Nocardia salmonicida. The sequence continues at coordinate 31,068 of NZ_BDBR01000046.1, forward strand.
CTCGGCCTGGATCCGCAGTACCCGCCACGGATCGGTGTGCACCCAGTCGCTGTCCTGCCGCGTATCGAGCAGGTTCCGGTCGGCGGTCCGCACACCGGGCTTGCGCTCCCGGCGGAACATCACCGGACCACGGAACTTCGGTTTGACCTTCCCAACCTGTTCATCAGCGGAATCGGTAGACATGACCCCAACCTACTGTGTTGGATTCCGGTCACGGGCGCGCGCTTCTGGATCGGCCGGGCCACGGCCATCCGCGTCCTCGATCGAGCCGAAGGATTTCCTGTGTCCCCTGCCGCCGCGGCACATTCCGGTCGCGTGCTCGTCGTACTCGTCGCCATGGCCGGTGCGCTGATCGCCGCGTTCGTTGTCGCTCCACGCCTGCTGGCGAACAGCGTCGAGGCCGGCTTCAGCGACGAGAACGATCTCCGACGAGCGTTCCGCGCGGCCTTCGTCGAGTATTGGCAGGCCGGGAACCGGGAGTTCACCGCCGACCTGGCGAAGGTGGTCGACTACTGGTACCGCTACCACCTCGTCAAAGCGGTACTCGCCGCGATTCTGCTGGCTGTGCTCGTCACTCTCACCGTGAAGCTCTGGCGGGCGTTCATGGCGGCGGGCCAGGCCGCGCTGGGCACACGGGTCGGTCTCGCGGTGTCCGGTGGTCTGGCCGCCGTGCTCGCGCTGTGCTCGCTGGTGCTGGTACTGGCCAATGTGCAGGGCGCGGTGACGCCCTTCGCGTCGCTGTTGCCGATGTTGCTGGGCGAGGACTCCGCCCCGACCGAGGTCATCACCCAGGTCGACCGCCGGTTGGCCGACGGCACCCGGGTACCCCCGCTGGAGGTGATGATCGACGAATTCGCTCGCTACCACGTGGCGATGGCCGCGCTCGCCGCCGTCACGGCCGTTCTCCTGCTCGGGGGGTGCGCCTTTCTGTGGCGCACATCCGTCCGGTCTCCCGATCGGCGCTCCCGCCGCGTCCTCGCCTGGTTCGGCGCCCTCTCGGCACTGTTCGCGCTGATCATGGTCGTCGTCGCGGTAGCCAACACCACCAACGCGTCGAACCCGGTCCCCGGCTTGGCCGCCCTGTTCACCAACGGTTGGTGAGCGCGAAGCTCGACGGGCGTCTCGGTCTACGGCTTGGACAGGTAGGTCCGCAGCATCGCGGTGACGGCGGTGATCTGGCTGAGCGGGACGTGCTCGTCGCGCTTGTGGGCGAGGTTGGGGTCGCCGGGGCCGAAGTTCACGGCGGGGATGCCGCGGGCGGCGAAGCGGGAGACGTCGGTCCAGCCGTACTTGGCGCGCACGCCGCCGCCACCGTGGGCGTTGACGGAGTCGATGAGGGTGCGGGCGGCGGGGGCGGTCAGGCCGGGCAGGGCGCCCGGTGAGGAGTCGGTGACCTCGAAGGCGACGTCGAGTCCGTCGAAGACCTCGCGGACATGCGCCACGGCCTGCTCGACGGTGCGGTCGGGGGCGAAACGGAAGTTCACATCCACCTCGGCGACATCGGGCACCACATTGCCCGCGACCCCGCCCGAGACCCGCACGGCCGACAGACCCTCGCGGTACACACAACCGTCGATATCGACCTCGCGCGCCTCGTAGGCCGACAACCGCGCCAGCACCGGAGCGAGACCGTGAATCGCGTTCTCCCCCAGCCATGCCCGTGCGGAATGCGCGCGCACACCCGCGGTGGTCAATCGCACCCGCAAGGTGCCCTGGCACCCCGCCTCGATCCAACCCGCCGACGGTTCACCGAGAATCGCCAAGTCGCCTTCGAGCCATTCCGGCAATTCACGCTCGATATGTCCGAGTCCGTTGAACTCCGCGGCGATCTCCTCGCCGTCGTAGAAGATCAGCGTCAAATCATGGGCCGGGTCGGCGATCGTGGCGGCCAGATGCAGGAATACCGCGTCGCCGGATTTCATATCGACTGTGCCACAACCGAACAGCACTGCTTCGCCGTCGACTCGATCCGGTCGGCTCGGCACATTGTTCGCGATCGGTACCGTATCGAGGTGGCCCGCCAGAATTACCCGTGTGGGCAATCCGCGCTGTGTGCGCGCCAGCACCACATTGCCGTGCCGCAGCACTTCGAACCCGGTGGTCTGCTCCCGGATCGCCTGCTCGACCAGGTCCGCGATCTTGGCCTCGTCGCGCGACACACTCGGCACGTCGACGAGGGCGGCAGTCAACTGGATGGGATCGGCAAGCAAATCGAGAGTCACATCTCGACAGTAGTACGGCCGAGCCCTCGATCCGCGGATCCGGGCGAAGCCGACCGCGTGGTCCAACGCACAGGGCCCGCGGCACACCGCACCGGCCGGAACGGGCAAAATAGCCTCCGTGAGTATTCAGGGAGCAACTGCAGTCGGTATCGCCAATGTGACCTCGGACGGGACCGTCCTCGATACCTGGTACCCCAGCCCCGCGCTGGGCGAGTTCACCGAGACCGGCTCCCAGCGCCTCGACGCCGCCGAGGCGCCCGAGTTCGCCGAGCTCCTCGGCGTGGACGCGGCCCGTGGGGTCGAGGTGATCGCGGTGCGCACCACCATCGCGGATCTGTCGGCCGCCCCGGTCGACGCGCACGAGGTCTACCTGCGCCTGCACCTGCTCTCGCACCGTCTGGTCCAGCCGCACGGCCTGAACCTCGACGGCCAGTTCGGCCTGCTCAGCAATGTCGTGTGGACCAACCACGGCCCGTGCGCGGTCGAGGGCTTCGAGCAGACCCGCCTGAAGCTGCGCGCCCGCGGCCCGGTGACGGTGCTCAGCGTCGACAAGTTCCCTCGCCTGGTCGACTACGTGATCCCCTCCGGCGTGCGCATCGGCGACGCCGACCGGGTCCGCCTCGGCGCGCACCTCGCCGCGGGCACCACCGTCATGCACGAGGGCTTCGTCAACTTCAACGCGGGCACCCTCGGCAACTCGATGGTCGAAGGTCGCATCTCGGCGGGTGTCGTGGTCGGCGACGGTTCCGATGTGGGCGGCGGCGCTTCCATCATGGGCACCCTGTCCGGCGGCGGCACCCAGGTCATCTCGGTCGGCGAGCGTTCGCTGCTCGGCGCCAACGCGGGCGTGGGCATCTCCCTCGGCAACGACTGCGTGATCGAGGCGGGCCTCTACGTCACCGCGGGCACCAAGGTCACCGGACCCGACGGCACCGTCGTCAAGGCCGCGAGCCTGTCCGGTCAGGACAACCTGCTGTTCCGTCGCAATTCCATCACCGGCACCGTCGAGGTCGTCGGGCGCAAGGGCACCGGCGTGGAACTGAACGCCGCATTGCACGCCAACGATTGACCGGTCGAATTGCCGGGCCGAACGGCCCGGCAATTCTTCTCACCAGTCACAATTCAGCAAATATTGCGGTTTCATGAAGATGAACCCAAATGTGCGACAAGCGAATTCGCGCGCTAACCTTCGTTTCGCTGCTCCGATCAGGACAGCGAAAAAGCGGAGGGATTCAAGAATGAAGTTCGGAAAGATCACTACTGCTGTTTTCATGGCGGTCGCCGCGGTGGGGATTACCGCTGCCACTGCCAACGGTGCGCCCGCGGTGGCCACCGAACAGCCCGCTGTAGTGGCTTCGGGGGGCGTGACTTCTGGCGTGACGCACGGAATCAACTATCAGACCACGGTGTCCCCGGCTGACAAGACGGTCACCTGGGCAGTCGACAACGGCAAGTTCGCGGTCGCCGCCGACGGCGCCTCGGTGCTGCTCGAGACCGCCGACGGCGTGATCGTCGACCAGGCGCCGCTGCGCTCCGAGGTCGCCGGCCTCCCGATCGCCGTGACCCCGCAGATCAGCGAGGACGGCCGCACCGTCAAGCTGACCTCCACCATGGCACCCGAGGATTCCGCGAAGCTGAGCAGCATCGCGGAACTGAAGGACATCAGCTCCTACGATCGGCTCGTCGAGCAGGTCAACAAGAACCTGCCCGGCGTCGTCATCGGCGGCGTCATCGGCGCGTTCTTCCCGTTCCTGTGGCTGTTCACCATCCCGGCCGGAATGGTCATCGGCGGCTACCTGATGGGCGGCCAGGAATTCCTGGATGCCGTGATCGCCTTCGCGACCGGTCAGCCCTGATCTGACATCGCGATAGGGAAAGGCCTCGTACTTCTGCGGAGTACGGGGCCTTTCCGCTGTGGTGGGGATCACCGTCACAAACAAGCGCCTGCCCGCATCCCATGGTCGAACACCTCAGTTCCCATGGCAGGAGGCACAGATGGACATCGTGGTTATCGGAGCGGGCTACGCAGGGACTGTCGCGGCGAATCGACTGAACAAGAAGGTTCCCGACGCGCGGATCACTGTGGTCAATCCGCGGGGCGACTTCATCGAGCGGGTGCGGTTGCACGAGCAGATCGCGGGCAGCGGCGCCGCGGCCCGGCCGCTCGCCGAGATGCTCAGGGAAGCGATCACGGTCGAGACCGCGAGCGTGGACAAGATCGGCGACGGCACTGTCGCCCTCGACAACGGCCGGAGCCTGAACTTCGACCACGCGATCCTCGCGGCGGGCAGCATCGCGAACCCACTGCCCGGCGCGATCGCGGTCGGTACGTGGGAAGGCGCCGAACAGGCGCGCATCGCGCTCGCGGCGCTGCCCGCCGGCGGGATCGTCACGGTGATCGGTGGTGGGCTGACCGGGATCGAGACCACGGCCGAGATCGCCGAAGCCCGTCCCGACCTGCGCGTACGACTGGTGAGCGACACGGTCGCCGACTGGCTCTCCGTCGGCGCGCAGCGGCATATCAGGAACACGCTGACCCGATTGAACGTGGAGATCGTGGCCGATCGGGTCGCCGAGATCGATGCGACGACCCTGCGCCTGCGTTCGGGCACCGAACTCGATTCCGATCTCACCCTCTGGGCGATCATCTCCGCGGTACCCCAACTGGCCGCTCGCAGCGGACTCGCGGTGGACATCGACGGCCGCGCCCTGGTCGACGCCGACCTGCGCAGCGTCACCGATCCTCGCGTCTTCGTCGTCGGCGACTGCGCGGCTGTGCCCGGCATGCGCATGTCCTGCGCCACTGCCGCTCCCCAGGGCGCACACGCGGCCGATACGCTGGCCAGGATGAGCAAAGGACGGGAGCCGCGGCCGTTTTCGCTGGGCTACAGCGGCCAGGGAATGAGCCTGGGCAGGCATGACGGGCTGGTGCAGGCGACCGACCGCAACGACATCGCCCAGCGGTTGTACCTCGGCGGATCCCTCGCCTCGTTCACCAAGGAACGCATCAGCCGCTATGCCGCCTACGCCTCGCGCACCGGCAACAGCGTGTGGCTCAGCGGCCCGAAACGGTGATCCAGGCACACGTCGACACCTTCACCGAGAACCGGCGGCTGCTGTTCTCGATCGCCTACGAGATCCTCGGCTCGGTCGTCGACACCGAGGACGTCCTGCACGACAGCTACCTGCGCTGGCGCGAGGTCGACCTCGCGCTGATCGAGAACCCGCGCGCCTACCTCGCGCAGATCGTCACGCGGCAGGCGCTCGGGGTGCTGCGGTCCACCGCGCGCAGGCGTGAGGACTACATCGGTCCGTGGCTGCCCGAACCACTGGCCACCGAGGCCGACGGCGGGGTCGAGCACGTGCTCACCGGCGAGGCGGTGACCACCGCGATGCTGCTCGTGCTGGAAACGCTCACGCCGGTGCAGCGGGCGGTGTTCGTGCTGCGTGAGGTATTCGCGTTCGACTATCCGGAGATCGCGGCGGCGGTGGACAAATCCGAAGCCGCTGTGCGGCAACTGAACCAGCGCGCCCGCAACCGGGTGCACGCCGCGCGCCACACCGCCGTCGCCACTCCCGCCGAGGCCCAGTCGGTGGTGGAGAAGTTCTCGATCGCGGCCGCCACCGGCAATGTGCAAGCACTGATGGACGTGCTCGCTCCCGAGGTGGTGTTCCTCGGTGACGGCGGCGGCGTGGTGAACGCGGTACGCAGGCCGGTACGCGGCCAGGACAAGGTGGCCAGGCTCGTCATCGGCTTGCTCGCCAAGGGTCAGCGGCTCGGCGTGCTCGGCGCGCACCTGGGCATCTACAACGCGATGCCCACGATCCTGGCGACCGTCGACGGCGTGCTCGATCAGGTGACGTCCGTCGAGGTCACCGATGGCCGGGTCACTGCGATCTACTCCATGCGCAACCCCGAAAAGCTCAGTGCTGTGCGGATTCCGGAATGAGGCCGAAGGCGATGATCCGCTCGGGGTGGATCCGGATGAGCGCGTCGGGCTGATCACCGATATAGGACTCGACGCCGGTCAGCGCCTCGGCGGCGCCCCGGATCTCGAGGCAGCGCACCCGCCACGGCCGCACCGAGGCGATGTCGTCGACGACGAAGGCCACCTGGGCGTTGTCGGCGAGATTGCGGAACTTCTTGGAGGCGGCCATGTTCCAGCCCGCGATGTCGATGGTGCCGAGTTCGGCGTTGTAGCGGAAGCCGACCGGGTTGTTCTGCGGGGTGCCGTCGGGGCGGACCGTCGCCAACCGCCCGAGCTGCTGGGTCGACAGGTAAGCGAGGTGTTCCGGTGTCAGCGTTGTGCTCATGCCTCGACGCTAAAACCTCGAGCGCTGTAGAGGTCAAGGGATCGCCGCGCACCGCCGCTCGACCTCGCGCCGTCCACGCGCTTCGCTGCCATTTATACGGCGCCGTATAACTGGAGGTTCGGCATGACACTTCCCCCTGGTCAACGCGCGATCGACGGCTTTCCCCGCTTCGGCACCCACCTGCATCACCCACCGCCGCCGATTCCCGCGAACCCGGTGATCGAGGTCGGTGGCGAGCTGACCCAACCGTTCGCTCTCGCCATGACCGACCTCGCCCAGCTACCGCGCGTGGAGGTGAAGGCCGACTTCCACTGCGTGGCCGGGTGGTCTGCTACCGACCTGCGCTGGGAGGGCATCCCGTTCGCGGCGTTCTACCGCACGCGCGTCGAACCGATTCTCGCGCCGGGCATTTCGATCAGTCACGTCGTTTTCGAAGGTCTCGACGGGTTCCAGTCGATCGCGTTGCTCGAGGACGCGCTGGCCGATGACGTGCTCATCGCCGATCGGCTCGACGGACAGCCGCTCACGAGCGATCACGGCGCTCCGATTCGGCTGGTGAGTCGGGACGCATTGCTCGGCCGGTCTACCACGCGTCGATCGGACCGATCCGGCGAATGAGCGCTCGCGGGAGCACCGAACGGACCGAGTGAATCTCAGTCCAGCAGCTTCTTCTGCACCTTGCCCATCGCGTTGCGCGGGAGCGCGTCGACGAAGCGGACCTCACGCGGGCGCTTGTGCGCCGAAAGCTGTTCGCCCACATAGGCGGTCAGCTCGACACCGAGCGCGTCGGAACTCCCGTCACGCGCGACGACGAAGGCCACGATCCGCTGCCCGAGATCGTCATCGGGCAGCCCGACCACGGCGACCTCGCCGACCGCCGGATGCCCGAGCAGCGCGGTCTCGATCTCCCCCGCGCCGATCCGGTAGCCGCCGGATTTGATGAGATCGATCGACTCGCGCCCGACGATCCGATGGAACCCGTCGGCATCGATGACAGCCACGTCACCGGTGCGGAACCAGCCGTCCTCGGTCCAGTCCCGCGCGGTGGCCTCCGGCCGATTCAGATACCCGTCGAACAGCATCGGTCCACGAACCTGCAGGCCACCGATACTCACACCGTCATGCGGAACGGGCTCGCCGCCTTCGTCCCGCAGCCTCGTTTCCACCCCTCGCACCGGTGTGCCGACCCAGCCGGGCCTGCGCTCACCGTCGGCCCGGGTGGACAGCGTGATCATGGTTTCGCTCATCCCGTACCGCTCCACCGGCGCCTGCCCGGTGAGCTCGGCCAGCTTCTCGAACACCGGCACCGGCAGCGGCGCACTGCCCGAGACGAGCAGCCGCGCCTTACCCAATTCCTTGGCCAGTTCGGGCTTCTCGACCACGCGCGACCACACCGTCGGCACGCCGAAGTACAGACTGCCGCCCGCCGCCACGTACGCCTCGGGCGTCGGCTTGCCGGTGTGGATCACGGGACTACCGATGCGCAGCGGCCCGAGCAGCCCGAGGATCAGCCCGTGCACGTGGAACAGCGGAAGCCCGTGCACCAGTGTGTCTTTCCACGTCCATGCCCACGCCTCGGCCAGCGCGTCGAGCCCGGCGGCGATCGCGCCGCGGCTGAGCATCACACCCTTGGGCGCCCCGGTGGTTCCCGAGGTGTAGAGGATGAACGCGATCGCCGCCGGATCGGGTTCGGGATAGGTATGCCACGACCGCGCGTGCAGCCGCACCGGCACCACCGGCAGTTCCGTGCCCTCCGGGGCCGGACCCAGCCAGGCTTGCGCACCCGAATCGCGCAGAATGTGCTCGCGCTCGGCGACGCCGGAGTCCGGCGGCACCGGAACCACGGTGACACCGGCGATCAGGCAACCGACCACGGCGATCACGGTGCGCAGGGTCGGTTCGGCCAGCACCGCGACGCGGTCGGCACGAGCGATCCGTTCCGCCACCGATGTTGCCGAACCCAGCAGATCACTGCGCGACACGGTGGCATCATCGATGGTGACGGCGTCGGGAATGTCATCCCCGGCGGCGACGGCGGCCGGATTCAACGAAGCGAGCAGCAGCGGCGGACCATAGGGCATCCGTCAACGCTAACGCGACGAGGTTCCGCCCGTACCGCCGCCGCTGTCGTTGACACCCCGGTGACATGATGCGAGATTCAACGTATAATTCTCTCACGCTCTCTTCGACGAAAACGGGGTCAACGATGACCATCCAGTCGCGCTCGCGTTCGCAGCAATCCGAACCGGCACAATTCGACATCCGCGACTACGTCGACGGCTCCGCTGCCTTCTACGGCGCGACCGCCAATGTGATCATGCAGCTCAGCCTGGCACCCGTGGGCCACGGCGTCGCCGAATCGACGGTGCACAGCGGCAGCATCATGAGGCACCCGATCAAGCGCACCCGAACCACGCTCACCTATCTGTCGGTCGCGCTGATGGGCACCGACGCCGACCGCGCGGCCTACCGCACCGCCGTCAACGGCGCGCACCGCCAGGTCCACTCCACCGCCGACAGCCCCGTGAAGTACAACGCCTTCGACAAGAACCTGCAGCTGTGGGTGGCCGCGTGTCTGTACTGGGGCTCGGTCGACGTGATAGATCGTCTCTACGGCCCCGTCGACGATGTCATCGCCGACACCTTCTACGACTACGCCCACTACCTCGGCACCACCCTCCAGGTACCCCGCGAGATGTGGCCCGCCGACCGCGCCGCCTTCGATGCCTACTGGTCCGAGCATCTGAAGCTCACCAGCGTCGACGCCACGGTCAAGGCCTACTTCGACGACCTGCTCGACCTGAAGATGCTCCACCCGATCCTGCGCCCACCTTTCGCCGGCTTCCACCGCTGGTTCACCACCGGCCTGCTACCCCAACACCTCCGAGACGAACTCGGCCTGTCGTGGAGCCCTGCCGACGAACGCAAACTCAACCGCCTGATGCGCACCACCGGCAACGTGACGGGCCGCCTGCCGCGCCCCCTCCGCAACTTCCCCTTCAATGTCACCCTCGCCGACATGCGCCGTCGGCACCGGCGCGGCAAGCCCCTGATCTGATCGGTAGTACCGCGCGCCTCCCACGCTGACCTGCGGCGTTCGAATTTCATTCCCCACGATCGCAACGCCGTCGCGCGGAATCGGAGGACGTTCGTGAGCATTCGAACAGTGACGTGGTGTGCGGCGGCGGTCGCCGTCGGCCTCATGGTGGCCGCGCCCGCCGCCCGCGCCGACGAGGACCCGTCGACGGTGCCGTCGCGAACCGCCATGTCGCTGCGGATGCCGGGCGGATTCGCCTGGGGCACAGCCAACGAGCACGAATCGCGGGCGGCGCTGTCGATGTCCAAGCTCTACATCGCCGATTACGCGCTACGCCACGGCGACGGTTCGCCGGAGGACCGCGCGCTGTCGGAACGGATGATCCGTGACTCCGACGCCGGTTCGCCGATCTTCGAGTGGATGGCGGGTGCGAGCAATACCGCCGCCGACGGCACTCCCCAGAACTGGGGCACCGCCCAACTCCCCGGCGTGCAGGGCAGCAAGTGGGGATGGTCGGATGTAGGCGCTCCCGAGGTGGCTTCCGCATCCATCGGGCCCGGCTTCTCGGTCGCCGCGCACACCTACGGCGCGTCGGCCGACCAGTCCGCCGACGTGCTCGACGCCCTGCCCGCGCTGATCCTTCGCCTGGCTGGGGCGTACTGATCAGAAGGGTGCTTGCTGCCACCAGTTATCGCGGGTGTCCTCACCGGTATCCGTCGGCAGCTTTTCACGGCCGAATGACGCCCCAGCTGAAACGGCCGACCTACTCGCGATACGGGCGGCTTCCCCGGTAGGGGGCGGCGGGGAACTGCCTGGGCCCTGCGACGCGGAACCCACACCGACCAAGGCCGCTGTCGCCGCGCGCGAATTCCTCGCAGCTGTCGAATCTTTCGTCCGGCGCCTTCGCCATGGCCTTGGCGATGACCGCGTCGATTCCAGGCGGCAGGTCGCCGACCACCGCGGACGCGCGAGGTACCGGCTTGGTCAGGTGGGCGGCGACCACCGCGCCGAGATTGTCGGCGGAAAAGGGACTTTCGCCGGTGAGAAGGGTGAACAACGTGCAGCCGAGCGAGTACTGGTCGGAGCGGTGATCGACCGGTTCACCCGAGAGTTGTTCGGGGGACGCGTAGGCCAGGGTCGCGAAGACCGTGCCGGCGCCGAACTCCACCCCGTGCATCCGTTGTCCCTCGACACTGTCCCCTTGTGCTCCACACGATATCGGCAAGCGCGCCGAGATCGCGTTCAGGACAGGCGGGCGGCCGCTTCGGCGATGCGCTCGTCGGTGGCGGTCAGCGCGATACGCACGTGTTCGGGCGAACGGGGACCGTAGAAATCGCCGGGGGCGGCGAGGATTCCGCGTTCGGCGAGCCAGTCGAGGGTCACGCGGCAGGGTTCGCCGCGGGTGGCCCACAGGTACAGCCCGGCTTCGGAGAAGTCGATGCGGAAACCCGCCTGCAGCAAAGCGCTTCGCAGGATTTCGCGGCGGGCGCGGTAACGCTCGCGCTGCTCGGCCTCGTGCACGTCGTCGCTGAGCGCGGCGGTCATCGCGGCCTGGATCGGGAACGGCATGATCATGCCGGAGTGCTTGCGCACCTCGAGCAGTTCGGCCACCAGTTCCGGGTCACCGGCGATGAAACCGGCGCGGTAGCTGGCCAGGTTCGAGGTCTTCGACAGGGAATGGATGGCCAGCAGGCCGGTGTGGTCGCCGTCGCAGACGCGCGGGTCGAGGATCGACACCGCCTCGCCCTCCCAGGTCAGGCCCAGGTAGCACTCGTCGGAGGCGACGATCGCGCCGCGCTCGCGGGCGAACGCCACCACCTTGCGCAGGTGCTCGACGGGCAGCACCTTGCCGGTGGGGTTCGAGGGTGAGTTCACGAAGATCAGCGCCGGGTTCTGCGGGCCGATCTGGGTGAGACCGTCTGCGCGCCAAGGCTTCGCGCCCGCCAGCAGCACGCCGACCTCGTAGGTCGGGTAGGCGATCTCGGGGATTACCACCAGATCGGCGGAGCCGATGCCGAGCAGCCGAGGCAGCCCGGCGATGAGCTCCTTCGTGCCGAGCACCGGCAGCACCGCCGCAGGGTCGACGCCGGTGACGCCGAACCTGCGCGCGAACGCCGCGACGACGGCGGAGCGAAGCTCAGGGGTGCCGTGCGTGGTCGGATAGCCGGGAACAGCCGCCACCGAACCCAGTGCCGCCCGGATCAGCGGATCGACCGGGTCCACCGGTGTCCCCACGGACAGGTCGACGAGTCCACCCGGATGGGTGGACGCCTTCTGCTTGACCGCCGCGATGGTGTCCCACGGGAAATCAGGCAGCAGGCTGCTCACACGCCCACGGGTGGGCGCCCCTGTGCTCACTCTTCGGCCATCGGGGGCAGCGCCTTGATGAAGGCGGGGTCGAAATCGACCACACCGACCTTGGTCGCGCCACCGGGGGATCCCAGTTCGTTGAAGAAGTCGACGTTGGCGTTGATGTAACCGCTCCACTGGTCCGGAGTGTCGTCCTCGTAGAAGATCGCTTCCACGGGGCAGACCGGCTCACACGCACCACAGTCCACGCACTCGTCGGGTTGGATGTAGAGCATGCGACCGCCCTCGTAGATGCAATCCACGGGGCATTCCTCGATGCACGCCTTGTCCTTCACGTCAACGCACGGTTCAGCGATGATGTACGGCACTGCCGTTCTCCTAGTCTGTCCTCACCTGCGGGGTTACTCCGCCCACGAAACCCTATCCCGACCGCCCACATTACTCCCAGGTCAGCCTGCCCTAACTCACTCTGGCAATCATCCGATAGCCAAGGGCAGTGGTGTCGGTTTGGCTTCCACCTGTCCGTAGGTGGTGGTGCGTTCGCGGACCGGACGGTCGATGCCCGCCGCGATCTCGGTCAGCTCGGCGACGGTTTTCGCCGAGCCGTGCTGGGAGCCGGCCATCCGGGAGATGGTCTCCTCCATCAAGGTGCCACCCAGATCGTTGGCGCCGCCGGTGAGCATGGCCTGAGTACCGAGGGTACCCAGTTTCACCCAGCTGGTCTGAATGTTGTGGATGCGGCCGTGCAGCATGATCCTGGCCAGGGCGTGGACCGCGCGGTTGTCCCGGTTGGTCGGCCCCGGCCTGGCCGCGCCCGCGAGGTACAGCGGCGCGCTCTGGTGGACGAACGGCAGCGGGACGAACTCGGTAAAGCCGCCCGTCTCGTCCTGGATGCCGCGCAGCACCCGCAGGTGGCCGACCCAGTGCGTCGGGTTGTCCACGTGGCCGTACATCATCGTCGAGCTGGAGGGGATGCCCAGTTTGTGGGCGGTGGTGACGACCTCGATCCAGGCGGAGGTGGGGAGTTTGCCCTTGGTGAGCACCCAGCGGACCTCGTCGTCGAGGATTTCGGCGGCCGTTCCGGGGATCGAGCCCAATCCGGCCTCCTTCAGCGCCGACAGCCAGTCGTGGATGCTCTGGCCGCCACGGGAGGCGCCGTTGACGATCTCCATCGGACTGAACGCGTGAACGTGCATCGACGGGACGCGGGCCTTGATGGCGCGGACCAGATCGGCGTAGCCGGTGACGGGGAGCTCGGGGTCGATGCCGCCCTGCATGCAGATCTCGGTGGCGCCGTCGACGTGTGCCTCCCACGCCCGATCGGCGACCTCGTCGGTGCTGAGCGTGAAGGCGTCGGCATCGCCCTTGCGCTGGGCGAAGGCGCAGAATCGGCAACCGGTGTAGCAGATATTGGTGAAGTTGATATTGCGGTTGACGACATAGGTGACCTCGTCACCGGAGACCTCGCGGCGCAGCGAATCGGCCAGTGCCGCAACGGCTTCCATATTGGCGCCGTCGGCCGTCGCCAATGCGAGGTACTGGTCGTCGGTGAGCCCCGCCGGGTCCTTCTCGGCCGCGCGCAGGGCATCGAGTACCTCGGAATCGAGGCGCTCTGGCGCCACGACGGCCAGGTCGCGAGCGTGTTCGCGGATCGTCTCCCAGTCGCCGAACGCGCCGACGACTTCCTGACCGAGCCCGGAATCGCTGCGACTGTCGGTATTGCGGCCCTCGGTGTCGATGGCGGTGTTCAGGTCGACACGGCCGACCGAATCCCACGACTCGTCCGGCTCCTGCCACGGCAGGCCGACCGGCAGCACATCCGGCCTGGCCAGCCCGGTCGCGGGGTCGGTGAGCGCGTCGACATGCGCGCCGATCCGCGGGTCGATCCACGGGTGTCCCGCGCGAACGTATTTCGGGTGCGCGGAGGTGCGTTCGACGAGGGTGAACCCGGCCGCCTCGGTGATCTCGCGCAGGGTGTCCAGGTTCGGCCACGGCCGTTCGGGGTTCACATGGTCGACCGTCACCGGCGACACCCCGCCCCAGTCGTCGATGCCCGCGTCGATCAGGGCCAGGCAATCGCTGTGCGACACCAGGTTCGGCGGCGCCTGCACCGGAACATCGGGTCCGAGCAGCAATCTCGTCACCGCCACGGTGGCCAGGAACTCCGCCACGCCCGCGTCGGGGACGTCGCGCATGGCGGTGTCGTCCTTGGCCCGGAAGTTCTGCACGATCACTTCCTGGATGTGCCCGAACTCTCTGTGCTGCTGACGAATCGCCATGATCGACTCGGCGCGCTCGGTGAGATTCTCGCCGATGCCGACCAGGATGCCGGTGGTGTAGGGCACCGAGAGCCTGCCCGCGTCGGTGATCGAGCGCAGCCGGACCGCGGGATCCTTGTCGGGGCTGCCGTAATGGCACTCGCCCTTGTCGGTGAACAGCCTGGTGGCGGTGGTCTCGAGCATCATGCCCATGGACTGGGCCACGGGCTTGAGGCGGGAGATCTCGTTCCAGCTCATCACCCCGGGATTCAGGTGCGGCAGCAGGCCGGTCTCCTCGAGCACGAGGATGGAGACGGCGCGCAGGTAGTCGAGGGTGGAGTCGTAGCCGCGTTCGTCGAGCCACTGCGCCGCCTCCGGCCAGCGGTCCTCCGGCCGGTCGCCCAGGGTGAACAGCGCTTCCTTGCACCCCAGCGCGGCGCCCTGGCGGGCGATCTCGAGGACCTCGTCGGGTTCGAGGAACATGCCCTTGCCCTCGGCGCGCAGCTTGCCGGGCACGGTGACGAACGTGCAGTAGTGACACTTGTCCCGGCACAGCTTGGTGAGGGGGATGAACACATTGCGCGAATAGCTGATCGTGCGTGGGCGACCCGCCGATTCGAGCCCGGCATCGCGGACCCTGGCGGCGCTCGCGCACAGGTCGACGAGGTCGTCGCCGGTGGCATGCAGCAGGACGGTGGCCTCGTCGACGTTCAACGTGACGCCGTCGCGGGCTCGGCGCAGGGCCCGTCGCATGGCGGTGGGACTCGGCGGCGACATCGGAACGCTCGGCTTCGGAAGGTCGGTCACCCCGTCGATCATGCGCTACTTCTTCCCCGGACGTGTGGTCGGTGAGGTCACGGGCCCGTGGCGGGCGCGGCGTGGTCGTCCTTGTCCGACGACAACCTCCCCCGTGACCGCGCGTATTCCCGACGGGGTGAACTCGTCGCACGCGCATGGAACCATGGGCAGCATGTCGCTGCCACGCTCCACCATCCTGGCCGAACCGGCCTGGCGTCCGAGTTCCAAGGCCAAGCTGCTGTGGGCGTTGGAGAACGCGATCGGGGTGGTGGTGCTGTTCGTGGTACTCGTGGTGTGGGCGGTGTTGGACGATGACCATCGTGGCTGGCAGGTGCTGGCCGGGTTGGCGATCGTGGTGCTCGCGGTGCTGGCCGTTGTGGTGATTCCGGTGTGGCGATACGCGGTGCATCGCTGGGAGGTCACCGATGACGCCGTGTACACGCGGGTGGGGTGGCTGGCTCAGGAATCGCGGGTCGCGCCGATCTCGCGGGTACAGACCGTCGATACCGAGCGTGGGCCGCTGGAACGGATCCTCGGGCTGGCGACTGTCACCGTCACCACCGCGTCGTCGGCGGGTGCGGTGAAGATCAGCGCGCTGGACCTGCCGGTCGCCGAGGAGACGGTGCTGCGGCTGACCGCCATCGCCGCACAGCACCGCGGCGACGCGACATGACCGCACCCGCGCGCACCGAGACCGACTGGCAGCGCCTGGATCCGCGCATGCTGCTGGTGTATCCGGTCAACGAGGTCATGAAATACATTCCGGTGCTGCTCGGTTCGATCATCGTCGGCACCACCAGCGGCAATCCGCTGTGGAGTTTGATTCCGGTCACGCTCGTCGCGGCGTTCGGCATCGCGCGGTGGTTCACCACCTCGTATCGGATCGATGCCGATCACGTGCAGTTGCGCAGCGGAATCGTGCAGCGCCGGACGCTGTCGGTGCCTCGCTCGCGGATTCGGTCGGTGGATGTGGAAGCCGATCTGCTGCACCGGGTGCTCGGGCTGGCGGTACTGGCCATCGGAACCGGCAAGCAGACCGACAAGGGCGAGGAATTCAAGCTCGACGCGCTCGACACCAGTCAGATCCCGGCGTTGCGGGCCGAGTTACTCGCGCACACCGGTCGACAGACACCCGGGCACAGCGAGAGCGCCGGGGCGCCGCATGTTTCGCACCACGATGCCCTCACCGACTCCGGAGTGGAGATCGGGCACTGGCAGGCGGCGTGGGTGCGGTACGCACCGTTGTCGCTGACCGGTCTGGCCGTAGTCGCGCCGATCGCGGGAATCGGCGCGCAGTACGGACTCATCGACGTGCTGTCGAAAAGCGCTGTCGTGCAACATCTCGACGACGACACCGCGATGATCGTCGTCATCGTCATCACCGGGTTGACCCTGCTGACGGTGCTGCTGGTGAGCCTGGCCGGGTGCGCCCACTACCTCGCCACCTGGTTCGGCCTGCGCGTGCTCGACAACGGCGCCACCCTGCACCTGCGCCACGGCCTGTTCACCACCCGTCAGATCACCTTGGACCTGGCTCGCTTCCGCGGCGCCACGCTCAACGAACCGCTCCTGCTGCGCGCGGCCAACGCCGCTCAGCTCGAAATGATCATGACCGGCGAGAACCCGCGGCAGAAGATCCTTCCCCAGGCCCCACGCGCCGCCGTCGAACGCACTCTCGACGAACTACTCCGCACCCGCCGACACCCGCGCGCAGACGCGTCGACCGCCCAGGAACCGGACTCGGCCTTGGCAGCCCGCGACGACACCGAACGCCCGGTCGCGACCTCCCTCGACAAAGTCGCCTCGACGGCCGTACTCACGGATTCGCCCGCACCGCAACCGATCACCGGTTCCGCCCTCGGCACCGTCGAGCTACGACGCCACGGACCCGCCGCACATCGTCGCCGCTACACCCGCGCCGCGTGGCCGGTCGGCATCGTTGCCGTCGTCCTGCTCGCCATCACGCTCGCGGGTGGGCATCCACCGGTGTGGACCTGGCCCTTCCCGGTGCTGCTCGCCGTCGTCATGGCCCTGCTCGCCGAGGACCGCTACCGCGGCTTGGGCCACCGCGTACTCCCCGGCACCATCGGCCCGACCTGGCTGATCACCCGCAGCGGCAGCCTCGATCGCAATCGGGACTGTCTCGAAGCTCCCGGAATAATCGGATGGACTGTGCGGCAGACCTTCTGGCAGCGCCGCGCGGGACTCGCCACTGTCGTCGCGGCCACCGCGGCGGGCAAGAAGTCCTACTCGGTGGTCGACATCCCGATCGATCAGGCCGCCGACCTGATCGAGGCAGTGACCCCGGGCCGACTCGGTAAACGCTGAAATGGCCGGGCGCCCTTGGACTCCCGGCCATTCCGCGTCGACAGCCTAGGCGTTCACCGGCTCCTTCGCCAATTCGGATTCGCCCACAGGCGTTTTCGCGTCAGGCGTCGACACCGCGGCGGCCGGCGAGCACGCGGGTATCGGCTCCGTGCTCGACGACACGATCCGGCAAGCCCGGCGACGAGCGTTTCCGCGCTCTCCGCACATTGTGCGGTCACGCCGAACAGTGTTCAGCCGGGGCTATGCTGTGCCGATCGGCGAAGTCGAAGAACGCGAGGAGGCAGCGGATGGCGAGCACCGGCTCGACGGAGATCACCTCGGTGTGGACCAAGCCCGCGCGCGAACGGCGCGACCAACCCACACTGACCCGCGACCAGATCGTCGCCGAGGCCATCGCCCTGCTCGACGCCGAAGGCTTCGACGCGTTGAGCATGCGCAAGCTCGGCGCCCGCCTCGGCGCGGGTGCGACCTCGCTGTACACCCACGTGGCGAACAAGGACGAACTGCTCGAACTCGTCGTCGACCAGGTCATCGGTGAGGTGCCGACACCGACGCCCGATCCCGAGCGCTGGCGAGCGGTGATGCACGAGCAGGCCGACGGCTTGCGCGCGACAATCCTGGCCCATCCGTGGATCACCGTGGTGCTGAGCAGCGCGGCGCTGACCTATCTCGGGCCCAACATGATGCGGCTGACCGACTCGATGGTCGCCATCGTGGAAGCCGGGGGCTTCGACGACGAGGTGGTCGATATCGCGACCGACGCGATCTTCCAGCTCGTTGTCGGCTCGTGCGGTAGCGAGGCCGCGATGATGATGACGATCGCGCGCAGCGGCCTGTCGACGCGGCAGTGGGTGGACCGGGTGATGGTGGCGAGCGAGGCCGCGTCGCAGCAGTATCCGCGCCTGCACCGGCGCTATGTCGAGCAGCGCCCGCAGGTCGTCGAGGAGGCCGCCGACGGGGTGCTCAGCCGGTTCACCCAGGCCATCGACCTGATCCTGGACGGCGCGCAGACCCGCCACGCCCGATAGCAGCGCGGGCGACGCCGACACGGCGTAGCGTTCGGTTCGATCGCCGTGCCGCTGACGCTAGGGGTGATTCGTGCAGTTCACCGAGGTTATCGAGACCGCGGGCCAGGTGCTCGACGGGGCCGGGGTCGCGGCCATCGTCATCGGCGGGTTCATCGGCACGGTCCGGTTCCTGCGGCAGTTGGCAGAGCACAAGGAGTTCGAGCGCGCCTACAACACCTATCGGCGCGGGCTCGGCCGGGCGATCCTGCTCGGACTGGAATTCCTGGTAGCGGCCGACATCATCCGCACGGTCGCCATCTCACCGACTTTCACCAGCGTCGGCGTGCTCGCGTTGATCGTGCTGGTGCGGACGTTCCTCAGCTACTCGCTCGAACTCGAACTGACCGGGCAATGGCCGTGGCAGCGGCCGAAATCTACCGAATGACGTTCGAGCGGTAGTACAGGTAGCCCGCGGGGGCGAGCACACCGCAGGCGAACAACAGCAGGGTGCGCCAGTCGCTGCCGAGCATGATGTCGCCGCCGGGCCCGCGCGAGGCGCAGACCAGGAACCCGAAGACCCACACCACGATCGGGGCGAAGGTGAAGCCGACCCGGTCGGTCACCGATTCCATGCCGTAGACCAGGGCGATGTTGATCGGTGCGGCGAGCAAAGCCACCACCGGAAAGGCGAACGAGCCGATATAAGTGGGCAGGAACAGCACTTCGACGGCCAGGGTGATCAGCGCGTCGAGGAACAGCAGCACGACGATGAGTCCCGCGATCAACGGATCCGCCACGCCGGTAAGGCGCGAGGACCGCAGCACGGCGGTGGGCTGATCGCGATCGGTCACCATGGGCCTGAGTCTATTCGGCCGCACCGGCCTGCCGTGTCGCGCGCGCCCTGGAGAATCGCCGACCGATCAGCAGCCAACCGAGATGAGCGATAGAACGCCGTGGCTAGCTACTCAATCGAGACCAGCGAACAGGTCGTGTTCGAATCCATCGGCACCCACCTGGCCGCGAGTGCCGCGGACCAGTGCGAAGTGCTCTTCGGGCAGTACCGGCAGCGCGATGTTGTTCGACAGAGCGAATTCCCGGCCACTCGGCGCGACGGTGACCTGGGTGGCGTGTGCGCGCATGGCGGCGCGCTTGGCCGAGACCACATCGGAGACGTCGACCACGGTGCTCACCCCGCTCGTCGACATGGCGGCCAGCTCGGCCTCGACCGGCAGACGCCAGCCCGCGGGCAGCGCGCCCGGCAGTTCGTCGACGGTGCGGCGGGCCAGCGCGGCGGTGTGCTGGCGCAGCAGGTCGGCGTCGGTGACGGTCCAGTAGAACTTGGGGACATCCCAGCCCTGCTCGGCGGCCGCCTCGACGGCCGCGGTGGTGATCTCGTGCGCGCGGATGTGGTCGGGATGGCCGTAACCGCCGCGCGGATCGTAGGTGACCACCACCCGGGGCCGCAGTTCGAGGATCACCGCGACGAGTTCGTCGACAGCGGCGTCACCGGAATGCACGAAGGCTCGCGGGTTCGCCGCCGACGGCGTACCGGCCATGCCGGAATCGCGCCAGCGACCGGGTCCGCCGAGGAATCGCGGCTCGGTCACGCCGAGGGCCGACAGCGCGGCGGTGAGTTCGCCGATGCGGTAGCCGCCGAGCTGGTCGGCTTCGGTGGCGATCAAGCGAGACCACCGGTCGCCGATGACCTCACCCTCCTCGCCGAGCGTGCACGTCACCACGGTCACCGGGACGCCACGCCTGCGGTAGTGCGCGATCGTGCCACCCGTAGTGAGGGTTTCGTCATCAGGATGTGCGTGAACCAGCAGCAGTCCGCCGGTATCGGTCATGGGATCCTCCGCCACTGTGCCGTATCACCGAAGATGCCGACCTGGATCGCGCCCGACAGCGACACACCGTCGACGCGCGGACCGGCCGCCGCGACGACGTTGTCCTGCACGATCGGCAACACGGTCGACAGTTCCCAGAGCCGAGGCTCGGATTCGGCCAGGATCCGCGGCACATCGAACCCGCGCAGGGCTTCGTCGATCGAGGGCTGCAGGGTCGGGTCGCACACCCCGCCGATATTGCTCGGCGCCTGGCGGTAAGCCTCCGCCGCGGCCAGCGCGGGACCTTCGGCGCCTGCCGGTACGACCGGCGGGCAGCCGTAACGCGAGGCCAGTGCGGTGGCCGGGTCGCCGCCTGCCAGCTCCCAGCCGACGATGGCGTCGATCGAGGATTCGGTGAGGTCCTTGCCGTACAGCTCGTCGGCGGGCAGGCCGCGCACGGTGGCATCGATTCCGGCACTGCGCAATTGGTCGGCGGCGGTATTGGCGACGGCCAGCGCCGACGCGTCCTCGGTGACCGCGCCGATCCGCACCGACAGCCCCTTGCCGTTGCGCGCCACCGAGCGCGGGCGCGGCGCGGGCGAGGTGGGCGAACCGGTCTGCGGCGTCTCCGGCGCGCGGCCGTAACCGGCCTCGGCCAGCAGCGCGAACGCTTCCTCGGCGGTCATCCGCGGCGGCGCGGTGGGCACGTAGCCTGGGCTCGATGGCGAAAGTACTTGTGCGCGTGCGGGTTCCACCCAGCCGCCGGTCTGCGCGCCGACGGTCGCCAACAGGGCGGGGTCGAGCAGCGCGAGCACCGCCTTGCGGACCCGGACATCGGCGAGGTCGCCGGAGCGGCCGTTGAGCGCGAGTTGCATTTCACGGGCCTGCGGCATGATCGTGGTGCGCACCGACGGGATCGCGGCCAGTTGCGCCTGGGTCGCCACGCCGCCGTGCACGAGCGCCATCTGCGCGTCTCCGGTGCGCAGCGATTCGGCCAGCTGCGAGGGCGTGCCGCCACGACGGAACTGGATCTGATCCGGCGAAGCCGGGGTGCCCCAGAAACGGTCGTTGCGTTCGAGCAGGATCTCGTCGCGCCCGCGATCGACCGATTTGATGGTGAAATTGCCGCCCGAGACCGGAATCTTGTCGACCAGGCCGCTGGTGAACCCACCCGGGGAGTCCTTCACCAGGTGCGAGGGCAGCAGGTTCGAGAACAGTTCACGCCAGGCGGGATACGGCTGCGCCATGGTCACCGTGACCGTTTTGCCGCCACCCGAGGACGCCACATCCGAGATGAGCCGGTAACCGGCCGGATCGACCACGCCGGGCTGGCTGATCATCTGCTGCCAGAGGAATCGGAAGTCCTCGGCCGCGATCGGCGCGCCGTCGGACCAATTGGCCTGGTTGCGCAGGGTGTAGGTGATGGTGAACGGCTCCTGCGCTGTCACATCGGCCGACACGATCAGCGAGGTATCGGGCACCCACTCGACCAGACCCGGATGCACGGGACTCGGCGCGGCACGGAACGGGCTCGGCAGCACCATCGAACTCACCGCGCTGGTCACCGGCGACTGATCCGAGCGCAGATGCGGATTGAACCCGATCCCGATGTCGTCGATCGCGACGACCACGGTGTTCTTCCCCGGCTTGACCTGGGTGGTCTTGGGAGAGTCGGACGACTCGATCGGCGGTGGCGGATTCGCCGTGCAACCGGCCACGACCGCCGTCGAGGCGATCATCGCCAGCACCATCGCACGCCACCCTGCGTGCCGCCCCGAACTCACCTTGCGCACTCTACCCAACCCCTCGATCGGCTGCCGTTCGGCCAGTACAGGCCTACGAAAAGGCGTCGGCCGGGTCCGTTTCCGGTACCCGGCCGACGCCGTTCGAAACTACTGCTGCCTAGTTCGCGGCGGCCTTGTCGCGAGCCTTGCGACGCGACAGGTCGCGGGCCCGCTCGTTGGCGCCGAGGACGAGCTTGCGCACGCGAACCACCTCGGGGGTGACCTCCACGCACTCGTCTTCGGTGCAGAACTCCATCGCCAGCTCGAGATCGAGCTGCAACGGCTTGGCCATGGTCTCGAAGGTGTCCGCGTTGGCGCTGCGCATGTTGGTCAGCTTCTTCTCGCGGGTCACGTTGATATCGAGATCCTCGGCGCGCGGGTTGATACCCACGACCATGCCCTCGTAGGTGTCGGCGCCCGGCTCGACGAAGAACTGACCACGGTCGGCCAGCTGGATCATCGCGAACGGGGTGACGGTGCCCGCGCGGTCGGAGACCAGCGAACCGGTGTGGCGGGCGCGGATCTCACCGGCCCACGGCGCGTAACCGTGGGCGACGGCGTTGGCGATGCCGGTGCCGCGGGTTTCGGTGAGGAACACGGTGCGGAAGCCGATCAGGCCACGCGAGGGGACGATGAACTCCATGCGCACCCAGCCGGCGGCGTGGTTGCTCATCTGCACCATCTTGCCCTTGCGAGCGGCCAGCAGCTGAGTGATCGCGCCGAGGTACTCGTCGGGGCAGTCGATGGTCAGCTCTTCGAACGGCTCGTGGGTCTTGCCGTCGACCTGCCTGGTGACCACCTGCGGCTTGCCGACGGTCAGTTCGAAGCCCTCACGACGCATCTGCTCGACCAGGATGGCCAGCGCCAGCTCACCACGACCCTGCACCTCCCAGGCGTCGGGACGGCCGATGTCGAGCACGCGCAGCGACACGTTGCCGATGAGCTCGGCATCAAGGCGCGACTTGAGCATGCGGGCGGTGAGCTTGTGGCCCTGCACCCGGCCGACCAGCGGCGAGGTGTTGGTGCCGATGACCACCGAGATGGCGGGCTCGTCGACGGTGATGCGCGGCAGCGCGATCGGGTTCTCCGGATCGGCGAGGGTGTCGCCGATCATGATGTCGGGGATACCGGCGATGGCGACGATGTCGCCCGCCTCGGCGACCTCGCCGGGCTGACGCTCCACACCGATCGTCTGCAGCAGTTCGGTGATCTTGACCGTCTTGGCGCCGTCGGCGTTGATCCAGGTGACGTTCTGACCCTTGCGCAGCTCGCCCGCGTAGATGCGGACCAGGGCCAGACGACCGAGGAACGCCGACGCGTCGAGGTTGGTGACGTGGGCCTGCAGCGGCGCGTCCTTGTTGCTCTTCGGTGCCGGGATGTAGTCCATCAGCACCTCGAACAGGGCGTCGAGGTTCTCGGCGTCGGGAGCGGAACCGTTTTCCGGCTCCACCTTCGAGGCCTTGCCCTCACGGCCCGAGGCGTAGAGGACCGGCAGGTCGAGCGCCAGCTCGGCGGCTTCGGCGGCCTCGTCGTCGAGGTCGGAGGCCAGGTCGAGCAGCAAGTCGTGCGACTCGGAGACGACCTCGGCGATGCGGGCGTCGGGACGGTCGGTCTTGTTCACGACCAGGATGACCGGCAGCTTGGCCGCGAGGGCCTTGCGCAGTACGAAACGGGTCTGGGGCAGCGGGCCCTCGGACGCGTCGACGAGCAGCACGACACCGTCGACCATGGAAAGGCCGCGTTCGACCTCGCCACCGAAGTCGGCGTGGCCGGGGGTGTCGATCACGTTGATGACGGTGAGAGAACCGTCGGGGTTATGGCGATGGACGGCGGTGTTCTTCGCGAGAATGGTGATGCCCTTCTCGCGCTCGAGATCACCGGAGTCCATGACGCGGTCGACCAGTTCGGCTCGCTCAGCGAACGCGCCCGACTGACGAAGCATGGCGTCAACCAGCGTCGTCTTGCCGTGGTCGACGTGGGCCACGATGGCGACGTTGCGAAAATCGCGTGAAGACGACACGCCTGGATCCTCCTGCTGTTGGGGTATTTGGCGCGCATTCATCTGGCATCGCGGCCTGTTACAGCCTACCGGTACCCCGGTGACAGTCTCGTGTCAGGCTTTGTACTTAGGCTACGCTAACTCCCATGGGCAAGGTGAAGGCGAAGAAGGTCTCGAGCCTGAAGCCGAAGAAAAAGTGCTGCAGGAAGAAGACGCGCTGCTTCAAATGCCCCGTCGTCATCATGCGAATGAAGAAGGCCGAGGCCGCCGGAACAAGCGGTAAAGATCTCAAAAAGGCCTTGAAGTTGGCGCGCGCCAAGTAGGCGGAGGGGTACAACCGAGGTATGAGTACCCCGTTGCTCTCCGCCCCCGAACTCACCATCGCGCTGGCCACTCTTCCGGAGTGGTCACGCGAGGGTGACGCGATCACCCGCACGGTGCAGGCACCGAGTTTCCTCGCCGGCATCGAGACGGTCCGCAAGGTCGCCACCGCGGCCGAAGCGGCCGATCATCATCCGGATATCGATATCCGTTGGCGCACACTGCGTTTCACGCTGAGTACGCATTCGGCCGGTGGGCTCACCGCGCTCGATACGGCGATGGCGCACACCATCGACGACCTCGTCGACTGACAAGCGTCAGCTCGCGGGCACCTCGGCCGTGCGACGGCCGGGGAGTTGCGCGCGCAGGCTGTCGCGGCCACGCCAGATCAGCCAGCCGAGCAGCACGAACACGCCGATCGCATCCACCGCGCCGAGCCAGGCCAACGGCCACGGGCGCGGGATGGTCCAGATCGTCGGCTGCGCGAACGAGAGCACCCACGGCACGCCGACCAGCATCGTCAGCACCCAGAACCCCGCGATGATCCGCGCGACGCGCTCGGCCCGCAGCGGCCCGTAGAGCAGCCACAGCACCGTCGGGATCAGCCACACCCAGTGGTGTGACCAGGAGATCGGCGAGATCATCAGCCCGAACAGCTGCACCAGCACCAGGGTGCCGAGCCGGTCGTCGGGGCCGAGGGTGCGCCACGCGCAGAACGCCAGCACCGTCGTGACCACGACGGCGGCAAGCCACCACGGCCCGGACTGCACGTCGTAGCCGAGGATGCGGCTCAGCGCACCGCGCAGCGACTGGTTCCACACCGAGCCCACCGGGCCGATCCGGTCGGCGTCGCCGAGCAGGGTGCCGAAATAGCGTTTCGCCTCGTGTGCATTGATGAGAAAGCTCACAGCGACGGTCAGCCCGAAGGCCGCCGCCGACCACAGCACTGTCGCCCAGCGCCGCCGCGCCACGAAATACAGGCCGGTGATGGCCGGGGTCAGCTTGATGCCCGCGATCACGCCGACGAGGGTGCCCGAGATCCACCAGCGCGCACTGCGCACGGCCAGCATCGCGCCGAGCACCAGGAACACATTCACCTGGCCGTAGTCGATCGTGGTTCGCACCGGCTCGAGCCACACGCCGAGCGCCGTCCAGCCGACGGCCGCGGTGATCCACGGCGTCTGCTTCGCCTTCTCCGCGCCGAGGAGCAGCTCGAAGCTGATCCGGATCACCCCGTAGAGCGCGGCGACCGTGGCCAGCATCCAGCCGACCGCCACGAGGGTGAACGGCAGATAGTGCAGCGGGAAGAACACCAGCGCGGCGAACGGCGGATAGGTGAACGGCAGCGGGAAGTCCGGCGTCACCTCCGAGTAGGTGAAGTCGTAGAGCCGATCGGTGAGCAGTGACGCCGACCCGTCCACGTAGACGTGCAGATCGACGACATTGAGCCCGTTCGGGGCGAAGAGCATCCAGGCCAACCGGGCGAGCACGGACAGTCCGAGCAGCGCGAGAGCCCATCGGAGGTGTCTGTTCAAAGCCAGGCTTTCGGTCGGATGGGTGGCGCCGGGCGCCGTTTCACGGTGCTCCGCTACTTTAACCGGGCGTCGATCGACCCCCGCGCGCACCGGCTGCGACGACACCATCGGTAACATTTGCATCAACATCCCCAGGTGTAACGCCAGTCAGGGCTAGCGTCGATGAGCATGGTTTCGGCCGGTGATCCGCTCAGGGCCCGGCGGCTGTACAACACGGCAGCGTTGTCCTTAGAGTGACCCCCGACATGTTGGGGTCGACAACCCTCGCCCATCGCAAACCGAGGTAAGGACGGCTAGACAAGTGCTTCGTAGCCGAGGATCGCGGATCGCAACGACCGCTCTCGCCATCGCTGCCGGTGCCATGCTGGCCGCGCCCGCATCGACCATCGCCGCGCCCGCGCCCGCCCCACAGGCGGCGCCGATCAGCGTCCCGATGGTGCCAGAAGGCGTTCCGGTCGACGCGCTAGCCGCCTTCGCCCCCGCCGTGGCCGGCCTGGTAGCGGGCCCGGCCGACGTCGCCAGCCCACAGACCGCCCTGCTCGATCAGGCGCGCGCACTGCTGGCAACGCTGAACCTGCCGCCCGCCATCAAGGCCACCCTCGAGCGGATCATCACCTTCCTCGACGGCAGCGGCGGCGGCGGTCCCGAACTCCCGCAGGACGGCCCGGCCATCGCGCAGTTCCTGTACCCGACGATCGGCAAGGGCTGCATCGGCGACGGCGCCGATTCGGTCGGCACCGCGCTCGCGGTCGCCGGTCCGGCGCAGCTGCCCCCGCCCGGCCCCGCCGCCGGGCAGGCCGGTTTCGTGTTCACCGCGCTCGGCACCAAGGCGCCGACCGGTGAGCAGAACCCGCCGATGACGGTGCAGTGGCTCAACCTCGACACCCGTCAGTCCGCGATTCAGACGCTGACCGACGAGGCCAAGATCAACCCCGGCGGTCCGGCCACCCTGTCGGCCATCGCGAACACCGGCCACGGCCGCGTCGTCGCGGTGATCTCGGGTTCGCTCACCACCGCCGCCGAGGGCGCCGCACCGCGCACCTGCACGTTCATGCCGACCCTCGGCTTCTTCACCGTCTAGGTAGTACATCCACTGAGCCCGGTTCGTTCCTCGCGAGCGAATCGGGCTCAGTTGTTTTCGGCTGTTCCCGCGGGCATCGCGATGTGGTAGACCGAGACGATGGCGACCACGCATGGATCTCGCAACATTCGGTCGACTCGCAGCAGCCGCTCGATTCTCTCCTACCGATCCGAGGGGTCGATCCTGTCGATCGGATCGGCCTATTCGGTGTTGTCCATCGGCAGCGTCGGCTCGGTGCTGTCCATCGGCTCGATCGGGTCGTTCGGGTCGGCGATCTCGTCGGGCTCGTTCGTCAGCTTGGGTTCGGCGCTGTCGGGGCTGTCACGCTGGTCGCTGCTGTCCTGGCTCGGGAACCATTCCGCACCCGACACCACGACACCGCTGTGCGTGATGCCCGACGACGAGCCCGACTTGCGTCACGGATCGACGTGCCACTGCCAGACCTGATTCACCACTGGCCGTAGTCCTCGGCCAGCACCCGGTTCAGATCGACGCCGACGCCGTCGATCGAGCGCTTGTCGATCTCGAATTGGTGCAGGTGCGCGGAATCGTGCACGAAACCTCGCTCGGTGCCCCAGTTGTGTTGCCAGAACCAGGAACCGAGGCCCGCGTCGAGTGCGCGGTCGATGGTCGGCGCGTTGGCGTAGATGCCGACGAGGTCGGGTCCGAGCACCGACTGCCAACCCTCGATATAGGGCGCGATCATCTCGTCGAACTCTTCTTGCGACGGGTTGTCGTCGATGGAGGCGTAGATCGGCGCGGTGTCGGGTCCGCCCGCGGCGACGTGGATGGCCCAGCCGCGCTCGGCGTGTTCCTTGCCCGCTTCGAGGCCGCCGCGCCAGTCGGCCGTCGGGCCCTTACCGAACTGATAGTTCGACACGATCGACAGGCCGTTGGCCCACAGGTCCTCGACCTCGGCGGCGAGCAGCGGCTTACCTTCCATCCACTCCGCGCCCGGCCTTCGCTCGGAGACATAGCGGATGACGCCGATATGGCCTTCGGCGGCGATCGACGCGGCGGAGGGAACCCCCGCGGCGTAGTCGACCATGGTGCCGAAGGATTGGGCGCGGGCAGGGGCGGCGGCGAGGCCTGCGCCGATCGTGGCCGCGGCGGCGGCCAAGCCGAAGAACTTCCGCCGATTCACCGGAACAGAACGCATCGCAGGACTCCTTCGCGCAAACCCGACCTTCAACCGGCAAGCGAACCCGGCGCGCCTTCCCCGAAAATCGCGCGCCGGGAGTCTGGAACGTGCGATTCATTGCACCACAACCCCAGGGGAACCACCAGAACCAACGGCAACATTCGCCCCACGAGTCACACGACTCAGGTCGCGCCGTCGATCGCCGCGCCCACATCGATGGTGCGGCCGGTCGGATCGGCCAGTTCGGTGCTCACCACCGCGACGACCTGCGCGACGACCTGCTTCTTGATCCCGGCCAGCCGGGCCAGGGTCGCCGCGCGCAGGCCCTTCGCGGTGAACTCCATCGAGATGTCCTCGAGCGCGGGCGGCGGCACCTCGATCACGATCTGCAACGGCTCGGCGGCCCTTGCCGTGAGGACCAGCGGAATCTCGAGGTCGGCGCGGTAGTGATTGGCTTTGAGGACGTCGACGGTGATGTCGAGCCCGACCGGCAGCGTCATATCGAAGATCCGCAGCTCGCCCGGCTCGCCGAGGCCACGATCGATCACGCGCGGCTGCTCGATCGCACCGCGCACGGTCACCGTGGCCGCGCCGCGTGGGCCCTCGGCCAGCGGTCCCACCTCGATCTCGTTGCCCGCCAACTGCGCGACCACGCCGTGCACGCGATCCCTGGTGACGATGGTGGTGAAGAAGCGCAGACCGAATTCGCGGTAGTCGATCCATTCGAAGACGGTGTCGTTGCGATGCGGTGAGCGGTAACCGTCCAGGATCGCCTCGATATCGAAGACCCGCTCCGAGCGCACCTTCGGATCGCCGACGATGGCATTGACCCGGCTGGCGACCTCGCGCTGCACCAGGCCCGCGATCGGGTCGAGCAGCATCTCCCACGCACCGTCGATGGCCTCGGCGCGCAACGTGAAGCTGACGTCCTTGGCCGTCACGGGGGCGACATCGATCACGACCAGCAGCGGGGCGGCGGTGCGGGCGTGCAGCGTCAGCCCGATCTCGACCACGGCGGCCAGGCGCAGTTTGCGTCCACCGAGGACCAGTTTCACGGCCAGGGTCAGCGGGACCTTCACGCCGAAGCTCAGCGCGTCACCGCGAGTACGGGTGACGACAGGGGTTCCCAGGGTGCCCTCGGCGACGAAACCGGCCAGCCCGGCGGGGCCGAGGGAGAACGGGCCGATCTTCACGCCACGCCCGGTCATCCCCGATACCGCGGCGGTGATGCGCTCCTCGGTCACCGCGTAGGTGACGAATCGTTCGCCGAAATCGGCGTACTCGATCCTCATCGGCTCACGACGTGGCTGCTCGTCCACCTTCACACGCACATCGAACACGGTACGTGACGTCAGCGAACCCGCTGTTGGTGGCACAACTCCCCCGTCCTGCCGATGAGGGGGAAGCAGGACGGAGGAGCCGGCGACGGCGCTGCCGGGCGCCGCGAGTTCCATGGTACGGGTATCGGCGTGGTACCGCCGTCCAGGATCATCGCAGTTGTCTTGAGCGCCAATCGATTTCAGAATCGCCCGTAACCGACCAGATCGGCGGTTTCGGCGGGTGTGATGGTTCGGACCCGAACCCCGCCCATTTCGTTGCCGCCGATGGTGGTGATCGTGTCGCCCTCGGCCTTCAACACGATGTTGGTGTGCTGGCCGAGCGGGCTGTCGGGCCCGTAGAGGACCACGTCACCGGTGCGCGGGCGATAGCCCACGTCGGCGCGGGTGAATCGGCCGACCTGCTGGTAGTACTCCTGCAGCGTGTACACGCCGGGGATCCGCCAGGAACCGGAGTTCGGGTTGGCCAGCGGCCTGCCCGCCTCGCGCATCGTCCAGCTGACGAAGTCGGCGCACCACGCCTCCTTGACGCCCTCGGCGTACTTCGGGCCGTCGCCGGGCTGCTCGTACTCGCGGCGCAACACGTCGACGAGCACGACCTGCTGCTCGTCGAGACGTTCGCTGTCGAGCGCGGGGAACTGATCTCCCCAATCGTGCTGCCACCACACAAGTCCGACGACTACCACGGTCGCCGCGGCCAACATTCCGGAGATTCCGACGATCCAGGGCGTGCGTCGACCGGATCGTTCGGCGTGAATCTGCGTCATCGCCCCCCACTCTCATTCGTCCTTCTGACCTATTGGACGAATCGCGAGGGCGTTCGGTTCCCGATCGCGGGTGTTTTCCGAAGCGGACGGGCAACAACCGGGTGGACCCCTGCGCCACCCGGGTATCAGCCCGGCGATCGCTCTCGGCGCGCCAACGGGTGCGCGCCGTCCCCTCCGGCGACCTCGAGCCCGCGCAGGGGTGGTGTCGAACACTTTCCGCTTCGGAACACACTGGCCCGACCAGCACAGAGGCCGATGATCAGCCTGTGCGCGACGGTCGGGTAGCCACGCGCTGCCCCGCTCGGCTGACATGATTTTTGCGAAACCTTTACCCTCGGTCAAGCTAGGCGACTGTCCCAATTTGTACCTATGACCGAACCGGGAGTGCATTGTGGAAGACCCGAACGCGTCGATCTCGCGATACCTCCGCGAACGCCGCGAATCGTCGGGCCTGACCAGGGCGGCGCTCGGCGAGACGGCGGGCATCTCGCCCGCGCTCATCCAGAAGATCGAACAGGGCACGCGCACACCGACACTGGAGGCGCTGACCGCGCTGTTCGACGCGCTCGACGTGCCCGAGGTGTTTCGCGACCATCTGATCTCGCTGTCGGTGGCCCACCGCTACGACTCGACGCCCTCGCTCGTCCGACCGGCCGACCAGGTCCTGATCGACGGGATCACCCATCCTGCCAGCCTGCAACTACATCCGGTCTTCGAGATCCTGGCCACCAACGCCGCGTGGCGACGCCTCTTTCCCGGCCTGGTCACGGGCGAGTCGATGCTCGAGTGGATGTTGCTCGACCCGCGCGCCAGGACCGCGCTGGTCGACTGGGAGCAGCAGGTTCACCTGTGCGTCTACGCGTTTCGCGTGATGGGCCCGGGATTGGCGTCGCGAACGCGGATCGCCGAGATCGTCGAAACCTGTGCGCGCGCTTCCGAATGGGAGAAATTCTGGACCACCGAACCGTCGGCCACGCCCGGACCCGACGGACCGATGGTGCAACTGCGCGATCCGCACAGCGGCGCGCCGATCTCGATGGCGGTGCACTCCCTCGGCGCCTCCCTGGTACCGCGTCGGGACTGGTCGCTGGTGGTGTACTCGCCGGCCGCTGACTGACTCAGTCGGCCTTCTTCTTCGCCTTGGGAATGCACAGGGTCAAGGCGATGGCGGCGACCGCACCCGCCATCGCGATGAAGAACGCGGTGTGGAACGCAGACCGGGTCGGCACCATGTGCGGGCCGAGGTGCATGGTCATGTGCGCGAGCACGACGCCCATCACCGCCGCCGAGGTCGAAGTACCGACGGACCGCATCAGCGAGTTGAGGCCGTTGGCCGCGGCGGTTTCGCTCAGCGGCACCGCGCCCATGATCAGCGCTGGCATGGCCGCGAATGCCAGGCCGACACCGCCCGCGACGATGAGCGCCGAGAGCACGATCTGCCACACGGTGTCCATCATGACGACCGCGCACAGGTAGCCGAGCGCGATCACCGCCGAGCCGAGCGCCAGCGTGAACTTCGGGCCCTTCTTCGCCGACAGCCGCGCCGACACCGGCGAGAGCAGCATCATCACCAGACCGGTCGGCGCCATCGCCAGGCCGGCGACCACCATCGACAGCCCGAACCCGTAGCCGGTCTGCTTCGGGGCCATGAGCAGCTGCGGGAACGTCAGCGACATGCCGTAGAGCGAGAAGCCGACCGCGATCGAGGCCATATTGGTGAACAGCACGCGCGGACGAGCCGACACGCGCAGGTCGACCAGCGGTGCGGACCGGCGCAGTTCATAGGCGCCCCAACCGAGGAAGCTCACCAGCGACAGACCGAACAGCGCGAGGATCGAACCGCTCGCCCAGCCCCAGTCGGCACCCTTGGTGATGCCGATCAGCAGCGCGAGCAGGGCGATCGACAGCCCGATCGCACCACCGAAATCGAAGCGCGCGGGCGTGCGCACCGGCGACTCCGGCACGAACACGAAAACCAGCACCGCGCACACCACGCCGAGCCCGGCCGCGGTCCAGAACAGCATGTGCCAGTCCGTGTTCTGCGCGATCAGCGCCGAGAACGGCAGGCCGACGGCGCCGCCGACGCCGAGGGTCGCGCTCATCACCGCCATCGCGCCGCCGACCTTCTCGGGCGCGAGCTCGTCGCGCATGATGCTGATCCCCAGCGGGATCGCACCCACCGCGACGCCCTGCAGCGACCGGCCGAGCACCTCGGGCAGCAGCGAGCTCGACACCGCGCAGACCACCGAGCCGACGATCATGAAGCCGAGATTGATGACGAGGATTCGCCGCTTGCCGAACATATCGCCGAGCCGTCCGGCGATCGGCGTCGAGACCGCACCCGCCAGCAGGGTGGCGGTGACCACCCAGGAGGCGTTGGAGGCCGAGGTGTTGAGCAAGGTCGGCAGCGTCGGAATGATCGGGATGACCAGCGTCTGCATGAGAGAAACGACGATGCCGACCGTACTGAGCACCGCGATCAGCACGGCCGGGGCCGGGCGGCGAGCTTCGGGGAGGGCCGGCGTGACGTCGGCGGCAGTTACAGACACAAATATGCACGCTACACAGGGTGTGCATGGTACACAATTTGTGTCCGGGGTCACTCACGCGACATAGTTGGCACATGTCCGATTCCGGCGCCGCCGACGACACCCCGTTCACCCGCCTGGTGTTCGAGTTGAACCTGATCTCTCGGCACTTTCCCACGACCACCCGCAGGCGCCCCGGTTTCCTCCTCGACCGATCGGCGTTCCTCATCCTGACCAGGCTCGATCTCGGTGAACCGCTGAGCCTGCGCGAGCTGTCGGAGTCGTTCCAGCTCGATATCTCCACCATCAACCGCCAGGTCGGCGCGATGCTGAAACAGGAACTGGTGCAACGGGTCCCCGATCCCGACGGCGGCGTCGCCCGCAAGATCAAGACCACGGCCGACGGCAAGGCCGCGCTCGAAGCCGATCGGCGACACCGCAGCAGCGACATCGGCAAAGTCGTCGCCGACTGGGACGTCGACGATGTCGCCGACCTCAGCAGACTGATGCGCAAATTCAACCGGTCGGTCGAACAGCTGGAGGAAAACCCTTGGCCCAGACCGCCGCGCAGCGATAGCTGATCGCGCTAAGCTGCGCGGCGTGGTCACTCACCGGTCTACCCGCCCGAGCTGGCTTTCCTGGGACAACTACTTCGTCGGCGTCGGCGGCCTGGTCCTCGGCCTGTGCTTCGGCACCTGCGCCGCGCTGATCGCCGGGCCAGGACACAACCTCGCGGCGATCGCCCTCGTCGCGCTCGCCGTGATCTGCATCCTGCCCGCGCTGCTGCGCGCCCTCGGCGAACTGAGCGTGTGGGCGCGGCTGGCGATCCTGCTGATCGGCTTCGCGCTACTGCTACCCGCGATTCTGCTCAGCGGCGAGGTGCGCGACTGGGCGGCCGAGCGCTGGGAAAAGGCCTGGAACTAGATGTTGCGCATCGGGATCGACAGCAGGACGCGCAGGGTGTTGTGGATGAACTGCGCCGACTGCCAGGTGAGATAGGACGCGACCGCCGGATCGATCGACGCCGACGCGGCCGCCGACCCTGTCGCCGAGTTCGCGGATCCGCTGGCCGAGCCCGACGCCGAGCCCGAACCCGGAAGTGCGGCAGCGGTTCCCGCCGAACCGAGCAGGCCGATGGTCACCGCCGCCCCTACCGCCGCGGCTCGAACGGCGTACAGCTTGGACGTTTCACGACCGGACAACATCAGATGAATCCCACTCTGTCGAAAAGCATTGCGAATGCCCAGTATTCACACCAGAACTCACCGCCAAACCTGAATCGCCGGGATTGCCCCGATGTTCGGTTCGCACGGTGAGTTCGTCGGTGAGCCCGACCCCGGCTTTATGGTGCGCCACAGCAGGTGACAGCGCCAGACCACGATTATCGGGGCATTCACGTACAGACCGGACGGTTGGCAGCTGACGTCTGCTCGACCCCGGTCAGGTAGCCGCCGTGCCGCGGCGGAACACAACGACGCCGGGGTTCGCCACCTTCTCAGTGGCAGATCCCCGGCGCGGGTTCATCTATCGCCTCGACCACCGGCGTGCGGGAGCTGCGATCTCCTCACGCTCCCGTGCCGCGGCGGCCAATTCCGAGCCGCGTTCGCGGGCCGTCTCGACCAGAATCGTGCCTCGTTCGCGCGCGGCTTCGGCCAGCTCCGGCCCCTTTTCCTTGGCGACCTCGGCAATCTGAGCGCCGCGGGTTCGCGCGGCCTCGGCCACCTCGGGACCCCGGTCTTTCGCCACATCGACCAGGTGCGCACCGCGGGTTCGCACAGCCTCGGCCACCTCGGGACCACGGTCCTTGGCGACCTCCACCAGGTGGGCACTGTGGTTGCGCACCGCGTCGGCCAGCTGCGGCCCCCGTTCGCGGGCGATCTCGGCCAGCGCGGCGCCGCGCTCGTTCGCGACCTCCGCCAGATGCGCGCCCTGCTCGTGGGCCACCTCGGCGAGATGCGCGCCACGAACCTTGGCCGCGGCGGCGATGGCGGCGCCTTCGGCCGCGATGCGGGGCTCCTCCCGCGAGAATGCCCGACGCGCCCGCCAGCCGAGCGACGGCTTACCCTCGGTGTCGGCAGCGGCGATCATCAGCCCGCCGAGCAACCCGAGGTCCTTCAAGAACCCCACCCGCTTCGCGGCCTTGCGGTCCGGGTCGCTCTCGGCCCAGAAGTCCTGCTCGGTGACGGTCCCCGGCACCACGGTCGCGGCGAGCACGAGGGCCGCGGGTCGCGGTGCCCGTCCACTGGCCAGCAACAAGCCACCGACCACCTGCGCCGCGGAGTTGATTCGCACGAATTGACTCGGATCGTCGGGCACCCGCGCGGCCAGTGCGTCGGGCAGACCGGTCCTGCCCTTGTCGGCCAGCGCGTTCGCGGCGGCGGCGCGGGGCTTCTGATTCATCAACCCGTTCACTCCGGCGGCCACGAATGTGGTCCCCAGCAGCGCGCGAGCAATGCGTCGAACAGGCTTGATCGGCATCGTCGATCCCTTCGTGTCTACGACTGGGAAAACGGCTCCCTACATTCGACTACCCGGGTCTTGCCATCACAAACGATGGACGAGACAGGGCATGCCCTGTCCAGTGACTACCGTCGACCGGGTGCCCGACAACACCGTCCAAGCCGCTTACACCGCCATCCACAACCTCTATATCGAATCCTTCGGCTCGCCCACCGACCTCGACCCCGAAGACACCGCCTTCGCCGGCACCCACCTTTCCCCAGGCCCGGTCCTCGACCTGGGCTGTGGACCCGGTCACTTCACCAAATTCCTCACCGACGCGGGCATCCCCACCACCGGTGTGGACCTCGTCCCAGAATTCATCGCCCACGCCAGATCGGCCTATCCGAACATCACGTTCGAACTCGGCTCGCTGCGAGCGCTCGACGCCCCCACCGAGTCCGTCCCCGGCATCCTCGCGTGGTTCTCCCTCATCCACATGGACCCCACCGAACTTCCCGCCGTGCTCGCGGAATTCCACCGGGTGCTCACGCCGGGCGGCCGACTGGTGGTCGGCTTCTTCGAATCCACCGACCTGGTCGAACCCTTCCCGCACAAGGTGACCACGGCCTACCGCTGGCCGACCGACCACCTGTCCGCGACCCTGCGCGCAGCCGGATTCGCCGAACTCGACCGCCTCCACCACCCCGCATCCGGAAACGTCCGGCCGCACGCGGCCCTGGCGGTCAGCAAGGTCCGCACAACTACCGTCTGACCTGATCCCACAGCCGCAGGTACACCTCGGCGCCGTGGAAGACGTCGGTCATGATCTCGGGGCCGCCGAGGATACGGACTGCTTCGAGCCAGTCGGCGTAGGTCCCGTAGGTCGCGGTGCCGTCGGTATTGATGTCGAACGTTCGCTCGCCCCACTGCTCCCGGTCGAAGGTCACCTGACCGTCGTGCGAGACGAACGGATACCGCACGACATCGGCTCCCAGCGCCGCGCCCTGGCCGGCGATGCCGTTCATGTCCGAGCCGAAGCCGAAGCCGAAATCGCTGTTCGGCCGAGGCGCGGCCTTGGCTTCGCGCCAGGCATTCACGAAACCGGCTGGGCCACCAGCGTAGGGAGTCACGAAACCGCCTGCGGCATAGACGCGTTCGGTGGTGCGGGTCGAGTCCCAGCCGTGCGAGGACAGCACGCCCGCGTAGTCACGCTTTTCGATGATGGACATGACTTCGTCCGCGGTGGCTTCGCTCAGATGATCGACTTCGATGAGGAAGCCGTGATCGATCATCCGGTTGATCAGGTACGCGCCCAACTCGGTCAGACCGCGGGCATTGCAATGCGACCCCGCCGGGTACAGCGGCAACGGTGCGCCGCCGAGCAGCGGCCCGGTGAGATTCGCAAGGAATTGATTGATATGACCGGCGATGGGCGCCGAGATCTGAGTGCTGTCCTGTTCGGCGCCGGAGCACGGCTGCACGTTCCAGAACGTGCCGGTTTGCATGAAATTGCCCGCGTTCACCAGCAGGCCGGTGACGTCGTGGTCCATCTTGGTGCCGCCGAAGGCGTTGTCGAATTTGTGGACGGGGAAGAAGCTGCTGACTCCGATGCTCCTGAGCTCGGTCAGCCAGCGGTCGACATCGGCGCGGCCGCACTCGGGTTGTCCGAGAAAGACTCCGCATCCCATCGGGTCGGACAGCTCCATCCCGAGCACGACGGCGAGTTTGCCCGACGCGGCGACCCGGCGCGCTTCGCCCGGTTCGGTGACGATCCGAAAGAAGCCTTGTCCGGGCCCACCTGCCTGAGCATCGATGTAGTCCTGCAGTCCGCGCAGGCTGTTCGCCTGCAGACGTACGGAAGCCATATCGTCGCAAGGGTTTCGGCGGTCGGTCAGCATGGTGCACAGTGACTCGTTGTCGACCAGGTCGACCGTCATCACTCGCAGCCCCGCCTTCCACGAGCGCTCGATGCTGGTCCAGTAGGTGCCTTCCGCGGTGAGCACGGAGGGCTTGGGCCAGTCCCGGAAGGTGGGCCAGCCACGGGTATCGGCGCCGTGGAACGGTTCACCATAGTCGAGGAAGTCGGCGACCAGACCGTTGGTGCCGGTGCGATATTGCGCGCAATCGGGCAGGGCGGAGGTCACCCCATAGGGATGCCATGGGCGGCCGCAGTGGAAGTTTCCGCCCATGAACTCATAGGCGGTCACATGCGCGTGCGCGTCTATGGCGCCCACGATCGCGCCGTCCGCGCCGACGCTGGGGCCCGGCGTTCCCACCGCACCGGTTCGGGCCTCGGGAAAGTCCGCGCAACCGGTATCGGCGACGAAGTCGGCGGGCGTGCTGGTCGTCGACGCGGCATTGGTGAGAGTGAAACCGCCTGCGCCGGAACCATCTACCTTCCACACCGCGGCGGGTGACGGATTCTTCGCGGGGACGATCGACCCCGCCGATGCTTCCAGCACCTCACGATTGCGCCCGTAGAGGAGGTATTCGCCGAGTGCTGTCGCGCGCATCCGATAGGGCCCCGACGCCGGAACCAGCGGTCCGGCGGGAGTGGTGATCCGGTAGCAGCCGTCGACCAGCGAATAGCGGGTCTGGTCCG
Source organism: Nocardia salmonicida NBRC 13393 (assembly GCF_001613085.1). GTDB lineage: Bacteria > Actinomycetota > Actinomycetes > Mycobacteriales > Mycobacteriaceae > Nocardia > Nocardia salmonicida. The sequence continues at coordinate 68,705 of NZ_BDBR01000046.1, forward strand.
GGGCCGCGGTCGCCCACCCCGAGCAGCCGGGCACGGCGAGCCCCGCGACCGCCAGGATGGCCGCTGCTGACAAGCGAAAGATGTTCGGATACAAGGGTTCCCATTTCTGACCTAGAACTGTTTCACATTTGACGCGAACGATGGGTGCGCGCCCTTTCGGTCAAAATACTATGGAACATAGTTTTTCGTGTCGGTTCTCAGACCATGAGCAAGCACACCATCGCCGCGCTCAGCCCGACCACGACGACCGACGCGACGGGCGCGAGCAACATCGTCACGAACAGCATCGCCGTCGCCGTGCGACGTGCCGCCGAACGGGACTCCGGCGCGGCCCCCAAGCACTTCAGCCGCATCGCCAGTGATTCGTCGACCAAACGCAGCGGTGACGTCGGCGTGGTCGCGCCGTGCGCGGCAACCGTGTGCAGCGCGGCCGAGAGAGCGCGGGGGTCGGTCGAGGTCGCGGCCGCGCGATCGGCGGCGAACTCGACAAGGGTGGTCATCGCGGCCGGGGCGGCGGCGAACAGCGGAATCCACGAAAAAGCTTGGGCGAGAACCTGACAGGCGCCGACGATGTGGTGGTGGAACCCGCGTAGATGCGCGTGTTCGTGCGCGAGCACGGCACGCCACTGCGTGTCGGTGAGACAGCGCTCCAGACCGTCGGTGACCACGACGAAGCCGCCGCGCCCCGCGACGCTGTAGGCCAGCGGAACCGAGTGCTCGAGCCGCACCAGCTTCCCGCCGACGGCATCGACGCGGCCCACGATCTCCACCAACTCCCGGTGCCTGCGACGCAGCGCCGCCGTGCGCCCCCGGTGCCCGACGACGGTTCGCGCCAGCTGCCCGGTCGGCACGATCATGCCGATCACCGCGACCGGCATGATCAGCCCCGCCGTCATGGTGACGACCGTGGGCTCGACCGCGGCCAAGCTCGCCACCCACCTGCCCGCGGACAGATTGCCCGGCGGATCACCCGGCCAGGCCAACGCCACCAATGCCAGCACGCCGCACCCGATGGTGGCGGCGACCGCACCCAACCACGCCGTCATCCCGACGGCCGGGGCAGCGGTGAAATCGATGCGCGCGAGCGCTGCGGGAACGAGCACCGCCAACGCGATACCCGCGGCCAGGAGCGCCGTGATGAGGATCATGGTCCGTCGGCGAGGCCGCGGCGCAGCGCCTCGACCTCGCGCTCGCTGGCGGTGCTCACCAGGTGCAACAGCACCGCGGAGGAATCGGGACTGGCGTCGAGGATTTCGCGCAGCAGATCCGTGGTCGCCTCGGCTCTGGTTCGGGTGGGCCGGTAACGATAGGACCGGCCGATCTTCTCCCGCTGAACCCAGCGCTTCTCCCACAGATGCGTCACCACCGTCAACACCGTGGTGTAGGCGGGAGTCCGATCGTCGCTGTCCAGCCGCTCGACCAGATCATGCACCGACAGCGCGTCGGAACTGTCCCACAGCACCGCCATCACCTGGCTCTCGAGCGCACCCAGGCCCTTCATCACGCCCCCTCGCCCGAGCATTCACGTCCGGCTGCCCAATTTACTGTTCCGCATAGTTTTCGGGTCGAAACCGCGTCAGTTGTCGACGGCGTCAGCGATCCGCCGAGCGGCCTCGGCGGGCGTGATGTCGGAGGTATCGACAACCTCTGCCTCGCTGTGCAGCCAGGTACGCGCGGCCTCCGCGTAGGGCTCGAGGTACTGAAGTCGGAAAGACGAGGGGCCGAGAACGGTGTCACCCTCGATCCGCCCACGGAGGGTGTCCTGGTCGGCGTGCAGGACGAAGTGCCGGACGGGTATCGCATGCCGCGCCAGCCCGGTGCTGATCTCCCGCCAATACTGCTCGACCAGCACGGTCATCGGCATCACCAGTGTGCCGCCCGTGTAGTCGAGAATGTGGCGGGCGGTCTCGACCACCAGCGGTCGCCACGGTGGCCAGTGCTGAAAGTTGTTCGTCGCGGGCAGCCCCGGCGTGACGTCCATGAGCGTCTCACCGACCTTCTCGGCGTCGAACACCCGCGAATCCGGGATCAGCTTCTGCACGAGCGCACCGGTCGTCGTCTTACCCGCGCCGTGGGTGCCGTTGAGCCAGACGATCACAGCTCCGGACCCTAGCAGGAGCGTGGAACTGCCGCGGGCCGCCAGATTCTGCCGGCCGATCGAGCAGGCGGGCCTCAGGCGGCGAGGGCCAGCTGAGCGCGCTCGGGGCGGTCGACGTTGGCTGCTCGGCCGACCAGCCGGGCGATGGCCTCGGCGACCTGCGCGGGCTGTTCGAGGATCACCGAGTGGCCCGCGGCGTCGATCTGCACGAAGTCTGCGTAGTCGACGGCGGCGGCCATGGCGACCGAGTGAGACGGGGGCGTCATCAGGTCGGCGGAGCCGCACAGGATCATGGTGGGGACGGTCGAGAGCGTGGCCAGGGCGGCGGTGCGGTCGAAGGTCTTGAAGGCGCTCAGGAAGGTCGCCATGGTCACGATCGACGTCGCGTTGTGCATCGCCTCGGCCAGCGCCAGCACGCGCTGACTGACCTTGCGATCGCCGAACTCGGCGGTGCGCACGACCGGGGCGAAAACCTTGCAGGCCAGTACCTTCGCGTGCTGCATCAGACGCGGTGCGCGCCGAACCGCGGCCTGGAAAACAGGGACGATCGGGTTGTGCAGCAGTCGGCCGAAGCCGGCGTCGGCCAGCCCGCTCGCGGCGGTGGCGACGAGCCCGACGCCGACGATGCGGGTCCCGACCTCGTGCCGGTACTGGTCGACGTAGGTCAGCACGGTCATGCCACCCATCGAATGCCCGACCAGCACGACCGGCCCGGCCGGGGCGACGGCGTCGAGCACGTCGTGCAGATCATGACCGAGCTGTTCGATGTTGTAGGTCTTCCTCGACGCCGCAGCGGAGTCACCGTGCCCGCGATGGTCGTAGCACACGACCTTGGCGCCGGTGTGCTCGCGCAGCAGCGCGTCCCGCACATCCGTCCACGACTCGGTCCGCAGGCAATGTCCGTGGATGAGGACAACCGTCATGTGCGCATCCCGCGCACCGTACTCACGAACCGCGAGCTCCACGCCGTCACCGGTCGACACCGAAACACGACGCTCGGCTGAGCGGGCAAGTGTGCTGATGTTCGACATCGGAGCCTCCGGTTCGCGTGTGGTGACAACATCCACTCTGCGCCGAATCGGGGCCCCTCATCAGGGCCCCGAGTACTGAGCCGGCTCCCCCGAGGGTGCACAGAACACCACCTTGGTGTCGCGGCGCGTCAGCTCCGTATTCCGGCGGGAACGTCGATCGCGTCGAGGTCCTCTTCGACGGCGGTTCCAGCGGCGACAGCGACGCCGTGCAGGTAGGTCAGCTCACTGTCCTGCGCGTAATCCGGGTCGACCTCCGCACTCACCTGCAGCAGGCCGCCGGGCGCGGTGTTGCTGAGCTGCGCGAGGCGCGCGTGCTCGGCCGCGGGCAGCGACGCGATATGCGCTCGGATATGTGGGTTCACACCCTCGTGGATCAACGGCACGCGAGCGGCGTGGCCGATGAGTCGGAACGAGGGCTGTTCGATGATCCGGGCATCCATGGCGGTGCTCCCTTCGACGGTCAGGCGGAACCTGAGTTGCGATTGACTTCGAAGGGGGCCGCCGTCGCGTCGCACATCAGCGGGCCGTACGCCGTGAACAGCACGGAACGCTCGCCCGAATGCCTCGGTCGACCCGTACCCGTACCCGTACCGGACGGCGATCGTCAGCCGAAGACCTGCGCGCCCGATGCTTTCTGCCCGATCCGATCGGGTGCCGCACACTGGTGCGCTCGCATACGAAAATCGCCTTCCGACACACCTTTTCGGCGGAAGGCACGGATTCGAACTATTGACGGACCTCGGCGAGGCGAGTCCCGCGCGACAGCGGGTGTGGTGAGCGGGTCAGCTGATGGACGAGTGGCTGCGGACGCGCGGACCGGTGTGCGAGGGAAGGTGCTGATAGCCGTGCAGGGTGAACAGCGGCCGCCGGGTGGGCGGGTGGGTCAATCGCAGATGCGGGAAGGTCTCGAACAGCGCGCGCAGGGCATGCGCCGCTTCCATCCGGGCCAGACCGGCGCCGAGGCACACATGGCTACCGCTGCTGAAGGACAGATGATTCTTGGCGTTGTCCCTGGTGATGTCGAACCGGGCCGGCTCGGTGAACACGGCGGGGTCGCGGTTCGCGCCGGCCAGTGACAGCACCACGGTCGACCCCTCGCGCAACTCGAGACCACCGATCTCCAGCGCCGTCCTGGTGGTGCGAGCGGTGGACTGCACCGGCGGATCGATTCGGAGGATCTCCTCCACCGCGTTGGGCCAGAGGTCCGGCTCGGCCTGCAACCGGGCCAGCTGTTCGGGGTGCTGGAGCAGCCAGACGACACCCTTGCCGATCAGGTTGACCGTTGTCTCGAAGCCCGCGGCCATCAGCAGGGTCGCCGACGCGCACAGTTCGTAGGTGGACAGATCACCCGAGGTGACCAGGCTGCTGAGGATGTCGTCGCCGGGTTCGGCGCGGAGCCGCTCGAGGTGGTCGACGAGATACCGGTGCAGTCGCTCCGAGGATTCCATCGCCCGCTGGTGCGTCTGCCAGGAGATCCCGAGGTCGAGCAACGGACTGATCTCGTCGCCCCAGTGCAGGAACATCTCGCGGTCGGCGTCCGGAAAGCCGAGCATCTCGGAGATGATGGCGATGGGCACCTGTGCCGCGTACCGCGTCACCAGGTCGGTGGGCCCGTCGTCGGGCAGCTCCGAGAGCAGTTCCCCGGTGACCGTCTCGATCCTGTCGCGCAGCCGGGCGATGGCCCGCGGGGTGAACGCCGTGGAGACCGGTTTACGCATCCGGGTGTGCTCGGGCTCGTCGATCATCAGCATCGACGGCGGATCCATCAGATTCGGCGGAAGAGGCTGACGCTCCAGCGCGCGCAAGACCGGCCCCGGTATCCCGAACACAGTGGGTATACCGACACCGAAACGGCTGTCGCGCAAGATTTCCCGGACCATGTCGTGATCGAAGGTGATCCACACCGGAAGGGCGCGGATCAACCCACCCTCCCCGCGCATCTCCTCGATCAGCGCGTACGGATTCTCGATCCCCTCCGCACCGCCGATCAACCGAGCGAACGGATTGCCACGACGAAGCAGGATCTTCTTGAACAGCAGGACCAACCCGTGGTTGTTGACCCACCGATACATGTAATGCGGTTTCATCGAGCCCCTCCGATCGTCGAACCGGCGAATCCCCTGGGTGCTACGAATATCACACGATTGTAACGACAATCACAGGCCACGCGGAACCCGCTGGAACAGGATCTCGAGACCTACCGATTTCCATCCACTGAGTGGAGTTGGCGGCAGACTGGCGCGGTCGACCCGAAGCATCGGGCCGGCAAACCCGATCGAGCCTGGTGAAGTGCCCTCGGATCGGTTGTGCACACGCACTAATGTTGGCGTTCACTGCTGGGATCGTGCCGAAGACTCCGCACTGTGTCATGCGATGTTCTTGTTCGAGGTGCCGGGAGGCTTTCGACACTTCATGGCAATGACGCTGGAGGTTCAATGGGTAAGACATGGTTGCGACACTGGACTGTCGCGACGCTATCCGCGGCAACTGTGCTGGTCAGCGCCGGTGCCGCGGTGGGCGATCCCACCGATATCGCATTCCCTCCAGACCAGAACCAACTCCCGCAACTGCCGTCCGAACCGCAGATCTACGATCTGCTCCCGATTCCGATGCCCTCGGAAGACCCCTGGTACAACGATCCGGACGACCTTGCCTCCTACGCGCCCGGTCAGATCGTTCGCACGCGGGAGGTCCAGACCCGCTTGGTCGGCATCCCGTTCCCGGTTTACACCAAGCAACTGCTGTTTCGGTCCAACGATGTCCACGACAATCCCATCGTGACAGCCACGACCGTCATCGTCCCGGGCATTCCGTGGCAGGGCAGTACACGGCCGGTGCTGTCGTTCCAGGAGGCCATCGACTCCACCAACTCCTCCTGCAATCCGTCGTACACGTTGCAGGTCGGCACGATGAAGGAGTCCGCGCTAGCGATCTACTGGCTGATGCAAGGCTTCGCCCTCAACGTCCCCGACTTCGACGGCAAGTTCAATACGTTCAACACCTACGCCGAGGGCAAGATGGTGCTGGACAGCCTGCGCGCGGTGAAGAACGATGCGGGACTGGGTCTGTCTGATGCCGGCATCGCGCTGTACGGGTACTCCGGTGGCGGCTCGGGATCGATTCGCGCAGCCGAACTGCGCGCCACCTACGCGCCTGATGTGCGGCTGCTCGGAACGGCCGTGGGCGCCACCCCCGGCAGCCTCACGGGAATCGCCCGATACGCGGTGCAGCCGCAGACCGGACTCGCGGGGATCGGCAACTTCACCATGTGGCTCGGGCTCGTGGCCTTCGCACGGGAGTACCCGGATGTATTCCGGCCCGAGGAGTTGCTGACCGAGGAAGGCCAGCAACTACTCCGCGATTTTCAGTCTCGCTGTGTCATCACCCTCGCGCCGTCGGGGATATACCGCCCACTGAGTGCGTATTTCAAGCCGGGCAAATCACTGGAAACCGAGCCCGCCATCCAGCGAGTGTTGGAGGACAACAGCCTCGGCAAACACATACCCGACACCCCGATCCTGTGGTGGCACGGTATCTGGGATGAGGTCGTGCCACCGTCGACAGTGCTGCCGACCGTGAATAAATACTGGGACAGCGGTGCGGACCTGCGGTTCATCACCGTTCCCCTTCCTGAGCACGGGGTGAACGCTGTCACCGGCTGGATTCCGTCGGTAGCTTGGACCAGCGCCGTACTGCGCGGCTCGGCTCCGGGCCCTACATTCAATCTCGGGTTCCCCGCACCGTTGCCCGAAGGCTTCCCGGGCGCTTGAGTGAATCGGTCGACGCGGGCACCGGCGTCTCAGGAGGGCACATGACCCAGATGTATTCCCCCGAGCCCGGGCTCGCGCGCGACAAGCGGTGGCAGCAGGTGGTCGAGCGGACGCACGCCCAAGCGGCAGGCTTGGCCGCCGCCCTCAAGGCCGATGATCTGCTGCCCCACTCCATGCTGGACGCGGACTTCGTACCGAGCGTCCAACTCAACATTGCACTGTTCTTCCGGTCGCTCACCGTGGATTACGAACTGTCCAGAGAAGACACCCTCCCGATCGTCGAGCGGGCGATGCGGCTGGTCCGTGACGGTATGTCCCTCGAGGAGATCCTGACCAATTACCGCGTCGGTACCGCATTCCTGTGGAGTCAGTCCATCTCGGTCCTCGAACCGGACGAGTACCCGCTGCTGCCGGAACTCGGGCTGCGCCTGACCAACTACCTCAACCTGGTGGTCACACACATCGCCACCGCCCTGATCGAGGACAGCCGCCAGCCACGCTGGGACATCCTGGAACGCCAAGGCGAGATCGCCGCCGATCTGCTGGCTGGACGCGAGATCAGCGGCTGGACAGGCGCACCCGAAATCCCCATCGCGGAATCGTTCCTCGTTGCCGCGGTACGGCTCGGCGAACCCGCGCCCGGCACGCTCACCGCCCTACGCAACCGGCTCGGGCAGCTCCCGGGCACCTTCCTCTACCGCGACAACGGTGGCTGGATCGCGCTCGTCCCTCTGCGCCCGGTCGACGAAGACGATCCGGCGGCAGCGCTGGCCAGCCGTATCGGGTTGTCCAGCAAGGCTGCTCGGCCCGAATGCTGGATCGGCGTCGCGACCGCCCTCACCCGGGCGGACATCCCCGGGGCCTATATCGAAGCGCACACCGTCGCCGAGACAGCCCGCGCTCTTGCCCGGCCCGAAACAATCTGCACCCGAAGGCACATGATGTTCGAATACTCCGTGGCTGCGGGCGGAGCCACGCTCAACGCCCTGGCCGCGCTGCTCGATCCGCTCGCCGATCATCCTGCCCTGCTGGAGACCCTCGATGCGTTCATAGACAGCGAGTTCAATCACAACGCCGCCGCCCAGGCACTCTTCATCCACCGCAACACCGTCACCTACCGACTCTGCCGCATCACCGAACTGAGCGGCTACGACCCCCTGCTGCCCAGCGGCGTTTCCACTCTCATGGCCGCGCGGGTCGCCCAGCGCATCGTTACCTACCCGACCACTTCAACCCGAGCACGGGAAACGACTAGAGCCCCATCCAGTTCTCCGGACGGGGCTCAACAACGTCGATGATGCAGGCTCAAAGCCTTTGGGGCTACATCACACGTTGAAGCGGAACTCGACCCGCTTGACAGCCCACTCCCCTACCACGTACCGCACCGTCGTGTAAGCCATGCAGGGACACTACCAGCCCCGGAACACCCTGGCACACAACCAGTTCCCGGATCGGTGCTGACCAAAAGCTCAGCGTCACGCGATATCAGCTGAGGTTGAATCGCGACACCGAGACTGGATACGGATCCACAGCGTCCACCCTGGATCCTCGACCGCACACCGGCGTATGCGGACGCTCGTGACCGCGCGCCCAGCGGCAATACAGGACGTCTTCGGCAGTGTTGCAGTAGCGCGATCCAACGGAGAGTTTCGACTTGCTCCTGACGTAACGTCAGGTCATAGCGTTGGCGGTACCCGCGCGAGGTGCGTCGGTGGAAGTGAGAGACGGAAGCGGATGGACGAGACGGGTATCGAGCAGGTGTGGAAGGTCGGTGAGCTCGCGACCAAGTCCGGGCTGACAGTGCGCACGCTGCATCACTACGACCGCATCGGGTTGGTGTGCCCGGCCGGGCGCACCAGCTCCGGTCACCGGCTCTACTTCGAAGCCGACGTCCAGCGTCTGTATCAGGTTTTGGCTTTGCGCCAGTTGGGTCTCGGTCTGGACCAGATCGCGCAAGTGCTCACTGGCGCAGTAGCTATGGCGCAAGTGCTAGTCGCACATCGCGATTATCTGGCTGCTCAGGTGGCCGCGACACAAGATCTGCACGCTCTGGTAGCGACGCTGGTGACGACGGCCGAGAACCGGCCCGAAGTCTCTGCGGATCACTTCCTGGCACTAATCAGGAGGACTGTCATGGTCGACGACACTGCCAAGCAATACTTCACCCGCGACAATGCCGAGGCGTTCACTACCCTTTACTTTGCGCAGCTCGCGGCCCAACAACGCGCACTAGAGCTCTGGTACGCCGAGGATGCGCGACTCACTGTCGGGGACACTCCGTACGTGGGCACCACTGCGATCTTCGAACAGCTCCTCCGCCTGCCACAGGCCGGGTACAACGTCAACGCGATCGATGTTCAGGCGGACACCGACGTCTCTGCGCTTCTACGGGTGACTGGGAATCTCATGCGGGACGGAGTTCTCGATGCTCGCCCGTTCGAGACGTCGTTCACACTGAACAGATCCTCGGCAGACGACGCATACACGATCGCCAGTCAGAACTTCCAAGTCGTCTAGATCCCGATCAGCCGCAAGGGCTTCGCGTCACGCGATGCCACGAGTTGGCCGTAGCGGAAGCGCGCGATATCGGGTCGCGCGCTTCTCGGCATGAGCGGACGTTCGATTGCTTGACCCCTGCCGTCCGCGTGACGTCGCCTTGCCCACGCGGACGGCAGGGCACCAATCCGCCGACTACTGCTCCTCGGCGTGCTCGACCACCGCCGGAGTGGCTAGATACCGTTTCCAGATCGCCGCGGTATCGCGGGTCGGTTCCGATCCCAGCGCCGGTTCGTACTGCGGCGCTGGCAGAACTTCTACGTGCTGTGTCTGTGTCATGCCGGGCTAGACGTTGCCGAACAGCAAACGGTTCCATCGAGCTTGTAGCGACCAGCGACCAGCGACCAGGGCCGAGGCCGGACCGAATCTGCCGACGGATCGATAGATAATCGAACGTATGTGCGAATCGATCTGGCTCTATCTGCGCAACGGGCGCTGGACGGAACCGGCTCCCCGCTACTGCCCGAACGGTCACCGGCTCGGTCCTGGCCAGGTGCTCGTCGGTGCGGTGCCTTGCCTCCGGAGCGGTGGTCACCATCGAACGCACACGTGCCGAGTCTGCGCTACGACGACCTACGCGCCACCGCTGCACACCGACTGCGATCACTACTCATAACCGCAGTCTGCCCTTGCCCTCGCCGTCTCGAATCAAGCCCGGTGACCTGCTAGAACGCGGACAGCATGGAGCACCTACTTGTTTTTCGACGGTGAGGCTACTCCGCTGCGGAACTCGACCCGCTTGACAGCCCACTCCCCGACCACGTATCGCACCTTCGCGTAAGTCATGCAGGGACACTACCAGCCCCGGAACACCCTGGCGCACAACCAGTTCCCGGATCGCTCCTGACCAAAGCTCAGCGTCACGCGGTATCAGCTGAGGTTGAATCGCGACACCGACGCTGGATACCGATCCACAGCGTCCACCCCGGATCCTCGACCGCACCTCGGCAGATACGGACGGTTCGTGACCAGGCGCCCAGCGACATTTGCGGATTTCCTGAGCGCCAAGTACGTAGTAGCCGCCTGACCTCCTTGGCCTCCTAGTCTCGCGCTATGCCGCCGATCAGATGGCACGCGGCGTGGTCTATCCCTAGTCGGAGAATGCGATCCCTGCGATCCGCGCAGGTTCCTGATAGCTGGTTAGGTAGTTTGCATCCCAGGGTATTCCGAGCACGATGACGAAGTCGCTGGTTCCGAACTCGGCATCGAGCTGTTTCCAAGTACGCGCGAGGTACTCCACAGCAGCCCAGGACGAGTCTCCTCGAGCCCCGAGGCAGTAGAAGTTGGCGGCACCCTGCTCGCTTCCACGAACCTTTTCGATGACCAGCAGATTCTTGCGAGCAGTTACGTTCTGTAGGTTGCCCCCGTCCAGACGAACGCTAACTGTCATCTCCTCGCCGGCGGTGTACCAGGGTTCGGATCCGCCGGTTTCCCTGGTCATCGCCGCTCTGACCAACTGCTGATCGACGCTGTAGCGTCGAACCGAGTTGCGGGTGCTGCTGCCGACGACAATGGAGCTGTCCGACAGCTGGGTCGCGTTGGCGGTAGATGGACTCACCTCGACCAGGTAGCGCACTGGCCTGCGAAGCCAAATCCCATCGACCAGCCCTCGGACGAGTTCGGGAAGCCGTAATGGGGCCGCACCGAAGAGTTTATTAACGCTTTGAACTGCCTGAAACTCACTGAACCCCAGGGTAAATCGAGGCCTGCCGTCGGGGTGCGGCTCGGCGAGATTCGAAAGATATATCTGGATCACGCGACCTCGGCTCAGGCCGAAAAATCGCACCATCTTTCGTTCGACAGTCCGCCCGCCAGCCAGAAATAGAACACCTAGCAGTATCCAAAACGCAATGTTGGCAACAAGATTGGTGCCCACGTCAATGATGAACGACACCCTGGGATCCTACGGCCAGCCCCGATGGAGGATCTACCGATGCCCGCAACTGTCTAGGAGAGAAGCCTTGCCAATCAACCCAGCTCAGCCGATGCGGGGACAATCGTGCCGGTCCTCCACTGGTGGGTGCCTCCCTCCGTGCCCCATTCGTGCCCCCGAGCCAGGGTCAAAGTCGGTAAATCCGGCGCCAACGAGCAAACGTCAGACAAGGTCAGACCACCATTCCCGCTCATTCGCCTGCTTCCCAAGCTGTCGCCCTGGTCCGCGCGCAGCTATTCGCACAACCGCAGTTCGTATCTGCTGACAACCGTGACTGATCCACCTTCGAGCCGCTGACCCGGAGCCCCACCAACTGGAACGTCGCCGCAATGGACGAACCCAGCCCGCTCGTAGTAGGCACGCAACCGGTCGTTGGTGGCCACGCGGTCCAACCGCAGCAAGCCCCGGCCGTGGTCCCGCGCAGTGTCTGCTGCCCACCGGAGGATCTGGCCGCCGATGCCTGCCGCCCATCGTCGGACTGCCATGGTTCGGACCTAGGCTGGATCGTCGCCGCGCTCGTCGAGTTCGTGCTGCGTATGGGGCAGCTGCACTTGCCCTCGCCGTCTCGAATCAAGCACTGTGACCTGATAAAACACGGACAACATGGAGCACCTACTTGTTCTTCGACAGTGAGGCTACTCCGCTTCGGAACTCGCCCCGCTTGATAGCCCACTCCCCGACCACGTGTCGCACCTTCGCGTACGCCATGCAGGGACACTACCAGCGCCTAAACACCCTGGCACACAACCAGTTCCCGGATCGCTGCCGACCAAAGCTCAGCGTCACGCGGAGTCAGCTGAGGTTGAACCGCGACACCGCCACCGGATACTGATCCACAGGGTCCACCCTGGGCTGACCAGTCACTCAGTCATATTCGCCAACGGCCCCACGCGCACACCCACAGCTCCGGGACGCTGGCCTGGGCCGACAGTGGGTACAGAACCCATCTGTCGGTCTGGCCGGTCCGGTGCTGACTGAGGAATTGTTGAACGACCGTCCGGGATGTGAAAAGGGTTGCTCAGCAGTAGGTATCGCCCTGGCCAGTATGTGAGGATCAGTGGACTTAGCGACAGTGTGGAGGTCGGTGTGGCGGTTTCGTGGCAGGTGGTGCGGCGGGTAGCGGTGCCCACCGGGGTGACCGCGGTGGTGACGACGGGGTTGGCGGTGGCGGTGAACTACGCGACCGGTGGTGACCACTCGATGTGGGCGTGGGTGGCCGTGGCGGTGCTGACCGTCGCCGCGTTCGGCACGTCGTTGTGGCTGCAGTTCGCCGCCCAACCCTCAGCTCCGGCTCCTGAGCCCATGCCGGGGATGGATGTCGAGGATGCGAGCGCGGGCCGGGACATGCGATTCGGTCAGGTCCACGGCACTGGACCCGGCGTGCGAGGGCGGCGACTGCAGGCCGGGCGCGACATGACCTTCGACGGCACCGACAGCCGCGGTGATGCCTCACACCCATGAACCACCGACCCACCGGCCGCTGGTGGCCATGGCGGCGCGACGCTGACCGGGCTGGCGCGGGCACATTCCTCGGTCTGGACCAGGTGAGTGCCGGGCGCGATATCCACAACAGCGTCGACAACTCCCACACCGAGACCACCACAGTCCACATTCACCGGTACGACACTGAATCTCCGCCCTCCGCACCAGCGGAGACGACGGGGCTGGTGGTCGGTGCGGTACCGCTCCCTGCCCGGCATTTCGTGCCTCGTGCCCAGGTCGGCCAGCTCCGCGAAGCCTTGATGCGCGAGCAGGTGGCGGTGGTGGTGTGCGGGATGCGTGGTGCCGGAAAAACCCAGGTCGCCGCCGCCTACGCCCGCGAAATCATGACCGACGAGTCCGCGAGGTTGATGGGCTGGGTCGGTGCGGAGACCCGCGACAGCACCCTGGCCGGGCTGGCCGAGATCGCCACCAGGTTGAAGGTGGCCGACCCGGACGGAGATTCGTTGGTCTCGGCGCGGCGGCTGCGCGACCACCTCAACAGTGCGCGGGGGTTGGCAGGGGTGTTGGTATTCGACAACGCCACCGACCCGGATTTCCTGAGCGAGTTCCTGCCCACCGGCGGCGGGGTGCGGGTGGTGATCACCAGCACCGACCGCGCCTTCGTCGGCCTGGGTGAATTGGTCGACGCCGCGACCGGGTTCGACCGCACCGAGTCGGTCGGCTACCTCCACACCGCGACCGGGCTCGATGACCCAACCGGCTCCGACACCCTCGCTACCGAGTTGGGAGACCTGCCGCTGGCTCTGGCAGCCGCCGCGGCCACCATCACCGCTCAGCGTCTGGACTACCACAGCTACCAGGAGTTGCTGGCTGCTCAGCCGCTCCCTGCCGCGCTGCCTCGCCAGCGCGGCAGCAGTTACGGCCGTGCGGTGGACCAGGCGCTGGGGCTCGCGATCGATACCGTCATCACCGGCGATACCGCGCTCGACGGGCGGGTGCGGTGGCTGGTGGGCGTGATGGCGATGCTGTCGGCCGATGGTGTGGAAGCCGCACTGCTGGAAAAGGACACGGACCCACTGACAGGCGCGGCGATCACACGCTGTGTTGAGGGGTCGCTGGTGTCGTGGTCGACCGGCGGGCGGGTGCTGGTAATGCACCGGCTGACTGCCCGAGTGGTCCGCGAACGCGCCTTCGCCGCTGGCACCCTCGACACTATCGCCGCGAACACTGTCGCGGTACTCGCACCGCACCTATTCAACTCGATCGAGGCTTTCCAGCGCCGTAGCGAAGGCGCCCGTCTGGTCGACCACGTCGACACCCTCGCCGAACACGTCGCAACCGGCCCTCCCTCCCTGAGCGCCGACATTCATGCCGCCATACTGACTGCCCGCCGCTGGGCCACCAGACAACTGACTGATGCGGCCGACCTGCAACGCGCCGTCCCCCACGCCGAGCGCACCGTCACCGACCACCGGCACCATCTCGGCCCCGACCACCCTGACACCCTCACCGCCCACAGCTACCTTGCCGCCGTCTACCACCAGGTGGGTAGGGTCGGCGGAGCCGCCGAACTGTTCGAGCAGCTACTCACCGACCGGCGGCGGGTCCTCGGCGACGACCACCCCCACACCCTGGCCACCCGCAGCTACCTCGCCGGCGCCTACAGATCGGTGGGTC
>NZ_BDBR01000047.1 GCF_001613085.1 Nocardia salmonicida NBRC 13393
ATGGCGCCGTCGATGTTCTCCATGAGCAGCGGCACCACGTCGACGATCTCGATCATCGCGCCCGAGTTGGCACGCAACTGGTTGGTGACCGTGGTCAGGCCGGTCAGCGAGGCGGCCAGTTCTTCCTGATGCCCGGCGAAGGTCGTCGAGGTGTTGTTCAGGAACTGGTTGAGCTGGTCGAGGGTGGCCTGCAAGCCGGGCGCCTGGTCGGCGAGCAGTCCCGACATGGCGGTCACCCGGTCGCTGAAGTCGCGCACGGACTGATCGTTGTCGGCCAGCATCGTCGTGAGCTCGTTGAGCTTGATGATGATGTTGGAGATGGCGTCCTTGTTGTCGACGCCGACCTTCAACGCACCCGAGAGCGCGTCGAGGGTTTCGCGGATCTTCTGGCCGTTGCCGTTGAGCACCGGGTAGAGCACCCGGCCCGACAGCGGGCCGAGACCCTCCTGGCCGGGTTCGGGCTTGAGGGCCGCGGCGAACTGGTCGATGGTCTTGATCATCGTGTCCAGCTCGACCGGTGTCCTGGTCCGCGCCTTGGGCAGGTGATCGCCGGACTTCAGCGTCTCACCGCCGGTGAAGGGCGGACTCACCTCGATGTGACGGTCGGTGACGATCGAGGGCGAGATGATCGCCGCGATCGCGTCCTTCGGGATCTTGACTCCCGAGTCGATGGTCATGTGGACCTCGACGTAGGTGCCCTTGGGCACGATCTTGTCGACCTTGCCCACCGCGAGGCCGAGGACCATGATCTCGTTGCCCTCGTACATGCCCGCGATGTTCTCGAAGTCGGCGGTGATCTTGGTCGAGCGGCCGAGCGCGTCGTCGAACTGGTTCGGCAGCAGCGAGCAGCTACCGAGGGCCAGCGCGGTGGTGGCGATCATCATCGTCCGCGCGATGCGGAGTTTGTTGGTCAGTTTCATCCTTGGCACCCCTGGATCACCTGAACGAAGCACAGCCAGTTGTCGGGGAACAACCACGGCAGCGCGACCGAGCCGTAGTTGCCGTTGCCGAGGGCGTTGTTGAAGTAGCGCGCCGTCGGCTGTCCGATCTGCAGCAGCTTGTCGAGATTGTCCTTGTTCTTCTGCAGGCCCTCGGCCATGGTGTTGAGCTGGCTGATGGTGCCGCCGAACTGGTCACCGTTCTGAGCGCCGATCTCCTCCAGCTGACGGGTCAGCGTGGCGACATTGTCGAGCAGCTGGCGCAGCAGACTCTGTCGCTCCATCACCCGGTTGGCGATGGCCTCGCCCTGGGTGATGACGAGCAGGATCGAGTTGCGGTTGTCGGCGAGCAACTGCGTGACCCGGTTGAGGTCCTTGAGCAGGCTGTCGACCTCACCCTTGCGCTGATCGACCACCTTGGCGACCGCGCCGACGCTGTCGAGCGCCTGCGCCACCAGCTCCGGCGAATCGCCGAGCTGGGAGTTGATGGTGTTGAGCGAGGCGGCGAGCTTCTTGGTGTCGAGCGCCTCGAACTTCGGCGTACCGACCTGCACCACATCGGCGATGTTGTACGGCACGTCGGTGTTGCTGCGCGGGATCGTCTTGTCCTTCAGACCCGAACCGTCGCCGGGCTGAAGGTCGACGTAGCGCGCGCCGAGCAGGGTCGCCATCTTGATCGCGGCGTGCGCGTCGGGACCGAGCTCGAGCGAGCTGTCCACGTCGAGGGTGACCACCACGTGATCGCCCTCGATCTTGGCGCCGGAGACCGTGCCGACCTGCACACCGGAGACCGCGACCTTGTCGCCGGTCTTGATGCCCGCGGCCTGCACGAACTCCGCGTCGATGGACTGTTTTCCGAGCCCGATGAACTGGTAGATACTCGAACCGACCAGCAGCAACACGATGCACAGCGCACCGATCACACCCAGCCAGAAGTTGCGGTTGCCGGCGAAGGCTGACTTGATCTTGCTCATCTGCACACCTCGGAATGGCTGTTGCCACCGATCTGGCTGAACAGACCGCGCGGGAAGAGGACCCCGTACAGCGAGACGTCCAGGCCACACAGGTAGGCGTTGGCGTGAGTGCCTTCCGACGTCATGCGGCCGAGGTCGGCGAGCATCGAAGGCATGTCGATCGCGACCTGGTCGAGCTTGGCGCCGTTGGCGAGCAACAGATTCAGCGCCGCGGTGGTCGAGTTCTGGGTCGCCGCCAGCTTCGGCTGGATCTTGCTCATCATCCCGACCAGCGCGGTCGTCGAATCGGCGAGGGTGACCGTGGAAGCCTGCAGCGACTGTCCCTGGTCGTAGAGCCCGCCGATCAGCGCCCTGGTCTGGGTAATCAGGGTCTCCAATTCGTCCCCTCGCTTTGCCAACCCGGCCATCACACCGGACAGGTTGGTGATCACGTCCGACAGGATCGCGTCGCGACGCTGGAAATCAGTGGCGAGCTGGGCAGCCTGGATGATGAACGCCGACAGCGAAACCCCGTCGCCCTGCAGGGCCTGGATCAGGGTCTCCGACATCGCGTTGACCTCGGCGGGCTCGAGCGCCTGGAACAGCGGCTGGAAACCGTTGAGCAGGGCCGAGATATCGAACGAGGGCTCGGTGCGGTCGAGCGGAATCGTGGAGCCGCTCTCGAGCGCCTCCGGACTCGGCGTCGCGCCCGGGGTCAGCGCCACATAGCGCTGGCCGATCAGGTTCTGGTACCTGACCAGCGCCTTGGTGTCGTTGAACAGTGTCTGGTCGCTCTGCACGATGAACGACACCTTGGCATCGTTCTTGCCGTCGAGCTCGATGGCCTCGACCTTGCCGACGCGCACGCCGGCCATACGGACATCGTCGCCGGGCCGCAGCCCGAGAACATCGGTGAAGATCGCGGTGTACTTGCGGGTGTCACCGTCGACCGTGCGAGCCAGTGTGTTCCACACGACCACGGTGACGAGCAGTGAGACGAGCGCGAAGATACTGAACCCGATCAGTGGCTTACGGATACTCATGCGCCACCCCCGTTTTCGGACACTTGCAGGGTTCCGCCCTTCAAAATCGGACCGAGCAGCAGATATTCGGACGCGTTCGGCTTGCGACCGAGCAGCTGAGTCATCGCCGCGTCACCGGAGTAGGAGATCGGTGTGGCGGCAGGCACCGTCGCCGGAGCGGGCGCCGAGGCCGGAGCGGCCGCGGGAGCGGGCGTACCACCGAGCAGACCGGGCAGACCCGGAACCTGGATCGACGGGACGAGTCCCTCGAGCGGCGTGCCCTGGAACGGCTTGATCTCGGTGCCGTTGGCCGTGTGCATCGGCGAGACGCCGGGACTGGTCAGACCCGGGATGTCGGGCATGCCAGGGATCGACACCAACGGCGGGAGGCCGGCGGCCGAGTCGAGCCTGCGCGGACGCAGGTTCTCCGGAATCGGCGGCAGGGAGACCTCGGCCGGTGCGGTGAAGCAGCTCGGTCCGAGCAGATCGCCGTAGCGCGGGCAATCGGCGACGGTGTTGGGCTGGTACGGCGTCAACGTGATGCCGGCGTTCCAGACCATCTGCTTGCCGCTCGGGCCACCGTGGAAGGTGGTGTTGAGCTGGGCCAGCGAGGGACCGAAGACCTGGAAGGTCTTGGTGATCGACGCGGGGTCGGCGGCCAGCGCACCCAGGGTGGCGTTCATGCCGACCGTGACTTCCTTGCCCACGTCGGGGTTCGACGCGAACAGGTCGTTCACCCGATCGGTGGTGGCGCTCGCACCGGCCAGCAGCGCGATCAGCTGTTCGCGTTTGGTGGCGATGGTGTTCGCGGTCTGCACCGAGGAGCCGAGCACATCGAGCAGTTCCGGCGCCGACTGGTTCAGCGCGTGCGCGGAGTCGGAGAAGTTGTCCAGCATGCCGCCCAGGTTCGGGCCCGCGTCGGCGACCGTGGTCAGCCAGTGGTCGAGGCGCTGGATGGTCGAGCCGGGAACCCGGCCGCTGCCGTCGAGGGCCTGGGTGAGCGTGCCGAGCACGCGACCGAACTGCACCGGGTCGACCTCGTCGAGGATGTCGCGCACCGTGGTGAGCGTGTCCTGCAGCGCGATCGTGCCCTGGCTGCGGTCCTCGGGAATCTGCGAACCCTCCTTCAGGTGCTGGCTGTTCGCACCGTTGTAGACCAGCTCCACGGAGGTGACCGCGAACAGGTTGGAGGGCACGACGCGTGCGGTGACGGTGTTCGGGATGCCGTCGGCGAACTCGGGCTTGAGCTCGATGTTCACCTTCTGCTCGGCGCTCTCGCCGATGTCGACGTTCTTCACAACGCCGACGAGCACGCCGCGGAACTTCACATCGGCGTCCGACGGCAAGCCGTCGCCGGTAGTCGACAGGTTCGCGACCACGTTGACCTTGGGTACGAAGTAGCCCTGGTACCTGGCTGTGAGGAAACCCAGGATGATCGCGAAGACGATCAAACCGGCGGCCCCTGCCACGTACAACTGCTTCATGGTGGGACCGCGCCCACTCGGATCGATGATCATCGCGCCCTTACCCCGAGATCCTGATGCCGGGGTTGATGCCCCAGATCGCCAATGTCATGACGAGGTCGGCGAACACGACCAGGATGATGCACATCTTGATCGCGCGGCCGGCCGCGACGCCGACGCCTTCGGGACCGCCCGAGGCGAAGAAGCCGTAGTAGCACTGGATGAACGTCGTGATCATGACGAAGATGATCACCTTGAGCAGCGAGTAGAGCACGTCCGTCGGCACCAGGAATTGGAAGAAGTAGTGCGAGTAGGTGCCTGCCGCGGTACCTCCGATCAACTGCACGGTGACCGAGCAGGCCAGGTACGCGGTCGTCAGACCGACGGCGTACAGCGGCACGATCGCCATCACCGCGGCCATCATCCTGGTACTGACCAGGTAGGGCAGCGGGCGGATGGCGATCGACTCGAGTGCGTCGATCTCTTCGGAGATGCGCATCGCGCCCAGCTGTGCGGTGAATCGACACCCCGCCTGGGCGGCGAAGGCCAATGCCGCCAGCAGCGGGCCGAGCTCGCGGGTGGTGGCGAAGGCCGAGATCGCGCCGGTGATGGGGCTCAACCCGAGCAGGTTCAGCGAGGTGTGGCCCTGAATGGCCACCGTCATGCCGCCGAAGGCGCTGATGATCAGGATGACGCCGATGGTGCCGCCACCGACGACGATATTGCCGTTACCCCAGGTGACGTCGGTGAGCAGACGCCAGACCTCCTTCGGGTACTGCTTGAAGGCCAGTGGGATGGAGCCGACCGAACGCAGGAAGAAGAAGACCTGATGGCCGAGGCGGGCGAGCAGGTCGCCGGGCGCCTTGCTGGCCTTCTGCAGCGACCGGATCGGCCGCAGTAGCGGAGGTACGTAAGTAGATGACATGGCTCAGACCACCTGTGGGGGGAAGACGGCGGCGTAGATCTGGGTGATCGCCACGTTGACACCGAGCAGCATGACGGTGGAACTGACCACCGCGGAGTTCACCGCGTTGGCGACACCGCCGGGGCCGCCGCGCGCATTGAGGCCGCAGTCGCAGGCGATGATCGAGGCGATCAGACCGAACAGGACCGACTTCAACAGCGCCACCGCGAGGTCGCGGGTCACCGCGAACGAGGCGAAGGTGCTCATGTAGGAGCCGGGCGTACCGCCCTGGGCGAAGATGTTGAACATGTAGCCGGTGAGGAAGCCGACGAAGACGACGAAGCCGCAGAGCAGGAAGCTGACCAGCATCGCACCGCCGAGGCGGGGAGCCACCAGGCGGCGAAGCGGGTCGACGCCCATGACCTTCATCGCGTCGATCTCTTCACGGATGGTGCGTGAGCCGAGGTCGGCGCAGATGGCCGAACCGACGGCGCCCGCGATCATCAGCGCGGTGACCAGTGGGGCGCCCTGCTGGATGATGCCGAGGCCGTTGGCCGCACCGATGAACGAGGTGGCACCGACCTGACCCGCGACCGCGCCGACCTGGATCGAGACGATCACCGCGATCGGGATGGCCACCAGCAGCGTCGGCGCCGCGGCGACACTGGCCATGAAGGCGGACTGCCGGACGAACTCATCGAAAGGAAAACGCCGACGGAAGATCGCGACGAACAACTCCGTGATCGCTTCGATACCCATCGTGATCTGTCGACCGAAGGTTTCCAGCGACTTCTTCGGGTGGTCGTCCCAAAGGCCCTTCGTCCAGTCGACAGCCTCGCTGACTCGTGAACGTGTGGGCGGACTCTCGGTCGACTGCACTGCCATAACCCCTCTCGACGCCGGACCCTCAACGCTCCGGCGACTTGTTTGCTTGACGCACCTTACTACGGAGTAGCGCAGAACACATCACCGACATGTGAGCGCTGTCATAGATAGAGGTCACTGTCCGAAACTGCTATGAGACCTGCCATGCCGGACCCTACAGCCCATAATTCCAGGGTTCCGGAGATTACGCTCGGAGGCCTTTTCCTACATGGTTTCCCAGTACCGGCGGTCGCGGTAAAGAAATATTGCGGAAGTTTGTCATTCATAACGAACTCCACGCCGAATTATCCGAACACATCACGCGAGAAACACGAACGACGCGCTGCGACACGATTCCAATAGGGAATCGCTATGACAACCACTCGGGAAGGGTTGTACGACTCGGCGGCAAACACACCGGTCCGAGGGCGCGCCCGGGATCGAATACAGGCACGATAGACAGACCGTATTGATATCGTGCGAGCTTCCGACATCTGGAGGGACATGTTCAGCAAACTCGCCAAGGTGGCCAACACCGCCTTCGCCCTCGCCCTCGGTGCAGCACTGCTCGGCACCGGCGCGGCCAACGCGCAAGCAGGCCCCCCGGTGATCGGCGGCGGCTCCGGCATCGTGATCGACAACGCGTTCGAGTGCACAGTCACCACGGTCGGCTACGACGGCGCGGGCAGGCTGGTCGGCCTGACCGCGGGCCATTGCGGCGACGCGGGCGCGACGGTCAGCGCCGAGGCGGATCGAGGCTACGGCGAGATCGGCCGTTTCGTGTACAGCAACTCCGAACTCGACTACGCGGTCATCCAGTTCACGCCGGGCCGGATCACCCCGGTCAACCGGATCGGCAACGTCACCATCACCGGCGTCGGCGGACCCGCGCAGTTCCCTACGATCGTCTGTAAGGAAGGCCGGACCACCGGCAATACCTGCGGCATCACCTGGGGCGACGTCTTCGCGACCAATACCGAGACCTGGTCGCAGATGTGCGTGGTCGAAGGCGATTCCGGCGCGCCGGTCGTCGTCGGCTCGACCCTGGTCGGCATGGTCAACGCCTATCTGGCCCTGGCCTGTGTCGGACCCGAGGTCGGCACCAATATGAACTCGATCATGGACGACATGAACGGCCGCGGCGGCGTGGGTTCGGGTTACCGCCCGATCTAGTCCCTCGCCTGTACTCCCCGGATGTCGAGCGGGTCGCGTGGTTGTCCACGCGACCCGCTCCTTTTCTATACGTCGTGTACGGCAAGCGATTTCGGTGCGAGCGCGGGGCCGTCGGCGCCCGCGCAATGCGGCAGGCAGTCGACGCGTTCGGGCTGCGGCGCCTGACGCGGCACCCGGAGCAGCACCGCCGCGATGCCCGCGCCGATCAGCAACAGCAGTGCGCACCAGCGCATCGCGGTGTCGAAGCCCGCGGCGAAGGCGACGGGGTCGTCGAACGCACCGGACAACCCGGCAAGACCGGGCAACGCCGCCACGGCGAGCAGCTGCGCCGTGCGCGCGACGGCGTTGTTCACCCCCGACGCGATACCCGCCTCGCCCTCGCGCACCGCGGCGAGCACCGCACCGGTCAACGGCGCCACCAGCACCGAAAGCCCCAGCCCGAAGACGAACACGCCAGGCAGCACATCGGTGACATAGTCCGCGCCGGGTCCGATCCGTTGCAGCGCGAACACCCCGCCCGCGGCCAGTAGCGGACCGATCGTCATCGGAATCCGCGGCCCATGGCGCTGCGCCCACCGTCCCGCGGGCGCCGAGAGCACCAGCATCAGCAGCGTGACAGGCAATCCCGCGGCGCCCGACGCCATCGGCGAGTAGCCGGCGACCAGTTGCAATTGCAGAACCAGCAGGAAGAAGACGCCGCCGAGCGCGGCGTACACGAGCAACGTCACCAGATTCGCCACCGTGAACATCCGCGAACGGAACAGCGACGGCGGTACCAGCGGATTCGGGCTGCGCAGTTCCACCAGCACGAAACACACCAGCGCGACCACGCCGACAGTCATCAGCACGACCCGCGAATCGATGAGTCCCAGGGTGAGGGCGCCGAGCGCGAGCGCGACGATCACCGCTCCCGGTACGTCGATCCGGGCGGGCGCCTGCGGATCACGACTCTCCGGCACGTATCTGAGCGTGACGACGGCGACCACCACCGCGAGCGGCACATTGAGCAGGAAGATCGCCCGCCAGCCGACCAGATCGATCAATCCACCGCCGAGCAGCGGCCCGAACGCACCGGCCACCCCGCCGAGCCCGGACCACAGTCCGATCGCGCTGCCCTGATCGCGCCGATCGATCGACGCCGAGATCAGCGCCAGACTCCCCGGGGTGAGCAGCGCCCCCGCCACGCCCTGCAGCAACCGCGCGCCGACCAGCATCTCGATATTCACCGCGGCCGCGCACAACAGCGAGGTGATCGCGAAGCCGACGATCCCCCAGACGAAGACGCGACGGCGACCGAGCCGGTCACCGAGCGAACCGCCGAGCAGGATGAACGAGGCGAGGGTGAGGGTGTATCCGTTGACGGTCCACTGCAACCCGGCGACATCGGTGTGCAGCGATTCGCCGATGCGTGGCAGCGCCACGGAGACCACGGTGGCGTCCAGCGACGCCATCGACGAGCCGAGGATGGTGGCGAGCATAATCCACCGACCCGATGCCGAGTTCAGCCGAACCGTCTGTGGCACGACTCCAAACTAGCCGCCACGCACGTCGTTCGTCGGACTACAGGCTCTCCACGCAGACGACGACGCGGCGCTCGGCGTACTTGAAGCCCGAATCGGCGGCGTCGGGGCAGTCGTCGACGCTGTCGGAGTTCTTGTTGATCGTGATCACCTTGACCGGTTCGGTCCCGCCCGCGTTGCAGTCGATGCGCTTGGGTTCGTCGCCGCCCACGTCGATGCAGCCGCCGATGACCCAGTCGATGTCGAGGCACAGCGCGCCGGTCTCGATGCCGTTGAGCGTCTCGGCGTAGAAGTTGTCGCGGTCGCCGACACAGCCGTTGCTGTTCTTGGCCTTGCCGATCACCTTGTAGTTCGACGAGCGGCTACCGCACGCGGCCTTCTCGATGGTCGCGTCGTCGACGGTGCCGCCGAGCGACACGCAATCGCCGATATTGGCCTGGAAGTCGGTCTTGCCGCCCTTGCTCGACGTCGGCGCCGGCTTGCTCGCGGTGGGTTTGCCGGTGGTCTTGCCCGGCTTGGTGGTCGGAGTCGCACTGCTCGTCGCGGGGACGACGTCGATCGCCGGCTGTGCGTGGCCGTCGATGGTGCCTCCGCAACCGGTCGAGACGAACGCGGTCACGGTGATGGCGATCGCGCCGACGAGCCGGCCGATTGGCAAATCTGCAAACACCTACTGTGAATACACCACCGGAGCTACCCCCGTCGACTCCAACCCGGCGGGTCTTGCCTGCGATACCCTTGGGATTCCGGTCGCCGAGTGCGGAGCGGGGCCCCCGATCGCGTATCAGGAGGTAGCCATGGTGTTTCCGAGGCGAGGCCGTCCGAGTAGTCCACGCACATCGTGAGTAGTAACCCGGCGCCGGTCGGTGATTTCGCGGCCCCACGGCAGATGGTGGTCGATCCGCGCTTCATCCGCCTCGCCGATCATTTCTTCGGGATGTTCTCCCAGCCCAGTCGTGGTGGCGGTGCGCTGGCCATCTACCTGGACGGGCGCCCGGTGGTCGATATCTGGGCGGGCTGGGCGGCCAAGGATCTGCGCTGGACCGGCGAGAACATCGCGCTCACCTTCTCCACCGGCAAGGGCGTCGCCGCCACTGTGCTGCACCGGGTGGCCGAGCGCGGGCTCATCGACTACGAGGAGCCGGTGGCCACCTACTGGCCGGAGTTCGGGGCACACGGCAAGGACGACATCACCGTGCGTGACGTGCTGTCCCATCGCGCGGGCCTGCATCGGGTACGCGGCCTGGTCCCCGGTCGCGAGGGCATTCTCGACTACGACGCGGTGGTGACCGCCCTCGCCGAGAGCCCCGCCGACCCGCGCCGCATCCGTACCTCGGGCTATCACGCGATCACCTTCGGCTGGTTGGTCGCCGAGATCGTGCAGCGGGTGACCGGTGAGCCCTTCACCGAGGTACTGCGTCGAGAAGTGGCCCAGCCGTTGGGTATCGACGAGTTCTGGTTCCAGGTACCGCCGGGCCAGCGGCACCGGATCGCGAAGATCTTTCCGCACCTGGCGCCACCGGGGATTCGCTGGAACACCGCGTCGTCGGTGTTGTCGTGGGTGCGGCCCGCGCGCGGGCTCGCCGAGGCGGGCATGCCGGAGAGTTTCGACGAACTCGTCCGCGATCCGCGGGTGCACGATGCGGTGATGCCCGGCTGGAACGGCGTGTTCTCGGCACGGGCGCTGGCGAGGATGTACGGGGCGCTCGCCAATGGCGGCCAGGTGGGTGAGGTGCGGTTCCTGCGGCCGGAGACGATCGAGACGATCAACCGGACCCAGCAGACCAGCAGCCGCGACTATGTCCTCGGACTTCCGCTGCGGTTCACTCTCGGCTACCACCGGCCGGTGCTGATGACCAAACAGCAGCCGCGAAATGCCTTCGGCCACTATGGCGTCGGCGGATCGGGCGCCTACGCCGATCCTGATCTGGGGATGTCGATCGCGTTCGTCACCAACCGGCTGGGTGGGGCCGTCACGGCGCTCGGTGACGCGCGGCTGGCCAAGCTGGCGGCGATCGCGCAGGGGACCGTACGCGCGGCGCGTCGCTGATCGAACCGCCGGGAGGAGTCCGCCGTAGTAGAGGACATGAGTTCGCTGAGCCCCGCGCCCGCCGCGCCGCGCCTTTCGCTGCTGCACGGCGTCGCCGCGGGGCGGGATTTCGAGGGCTACCTGCGACGACGCGGGGCGCGCAGTGATCCGTTCGCGGTCGGGTTCCCCGGGTTTCCGCCCGTACTGTTCACCGGAACGGCCGAGGGCGCGCGCGAATTGTTCCGGGCGCCCGTCGCACTGCTCGAGCCGCCTCGACCCAATCCGATCGAGCCGATGGTCGGGGCCGCGTCGCTGATTCTCAGTTCCGGGACGCGGCATCGCACGGATCGCGCGCTGCTGGCGCCGGCGTTACACGGCGCTCGGATGCGGTTGTTGGGGAAGGTGATCCGGGATGCCGCACTGCACGAAATCCATTGTGGTGCAGGGGGTCCCTGGCAACTCGGCACTCGGATCGATGCGCTCACGGCCGCGCGCGCCATCACCCTGCGCGTCATCCTCGCCGCGGTGTTCGGTTCCGATTCCGATCGCGCGGCCGAATACGGCCTTCCGGTCACCGATTTCCTCGCCGCGTTCACCACCCCGCTGATGGTGGCGCCCGTATTACGCCACGGCATGGGCGGTTTCGGTCCGTGGGAGCGGTTCACCGCGACTCGGGAGCGACTGGACGAGCTGATCACGGCCGACATCACCCGGCGCCGCCGCACCG
This sequence comes from Nocardia salmonicida NBRC 13393, assembly GCF_001613085.1. Lineage (GTDB taxonomy): Bacteria > Actinomycetota > Actinomycetes > Mycobacteriales > Mycobacteriaceae > Nocardia > Nocardia salmonicida. The sequence continues at coordinate 11,594 of NZ_BDBR01000047.1, forward strand.
GCCCGTCAGACGGTGATCTGCTCGATCTCCTCCTCGCCCTGCGCTACGACGACGGCACCGCGCCCACCGACCCCGAACTGTGCGACCAGCTACGCACCCTGCTCGTCGCGGGCCACGAAACCACCGCGACCACGCTCACCTGGGCGCTCTATCACCTGCACCGCGAACCCGGCCTGCTCGATCGCGTGCTCGCCGAGCTGCCCACCGCGGGCGACGACCCCGCCGAACAGACCCGGCTACCGCTGCTCGACGCCGTCTGCCAGGAAACCCTGCGCCTGCACCCGCCGGTACCGATCGTGCTGCGCACGGTGAAGGAGCCGTTGCGCTGGCGCGGAGTCGACGTGGCCGCGGGCGCCACCATCGGCCTTGCCGTCGGCGTCCTGCACAGCCAGCCGTCCACCTGGCCGGCGCCGCACCTGTTCCATCCCGACCGATTCCTCGGCCGCGTGGTGACCCCGTTCGAGTTCGCGCCGTTCGGCGGCGGCCACCGCCGTTGCATCGGCGCGACGCTGGCCGACTACGAGCTGCGGATCGTGCTGGCAACGCTGCTGACCGAGGTCAGGTTGGCCCTCGAGCCGTCGCTGGCGCTCGGTAGGCGACCACGCACGGTGCCGCGCAATCTCGCGACCGCGCCGGATCGAGCGATCCACTTCACACGGACCGAGTGATATGCCTCACGTGACGTTTGAGACTCACACCCCTGTGCTTCCCGGCTGTTCGCACGCACTGCCATCGACTCGCCGCTGTGAGCGCGGCGTTTGACGAAAGCCGATGAATAACAGCACGTTATGTGACGCACGGCACATAGTTGCCGCCCTGTTATCACCGCGCAACACGGCTGGCACCCGGTCACCTGGTGCGGGTAGTAATGGAGGGTCAGGGTCGGGGACGTCGTTACCCCGTAGAGACCCGTTGCGGCCTCTGCGTCAATGAGAAAAAGCGTCAATGAGTAGATCTCGGGCCGCCGCACGCGGAACGAGAGATGGAATGGACGAGAAACCTATGCACTACGAGGCAAATATGCGGCAATCGCGCTGGCTCCGCCGGGGTCTGCTGCTGTCGGCGGCGATCGCGGCGACCGGCGCGCTGATCGCCGTGCCCGCGCAGGCTCAGCCGACTCTGCCGGGCTTCGGCGCCGGTTCGAGCCAGCCCGCGGTGAACGAGCCCGCGCAGCAGGCGCCGTTCGCGCCGCCGAACATCAACATCGCCGACGGCGAGACCGTCGGCGTCGCGCAGCCGATCATCATCACCTTCCAGGAGCCGGTCGAGGACCGCGCGGCCGCCGAGCGGGCCATCAAGGTCACCTCGAGCACCAACGCGCCGGGCTACTTCTACTGGACCTCCAGCAAGCAGGTCCGCTGGAAGCCCGCCGAGTTCTGGCCCGCCAACACCAACGTGACCGTGGCCGCGGGTGGCACCACCAGCGCGTTCCACATCGGTGACGCGTTCGTCGCCACCGTCGACGACGCCACCAAGATGATCGTCGTGACGATCAACGGTGAGGTCGTGCGCGAGATGCCGACCTCGCTCGGCAAGACCGGTCACGAGACCCCCAACGGCACCTACATCGTGGGTGAGCGGCTCGAGAAGATGACGATGGACTCGTCCACCTACGGCGTGCCGGTCACCGACCCCGAGGGCTACAAGCTCGAGGTCGAATACGCCACCCGCATCTCCAACAGCGGCATCTTCGTCCACGCCGCACCGTGGTCGGTCGCGCAGCAGGGCTATTCCAACGCCAGCCACGGCTGCCTCAATGTGAGCACCGAGGACGCGAAGTGGTTCCTGGAGAACTCGCGCCGCGGTGACGCCGTGGTCATCACCGGCACCCAGGGCGGAACCCTCAGTGCGGGTGACGGTCTCGGCGACTGGAACTGATGTACTGAGCTCATCCGCCTCTCCGCGTATTCTGGCCGGACTCAGGCGGGTTGGTTGTCGGCGACGCGGCCGACAGTCGGGTGAGTGCAGAGTCAGCCGGTTCCCGGTGAGTTACCCATGTACTCGCTGAAGAAGGGCCGAACAATACGATCAAACAGGCCGTGTTGTTCGGCCCTTTGCTGTAATCAGTCCTGTGTGCCCGATGTTCAGAAAATCGGCGGGCAGGGTTAACCAACGGTTCGCCATGCGCCGTAAAGCTGCCGCGGTGCGACAGAGTCCGGAGCGGGTGCTCCCCGGGAGAAACCGTCCGTGGCAGGACTACGCGCTGTTCGTGGTACTCGTGGTGCCGAACCTGGCGCTGCTCACCCTGTTCGTTTACCGACCGCTTGCCGACAACATCCGGTTGTCGTTCACCGACTGGAATATCGCTGATCCGGTGGCGAATTCGGTCGGGTTCGACAACTACATCGAATGGTGGCAGCGAGACGACTCATGGAAGGTCGTCAGCAATACGGTGATCTTCACCGTGGCGGCCGTCGTGGTGAGTATGGCGCTCGGCCTCGCACTCGCGATGCTGCTCGATCGAAAACTGTTCGGGCGCAATGTAGTCCGCTCCGCCATTTTCGCGCCGTTCGTGATTTCGGGCGCGGCGATCGGGGTAGCTTTTCAATTCATCTTCGATCCGAGTTTCGGTCTGGTACAAGATGTCCTGCACCGGGTCGGCGTAGACAATGTGCCGGATTTCTATCAGGACCCGGAATGGGCCCTGTTCATGGTGACGCTCACCTACATCTGGAAGAACCTCGGCTACGCCTTCGTGATCTATCTGGCCGCGCTGCAAGGCGTGCGCGCCGAATTACTCGAAGCCGCCGAAATGGACGGTGCGAACAGCTGGACTCGATTCACGAAAGTCCTTCTGCCACAACTACGCCCGACAACCTTCTTCCTGTCGATCACCGTATTGCTGAACTCGCTCCAAGTCTTCGACATCATCAATGTGATGACGCGCGGCGGACCGCTCGGCAACGGCACGACCACGATGGTGTTCCAGGTGTACGAGGAGTCGTTCCGCAATTTCCGGGCCGGGTACGGCGCCACCGTGGCCACGATCATGTTCGTGGTGCTGCTGGTGGTCACGTTGATCCAGGTGCGCGTGATGGACCGAGGCGAACGATGAAACATGTGGGCCCGCAGACGCTTTCGTACCAGCGTCGCGAACGCGCCGTCACCCTCCTCGGCTACGCGGCCATGGCGTGTGTGTTGATCATCGTCGGGGTCCCGCTGTTCTGGATCCTGATCACCTCGCTCAAGGACCGCTCCGACATCTACACCCAGCCCGCGGTCTACTGGCCGCACAGCTGGCACCCGGAGAACTACAGCCACGCCACCACCACGGTGCCGTTCTGGACGTTCCTGCGGAACTCGCTGATCGTCACCGGCGTGGTGTCGGTGGTGAAGTTCGCGCTCGGCGTGTTCAGCGCCTACGGCCTGGTGTTCCTGCGCTTCCCCGGCAAGAACATCGTGTTCCTGGTGATCATCGCGGCGCTGATGGTGCCCAACCAGATCACCGTCATCTCCAACTACGCGTTCATCGCGCAGCTCGGCTGGCGAAACACCTTCCAGGGCATCATCGTTCCGCTCTGCGGCGTCGCCTTCGGCACCTTCCTGATGCGCAACCACTTCCTGTCGCTGCCCGCCGAGGTGATCGAGGCGGCGCGGATGGACGGGGCGAACTGGTGGCGGCTGCTCACCCGCGTGGTGCTGCCCATGTCGGGGCCGACGATGGTGGCGTTCGCGGTGGTGACGCTGGTCAACGAGTGGAACGAGTACCTCTGGCCGTTCCTGATGGCCGATTCCGCCGACGTCGCGACGTTGCCGGTGGGCCTGACCCTGCTACAGAACACCGAGAACCCCAGCGTCACCAACTGGGGGCCGGTCATGGCGGGCACCGTGCTCACCATGTTGCCGATCCTCATCGTCTTCCTTGCCCTGCAACGTCACATGATCAAGGGCCTCACCTCCGGTGCGGTCAAGGGTTAAATCTCGAACAGGAGTTCGCCAGTGTCCAACTCACGATTCCCGGCGTTGAGTCGCCGTGGCTTCCTCGGCCTGACCGGCGGCGTCGCCGCTGCCGCCGCGCTGTCCGCGTGCGCGGGCACCGGCGGCGGATCCGGCGATTCCGGGGACGCCGGCACCATCACCTTCTGGTCCAACCACCCCGGCACCTCCAAGGAGCTGGAGCTGGAGCTGATCAACCGCTTCCAGACCGCGCACCCCGACCTGAAGGTGAACCTGGTCGACGCGGGCAAGAACTACGAAGAGGTGGCGCAGAAGTTCAACGCCGCGCTCACCGGCGGTGAACTGCCCGATGTTGTTGTGCTGTCCGATGTCTGGTGGTTCAACTACGCGCTGAGTAAGGCCATCGAGCCGCTCGACGGGCACTTCGGCGCCGCGGGTGTGCAGCTGAGCGACTACGTCGACTCGCTCGCCGCGGACTACCTGTTCGACGGCAAGCACTACGCGCTGCCCTACGCCCGTTCGACGCCGCTGTTCTACTACAACAAGGACGTCTGGGCGAAAGCCGGACTGCCCGACCGCGGCCCGAACTCCTGGCAGGAATTCGACGAGTGGGGCCCCAAGCTTCAGTCGCTCGTCGGCGCCGACAAGTTCGCGCATGCCTGGGGTGACGCCAAGAACTACCTGGGCTGGACCTTCCAAGGCCCGAACTGGACTTTCGGCGGCGCCTACTCCGATCAGTGGAAGCTGAAGTTCACCGATCCGGGCTCGATCGCCGCGGCCACCTACCTGCGCGACTCGATCAACGTCAAGAAGTACGCCGCGATCCGCCCGCAGATCGCGGTCGACTTCGGCACCGGCGTCGCCGCCTCGACCATCGCGTCCACCGGCGATTTGAAGGGCATCAAGAAGAACGCCGACGGCAAGTTCGAGGTGGGCACCGCGTTCCTGCCGCATCCGAACGGTCCCGGCGTCACCACCGGAGGCGCGGGTCTCGCCGTGCCTTCACGGATCTCCGACGCGCGAAAGGTGAACGCGCTCAAGTTCATCGAGTTCATCACCAACGCGGCCAACACCGCGTACTTCACGCAGAACACGGGCTACATGCCGGTGCGCAAGTCGGCGGTGACCGACCCTAGCGAGATCGACTTCCTGGCGAAGAACCCGAACTCCAAGGTCGCCATCGACCAGCTCTCGGTAGCGAAGTCGCAGGACTACGCGCGGGTGTTCGTGCCCGGCGCCGATCAGATCATCGGCACCGGTTACGAGCAGATCGGCCTCCAGAACGCCGATCCGGCAACGGTTCTCGCGAAGGTGGCGGCCGACGTGCAGGCGATCATCGACCGGCAGATCACGCCCAAGCTGCCCAAGTAGTTCCCCCACGGGCCGGTGGTTCGTTGGACCACCGGCCCGTTTCGCATTCCCTGCTAGGAGAATTCCCCATGGCGACAGTGCAGTTCGACGGTGTGACCCATCGCTATCCCGGCGCCGACGCCCCCGCCGTCGACGCACTCGACATCGACATCGCCGATGGTGAATTCCTCGTGCTGGTCGGCCCTTCCGGCTGCGGCAAGTCGACGAGTCTGCGCATGCTGGCCGGACTGGAATCCGTGGAGGCGGGCACGATTCGGATCGGTGAACGCGATGTCACCGACCTGCCGCCGCGCGCCCGCGACGTGGCGATGGTGTTCCAGAGCTACGCGCTCTACCCGAATATGACCGTCGCCGAGAACATGGGCTTCGCCCTGCGCAATGCGGGAATGTCGAAGTCCGACACCTTGGTTCGGGTGAAGGAAGCCGCGGCGATGCTCGAACTCGAGCCGCTGCTCGACCGCAAACCGGCCAAGCTCTCCGGCGGCCAGCGGCAGCGCGTCGCCATGGGCCGCGCCATCGTGCGCCGCCCGCAGGTGTTCTGCATGGACGAGCCGCTGTCCAACCTGGACGCGAAGTTGCGGGTGAGTACCCGTTCCCAGATCGCCGCGTTGCAGCAGCGTCTGGGCACCACCACGGTCTACGTCACGCACGACCAGGTCGAGGCGATGACGATGGGCCACCGGGTGGCGGTGCTACGCGAGGGCACGTTGCAGCAGATCGCGTCTCCCCGCGAGCTCTACGACAATCCGTTGAACACCTTCGTCGCCGGATTCATCGGTTCACCCGGCATGAACCTGCTCGAAGCACCCGTGCTCGACGGCGAAGCCGTGCTCGACGGACTACGAATCCCGTTACCGCGCGGCATTTCCAGCGCTCGCGTGGTGCTCGGCATCCGTCCCGAGTCCTGGGAGGTCACCACCGATCCCGCCGGCATCACCGTCGTCGCCGAACTGCTCGAGGAACTGGGCGCCGAATCGTTCGTCTACACCCACGGCGCGGGCACCGACTGGTCCGCCCGCTCCGGCAGGATCGTCGTCCGCGTGGACCGACGGTTTCAGACCACCCTCGGCGAGACGCTGCACCTACGGCCGAAGCCCGAAGAGGTGTTCTTCTTCGACGCGGACACCGAACTGCGCCTGCGCTGAGACCCGGGGGGTCAGGACAGGCCCGCCGCGGTGCGTCGACCGATCGCGGCGTTGAGGGCGTCGAGTTCGGCGAGGATGTCGGTGGCGGCCCAGATCCGGTTTCGTTTGGAGTCGGAGACGACTTCGAGGATGCCTACGTCGACTAGTCGTTCGAGGGCTCGGTAGGTGGCCGAGTCGGTCGTCGCCGTGATGGCGTTCGCGCCGGCGATAGTGAGGATGGGGTGCTCGAGCAGGTTCGCCAGTAGCGCTTCGTCCGCGGAGCCGCCGCGTGGGCGGGCGCGGTCTCGCCATCGCTGGGGGAGAGCGGTGAGGGTGCGGGCCGAGTCGATCGCCGCCTCGCTGGCATACACCGCCGCGAGCGCCAGATAGAGAACGAATTCGTCGGCGGCGCCGGCTCGGTAGGCCGCCAGTTGGGCGAAGTAGCGCGAGGTGTCGGCGAGCATGACCGACGCCAAGGGAACGGTCACTCTGTCGGTCAGCCCGCGTCTGCGCAGAATGGCGCTCACCAGCGCCCTGCCGATCCGGCCGTTGCCGCTGACGAAAGGGTGGATCGACACGAACTGGGCGTGCGCGATCGCGGCTTGGACGAGGATCGGCAGGTCGCCGCGCGCGACGAAGGCCAGCAAGTCGGCCATCAATTCGGGCACGAGTTCTGGTGGCGGCGGCACGTACAGTGCGTTGAGTGGCGTGTAATCGCTTCCGCCGATCCAGGTTTGGACCGTGCGCAAGCGCCCGGCCTTCTCCCACTCCGGGGCGATCAGCACGCGATGGGCGCTGAGCAGACTCGCTTCGGTGATCCTGCCGGTCGCCGCCGTGTCGACCAGGCCCGTGAGTGATCGCACCGCGCCGACCTGTGACTCCGCCTCGGCGCGGGTCGTCGCGCCGCCGAAGGCTTTGCTGAATGCTCGCCAGCCCGCATCGATGTGCTCGATTCGCGAGGACGCCACTGCCTCGCTGCGCAGCAGGAATTCGCGCAGCGGTGGCGAATACTGGCCCTGGCCGGCCTCGAGATGAGTCACCGCGATCACCGCGGCTTCGCTGGCCGATGTTGTTCGCCTGGAGGCGAAGTCGAGTTCGGCGATGCGCGGGGGGATCGACACCGCGACGCGCTCCGGCATGGGGCCGACCCGTGGCCCGCGTCCGTCCCGCGCCGTCCAGGGACGCTGCTCCGTGCGGTGAGCCGGCCAACTCATGTGCTTTTACTATACTTTCGCTATCGAAAACGCCACTAACTTGTCAGCTACTCGCGTTTTTCGGAGGGAACGACAGTAGCGAGCTGACTAGTCGCTGCTTGCGTCGTCAGGTGAGATCGGTTGCCGCGTGGGTCCTGGCTCGGGCGACGGCTTGTCCGATGCCCTCGGTGAAGGGGTCGCCGTGGCCGGGAAGGACCAGGTCGGCGGCGAGTGATTCGAGGGCTGCCAGGGCTGCCAGGGTTTTCGGGGTCGAGTGGTTGAAGAAGTCGGGGAGTAGTTGGGGGCCTTCGATTTTCGACGTGGGATGGGCGGTAACCAGTGTGTCGCCGGTGGCTACCGCGCCCGCGTTCGGCAGATAGAAGGCGCTGTGCCCGGAGGTGTGGCCCGGGGAGGGGATCGGGATCGGGTTGCCGGGGAAGTCGAGGGCGCCTTCGGCGGGGAAGGGCTGGATGTGGGGGACCGGGTTCTTGCGAAGGCCGCCGGCGGCGGTGATGCGGGCTGCCCAGCCGATCGTGTCGAGGTCGGTGAGGCGTTTGATCACATCGAGCGGGGTGGCGGATTCGTGGACCTCGCCACGGGCGTGGGCGACTTCGATTTCGCTGGTGTAGACCGGGATCGCGTAGTGACGGTGCAGGTGGTTCAGTGCGCCGACGTGGTCCAGGTGGGCGTGGGTCAGCAGGATCGCCTTGATGTCTTCGGGGCGGTGGCCCAGGGCTCGGATCGACTTCTCGATGGTGGTGGCATCGCCGTGCCAGCCCGCGTCGATGAGCGTCAGATCGCGGCCGTCGCGGAGCAGGACCATGTTCACATGGGTGCCCGCGATGGTGAAGATATTGTCGGCTACCTGCTGGTGACGCATGGGTCCCTCTCCGGAGCGATGGATTTCGACCCTACCGGCGGGCAGGCCACCGGCAGGGTCGAGTCGCATCACCAGATTGTCACGCGCTCCTCGGGCTTCAGGAACAGCTTGTCGTCGGGGGTCACGTCGAAGGCTTCGTAGAAGCTGTCGATATTGCGGATCACCGCGTTGCAGCGGAACTCCGGCGGGGAGTGCGGGTCGACGGCGAGGCGGCGGATGGCTTCCTCGGTGCGAGCCTTGGTGCGCCAGACCTGCGCCCAGCCGTAGAAGACGCGCTGCAGCCCGGTGAGGCCGTCGATGACCGGGGGTTCCTTGCCGTCGAGCGAAATCCGGTAGGCGGCGAGGGCGATGGACAGCCCGCCCAGATCGCCGATGTTCTCGCCGATCGTGAACTCGCCGTTCACGGTGTGCTCGTCGTCGAGTTCGGCGGGGGAGAGCACGTTGTACTGGTCGATCAGGGCCTTGGTGCGCTTGCCGAACTCGGCGCGGTCCTCGTCGGTCCACCAGTCCTGCATGTTGCCGTCGCCGTCGTACTTGGCGCCCTGGTCGTCGAAACCGTGACCGATCTCGTGGCCGATCACCGCGCCGATCCCGCCGTAGTTGGCGGCGTCGTCGGCGTTCATGTCGAAGAACGGCGGCTGCAGGATCGCCGCGGGGAACACGATCTCGTTCATGCCGGGGTTGTAGTAGGCGTTCACCGTCTGCGGGGTCATGAACCACTCGCCGCGATCTACCTCGCCACCCAGTTTGCCCAGGTCGCGATCGTGGTCGGCGGCGTGGCCACGGCGGTAGTTGCCGACGAGGTCTCCTGCGTCGATCTCGACCGCCGAGTAGTCACGCCAGGTGTCGGGGTAGCCGATCTTGGGGGTGAACTTCTCCAGCTTGGTGAGCGCGGCGGCGCGGGTGTCGGGGCCCATCCACTCGAGGTCGGCGATATTGCGCCGGTAGGCCTCCTGAAGGTTGGCCACCAGCTCGACCATGCGGGCCTTGGCCTGCGGCGGAAAGTGCCGGGCCACATACAGTTTGCCGACCGCCTCGCCGAGCAGTTCCTGCACCAGCGACACGCCGCGCTTCCAGCGCTCGCGGTTCTCCTCGGCGCCGGTGAGGGTGCGACCGTAGAAGTCGAAGTACTCCTCGACGATCTCGTCGGTGAGGAATCCGGCGCGCGCGTGCAGCACCTGCCACGCCGTCCACGCCTGCCAATCCGCTCGCGGCACCTCGGCCCACGCAGTGGCGAAGGCGCGCAGGTAGTCGGGCTGACGGACGACGAGCTCGGCGAACAGATCCTCGCCGTCACGGTCGAGACCGGTGGCGACGCCTTCCACCCAGGCGGCCCAGTCGAATTCCGGGTGCTCGGCGACCAGGTCGGCGAACGTCGTGAGGTTGTAGCTCTTTTCGGCATCGCGGCGCCGCACCACATCCCAATGGCCTGCGGCGAGTGTGCGTTCCAGCTCGAACACGCGGCGGGCGGCGTCGGCCGGATCCGCCGGGAGCAGACCGTCCAAGGACGCGTCGGCGGCGGCGATGGTGAACATCTTGGTGATGTGCGCGAGGTAGGCGGCGCGGATCGGCGCGAACTCCTCGGAGCGGTAGTAGGACTCGTCGGGCAGCCCGATGCCCGACTGGGTCGCGTGCACCAGGTACCGGGTGGAGTTCTTGTCGTCGGTGTCGACGTAGTAGGCGAGCGCGCCACGAACTCCCGTGCGCTGCAAGCGTCCGAGCAGCGCGGCGAACGCGCTCGGGTCGGCGACCTCGGCGATCGCGCGCAGCTCGTCGGCGATCGGGGAGAACCCGGCCGCCGCGACCACATCGGTGGCCATGAAGCTCGAGAACAGCTCCCCGATCTTGCGGGCATCGGCATCGTCGGCCGCACCGGAGGCACTGTCGGTGATGATCGCCTGCACATCGAGCTCGGCCTGGTCGTAGAGCGTGCGGAACGCACCGTCGACGGCCCGGTCGGCCGGAATCTCGTACCCGGCCAACCACTGCCCGTTGACATGCGCGAACAGATCGTCCTGCACCCGCACATCCTGATCGCGGAAGGACAGATCAATACCGGAGGGAGCACTCAGATCAGAAGTCACGCTCCCCAGTATGCCGAAACACCGGTGGTCGGCGACGTGGTCTTACACGCAGGCGAACTCGTCGTCTCGGACGCCGGCTACGAAGGCTTCCCATTCGGGGGCGGTGAAGTGGAGGAGGACGTCTTCGTGGCGGAGGGTGGTCGAACCGTCGGGGGAGGTGTGGGCGACGAGGTCGGGGTGGCGGCGCGCAGTCTGGAGGTAGTGCAGGAAGGCTGTCCACAGGGGGGCGTCGACGGTGATGATGGGCTCGTCCAGGCCGGTGTTCATCGGGTTGCGGCGGAATTTGCTGTCTCGTACCTGGACAGTGTTTCCATCGAAACGAACCTCGACACATTGGTTGCCGTTATTGGAGTGCGACGAGCTGAACCAGCCGTGTTCGGCCGGGTGGCGACGAGCGGTGGTGGACATACCTCGAATCTTACACGCTTGCATACTCCCTGATCAGGGCGAGAGATTCGGTGCGAGAAAGAGATTGCTCGCGGGCACGCACGTAGGCGAAGCCGAGATCGCGGACCTGTTCGGCATCGTCGACATGACCACCGAACACCGCGCTCTCGGCCCATGCGAAGGTCGGTAGCTGATCGCTTGCGAAGTCGAGCAGATGGAAGCTGGAACCGCCGAGCACGGCTCCTTCGGGCGCACTGAACGGGATGACGCGCACGTCGACGGTGTCGAGCTCACGCACCAGCGTGACCAGGTGACGCAACTGCTCACGCAACACCGCATTACCGCCGGTCTGCTGACGAAGAGTGGCCTCGCCGAGTACGGCGGTGAGTTCGAGCGGATCGGGTTCGCGCAGCCGCCGCTGACGACGTAGTCGTATAGAGACTAATTGGTCTACCTGCACCGGGCGGATCATCACATCGGCGCTGATCAGCGCCCGCGCGTACGCCTCGGTCTGCAACAGCCCCGGCACGATCATGCTGTCGTAGCTGCGGATACTCTCCGCGCCCGCCTCCATCCCGTACAACCGCTGCAATTCGGGACCGATCAGAGCCGAGGAGGCCGTCGTCCACCAGCCGCGTTGCTTGCTCGCCGCGAGCAGGGCGAGCAGTTCGCGGCGTTCGTCAGGCGTGACGTCGAGAACGTCGAGGACCGGCTCGATCGTGGTGCGGGTGAGCACCCGCCTGCCCTTCTCGACATGGGACCAATTGGCGGGAGTGAACCCGACGCGGCGGGCGAACCCGGCCGAATCGAACCCGCGCTGCTCGCGCAGTTCACGCAGGCGCAGGACGAGTTCCCACCGTGCGACGGTCGGCGAAACGGGAGCCATGGGCGAATATCGTACGCTTATCGACACGCTAGCTACTGACTATTGTCAGCACGGTTGTGCGGCTATAGGCTGTCCGGAACGGTCTTTTTCTCTCATGTCCTGCCGTTATGAAAAAGTTTCCCGCGCCACCGGGCCTTGATGGTCCACCCCTTACCGAGATTCGCCCAGAGCGAGCGAACTCCCAGCTACATCGAGCCACCGTCGACAGAGACGAGGTCGTGATGAGCACGTTGCACACTGATGAGGACAAGGGCGGGTATACGGCGGCCGAGGAGTACTCGGCCACCCAGGACGCTTTGGCGCGCTGTCGCCACTACCGCAAGCACCATGGCCTCTACGGCGTCGTCGACGCCGCACTGGGGCGGATCGTGCTCGAGATCGGCGCGGTCGGCGCGGTGGTGATGCCGTCGACGCTGGGCGAACGGGTCCGCGGGCTGCTCGTCACGCGCGGCCTGCGCTGCGGGCCGATCATCGCCCATCCACGGTCCGGTCGCTGGACCTTCCTCACCGGGCCGGTCGACAACTCCTACCTCGACACCGTGCTGTTCGCCGAGCTGTTCCGGGTGTGCGCCTCGGTCGCCTTACCGGGCAGCGACATCGTGCTGCCGTCGCCGGCCGACGAGCGCAGCGGATACCGCACCTGGATGCAGGCGCCCGACGGTGATTTCCGACCGGATTTCGCGGCGATCGTCGCCGTGACCCGGACCAACGCCAAGTCGGCGACCCTGGCGCGCCAGCCGGGTTCGGCCTGAGTTCACCCTCCGCCGAGGCGCGCGTGCATCTCCCAGACCAGCACCTCGGCATCGCCGTGCGGACGAATCAACTGGCCGCCGGAGCGGGTCAGCCGGATCGCGTCGCCCTGGGACAGGGTGCCGAGTCCCTCGACGTCGATCTCGCCGCGCGCGACGAAGACATGCAGGTAAGGCGCATCGGGAAGGGTCACACCGGGGCTGTCGGCGGTCATCCTGGCGACGTGCATGGCGGCGTGTGAGGAGTTGATCGCGATGGCGGTGCGGTCGCGATAGCGAGGTAGGCCCGACGCGACCGTCACCAGGTCGCCGCGTGCGAGTTCGTCATCGATCTCGAGCTGCTGGTAGCCGGGGTCGACGCCGGGCTCGTCGGGGACCACCCACATCTGCACGAAATGTACGGGCTCGTCGTGGGATCTGCCGTCCAGGCGCCACGAATCGTTCTTCTCGGAGTGCTGGATGCCGGTGCCCGCGCTCATCCGCTGGGCCAGACCCGGGTAGATGACGCCGTTGTGTCCGAGCGAATCCTGATGCACGAGGCTGCCGCCGAGCACCCAGGTGACGATTTCCATGTCTCGATGCGGATGCGTGTCGAAGCCCTCGCCGGGCAGCACCACGTCCTCGTTGTTCACCAGCAACAGCCCGTGATGGGTGTTGTCCGGGTCGTAGTGCTCGCCGAACGAGAACGAATGCTTGGAGTCGAGCCACGGGATCCGCGTCTTCATCCGGTCGCCACCGCGGTGTAGTTCTAACCGCGGGGGTGTCGTCGATGGGGGCGTCACAGTTCAATTCTGGCATCAATCGTGGCGATGTACCGCTCACGGTGTGCGTGGTCCGCGGGCCGGTTCGCCGTGGCACTAGGGTCATGGCGTGTCGACTCATCCCTCTGACGGCTCGAATACGGCGGATGAGCAGCCGATCTCGATGAGACATCTGCTTCGCGACACCCGCGAGGTGATCCGTCGAAACCCGCGGATGCCGCGCCTCGCCCTGCTGCGCCTGGCCGCGCAGTTCGGTGACGGGATGTTCCAGGCTGCCCTGTCGGGAGCGATCCTGTTCAATCCGGAACGCGAGACCGATCCGCTGGCCATCGCCGCGGGTTTCGCGGTACTGCTGCTTCCGTATTCGGTGCTCGGGCCGTACGCGGGCGCGCTGCTGGATCGATGGGATCGGCGCAATGTGCTGCTGGTCGCGAGTGCGGCGCGGGCGATGTTGATCGCCACGGCCGCGATCACCTTGTTCGTCGGGGTGGGGGAGACGCCGCTGCTGGTGCTGGCCTTGGCGACGGTGGGGATCAGCAGGTTCGTGCTGGCCGGTGTGTCGGCGGCGCTGCCGCGAGTGCTCGAACAGCGCTGTCTGGTTCCGATGAACTCGGTGCTGGCGACGGTGGCCTCGGTGTGTGCCGGCATCGGCGCGGCGACATCGGTGTCGGTGATCGCGCTGATCGGCGCGGGTGACGCGGCCTCGTCGGCGGCGGTGGCACTCAGTGGCATCGGCTCCTTGGTCGGCGTGGTGCTGGCCTACGGATTCCGCCCGCATGTGCTCGGGCCGGATCGCGGTTCGGCCGAGACCGAGACCGCCGTGCACGCCATCGCGACCGGTCTTCGCACCGGCGCGCGGGCGGTCTGGCATTCGGCGCAGGTGACGACGGCGATGATCGGAATCGGCGCGCATCGCATCGTGTTCGGGATGAACACGCTGATCATGGTCCTGGTGCTGCGTCAGCCGACCGGCAGCGACGAGATGAGCGGCGGGTTGGTGGGCTTCGGGGTCGCGATCGGGTTCGCGGCGGCGGGGATGCTGGTGGCCGCGGTCGGCGCGCCGATCCTGATCCCGCGTCTCGGCAGACCGCGCACCGTGCTGCTCGGGCTCACGACGGCGGTGATCGTGCAGCTCACGCTGGTGACACCGATCGCGCTGGCCACCGGTCCGGCCGTCGACGATGCGCACCGGCTGCTGCTGATCGGCGCGTTCGGGCTCGGCCTCGCCGGCCAGACGATCAAGCTGACCGGCGACGCGAGCATGCAGATCGACATCGTCGACGATCAGCGCGGGCAGGTATTCGCCCTGCAGGACACGGTTTTCAACGTCTGCTTCGTCTTGGCGATCGCGGTGACCGCGCTGGTGATTCCGGCCGACGGACGCTCCATCGGGGTCGTGCTGGCCGGCGCCGGGGTCTACGTGCTCGGCATCGCGGCCATCGCGCTCAATTCCCGTCGAGCCAGGGTGGGCCCAGCTGAACTCCGGGGATAGCCGAACACGCCTATGGCAGTGCGCCATCGTCGCCGTTGCTGAGGGCGCCCGCGGGTTCCTGCGCGAGGACCGTGCGGTGGTCGACGGTCGACAGCGGGATGTCGGGGAGGAAAGCGTCGTAGTCGATGCCGGAGTCGTAGTCGACCCAGAGGGCGTCGACGACGCTCGTGTCGGCCAGTTCGTCGTGGCTCGACCAGTGGTGCACGACCGCGTCGCCGGTTCCGAAGACGTACTCGATTTCGCTCACATCTGCTTGGACGCACGGCAACAGCGATCGGTTCCGGTAAGTTCTCACAAGATCACAGGTGTTCCTCGCCGACACCGATTCCAGGGAGCCAGATGCGCGCAAGACCGGTATCGCACGGAACTGCCGCCGTGGGTGTGGCACTGTCCGCGATCCTCGCTGTTCCCGCGCAGGCGGGACCGTTGCCCTGGCTGCCGCCGCCGGTGAATATCTGCGGGGAAACGGGATTCGACCCGGTCAACCGGCTGCCCGACCCGGCCGCGCCGCCCGCGCCGATCCTGCCGCCGAGCATCGATATCCCGATCTGGGTGCCGCAGCTGACGCCGGTCCCGATTCCCGACCCGCCGCACGACAACACGCGCGTGGCACAGGTTCCGCTGCCCTCGGATCCGTGCCGCAATCCGTGCCCGGAGGTACGGGACACGCCGGAACCGGAACCGGAAAGTACCGACGAGACAACGTCGACCGGTTCGGCGGTCGCGTTGCCGCGGATCAGAATCAATCCGGAGATCGAGCCCATCCCGATCCCGGTACCCGGCGGCGAGGGCGAGCCGGCCCAGGAAGCACCCGAGCCGGTGGAGCGGCCGATCGAGCGGGGCCCGCTGGGAGCGCCGGTCATGCCCGCGAAGGTGGAGTCCGTGCGGCTCGTCGACCAGGTCACCGGGCACGGCTCGGCCAACCGGACCGATATGCGCTGGCAGGTCGACGGCACCGACCTCGGGCTGTTCTGGGAAACCGAACCGGGCAAGGTGGCCATGGTTTTCGGCGACACCTTCGGCGAGGGCTGGGCTTACGGCGGCGCGGGCTCCGATTCCGCCGATTGGCGGTCGAATGTGCTCGCCTACAGCACCGACAAGGATCTGAGCGACGGGATCACCATCGACTCGATGGTGCAGGACAGCGCCTGTCACGCCGCCGAGCTCCTCGGCAGCCGCAAGATCAGGAACTGGGAGACCACCACGATCCCGACCTCGGGGTTCGCGCTCGGCAAACGGCAGTTCATGAGCTACATGTCGGTGAACCACTGGTCGAAGATCCCCGGCATGTGGATGACGAACTACGGCGGACTGGCCTACTCCGACGACGGCGGCTCGACCTGGACAAAAGATCAGCATGCCCGCTGGGAGAACATGTTCGGGCTCGGACAATTCCAGGTGGCGGCGATGGTGCCGCACGGCGACTACGTCTACATGTTCGGCACTCCCAACGGCCGGATCGGGATGATCGGCCTGGCCAGGGTGCGCAAGGCCGACGTGCTCAACAAGACGGCCTATCAGTACTGGGTGGACGGTAATTGGGCTCCGGCGGCCCAGAATTCGGCGACACCGCTCGTGCAAGGCACCGCCAGTGAGCTGTCGGTGCGGTACGACGAGGAGAGCCGGCAGTGGCAGATGGTCTATCTCGACTCGGCCGCGGGCCAGATCGTGCTGCGGACCGCGGGCCAGCCGCAGGGCGCGTGGACATCGACCGTGCCGCTGGTATCCACCGAGATGTTTCCGAAGGCGTACGGCGGTTTCATCCATCCGTGGTCGACCGCGCAGGATCTGTACTTCACGATGTCGGCGTGGGACAGCTACAACGTGTATCTCATGCACGCAAAGCTGAATCCGCCGCGCTGATCGCCGGTGCCGCCACGAACACCAGTTTTTCTCCCGGGCGGGCCTGCGCGACACGGTCGACATCGGTATCGAGGACGACAGCGATCACCGGGTAGCCGCCCGTGATCGGGTGGTCGGCCAGGAACACCACCGGCTGACCGCTCGGCGGCACCTGCACCGATCCCAAGGCGACGCCCTCCGAGGGCAATTCGCGCGTGACCGAACGCACCAGCGGCGGTCCGACGAGGCGATCCAGGCGCGCGCCGACCCGGTCGGTATCGGCGGAAACGATCCAGGAACCACGGAACAGCTGGTCGGGATCGGTGAACCAATCGGCGCGCGGGCCCGGACACGCACGGATCGTGAGTAGTTCCGGGCGCCGCTGAACCGGCGCGAACTCCACGGTCGGAAGGGTGCGCGGCGGGGGCCCGACCGGTAACTGCGTGCCGATTGCCAGCGGGTCGGGGCCGATGCCGGACAACGTGTCGCGGCTGCGCGAGCCGAGCACCTTGGCCACATCGATGCCGCCGCGCACCGCCACGTAACTGCGCAGACCGGTGCTCGCCGAGCCCAATCGCAGCACCTGGCCCTCGTCGAGTTCGAGCACGCTGGCATGTCCGACCGGAATGCCGTCGACGGTGGCGGGGGCGGGCGCACCGGTGACCGCGACGGTGAGGTGACCGTCGGCGCGCAGGGCGAGGCCGCCGAGCAGTACTTCGATGGCGGCGAAATTCTCCGGATTGCCGACCAGCCGGTTCGCCAGCCGCAGTGACCCGCGGTCGGCCGCGCCCGCCTGACCGACGCCGGAATCGAACCAGCCCTGTCTACCCAGGTCCTGCACCGTCGCGAGCGGCCCCACCCGCTCGATAAAGATCAGCATGCGATCTCTCCCCGATTCGCTGTCGAGGCGGCACACCATTGAGCAGCCATTGTTTTCCGCCGAAGCGGCTATTCCTCGGAAGCGACGAATCTGACCGCCGAACCCGCCCGCACCAGCGCGGGCGGATCTCGATCCACCGCCCACATTCGCAGATCGGTGGTGCCGATCACTTGCCATCCGCCCGGTGTGCCGCGCGGATACACCGCCGAATATCCGCCCGCGAGTGCCACCGCGCCCGCCGGGATGGCCGTGCGGGCGCTGGTGCGACGCGGCACCGCGAGCCTGCCGTCAGGCGAGGTGAGGTAGCCGAAACCGGGTGCGAAGCCCACGAACGCGCACCGCCAGACGGTGCCGGTGTGCGCCGCGATCACCGCCGGGATCGACAGGTCGAGCAGCCGGGCCACCTCGGGCAGATCCGCGCCGTCGTAGCGAACGGGAATCTCCACGACCGACTCCGTATCGGGCACTGTTCCACGGGAAACATCCGGCGAATCCGCTTGCGGTGGCTCGTGATCGAGCCGGTCGAGCAGCGCGACGAGTTCCCGGCGGACCTGCACGCCGTAGCTCACCGAATGCATGGTGACCAGCACGGTTTCCGCCGCGGGCAGCACATCCTCGACACCGGCGATCGCGTGCACGCGCAGCGCCGAGGCAAGGCGCTGCACCGGGCGCGGGTCGTCGAGGGTGATGAGCACGGCGCGGTCACCCGCGGGTCGGATCCGCGCGTTCCAATCGATGTCCATCGTGCCTCCCACCCCTCAGCTGAACGACTCCACCGGTATTCCGGCTTCGTCGAGCGCTCCCCGGATCCGGCGAGCCATCTCGACGGCCGCCGGAGAGTCGCCGTGGACGCACACGCTGGCCACGGACACGGCGACCGTACCGGGACCGTCTACGGTACGCGCGGTCCCCGACAGCGCAAGAGTTGTCGCCTGCGCCACGGCGTCGTCGGCCGACAGCACCGCCCCGGCAACTCCGCGCGGGGCCAGCGAACCTGTTGCAGTGTAGGCCCGGTCGGCGAATCCCTCACCGACGAAACGCACGCGCTGCGCGGCACGTTCCAGTTCGGTGCCCGCCGGACCGAGCAACGTGAGGCCCGGTTCTGCCTCGGCCACCGCGGCGACAAGGGCCTCGGCGAGCAGACGATCGCGCGCGGCCGCGTGATAGAGGGCACCGTGCGGTTTCACATAGCGCACCCGATCGCCTGCGGCCCGCGCGAAGGCGGCGAGGGCGCCGATTTGATAGAGCACCTCATCGCGCAGATCGGCCGGGGCGATGGCGACATCGCGGCGGCCGAAACCCACCAGATCGCGATAGCCGACATGCGCGCCGATCCGCACACCCTTGGCCACCGCCAGTTCACAGGTGCGGCGCATGATGGTCGGGTCGCCGGCGTGGAATCCACACGCGATATTCGCGCTGGTCACGATGTCGAGCATGGCAGCGTCGTCACCCATCCGCCACGGGCCGAAGCCTTCGCCCAGATCACTGTTCAGGTCCAGCGGCATGTGCTGCCCTCCGGTCTTCGCGGGTCACTCGCCGGGTATGTACCCCGGTAATTCGAGCATGAACGCACAGATTCATACCGTTATCACCGAGGGCGTGGTTCAGCAGGCGTACACGCGGACCTCGGTGGCCTTCACCGCGAAGTGCACCCGCGCACCGACGGTGAGCTGGAGTTGAGCGACGGCGGCCGGAGTCAGGTCGGCACACAGGCCGGGCGCCCGCGGTGCGTCACCACGGACTCGGACGATGCCGCCGCGGTCGGTGATCTCCGCGATGTCGACGGTGAAGACGTTGCGTGGGCTGCCGCCCGGCCGGGTGCGGAACACCGACACCGCGGACGGGGAGAACACCGCGGCCGCGCGGGCGCCGGGGACGAAATCGCCGACGACGCAGCCGTCGACGCCGAGGTCTTCGACGAGCACGGTCCCGAAGGTCGGGGCCCGATCGCCGAGGTGCGTCCGCGGCATCGACGGTTCGCCGGCGCCTGAACTCGGCTGATCCCAGGACTGAGCCTCGGCCGGCAGCGCTGACTCGACGCCGGTGCCGCGCAGGAGGTTGAGGCCGGCGATGCGGGCGGCGAAGGGGTTGCGAGGGTGCGACATCACCTCGGCGACCGGACCGGATTCGACGACGCGGCCTGCCTGAAGGACGACGAGCCGGTCGGCGAGGGTGATGGCGTCGATGATGTCGTGGGTGACCAGGACGGCGCAGCGCGGGTGGTCGCGGCCGGGTTCGTCGCGCAGGACGCGGCGCAGCAGGGTGCGCATGGCCGGGGCTACGTCTACGTCGAGGGCTGACATGGGTTCGTCGAGGAGCAGCAGGTCGGGGTCGACGGCGAGGGCGCGGGCCAGGGCGACGCGCTGGGCTTGGCCGCCGGAGAGTGCGCCGGGGTGGCGGTCGGCGAGGTCGGTGGCGTCGACCGCCGTCAGCCAGTCGGTGGCGATTCTTCGCGCGGCGGAGTTCTTCGCGCCGCGGCTGCGTGGGCCGAAGGCGACGTTGTCGAGCACGCTGAGATGGGGGAACAGCAGGGGATCCTGGGCGAGGAGGGAGACCGCGCGTCGATGTGGGGGGAGCGCGATGCCTTTCGCCGAGTCGGTGAGCGTACGGTCGCCGAGTCGTACGTGTCCTTCGTCGGGAACGATCAGCCCGGCGATCACCTGTAAGAGACTGGACTTACCCGCGCCGTTCGGACCGAGCACGGCCAGGACTTCGCCGGGGGCGACGTCGATCCGCAGGTCGAGATCGCGGGCGGCGATCCGCGCGGAGACCGAGAGCCCGGTCGAATCCCTGGTCACTTCGCACCGCCGATCATCGGCGCGTCACCGGTCGTCCGGGTGCCGGCGCTGCGGAGTTGTGTGCCGGGGATCGGACTGGTTCGACGGTAGGCGAGCAGGACTATCAGGACGGCGACGATGATCAGCACCACCGAGAGCGCGACGGCCGCATCGGGATCGGCTTCGCGCTGGAGGTAGATCTCCAGCGGCAGGGTGCGGGTACGCCCCTGCAAGCTGCCCGCGAAGGTGAGCGTCGCGCCGAACTCGCCGAGCGCGCGGGCGAAGGCGAGGACCGCGCCGGAGATCAGGGCGGGGCGAAGCAGGGGCAGGGTGATCCGCCACCAGACCGTGCTCGGGCCCGCACCGAGCGTCGCGGCGATCTGCTCGTAGCGACTACCCGCCGTCCGCAGCGCCCCCTCGATCGTGAGCACCAGAAAGGGCAGTGCCACAAAGGTTTGCGCCAGGACCACCGCGGTCGTGCTGAACGCGATATGAATTCCGGCCGCCTCCAGATGTTCGCCCAACAGCCCACGCCGACCGAATACGTAGAGCAGCGCGATACCACCGACCACCGGCGGTAACACCAAGGGCAGCAACACCAGTGCCCGAAGTACCGGCAACCCACGCCATCGAGCCCGTGCCAGCACCGCGGCCATCGGCACCCCGAACACCACACACAACGCGGTGCTCGTCGTCGCCGTTCGTAGGCTCAACCACAATGCTTCCCTTGATGCTTCGGTAGTCACGAGTTCGACGAATCGCCCCCACTCGACCCCCCATGCCAACGCCGCCAGCGGAAGCACCACCAGCGCGAACCCGACGACGGCGGGCACCAGCAACCACCGGGGCAGCCCGGCGGTCACGCGGCGGCGACCCGCACCGATCACGGCGCGCCGAACCCCGCGGCGACAAGGGCTGCTCGCCCGGTGGGCCCGGTGACCAAATCGGAGAACTTCCGCGCGTTCGCGGCCTGCTTCGAATCCGCCACCACCGCAATCGGATACGTGTTCACCGCAGCCGACGCCTCGGGTACCGCGACGGTGCTCACCTTCGCGCCCGCCCCCGACGCGTCGGTGACGTAGACCAACCCGGCGTCGGCTTGTCCGGAGGTCACCTTGGTGAGGACGTCGGCCACCGAAGATTCCTCGCTCACGGGACGCAGCGTGGTACCCGCGGCATCGGCGACCTTCTTCGTTGCCCGGCCACACGGGACCTGGGGGGCGCAGACGACCAGGGTGGCGTCAGCGAGGTCGTTGATCCCGTTGATGCCCTTGGGGTTTCCCGCAGCGATGACCAGTGTGAGGACATTGGTGGCGAAAGTGGTGGGCGTAGCGGTGATCCGGCCACTGTGGACCGCCTTGTCCATGGTCGGCTGGTCGGCCGACGCGAAAACATCGGCGGGAGCACCGGCTTGGAGTTGCGCGGCCAGGTCGGACGATCCCGCGAACGAGAACTGCACGTCCACCTCGGGATTGGCGGTTTCGAAGTCCTTCTCCAGGCCGGTGAAGACGCTCTTCAACGAAGCCGCGGCGAACACCGTCAGCGTGGATTTCGCTGTGTCGCCGCTGTTCTCGCCCCCACAGCCGCTGGCCGTGAGCACCACCAGCGCGGCGCCGACCGCGACCCGGCGGATCATTCGGCGGCCTTCTCGACCACCACGGTCGTGGCCTTGACGCTCGCCAGCGCGACGCTGCCCGGCTCGAGCCCCAGCTCGCGCACCGATTCGCTGCTCATCAGCGAGACCACCGTGAAAGGACCGCATTGCATCTCCACCTGTGCCATCACCGTGTCCGACACGACGCGGGTGACCAGACCGGGGAACCGATTGCGTGCCGAGCTGGCACTACCCACCCGGGTCTGTGGCGTGCGCGCCTGGTCGACGGCGTGTTCGGCGAGCTCCCTGCCGTCCAGCACCAGGCGGCCCGCGGCATCCTTGGTCGCCGTCAGGGCGCCCGTATCGATCCAGCGACGCACCGTGTCGTCGCTGACGCCGAGCAGATCGGCCGCTTCCTTGATTCGCAGTTTCGCCACGCGATCAGGATAGTTCCGCAGATTCGGGCATAACAAGAAAACAACTCCGCACCTTCGGAAAGAACGGGTCGTGATATCCCATAATCGGGTCACACTTCATGGCCACCGACGATCCGGCCAAGTACGCTCATAGCCATCATGGCCACGTATTTCGATCCGAAGTCCTGGTCACTGGCGGGCGCTGTCGATATGGGCAAACGCCTGCTCGACCCGTCTTGGATCGACCAGTGGCTCGGCTTCACCACGTCCTGGGCCGATCCCGTCGCCGACCTGGGCTCCGGCACCGTCACCGCGCTCATGCCCGATGTGCTGATGACCGTCCTCAGCGAGGGCATCCTCAGCCGTTTCGGCGGTCAGGAGATCAGCGCCACGCTGCTCGAGCACGACCTCACCGCCACCCTCGACTCATTCAAGCTGCGCAGACGCGGCGCTCACTTCCAGAGCAAGACGGTGCTGTCGAACCTGGTGTGGGACTCGCACCCCTTCGACACGGTCACCGTGGTCGCGCACGGCGTGCGGCTGATTCCCGGTGTGCCGACCAAGGTCCGGGTTCAGCAACTCGACATCGAGGGCACCATCGGGATCGGCGCGATGGCCGAATGGGTGGACGCCCAGAACCTGGACTGGCGGGTGCGGCTCGACGAACGCGGACACATCGTCGCGACGCATCGCACGCGCAAGATGCGGGCGGTCGTCGACGGACAGGTCTACGACAACCTGCTCACCCTCGACATCCGCAGGGCCAGTTGGTACGGCATCCGGCTCCCCAAACGGGTCATCCCCGCACCCGCGCTGCTGCTCGACGACCTGCCCAACCGGGCGAGTATTTCCTACGCGCACCGCCGCGGCGACGTGGTGAAGTTCCGGCTCGAATTGCCGGAGACCACCGGCTCGTTCGACCTGACCCAGATCCGCGACGCCATCATCGCGGGCACGACACTGATCGTCTTCTGATCAGTTCTGCTGGGCTCAGTTCTGCTGGGCCCACCACGCTTGGAGGGCCGCTTCGGCCTCTTCCCGCGTCATCGGACCGCGGTCGAGGCGCAGGTCTTTCAGATACTTCCACGCTTTACCCACCTGCGGACCCGGCGGCAGCCCGAGCAATTCCATGATCGCGTTGCCGTCCAGGTCGGGTCGCACCCGGGCCAGATCCTCCTGCTCGCGCAGGGTCGCGATCCGCTCTTCCAGCTCGTCATAGGTCGAGCTCAGCGCGGCGGCGCGGCGCTTGTTGCGCGTGGTGCAGTCGGCGCGTACGAGCTTGTGCAGCCGATCGAGCAGGTCGTCGGCGTCGGTGACATACCGGCGCACCGCCGAATCCGTCCACTGGCCCTTGCCGTAGCCGTGGAAACGCAGGTGCAGGAACACCAGGCGCGCAACCTCTTCGGTGAACGCCTTCGGGTACTTCAGCGCCCGCATCCGCTTGCGCACCATCTTCGCGCCGACCACCTCGTGATGGTGGAAGCTGACGCCGCCTGCCGGCTCGTTGCGCTTGGTGTCGGGCTTGCCGATGTCGTGCAGCAGCGCCGCCCAGCGCAGCACCAGGTCGGGGTCGCCTTCCTCCTGGTCGATCGCCTGCTGCAGCACGGTCAGCGAATGCTGATACACGTCCTTGTGCTGGTGGTGCTCGTCGATCTCGAGCTTCATCGCGGGCACCTCCGGCAGCACCCGCTGCGCCAGACCGGTGTCGCACATGAGGTTGATGCCGTCGATCGGGTGGTCGGCGCCGATCAGCTTGTCGAGTTCGGCGCGCACCCGCTCTGCGGTGATCCGGTCGATCTGATCGGCCATCTCGACGATCGCCGCCCGCACCCGCGGCGCCACCTGGAATCCCAGTTGGGCGACGAAGCGCGCGGCTCGCAGCATGCGCAGCGGGTCGTCGTCGAACGAATCCTGCGGCGCCGCAGGAGTGTCGAGCACGCCCTCGAGCAGCGCGTCGATGCCGTCGAGCGGATCGACGAATTCCAGCGACCCGTCGGCGGCGATCTTGACCGCCATCGCGTTCACCGTGAAGTCGCGGCGCACCAGGTCGCCTTCGAGGGTGTCACCGAACGTGACCTCGGGATTGCGCGAGACCCGGTCGTAGGTATCGGCGCGGAAAGTGGTGATCTCGAGCTGCTGATCGTCCTTGGCCGCACTGACCGTGCCGAACGCGAGGCCGCCCGTATCCCACAGATGGTCGGCCCACCCCCGCATCAGCTCCTGCACAACCTCCGGGCGCGCATCGGTGGTGAAGTCCAGGTCGTTGCCGAGCCGACCGAGCACCGCATCACGCACACTGCCACCGACCAGATAAAGAGTGTGCCCCCGCTCGGCGAACATCCCCCCCAACGGCGCCAAAACATCATTGAGCTGCCCCAACGTCACCGCCGCCCCCGCCAGCAGGCGAGCACGACGATCCGCCACAGCATCAGGGACAACATCGGGAGAAACCACATAGGCACTTTACCGACCCCGTCGAATCGTTTCCCCCCAGTCCACCACCGCCCTCCAACACCCCACCCGAGCCCGCCATAACCCCACGACCAACCCCGAAGCCCCCACAACCACACACCCAGCCCCAGCCACACCACCCACCCCGAATCCCCCACAACCAGCCCCCCAGCCACACCACCCACCCCGAATCCGCCATGACCGCACACCCGACCCCGCCCCGCGACCCATAGGGAGCGGCGGCCACGAAGTGGCCGGTTCGCGGCCGGGTCGCCGGTTAGGCGCCGTTGCGTAGGCGACGAAGGAGCAAGCAACGGCGCCTAACCGGCGGCCCCTCAGGGCCGCGACTCGAGCGCGCCAGCGCTCCAATAAACACAGCCCCAAACCTCCTGGGACTACCGAACACCAAATCCCGCCCCCGCCCCCTCACTCGCGCCCGCACTCGATCTGCACAGCTAAGCTGGGCGAGTGTCTCCTCCGGCCGATCGCGCGAACAGTCGACGCCGCCAGCCGCGGCGGCGCGGTTCGGCGAACACTGCCGGTAAACCGCGCATGCGCACCGTCCGGGAAACCTCCGCGGGCGGGCTGGTCGTAGAAGGTCTCGACGGTCCGAAAGAGCAGCGCACCGCCGCGTTGATCGGGCGGACCGACAGAAGAGGCCGTCTCCTGTGGTCGCTGCCCAAAGGCCACATCGAAGCAGGCGAGACCTCCGAGCAGACCGCGATCCGCGAAGTCGCCGAGGAAACCGGAATCGACGGCGAAGTGGTCGCCGAACTCGGCAGTATCGATTACTGGTTCGTGACCGAGGGCAGACGGGTACACAAGACCGTGCACCATTTCCTGCTGCGATGTCTCGGCGGTGAGCTGTCCGACGCCGACGTCGAAGTCACCCAGGTTGCGTGGGTTCCGTTGAGCGAGTTGGATTCCCGATTGGCCTACGCCGACGAGCGGCGGCTGGCCGAAGTGGCGAATCGATTGATCGACCGGATGGAGACCGGCAAGCGATGACGGGTGGACTGATCCGGCTGATCACGGCGGTCCTGACCATCTTGGGTTCGATGACGCTGTTGCCCGCGCACGCGCACGCTCAAACGGACGGGTCGGGAACGCCGAAGTTTCTCAAGCTCACCCTGGACGCGGTGGCGCCGGGCACGGTGACCACCGGCAGCGATCCGAAGCTGACCGTGTCGGGCACGGTCACCAATATCGGCGATCGGGTTGTCGACGATGTGAGCGTGCGAATCCAGCGCGCGCCCGCGGTGGATTCGCCGAGCGGGCTGCGCAGTTCGCTGCGCCTGGACCAGGTGAACTACGAGGTGACCGGTCCGTTCCAGGATGTGGCGCCGCAGTTGAGTCCCGGTCAGCGCAAACAGTTCTCCGTGAGCATCGCGTTGCGCGCGGGCTCGGAGGCCTCGCTCGGACTGACCGATCCCGGGGTGTATCCGCTGCTGCTCAATGTCAACGGCGAACCCGCCTACGGCACCCAGGCCAGGCTCGACGACGCGCGCTTCCTGCTGCCCGTGCTCGGGTTGCCCGGCACCGACGACGCCAACCCACCGGTGTCGACGCCGCCGCAGGCCACGCCCGTCGCGACCACGATGATCTGGCCGCTGGCCGACCGGCCGCGCATGGTCGCGGGCAAACCGGGCGCGGTGAACGGCCAGGCCGAACTGCTCGATGACGAACTGGCGGCCTCGGTCGGCAAGGGCGGGCGTCTCGAACAGCTCGTCGCGGCGCTGGAATCGGTGGTGCCCGCGCCGGGCAAAGACAAAGGTGTGGCCGGATCGGTGTGTATCGGCATCGATCCGGACCTGGTCTCGACCGTGCAGACCATGACGCGCGGCTATCGGGTGCTGGCGAGTCCGTCGGATCCGAGCGGGGCGACCAGGGAGGGGACCGGGGCGGCGAGTGCGCTGGCCTGGCTCGACCGGTTGCGCTCGCTGGCCGGCTCGATGTGCACGGTGGCGTTGCCGTTCGCGCAGGTCGACGTGTCGGCGCTGGCCGCGGTGAACGATCCGGGACTGTCCGCGCGGGCCCTGCTCGCGCCCGCCGATGTGGTGGACTCGATCCTCGGCACGCAGTCGTTGCGCGGGGTGAGCCTGCCCGATTCGGGCAGCATCGACGATCCGGCCGGACGGTTGTTGCGCGAGCACGGATACGGCACGGCGGTGCTGGCCGGTTCGGCGGTCTCGGGTGACGGGTCGCCTGCCGATACCGACAACGCGCTCACCACCGCCCCGACCACGCTCACGCCCGATGTCGTCGTCGGAGGGGAACAGCCCGCGCCCGATGTCGTCCGGGTGCCGGATGTGAGCGTCGCCCCGCCCGTCGGCGCCGCCGCGGGAACCGATCCCGCGCTGCGCGTGACCACCTTCGATATCTGGTCGGCGACCGCGCTGGCCGCGGTGGGTTCGAATCCGCCGACGCCGTCGTTCACGCCGTCGAAGGTGCGATTCGACGTCACCAACGACTCGCGCGCGGCCCGATTGCAGGACGCGCTCGGCGCGATGGCCTGGAGCGCGCTCAATCCGGCGCCGGACCGGCCGCGTTCGCAGCTGCTGATGCCGCCGCAGCAGTGGGGCGCCAGCCGGGAGGAGGGTGTGGCGCTGCTCAAGCAGGTCGAGCTGCTCACCCGCAACAACCTCGCGAGTCCGCGCAGCTTCACCGAGCTCGTCGCCCAGGCGCCCGATCCGCGCCCGTTCACGCTGGAGTATCTGCCGCGCGCCGCCCAGGACGCCGCGCCGGAACAGTTCATCGGACCGGTGCGCGCCCAAGGCGCCCGGGTGACCGAACTGATGCGCGCTCTGGTCGAACTGCCCGAATCCGAGCTCACGCCGCACGCGTTCCTGACCCCCGCGCGCGAGGATCTGCTGCGCGCGCTGAGCCTGTCCGACCGCAGGGCCGACAACGACACACTCGCCGACCTGCACGCCCAGCGACGCGTCGATCAGGCCACCCGAGAACTGGACACGATGTTCTCCTCGGTGTCGGTGCTGCCGCCGGGCGGGGTGTACACGCTGGCCTCCGAACAGAGCCCGTTGTTGCTGGTGGCGCGTAATGAACTGCCCGTCGCCATCCGGGTGATGTTCCGGATCGAAGCTCCGGCCGAGACGAACATCACCGATATCGGCGAACAGCTGCTTCCGCCGTCCGGGACCCGGTCGTTCCAGATCCCGACCGAGGTGAGCGACAGCCGTAAGCTGGTGATTCCGATCGCCCTTACCACCCCGGACGGGATAGCGCTAGGAGAGGCCACCTCGGTCTCGGTGCGCTCGAACGCCTACGGTCAGGCGCTGGCCATAATTACCGCATGTGCCGCGATACTGCTGTTGCTGCTCGCCGGGCGCCGACTGCTGCGGCGGTTCCGCGGGCAACCCGATCCCGCCGACGAAGGGTTCGCCCCGGAGACGGTCGAACGGGCGGGTCGGCTGCGACGCGCACGTCAGCGGCTGCAACGGCAGTGAACCCCCGCGCCTGACGCGCGGTCAGGGGACCATGACAGACAAGGACGAGAGTGGCACTGGTGAGCGAAACGCTCATCGGACCGGCGGGATTCGCGGGTTACGCCGGGTACAGGAGGCATGATGGGCGACGATGATTCCGCTCATCGGCGCGACCACGACGACGACCCGACCCTGCGCCGGGCCCCCAGCGCTCCGTGGGAACGTGGGATGACGGCCGGGCAGGACGCCGATCGCGACGAGGCCGTGCCGCACGTGGATCGGCGCCCTGGCGCGCCTGGTCATCGACCGGAGTTCGTCGCGCCCCGAGACGGCCGTCCGCCGGTCCGACCCGGTGATCCGGCCGTCGATCCGCATGCGATGCCTCGTCATCCCGCTGCCGGCCAGCCCGGCACACCTCGTCATCCTGGTGTCCCCGGCGCCGAACTTCCGCCCGAGAATCCGGGTCGTGGCGGCTACCGACCCGTCGAACAGACCGGTTACCGGCCGGGATCCGCCGACCCCGGCGCACCGGCGCCGCCCTCGGCGCATCGCGGCCCCCGCCCTGCCATGCCGCCGGGTCAGCCGGGCTATCGCCCTGAACCGCCGCCGCCCGGGTACCGCCCTGGACCGGACGTGCCCGCTGGACAGCGCCCAGGACCCCGACCGGGTCCGCCCCAACCACCCGCCGGCTACCGCTCCCCGGATCCGCAGCGTCCGCCGCAGGGCGAACGGCCAGGGCCGGTCCCGAACCCGCGTCAACAGCCACCCGGTCCGGCGAATCGCTCGGGCGAGTTCCCCCAGCAGCAACGTCCCGGCGGCGTGCCGCCTCAGCGCCCCGGCGGTCCTCCCGGACGCTCCGGCGAACCACCACGTCCTGCTGCTTACGGCCCCGACGGTCGGCCTGTACCTCCACCGCAACGCCGCGCACCGGGTTCCGCCGCGCGCTCGGGCGAGTTCCCACAACAGCAGCGCCCCGGGCCCGACGGGTTCGCCCCACGGCGGCCCGGCCCGAACCCCTCGGGCGAGTTCCCCCAGCAACGACCGCTCCCGCCGCGTGGTGCGCCTTCCGGCGCCATTCCGAGACAGGATCGGCCCGATCAGGCCGGTGGACGCCGACCGGTTTCGCCGGAGCAGGGGCGGCCTGTACCGCCACCGCGTGGAAGTTTCCCCGGGATGCCTGCCGCGGATACCGCGCGGGACGGGCGCCAGGCAGGATTCGACGACCGTGGACGAGCCGTGGGCGGTCCGCCTGCCGCTGATCGGTCGGCGGAGCGGACTCAGGTCATCGCCAGGCCGAAGAAGGTGGCGGCCGAACCTGCCCACAAAGCGGGCACCGCCCCGATGAGCGCCAACGCGAAGCTGCTCAAGGACTCGGGTTCGATCGCGGTCGCGACGCTGATCAGCCGGATCACCGGGTTCGCCAAGCAACTGTTGTTGCTGACGGTCCTCGGTCCGGCCATCGCCAGTGCGTTCATCTCGGCGAACCTGATCCCGAACATGGTCGCCGAGCTCGTCCTGGGCGCCGTTCTCACCGCCATCGTCGTGCCGACCTTGATCCGTGCCGAGCAGGAGGACGCCGACAACGGCGCCACGTTCGTGCGCAGACTGGTGACGGCGGCCTTCACTGTGCTGTTCGTCGCCACCGTGCTGACCTTGGCGGCCGCGCCGATCCTGGCCGGTCACGTGCTCGTCTCCTCCGACGGCAAGGTGAACACGAACCTCACCGTCGCGCTCACCTACCTACTGGCGCCCGCGCTGCTCTTCTATGGCATGTCGGCATTGTTCACCGCGATCCTCAACACCAGGCAGGCGTTCAAGCCGGGTGCGTGGGCCCCCGTGATGAACAATCTGGTCGCGTTGACGGTGCTGGCGGTCTACGCGCTGACACCCGGCGAGATCACCCTCGATCCGGTGCGGATGAGCGATCCGAAACTGCTGGTCCTCGGCCTCGGTATCACCGCGGGCGTGGCGACACAGGCACTGTGCCTGCTGCCCGCGATCCGCAGGCACGGGATCAACTTGCGGCCGCTGTGGGGAGTCGACGCGCGCCTCAAGCAGTTCGGCAAGATGGGCATCGCGATCATCCTGTATGTGCTGATCAGCCAGGTGGGCCTGGTGGTCGCGAACAACGTCGCCTCCCAGGCCGACGTGGCGGGTCCCGCGATCTTCGCGAACGCATGGGCACTGTTGCAGCTGCCCTACGGCGTGATCGGGGTAACCCTGCTCACCGCCATCATGCCCAGGCTGAGCCGCAGCGCCGCCGACGACGACACCCCCGCGGTGGTCGACGACCTGTCCGTAGCCACCCGACTCACGATGATCGCGATGATCCCGATCGTCACCTTCATGACCCTCGCGGGCCCCGAGATCGGCCAGGCCCTCTACGGCTACGCGCGATTCTCCGGGGACGCCGAACGGCTGGGCAGCGCCGTGAGCTGGTCGGCGTTCTCGCTCATCCCGTATTCGCTCGTGCTCATCCATTTGCGGGTGTTCTACGCGCGCGAGCAGGCCTGGACACCGACCTGGATCATCCTCGGCATCACGACGATCAAGATCCTGCTCTCGGCCCTGGCACCGGTCATCGCCCGCGACAGCGACGACGTGGTGATCGTGCTCGGTGTCGCCACCGGCCTCGGATTCACCGCGGGCGCGGTGATCGGCGGCGTGCTGCTGCACCGCAGCCTCGGCGACTTGCGGATGGTCAATGTCGGCCGAACTGTGACCAGAGTGTTGCTCGCCTCGATCGCGGGCGGCGCGGTGATGCTGATCGTCGACACGGTGACCGGACTCGACCGGGTCTCCGGCGGCGCGGGCTCGTTGCTGCGCGTCGTCATCGATTCGGTGGTGATGTTCTCGGTGGCCTTCGGCCTGATGCGTCTGGCCGGTATCCCCGAGGTCGTCGCCATCACCGTCGCGATCTCGCGCAAGCTCGGCATCACCCCGCCCGCGCCGGATCTCGGACTCGACGACCCCCCGGCAGACGACATCTACGCGACCACCGTGCTCCGCCGGCCCGATACCTATGGATTCCCCGCATACGGGCAGTCTTTGGACACCCAGACCATGGTGCTCCCCGTCATTCGACCGGGCGCTGTTGACAGCACCGGTAAAGCACAGTTCCCGTACGCTGTTCCGCAGACCGACACGGGTTTTCAGGCCGAAGGAGGACCGAGGGTGAGCGATGACGCGGTGGGCGGCGTCCCGGCCGCTGATTCTGCGGCGCGCGCGGCAGCAGGAATGTCCACCGAGGTCGGGCCCGATGCGCCGAACTCGACGGATTCCGAGCATACCGACGCGCCAGACGAAGGCGATACGCACGAAGACGACGCGCGTTCGGCCATGCCGCCGCACGATACGACATACGACACCGGCATGCTGCCGATTCCGCCGCAGGTGCCCCCGAGCGCCGCGGCCAACCGTGGGCAGCGTGGCCCCAAACTCATCCCCGGCGCGTCCGTCGCCGGTGGCCGATACCGATTGCTGGCCGGTCACGGCGGTGCGCGTGGGCTGAAGTTCTGGCAGGCACTCGATATCAAGCTCGATCGCGAGGTCGCGCTGACCTTCGTGGACGCCGATCAGACCTCCGGCGAGAATTCCGGTCACGACGGCCCGCAGGCGGTGCTGTCGCGCACGCTGCGACTGGGCCGGATCAATGCGCCAGGCCTGGCCAGGGTCCTCGACGTGGTCCGTGGCAGCTCCGGCGGCATCGTCGTGGCCGAGTGGACCCCCGGCCGTTCGCTGCGCGAGATGGCCGAGACCGTGCCGTCCCCGGTCGGCGCGGCCAGGGCCATCAGGGCGCTCGCCTCGGCGGCCGAACTCGCCCACCGTGGCGGCGGCTCGCTGTCGATCGATCATCCCGATCGGATCCGGATCAGCGCCTCCGGCGACGCCGTCCTCGCGTTCCCCGGCACCCTCGGCGATTCCGACGCGCAAGGCGATGTCCGTGGCCTCGGCGCGATGCTCTACGCCCTGATCACCGCGCGCTGGCCGATTCGCGTCGGCGGCGTCACCGGCTCGGCGGCCACCATCGGCGGTCTGCGACTGGCCGATTTCGGGCCCGACGGCACGCCGGTGGAACCGCGGCAGATCCGGCCGGAGGTGCCGTTCGAGATCTCGGCCGTCGCGGTTCGCTCGCTGGAATCCAACAAGGGCGTGCGCACCGCCGCCACCGTGCAGCACGTGCTCGAGCAGGCCTCGGTCGTCGACCAGAAGACCGACTTCATTCCGGTCTTACGACTGGGTCAGCGGGCGGTTGCCCCCGGCGCCGATTCGCTCGCCGACCCGGAACTGCTCGCCGCCGAGCGGGAACGCTCCAAGCGGATGATGTGGATCATGGTCGCCCTCGGCGTGCTCGCGGCGCTGGTGGTCGGCGTGCTGATCTGGTGGATGGTCAGCATCTTCGCGCCCGGCGCGTCGGACAAGCCACTCGACCAGCAGATCAATATCGGGCTCACCTCGAGTGTGGCGCCGCCCGCGGCGTCCGCACCGCCCGCCGACGACCCCGCGGCACCGCCGACGAGTGTGCCGGTGCCGGTCACCGGTGCCGCGGTGTTCTCCCCGGAGGGCACTCCCGACGGGGCCGCGGCGGCGGGTGCGGTGCTCGACCAGAACGCGGCGACGGTGTGGCGCACCGATCAGTACTTCCAGCAGTTCCCCTCCCTCAAGAAGGGCGTGGGGCTGCTGGCCACGCTGCCCACCCCGGCGAAGCTGACCAATGTGTCGATCACCTCGCCCTCCGCGGGGAGCACCGTCGAGATCCGCACCTCGCCCACCGAGGCGCCCACCCTCGACCAGACCCAGCTGATCGGTTCGGCCAAGCTCGGTGACGGGGTCACCGATATCGCCGTGCAGACCGATCAGGCCGCTCGTTTCGTGCTGGTCTGGATCACCGGGCTCGCCAACTCCGGCGGTCAGTTCCAGACCGCGATCGCCGACGTCCGCTTCGACGCGGCCCCTTAGTCTCACTGCGCCGTAAAACTCTCCCGCCTCCGTATCGCCGCAGGTGGTCGATCATTTCCGGGTCCATCGCCGAGCTTTGTCGAACTGCGGTCCGGTTGGTGCGTAATTGTTATCAACGATATGATCCCTGCGCGCTCTCGGTTGAGAGTTACCCAGGATTTGTCGACGTCGATCCTGGACGCCGCGTTGTGGTCAGGTGATGGATCGGCCTTGTTTCGCCGACTCGAAGTCGCCGTAACGAGCGCTGTCCGAGGGGTCCGTTTTGTCGCCGGAAGTCAACGAGCAAGTCCGCGGTGAGCCTCCGCGGCAGGTCGCATCCAGCGTCCGCTCGTTTCTCGAGAACGGCAGCGACAAGCAATTGCTGGCTGCCCACGTGCGCGGGGAACCGCATGTCTTCGCCGAACTACTACGCAGGCACTCCGACCATCTCTGGCAGACCGCGCTGCGCACCTCCTACAACCGCGAGGACGCCGCCGACTGTCTGCAGGACGCCCTGTTCTCGGCCCATCGCACCGCCGCCTCGTTCCGCGCCGAGTCCGAAGTGCGCAGCTGGCTGCACGCCATCGTGGTCAATGCCTGCCTCGACCGGATCCGGCGCAACAAGACCCGCCGTGCCGTCTCGATCCTGCCCGACACCATGCCCGAGGCAGTCGACCCGCACGACGCGTTCGCCGACTACGAGCTGTCCACCGTCGTGAGCGAGGCGCTGTTCACCCTCCCTGACGAACAGCGGTTGGCCCTGGTCATGACCGAGATGGAAGGCCGCAGCGTCGCCGAAACCGCCGCTGCGCTCGGCGTGGCGCCTGGCACGATCAAGAGCCGATGCGCCCGAGCGCGCGTACGTTTGCAAGAACGTTTGGAATTTTTCCGGGATCCAGGGAACCGGATGTAGCCGGGATGCGTCATTAACAGTGACGAGTAAGTCAGCGATGTAAATCCTGCGATCCGATATCGACAGAACAGGGGAGGTGCGAGGATGTCTCGATCCGTGCCGCAGCCTCCGTTCCCGTCGGAACTGCTGGCCGATCTGCATGCCGACAATCTCGCGCCCGAAGTGCGCGAGCAACTGTGGCCCGTGGTCCGCACCGACGTAGACGCGCTGCACTACCTGAACAAGCTCGACGAGGTGAACACCCACCTCCGCACGCTGGCCACCGACGAGCGGGTCACCCACCGCATGCCCGACGACGTGGCCGACCGCATGTTCCGTTTCGTCGCCCAACTCGATGCGGGCGACGGGCCGACCGACCGCATAACGCCGCTCTCGACCGCCCAGGCGCCCTCTGCCGAGCCGGTATCCACCACCGACGAAGCTCCCGTCTCGCTCGACCGCTACCGTTCCCGGCGCCGACTGGGGCTACTCGCCGCCGCGGCGGCCACGGTGGCCGTCCTGGCGGGCGCCGGTGCCGTGTTCAGCACGTTCGACACCACCGAGGGCACCCCCACGGCGGCACCGTTCACCGAACCGGCGGCCGCCGACGAGCTCACCACCGCCGCCGCACTGCGCACACTGGGCAAACGCGACGTGATCGGCCCGCTGGCCGACGACGCCGCCCTCACCCGCTGTGTGCAAGCCAACGGCATCGACCGAGCGGTGCTCGGAGCGTCGAATATCACCTTCCGTGGTTCCGACGCCGTCCTCGTCCTCGTACAGGGCGCCGAGGCTCCCACCATCACCGCACTCGTCGTCGGAACCGGTTGCACCACCGGCGCCCCCGAGCAGCTGACCCTGCGCGACATCGGCTGAGAGCCGCCGGCGAACCGGCACCGAGAAGCAGCGGTGCCAGCCGCGAAGCCATCACCGGGAACAACACCGATTAGGGTGTTGTTGACCGACACGTCCCCAGATTGTTTTTTCGGAAGGGCCCCATGAGCACGCCAGTTCGCGACCTGATCATCGTCGGCTCAGGACCCGCCGGCTATACGGCAGCCGTCTACGCCGCCCGCGCGGAGCTTTCGCCGCTGGTCTTCGAAGGCACCCAGTTCGGTGGCGCCCTGATGACCACCACCGAGGTGGAGAACTTCCCCGGCTTCCGCGACGGCATCATGGGTCCCGACCTCATGGAACAGATGCGCGACCAGGCCAAGCGTTTCGGCGCCGAGCTGCGCACCGAGGACGTCGACGCGATCGACCTGTCCGGCCCCGTGAAGAAGGTCACCGTCGGTGACGAGACCTTCGAGGCCTACGCCGTCATCCTCGCGATGGGCTCGGCCGCGCGCTACCTGAACGTGCCGGGGGAGCAGGACCTGCTCGGCCGCGGCGTGAGCGCCTGCGCCACCTGCGACGGCTTCTTCTTCAAGGGCCAGGACATCGTGGTGGTCGGCGGCGGCGACTCCGCCATGGAGGAAGCGACCTTCCTCACCAAGTTCGCCGCGAGCGTCACCATCGTGCACCGCCGCGAGGAGTTCCGTGCCTCCCGGATCATGCTCGAGCGCGCCAAGGCCAACGAGAAGATCAAGTTCCGGCTCAACTCCGAGGTCGTGAAGGTCAACGGGGAGAAGAGCGTCACCAGCCTCACCCTGCGTGACACCCGCACCGGCGAGGAGTCCGAGCTCGACGCGACCGGGCTGTTCGTGGCCATCGGCCACGACCCGCGCAGCGAACTCGTCAAGGGCCAGATCGCGCTCGACGGCGAAGGCTATGTGCGGGTGACCGATCCGGGCACCGCCACCGACGTGGCAGGCGTGTTCGCCGTGGGCGACCTCGTCGACCACACCTACCGGCAGGCGATCACCGCCGCCGGCACCGGCTGCCGCGCCGCGATCGATGCCGAACGCTGGCTCGCCGAGCAGGGCGACATCACCGCCAACACGCTCGACCACGCCGACGGCCCGGCCGCCGTGCGCACCAACTGATTTCGAGTTCCACCCCTGTCGAGGAGACACCCATGGCCGAGAGTGCCAACACCATCACCGTCACCGACCAGTCCTTCGCCGATGACGTCCTGCTCAGCGAAAAGCCGGTGCTCGTCGACTTCTGGGCCGACTGGTGCGGCCCGTGCAAGATGGTCGCCCCCGTACTCGAGGAGATCGCGGGCACCCACGCCGACAAGCTGACCATCGCCAAGCTCGATACCGAGGCCAACCCCGGTATCGCCCGCGACTACCAGATCCTGTCGCTGCCCACGATGATCTTGTTCCAGGGTGGCAAGCCGGTGAAGCAGATCGTCGGCGCCAAAGGGAAGGCCGCACTACTGCGCGAGCTCGACGGCCTCATCTAACACAGAGCATCCGATAAAAGCGTCTCCTACCGGCCGACGCGCCGTAGGATGCCTGGACCCGGGATTCCCGCAAAGCGGCCCGGGTCTGAGACAATCGACGGACGCTCCGGCCGAAGGAAAGGGCTCTTACGCATGCACCGACTTCGTCACGGCGATTCAGGACCAGCCGTCGCAGAGGTTCGGAGCACCCTCGCAAGCCTCGGCTTCCTGCATCTCCCACACGTCGAATCCACTGACGGACCGGAGTATTGGAAGGACACCGAGGCGGTGTTCGACCGGCCGCTCGATTCGGCGATCCGCGCGTTCCAGCAGCAGCGCGGTCTTCTCGTCGACGGGGTGGTCGGTCCGGCCACCTACCGCGCGCTGAAGGAAGCCTCCTACCGGCTGGGTGCTCGCACATTGATCTACCAATTGTCGGCGCCGCTCTACGGTGACGACGTGGCCACCCTGCAGCGCAAGCTGCAGGACCTCGGCTTCTACGTATACCGGGTGGACGGGCACTTCGGCCCGCACACCCACGATGGCCTCAGCGCGTTCCAGCGCGAGATCGGCCTGTCCGCCGACGGTATCTGTGGACCCGACACCTTGCGCTCGCTGGATCTGCTCGGCGCGCGCGTCACCGGCGGCAACCCGCATCGCATCGCCGAGGAAGAAGTGGTGCATCGGGCGGGCCCGCAGCTCACCGGCAAGCGCATCGTCATCGATCCCGGATTCGGCGGCGCCGACAAGGGTTTCGCGGTGCCCACCGAATTCGGCGATGTCTTCGAGTCGGAGATCCTGTGGGATCTGGCATCCCGACTCGAGGGCCGGATGGCCGCGACCGGCATGGAAACCTTCCTGTCCCGGCCGTGGGGCGCCAACCCCACCGATGTCGAACGCGCCGACACCTCCAACGCCTTCGACGCCGATCTGATGATCTCGCTGCGCTGCGCGACCAGTGACAACCCGTCCGCCAAGGGAGTGGCCGGTTTCTACTGGGGCAACTCGCACGGTTCGGTGTCGATGATCGGTCAGGTACTGGCAGGCTTCATCCAGCGCGAAGTGGTGGCCCGAACCTCGGTGCAGGACTGCCGGACTCATCAGCGCACCTGGGACCTGTTGCGCCTGACCAAGATGCCGACCGTCCAGGTCGACCTCGGCTACCTCACCAACGACTACGACGCCTCGGTACTCACCAACCCGCGCATGCGCGACGTGATCGCCGAAGCGATTCTCATCTCGGTGAAGCGGCTCTATCTGCTCGGCCAGGACGACCAGCCCACCGGCACCTACACCTTCGCCGAGCTACTGGCCGAAGAGCTGGCTGCCGCAGACGCGGCCCCGCGCGTGTAGTTCTTCAGACAACAATGGCCCCGCGGTTTCCGCGGGGCCATTGTTTCGTCTCGGGTCAGTGCGCGCCGACGCGCGACGGTGGTTCCATCGACGCGGCGGCGAGGAGTTGGTCCAGCGCGCGCTCGACGTCTTCCTTCCAGCCGTGGTCGGAGTCGAGCTCCAGCCGCAGGCGCGGGAAGCGATGATGCGGGGCCACCACTTCGAAACCGACCTCGGCGAGGAAGTCCGCGTCGATCATGCAGGTTTCGGGGGTGCACCTCGTCGCCGACGACGGGTCACGCAGTGGCGCCGCGATCCGTTCCATCAGCCGCATCGACGATCCGAAGCCTCGATCGGCCACCGAACTGGACGGTGGGCCGTTGCGAATGCCGAACGCCTCGAGCGCTCGCACGCCACGACGCACCAGATCGGCCACCACGGCCTGAACGAGGCGGTGGGCTACATCGGCCTCGTCGTAGGGGAATTCGGCCTGCAGCGTGGTCAGCAGGACCGCGTCCGGGCTTACGGGGGAGGTGGGGAACAGTGCGGAGCGCGGCACGGCGCTCGGAGGGGAGTACAGCGCGCAGCCCGCGAGGTTGTTCTCCACGTGCGCCACCTGCCCGCACGAGCCCCACTCGAGCATCACCGTCGAGAGCCAGGCTTCCTTCTCGAAGACCGGATCGCTGAATGCGTGCGAGTCCTCGGCGACGGCCGGATCGAGCTCCCAGAACACACACCGCCGGGTGTGCGCCGGGAGCTGACCCAACCCGTCGAGAGTCAAAGCCGTGACGCTGGTCGGCACCGCCTTGTTCAGCCTCCAGCTGTCGGATTCATCCACGCTCACGCCACATCACTATCCACAGTACGTGCCGCCTCTTTCAGTCACAGTGACGTTTCGGGGCCGACTTGCTCCATCAGCGCCACGATGCGCTCGAGATCTTCGACGGACCCGAACTCGACAACGATTTTGCCCTTACGTTTGCCCAGGCTCACGGTGACCCGAGTGTCGTAGGAACCCGACAGCCGCTCGGCCACTTCTTGTAGACCCGGCATGTGGATCGGCTTGCGCTTCGGCGCCGGGGGAGCGGTCTCCGTGGGATTGCGGTTGGCGAGAGTCACCGCTTCCTCGGTGGCCCGAACCGACAAACCCTCGGCGACGATCCGCGCCGCCAATACTTCCTGTGCGTCCGCGCCGGCATCCAAGCCGAGCAGCGCCCTGGCGTGTCCAGCCGAGAGCACCCCGGCGGCCACCCGACGCTGCACGGGAATCGGCAGCTTCAGCAGACGAATCATATTCGTCACCACCGGTCGCGAGCGACCGATTCGCGAAGCCAATTCCTCGTGGGTGACATCGAATTCCTCGAGCAGCTGCTGATAGGCCGCCGCCTCCTCGAGGGGGTTCAGCTGCACCCGGTGGATGTTCTCCAGGAGTGCGTCGCGCAGCATCGAGCCATCGTCGGTGTCGCGGATGATCGCCGGGATCGTGGCGAGTCCGGCCTCTTGGCACGCGCGCCAGCGGCGCTCGCCCATGACCAACTGGAACTTGTCGACGCCCGGTTCGACGCGGCGCACGACGATCGGCTGCATGAGACCGAACTCGCGAATCGAGTGCACCAGCTCGGCGAGTGCGTCTTCCTCGAAGACCTGACGCGGCTGCTTCGGGTTCGGCTCGATCAGCTCCGCGGGGACCTCGCGATACACCGCGCCGCCGGGGGAGACCAGATCGGATGCAGGCTCGGGCTCGGACTCCGGCTCCGCGTCCGGGACACGATGCAGGAATGCCTCGGCCGGTTGCGGACCGATCGGATTGATCCCGATCACGCTCGCCGCGGCACTACTCAAGCCCGGCGCCACGGCCGGACCCGTCGGGATCAATGCGGCCAACCCGCGACCGAGACCGCCCTTTTTCGCCTGACTCATCGGCTACCGATCCCTTTCTCGTTCCAACTCACGCTTAAGACGCGTCTTGCTTCAGCTGCGCACGAGCGGCGAGCTCGCGTCCCGCGTCCATGTAGCTCATCGCACCGCGCGAGCCTGGATCGTAATCCAGCACGGTCATTCCGTAGCCCGGCGCCTCCGAGACCTTCACGCTGCGCGGGATCATCGACTTCAGGACCACGTCGCCGAAGTGGTTGCGCACCTCCTCGGCCACCTGGTCCGCCAGCTTGGTGCGGCCGTCGTACATCGTCAGCAGGACGGTCGACACGTGCAGTTCCGGGTTGAGGTGCGCCTGGACCAAACCGATATTGCGCAGCAGCTGACCCACGCCTTCG
Organism: Nocardia salmonicida NBRC 13393; assembly: GCF_001613085.1. Taxonomy (GTDB): domain Bacteria; phylum Actinomycetota; class Actinomycetes; order Mycobacteriales; family Mycobacteriaceae; genus Nocardia; species Nocardia salmonicida. The sequence continues at coordinate 51,588 of NZ_BDBR01000047.1, forward strand.
AGCGCGTAGTACTCGCACTGGATCGGGATCAGCACCTCCTTGGCTGCCACGAGCGCGTTCACCGTGAGCAGGCCCAGCGAGGGCGGGCAGTCGATCAGCACGTAATCGATGCCGAAGCCGACCATGCCCGCCTCGCGGATCGCGGTCTTCAACCGACCTTCCCTGGCGACCATCGAGACCAATTCGATCTCGGCGCCGGCCAGGTCGATCGTGGCCGGAACACACAGCAGGCGTTCGCTGTGCGGGCTCACCTGGATCGCGTCCTTGACCGTCACCTCGCCGATCAACAGCTCGTAGCTGGACGGCACACCCGAGTTGTGCGCGACGCCCAGCGCCGTACTCGCGTTGCCCTGCGGATCCAGATCGACCACAAGGACCGTCATTCCCTGGTGCGCTAGCGCCGCAGCGAGATTGACCGTCGTAGTCGTCTTACCGACGCCGCCCTTCTGGTTGGCGATAGTGATGATCCGTTGCTCGCGAGGTTTCGGCACATTGACCTTTCCTGGATGCAGAATCTGGCTGGCGCGTTGCGCTTCCGCCGCGATCGGGGTCTCGGCCGGGGAGATGTGCCCGAAAGGAGTATTCCCGAACGTCTCCGCGTCGAAGCTGCTGGAATCCAGCATCCCCGGGACCCGCGACGCTGTTTCCCGTGAAACATTCGCCGGACCGCTCGACATAGATTGCTCCTAACCCGAGAAACTTCAGATCACGTATCCCCGACGAACGTCGGCGCCGTGTCGTCACAAACAAACTGTGTCGGTGGAGAACTCGAAGACTCGAGGAGGGTGGCTCACTCCCGCCCGACTCTGACAGCTTGCCAGCCCCAAGACAGTTAGGAAAGCTGAATCGCGGCACGCCGACAAGGACACACCCAACACTCACGGATTTAATCCCGCGATCGATGTTTCACGGGAAACAACGGGGGAGTGGGGCACCACAATCCGACGACCGTTGAGCGTCACAGCACCTAGGCGAGCTCGTCCAAACAGCTCCCACTCCAACCCGTCCCCGTCCCCGTCCCGCCGTGCCCGGTCCCGCCGTGCCCCGTCCCGCCGTGCCCCGCCCCGGCCTACCCCGGCCCGGCCCGGCCCGCGAGTCCGGGATCACGCGCAACTTCACCTACACGCACCGGCCCCACGCACCGGCCTACACCTCACGAAGTCCGCACCCGACTACCTCCCAACCAACTGGGCGTGCGGAACAAGGGGTCGGCCCGGAGGGTTCGATGCATCACCGCGTTCGCCCCGCAGCAGAGTTAGCCCGCCCAGTTAGCACTGGATCCGATCCGCTTCCCCGGTAACCAACTGCTTCCCCGGCTCCTCCCGAACCAATCCCTCCCACACGCCCAACCACACGCGCGCCGCTCTTCCAGCGCCACGCCGTACCTACCGAAGACCACCACGCGCCCGCACTCCCAGCCGCACCGCGCCCCAAGTCCAAACCCTCCCGCATGCCGCCATAAGTCCACACCCTCCCGCGCTCCCAGCCACGCCGGCCAAAAGCCCAAGCCCGCCCGCACTCCCAGCGTCCCACCGGTCAACACCAAAGTCCGACACCCTCCCGCACTCCCAGCCACGCGGCGCTCCCCGGATCCGCCATGACCGCACTCCCAACCCCGCACCAGCGACCCCTAGGGAGCGGCGGCCACGCAGTGGCCGGTCCGCGGCCGGGTCGCCGGTTAGCGCTCGAAGCGCATGCGCCGCAGGCGCGAGTCTCGAGCGCTAACCGGCGGCCCCTCAGGGCCGCGGACACGCGCGCGCCAGCGCGCCAACAAACACAGCGTCAAACCGCCCGGGACTACCGAACATCCAATCCCACCCACCCCACCCCCGCACTCCCCACCACCAAGCCACCCCCGAGTCCAGCCGAGAACACCCCTCAGCATCAACCCACCCACCACCCCATCAACACCGGCCTTCGAACGAACATCGGCTACCGCAGACAGTCACCCACTCGCCCGGGCGCAGTGCTCCGCGGGGGCACCGAACTGCCACCCCGCGGAGCCAGTGCCGCGATCTCGCTCCCACATTCACCGCTCACCCACACCCACCCCCGAACACCTACCGCGCGCAGATCCATATGCCGCACGCAGTTTCAGCGAAGGCGTCAGCTCACATCCCCAGCTGACATCCGACCTCCAAGCTTCCGAACCCACCTCAGACCCGGACCGGATACGCCCAGACAACCATCAGACTTCCTCCCACACCGAACTCCACTCGACCCTCATCGCCGCACTCAACGAGCGAACCCTACTGCCGGCAAGAAGAACCGAAGCCGCGCAACTTCCCATCGGAACACCAACGCCCAATACCGAACTGAAAGCGCGAACTGCCGCGCCGCACTTGGGCTGGCCCTCTAAGCACTGACAACGGGCGAGCGAAGCCGGCGGCAGGGAGTGCCTGGAGAACAGGTCGGGCTCCATGCCTGCGAAGCGTTCGTCAGCCTCGTGCGCCTGGAACACACTCACCCACGGCGACTTCCATCCCCGGAACTTCCACACGACAAACGACCACATTCCCACCCTCGATTCCGCCGAACCTCACCCCACCCGACAGACCCCACCCGGCGATCACCCCTCCAGCGAGCCGAAGATCCGATCCCGCAGGGCACGACCCAACCCACCACACAGCGCTTCCGAGACAATGCCGCTCAGCTCACTCACGTCCGACAGAGCCGTCGACTCACTCAGCTATCAAGAGCATCTCGATGCGAACAAGGCGAGCGAGCGAATCCGCCATGCGGACGATCCTCCTAGCGGACTGCACGACTATCGCGAAATTCGGTCAGCAACGAAGCGAGGAAAGGGCCGTCGCGTTCCACGTGAAACACTTCCGCTCCACGAACACGCCACCCCTCCGCAACTACCGAAAATAGCCCCGCCCGAGCCCCATGCAACGACCCTCGCCACAATTCGTCACGTTACGAAACGCACAAACCCGCAAGGCGAAAGAAATTTCAACCCGATCAGCTTTCGCGACGCTTCCGAGCCTTCTTCTCCGCCCCGGCAGCCTTCCGTTCACTACGACGAGTCGGACGCTCGGCACGGGGGAGTAGCTCGGCACTGATGACAAGCGTAGGGATTTCCACGATGCCGGCACCGCACCCGACAACACGGAGATCAGTAGCACCGTCGCGAATCAACTCAGCACCATCGCGCTCGAGTTCTTCGGCGGCGCTGGTTCCTTTGAGAGCAAGCATGCGTCCGTGGTCACGGAGAAGGGGGAGCGACCAGTGAGCAAGTTTGGCGAGCGGAGCCACCGCGCGCGAAGTAACAACATCCGCTCCGCCCGCTTCCTTGATCACGCCGGACTGCTCCGCACGACCGCGAACCACCGTGACATCCAACCCTGCTTCTTCGATGAACTCGCTCAGGAAGATGGTCCGACGCAGCAACGGTTCCACGAGGGTGATGCGAAGGTCGGGACGGGCGATCGCGAGAGGGATGCCGGGAAGCCCGGCGCCGCTGCCGATATCGACAACCGAAGCACCCTCATCGATCAGCTCGCCGATGACGGCACAGTTGAGGATGTGGCGCTCCCACAGCCGGGGAACCTCACGGGGACCGATGAGACCGCGTTCCACGCCGGCCGTCGCCAGGGCTGCGTAGTACCGGCGGGCGGTGTCCAAGCGGTCGCCGAACACTCGGGCTGCGGCGGCGGGCGGTTCCTGCTCGTCGGACGACGCACCCAAATCTCGTTCCACGTGAAACATCCTTCTCCGTTGAGGGCAAATGAAAAAGCCCCCGGTCCGAGACCGGAGGCCTAATCACATCGTTCGTGGTTGCGGCGGAAGTCAGCCTACTCGGGCACTACCACCACGTGACGATTCGGCTCGACGCCTTCGCTCTCGCTCGCCACACCCTCGATATCGGCGACAGCGTCGTGCACGATCTTGCGCTCGAACGGGGTCATCGCGGACAACGCCTCGGGCGCTCCCGACTCGAGCACCCGCTTCGCGGCAGCGATGCCGATCTCACTCAGATCGGCCCGGCGCTGCGCACGCCAACCGGCGACATCTAGCATCAGCCGGCTACGCACGCCGGTCGCCTGTTGCACAGCGAGCCGGGTCAGCTCCTGCAGCGCGTCGAGCACTTCACCATTGCGCCCGACGAGCTTGGTCAGATCGCGGCCCCCGTCGATGCTCACGATGGCGCGGTCGCCCTCGACATCGAGGTCGATATCGCCGTCGAAGTCGAGCACGTCGAGTAGCTGCTCGAGGTAGTCGCCCGCGATCTCGCCCTCTTCGATCAACGCTTCTTCGGCGTCGTTCACGACGTCAACAGCAGTCGTCGCCACAGTGGCGTCCCCTCCGTCGGTCTCGGTCTCAACAGTCATTGGATTCCCTCTATCCGATCGCCGTCTCAGCGCTTACGCTTCTGGTTCGCACGGCCACGGTTGCCCGGCCGCTGCTGCCCGCCGGGCCTGCGCTTGCCGCCGCTCTGCTTGGCCGACTGTTTGGGGGCGGTGCCGTTGGTCGCCGCGGTGCCGTTCGTCGACGACTCGTCGTCGACCGGGGCGTCCTGCTTCTTGCGGACGTCGACAGGCTTGACACCGGGCTTGGGTGCGTTCTGCGCCCGCAGCTCCAGCTTCTTCTGCTTGCGCTCTTCGTCTTCCTTTTCCATCCGGCCGAACACCAGGTGCTGCTGTCCGTAAGTCCAGATGTTGTTGGCCACCCAGTAGAGCAGGATGCCGATCATCAGGAAGGGGCCACCGACCATCACGCCGAGCGGGAAGACCCACAGCGACAGCTTGTTCATGATGGCGGCCTGCGGGTTGGCGGCGGCTTCTGGCGTCTGCCGCTGGACCGAGGCACGGGCGTTGAAGTGGGTCGCCAGACCGGCGATGATCATCAGCGGAACGGCGACGAGCGCGATGTTCAACTTCGTCGGGGTGCCGCCCCAGTCCGCGAAGGCTTCGAGCTGCTCGGGAGGCGCGGTGATGAACGCCGCGATCGGCGCACCGAAAATGCGGGCGGTCAGGAAGGACTGAACATCCGTCGCGCTGAAGATGTAGTTCGCGGTGTGCGCGTTGTCGTAGTTCGACATCCCGACCTGGCCCCAGCCGGTACCAGTCCGGTTGAACGAGCGCAGCACGTGGAACAGACCGAGGAAGACCGGCACCTGCACCAGGACCGGCAGGCAGCCCATGAGCGGGTTGAAGCCGTGCTCCTTCTGGAGCTTCTGCATCTCCTTCGCCATGGTCTCGCGGTCGTTCTTGTACTTCTTCTGCAGCTCCTTGATCTGGGGCTGCAGCTCTTGCATCTGTTTGGTTGTGCGTACCTGCTTGACGAACGGCTTGTACAGCACCAGGCGCAGCGTGAACACGAGGAACACGATCGCCAGTGCCCAAGTGAGACCGCTGTCAGGCCCGAACACAAAGCCGAAGGCCTTGTGCCAGAACCACAGAATTGCGGATACCGGCCAATAGATGATGTCGAGCACGGCTCTAGGTACTCCCGTCGTTCGTATCGCCGATCAGCGCGGGCGATGACTGTGTGCAGGCTTTCGACCCGCGCTCAGGCACGGGATCCCACCCTCCAGGGTGCCAGGGCGCGCATTTCGCGAGCCGCACGACCGTGAGCGCCGATCCGACGAGCAACCCGCGGGTACGCAAGGCAGTCACCGCGTACTCACTGCAGGTGGGGGTGAACCGGCAGATCGGCATCCGGGTGGGGGAGACATAGGTCCGGTAGAGCTCGATCAGGGCGATCAGGGCTTTCGCGGGCAGGCGGGTGAGGGTCCTCATCGCCGTTCACCGGCCGAGGTGCGACCGAGCGCGAGCTCCGGTTCCCCGCGCAAGCCGAGCTTGCGCAGGCCGGTGCGCAGCTGGCGCAGCAACTCGGCGGAATCAGCGGTAGCGGCGCCGGGCAGGGCCCGGATCACAACGTCGGTGCCGACCGGTATTTCGTCGACCACCTGGGCGCACATATGACGCAGGCGGCGGGCCACCCGGTGGCGAACCACCGCGTTACCCACCGCCTTGCTGACAATCAGCCCGAACCGAGGACCGCCTACGTGGACCAGGGAATCGCCGTCGGCGACATCGTCGTACCCGTGCGTTAGCGCGTGTACGACGAGATCTCGCCTCCCGATTCGCTGACCGCGGCGCACCGTGCGGGAGAATTCGGCACGGTGGTGCAACCGATACGGCTCAGGCAACACCCGAGCGTCCGACTACGCGCGATCAGGCAGTCAGTTCGGTACGGCCCTTACGGCGACGCGCCGCAACGATGGCGCGGCCCGCACGGGTCCGCATCCGGAGACGGAAGCCGTGGACGCGCGCCCGACGACGGTTGTTCGGCTGGAACGTCCGCTTGCCCTTGGCCACGGTCAACACTCCTGTAGTAGGTGGGCACCATTCGGCGCCCGAAGTCTGTACAAATGATTTGTCTGCGCTGCGGACCGCGGTCTACGCACAGATTGCCTTGGCGATCGATGTGCAGCAGACAGCCGCCAACCGCGCCAAGGGGTGACTGTACGAGGGTACTTACCCCGAAGGAACGGGTCAAACTCGGCCCCCACGTACCTGTCACCGGCACGGGTCAAGGCTACCGGACTCCCGAATGGACCAGGGGATCGGCCCGACCAGGCACGACACGCCCGGGCTACAGTGACGCATCCGGCCACTTTTCGTGAGTTCTTCCACACCCCTGGCGTTGCGTGGCGCGGCCAGCTAACCTCTGTAGCCGGGGGATTGCTGAAGAACCGCAGGTCCAGCCCCATTCACTGCCACACGCTGGCAGAATTCCTTTATCCCCAGGTTTGTCCACATCTGTGGATAATTATGTGGACAGACGGCCGCAGTGGCATATTCGTAGGGCCGTCGGTGCCCGCGCCGCAGTCCGGAATCACCGGACCACAGCGTTCGAACCGGCTTCGGTTGTACGCAGGATCACTGGAATACACCTGTTCACGGGTGCTTTCCGGCGTGCGCGAAGGCCGTGGGCCCCAACAAACCGGTCCGGGGAGGACGCTGTATGGACGACGAGCAGAACGTGCTGGCCACAGTGTGGCCGGAGGTGGTTGCCGAACTCACCACCGGCTCGGCCGACGGCGCCATCCCCGCGGTGAGTCGCGCACAGCAGGCCTGGTTGAAGCTGGTGAAGCCGCTCACCGTCGCGCAGGGTTTCGCGTTGCTGTCGGTTCCGTCGTCGCTGGCACAGGAGGCGATCGAGCGTGATCTGCGCGAGCCGATCCTGCGCTCGCTCGCCCGCCGATTGGGTCCCCAAGTGGAAGGACTCGGCGTGCGCATCGCCGCGCCGAGCCCGGCCGCGGGGGAGCGGGCCGGTAGTTCGCCTCGGCACGCCAGGATGACGAGCAGGCCGGAGCGTCCGCGCGAGCAGGTCCGTCCGCCCGCCGGATATCCCGGCCCCGATTTCAGTGTTCCCGACTATGCCGCCCGTGGTGAGTACGGCAGGCCGCGCTACGGCGCGGGCGAGTACCCCGTCCAGGGCGGCGAGTACGGCAACGACTATCAGTCGTCGCCCGACTATCCGGCCAATGGCGAGTACCCGAACAGCTACGGCGGCCGTGAGTACCCCGGACAGGCCGGCGAGTACGGCGAGCGCAACGACTACGCCGGGCACCGCGAGTACCCGATCGAACCGGACTACCAGCAGCAACAGCCCGAGTACCAGCAGGCACCCGCGGAATTCAGCCAGCCGACGGAGTACAAACAGGCTCCGTCGGAATACGGCCAGCAGTCCGAATATCAGCAGGCGCCCTCGGAGTACGGCCAGCAGCCGGAGTACAAGCAGCCACCCTCCGAATACACCCAGCAACCCGAGTACCAGGGTGAACGCAACGAGTTCCCCGGCAGCGATTTCGAGCCGACCGTTGCGTATCCGGCACCCGACTACCCCGGTGGCGAGTTCGGCGGCCGCGGTGAGTTCCGCGGTGCGCGTCCGGACCAGCGTGTTCCCGAGACCGCACCGCCCGCACGCCGTGAGCAGCCGGCCGCGCCGCGCCGCGACCACTCCGGGCAGGAGTCGCTGTTCACTCCCGAGCCGTCCGCGCAGCGCGCACCCAACCGCAGGCCGTCCGAAGAGCCCGCACCGGCCCGCGCCGAGGAGTCGAACGCCGACGGCCAGGACAAGCCGTTCCCCGGCCAACCCGGCGCTCAGCCGGTCGACGACGAACCGGTGGTCAGCAACCGCAACAACTGGCCGACCTACTTCAACAAGTCGCCCGAGGCGCCGCCGCAGTCGTCCTCGTCGGCCAGTCTCAATGCCAAATACACGTTCGAGACCTTCGTCATCGGCGCGTCCAACCGGTTCGCGCACGCCGCGGCGGTCGCCATCGCGGAGGCGCCCGCACGCGCCTACAACCCGCTGTTCGTCTGGGGCGCTTCGGGATTGGGCAAAACCCACCTGCTGCACGCGGCGGGTCACTACGCGCAGCGACTGTTCCCCGGCATGCGGGTGAAGTACGTCTCCACCGAGGAATTCACCAACGACTTCATCAACAGCCTGCGCGACGACCGCAAGGTCGCGTTCAAGCGGCGCTACCGCGAGACCGACATCCTGCTGGTAGACGACATCCAGTTCATCGAGGGCAAGGAAGGCATCCAGGAGGAGTTCTTCCACACCTTCAACACCCTGCACAACGCGAACAAGCAGATCGTGGTGTCCTCGGATCGCCCGCCCAAGCAGCTGGCCACCCTGGAGGAACGGCTGCGGACCCGCTTCGAGTGGGGCCTGATCACCGACGTGCAGCCCCCTGAGCTGGAGACTCGCATCGCGATCCTGCGCAAGAAGGCGCGGATGGACCGGCTCGATGTGCCGCACGACGTGCTCGAACTGATCGCCAGCCGGGTGGAGCGCAATATCCGCGAGCTCGAGGGCGCGCTGATCCGGGTCACGGCCTTCGCCTCGCTCAACGGCCAGCCGCTCGACCTCTCGCTGGCCGAGGTGGTGCTGCGCGACCTGATGCCCGACACCGCGGCCCTGGAGATCAACGCGGCGACGATCATGGCCGTCACCGCCGAGTACTTCAACACCACGCTCGAGGAGCTCACCGGGCCCGGCAAGGCGCGTCCGCTGGCGCAGGCCCGTCAGATCGCGATGTACCTGTGCCGTGAACTCACCGATCTGTCGCTGCCCAAGATCGGGCAGGCGTTCGGTCGCGACCACACCACGGTGATGTACGCGGAGAAAAAGGTGCGCAAGGAGATGACCGAGCGCCGTCGCGTCTACGACCAGGTCCAAGAACTCACAGCCCGAATTAAACAGCGCTCCCGCTGATTTCATCCCCAACCTCGAACACCGCCCTGACCTGGGGCGGTGTTCTTTTTTGCCCTGTGGATTCCTCGAGGAATTCCTGTGGACTCCTCGAGGAATCCACACCTTTGTGCACCGGTCGGTGCACAGGGTGTTGGGCGCGGGTGTGCAGCGTTCATGCACAGGCAGTTGTCCACATCATCCACAAGACGCTCCACTAACACCTGTGCACTAGCGGTGACCTGCGATGTCACCGAATCCGGCCTGTGGATTCCTCGAGGAGTCCCTGTGGAGTCCTCGAGGAATCCCCACCGTTGCCACCAGGCTGGCCCGACGTGTGAACAACTGGGTGAATCCGGTGGAACAACTCGAGGACAACTCGAGGATGGAATGGGGACAACTCCGCCCCTCCACAGCCACCGCCGATTCATCCTCGAGTCACCCCAAGGCCATCCCCATGCCACCAAGCGCTCTGACCTGCGGATTCGGTCGAAATCCACAGATTCCACAGTGCCTACTACTACTTCGGTTCTCCTTCTAGAGAGAACTCTTTTAAAACAGGGTGTGTGGAAACTCGGTTGGGGAGGCTCGGCTTCGTCGCTTGTCCACTCACAAGCAGGCAAGGAGGAACAGGGGTAGTTCGACGAACAGGAATCGACCGGGAGGGTCGATGCGGAGTTCGCGCACTGCACGGGTACCGTTTGGTTGTCGGTTGGTTGTGCGAGACTCAATGCGCGGCCGACACAGCAGTTCAACTCCGCTGACACACCCCCGCACACGGATTCGAAACTCGGAGAGGACAAATCGGGCGATGGAGCTTGCGAGCATGAAGTTTCGGGTCGCCCGAGAGGACTTCGCCGAATCGGTGGCCTGGGTGGCGCGCAGTCTCCCGTCCCGGCCTCCGGTGCCTGTTCTGGGCGGTGTGCTGCTGGTGGCCGACGAGAACGGCCTGACGGTCTCCGGGTTCGACTACGAGGTCTCCGCGCAGATGCGCGTCGCGGCCGAGGTCGCCGGTCCCGGTCAGGTGCTGGTCTCGGGTCGCCTGCTCGCCGACATCACCAAGTCGCTGTCGAACAAGCCGGTCGATGTCTCGGTCGACGGCACCCGCGTGCTCATCGCCTGTGGCAGCGCGAAGTTCTCCCTGCCGACCATGCCGGTCGAGGACTATCCCCAGCTGCCCGAGGTACCGCAGCAGACCGGTGAACTCACCGTCGACGTGTTCGCCGAGGCAGTCGGCCAGGTCGCTGTCGCCGCCGGCCGTGACGACACCCTGCCGATGCTCACCGGCATCCGGGTCGAGATCGAGGGCAACGACGTGGTGCTCGCCGCCACCGACCGCTTCCGCCTCGCCGTGCGCCACCTGCAGTGGCAGCCGACCCGCTCCGATATCGAGACCGCGGTGCTCATCCCCGCGCGCACGCTCTCCGAGGCCGCCAAGACCCTCGGTGCCGCCGAGGCGCCCGTGCAGCTGTCGCTGGGCAGCGGTGGCGGCGCCGACGGCCTGCTCGGCATCGTCAACGGCGGCAGGCGCACCACCACCCGGCTACTCGACGCGGAATTCCCCAAGTTCCGCCAGTTGCTCCCCAAGGAGCACACCTCCATCGCCACCCTGCCCGTCGCCGTGCTGTCGGAGGCGATCAAACGCGTCGCCCTGGTGGCCGAGCGCGGTGCCCAGGTGCGGCTCGAGTTCTCCACAGACGGCGTGCTGTTGTCAGCGGGTGGGGACGACGCGGGCCGGGCCGAGGAATGGCTGGAGGCGGATTTCCGTGGCGAACCGCTCACCATCGCGTTCAACCCCGGCTACCTGACCGAGGGCCTCGCTGCGCTGCATACCGACCGGGTCACCTTCGGGTTCACCACCCCCAGCCGTCCCGCCGTGCTGCTGCCCGCCTCCGACGAGGAGCCCAAGGTGCTCGAGTCGGGCGCGTTCGCGGCGCTGGAGAGCCAGTACATCTACCTGTTGATGCCGGTCCGGCTGCCCGGCTGAGCCGGCAGGCGCCGGTAAGGTCCGCATGTTCATTCGTGAGCTGTCGGTCCGTGATTTCCGTTCGTGGGAGCACGCCGACCTCGAGTTGTCCCCAGGGCGCACAGTGCTGCTGGGAGCAAACGGCAACGGCAAGACCAATCTGCTCGAGGCGGTCGGCTATCTGGCGACGCTCGGCTCGCACCGGGTCTCCGCCGACGCCCCACTGATCCGGATGGGCGCCACCCAGGCCAGGATCGGGGCCACCGTGGTGAACACCGGCCGGGAACTGCGCGTGGACGTGGAACTCAAGGCGGGCAGTGCCAATCGCGCGCAGATCAATCGCTCGCCGGTGCGCCGCTCCCGCGAAATCCTGGGGATTCTGCACACCGTCTTGTTCGCGCCGGAGGATCTGGCGCTGGTGCGTGGGGATCCGAGTGAGCGGCGTCGGTTCCTCGACGAGTTGTCCACAGCCCGGTTGCCCAGGCTCGCCGGTGTCCGAGCCGACTACGACAAGGTGCTGCGCCAACGCTCGGCCCTGTTGAAAACCGCTGGGCGCCAATCGCGTTCGCGCGCCGATCTGGGCACTCTGGACGTGTGGGACGGACATCTCGCCGACCACGCGGCGGTGCTGCTCGCCGAACGGCTGCGCCTTGTGCACGACCTGTATCCCCATCTGTCCCAGGCATATCGGTCGATCGCGCCCGAATCACGTCCTGCCGCAATCACTTACCGCTCGGGGTATCTCCCACCGGAACTGCTCGATCCGGCCAGGGCGCCGGAGGCCGGTGACGCACCGCTGCTGCACGAGATCATGCTGCGCGAGCTGGCCGCCGCACGGAACCGGGAGCTCGATCGCGGGGTCTGTCTGGTCGGCCCGCATCGCGACGATCTGGAGTTGCTGCTCGGCAGCGCGCCCGCGAAGGGCTTCGCCAGTCATGGTGAATCCTGGTCGTTCGCCCTCGCGCTGCGGTTGGCCTCGTTCGAGCTGTTGCGCAGCGAGGGTTCCGAACCGGTGCTGCTACTCGACGACGTGTTCGCCGAACTCGATCGTCGCCGCCGCGCCGCGCTCGCGGAGGTGGCCGCGGGTGCCGAGCAAGTGTTGATCACGGCCGCGGTGGCCGAGGACGTGCCGTCGGAACTGGCCGCCGAACCGTTGCGTGTGCAAACGACCGGCGAAGCCGACCGGCGTACCTCACATATCGTCGCCGAAGCCGTCGAACACGCCGAAGATATGCACAGATTGCGATAGTTATCCCCAGCCCCTGTGGAAAACCGGCAACATGCTGGACATATGCCGGATCGGTGCTCGACGAGCCAGTCGGCGCCCCGGCGTAGACTCCATCCACACTCGGCCACCCCCGACACCGGAAGGCGGAAACCCGTGCCGGAAGAACCCGCACCGGAGCTGCGCGGCATCGATCTGGCCCGCCGCGCGCTGGAAGAGGCGCGTGCCGCGGCCAAGGCGAGTGGCAAGTCCATCGGGCAGGGCAGGGCCTCGCCGGTACGCAAGTTGCGGGCAGGCGGCAGGCGCCGCAGCGGCTGGTCGGGGTCGGGCCCCGACGCTCGCGATCCCCAGCTCCTCGGCGCGCTCAGCGGCTCGCTGGCGAAGAATCGTGGCTGGTCAGGCAAGGTAGCCGAGGGCACGGTGTTCGGCAGCTGGCCACGGGTGGTCGGCGAGGACATCGCCTCACACGCCACCCCGGTGACCCTCGAAGGCGGTGTGCTCAAGATCGCCGCGGAGTCCACCGCGTGGGCTACCCAGCTGCGCATGTTGCAGAGCCAGATCCTGGCCAAGATCAACGCCGCGGTCGGTCACGGCGTGGTTACCTCACTGCGCATCACCGGCCCCGCCGCGCCGAGCTGGCGCAAGGGCGATCGACACATCAAGGGCCGTGGCCCGCGCGATACCTACGGGTAGCCGCGCGGTGACCGGGGCGAGATCCGTTGTGCCTGCGCCGCTCTCGCGCCTCGAGTTGTGGACATGTGCACAACGCCTGTGGATAACTTTTACCCAGAGCGACATGCCGGATCTCGCACCACGCGCCCGCCGCCTCGGACGCGCCCGCCTATTCGCTCCCACGACCGTCAAAATTCCCGTAGAGGCGGAAATGTCCCGCGGTTGGGCGATTTCTTGCATTCACGGCGACGCCAGGGGTGTCGTAGGTGCACTGTAAGTTGGGCTTACCAGTAGGATGGTGACGTAACCAGCGGCGAACCTTCGGCGCGTGCTGTGCAGTCCGTGATATCTGATGGCTCTTTCCGAGCTGTGCGCGTGCTGCCCGGATCGCTGCGCCAGGGATCAGCAAGTAAGGAGAGCTACCGAGAAGTGGCTGCCAACGACTCCAACGCATCGGGCAACAATTCAGGCTACGGTGCCTCTTCCATCACGGTCCTCGAAGGCCTCGAGGCGGTGCGCAAGCGCCCTGGCATGTACATCGGGTCCACCGGTGAACGCGGTCTGCACCACCTCATCTGGGAGGTTGTGGACAACTCGGTCGATGAGGCGATGGCCGGCTACGCGAGCAAGGTCGAGGTGACCCTGCTCGCCGACGGCGGCGTCGAGGTGATCGACGACGGTCGTGGCATCCCGGTCGGGATGCACGCGCAGGGCGTGCCGACGATCGAGGTCGTCATGACCCAGCTGCACGCCGGTGGCAAGTTCGACTCCGACTCCTACGCGGTGTCGGGTGGTCTGCACGGTGTCGGTATCTCGGTGGTGAACGCGCTCTCGACCAAGGTCGAGGTCGAGATCGACGTCGACGGCTACCACTGGACCCAGACCTACAAGGACGCCAAGCCCGGCAAGCTCGCGCAGGGCGAGGCGACCAAGGCCACCGGCACCACGGTGCGGTTCTGGGCCGACCCGGACATCTTCGAGACCACCACCTACAACTTCGAGACCGTGGCGCGGCGCCTGCAGGAGATGGCCTTCCTGAACAAGGGCCTCACCATCAAGCTCACCGATGAGCGAGTCGCCGTGGGCGACGTCATCGACGAGGTGGTCAGTGAGACCGCCGAGGCGCCCAAGGACGCCGAGGTGGTCGCCGCGGAAGCGGCCGAGCACAAGGTGAAGACCCGCACCTACCACTACCCGGGCGGCCTGGTGGACTTCGTCCGCCACATCAACCGCACCAAGTCGGCCATCCACAACTCGGTCGTCGGCTACACGGTCAAGGGCACCGGCCACGAGCTCGAGGTCGCGATGCAGTGGAACTCGGGTTACTCCGAGTCGGTCCACACCTTCGCCAACACGATCAACACCCATGAGGGCGGCACCCACGAAGAGGGCTTCCGCGCGGCGCTCACCACGGTGGTCAACAAGTACGCCAAGGAGAAGAAGCTCCTCAAGGAGAAGGACGGCAACCTCACCGGTGACGACATCCGCGAGGGCCTCGCCGCCATCGTGAGCGTCAAGGTCGGCGAGCCGCAGTTCGAGGGCCAGACCAAGACCAAACTGGGCAACACCGAGGTCAAGTCGTTCGTGCAGCGCGCCTGCAACGAACACCTGCAGCACTGGTTCGAGGCCAACCCGGCCGACGCGAAGACCATCGTGCAGAAGGCGGTGTCCTCGGCGCAGGCCCGGATGGCCGCCCGTAAGGCGCGTGAGCTGGTGCGCCGCAAGTCGGCGACCGACCTGGGCGGACTGCCGGGCAAACTGGCCGACTGCCGGTCGAAGGATCCGGGCAAGTGCGAGATCTACATCGTCGAGGGCGACTCCGCCGGTGGTTCGGCGAAGTCGGGCCGCGACTCGATGTACCAGGCGATCCTGCCGCTGCGCGGCAAGATCATCAACGTCGAGAAGGCCCGCATCGACCGCGTCCTCAAGAACAACGAGGTCCAGTCGATCATCACCGCGTTCGGCACCGGTATCCACGACGAGTTCGATATCGCCAAGCTGCGCTACAACAAGATCATCCTGATGGCCGACGCCGACGTGGACGGTCAGCACATCGCGACGCTGCTGCTCACGCTGCTGTTCCGCTTCATGCGTCCGCTGGTCGAGCACGGTCACGTGTACCTGGCCCAGCCGCCGCTGTACAAGCTCAAGTGGATGCGTTCGGAACCGGAGTTCGCCTACTCCGACCGTGAGCGCGACGCGCTGGTCGAGGCCGGTCTCGCCGCGGGCAAGAAGATCAACAAGGACGACGGCATCCAGCGCTACAAGGGTCTGGGCGAGATGAACGCCAAGGAGCTGTGGGAAACCACGATGGACCCCGCGGTTCGGGTACTTCGTCAGGTGACGCTCGACGACGCGGCTGCGGCCGACGAGCTGTTCTCCGTGCTGATGGGCGAGGACGTGGAGGCACGTCGCAGCTTCATCACCCGCAATGCCAAGGACGTCCGTTTCCTCGATGTGTAAGCGGCGCAGCGCCTGAAGGGCGCGCCCGCTCGCATGTCGGCCCCTCGAAGGAGATTTGATGACTGAGACCACGCTGCCACCGTCCGGCGGTGCGGGCGACCGGACCGAACCGGTCGATATCCAGACCGAAATGCAGAACAGCTACATCGACTACGCGATGAGCGTGATCGTGGGCCGCGCGCTGCCCGATGTGCGCGACGGCCTCAAGCCGGTGCACCGGCGCGTGCTCTACGCGATGTACGACAACGGCTACCGCCCCGATCGCGGCTATGTGAAGTCCGCGCGTCCGGTCGCCGAGACCATGGGTAACTACCACCCGCACGGCGACTCGTCGATCTACGACACCCTCGTGCGCATGGCCCAGCCGTGGTCGCTGCGCTACCCGATGGTCGACGGCCAGGGCAACTTCGGTTCCCGCGGCAACGACGGCGCGGCCGCCATGCGGTACACCGAGTGCCGTCTGACGCCGCTCGCGATGGAGATGCTGCGCGATATCGACCAGGAGACGGTCGATTTCGTTCCGAACTACGACGGTCGCTCGCAGGAGCCGACCGTGCTGCCCGCGCGCGTGCCCGCCCTGCTGATGAACGGCAGCAACGGCATCGCGGTCGGCATGGCGACCAACATCCCGCCGCATAACCTCAACGAGCTGGCCGAGGCCATCTACTGGGCGTTGGAGAACTACGAGGCCGACGAGGAATCCACCCTCGCCGCCTGCATGGAACGGGTCAAGGGCCCCGACTTCCCGACCCACGGCCTGATCGTCGGCGGCCAGGGCATCCACGACGCCTACACCACCGGTCGCGGTTCCATCCGCATGCGCGGTGTGGTGGAGATCGAGGAAGACGCGCGTGGTCGCACCACGATCGTCATCACGGAACTGCCGTACCAGGTCAACACCGACAACTTCGTCAACTCCATCGCCGAGCAGGTGAAGGACGCGAAGATCGCGGGTATCTCCGATATCCACGACGAGTCCTCCGACCGTGTCGGCATGCGCATCGTGGTCACGGTCAAGCGTGACGCGGTGGCGAAGGTGGTGCTGAACAACCTCTACAAGCACACCCAGCTGCAGACCAGCTTCGGCGCGAACATGCTCTCGATCGTCGATGGCGTGCCGCGGACCCTGCGCCTGGACCAGATGATTCGCTACTACGTGAATCACGAGCTCGAGGTCATCGTCCGGCGCACCCGCTACCTGCTGCGCAAGGCCGAGGAGCGGGCCCACATCCTGCGCGGCCTGGTCAAGGCACTCGACATGCTCGACCAGGTCATCGCGTTGATCCGCGGCGCGGCCAACACCGACACCGCGCGCACCGGCCTGATGCAGCTGCTCGACATCGACGAGATCCAGTCGACCGCCATCCTCGACATGCAGCTGCGTCGGCTCTCGGCCCTGGAACGTCAGCGCATCATCGACGATCTGGCCAAGATCGAGATCGAGATCGCCGACTACAAGGACATTCTCGACAAGCCGGAGCGTCAGCGCGCGATCGTGCGCGACGAGCTGGCCGAGATCGTCGAGAAGTACGGCGACGACCGTCGGACCAGGATCATCGCCGCCGACGGTGACGTCGCCGACGAGGATCTGATCGCGCGCGAGGACGTGGTGGTCACGATCACCGAGACCGGCTACGCCAAGCGCACCAAGACCGACCTCTACCGCTCGCAGAAGCGCGGCGGCAAGGGCGTGATGGGCGCGGGTCTCAAGCAGGACGACATCGTCAAGCACTTCTTCGTGTCGTCCACGCACGACTGGCTGCTGTTCTTCACCAACAAGGGGCGCGTCTACCGGGCCAAGGCCTACGAGCTGCCCGAGGCCAACCGGACCGCGCGTGGTCAGCACGTGGCCAACCTGCTGGCCTTCCAGCCGGACGAGAAGATCGCCCAGATCATCCAGCTCAAGACCTACGAGGACGCTCCGTACCTCGTGCTCGCGACACGCGCGGGCCTGGTGAAGAAGTCCAAACTCACAGACTTCGACTCCAACCGGTCCGGCGGCATCGTCGCGGTGAACCTGCGCGACGACGACGAATTGGTCGGCGCGGTGCTGTGCTCGTCCGACGACGACCTGCTCCTGGTCTCGGCGCACGGTCAGTCGATCCGCTTCGCGGCCACCGACGAGGCCCTGCGTCCGATGGGTCGGGCCACCTCCGGCGTGCAGGGCATGCGCTTCAACACCGACGACGAATTGCTCTCGCTCAACGTGGTGCGTCTGGAGACGTATCTGCTTGTCGCGACCGCTGGTGGGTATGCCAAGCGCACGGCGATCGAGGAGTACACGGCCCAGGGCCGGGGCGGAAAAGGCGTATTGACAATCCAGTACGACCCGAAACGTGGCAGCCTGGTGGGTGCGCTCATCGTCGACGACGAGGACGAGTTGTACGCGATCACTTCCAGTGGTGGTGTCATCCGCACCGCAGCCAAGCAGGTTCGTAAAGCCGGACGCCAGACCAAGGGCGTGCGATTGATGAACCTCGCGGATGGCGATACCTTGCTAGCGATCGCGCGCAACGCCGACGAGCCCGATCCCGATCAGCTCCTCGGCGACGTGGCTTCGGAGTAACACACCAAATAGCGGCGGCAACGAACGGATCTGAGGATTCCATTGACCACACCGAATCAGTCGAACGACGATCGGAACCAGACCAACGGCGTCACCGAGCGAATCGCCACGTCTCCGATCCCGCCGCGACCGATCCCACGCCAGGGCGGTCCGGCCGAGGGCGCGGCGCCGGAATCCGGTGCGGCCGGTGCCGATTCGCTCGACGGTAAGGGCAGCAAATCCTCGCCCTACCAGGACGGGTGGGCTCAGCTTCCGCAGCGTGAACCGCAGTCGAACCTGTACCGGCCCGGCGAAGCGCCGAGCCAGGGCCGGCCCTCGTCCGGGGCCGCGGCAGGCGGGCTCAAGGGCAGCGGCGCGTCCAACGCACGCACCACCGCCGACCTGGCGGCCAAGGCGGCTCGCAAGGAAGCGGCGATGGTGAAGTCCGTCGGTATCGACGGGCCGACTCGCAGCATCGCCCGCCCGGAACTCGTCAAGGACATGCCCGACCTGTCCGACGTGCGTCACCCGGCACCCGAGGCGCCGGTGGCGCCGCCAGGGCTACCGATGGCGCCCCAGCCCCAGCAGTACAACCCGGGGCCGAGTGCGCGGGCAGCCGCGGCGGGCACGGTCTCGCCCGCGGTACCGGTGGCCATCGCGGCCGCCGCGTCGGGCGAGCCACTACGCGCGACGGTGCAGATCCGCCGGATCGACCCCTGGTCGACCCTGAAGATCACGCTGGTGATCAGCGTCGCACTGTTCTTCGTGTGGATGCTGGCCGTCGGCCTGCTCTACATCGTCCTGGCCGGCATGGGCGTCTGGGACAACCTGGACAACTCGCTGGGCGAGATGCTGAACCCGGAGGGCAACTCGTCGAGCCTGATCGACGCGGGCACGGTGTTCGGCTACGCGGGTGTGATCGGCCTGATCAACGTGGTGCTGTTCACCGCGCTGGCCACCGTCGGCGTGTTCATCTACAACCAGTGCTGCGATCTGGTCGGCGGCATCCAGGTAACCCTGGCTGATCCCGACTAGGACGGGTTTTCCCGAACGGCCGGTCGGCTCAGGAAACTGGGCCTGACCGGCCGTTTTGGTTATCGGCAGCCAGGTAAGGTAACCTCGTTTCTCGTTGCGGTTCACTGCTCCGGCAGGGGATCGAAATGAGTTCGGGCCTATAGCTCAGGCGGTTAGAGCGCTTCGCTGATAACGAAGAGGTCGGAGGTTCAAGTCCTCCTAGGCCCACTCCCGAACAGCACAGTAGGGTGGGAATCATGAAGATTGTCCTCATGGTCGGTGTTGTGATCGCCGTTCTCATCGGTGTCAACAAATTCCGCAAGCGCGACGACGCAGACCTCTGGCGCGAGGTCACCACCCGCTGATTTCGGGTTGCCAACTGGTCAGCGACCAGTAAGGGGCCTTAGCTCAATTGGCAGAGCACTGCCTTTGCAAGGCAGGGGTTAGGGGTTCGATTCCCCTAGGCTCCACATCTGTGAATTCCTCGGTATTCGATTTTCTCCTCACCGCCACCCCCGCCGACTCGGTTTCGACTGACTTCGCGGCGGAATGGGCACGTCACCGCGCACGGTCCCGCGATTTCGCGAGTTCCATCGACCGCGCGGCGATCGCCGGATTCGACAGTGCCGGCACAGGTCCCGCGTTTCTCGGGGGATATCAGGAAGCGCTGCACGCGCTGGTGCCCTCGCTCGATCCCACCGAGCTGTCCTCGATGTGCGCGACCGAAGGCGCCGGTGCGCGGCCGTCGACGATGACCACCACGGTGGGCGAGGACGGCGCCGTCAGCGGAACGAAATCCTTCGCAACGCTCGGTACGTTCGCCGATCGGTTCCTGGTGATCGCCCGATCCGGTACCCAGCCCGACGGCAGGCCGATCCTGCGCGCTGTGCTGGTGCCCGCCGGTGCGGCCGCCGCGGTGTCGCCGTTGCCGGCGTTGCCGTTCGCGCCCGAGATCCCGCACGCGGGAGTCACCTTCGATGCCGCGCCGGGCCAAGTACTGCCCGGTGACGGCTACACGGACTATCTGAAGCCGTTCCGGACGGTCGAGGACCTGCATGTGGTGGCCGCTGTGCTCGGTCAGCTGGTTCGGGTGGCCAGGTTGTCCCAATGGCCCGCTGAGCCCGTAGAACAGCTGCTGGCGCTGTTTGCGGCGGTACGTGGGGTCGGCGCCGAGGATCCGAGCTCGCCGGGCGTGCACATCGCGCTCGGCGGTCTCTTCGATCGGCTGACCGGCTTGCGGGCCGAACTGGAGCCGCTGTGGGCGCCGGTGGACCCCGAGGTCAGGAAGCGCTGGGAACGTGACGTTCCGCTGCTCGGGGTGGCGGGCAAGGTCAGGGCGGCGCGGCTGGCGACCGCATGGCGCGCGCTCGCCTGATCAACCGCTCTTGGCGAAGGTGCCGAGGCCGTTCTCGTCGAAGTAGTCGATGGTCAGCCTGCCGTCGGTGAACCGTGCCGAGGAGACGCTGCCGGGCGGGGCGTTCTCGCCGCTGGGCTCGAAGGCGAAGGTGTCGCCCTCCCAGTGCCGCAGTGGGTATTCCCGCCGTGCCGGGCCGATGGTGAGAACCAGGCCCGTTGGTGTCGCCGAGATCGTCGCGGGGCCCCAGTAGTCGCTGTCGTAGGTGCCCGTGTAGGTCGACAGTGCCTGTGCGGGAGCCGGATCGGACGGGGCAGTCTTGCCGGACAGGTCGCCTTCCGGTGCGTCGGCCGCGACGAACGCGTCGCGGTACAGCCCGCGCCAGTCCTCACGCACCTCGCCGAACTGCACCAGATCGCCGAACTCGGCGGTCAGGGTCTCCGGAATGCCCAGCGGCGCCGCGTTCGTCAACGCGACGATGGCGACGTCGGCGGACGGGATCACCAAAAAGTTGGTCGCCGCGCCGAGGGAGAAAGCGCCGGAATGGCTGTTGGCGGTGCGACCCGCCGAGGAGACCGACACGTTGAAGCCGTACCCGTAGCTGCCTGCCCGCGCGGTGGGGGTCGTGGGCGGCGCCGAGACGATCTGGGGTGTGACGGCGGGTAGCAGGGCTTCGGGCGGGGCGATGGTGGTCGCGCCCGTCGTGCCGTCGCCGAGCAGCATCGTGAGCCAGCGGGCCATGTCGTTCACCGACGAGCTCGCGCCGCCCGCGGGGGACTGGGGGTCGGGGTCGCGCACGTAGCGGGCGACCCATTCGCCGTCGATGTTCACGTGCCCCACCGCGTGATTCGGACGGGCACGGAAGTCGTCGAAGCGAGAGCTGGTGTCGCGCATGCCGAGCGGTGTGTAGAGGGCATCGGCCGACAGCTTGGCCCAGTCCTTTCCGGCCGCCGCGGCTACGGATTCGGCCGCGGCGGTGAGCCCGAAGTTGGTGTAGTGGTAGGTGACGCGGAACGGGTCGAGGGGTTCGAGGCGAAGTTTGTCGAGGATCGCGGCCTGGTCGTAGCCGAGGTCTTCGAGCCGATCGCCCGCGTGGTCGGGCAGGCCACTGCGATGCGCGAACAGGTCGCCGACGGTGAGTTGGGCCGTGGTGGCGGGATCGGCCAGCGCGAACGACGGGAGGTGAGCGACCACCGGCGTCGTCCACTCGACCGTGTTCGCGCCGACCTGGTTGGCCACGACGGTCGCGGCGAGCGACTTCGACACCGAGGCGAGCTGGAAGACGGTATCGGCGTCGATCTTGTCCGGAGCGCCGGCTTCGCGAACTCCGAAACCCTTGGCATACACGGTCTTTCCACCGTGGACGACGGCCACAGCCATCCCTGGGATACCGCTGGAGTCCATCAGCGAGCCCGCCAGTTCGTCGAGGCGACCGATGGCCTTGTCGACCGCGTCGGCGGGCAGGGCGACGCCGGCGACTTGATTCGGGGGGACCTCGGCGGAGGGCGTCGCGGTGGGGTGTTCGTCGTCGGTGGAGCCGGTGCAGCCGACCAGGATCGTCATCGATAAGACGACCCCGGCGATCGCACCGCGACCAGGCACCATGGGGCGACGATAACCCTGGTAGCCGGGTGATCGCCGGAACGTGGCCGGACTGTGACGCTCGGCGTATCGGTGCGCATCGGGTGGTGTACCGAGCTGCGACCTTGCCGGAAAATGGGGAGCGGGCCTCGGCGAAGGGGGGGAGTTAGCCGAGGCCCGCGTAGGGTCGGCCCGGGGGGGAGGGGCCGACGTGAACGATCCTACGCGATACGCGCGGAATTAGTGTGCGCGCACCTGGCGAGTTGGCGAGATTTTCCGGGTGTCGGCGCGGGTGTCGGTGGTGGTCCGGGGTGCGGCGAGGGGCCGGTGTGGGCGCTCGATACCTGTCAGGTGTCTTACGAAGAACGGAATCGGCTGGTACGCAAGGTTTTACGGGGAATTGCCGGTGAACATGTTCTCGTGCCGCGCCTGGCAACCACCCAGGGAACCGACGTACTCGTTCGTGCTCTGCGACAGAAAATCAGTCCGATTCGCCGCGTGTCGCATCGCGTCGGCATGTCGAACAATTGTGTACATCTGATGCGCGGGCCCGCTGAAATTTGGGGTGCGACTTGTCGGTGGGTAGGGCAATACTGGGCAAAACATCGCCAACCACGACTTCAGGAGAATCATGCCCGACGCAATCGTCGCCGAGGGTCTGGTCAAACGGTACGGGCAGCTCGTCGCCCTGGACGGACTCGACCTGTCCGTTCCGGAAGGTACCGTCACCGCGCTTCTCGGCCCCAATGGCGCGGGAAAGACCACGACTGTTCGCGTTCTCACCACGCTGCTCATACCCGATGAGGGCACCGCCACCGTTGCGGGCATCGACGTGCTCAACGATCCACAGGCCCTGCGCTCGCGCATCGGCGCCTCCGGCCAGTATTCCGCGGTCGACGAATACCTCACCGGCTTCGAGAATCTCGAGATGGTCGGCAGGCTGTACCACCTCGGCACCCAGCGCAGTAAGGAACGGGCCCGCGAACTGCTCGACCGCTTCCGGCTCAGCGACGCCGCCGACCGTCCGGTGAAGGGCTACTCCGGCGGCATGCGCAGGCGCCTGGACCTGGCGGGCGCGCTGGTGGCCAATCCGCCGGTGCTGTTCCTCGACGAGCCGACCACCGGTCTCGACCCGCGTGCCCGGCTCGATCTGTGGGATGTCATCGAGGAACTGGTCGCCGGCGGCACCACGCTGCTGCTCACCACCCAGTACATGGACGAGGCCGACCGCCTCGCCGATTCGATCGCGGTGATCGACCGCGGCAAGGTGATCGCGCGCGGCACGGCCGACGAACTCAAGGCCCTCGTCGGTGGCGACCGGATCGAACTCACCGTCGGCGCCGTCGACCAACTGGCCGTCGCCCAGCAGGTGCTCAGTGGGCTCGCCGATGGCGAGATCCATCTCGAACCCGGCCTGCGCAAGCTCATCGTTCCGGTGGCCGATGGATCGCAGGACCTGGTCACCGCCATCGGCAGGCTCACCGAGCACAAGGTGGACATCAACGATGTCGCACTACGCAGACCCTCGCTCGACGACGTCTTCCTGACGCTCACCGGGCACGAGGCCGAAGAACTCGTCAACGGCGATCGCGAGTCGGAGACCGTGGGCGCCGCGGAAGGAAATAACCGATGAGCGTCGCACTCGACAAGGCCGAGGTGCACCGTCCCAGCCTCGGCGAACGACTGTCGATGGTGGTGAGCGACAGCATCACTATCGCCAAACGCAATGTCATCAAGATCAAGCGCGTGCCCGACGTGCTGATCTTCACGACGATGTCGCCGATCATGTTCGTGCTCTTGTTCGCCTACGTCTTCGGCTCGGCGATTACGATCCCCGGGCTCGAAGGTGGCTACCGGGAGTTCCTGATCGCCGGCATCTTCGCGCAGACGGTGGTGTTCGGTGCCACCTTCACCGGTGCGGGCCTGGCCGAAGATATGCAGAAAGGCATCATCGACCGGTTCCGGTCGCTGCCGATGGCGCCGTCGGCGGTGCTGGTCGGGCGCACGATCAGCGATGTGGTGATCAATATCGTCAGCCTGGTGGTGATGTCGCTGACCGGTTTGGTCGTCGGCTGGCGGATCCGCGGTTCGTTCCTCGACGCGGTGCTGGCGTATGCGTTGATGCTGCTGTTCGCCTACGCGCTGTCGTGGATGATGGCCGTGGTCGGCCTGATCGTGCGCGCGCCGGAGGTCTTCAACAACGCCAGCTTCATGGTGATCTTCCCGCTGACGTTCCTGTCCAACGCGTTCGTTCCGCTCGACAACATGCCGGCTCCGCTGCGGGTGTTCGCCGAATGGAATCCGGTCTCGGCGCTCACCCAGGCAGTGCGTGATCTGTTCGGCAACGTGAACCCGATGGCGCCGCCCTCGCAGGCGTGGCCGATGCAGCATCCGGTGACCACGACACTGGTGTGGATCGTGGTGATCCTGATCGTCTTCGTGCCGCTGGCTCAGATCCAGTACAAGAAGTCGGTCAGCCGCTGATCGACAGCCGGAACTAGTGCGCCGAGCCGTTGCGGGAATACCCCAGACGCGGCGGCTCGGCGGCCGGTTCCGGCAGTTGTGGGCGCTTGGCGCGGGCCAGGTAGGCCAGGGCGCCCGCCCCGGCGAGCGCGAGCGACGCGAGCAGTGGATTACGAAGCTTCATTCGACCACTGTGGCACAAACGGATTCGGCGTGCCGCGTGGCACCATAACTGCGTGACCTCACCCAACCAGACGGCCGTGGCGACTCTGCACACCAACCACGGCGATATCAGGATCGCGCTTTTCGGTAACCACGCCCCGAAGACGGTGCGCAACTTCGTCGGTCTCGCCGACGGCACCGCGCCGTACTCCACCGTCAACGCCGGCGGTACGGAAAGTGGCCCGTTCTACGACGGCGCCGTCTTTCACCGGATCATCCCGGGGTTCATGATCCAGGGCGGCGATCCGACAGGTACCGGCCGAGGTGGGCCGGGCTTCGAGTTCGCCGATGAGTTCCACCCGGATCTGCGCTTCGACCGCGGCTATCTGCTCGCGATGGCCAATGCGGGCGCCGGTACCGAGACCAATGGTTCACAGTTCTTCATCACCGTCGGCGCGCAGCCACATCTCAACCGCAAGCACTCGATCTTCGGCGAGGTGGTCGACCCCGATTCGCGCAAGGTGGTCGACGCGATCGCCTCGGTGAAGACCGATCGCAATGATCGCCCGACCGACCCGGTCATCATCTCAGCCGTGAGTATCGGCTGATCACAGCCACAAAAAACTCCCCGCCGTGACGAATCGCGGCGGGGAGTTTCTTTGCTTCACGTGAAACAACGTCAGTCGGAGGTCACCGAGGCGAAGCCGTTGACGACCAGCGTGTCGTACACATCGTGGGGGTTGGTGCCGAGGTCCCAGCGGCCGAAGATCAGCAAGCGCTCGGTGCCCTCGTGGTGCACGTCGACCTCGAGCATCGCGCTTTTGCGGCCGAGGCGACGGTAGGACACCATCCGAATCCGGTCGATCCGGTCGATCGGGTAGTCCTTCGGACCGGTGAGCGTGCCGACCACCAGGCGCGGCGCGGCGCCGGGAATCATGGTGAGCCGGGGGCGCTGCCGGAAACCGAGCACGGCCGTTGCCAGCACCGCCACAGCGGCGACGCCGACGAGTAGCCTGCTCGGCCCGTCCTGAGCGAGAATTGCGGCCACGACCAGCAAGATTCCGCCGCCGGTGACGACGAGCAGGCCTGCGGTAGGGGTCGACCACGAGACAGGTTGTGCGTCGTTCACGCGGTTGTTCGCCCCTCTATCCTCGAGTTGTGCACAGGGTTATCCACAGGTGTGCATGAATAACACGGGTGTAATCCGCCGCGATCAGCGCCATCGCATGGTCATGATCAGGCCGACGACCATCAGGCCGAACCCGATCAGGAAGTTCCAGGCGCCCAGATCGAGCATGAAAGCGATGTGGTCCTGTGCCAGGTAGTAAACGATCAGCCACACCAGGCCGGCGAGCATGAAGCCCAGCATGATCGCGACGTACCAGACCGGCGACGGCCCCGCTTTCACCTTCACCGGCGTACGGCTGGCGGGGCTCGGGGTGTAGTCGGCCTTCTTGCGGACCTTGGACTTGGGCATGACGTCCTCGAATTCGGAGTACAGGTAACTCCTAGGCTATCCCACCAGGTAATGGATGCGACGACCTACTGGGTCGCCACGTACCCTCGACGCATGCGTGTATTGGTCGTCGACAACTACGACAGCTTCGTGTTCAACCTGGTCCAGTACCTAGGCCAGCTTGGTGCCGACGTCGTGGTCTGGCGCAATGACGATCCCCGCCTCGACGATCTGGACACCCTGCTCACCACCGGCGACGAGGGCGGCGCGTTCGACGGCGTGTTGGTGAGCCCCGGCCCCGGCAGCCCCGACCGGGCGGGCGCGAGCATCCCGCTCGTGCACGCGGCCGCGAAGCACAACATGCCGCTGCTCGGCGTGTGCCTGGGGCATCAGGCGATCGGCGAGGCGTTCGGCGGTACCGTCGACCGGGCGCCCGAACTGCTGCACGGCAAGACCAGCGACGTGTTCCATCTCGGGTCCGGCGTGTTGGCCGGGCTGCCCGACCCCTTCACCGCCACCCGCTACCACTCGCTGACCGTTCTCCCCGAAACCATGCCCGACGAACTCGTGGTCGTCGGCCACACCGAGAGCGGCATCGTGATGGCGGTGCGTCACCGCACCCTGCCCATCCACGGCGTGCAATTCCACCCCGAGTCCGTGCTCACCCAGGGCGGGCACCGGATGCTCGCCAACTGGCTGGAGGTCTGCGGCGAACGTCCGTCGGAGGCACTCGTCGCCACGCTCGAGGCGGAGGTTGCCGCGCTGGTGACCAAATGAAGGTTTTGCTGTCGGTGGCGGCCAGTCTCGACGGCTATATCGACGACGCGAGTGCGCAGCGACTCCTGCTGTCGAACCCGGCCGACTTCGATCGGGTCGACCAGATCCGCGCCGAATCCGACGCGATCCTGATCGGTGCGCAGACACTGCGCACCGACAATCCCCGGTTGCTCGTGAACAGCGCCGAGCGCCGGGCCGCGCGGGTGGCGGCGGGCAAACCGGAGTATCCGGTGAAAGTGACCGTCACCGATTCCGGTGATCTCGATCCACACCTGCGCTTCTGGCACACCGGCGGTGACAAACTCGTCTACACCTCCAGCGCGGGCGCCGCGAAGCTGGGCGACCGGCTCGACGGACTCGCCGAGGTGGTCAGCCTCGGTGAGCGACTCGCGCTCTCGGCTCTCGTCACCGACCTCGGCGACCGAGGCATCCACAGGCTCATGGTCGAAGGCGGCACCGGCATGCACACCGGCTTCCTCGCCGCCGACCTGGTCGACGAGATCCGCCTGGCGATCGCTCCGATCCTGGTCGGCGACCCGGCGGCCCCACGCTTCGTCGGACCGGCCGATTTCCCCGGCGGCGCCGGTCGCAGGCTGCACCTGGCGGGTGTGGAACAACTTGGGGATGTCGCTGTGCTGAACTACCTGGTCAGCCCCGATTCCAGGCCCCGCAACTAAGTGGTACCGCGAATGGAATCACTGCACTGACCTGGGAAAATTCCACTGTCCACAGTTCGCGGACAACTTTTCTCCACACCTGAACATGACCGATTCCACATCACGCGAGGGTTGTGGATAACTCGCCCACCACAGGGAAAAGACATGAGCTACGACGACACCGACCACCGGTTCATGCACAGGGCGATAGAACTCGCCAGGAACTGCCCCCCCAGCGAGACGGCCTATTCGGTCGGCGCGGTGATCGTCGCCGACGGGGTGGAGATCGCGACCGGCTTCTCCCGCGAAACCGATGCGAAGGTACATGCCGAAGAGGCCGCGCTGAACAAGCTCGACCCCGACGACCCCCGCCTGACCAGGGCGACGATCTACAGCACCCTCGAACCGTGCTCCACCCGCGCCACCGCGACCCGGCCGCCGTGCACCGATCGCATTCTGGCCGCGGGCATTCCCACGGTGGTCATCGCCTGGCGTGAGCCGAGCCTGTTCGTCGCCGCCTGCGAGGGTGTGGACAAACTCCGCACCCACGGCGTGCGTGTAGTGGAGCTCACCGACCTGGCCACCGAAGCCATGTCGATGAACACCCACCTGGATTTGAGCTAGCTCACGGCCGTCCGTAGATGGCGGTCACGAATTCGCCGAGCTGATTGTCGTCGAGGTGGCGAGCCAGGTCGGCCTCGCTGATCATTCCGACCAGGCGCTTGTTCTCGATCACCGGCATCCGCTTCACCCGGTGCGACTCCATCTGGTCGAGCACGTCTTCCACATCGGCGTCCGCGCTCACCCATCGTGGTGTCGACTCGCAGAGTTCCGCGGCCGTCGTCAGATCGGGAGACAGACCGAGCGCGACGCACTTCACCACGATGTCGCGGTCGGTGATGATGCCGCACATGCGCTCGTCGTCGTCGGCGACGACGAGCGACCCGACCCCGAGATCGGCCATCGCCGTCGCCGCGGTCGCCACGGTGTCACCGCGGGTAATCCACTGCGCACCGGGCTTCATGATGTCCCTGGCTGTCGTCATAAGGGGCTGTACCTCCTCGTCAGCAACGCTGGATGGGGATGAAAGCAGCCTCATTCTGCGCCCGTGTAGGCGTGACAGACGCGTTCGCCATCCAATCGAGACCTCAACGCGGAATCGGTGAAGCTCCTACATGCAGCACCACATTGCCGTTGATCGTCACGGTCGAACCGGCCGCCGGACTCTGCCCGACGACCTTGCCCGAGGCATTGCCGTCGAGGGTGATCACCGTGGTCTGGCTGAGCTGACCGGTCCACCCTTCGCCGCGCAGTCTTTCCTGGGCCTGCACAGGCGTGAGCCCGGTGAGATCGGGGACGGTGATGCGGTCACCGGCGGAGACCTGGACCGTGATGGTCGAGCCCTTCTCCGCGTTGCTGCCGCCCGCCGGGTTGGTGGCGAGCACCTGGCCCTTCGGCAGCGAGGACTTCACCTCCTGGATCTCGACCTTGAAACCGGCGGGGTCGACCAGATTCGGCTGGGCGATCGAGATGTCCTGGCCGACCACGGTCGGCACCCGGACCTGCTCCGGACCGCTGCCGATGGTGACGATGATCGGCCGGTCGATGTCGACCCGCACGCCCTCGCTCGGATCCTGCGCGATCACCTTGCCGTTCTCGGCTGTGCTCGACGCCTTGCGCACCACGTTCGGATCCATTTGCAGGCCGATCGAATTCAGCTTCTGCTCGGCCTCGGTCTGGCTCATCCCGAACAGTCGCGGCAACTGCACCTGCGTCGGGCCGGTCGAGACCTGCAACGTCACCGTGCTGCCCTCGTCGATGCGCGAACCGCCGAGCGGCTGGGTCGCGATCACATTGCCCGGCGCCACCTTGCCGTCCGGCTTCTCCTGCACGGCGACATAGAAACCGGACTGCTGTAGTTCGTTCTGCGCCTGCTGAGCCGGCTTGCCCGACAGGTCGGGAACGGCCACCTGATCAGCCCGGCTGCCCGGCCCGACCAGCACCCAGAACAACCCGAACGCCACGGCCAGCGCGGCCGCGACACCGAGCGCGATCAGCCCGGTGCGGTTACGTTCCTCGCCGGGCGGCCCGACCGCAGGGTGCTCGGAGGTGTCGTCGCGGCGGTCGTGGAAGGTCCGCGGGCCCGGCTCGTCGTCGTAGTCGGTACGGTCTTCGTCGTTCATCACCATCGGCGCGCTCGGCTTCTGCCCGCCGAGCACCCGGATCAGGTCGGCCCGCATCTCCGCGGCCGTCTGGTACCGGTTGGCCGGGTTCTTGGCCATCGCCTTGAGGATCACCGAATCGAGCTCGCGCGGTACGCCGGGGTTGACCGACGACGGCAGCGGAGGGTCTTCCTTCACGTGCTGGTAGGCGACAGCGACCGGCGAGTCACCGGTGAACGGCGGCTGCCCGGTGAGGATCTCGAACAGCACACAGCCGACCGAGTACACGTCGGAGCGCGCGTCGACGGTCTCGCCGCGCGCCTGCTCGGGTGAGAGGTACTGGGCGGTGCCGATCACCGCGGCGGTCTGCGTCATCGGGTTGGCGCTGTCGGCGATCGCGCGCGCGATGCCGAAGTCCATCACCTTCACCGCACCGGCGCGGTTGATCATGATGTTGGCCGGCTTCATGTCACGGTGCACGATTCCGGCCTTGTGGCTGAAATCGAGCGCGGCGCACACATCGGCCACGACTTCCATCGCCTTGCGCGGCGCCAGCGGTCCCTTGCCGCGCACGATGTCGCGCAGGGTGTCGCCCTCGACGTACTCCATGACGATGTATGGCAGCGGCCCGCCGTCGACGGTGGCCTCGCCGGTGTCGTACACGGCCACGATGGCCGGGTGGTTCAGCGCGGCAGCGTTCTGCGCTTCGCGCTTGAACCGCAGGTAGAACGTGGGATCGCGGGCCAGATCGGCGCGCAGCACCTTGATCGCCACGTCGCGGGACAGGCGAACGTCGCGGGCGCGGTGCACCTCCGACATGCCGCCGAACCCGATGATCTCGCCCAGCTCATACCGAGAGGAGAGATTCTTCGGGGTCGTCATGGTTGTCCTATGGTCGGGCCTACGGCCGTGTCGCTATCGGGGAACGGCAGGTCGAAGGTGGGCAGCCGAGGGCGACCCACGGTGGTGGTTCCCCCGGCGGGCGCTGTAGTGGTCGCTTCCGGTTTGGTCGTCTTCGGCGTCGTCGTCGGCTTGGTCTTGCTGGTGGTGGTCGGCGGGGCCGTGGTGGTGGTCGGTTCGGTGGTCGTCGTCGGCGGCTCGGTAGTGGTCGTCGGACGCGGCGGTTCCGTCGTGGTCGGCGGTTCCTCGGTGACGACCGGCGGCGGCACGGGCCTGGTGGTGGTCACCGGCGGCGGCACCGGCTTGGTGGTCTGCACGGTGGTGGTCGTGGTGCCCGAATCCCGGTTCGGTTCACCGCCGAACAGCAACCACAGCACGCCGCCACCGAGCAGCAGCGCGCCGACACCGAGCGCGATCAGCCACTTCTGGTTGTTCTTGGCGTTGCTCGCGGGGACCGGCGCTGGCGCGGCCGCCTGGGTGGCCGGACCGCTGTAACCGCCGGTCGGCGGACCGACCG
>NZ_BDBR01000048.1 GCF_001613085.1 Nocardia salmonicida NBRC 13393
GCCGCCGCGACCGAACCCGCCGCGAGCGCCCACACCGGTAGGGTGGCCGCCAACCGCGCACCGGGGTCGGGCACGTCGGCGTCGCCGGACGGTGGGAGTCCCAATCCCGTCTCGTAGGCGTGGACGAGCTGCTGCGCGGTGGTCACATCGACCAGCCTAGTTGTGGTGACGACGGTGAGGAGTGTGATATGGGCGTGAATACGGCTGCGACGGAGTGGGTTCGAATACTGCGACCGGGTACCGCGACGGGTGGTCGATTGACGTGCTTTCCGCCGGGCGGTGGGTCGGCGACCTTCTATCGGGAGTTGGCGCGACACATCGGCCCGGACGTCGACGTGACAGCGGTGCAGTATCCGGGCAGACAGGACCGCCTGGGCGATCCGATGATCACCGACCTGCATCTGCTCGCCGACCGGATCGCCGCCGACATCGCGCGTCGACCGGCAGCGACACGGTCGCTGTTCGGGCACAGCATGGGTGCCACCGTGGCCTACGAGACCGCGCTGCGACTGGCCGCTGCTGGACAACCCGTTCGCGCCCTCGTCGTCTCCGGCCGTCCCGCGCCGGAGTTCGTCGAAACCGCCCGGCTGCACGAGGCATCGGATGCCGCGCTCATCGAGGATCTGGAGCGGCTGGCGAACGACCCGGCCCCGGTGCGACTGCTGCGCACCGAACCGGGACTCGCCGATCTGGTACTGCCCGCCGTTCGGGCCGACTACCAGGCGGTCGAGACCTATCGGCATCGGCCGGGACCGCTACTGAGCTGTCCGGTCGTCGCGCTCGTCAGCACCGAGGACCCCACGACCACCGTGGCCCAGGCCGAGCAGTGGCGTGCGGTCACCTCCGGGCCGTTCAGCCTGCGCACCTTCGGTGGTGGGCACTTCTATCTCGACGCACAGCACGCCGCGGTGGCGCAGGAGATCACACGGCACGTGAACTGAGTCGGCGCTGGTACAGGCGCGCGTAGCCGAGCCAGGAGACGAGCACCGCCACCGCCGCGAGCGCGCGGACCAGGCCGAGCGCGCTGTCGGGGTAGATCACCCCGGTCAGGTAGTGGTCGATGAATCCCGCCTCGGGCAGCTCGCTCACCCCGGCGCGCCTGCGCGCCCAGTTCTCGGCGTAGGTCAGCGGGCAGTGGAAGCCGATCAGGATGATGCCGAAACCCCATGCCACGGCCATCGCGTGCAGGCCGATGGTGCGAGGCCATCGCCACGCGAGGAATCCGCCGACGACCACGTACGCGATGAACGCGACGTGGGTGACAGCGAGAACCTCGGCCAACACCCGGAACGACACCTATTCAGAATATGTACCCGCTCGCCGGTCGGAATCATGATCATCATTCCGGTTCGGCATCGCTTGGATCACCAGGGCGAAGGCCGGTAGTCCTTCAGGAAGCAGCCGTAGAGGTCGATGCCGTCCTCGCCCTGCACGATCGGGTCGTAGACGCGGGCGGCGCCGTCGACGAGATCGAGGGGAGCGTGGAAGCCCTCTTCGGCCAGCCGGACCTTCGTGAAGTGCGGGCGCTCATCGGTGATCCAGCCGGTGTCGACGGCGGTCATCAGGATCGAGTCGGCCTCGAACATCTCGAGCGCGCTGGTCCGGGTGAGCATGTTCAGCGCGGCCTTGGCCATATTCGTGTGCGGGTGCCCCGGACCCTTGTAACCGCGGCCGAACTGGCCTTCCATCGCGGAGACATTGACCACATACTTGCGCCTGCCCGCCGCGGCGGCCAGCGCCGGACGCAACCGCGACACCAGGATGAACGGCGCGACCGAGTTGCACAGCTGCACCTCGAGCAGTTCGGTGGCCTCCACCTCACCGACGGTCTGCACCCAACTGTTGGTGTGCGCGAGATCGGGGACGAGGCCTCCTGCGTCGATGGCCACGCCCGCCGCGATCCGTTCCGGGGTGGCCGAGCCTGCGACCAGCGCGAGTTCGGCGACATCGGTGGCCGACAGCGACGGCGTGAGCGAGGCGGTGAGCGCGGTCGGGTGAGCCTGCATGGTCTTGCCGAAGGTGACCATCTCCGGCAGCACGCCCGCGGGCAGCGGGGAGTTCTCGGCGTCGACCAGCGCGCTGTAGGCACCAGCGGAGCGGCGCACGGTCTGGGCGGCGTTGTTGATCAGGATGTCGAGGGGGCCCTGGGCGGCGACGTCGTCGGCCAGGGCGACGACCTGGGCGGGGTCACGCAGGTCGATGCCGACGATGCGCAGCCGGTGCAGCCAGTCGGCGCTGTCCTCCATGGCGGCGAAGCGGCGGATCGCGTCGTTGGGGAAGCGGGTGGTGATGGTGGTGTGCGCGCCGTCGCGCAGCAGGCGCAACGCGATGTACATGCCGATCTTGGCCCGGCCACCGGTGAGCAGGGCGCGCTTGCCGGACAGATCGGTGCGGGCGTCGCGTTTGGTGTGGCTCGAGGCCGCGCACTCGGGGCACAGCTGGTGATAGAACGCGTCGACCTGGGTGTATTTCTGCTTGCAGATGTAGCAGGGTCGCGCCTTGAGCAGGGTGCCCGCGCTCGCACCGGAGGTGGCCGAGCTGATCGGGATGCCCGCGGTCTCGTCATCGATGCGCTGGGGGGAACCGGTCGCGGTAGCGGCGATGACCGCGCGGTCGTTCGAGGAGATCTGCTCCCTGGCCTCGATGCGGCGGCGGTGCTTGAGCTTTTTGAACATGTGCCCGACGGCGCGCTGCACGGCGATGGAATCGGGATGTTCCTTCTCCAACTGCCCGGCGCGTTCCAGTACCCGCAGACAGGTCGCCAACTCATCCGGATCGATCATGTTCTCGGTCATCGGGGAGTGCGACATTCCTTCGTGCGGGAGCGGTGGACGACATCTATTGTCGCATTGGCCGCGCGAGCGACCCGCTGGGTATCGTGATGGGCCGTCGCCGCAACCGCGCGACGATGAAACGAACCCGACGGAGCAGCCCGATTTCCCCGCTGGACACCGATACCGCAGACGCGCCGCGCAGGCGCAGGCTCGAACCCGACGAGCGACGCGCGCAGATCCTGGCCTGTGCCATCGACATGTTCGGTGAACGGCCCTACGCGGCGGTGTCGACCGCGGAGCTAGCCCAGCGCGCGGGGGTGGCGCGCGGCCTGATCAACCACTACTTCGGGAACAAGCGCGACCTGTATCTGGCGGTGGTGCGTCGCATGGTGACCCTGCCGCGTCAGGACAGGGTGTCCATTCCCGACGGCACGGCGGGCGAGCGGGTCGACGCGATCGTGGGCTGGCTGCTCGACACCATCGCCGAGCACGGCACCACCTGGGTGAAGGTCACCAGCCACGAGGGCGTCGGTGACGACCCCGAGGTGCAGCAGATCCTCGACCAGGCCGACGACGCCGCCGCCGAACGCATGCTGGTGATGATCGGACGCGCCGATCTGGCAGACAGTGCATCGTTGCGCGCGCTGGTGCTCGCCTACGCGGGCCTGGTGAAAGTCGCCGGGCGCGAATGGATTACCCGCGGCACGCTGACCAGGGCCCAGATGCATCAACTGCTGGCGGACACCTTGCTCACGATCATCAACGAGACGATCCCCAGCGTCCTGCGCACCGCGCCGACACCGAGCGTGCAACCCGGCGAAGGTTAGGGATCGAGCGCACGCCGCGAGGGTGGCATCGCGACCTCCGCACTGTAGCGCTGTGGTCCGGCATGGCCGGGTGCGTGGCCGGTGCGGCCCAGCGCCTGTTCGATCTTCTGCTCGCGGTGATGTTCGAACATCAGCGCGCCGACGCCGCCGCCGAGGAAGAGCACCGTCGCTATTCCGGCCAGCACGGCCCACCCGGTGTGCTCGGTGCCTGCCGCGACGAGGGTGCAGGCCAGCCCGACCACCCCGATCGCGCACATGACGATGCCGGGGACGTTGTAGTCGTCGGCCAGGAGGTCACCGGCTTGGGCATGCCAGGGCGGGTCTGCCGAAGGCGTGCTGCCGGACATGAGTCCTCCTCGGGAGCTGAGGGGTGCGAGCAATGGTGCACTTGATGACCAGCATGAACCTGTTCGGTCTGGCGAAGCAAAGGTGTTAGCCGGTTCGTTACCAGGCGGGTTACCGCAGAATCACACGTTATGTCACTGTGACCCTATTTTGCGTTTGAGCTGTGCTATCGGGCTCGGAGTCCTTATTCTCGTCGCGTAACCCGGCGCCATACCTGTTTCGTTGTGCGCCCGGGGAGATCGGAGAGGGACCCGGGGTTGATGGCACGGTACGAGGAATGGGACGACGACCCCGAGCAGGAGTCCGATGATCGACGTTGGGACGGCCAGCGCTGGCCGCAGGTGTCATCGGAGGGTGTGGGCGGTGGGCGCCGCAATGATCAGCCGCGCGTGAATCCGTATGCGATGGTGGCGCTCGCTGCCGCGCTGGTGCTGCTGTTTCCGATCGCGATCGTGTTCGGGCTGCTGTCGTTCGGGCATCCGCGCGGGCGGGGAATCGCGTTGCTGGCGTTGCTGCTCGGCATTACCGAGGTGGCGGTAGCGGCGGCGATCGGGCTCGCTGTTTTCGGTGGATTGGATGTGTCCGTTCCGACGCTCGCCGGGTCGTCGACCACGACACCGAGGCCGGTGTCGGTAACTTCCCACGCGACGCCGACGACCACCGAGGCCGTCCCGGTGACGAGCCCCGCGGCCGGCAGTGAGAAGGGCAGCGTGGTCGAGAAGGGCACCGAGTGCGCCGCCGAGAAGGCCGGTCTACTCGGTGTCGCCGCAGACGGTGCGACGTTGCTCTGTCTGCGCGGATCAGGCGGTTACACCTGGTCGGGGCCGTTCCGGGTGTCGGGGTCCTACTACACCGCGGGGGCGAAATGTGATCCCTCGGTGGACAAGTCGGGCCGCACCACCGATAACCACGCGCTCGTGTGCGAGGGCAAGGGCAGCGCCGCGGTCTGGTCGCCCTGGACCACGGAGTAGAGCTCAGTGGACGGCGGGGCAGCTTCCATTTCCGGGCTCGGATCGGGGGAGTAGACCTCAGTCCTTCTTGGCCCGGCTCGGTTGCACGCGCGGTGGCTCGTTCGGCATCTTCGGATACTGGGGTGGCCACGGTGCGTCCATCAACCCCGCTGCCATGTCGCGCTCCGACATCTCCAGCAGCGGGTCGATCGACTGCGCGGGCCGATTCGCCCACGGATCACCGGACTCGGCGAGGCGGGCGGGAACTGTCGCGAGGGTGAGTTCGTCGGGGACGACGGTGTCGAGCTCGGCCCAGGTGATCGGCGTCGACACCTGACCGCCGACCTTCGGCCGCACCGACCAGGCGCCGAACACGGTCTTGTGCGGCGCGTTCTGATTGAAGTCGATGAACACCCGCGAGCCGCGCTCCTCTTTCCACCACTGTGCGGTGATCTCCTCGGGGTGCCTACGTTCCAGCTCCCTGGCCAGCGCCACCGCGGCCGCCCGCACCTCGTAGCCGTCCCACCTCGGTTCCAGCGCCGCGTAGATGTGCAGACCACGCGAACCCGAGGTCTTGATGGAGGAGTCGATGCCGAGTTCGGCCAGCAGTTCGCGCGTACGCACCGCGGCGCGTCGCAGATCGTCGAATCCGATGCCGGGCGAGGGATCGAGGTCGATGCGCAGTTCGTCGGCGATCCGCAGATCGGGAACGTGATTGGGCCACACGTGAAAGCCCAGGCAGCCCTGATTCACCGCCCACAGGATGTGGGCGAGATCGTGGGCCACCAGCGCGTCGCTGGTGGTGCCGTTCGGGGTGGACACCTCCACCGTCTGTAACCAGTCCGGCGCCGACTTCGGCACCCGTTTCTGGAACCACGATTTGCCCGAAGCGCCGTCGGGATAGCGTTCCAGCAACAGCGGACGGCCCCCGATCACGCCGAGCAGCGGATCGGCGACGGCCCGGTAGTAGTTGACCAGGTCGAGCTTGGTCTCCCCGCGTTTGGTGAAGTAGACCTTGTCGGGATTGCTGATCGTCAGCGCGCGGCCGTCGACGTCGAGTTCCACCGCGGCGCTCATCGGCCGACCCCGAAGATCGCGTCGAGCTCGGCGGGCGCCACTTCGTCGAGTTGGGCGTAGGTACACGACTCCGGGGTGCGATCGGCCCGGAACCGGGCCAGCCGCCCGCCGTGGCGGAACCTTCCCGACTGCACGTGCTCGTAGCGCACCTCGGCCACCAACTCGGGCCGTAACGGCTCCCACGAGAGGTCTTTGCCCCCGCTCCATCGACTCACCCCGCCCGGCATCTTGCCGTCGGCGTTCGCCTGCGCGACAGCGTCGGCCCAGTTGCGCCACGGATGGTCGTCGAGCGCGTTCTCGCGCAACGGCGCCAGCTCACCGAGCAGTTCGCGGCGCCGGGCCGCGGTGAAACTCGACGCCACCCCGACATGATGCAGATTGCCCTCGTCGTCGAACAGGCCCAGCAGCAGCGAACCGACGCCCTCGCCGTCCTTGTGCATCCGATACCCGGCGACCACACAGTCGGCGGTGCGTTCGTGCTTGATCTTGAGCATCACGCGCTTGTCCTGCAGGTAGGTCAGCTCGTCGGACTTGGCCATCACGCCGTCGAAGCCCGCGCCTTCGAACCGGGTGAACCAGTCCTGGGCCACGTCGGGATCCTGGGTGATCGGCGTGAGGTGGATCCGGCCGGGCGCGGCGTCGAGCAACGATTCGAGCTCGCGGCGCCGCTGCGCGAACGGTTCGGTGGTGAGATCGCGATCGCCGAGGGCGAGCAGATCGAAGGCGACGAAACTGGCCGGCGTCTCGGCCGCGAGCTTGTTGACCCGCGAGGCCGCCGGATGCAACCGCTGCTGCAAGGTATCGAAATCGAGGCCCTGGTCGGTGACCACCACGATCTCCCCGTCGACGACACAGCGCGGCGGCAGCGCCGCCTTCAGCAGCTCGGCCAACTCGGGGAAATACCGGGTCAGCGGGCGATCGTTGCGGGAGCCGAGTTCGATCTCGTCACCGTCGCGGAACACGATGCAGCGGAAGCCGTCCCACTTGGGCTCATAGCTGAGTCCGGGTTCGCGCGGCAACGACGGCGTCGACTTGGCCAGCATGGGGCGCACTGGCGGCATCACCGGTAGATCCATCCGATCCTCCTCGCGGGTGTGTTCACCCGTATCGACGATGCGAGCACGCCCGATTCATCGGTGTGTGAGGCGATCGTAGGACGGGGTACCGACACGTGCGCGGACCTCGGGCGCGCGCCTGTCGCGGTCGACTGTCCGCGTGGCGCGCACGCGGTGCGGAGCGCGGGCGCGAGGTCAGCTGTCGAGCCAGCCGTGTTCGTCGGCGAAGGTGGTGAACCGGTCGCGGATGGTGATGATCTCGGCCGCGGTGAGCGCGGGGGAGGCTTCCAGCAGCAGTTCGGTGATCTGCTGACGCAGTTCCTCGGGACCCAACTGGTCGCCGCTCTTGCGCGTCTTCTGAGCCGTTGGGGTCTGGCCGACCCCGGTCAGGTTGATCGCCTTGGGTCCCCGATCACCTTCGGTCACATCGAATTCGAACAGACGACCCTGACGGAGCTCGTCCTCGTCGAGGCCGATGTCGTTGACGTGGACGAACACATCGGGCCCGCCGTCATCGGGCCGGATGAACCCGAAACCCCGTGAACCGTCGAACGACACCAATTTCCCGATGGACACCAACCAACTCCTCGCTCAGCTTCCCGTCGCTACTCTAACGCGGCTTTTGGGCGATTTCCCCCGGAAAGTGGATAGTCGGCGAAATCTTCGGAGTCGCGATGTGATCGACCGACCGAGCATGGTCACGATCCGGTAACTGCGCGTTCACATCCAGTCATTAGCGTGGCTCACCTGTCGGAACGGTGTGGAGGTTGTAGACGCGTGTTGGACCCCGGCGTGGGGATGAGGTCGGGGGGATTCGAGGCCGATCGCGGCGTGTTGTCGGCGACGGTGCGCACCGGAAGTGCTCCGGGGCGTTCGCGGCCCGCCACGCCACCGGTGCTCGCTCCGCGCCCGTGTCCGGCGCACGTGCCGCTCGCGCCCGCCCAGGAGCGGATGTGGCAGGCCGCGCGGCTGGGCCGGTCGGCGGACTGGAATGTCGCGCGGGCCATGCGCTTGCGCGGCGCGGCCGTCGATGTGGCGGCACTGCGCGAAGCACTGAAACTCCTTGTCGCCCGACACGATCCGCTGCGAACCCGTTACCCGGCGACCGAGCTCGGCCCGGCGCAGCGGGTAATCGAGCCCGGCGACGCCGTCCTCGATGTGGCCGAATGCGCGGTCAGCGCAGCCGAACTCGCCCCCGCGGTCGCCGAGCTGGCCGGGCGGCCCTTCGACCTCGCCGGTGAACTGCCGGTGCGGGCACGGCTGTTCGTACTCGGCCCCGACGATGTGGTGCTGGCCCTTGTCGTGCACCACATCTCGGTCGACGGTCGCTCGATGGGCCCGCTGATCCGCGATCTGGTCACCGCCTACCTGGCTTGCCGTGCGGGCACTTCCCCGCAGTGGCGGCCGCTGCCGATCAGCTACACCGACTACACCCTGTGGAAGCACGAGCAGCTCGGCGAGTTCACCGACGAGTGGAGCCGGGCCACCCATCAGCTGCGGTACTGGGCCAATGCGCTGGCGGGCCGTCCCGCCCGGCTCGCCCTGCCCGCCCGCGAACAGCCCGCCCCGCCGATCGACCCCGTCGCCGGTGCGCTGCTGCCGATTTCGTTCGATGCCGCGACCCACGCCGGGCTGCTGCGCTTGGCGCACGAGGGTCGGGCGAGCCTGTTCATGGTGTTGCAGGCCGCGTTCGCCCTCACCGTCGGCGCCTTCGCGCGCAGCTCCGATGTCACTGTCGCCACGGCGGTTTCGGGACGCGAGCACCGCCTGCTCGACGATCTCGTCGGCAACTTCTCCGATGACGTGCTGATGCGGGTCCGCCTCGACCGCGCGGGCGACGTCGAGGAGCTCATCGATCAGGTCCGCCGCGTCGCGCTCGCCGCGTACGCCCACCCCGACACCCCCGACACCCGCCTCAAGCGTTGCCTGCTGGAGGACGCCGCGCTCCCGTTGTTTCAGGCGACGCTCATCCTGCAGCGAGCAGAAGCGCCACGCACTGCCACTGAACCATCACCGGCGCAAGGTCTTTCGATCACCGAGATACCGACCGGCGTGGTCAGGGCCAAGCACGATCTCGAGTTCGGGCTCACCGATCACTACGATCGCATCGGCGCGCCCGCCGGTATCGACGGGTCGTTCATCTATCCGATCGCTCGATTCGACGAGACGACCGCACAGCACTTCGTGGCGCGCTTCGGCAAGGTCGTCGGGCTCCTCGCGCAGGGGTATCGCGGCCCGCTGGCGCCGTTGCTGGCGGCGGCCGGTCGAGGTCGTTCGCTGAGCACCGCTCGACGTGCGACCAGGGTGCTCGTCTGATCAGCCGCCGCGCTCCATGGCATATCCGGCATCGCGCCACGCGACGATGCCGCCCTCGAGGCTGAACGCCGCATAGCCCGCGCGGTGGGCCAGTGCGGCGAAGCGCAGCGAGGTCTCCCCGACCGGGCACACGAACACCACCGGCCGTGACCGCGGAAACGGCACACCCTGGGTGAGCATCTCGTCGAGTTGGTCGTCACGGATATTGAGCGCCCCGGGGACATGCCCGACCCGGTAGGCCATCGCGCCCCGGGTATCGACGACAGTGGGTCTGGCGGTGCGGTCGAGCTCGGCGAGTTCGGCGGGTGAGAGCGTCGGCGCGGAGTCCTCGGGGCTCGGGGGCGCCGGTGCGGTGGGCTTGCCGAACAGGTCAGGCCGACGTTTGGCGAAATAGGACAGATACGGTTCCATTCGGTCACACACGATCAACACCGCCACCAGCGGTCTGCCCTCGGGCCGCGGCGCCGCGGCCAGGGCGTGCAGGGCGGCGTAATAGCCCGCGCCGCTGGTCGGTCCGGCGAGCACGCCGTAGCCGCGAACCAGGTCGAGGGTCGCCTCGATGGCGGCGGCGGCATCGACGGTGACGATCTGGTCGTAGAAATCCGGCCGGAACAGGCCGACCTCCCACATCTCGCGCTCCGAGCGGATACCGGGGATGAAATCGAAACGATCCGACACCACCCCGATGGTGCGCAGCCCGGGATGATGGGCCAGCAGCGCGGTCGCGGTGCCACGGGTGGATCCGGTGGTGCCGAGGCCGCCGATCAGATAGTCGAGATGGTCGATGCCCGCGTCCGCGAGGTCGGTGGCGATCTCGGCGCCGGTGCCGTCGTGATGGGCCGCGACATTGCGCTCGTTCGTGTACTGCGAGGGGTGATACCAGCGGCCCTGCCCCTGGCTGATGGTCTGCTCGATGACGGCCGAAACATCGTCGGCCGCATGGGGATCGGGGCACTCGGACAGGCCGGGAAGCTCCACGATCTCGGTGCCGAGCAGTTGCAGCAGCTGGCGGACCTCGCTCACCCTGATCCGGTTGGTGACCGCGCGCAACGGGATGCCGTGCAGTGCGCCGAGTACCCGCAGCGCTTTGGCGGTGTTGCCGCTCGACGCCTCGATGAACGACTGTCCGTCCGCGGCGATGTGATCGAGGTCGTCGCGGATCATCGCCCAGGCGACGCGATCCTTCACCGAACCGAAAGGGTTGTGCGACTCCAGCTTCGCGTACAGGTCGACCTCGGGTAACCCGTGTACGGCGGGGTCGAGACGCAGCAGGGGAGTGTTGCCGATCAGCTCGGTGATGTGGGTGTAGACCATCACCGGCCCCCGGGTCGATAGTCGGCGTCGGGACAGAGCTCGAACCCTCCGTCACGATGCAGCACAGCGACTTTCGCCGGAACGGGATGCATGCTGGCCTGTGCGGCCGACAGATCCATATGGTAGGCGGCGGTATTGGCGAATACCACCGGATCGCCAGGGGAGGGCAGCTGGGCGACCCGCACCTGCCGCTGGGTGACCAGGTCGCGCTCGAGGCACAGATGTCCGGCGAAATACACTCCTACAGGCCGCGATCCGACCTCTTCGGACAGCACGATCGGATCGATGAGCACCTCCTGGTCGGCGGCGGTGACGGTGTCGCGGCTGAGATCCAGATGGACCAGCGTCGCGCCGCTACCCGCCTGCTTGACGAATTCCACCTGGGCCACGGTGATTCCGGCGTGATCGACCAGCGCTTTGCCCGGTTCCAGCCACAGGTCGAGGAGATTGTCGGTGAGCACCGTCCCCAGCGCCCGCCCGCCGTGTCCGGGCAGCGCGGCGGCGAGTAGTTCGGTGAGCATGACGGCAGCGGATTCGGTATTGGCGTATTTGTGGAACACCGGCCCGCCGTGCACCATTCCCTCGGCGAGGTGGTAGCCGAAAGTATTGTTTCCCCAGTGCATCGCGGGGCCTCGTCCGAGCAGGCCCGCCCGCAGGACACGGTCGTAGGCGTCGTAGCCCGCGGCGTCGGCGGTGAAGACCTGGCGCAGCCCGCCCCCGATATCGAGCACGGTCGGCGCGAGACCGTGCTCGTAGGCGCGCTCGATCAGTTCGAGACAGTCGCCGACCGCGTTGACCCGCTCCGTGGTGGCCGCGGTATCGAGGTGGAAGGCGAACCCGAGCAGCCGCAGCCGATCTCGGTGCCGCACCAGCAGCTCCAGCGCCATGTCCACATCGGCGAGATCGATGCCGAACCGGCTCGGCGAGCTACCGGAGAACCCCGAAACGCGCAGCAACACTTGCACCGGCTGCTCCGGCGACGCCAGCTCGGCCAGCGTCGCTAGTTCCCAGAGATTGTCCACATTGACCGTCACCCCTGCCGCCAGTGCGGCCCGCAGCATCGCGGCGCCCTTGGGCCCGGTCACCTCTATACGGTCGGCGGGGAATCCGGCAGACAGTGCCGAACGCAGTTCCTGCGCCGACGCCACATCCACCGCGATCCCCGCGTGCGCGGCGGTACGGGCGAACGCCGCCGAACGATTCACTTTGTGCGCGTAGCAGAGTCGATATCGGACGGCATCGGCGTCGAGCACGGTACGCAGCGCCGCGAGGTTGGCGGTGAAGACCTGGGGGAACACCAGATGCAGGGGAGAGCCGTAGCGGCGCAGCGCCGCACGCACGCCGTCGCGGTCGGTGAGGAACGCGGCGACGAGCGGATGCAGCGCGGCGGGGACGGCGGGCGGGATCATCCCACCGACGTGCCGGGCACCTGCGCCGGCACGTCGTCGACCGGGTTGTACCCGCCGTCGCGCAACGCCTCGAACACGCGGAACCGGTTGCGCGGACTCCGGATCTGGGCGATCACGCGCTTGGATTCCAGGTCGATCTCGACGACGGGGATGTCCATCGACTCGAGCAGCGCGGTGATCGTGCGCACGCAGTGTCGGCAGCTCATATCGGGCACATAGAAGACACCGTCGTCACCTGTCGGGTCGGTGCCGGGGCGCTGCTCGGTCAGGTCCTCGACCACCTCCACCGAGCCCGCCAGCGCGGCGAACGTCTCGACGAACCGGTCCGCCACAGTAGTGAGCACATGCACGCCGACACCGTCGATATCGTGCTGGGTAGCCGCGAGACAGGTGGGCCTGGTGTCGGCCGGCAGCAGCGCGTACTGCCGGGAGATCAGGTCCAGGTCGTCGTGATACTTCGCGACGGCCGCCTCGGTCCCGAGACCCTCCTCGGTGGTCGCGCGCGCCATCACCGCGTGCGCGTCGGCGATGGTGGCGTCCTTCATCGTGCGCAGGACGGCGATCGAATCGGCGGTATAGCGCACGGACCCATCGGGCTGGGCGGCCAAGCGCACCGGGATCATCCCGCGCCGGAAGGTCGAGGCCTGCAACTCCCAGAACCAGCGGGTCGCTACGGCGGTGAATATCCCGGAATCGTTTATCCCCCTGGCGAATTGGACGACTCCGCGATAGGGGGTGTCGGCGGCGATGAGTCCGTGTTGGACCAGCGCGCGTCCCGTCGCTTCGACGCCGACCCGGAAGATCTCGTGCGGATCGTGATCGGTGGTGGTCGCGGCGAGGACACCGCGATCGTGGGCGAGCAGGGCCGCGGCCCGCGCCGGAAGACCGGATTCCGCCAGCGAATGCCACAGTGCGAGAACGGTTTCACGCGCGATCACCGCGAGTTCGGGGCCCGATCCCGCGGTGTGGAAGTACCCGGTGTTGGGGATGCCCGCGCTGTCGGTCCAGGTGAGGCGGTGGGTCGCGCTGGTCACCTGGTCCGGGCGACACGGTCGCATGAACCGTTCCATATACATCCGCTGGGACTGCGTCAGCGCGGCGCCGGGTTCGGGTTGCAATGCGCGAGTACGGAAGGTGATTCGCACCGGAGCCGGCGGGGCGGCCGAGGCGAAGAGTCCGGGGGCGGCCAGTCGGGCCAGTATCCGGGACGCGGCGCGACGATCGTAGTGCTGCACGGTGGGCGTGCCCATCGTTCCTCCTCGGCGTCGGGGGCTTGGTGGACAGCTCGGGTCAGCGCCCGTGCCCGGCGATGCCGGACACACAGGCGACGAATCGGTCGATCTCGTCGAGGGTGTTGTAGAGGTGGGTACTCACCCGCACCGAACCGCTCGCGGCATCGGCCGAGGGCACACAGTGCGCCCCGGTTCGGACCAGGAACCCGGCATCGGCCAGCACGAACCCGAGGTCGGCGGCGGTGAGCGTGTCGAGGGTGAACGAGACG
Organism: Nocardia salmonicida NBRC 13393; assembly: GCF_001613085.1. Lineage (GTDB taxonomy): Bacteria > Actinomycetota > Actinomycetes > Mycobacteriales > Mycobacteriaceae > Nocardia > Nocardia salmonicida. The sequence continues at coordinate 13,569 of NZ_BDBR01000048.1, forward strand.
ATCCCGTAGCCGACCGCGCACGCGGCGTGCGCGGGCCCGGGGAGAAAGTCCAGCCCGGGGATCTCGCGCAGACCATCGATCAGCCGCAGGGTGAGGACCCGGTTGTGCGCGGCGACAGCGAACCGGTCGAGTTCGTCCAGCAGATCGAAAGCCGGTGCCAGGGAAAGGATGCCGGGAAGATTGTGGGTTCCGCCCTCGAGCAGTTCGGGCATGCCGGTGCCGACCAGACCGGCGTCGGTGATCGTCACCCCGGAGTGCCCGCCGGGCAGGAAAGGCCGCAGCCTGTCGTGCACCCGGCGATGGCAGTACAGCAGGCCGGTCCCGGGCGCACCGAACATCTTGTGCCCCGCGAAGACCGCGAAATCGGCGCGCAGAGCGCTCACGTCGATCGGCAGGTGCCCACCGCTCTGCGAGCAGTCGAAGCACAGCAGGATCTCCGGGTCGATGCGGCCGTGCAATTCCTCGAGGGTGGTGAGCCCGCCGTACACATGATGCAGGTGGCTGGTGGTGATCAGCCGGGTGCGCGGACCGACCTGCGCGAGGAGGTCCTCGATATCGGCCTCGCCGGTCGCGGTGCTGCGATAGGGCCGCAACACGATGCGTCGGCCGAACCGGCCGAGAGTGTCACGCAGGTGATGCCACGGCAGCACATTGGCGGCGTGATCGGCGGGGTTGTAGACGATCTCGTCGCCGTCGTTCAACTCGGCCAGACCCCAACTGTGCGCGATCGCGCCGAGCGCGGCGGTGGCTCCACCGGTGAACACGATTTCGTCGCGGTGCCGCGCGCCAAGAAAACCGGCCGCTCGGGTACGGACAGCGTCGATCCGTGTGGACAGCGAGGTGGCCCAGCCGTAGGTGCCGCGGCCCGCGTTGGCGGTGTGCTCGCGGTGGTAGTCGGTGACGGCCGCGATGACCGTGTCGGGCTTCTGTGTCGTCGCGGCACTGTCCAGATAGACCACCGCGGGGTCGGCCAGGGCGGGGAACCGCGCGCGAATCGAGGCGGGCACCGGAGTGGGCGCGTGCCGGATCACCGAGGCGGCGGCGAGCTCGGGCCGGGCGGGGTACACGTGCTCAACGATACGCACGTTTGTGCCACGGCTCGCGAAGAATTCTCAGCCGCAAGGCTTTTCGGCAGCGCGGGGTGGTGTCCGGCTCAGTAGTTGCCCTGGAGGTACTCGACGAGATGTTCACGCTCGGCGGCGAGTTCGGTGATCTCGCTCTTCACCACGTCACCGATGCTGACGATGCCGACGAGTCGGTCCGACTCCACCACCGGCATGTGCCGGATCCGGTGCTCGGTCATCACATCTCGCAGCGAGGACACATCTTCATCGGGCCCGCAGGTGCGAACCCGGGCGGTCATGATGTCGTTGACCGGCCGATCGAGCAGCGCGGCCCCGTGGGCGTGTAGATGACGCACCACGTCGCGTTCGGAGACGATGCCCGCGATCACCACGCCATCGGGGGAGACGACCACCGCGCCGATATTGTGCTCGGCCAGCGCCGTCAGCAAATCGCGCACCGTGGTCTGCGGTGTCACCGTGGTGACCGCCGTGCCCTTGCTGCGCAGGATCTCCGCTATCCGCATACACGCACCACCTGTCCGGATCGATCGTCGCCCACCAGCATGACCTGTTGGAACCGACCTGACCAGCACGAAGACGTTACGACCGGACTATTCGTCGTCCAGCCCCGCGGACAGATACGCGGCGGCGGCCAGCCACTGGCGACACTGTGGGCCGTGGATATCGTGCTGGCGCAGCATCTCGCGCGCCTGACGGTAGGTCAGCCCGTTCGGCTCGTCGCTACACGCGGTGGGCGATGCGACCGCGGCACCGACGTGACGCTGAAACGGACTACTCATCGAAGTCCCCTCCCATCCGGCGACGGAAGGTTTGCCCGGCAGGTGGAGCCGTGGAACCTTCCGATGATCTTGCGGCCTGAGTCTACGGGCGGGCTGTTTTCGAATGCAAGCACATCTGCACGTTCGTTTCGGCCGTGTCGGCTCGCGATGGGGTTGCGGCGCTTACGAATTCAGGGGACTGGACGGCTCTATCCGAGCGTGTTCCAGGGTCATGACGTCGGGTAAGTACCGACCGGTGCGCGGTGGCCTCGAGCGTGTTAATGTCCCCCTCGCGCAAGCAGATGCAAGAACGTTTGTGCGTGCATCTGCAAATTTCGTACCGATGGGCATCATTCGAGAAGGAGGAGTGCGGTATGTCCGGAATGCAGCATGATCAGCGTGAACGCCCGGGAGACGGTGCGTGGCGCAAGAGCACCTACAGCAACCCCAGCGGCAATTGCGTCGAGGTTGCCGAGGCTGCCGACGGCTCGGTCGCCGTGCGCAACTCGCGCGACCCGCAGGGCTCGGTAATCTTCTACACCCGGCCCGAAATCGACGCGTTCATCCGCGGCGCGAAGGCCGGAGAGTTCGACTACCTCACCGGGTAATCGGTAGGATCTGGGTCCATGACGGCTGAACCCGACGAGATCGGTCGCGTGCAACCTGTGGTGGACCGCGGCCCCACGGTGTTGCGCATTGCGCTCGGTGGCCAGTTGCGCAAGCTACGCGAGAGCAAAGGCATCACCCGCGAGGCCGCGGGTGATGCGATCCGTGGCTCGCACGCCAAGATCAGTCGACTCGAGTTGGGTCGCACCGGTTTCAAGGAGCGCGACATCCGGGATCTGCTCACGCTCTACGGCGTGCACGATCCGGTGGAACGTACCTCGTTCTTCGAATTGGCCAGGCAGGCAAGTGAACCCGGTTGGTGGCACCGCTACAGCGATCTGCTGCCGTCGTGGTTCAGTACCTATCTCGGGCTCGAGCAGGCGGCCAGCCAGATCCGCACGTATGAGGCACAGCTGGTGCCGGGTCTGCTGCAGACGCCGGAGTACACCAGGGCGATTGTCAGCCTCGGTTTCGACGACGCCGAAACCGACCGTCGGGTCCAGGTTCGGCAGCTGCGCCAGGATGTCCTACGCCGGATCGACCCGCCGGTGGTGTGGGCGGTGATCGACGAGGCCGTGCTGCATCGTCCGATCGGTGGGCGTGAGGTGCACCGGGCCCAGCTGCGCCATCTGGCCGAACTGTCGTTGCTGCCGAACGTAACGGTGCAGGTGTTGCCGTATGCGGCCGGTGGGCACGCGGCGGCGGGCAGCTCGTTCAGCATTCTGCGTTTCGGCGAGCCGGAACTGCCCGACATCGTCTACCTCGAGCAACTCACCAGCGCGCTCTACCTCGAGCGTCGCCAGGACCTCGCGATGTATCTGACAGTGATGGATCAGCTCAGCGTCCAGGCCGAACGGCCGGATCGCTCGCGCGAGATCCTGTTGTCCTACGCCGAGCGGGAGTGACGGCCGAACAAGATCGACGGCCGAGCGGATTCGGCACCGGGAACTGGATCGGACTGCACCGAATATCGCGCAGTCGATCGTCGGGCACCGACTCTATAGTCAGTATCGGATGCAGCCGGCGGCGATTCGCCAGAAAGTATCCGGGGTCAGCATCTGCAGATCCCAATCGTCGGCCAGGTCGTGCGCGGTGGTCACGATCCGGTCGATATCGAAATCGTTGCGGGTCGCCGCGCCGGTGGATTCCACGGCGTCGATGACGAAGGCGACCGCGCTTTCCCTCGACCACTGGGTGGTCTCGGCGTGGGTGGCCGCTGCGCGATCAGCGAGGCCGGACCGGCCCTTGGTGTTGTTCATGATAAATGCCCCTGTGCTTCTCAGGCAGTGGCAAACCCAAGGCAATCCTGACCCCGGGTGTGCCGCTCGCGGCCTCCCCTGACTATCCCCTCAATTGTGTTGCGGCCCTGAGTTTAGGACGGCGGCACTTTCAGATGCAAGCACATCTGCACTATCGATTCCGTCTCGATGCAGCGTATTTCCCGGCTTCTGAGCGGCGAATCGGGGGTGGCGGCACCGCCCCCGCCGGGGGTGGTGCTCGAATAGTGGCGTGACCGGCGGTTCGCGGTGTCCATCGGGTGGCGACGCAGTGTCCCCGAGGGGTGACGATCATGTCCGCCGGGCGAAATATGCTGCGATAGTTAATTTCTGGCTATCGAATGGCTGCGACGGCCGAATCAATGGGCTGCGATCCGGAGACCAGCTCGAGAGTGTGGCGAAAAGTGTTGTCCGCGACCAAGATCGATGCGAGCGTCGCGGCGACGTCGGCGCGCGGCACCGAATCGCGCGGAATCGGCGGCGGTCCCAGCGTGATCAGACCGTTGCCTTCGGTATCGGTGAGCCGACCGGGACGCAGGATCGTCCAGTCCAGATCGCGGGTCCGCAGATCTTCTTCGGCGCGGGTCTTGGCGTCGATATAGGCAGCCCACACCTCGTCGGTTCCCGCAGCGGGTGGGCTGCCGGCGCCCATCGTCGAAATCTGCACGAACCGCGCCACGCCGGTCTGCTCGGCGGCGTCGGCGAGTTGCACCGAACCGTTGAGGTCGACGGTGTATTTGCGCGCGGCACCACTGCCCGCGCCCGCGCCCGCGGCGAACACCACCGCGTCCGAGCCCGCGACGGCGGCCGCGAGGTCGGCGGGGGTGTCGCGTTCCATGTCGTAGATCACCGGGACGCCGCCGGTCGCGGCGATATCGGCGGCTTGGTCCGGGTCGCGGATGAGCGCGTGAACGTGGTCGCCGCGCCGGGTCAGCGACTGGGCGAGTAGGAGGGCGATTTTGCCGTGTCCACCGGCGATGACGATGCGCATGGTGCTCCTATCAGCGTTCGGGTCCTCCGGGATTGCAGTTCGCCGCCACCGTAGCCTGATAGCCGACGTCGGGGCGCCACGGCTCTAGATTCCAGCTCGGTTTGTCGGGCGCTACCATCCTCGCCCACACCCAGTGGCACAAGAACTGGTCGCGCATGCCCGGCGCGTCGGCATCGGCGTCGAGCGCGCGCACTTCCTGCCAGGCCAGCTCGTCGGTGCCCGGAGCGGTCGTTTTGCGACCCGCCTGGGTGGGGACGACGAGCAAGCGGGGGCCGTCGACGTTCTCGGTCCAACTCACGTGATCGATGAGAGGCAGGCCGGCATAGGGGTCGACCGTCGTGGTTGGCGGTGCGATGGTGGCGGGCACTCGCTTGGTGGTCGTTGTCGGAGCGGCGGTGGCGGCCGGGGTCGCGACCTGCGCGGTGTCGGCCGAGCCGCAACCGGTGAGCACGGCCGCCGCCGCGAGTACGAGCGGGAGCTGCCACCGTGTCACGAACGCCCTTTCTGTCATAGCGGGCCGATGAGCGCCCGCCCGGACAGCCTAATGCGGTCGGTGCGGGGGCGTCGCGAGCGTCAGTGCCACAGGGACCGGCAGGGCAACCGGCGCAGTCCGGGGGCGACCTGGCCGTCGACGGTGACCTGCAGGCCGGAGTGTGCGGCCGCCGAGGTGAACTCCCACGCCTCGGCCTGGGTCGCGGCATATTCGAGGACCAGGGCTTCCTCGGGTGTCGGGCCGTCGAAGTACACCGTGATCCGCCGGGTCGGTATCTCGTTCGGGTCGATGCGGTGGAGGGTGTCGGCGATGTTCTCGTCGGTGGGAATCATGGCGTGCTCCTTTCGCCCCGGCACTGGTGAGCGCCTTCCTACTCGACGGTAGGGCCTACACCATCGAGAGGAACACGTTCCGATTTCGCTTGGAGATCTCACAATCCACCTGTCGCCGCGGCGGTGCGCCCCCCATATGGGCGCGCTGCCTCCGGTCACAACCATGTGGCAAGCAGGTTGTGAGCTCCGCCGATGTTCGCGGCGACCCGTCGACGGGGAGCCACGGTACCGGCGAGGATCGCTTTTGACAGCAGCGACACGGGAGGGGCAGCCGCATGATCTGGGGACGCGCTCGGCCACGCAGGACACTGTCGGTCTGCCTGGCGGCGGCGGTGCTCACCCTGGCCTCCGCCGCGGCGGGCCACGCCACACCCCTGTACCCGACTGCCGACCCCGACCCCTTCTACAGCCAGCCGGCCGACCTCGACGATCACCAGCCCGGAGACGTGCTCGGTGTGCGGCCGATGCCGCCGCTGGCGATGTTCCCCGACACCACGATCACCCTGATCCAGTTCCGATCCACCAACTCCGCGGGCGACCCGATCGCCGCGACGACCACGGTGCTGCAGCCGAACAATCACCGCACCGATGCCCCCGTGCTGTCCTATCAGCACATCATCAACGGGCTCGGCACGCGGTGCTCGGTCTCCAAAGTCCTCTACACCGACGATCCGGACCTGATGGTGCGCGAGGCGGTGGCCTGGAACTACGCGCTCAGACGCGGTTGGACGATGGCCGTGCCCGACCACCTCGGGCCCAATTTCGCTTATGGCGCGGCGAAACTAGGTGGTCAGGTGACTCTCGACGGCATCCGGGCGGTGCGCCAGGTCGAGCAGCTACGCGTCGGCGGCAGCCGGGTGGCGATGGCCGGGTACTCCGGTGGCGGCATGGCGACGGCCTGGGCGGCGGCACTGCAGCCGGAGTACGCACCCGAGCTCGAGATCGCGGGGGCGGCGATGGGCGGGGTGCCGATGAACCTGGTGTCGATGCTCGAGGGGCTCGGCTTCGGTTCGCATCCGGTGTTCGGACTCGCGCTGGCCGCGGGGATCGGCCTGGAACGTGAATACCCGCAACGGTTTCCGATCAGCGATCAGATGAATGCCAGCGGCCTGGCGGCTCGCGCGTCGATCCGGGACGCCTGCACCAACGACATTCTCGGCGCGGGCGCGGGGCGCGGCATTCTGGACTTCGCGGCCACCACCTCGCTGGTGGGGGATCCCCAGGCGCGCGCCGTGGTGGAGGAGAACAGCCTCGAGCTCTACCCCGGTGCGCCGACAATGCCTGTCTTCGAATGGCATTCGCCGATCGACGGCCTCATCCCGGTCGACGCGATCACCTCGACGACGCATCGGTGGTGCACTGCGGGGACCAAGGTCGTCAGCCAGCAGACACCCACCCCGGACCACCTGACCGCAGCTGTGCTCGGACTGCCTTCCGCGCTGAGTTGGCTCGATGCACGGCTGCAGGGGGAACCGGCACCCAGCACCTGCTGAGTCCGGTTTCGATCGGTCCGGATCCGTGCGCCCCGAAGCGGATCCGGACCGTTTCGTGGTGCGACGGGTCGATTCTTGTTGCGATACAGCGGCATTGCGCACACGACTCGGGCACAACGCCGAAGTCGGAGAGCGCCTGCACGTAGCGTAATTGCTCTGACGACGGCGCGGTGGGGGAGTTTCGGCGGGGGTCGAAGCACCGCATGGTGGCACGTCATCGACGAATCCGTTGCCACCCGAAGGCGTGTGTGCCATGAGATCTGTTCGAGTACTTGTCGGTTCGATGCTGCTGCTCTTCTCGCTCGCGGCAGGCACCGCCGCCGCGGATCCACCGCCGACCCAGGAATTTCCGGTGCCACAGGTGGGCACACCCGGTTTCCTGCCCGATCTACAGCGTTGGATCGACCAGGTGCTGCCCTCGCCGATCCAGCCCGACGCCGCCGATCCGGCCGCCGAGCTCGCGGCGCTGCACGCGGCGGTGCTGCCCTCGGCGGTGGGCGATCCGATCTTCGACCAGTGGCCTGCGGGGCTGGCGGAGTTGTCGCCCGGTGATCTGATCGAATCGCGCGACATCACCGCGACCGCGGCCTGGTTGACGGTGGTGCCCATCCGCTCGGCGACGCTGCTGAAGTTCCGCACCGAAGACGCGCAGAACAGGCCGTCCTACGCCACCGCGACCCTGATCGTGCCCGCCACCGAGTGGACCGGGCCGGGGGACCGCCCCGTGCTGGTGAACAACCTTCCTATCGACGCGCTCGGCCGTAAGTGCACCCCGGGATACTCACTGACGCACGGTATGACATCGCAGTCGAGTGCCACGGAATTCCTTCCGCCGACCACCCAGCTGGCGGTTCTGCGTGGATACGCGGTCCTGGTGCCCGACCACGAGGGCCCGTGGATGGCCTATGCCGAACCGTATGTCGCCGGGCACGCGGTGCTCGACTCGATCAGAGCGGTGCGCGGTATCGACCCGGTGTCCTACAGCCGAAGCCGCTTCGCGATGACCGGTTACTCCGGCGGCGCGATCGCCACCCACGGTGCGGCCAAGCTGATCGACTCCTACGCACCGGAACTGGCCGACGTGATCGTCGGCGCGGCACTGGGCGGCGTACCGGCCGACTTCGAAATCCTGTCGCGCAGTATGAACGCCAACCTCGCATCCGGAATATTTATGGCCGCGACCTTCGCGATCGGCCGCGAGCGCCCCGAAATCCTCGCGGCGATGAACAATCTCGGGCGGTGGGTCACGACCTCGTTCATGAAAGATACGTGCGCCAGCGTGTTCGCGGTGCCAGGGATTCTGCACCTGCCGATCGACGTCGGCGCCAATATCGCCGACCCGCTGCGTTCGGAACTGGCCACCGATATCTACGAGATCACCCGGATGCAAGGTCTTCGGTCGGCTACTCCGCTCTACATCTACAACGGTGACCAGGAATTCTGGATCCCCGCGGAGGGCGCTCACAATCTCTACACCGAGCAGTGCGAACTCGGGGCGAACGCGGTATATCGCGGTGTGCTGGGTGAACACATCATCGGTGCGGCGACCGGCTATCCGGAAGCTATGGTGTGGCTCGACGAACGACTCCTCGGAGTCGCCGCGCGGAGCGAATGCTGAACGGCTAGATGATATTTCACAGAGCATTTCGCGGAACGTGATGGTCGGACACAGCAGGCATTCGTGGCTCGAATTCGTGGGATGTCGGAGAGCTGAACATTTTCCTGTGCCTCGTCATGGCAGTTTTCGAGAAGCCGTGGTGACCTGCCCAGACCGGACGTGACTGACGTCTCGTAAGGATTTCCGCGGCTTATGTTTTGGGCGGTTTCGACAAGCCATTCGTTCTCCCGGCAGGAAAAGGGCGACGAATATTCGAATCGCACAGGAAGACAAGTCAACACATGAAATCTCCCAGTCGCAGGCGCACGCTGCACACGGCGGTCTTCGCCGGAGTCGGCGCCCTCTCCATGGTTTTCACCGGGCCGGGGGCGAGCGCGGCTCCGGCCGCGGCGCCGACCGAGCAGGATCTCGCCAATATCGTCTCGGAAGGCCGACAGGTCGCCGGATCCGGTTCGGCGTGCACCTCCGGCAGTGGTGCCGGGTCCGGTAACGGGTCCGGTGACTGCTACGGCGGTTCGGGTTCCAGCTCGGGTTCCTCGGGCGGCTATTCCTCCGATCCCGGCGCGTACGGACCGACGTCGACGGCGTTCCTCGCCGCGTTCGCCTACGGCCTCAACAACCCCGATGCCGCCGCGCCCGGGACGAACGACTGGAACTGCAAGCCGACCGCCGAGCACCCCCGCCCGGTCGTGCTGCTGCACGGCACCTGGATGAACGCCTACAACGGTTACGCCTACATGGGTCAGCCGATCAAGGACGCCGGTTACTGCACGTTCACCTTCAACTACGGTCGCTCGAACATCATGGAAGGCGGCGGCGTCGGTTCGTTCCTGCCCGGCGTGATGGGCACCGGTTACATCGAGGATTCGGCCAAACAGACCGCCGCGTTCGTCGACCGGGTCCTCGCGGCCACCGGCACCGACGAGGTCGACATCGTCGCCCACTCGCAGGGCGGGGCGATGGCGAACTACTACACCAAGTTCGAGGGCGGTGCGGCCAAGGTGAACAAGCTGATCACCTTCGGCGCCACCCACCACGGCACCAGCCTCGACGGCATCGGCGCGCTGGGTCGCATGATCAACAACCTGGGTATCGATATCCTGGGTCCGATCGAGATCTTCGTCGGGCACGCGGGTATCCAGCAGACCATCGGCTCGGATTTCGTCAACAACCTCAACGCAGGAGGCGACACCGTCGCCGGCGTCGACTACACCGTGGTCGGCACCCGGTACGACGAGGTCACCAACCCCTACGAGCTCACCTTCATCAAGGCTGGCCCGGGGGCGCACGTCACCAACATCACCCTGCAGGACGGCTGCGAGCAGGACATCTCCGATCACCTGACGATGATGTACTCCCCGCGTGCCCTGTCGATCGCGCTTCGTGCGCTCGACCCGGTGCAGAACCCGCAGTTGACCTGCGCGTTCAACCCGTGGCTCGTCGGTGGCGGCGGTTCGATCTGACCCGCCGCTCGCACTGACAACGACGAAGGCGCTGTCCACATGATGTGGACAGCGCCTTCGTCGCGTTCGGGATCAGGCAGGGACGGAACGGTAGCTGCGCGCGACGAGTGCGGAACGCAGGTACCACAGCCCCGAAGGCTGAGTGGGATCGAACCCGGTGAGCTGGCCGATCCGCTTGAGCCGGTAATCGACGGTATTGGTGTGCACGTGCAGTACGCGAGCGGTGCGCTGGCGGTTGAGGTTGTTGGCGATATGGCGCTGCAGGGTTTCGAGCAGCTCGGGGTACTGATCGAGCGGATCCAGCAGCGAGCCGAGGAATTCGCGGCCGGGGCCGGGGCGGGTCAGCTGGTATTCCAGGGCGAGCTCGTCGAAGCGGTACAGACCCGAGGTCACCTCGAGCCGCTGCACCATGTCCAGCAGTTCGTGGGCCTGGTCGGCGGCATCGGGGACCCCGGTGGTGGTCGTTTCGACCATCGCGGCGGTGATGCCGACCTGTGCGGCCTGGGAGAGCTGGGCGACCAGTGCGGTCAGACCCTCACGGTCGAAGGTCTCGGCCGGGATGAGCACGGTTCCGCCGTCGACGCTGAGCAGCGACAACGCCGAGTCGCCGCAACGCTTGGCCAGCTCGGCCTGCACCCGGCGCAGCTTGCGGCGGGCGACGACCTTCGAATCCAGCGCCGGATTGGCTTCCTCGCGGTGCTGGGGGATCGCCAGGGCGAAGACCGCGTAGGTCTCGGCGATCGTGATGCCGCATTCGCGGGCCATCGTCGAGGTGCTGTGGCCGCCGAGCAGCGCCGAGGTGAGGGTGTGCACGGCGGTGTGGTGTTCGCTGACCACGCCGCGGAGCTCACGGACATAGGCCATCGAGATCTGGGCGGTGATCGTGTCGAGCAGTTCCATCACGACCTTGACGCCGCCGACAAGACTGTCGAAGTCCTTCCCGGAGGCGCTCGATACCACCAGGTCGAGGCCCATTTTGAAGCCCTCGGCAATCGAGTGGTGGATCGTGTCGATCGGCACGCCCTCACGGGCCCACGCGCTGGCCGCGTCCTGCAGACGCTGCAGCTGACTGGGGACATCGCGCCCATCGAGCATGCCGACCGCGAATTCCAGGCAGATGCGGGTGATCGTGGTCACATCACCGGAGATGGCGTCACCCGGTAGCGTGCCGCACGGCGCGACGTTGGCGACGAAATGGCCGACCATCTGACGCGACAGCGCGCGAACGTCCTTGAGTGGCAACGACATCGGCCTGCCCGAGACGGTCAACGACGGTCGGGGTGGATTGTGGACGGACATCTATTTCCCTTCGCCAGTTTCGGCTGTACCCCCCGCTGTCCAGCGAACCTCACCCTAACGAACTACAAAGGAAACCGGAATGGATTGTCAGGTTCTGGGTACGGGGCCCACGACTGGAGGTCGGCGTAGTGACCGGTCACAAGTCTGGTTCTTCGCTATGAGTGGTTGTAGAGTTCAGCGCCATGCGACCTGCCGTCCGTTGTCTGGTCTGGGAACTGGACGAGACCCTGTGGGAGGGTGTCGTCCACGACGAGACCGGCACCACGCCGCGCCCACCGGCACTGCGCACGCTGACGAAACTGAGCGAGCGCGGTGTGCTGCATGCTGTCGCCGCACGCGGTGACCGAGCCAGAACCATGCGCACGCTCTACCGCCACGGTCTGTACGAGATGTTCTCGGCGGTCGAGGTCGGCTGGGGTCGCAAGTCGGCCTCGATCGTCCGGATCGCAGGCACCCTCGGCCTCGGCCTCGACGCACTAGCGTTCGTGGATGCCGAGCCGGTCGAACGTGCCGAGGTCTCGCGCGCACTGCCGATGGTGCGTTGCTATGCCGCCCGCAATGTCGACATGCTTCCGCTGCTGCCCGATTTCCGGCACGAACTGCGGTCCGGCCCCGTACCGACCCCGCCGTTGGGATTCGCCCGCGTCCCCGCCTTCTGACCGGGACGAATCTGCATCAGCCGCATCATTGCATCGACTGCCACAATGGCCGTGATTCGGTCATTCTCGCGGCCCTGATCATGGCAGTAGCGACAGCGTGAGCGCGGCCAAACGTTGCGGCGAGGCCACCACGTCGTAAGCCGAGATCTGCCCGTCGCGCACCAGGAACGTCACCGCGAACACCGGGCCGCCCGCACCCGCCACCACCAGGCCGGGCCTGCCGTCGACGAGGACCAGCACCGCGTCGCGCGACCGGCGGCGCAGGCCGAGGGCACCCTCCGCTACAGCTCGGGCCCCGCGCACGACGAGGGCCATCCCGGGCGAGAGCGCCGCCGGGTCGGCGGTGCGCACCACATCCGGCGCGAGCACCGCCAGTAACCCACCGAGATCGCCCCCGCGAGCCGCCCGCACGAAGGCTGTCACCGCGGCCTGATGCGCGAGCAGTTCCATCGGCTCGATCCGGGCGGGCGCGTGCACTCGCAGCCGCGCGCGACTGGCGAGCTTCTTGGTGGTGGCGGGTGTGCGGCCGAGCATCGGCGCGATTTCGGCGAACGGCACCGCGAACAGATCGTGCAGAACGAAGGCGACCCGTTCCTCGGGCCCGAGTGCGTCGAGAACCACCAGCAGCGCCCGTCCGACGGAATCGGCCCGCAGTGCTTCGGCCTCGGGGTCGATGCCCGCACCGGTCGCTGCCCGCGCGGGCGCGTCCGGTGCCGCGACCTCGGCGCGGCGAGCACGGGTGCGCAGCATATCGAGACAGATCCGCGACACCACCGTGGTGAGCCAGCCGTCGAGATCGGCGATCTCGGCGTCGGTCGCGGCCAACCGCAACCATGCGTCCTGGACCGCGTCCTCGGCTTCGGACCCGGAACCCAGCATTCGAAAGGCGACACCGCGCAGGCGATCGCGCCGTTGTTCGAACGCGTCCGCCGATGCTCGGGTCCGGTCCGCGCGCATCGGTCACCTTTCGCTCACGCCGGTCGTCTATCGAATGGACGGCACTCGCTGTCCGATCACGGTGGCTGTCTCCACGATGGCAGAGGCAGCCGATCACCCGAAACAGGAGGACCTGATTCGATGCACACCACCTATGTTGTCGTCACCGTGCTCGCCGCGGTGGCAGCCTTGGCCGCCGCGCTGATCGACGTCGTTCGTGCCGACTGGGTGCGCGAGAACATGCGCCACTACGGCATCGCCCCGTGGACGCTCACGCCGCTGGCCCTGGTCAAGGCGGTGGGTGGGCTCGCTCTGCTCGCCGGCCTGGCCTATCGGCCGCTGGCGGTGGCTGCCGCGGCCGGGCTCGTGCTGTATTTCGTCGCCGCCGAATTCACGGTCGCACGCTCGGGCCGGTATTCGGATCTGGGCTACCCGCTGCCGTATCTGCTGCTCGCGGCCGCTTCGCTGGGCCTCGCGGTGGCATGAGGCACGTGGTGGCGCGCCGTGGCGGGCACGCCACCACCTGGGTCAGGCCTCGGCCAGGATGAAATCCGCGGCCTGTTCGCCGATGAAGATGGCGGGGGCGTTGGTGTGGCCGCGGATGATCAGCGGCATCACCGAGGCGTCGGCGACGCGCAGCCCCTCGACGCCGCGGACCTTGAGGTCCGGGGTGACGACGCTGGCGGCGTCGGTGCCCATCCGGCAGGTACCGATCGGATGGTAGAGGGTGTGCGAGAACTGTTCGATGGTCAGCGCGATGACGGCCTCGAGATCCTCGGGTGCCTCAGGCGGGTAGATCAGCGCGCCGAGCGCGCTCTTGAGCGCGGGCTGCCCGGCGAGTCCGGCGCACACCCGAAGTCCGGTGGTCAGCGCGGCCCGGTCGGCACCGTCGGGATCGGACAGATACCGCGGATCGATCACCGGCTTGGCGGTCGGATCGGCCGAGGCCAGACTGATCTTGCCGCGACTGCGCGGGCGGAGCAGGATCGCACCGAGCACCACACCGTGTTCGGAGGCCTCGACCAGACCCTCGTGATAGAACGGCGCCGGTGCGTAGATCAGCTCCAGATCGGGGTGCTCGAGGTCGGGTTCGCTGCGCACGAAACCGTAGGCTTCACCGACATTGGAAGTGAGCATGCCGCGGTGGCGGACCAGGTAGTTGACCAGCTCGAGCGGCTTCTCCGCGGTGAACAGCGAGTCCGAATCCACGCTGTAGCCCAGCGCCGAGATGAGGTGGTCCTGCAGGTTCGCGCCGACCTCGGGGGAGTGGGCGACCAGCTCGATGCCGTGTTCCTTCAGCTCGTTCTGATCGCCGATGCCCGAAAGCTGCAGCAGTTGAGGACTGTTCACCGCGCCACCACACAGGATGACCTCGCGATTCGCGGTCACGGTGAGTGTCTGCTCGCCGTTGCGGTACTCCACACCGGTGGCCTTGGTGCCCTCGAACAGCACGCGGGTGGCCAGCGACTCGGCCAGCACGGTCAGGTTCGGCCGCTTCATCGCAGGACGCAGGTACCCGTCGGCGGTGCTCCAGCGTCTGCCGTCACGCTGGGTCACCATGGTCTGGGTAAAGCCCTCGGGCGCGGGCCGATTCGCCGATTCCAGGTCGTGGCCCGCCTGGCGCGCGGCCTCGAGGAACGCGTGCGTCGACGCGCGCGGGCTGCGCTGGCGCTGCACGTGCTGCGGTCCCTTGGAACCTTCGTCGGGGAACTGCGCGTCCTGGACGTTCTCGATCTTGCGGAACTGTTCCACCGCGGCGGCGAAGTTCCACTTCTCGCCCGCCAGCAGCCCCCATTCCTCGTAGTCGGCGCGGAAACCGCGTACCCACATCATCGCGTTCATCGACGACGAGCCGCCGAAGGTCTTGCCGCGCGGCCAGTAGATCTGGCGGTCGCCGAGCTCGGCCTGCGGCTCGGTCAGATAGTCCCAATCGCGCTCGCTGCGAAACAGCTTCGAGAACGCGGCCGGAATATGGGCGAATTTGTCGTCGTCGGCCGGACCGGCCTCCAACAGAACGACCGTGGTGCTCGGGTCGGCACTGAGCCGATTCGCGAGCACCGCCCCCGCGGATCCGGAGCCGACGATCACGTAATCCGCGGACGTCCCACCTGCTTGCACTGTCCAACTCCGATCTGCACTGCGTCTGTCGTTCGGCGCGCCTGCTCACGGGCGTGAAAAGACCGCGAGCCCAGCCGGACTCGTCGTCTGGCGTGACGCTGCAAGCAGAGTACTGACAGAAGGCCGATGGTGGGTTGTGCGTCGGTCAGCCCGCTGCGGCGGCTTTGCCCGCGCGACGACCGTAGAAGCTGCCGTCGCCGAGCGAGGCGCCACTGACGTAGCCGTAGGCGCACAGTCCGGAGGTGCAGCGACCCGCCGCGAACAGGCCCTCGATCGGCTCACCGCTCACGTGCAGCACCCGCGAATCCAGGTCGGTGCGCAGCCCGCCGAGGGTGAACCCGGCGGTGAACCCGCGCAGATCGAAGCAGGCGAGCGACCCCGTGATCGGGCGCACCCACTCGGGCTTCTTGCCCAGCACCGGATCGGCGCCGTGCTCGGCGTGCTGGTTGTAGGTGGCGACGGTGGTCTGCAATGTCTGTGCGGGCAGCCCCATCTCGGCCTCGAGTTCGGCGACCGTCTCGGCGACCCACTTCGGCTGGAAGCGGAAGAACGGGGTGGCGCTCTCGGTCGCGAGCGCCTCCTCGAGCGAGGTCTCGTCGATGATCAGGAACGCCTGGTTGTCGTTCTGCAACAGCGTCGCCTGACCGATCCGGCCGGGGTAGGTGTCCTCGGTGACGTAGCGCTGACCGCGTCCGTTGACGAGGATGCCGCGCGCCATCATCTGCGGATCGCCGAAGATGGCCACCTCACTGGCGTCCATGTGCGCGAGTTCGGCGCCGAGCGCTTGGGCCAGCCGGATGCCGATGCCGTCGTGTTCCTCGATGGCCGCACCAGGCCTGCCGCTCAGCCGCGGGGTGTAGCGGTCGATCATCTCGGTGTCGTAGGCGAAGCTGCCGGTCGCCAGCACCACACCGCGCGCGGCCCGCACGGCGACGGGCTTGCCGTAGGTGGTGGCGAGCACGCCGACCACCCGGTCTTGCTCGTCGACGACGAGCCGCCGGATCCGGGTGTCGTACTCGACGTCGATGCCGAGCTCGGCGACGGTGTCGGCCAGCGGCTTCATCAGCATGTAGCCGCCGCTGCGCTCACCGATCTTCTTGCCAGCCAGCTCCGGAACATGGCCGCGCGGAGCGGGTTCGGCGATGTCGAGGAACGGCGCGGAGTTCTCGCCGCCGGAGTACATCAGACCTTCGTCGTGCGGGGGCTCCCAGCCGGGCTCACCCCAGAACGACTCCTTGAACGGCACACCACAGTCGACGAGCCAGTTGTAGTGCTCGACGCTGCCCGCGCAGTAGTCGTTGATCTTGGCCTCGTCGACGCCGGGCCCGAGCGCCGCGGTGAGGAACGCCGCCATGTTCTCCGGGGTGTCGTCGAATCCGAGCGCCTTCTGCAGCGGTGTGCCGCCACCGAGGTAGACGAATCCGCCCGCCAATGCCGCCGCGCCGCCCCAGCCGCCGGTTCGTTCCAGGATGAGCACCTTCGCACCGGCCCGCGCGGCTTCGATCGACGCGCACACGCCCGCGATGCCGAAACCGGCCACCACCACATCGGCCTCGAAATCCCAGTGCGTCACCTCGCTCGCACGCAGCGGGCGGACGGTATCGATCCGATGTGGCTGGTTGCTCACGGGCTTCCTCCGGTGCTCGGGGTGCGGGCGCTACCGCCCGTCCTTGGAATGGTGCCGCCAAAAGCGCGACAAAACAAGAACGTGTTACAGATTCTCCCGCCCAGCGGGATACTTGCGCGCCCCTCGGGCTCCGGTACGGTGGCGATCGAACCTACATAGACGAGATCTGGTGGTGATGTGATGAGCGCGAACATTCGAGACATTGCGGTGCAGACCCTGGCGGGCGAGGACACCACACTGGGTGAGCTGGCGGGCGAGCGGGCAGTGCTGCTGGTCAACGTGGCTTCCAAGTGCGGTCTGACCCCGCAGTACAGCGCCCTGGTGGAGCTGCAGAAGACCTACGGCGAGCGCGGTTTCACCGTGATCGGCTTCCCGAGCAACCAGTTCATGGGCCAGGAGCCGGGCACCGCCGAGGAGATCCAGGAATTCTGCTCGGTCACCTACGGCGTCGACTTCCCGCTGCTGGCCAAGGCTGATGTCAACGGCGACGAGCGGCACCCGCTCTACTCCGCACTGGTCGAGACGGCCGATGCCGAGGGCGCGGCGGGCGATGTGCAGTGGAACTTCGAGAAGTTCCTCGTCGGTCGCGACGGTACGGTCGCAGGCCGGTTCCGCCCCCGCACCACCCCCGATGCCGCCGAGGTCGTCCAGGCGATCGAGGCCCAGCTCTGAACTACTGAGCGTTCGCCAGCAGCGCGTACTGCGCCGCGGCCTGGCGTCGAACCCCCGCGGGTTCGGCGCCGCTGACGAAGGCGCCGTAGCGGCGGTAGCTCACATAGCAGCGGGTCAGCGCCGGCGCGCTGCCCGCCCGGCGCTCCGCACACCGCGCCTGCGGCAAGCCCTCGGGCGCTGCGACAGGGTGCGCGGCCGCGCTGAGTGTGTCCTGCCAGGTGCCGCCGAACGCGATGGCCGCGGCATCGTCACGGAACCGGAACAGCGTGGTGCTGTAGGAATGCGCCACGCTGTCCACCCCACCGCGATCCCAGGCCGCACCGAGCTCGGCGGGTTCGGTGGGGCGGTAGTGTAAGCCGGCGCGCCCGGTCCACGACGCGAACTCGCGCGAGGCGATCGCGATCTGCTGATTGGCCGGACCGGGAATCAGGGTGCGCCGCAACAGATCATCGGGATCGCGGGGCAGGTCGGCGATCCGGTCGGGTGCGGTGGGGGCGAACGTGTCGAGCAGGGGTATCTGGGCGTCGAGGACCGCCGCGACGCGCTTGGCGAGCGCATCGATGTCCGGTGACGGGTGCTGCAGGAACAGGCTCACCACGATCTCGCCGCGGGCGAAGGTCGCCCCGACCGTCTTGATGCCCGGTCGCCAATGCGCGTGTGCGGCAGGGTAACCCGGAATCGGCACCGGCCGGTTGTCCGGGCTGACCCCGAAATCGGTCGCCGCGAGTTCGCGCGCCGCCTCTTCGGCGATCTTCGCGCCGGGAAACCGCAACAGCACGACCCTGGTGATCCGCGCGTCGGTCTCGATCGCGGGTTTCGCCGTGTCGAAGGCCTGGGAGCCCTCGGCGATGTCGAAGCCGACGATCATCCGATGCCGTTCCAGCACACCGAGATTGACAGTGGAGATCGCCGAGGCATCCGAGGCCCGTCGCGGAGTGTCGAGGACGTCGGTGCCCCAGTTATGGGTCAGCGCCGGATCGACCTCGTGCGGAAACACCACCGCCCCCGCCATCCGCAGACCTTCCAGAATCGGGCCGTCCGTAGGCTTTCGGCCGATCTCGATATCGGCGGGCACCGTCGTATAGCTGCCCACGTCGAGGGACCGGACGTCGATCTCGCCGGGCGTGGCGGTGCCGTCGACGGTGCCGCAGCCGACGAGCAGAACCGCGAGTGCGCCCAGAGCCAGTCGCGCGGTCACAGGGGTGCGGTGCTCAACCATTGGTCGATCATCTCCTGATGGGTGTGGCCCTTCCAGTACACCTGGAGCAGCACAGTCGAATACGGCGCGGCATCGAAGCGCACCAGCAGCCATGGTCCGGTGGAGCCGTTGAAACTGTGCACGGTCAGCGGCCTGCCGTACCTCGACCGCAGCTGCTGGGTCGCCCCGGCGGGCAGGGTCGCGACGAACCGCCCGACGGTCTCGGCGTCGGAGTGCGCCATCACCTGCAGCTGCACTGCTTCGCGATCGGTGCAGTCGAACCCCGTGTCCCACACGGCCTGTGGGCTCTTCGTCGCGAAACTGCACCGCAGCCCTCGATACCCCTCGCTGTCGGGACTCGCGGGCAGCAGGTCGGGGAGGCGCTTTCGAAGCCGGTCCGATTGTCCGCACCGACCATTCGGCCGCCCGCGACACCGGCTTCCGCCACTGGTTGCCTGCTCATCGGGGTGATCTGTGGACCTCGATTGTCGGGCCCGAGGACTCCGGCGGAGTCGGTCACCGGACGCGTGGGAGCGAGTCCTGTCGTCAGCGCCGTGGTCGCCGCCGCGACCATCTGCGCGCAACTGGCGAATCGGTGATCGGGATCCTTGGCCAGCGCCCGTGTGAACACCACATCCACCGCGTCGGGCAGACCCGGCACCAGCGCGCTGATCCGCGGCACCGGTTGCATCAAGTGCGCGCCACCAACGCACCCGCGTTGGTGGCGGTATACGGAGGCCGACCCGCGAGCAGGTGAAACAGTGTGCACGCCAACGAATACTGGTCCGATCGCGGGCCCGCGGTGTGTCCGTCCAGTTGTTCGGGCGCCGCGTACCGCAGCGTCGCCACCAGCGTCCCGGTCCGGGTCAGCGCGGTGGACTCATCGATGGCCTTCGCGATCCCGAAATCGGTGAGCAGTACCCGCTCACCGGTGGCACCGGCACTCTCGCTCAGCAGAATATTGGCGGGTTTGACGTCGCGATGCAGCAAACCGGCCGCGTGCGCGCAATCGAGCGCGTCCGCCGTCGCCCGCGCGATCCGCAACGCCCGAACCGGTGCCAAAGCCCCTGTTCGCAGCGCTGATTCGGCATCGCTGCCCGCGACATACTGCATCGCGATCCACAGCCGCCCGTCCTCGCTGCCCCGATCGTGAATCGCCACGATGTTGGGATGATCGAGGCGGCCCGCGAGATCGGCCTCGCGCTGGAACCGTCCACGGAACACCGGATCCGCCGAGAACGAGGAGTGCAGCAGTTTCACCGCCACCAGTCGCGGTAGTCGCGGATGCCGGGCGGCGTAGACGCTGCCCATTCCACCCGACCCGAGCACCCGCTCGATGCGATAACCGGCGACGATGTCACCGGGCTCGAGCTCGTGCATGGTGTCACGCTAGCTCAGGACCGGTGACCACGCGATCGGCACGTTCAGTAGCTGATCCTGCGCACGGCGAGCGCGGCCGAGGCGGCGGCGACGAGCGTGATCGCGACGCCGACCAGATAGACGACGGCGACCGCGTCGGCCGCGGATGACGCGCTCGTTCCGACCGATTCGAAGAACACCGACCCGAGACCCGCGATCCCGACCACGGTTCCCAGCTGCACACTGGTGACGAGAATGCCGCTGGCGTCGGCGGCGAGCGTCACCGGCACCGCGGCCAGCGCCCGTGTCATCAAGGGGCTGAAGGCAAGCCCGTTACCCAGGCCGAACAGGGCGAACGCGATCGATGCCGCCAATCCGACTCCCGCACCGTCGCCCAGCAACCACGCCAGCCAGCCCAGCGAGGCCGCGCTCACCACCAGCCCGAACAGAATCATCCTCGCGTGCAGCCGGGCCGGGACCCGATGCCAGGACAGGCCGACCACCGCGAACGCGGCACCCATCGGCAAGAACTGCGCGCCCGCCCGCAGCGCGCTGTAACCGAGATCGCACTGCATGTGAATGGCGCTCACGAACAGCCACCCGCCGAAGGTCCCCATCACCAGGAGCAGAGTCGCCGCCGTCGCGAGCAGACCGGGCGCGCCGAGCGCCTGCGGCGCGAACAGCGGATCTCGACCTCGCCCGGCGACCGAGCGCTCGACCAGCACGAACACGACCAGCCCCAGCACGCCCGCCCCGAGGCACAGCCACGACCACAGCGGAAATCCGAGCTCTCGCCCGAGCACCAGCGGCACGACCAACAACAGCACGGTGGCCGTCAGCGCTACCAAACCCATCCCGTCGATCGTCCGATCGGTGCGCGCGGCGGTCACCGGGAGCACGCGCGGCGCGAGCACCAGCAGGGCGAGCCCGATCGGCGCATTCACCAGGAACACCCCACGCCAACCAGTGCCGCCCAGGTTCGCGTCGACGATCAACCCGCCCAGAATCTGGCCCGCCAGCAGGCCGCCTGAGACGATCGCCGCATAGATGCTGAGCGCCCTGGCCCGTGCCGCTCCGGTGAACGTGCGCTG
Organism: Nocardia salmonicida NBRC 13393; assembly: GCF_001613085.1. GTDB lineage: Bacteria > Actinomycetota > Actinomycetes > Mycobacteriales > Mycobacteriaceae > Nocardia > Nocardia salmonicida. Next base: position 34,644 of record NZ_BDBR01000048.1, read on the forward strand.
GATCAGTGTCATCACCTGTGGTGCCATCGCGGCCGCGCCGATGCCCTGAGCGAATCGGAACACGATGAGCGACTGCGCGTTCCACGCCGACCCGCAGGCGAGTGAGGCCAGGGTGAACACCACCAGACCCGCGATGAAGGTGCGCCGCTGAGTGAACCGGTCACCCAGGCGCGCACCACCGATCAGCAACACCGCGTAGGCGATCACGTAGCCGGCGACGATCAATTGCAGTGCGGCCCCGCTGGTATCGAGGTTCGAGCGAATGGACGGAATGGCGACATTGACGATGGAGCCGTCGAGCACCGTCATGAACTGGCCGGTGAGGATCACGACGAGCACAGCGATCGAACGCCTGCCCGTCACCGAATCGGGCGCCGGAACCGGCTCGAGCATCTGGATCATGCTCTGATGGTGGGACCGGCAGGCGCTGGAGGAATAGGAGCCCACCGATACGGGTACTCCGGGTACCGGCTCCGCGCCCTGGCCGGGCGTGGGCCGGAATAGCTTGTCTGCCAACGCAACCGATGCTCTAGGCTGAAATCGTCTCCCTCGGCTCCGATGCTCGAAAGGCGCTACCGATGTCGCATTCTTCTGCCGCCTACCCCAGCGCTGTTCCGGTCGGGGTCGACACCACCCGCGCGAGTATCGCGCGTGTCTACGACGCCGCGCTCAACGGCAAAGACAACTTCGACGTGGATCGCCAAGTGCTGGACCAGGTTCGCACCGTCGCCCCCCAGGTCAACGATCTGGCCTGGGCCAACCGTGATTTCCTCATCCGCGCCTGCCGTTTCCTGGCCAGGGCGGGCATCGACCAGTTCCTCGATCTCGGATCGGGTCTGCCCACCGCGGAGAACACCCACCAGGTGGTCCAGCGGGTCAACCCCGGATCCAAGGTCGTCTACGTCGACAACGACCCCTCGGTTCTCGTACACGCGCAGGCATTATTGGCGAGCAACAGCCGCACCCGCATCGCCGAAGCCGACATCTTCCGGCCCCTGGACGTTCTCGGTAACCCCACGGTGCGCCGCGAACTCGACTTCACCCGGCCACTGGCCCTGTTCCACATCGGCACCCTGCACCACTACCTGGGCGAGGACGGCCCCGCCCTGATGCAGACCTACATCGACGCCCTGCCCTCGGGTTCGTTCGTGGCGATCGCGCACTTCCACGACCCGGAGACCGCCGAGTACAGCGAGCTCGCCAAGAAGATGGAAGAGAAGTTCATCCACAGCCCGATGGGCAGTGGGCGCTTCCGCACCCGCGACGAAATCCAGGCGATGTTCGGCACTCTAGAGATGATCGAACCCGGCCTCGTCCGCTGCGACGACTGGTGGTCCGACGGTCCCCACCTCACCCCGCTCTCCGCCGTTCGCAACTGCATCGTCGCAGGCGTCGGCCGCAAACCCTAGACGGTCACGCCGATCCGGGCCGGGTCGGCGGAGGGCTGAGATCGGACAGCCGCAGCGCGCCCTATGCTGTCGGGCGTGGCACGCACCGAAGGAACTCGAGCGCCCGGCCGCCCGGCCGGGGCCAGCCGTGACGCTGTGCTCGACGCGGCCGTCGAGGCATTCCTGGCCGGTAAGCGAGTCGACGCGAATGCCATTGCCGCCCAACTGGGTCTGGGCCGCACCAGTATCTACCGGTGGTTCGGCTCCCGGGACGGATTGCTCGGGGCGGCCTTGGCGCGCCAGCTCGAGCGGATGGTCGCCTACGCGGAACGGCGCAGCGCCGCCACCGGCGGGGAACGGCTCGTCGAGATTCTCGACAATGCCATTCACTGGCTGGTCGAGGACGGTTCGCTGCGCACCTACTTCGATCAGGAATCCACGGCGGCGTTGCGCGTGATCACCCGCAGCGACGGGGTGGTGCACCCGGCGGCGGTCTCGATCGTCGAGGGTCTGCTCGAACGTGCCGAGGAGCAGGGCTATCGGCCGCCCATCGATCGCGCCACCCTCGCGTACGCCCTGGTCCGGCTGTGGGAAGCGTTCCTGTACAACGACGCCGTGGCGGGTTTCCAGGGTGACGTGGAGCGGCTGAGCCGCGTCCAGGCTGCCCTGCTGCGGGCCTAGGTGTAGCTGCTCGTCTCCCGCACGCCCGCGCAGTACCACCCGGCGATGGCGTCCAGCGCCGACCGTCGCGGTATCGGTTGCCGTGTGCGGTGCCATTCGTCCGCCGCCGCCAGTGTCGCCCCGACGAGGCCGTAGGCGAGCAGCCGGGTCCGATGCTGACCGACGTCGTCGGGATGCAGATGAGTGGCCAGCGTGGCGACGAATTCGGCCAGGGCCGTGGCGATTCGGGCCTCGACGGCGTGGTCGCCGAGAGCACCGGAATTGAAGACCAGCGTCGGTGTGGAATGCGGGCCGGACTCGACGAGGTCGAACAGGACCTCCACGGTGCGCCACACTCGGTCGAAGTCGGAGCTGGCCGCGTCGCGGACCTCGCTCAGCCGGTCGGTGAGCTCGGCCAGGTACTCCAGAATCACCGCGAGGTAGAGCGCGCTCTTGGTCGAGAAGTACCGGTAGAGAACGGGTTTGGTGACGTCGGCGACCGCGCTCACGGTGTCCATCGTGGTGCCGTGATAGCCGTGCGCGGTGAAGCTCGTCCGTGCGGCCGTGACGAGCCGACCGCGCTGGGTGCTGGGACGGGTGCCGGATCGGGCCGTCGCGAAGGAAGTGCTCATGTGCCGGATCCTGCTTCCATTTGATACACGAGGAACTCTATGTAACATACTGGACCATGCAACTGGCCTTCACCGAGGACGAGCTCGCCTTCCGCGACGAGCTGCGTGCCTTCTTCGACCGTGAGATCCCCGCGGACATCCGCCGGCGGAACCGGCACATGCACGAGCTGAGCAAGAACGACTACGTCAGCACCCAGCGCATCCTCAACAGCGCCGGGCTGGCCGTACCGAACTGGCCCGTCGAATGGGGCGGGCGGGACTGGTCGGCGGTGCAGCACCACATCTGGCATCACGAAATGCAGCTCGCCTCGGTGCCCGAGCCGCTCACCTTCAACGCCAACATGATCGGCCCGGTGCTCGCCGAGTTCGCCTCGCCCGAGCTCAAGCAGCGATTCCTGCCCGCGACGGCGAATCTCGACATCTGGTGGTGCCAGGGCTTCTCCGAGCCCGACGCCGGATCCGATCTGGCCTCGCTGCGCACCGTCGCGGTGCGCGACGGTGACCACTACGTGGTCAACGGGCAGAAGACCTGGACCACCGCCGCTCAGAGCGCGGACTGGATGTTCTGCCTGGTCCGCACCGACCCCACCGCACCGAAGAAGCAGGCGGGCATCTCGATGCTGCTGTTCGCCATGGACACCCCCGGGGTGACGGTGCGGCCGATCGAACTGATCGACGGTGGCTTCGAGGTCAACGAGGTGTTCCTGGAGAACGTGCGCGTCCCGGCCGACCAGCTGGTCGGCCAGGAGAACCAGGGCTGGACCTACGCCAAATTCCTGCTCGGCAACGAACGCACCGGCATCGCCGCGGTCGGGCAGACCAAGGTTCGCCTGGAGTTGGCGAAGGAATACGCCGCCCAGACCAGGCTCGGCACCGGCACGCTCCTCGACGACGCGGCCTTCGCGGCCCGGATCGCCGACCTCGACAACGAGCTGCTGGCACTGGAGCTGGTGCAGCTGAGGGTCGCGGCGAGCTCGAGCGGCGGTGCCCCGAACCCCGTCTCCTCGATTCTCAAACTGCGCGGCACCGAACTACAGCAGGCCGTCACCGAACTGCTCGTCGACATCGCGGGCCCCGCCGCCGTGGCCCGGGTGGGCGAGACCGACGACTGGGCGCGCCGCACGATCGCCGGATACCTCAACTACCGCAAGACCTCCATCTACGGAGGATCGAACGAAGTGCAGCGCACCATCATCGCCTCGACCATCCTCGGACTGTGAGTACTCGCCATGGATTTCACCTTCACCACTGAACAGACCATGCTGCGCGACACCGTGCGCAGCGTGCTCACCCGCCACTACACCCACGAGCGCCGCGCGGAGGTGATCGCCGATGATCCCGGCTGGGATCCGAAGGTGTGGGCGGCCTTCGCCGAGATCGGTCTGCTCGGGCTGACCGTGTCGGCCGAGGACGGCGGCATCGGCGGCGGCCCCATCGAAACCATGCTCGCCCTGGAGGAACTGGGCCGCACCCTGGCGCCGGAACCGGTCTTCGACTGTGCCCTGCTGCCCGCCCTCATGATCGGCCGGGCAGGCACCCCGGACCAGCGCGCGGCCCTGCTGCCCGGCATCGTCGACGGCGAGCAGCTGTTCGCCTTCGCCCAGGCCGAGCCCGGGCTCCGTTGGCCGTACACGCAGGTGGAAACCCTGGCGCTGGACAACGGAAACCAGTGGACGCTGACCGGGCGCAAAAGCCCTGTGTCCTATGGGGATCGGGCCGACCGGCTGATCGTCTCGGCCGTGGTGCCCACCGGCGAGACCGCCCTGTTCCTGGTCGACGCCCGTGACACGGCGGTCGTGCGCACCGCCTACCGCACCTACGACGGGCGCCGCGGCGCCGATATCGAATTGCGTAATGCGCCCGCCGAACTGCTCGGCACCAGCCTCGACGCCAGTGCGGTCATCGACGAAGCCGTGATCACCACCCAAGCCGCACTGGGTGCCGAAGCGGTCGGTGCGATGGCCGAGGCGCTGCGCCTCACCACCGAATATCTGAAGACCCGCAAGCAGTTCGGTGTCGCACTGCGCACCTTCCAGACCCTCACCCACCGAGCCGCGGACATGTACGTCTCGCTGGAACTGGCCCGCAGCATGAGCCTGTACGCGGCGATGTCCCTGGCGGACGGAGTAGTCGACCCGACGGTGGCCTCCCGCGCGAAGCGGCGGATCGACCTCTCGGGCAAACACATCGGCCAACAGGCGATCCAGCTGCACGGCGGCATCGGCATGACCGCCGAATACCCGGTCGGCCACTACACCGCGCGGCTCACCACCATCGAGCACACCCTCGGCGACACCAGCGATCACTTGCGTTACCTGTCGGGTCTGCTGGCCGAGCCCGAGAAGGCGGAGATCTGATGCGCATCCGTGGCGCGGTCCTCGACCACCCCGACCGGCCACGGCCCTTCGCGTCGTCGCGCCCGATCGGGGTCTACGACCTCGAACTCGACGAACCGGGTCCGACCGAGGTGCTGGTCCGCATCGAAGCAGCCGGTGTGTGCCACTCCGATCTCAGTGTGGTCGACGGCAATCGGTTGCGCCCGCTACCCATGCTGCTCGGTCACGAAGCGGCGGGCATCGTGGTGACGATCGGCGAGCAGGTCGACGATCTGGCCGTCGGCGACCGGGTGGTCATGTCGTTTCTGCCGCGTTGCGAGCGCTGCGCGGCGTGCGCCCGCGGCGGGGCGCTGCCCTGCACCGAAGGAACCCGAGCCAACACCGCGGGTGAACTCCTGCACCACCCCGGCAGACTGACCAGGGCCGGACAGCCGGTGCGCCATCACCTCGGCGTCTCCGGATTCGCGACGCACGCCGTGATCGACCAGGCTTCGGTCGTCGCGGTCGGCCCTGATGTGCCGCCGGAGGTGGCGGCACTGTTGGGATGCGCCGTGCTCACCGGCGGTGGCGCCGTACTCAATGTCGCCGACCCGGCGCCCGAGGACGACCTGATGGTGGTCGGGCTCGGTGGTGTGGGAATGGCCGCGCTGCTCACCGCGGCCGCGATCGGCGTGCGGCGCATCGTGGCGGTCGACCGCCTGCCCGCCAAGCTCGAGGCCGCCCGCGACCTCGGCGCCACCGAAACCTACACACCCGAACAGGTTGCGGCGCAAGAAATTCGAGCGCGCTACGTGATCGAGTGCGCCGGTCACCCTGCCGCTTTCGAAACCGCCTTTCTGGCCACCGCTGCCGGTGGAACCACCGTCACGGTCGGCCTGCCCGCCCCGTCGGCCACCGTGACGCTGTCACCGCTGATGTTCACCGCGGAGGCCCGCACCGTGGTCGGAAGCTACCTCGGCTCGGCCGTACCGGCGCGCGACATCCCTCGCTACGAGCAGATGTGGCGGGCAGGTCGGCTGCCGGTCGAGAAACTGATCTCCGCCCGCATCGGACTCGACGACCTCAACGAGGCGATGGATCAGCTCGCCGACGGCGCTGCTGTGCGCCAGGTGATCGTCTTCGCACCGGAAAGGCGCACACGATGAAATCCACTCTTTCCGACCTCCCGGTCGCCCAGTTCCTCGGCGGCCACTGGGTGGACAGCACGACGACGATGCCCGTGCGCAACCCCGCCACCGGTGCGCAGATCGCGACCGTCGCCGACGGCGACGACGTGACAGCCCTGGCCGCGTTGGACGCCGCGGCCGGCGCGCAGCAGGACTGGGCGGCCACCGATGCGCGCCGGCGCAGCGACATCCTCCTGCGCGCGTTCCGCCTGCTCCATGCCGACGCCGAGCGGATCGCGCGCACGATCACCCTGGAAGTGGGCAAGCCGCTCGCCGAGGCACGCGGCGAAGTCGCCTACGGCGCCGAGTTCCTGCGCTGGTTCGCCGAGGAGACCACCCGCGGCAGCGGTGCCTACTTCCCGGCACCGAGCGGCGGCCGCCGCACCGCTGTCCGGAAACAGCCGGTCGGCCCGGTCTACGCGATCACACCGTGGAATTTCCCCCTGGCCATGGTCACCCGCAAGGTGGCCCCCGCGCTCGCCGCGGGCTGCACCGTCGTGCTCAAGCCCGCGCCCCAGACCCCGCTCACCGCACTGGAATTCATGCGGATCCTAGTCGAAGCAGGACTGCCACCGGGAGTCGTCAACTGTGTGACGACCTCGCGCGCGCCGCTGGTGTCGGCGCCGATTCTGGCCGACCGGCGGCTACGCAAGATCACCTTCACCGGCTCCACCGCCGTCGGCCGCACCCTGCTCGGACAAGCCGCGCAAGGAGTCCTGCGGGCCTCGATGGAACTCGGCGGCAACGCGCCCTTCGTCGTGCTGGAGTCCGCCGATCTGGACAAGGCCGTCGACGGCGCGGTGCTCGCCAAACTGCGCAACGCCGGACAGACCTGCGTCGCCGCCGACCGCTTCCTGGTTCACGACTCGTTGGCAGCGGAGTTCACCGAACGATTCCGCACCGCCGTCGCCGCGCTGCCGGTGGGCGAGGGCCTCGACGAATCCACCCGCATCGGACCCGTGATCGACGACGCGGCGGTGCGGCGGATCACCGCGCTCATCGAGGAAGCGGTCAGCCAGGGCGCACACCTGCACACCGTCGGCGCCGAGATCGACGGATCCGGGCACTTCCTCCGACCCGCGGTCCTGACCGACGTCGACACCCGGACCCGCCTGTGGAATTCGGAGGTATTCGGCCCCGTCACCGCGATCCGCACCTTCACCGACCCGGCGGAGGCACTGCACCTGGCCAACGACACCGACTCCGGCTTGGCCGGTTACGTGTTCGGTGAAAACTTCGGCGACACCCTCGATTTCGCCGAGGCACTCCAGACCGGCATGGTCGGCGTCAACACCGGCGCGATCTCCGACCCGGCCGCACCCTTCGGCGGGATGAAGTCCTCCGGGCTGGGCCGAGAAGGCGGCAGCACCGGGCTGGAGGAATACCAGGAGGTGCAGTACCTGGCCATCGCCCGCTGACGACCGGCGCCCACGCCGATCCGGGTACCAGTACCACCTGGATACCGGGATCGGCATCGGCGACGATGGTGGGATGAGGGAAGTGGTCGACCTGCGTTCGGTGCGCACCGAACGCCGAGCCCAACTCGGTGCGTTCCTGAAATCCCGTCGCGCCAAGATCACCCCTGGTGACGTCGGTCTGCCGCCGGGTCCCCGCAGGCGCACGCCGGGGCTTCGCCGCGAGGAGGTCGCCCAGCTCTCCGGAATCGGCATCACCTGGTACACGTGGCTCGAACAAGGCAGGCCAATCAATGCCAGTATTCAAGTGCTGGATGCGGTGTCGCGTACGCTGCGACTCGATCAGGCGGAGAAGGCCCACCTCTACAGCCTGGCTGACCTGCCGACCGTGCCGAGCGAGGCGGTCGCCGAAGCCGCGATTCCGCCGGGCGTACCGCTCATCCTCGACCAGCTGGATCCGTTGCCCGCGGTGTTGGTGAGCCCGAAATTCGATGTGCTGGCCCACAATGGAGCCTATCGGGCATTGTTTCCCTGTTTCACCGACAATGTGCTGCGCCGGGTGTTCACGACGCCCGATTGCTGTAACCCCTACGCGCACAACACTGATGACCTACGCAGGATGGTGGCCTACCTGCGCGGCGCCTACGCCAAGCACTTCGACGACCCGACATGGCAGGGCTTGGTCCACGGATTGTGTACCGACAGCCCCGCTTTCGCGACGCTGTGGGCGAGCAACGATGTGGCGGTGCCGATCAGCTTGATCAAAGAAGCTCGGCACCTGGCCATCGGATCGATCACCCTGCATCTCACCAACCTGTCCCTGCCGCTGATCGACGGCGCCTGGGTGCAGATCTTCACTCCGGTCGACGAGGTGCAGGGCGCGAGACTGACCAGGCTGTTGGCGATGAGCGACGAGCGACGTCGCGCCGTCTGGGTCGACCACGTCGCACAGTGGCACGGCGCCGCCCGCCCGGCACCTGTCGGCCTACAATGCTGGGAGTAGTTCGTCGCCGTAGACGCTGAGACAGCGCAGCGCGAGCTCGATGTGGACCCGTCGGCTCTCGATCGTATGACCCAGGCGGCGCTCCGCCTGTCTGAGCCGATACCGGACCGTGTTGCCGTGCACTCCGAGCAGACTCGCGGTCGCGTCGATATTGCCTCCGGCGCACAGGAATTCGAGCACCGTGTCGCGAAGGCGGGCGGTCGGCTCGCTCCGATCGGCGAGTTGGCCGAGTTCGCGCTCGATGAGCGCGCGCACGGAGTCGATATCTCCGTCGCCGGTGAGCAAGCAGACCAGGTCGACGTCCCGGTAGAAGGTGACCGCGCTCGTATTTCGCGCGCTGGTCGCGATCCGCTGAGCGGCACCGGCTTCCAGGTGGCTGCGCCGAAAGCCCGCCAGTCCGGAACGCGGGGTACCGATCGCGAGATGAATGTGCGCGATCGGCGGCACCGGTACATCAGCGATGTCCGGGAGATGCGAGGTTGCCATCCAGGCCCACAGGCCGTGGACGCCGCTGCTGATCAGCAGCGGCGGTGGCGCCCCGAGGGCGTAGGCGATGTGGGACGCGCGCTCGCGAAGCAGACCGGTCGCGTGTCGAGCGGGCACCTCGCGGTCGGTCCAGAGAACGATCGCGACATGGGAGTTGTCCATCGGGTATCCGAGATAGTCGGGCGAATCGGCTGACGGCGCCGGCTCCCCGCGCAGGATGGCCTGAACGATCTCTGTGCGCTGGGCGTCGAAGTTGCGGGTGTGGTGCTCACGCTCGTCCATATACGCGGCGACGATGCCGTCGAGGCAGGTATCGAGCCACTGCGTGCTGTGTTCCCAGAAGATGACCAGCACGGCCCCGCGCAGCTCAGGATCGGGGATCTGCTGGTGGAGCACCTGGGTGATGTATCGCCACAACCCCCGCTGCGCGGCTCGGTAGGTCTTGAGCAGCATGTCAACGCCGTAGCCGCGGCGCGCCACGGTCCGCGCGCCGTCCATGGCCTCGGTGGGTGGACGTGCCTCGAACTGCGTGCGCCCGATCACCGCGAGGAAGCCCAGCCAATGGGCTCTGGTGGCTGCCCGGACTTCCCGATGGACCTCGACATCGGCGAGGTAGTGCGGGAACGTCTCCTGGATCGCGGAGTCGACAGCGGACAAGATCAGTTCGGACTCGGACTCCGATCGCATCCGCAGCGCGAAAGCCGCGAGCCATTCGACCGCCGATGCCTTGTTCGCCACAGGGGTGGGCGTCGACTCGCCACCGTGGCGTTCCGTGCGCGGGATCGCCGTCTTCACCGCACGGTCAGGTGGTAGTCGGGCCGTGCGGGCTGCGCGGATGTGGTGTCGGAGGGAGCGGATACCAGCATAGTTGCACCCTAGCGCAACCGGACTGTTGTGTCCGGATAATTCCTGGTCTGGGATGTTCGACGGTAGGGATTGTGGGGGCGTACGAATCGTGCATTCGTGCTTGGAAAGGCGAACAAATTTGAAATATTCAGTTGGTAGGTCAGGGTGTCGCTGCTACATTAGAATCGGTCAACGCCGGGCGGCGTAAATACTCCGGACAGCGTCGTCCCGGAATCCGTCTGGCGTCGGCTGAATTGTTTGATACTCGAAATACATTAGTTCGTCGGCTGCCAATTCTCGGTATTCGAATAGAACTGCGGTAGGTGATCGGGGGAGTCAACGGCTCGATGTCGGGGTGATCCGCCCGCGTTGTCGGGCACCTGGGCGCGCAGATTGCCGACACTTGCGGCGCCGTTCGGCGCCGGACTGGATCGGCTGGTGGGTAACGTTGCCCGGATGAGCTCGCCACGCCGTGCCAACAGGGGACCCGCTGCTGCCGCGGAGAATCGCGTCGCCCTGCTCGTCGCGGCGAAGGCCACGTTCGCCGAGCACGGGCTGGACGCTCCGCTGAACCTGATCGCGCGCACGGCGGGAGTGGGTCAAGGCAGCCTGTACCGGCACTTTCCGAGCCGTGAGGCGATTATTCTCGCGGTCTTCGAGGAGAACCTCGGCCAGCTGGAGTCGATGGTCGCCAATGTCGACTCGACTCTGGACGAACTGCTGGCCGAGATCGTCGACCAGATAGTCGAGGTCGCGGTGCTGTTCGACCTGTTTCGTCTCGCGGACAGCAGCGACCCGCGCCTGACGGGCATCATCGGCCGCCTGTATGCCTTGTTCGACGAGAAGCTCGCCGACGACAGTCGTCGCGGGAGCGTGCGCCGGGGCGTCACGGCCGAGGAGATCTTCCTGGCCGTGGGAATGCTGGGAGCGCTGCTGAACAAGACGCCGGAATCTGAACGAGCATGGGTGGCGGACAAATGTTGGGGACTGTTGCAGCGCGCCCTGTGTGACTAGAACTCGCGTACTTGACTAGCGAGACGATTGCGTTAAGAATACGTTCCAGCAACCGGATATCTGTGTCCGGTTGTGGTCGGGTATTCGTGTCGATCCCGCCCTCGGCCTCGTTCGAAATGGCTGCTGGATTTCATCCGGTACCAGGTTTCTGATTTCAGGGGAAATTCTTGAAGAATGCACGCTCGATCGCCCCGATGATGTCGGCGATTGCCGCGCTGTCGGTGGCGTTCGCCTCGACAACAGTGTTCGCACCACCGGTGTATGCGGTATCGGACCCGTTCTACAGCTACCGCGACAGCTTGTCGCTGGCCGAAGTGGAGCCCGGCACCGTCCTGGACAGCCGGACCACGACCTATCACCTCGCCGGCATCCCCACGCCGATCACCGCGGTGCAATTGCTGTACCGGACGACCGACGCCCGGTACCGACCCAGTGCCAACGTGACCTCCATCTTGATCCCGCCCGGTGGAGTGGACCCGACACGGGCGGTCGCCTACCAGTCCTTCTACGACTCGCTCGACCCGGAGCACGGTCCCTCGCGTTCGATCGCCGGTGATGTCAGCTTCGGTGGCATGGTGCTCACCTCGGAGGCCACGGTGATCGCCGACATCCTCGCCCGCGGTTACACGGTGATCATCGCCGATACCGAAGGGCAGCAGGCGAATTTCGCGGCGGGCCCCGAGTACGGCATGAACACACTCGACTCGATCCGGGCGGCAGTCCGTTCCGAGGCCACTGGGCTCACGGCCCAGACGCGAATCGGCCTGGTCGGCTACTCCGGCGGCGCGATTGCGACCGACTGGGCCGCGGCGCTGGCACCGGAATACGCCCCCGAAGTGAACGCGAACCTCGTCGGCGCGACCCAGGGTGGTCTGCTGGTAGATCCTGCGCACAACCTGCGCTACGTCAGCGGCAGCGTCGGCTGGTCCGGTGTGGCCGCCATGGCGATCATCGGTGTCGCCCGCTCCTATGACATCGATTTCTCGACCTACCTGAGCCCTTACGGCGCACAGATAGTCGCCGCACTCCGGTCCGCGTCGATCGCCAACGTGCTGTTCCAGTACCCCGGCCTGAGCTGGCAGCAGATGGTCAAGCCGGAGTACCTCGACCCCAATACTGTTGTGCCCCTTGTCGAAGTGGTCGGCAAGGTCAACCTCGCGAACGCACCGACACCGACCATCCCGCTCTACATCGCCCAGGGCGCCAACGGCGTTCTGGAAGGCACCGATGGCAGCAGGCCGTCGGTCGGCGCCGGTGACGGTGTCATGGTCGCCGGTGATGTCCGCAGCCTCGCCCGACAGTACTGCGCGGACGGAAACCCCTTCGTCGAATACCGGCAGTACGACGAGCTCAGCCATATTCCGACGTTGGGTGTGTGGAGCGTCGGCGCCGTCTCGTGGATCGATGCCCGATTCGCGGGTGAGTCCGCCGGGTCGAGCTGCGGGACGATCCCCGAGGGCAACCCGCTGACATCGGATCTGTGATCTCGGGCTGCCGGTCGCCTGCGACCGGCAGCCATCGTCGAGGTCGGGATTCAGGAGAGGTTCCCAGGCCGGCGCCAGATGTAAGGGTTTGTTGAGAGTGCGAACCGGCCACGGCCACCATGGCCTACTCGCTGGTAGCTTGTTGTGGCGTGTATCGCAATCTGTAATAGCCCGTTGCGCCGGCGCGGTGCCCGGCGGACATGCGTCTACTCGCGCTGCCCGGTCAGGAGTTGCTTTGTTCAGTGAAGGAAATCTGCCGATTCCGCGCTATTCGATCTCATCCCAACACGGGCCGTTCCTCTCGCCACAGGAGTTGGTGGCCGCGATTCATGGACGTACCGACTGTGATCTGCCGTTGGCGCGATGGGCGCGCACTCTCGGATCGTTGTATCGGGACTGGCTGGCCGAGCCCACTGCGGTTCGCGTCGGCCAGCAGATTGTCGAGGTCGTGCACGACATAGACGTCTGGATCACCGCCCGGCTTCCGCGGCCGCGCCCAGGTGTTCCGCGCGGACTCGATTCGGTGGGCGGGATAATCGGTCGTGTCGCCGAGGCCGCTGCCTGCGCTCACTGGGCGCTACACAACACTCGAGACACCAATCAACGGCACCGAGCGTGGAACCATCTCGCCGAAATGCGCGAAGGCTACGAAGATATGGTGCGGTTGATACTCGATGGATCTATCCATCTGCCCGAGTCCTGGCCCAGTATCAGCTGGTCGGCCCCGACGATGTAGCACTGGCCTGAGGCGCCTCGTCCCTTCGCATCAACATTTCGGGATGCGATGTCGGATGGAAGCGGTTAGCTGCTCATCGTTTGTCTTTCCAATCGGGGGTATTCCGATTGAGTAAGGACAACACGGGGGATGCGAGGAGTAGCGGAATGAGCACCACCAGTGTAGTCGTGACTATCGTCGTCGCAGTCGTAGTCGTCATTGTGCTCGCTGCCGTCATTGTGGCTTTGATGCGCAGTCGGCGTGAACACAGGCGGGTCGACGCGGCGGAAATCCGCGATCGGGCGGCGGAACAAGAATTCGAAGTCGGACAGCGGGAAGCGCGGGCGGAGGAGATCGCCGCCCGAAGCCGTGCGGCACAGGCCGAAGCCGACGCCAAAGCTGCTCATGCCGAACAGCTCGCCCAGCAGGCGCAGGCACACCACAGCGATGCCGCGGAATCGCGCGCCGACCTGGACAAAGAATGGGAGCGCGCGGACAGGATCGACCCCGATCAGAAGCCGAGTCAAGCGAAGGAAGATCCAGAACAGCCGACGCACAGCACCTGACCGGCCTCGGTGGTAAGTGGCACGCACCGTCAATGGGAGTGCGGCCTGGGGATATGAATGCCTGCGGCACGGAGCTCGTTCTCGAAAACCGCGGCTGCTCGGGTCGTGGCCGATTCCCGATCCTCGCCGTGGCGGGCGATGAGCGTGTACCGAGTCGCGGCATCGGTGCGTGCTTGCAGGGCGGTCACAATTTTCAGGTGCTCGGGGTTGGCGAGGTAGTGCTCGGCCATGGCGGTGGCGAGCTCGGTGATGCGCGGATCGTCCGGTTGCCAGGCCACAGCCTCAGCGGCGCGCTTGATCAAGGCGACATAGTGGGGGTCGTCGAGCGCGTGCTCGAGATGGGTGAGGTAATCGTCGAAGCCATCGGGGACAAGAGCTTTGGCCAGCACCCAGCCCTCCTGAGCCTTCGCCACTTCGTCGATGGCGAAGCCGAGGCCGGTCATCCGCTCGAGCAACGCGACCGCGCGGTCGCCCAGCAACGCCCGGTCGCCGGCGGCGAGCCGGTCCAGCGTGTCGCGTCGCGCGATCAAATCCTCGATCCGTTCGGTGAGCGCACGCCCGACGTCGGCGAGTGCGGCAGCGAATGACACCGCGTCGGCCGCGAGCAGGGGCCCGACCTCGGCGAGCGGCACCCCGGCGGCCGTCAGCGTCCGGACCTGCACCAGTCGCGATAACTCTGCTGACCCGTACCGGCGGAACCCGGAGCTGTCGCGGTCGGGCTCCGCGATCAAGCCGAGCTTGTGATAGTGCCGCACCGTCTTCACCGTGACACCGACGAATGCCGCCGCCTGCCCGATCGTGACCCCGTCGTTCATCTGCTCAGACTGCCCTGTGTGGCGGCCGCTCGCACGGCCTGACCGCCTCCGAACACCTCGTCGAGGAGCTTTTGCTGAGCGGTCTGGAACGGCACTGCCACAGACATCTCTGAGTCGTCAACGCAGGTCAGCGAGGCGGTCATGGTCTTGCTGCCGTCGGGGGTCGCGTACATCAGCGTCGCATAGCCCGCATGGCCGCCGTTGTGAGTGATGACGATGCCGCCGCCGTCCGGGCCCAGGTCCCGGACGAAGACCCCCAGGCCGTAGTCCATCGTCGGGATGCCCGTCGGATGCGGTGCGCACATCTGGGTCAGCAACTCCGGGGGAAGGAGCTTGCCGCTGAGCAGCGCGGAGATGAAGGTATGCAGATCCCGGGTCGTCGAGATCATGTCACCGCCGCACGGGTTCCAGGAGGGGTTGTGCCGGGTGACGTCGACGATCTTCTCCTCGCCGTCGTCGTCGAACCGGTAGTAAGCGTGGGCGTGCGGCTCGGGAATCTCCGGTGAGTTCTCCGGAACCACGGTGCCCGACAGGCCGAGCGGTTCGATGATCAGACGCTGCATCTCCTCGGCGAAGGAGCGGCCGCTGACCTTTTCGATCAACAGCCGGGCCAGGACGTAGTTGGTGTTGGAGTAGCTCCAGCTCGTGCCGGGCTCGAATCGCGCGGGCTTGGACAGCGCCAGCTCCACCAGGTCCTGCGGCCGGTAGGCGTGGAATCGGTTGTCCACCCACTCTTTACCCAGGGGGGTGCCCGGTGCGGGGATCCCGAGCGCGATCGTTCCGTCCTCGTACATCTCGCCGGTGAAGTTGAACACCCCGCTGGTGTGCTGCAACAGCATCCGCACCGTGATCCGCTCGTCCAGCCCGAGCTCGGGCAGATAGTCCGCCACCGGGGTCTCGAGGCTGATTGTGCCCACAGACACCAGCTGCAGCACCAGGGCCGCGGTGAATGTCTTTGTGTTGCTGGCGATCCGGACATGCCCGTCGATCGGGGGCTTCGTCGTCCCGCCCAGCTCGGCCACCCCGGCACTGCCGACCCACTCGCCCCGCTCGTCGTGCACGCGCAGCGACACTCCGAGGAACCCGGACTCGACGATCTGCTCGATCGCCTTCTGCAACTCCGGGCGATCTTGTCTGGCGGCGGCAGTCCGCGGGGTGCTCTCCTCATCGCCGGAAAGGGTGATCGACATGGTGGTTCGCTCCTTCGATTTCCAGTCGGCTTCGTGCCGCTGCGACGAGCTTCCACCCTGACCTAAGGTCAACAGCAATAGTGATCCAGATCACCTGCGGGGTCACGAAATACCGGGAAGTTGTCTTCGCCGCTGAGTCTCGGCGCTACTCGTGTGACAGATGCCGTCTGCCGACCCTTCACCAGCGGACCCGTGACCCGGCCTGCGATGCGGCTTCGGACAACGGAAAATACCCAGCTTCCCTCCGAGATCACCTTCCTCAGCCGCGGCACGCAGTGCGCGGCCTTGCACCTCCCCGCCCGCGCCACCTCGATCGCGGGACCCACCTGGCGCAGTGAGGTGTGTGCTCGAACCGCTCTCGAAATCGGGTTGAACCGGCCGACCACCTTCGTCGGTCGCGTGTCCTGCCCGATACTTCTCGAGATCGGCAGCAACGACAGCGTCGCGCCACCGGCGGCGGCGCGACGGGCGGCGCAGAAGGTGGAATCGCGAGCTCAGGTGCTCGAGTACCCTCTCGATCATTTCGACGTCTACGACGGTCCATGGCAAAAGCAGGCGCTCAGCGATCAACTGCGGTTTCTGTCCGAGGTTCTCGCACCCGAGCCCACGCCCGATCGCGAGCGGCCGTCACCCGCAATCGGTTGATACTTGCGACCTGACGAATGTCGGCCGGGCGTAGCTGCGTGGTGACCCACGCACGCTATTTCATCCGAATCGGGTGAAGCAGCCGGGACTCGCCGACGGCATCATTCGAAGCACATCCGGCGCCGGGGTGTTGTCGCCGTCTTGGAAGGAGCCGAGGTTCGCGTCGGCGTTCTGACTCATGTCCGAGCCGCCATCGCCGGTCTCTACTCGAAGGGATCTCCATGTCGCGCAAACGCACGCACGCTCCGCAGATCGCCCCGGCCTATACCGGGCGGCTGTCGATGAATCCGGTACCCGCGCTGCGAATGCCCGCGGACAGTATGGATCCCGATGTCGCCTATCGATTCATCCACGACGAACTGATGCTCGACGGGAGCAGCCGACTGAACCTGGCTACTTTCGTGTCGACGTGGATGGATCCCCAGGCCGAGAAGCTGATGGCTGAGACGTTCGACAAGAACATGATCGACAAGGACGAATACCCCGCGACCGCCGCGATCGAACAGCGGTGTGTGTGCATGGTCGCCGACCTGTTCCACGCCGAGGGTCTGCGCGACGACGACCCGTCCAGCGCCACGGGTGTGTCGACAATCGGATCCAGCGAGGCGGTGATGCTGGCCGGGCTGGCCATGAAGTGGCTGTGGCGCGAGAAGGTCGGCGACGGGTGGAAGGGCCGCACACCCAACATGGTGATGGGTTCCAACGTCCAGGTGGTGTGGGAGAAGTTCTGCCGCTACTTCGACGTCGAGCCGCGGTATCTGCCGATGGAGAAGGACCGCTACGTCATCACGCCCGAGCAGGTGCTGGAGAACGTCGACGAGGACACCATCGGCGTCGTGGCCATATTGGGCACGACATTCACCGGTGAACTCGAACCGATCAGCGATATTTGCGCGGCACTCGACAAGCTCGCTGCCGACGGGGGACCGGACATCCCGGTGCATGTCGACGCGGCCAGCGGCGGCTTCGTGGTGCCCTTCGTGCATCCCGAGCTGGAGTGGGACTTCCGGTTGCCGCGCGTGGTGTCGATCAATGTCAGTGGTCACAAATACGGGCTGACCTATCCCGGCATCGGGTTCGTGGTGTGGCGCAGCCCCGAGTACCTGCCAGACGACCTGGTCTTCCGGGTCAACTATCTGGGTGGCGACATGCCGACCTTCACACTCAACTTCTCTCGGCCCGGCAATCAGGTCATCGGCCAGTACTACAACTTCCTGAGGCTCGGCCGCGCCGGCTACGGCCAGGTCATGCATTCCCTCTCCCAGACCGCGCGATGGCTCGGCGACCAGCTGCGCAAGGGCGAGCACTTCGAGGTGATCACCGACGGCTCGGCGATCCCGGTGATCAGCTTCCGACTGTCCGGCAACCCTGGCTACACCGAGTTCGACGTCTCGGAAGCGTTGCGCGCCTACGGTTGGCAGGTACCCGCGTACACCATGCCGGACAACGCCACCGATATCGCCGTATTACGCATCGTGGTGCGGGAAGGGTTCTCCGCGGACATGGCCAGGGCGTTGAGCGATGACATGACCACCGCGCTCGGACATCTCGACGCGCTCAAGCCCAACGGATACTTCGACCAGCTGCGCCCGTTCGCGCACTGAGCCTCACTCAGTCACGAAGACAGCTCTGGTCGCCGGAAACATCGACTATTGGAGACGGAGCTGCTGGCGGCTACGTGTAAATGGGATCCGCTCCGAGCGATCTCAACTCGAACCTCACGCCTGAGTCCCAGCTCAGAGACCGGACCGCGGTTACCGGCGGCACCGGTGAGTGCCCGCAGGTGTTTGTCTCGGCTCAGGCCGGTTATTCGTTACTTGACTGGCCCGACAGAAGCAGGGCGGTTCGGACCCGACTGGAAGGGGTTAGACAATGAGCACAGCTGACAAGGCCGAGAACAAGGCTGACGAACTCGCCGGTCAGGCGAAGGAGAAGTTCGGCAGCGCGGTCGACGACAAGCACCTCGAGAACGAGGGCAAGAGCGACCAGGTCAAGTCCAATCTCAAGGCCGCGGGTGAGAAGGTCAAGGATGCTTTCCGCAACTGACCGATAATTCTGTCGCTGCCGTCGAGCGGGTGCGCGCCCTACAGGGTGCCGCCCGCTCGTTCGTGTCCGCATACCACTCGACGAGCGGCGCACCCTTGTCGCTATGCGCGCCGCAGTCCTGCTGTCCCTGAACGCTATTCATGGAGCCGTCAGCACGCCGTCGAGTCCAGGAAAGTCGTGATGGCGAGGATCGCGATCGCGGCTCCGGATGTGTACCGCGCCAACCGTGCAAGTGGCGAGTTGTCTTGCAGCTCAAAGTCGTCCAGGTCTGGGCTCGTCTTTCGACGTGGAGTCGTCGTCGGCCCCGTCGGTGGTGGCGGCCAGGCTCGCGAGGAGTTCGAGTCCGTCCGCGGCAGGGGTGCCGGCGGGTGCGGTGTAGACGAGCAGCGGTGCGTAGAGCGCTCGAGCCTAGGTGTTGGCGGCGAGCATGTCGTGGCGTGCGTTGCGTACCCAGGCCGCGGCGTGTGCCGACTGCGTTCAGCGATGTTGGGCCGACTTCGGACCGCGTTGTTCCATTGACGCCGATGATGGATGCTGAGAGGATAAATGTGTCAATCTCTCATTCGCTCACTCTGAGACGCGCTGGAGGAAGCCGATGGCGCCAACTACTGATACCCCTATTTCCTTGAATCGTGCGTTCGAAGCCGCGGTGGAGTGTCCCGACGAAGTCGTGCTGAACGTCGCGGGGACCATGCCGGATGGCTTGCGCGGCACGCTGTATCGCAATGGCCCGAGTAGGTGGGAGGCTGGGGGGTTCTGGGCCGGGCACGCCTTCGACGGCGACGGGTTGGTCTCGAAGTTCGTCATCGACGGCGGCGAGGTGCGGTTCCGGTCGCGGTACGTGCGGACTCCGAAATTCCTTGCAGAGGAACGTGATCGAGGCGCGAGGGTGCGAGGCTTGTACACGCAGGCATCCGGCATCTTGGCGAATGCGGGACGCCCGCCCGCCGACAATGCCAACACCCACGCGGTGGTGCACGCGCGGCGCCTGTTGGCACTCAGTGATGTGGGAAGGCCCTGGGAGATCGATCTTGATGATCTGCGCACTGTGGGCCGGTGCGACTTCGGCGGGGAATTGCCCCGCTCGTCGCGGTTCTCGGCGCACCCGAAGATCGATCCGGCAACGGGGGAAATGTTCAACTTCGGTCTGGATGTGACAGTCGGCCGCCGAACTCCGGCCGGCCTGCGTTGTTTTCGGGTAGACCCATCGGGTCGGCTGCATCGCATCGGCACCATCGGTCTCGATCACGTTGTCGTGCAGCATGACTTCGCAATCACCGAACGTTACCTGGTATTCGCCTTGGCGCCGCTGATTGTCGACCCGGTGGGGGCCGGACTGGCGGTGCTCGGCCGGGGAACCTATGGCGATGCAGCGGACTATCGGCCGGAGAAGGGGATGCAGATCGTGCTCGTGCCGCGTGATGGCGGCCGTCACCGGATCGTTGAGTGCGACCCATTTCTTTACGTGCACGTCGACAACGCGTACGACGACGGTGGCGATGTCGTCCTCGACGTCGTGTGTCACGACTCGCTCGCATTCTTGACCAGCGGGTTGAAGTCCTTCCGCGACGGGCTGCCACCCGTCGGACGTCCGGCCCGCGTGCGGATCACCAAGTCGGGGCACGTCGAGCGCACGATCATCGGCGAGTTCGAGTCGGTGGAGTTTCCCATGCATGATGAACGACGTACCGGGCGACCACATCGGTTCAGCTACTTCGCTGCCTACCATCCTGAAACTTCCGGCGCCATCGTGAAATTCGACCATCGGACGGGTCGTGAACGTCGTCACGTCTTCCTCGGGGGCGAGTTCCCCGGCGAACCGATATTTGTTCCCCGGTCGAAAACTGCCGCAGAGGACGACGGATGGATTCTGGCTATAACTTATCTAGCCGCCGAACATTGCACCGCGCTGGTTGTCCTGGATGCCACCGACATCGAACGCGAGCCGTTGGCGATCGCCCGTATGACCAGCCATGTATTTCCTGGTTTCCACGGTAGTTTCACCGACGACGTCGCAGGCCGATAGTCGACTCGCCGCACTGGCACCGGCCGAACCCGGGTTCGTGGTCGATCTGGAGATCGTAGTCGAACACGCAGACAGGTCCTTACCGCCGCGTCGGTGGAGTCGGTCAGGCCATCGCCCGCCGAGTCGGCGCAGGGGCAAGAAGATGATCCTGGCCTACCCCTGCTCGGGCGGCCTTGATGCTCGGAGCCGGTATCGCCGCCGCCTGGATCGGCAGCTGCGAGATCGCTGCCCTCAGCCCGATCGCAGACGCGGGCGCGGGGTCGTACGAACCGCACCCGCCGGGTCGCGGCGATCGCGGTGTTCGTAACCGAACTCGCGTCCTCGTTCACCGTTCTCGCCATCGATCCGGCCGATATCTTGACGAAGCGCTCACCGGCCCCGGATGCGTACTCGTGGCAGTGGGACTGAGCCTGCTCGCGCTGGAGCTGATCACCTTGACGGAGTTCGTCTTCGGAAAGGTCCCAGCTCTGTGCGCGGGCGCGGCCGGGCACCTCGCGGCGCTCATTCTCGCCGCCGCGCCCGAGCGGGTGCGCCCCGCAGTCACATTCCTGACCCTCTTCATCGGCGTCGCGGCGGGCACACTTTCCGTGCAGGGCATCGAGAACCGGTACGGCGCTGAGGGCGGTGACGGGCAACTGATGGCCGCCGTGAACTATCTGGTGGCCGCCATGCCGAGTTCGCCTCGATGCACCTGATCGGGGCAACGGTCGAGCAATCGCGACGAATGTTGATCGGTGAAGCCGTCGCAGCCATCACTGTCAGCGCCGTCGCGGGCAGCCTCGGCGCTGTCGTCGGCACCGTACCTTTCGCGATCGCCAAGACCGGCGACCCACTCGCAGCGCTGGCACCGCTGCCGTATTCGCTCGCCATCGCTGTCGGCACGGGCATCACTCTCGGCGTGACCGCGCAGGCGGGCCGCCGCGTAATCCGCACAGCCGCTGCACGACAGGAGGCCGCTGCGGCGAAAGACTCGGCGACGACTCGGCTGCGTCGCCGGCACCGAGCAGTTCGGAACGGCGAGGTGGCAGGGCTGAACGCCGCAGCCTGGCTGATGTGTACGCGGGCTAGGTCGACTTGGCGCGTAGTCGATCGCGTTCCGCGCGTAGGCGAGCGACGGTGTCTTCGAGCTCGAGTATGCGAGCCACCGCTGTCAGATTGACCCCGTCGCCGGTAAGGGTGGTGATGCGGTGCAGGCGCGTCAGGTCCTCGCCGCTGTAGCGGCGGGTGCCGCCGGCGCTACGCGCGGGCGTGACCAGTCCGTGCTGCTCGTACAGGCGCAGGGTCTGGACCCCGATGCCGGCCAGCTCCGCGGCAACGGAGATCGCATACACCGCCTGTGCTGGTGACGGCCCTGAGTTGTGCGGGGAGACCATCTCTGTCCTCTCGATTACTACGACTCTCTCCTAGATTACTTGTTTCCAGTACTTGCACTCATCTAGATAGAGTGCTAAAAAATATCTATGTCAGATGACAGAGGTTATCTGATCATCATCCTAGTGAGAATGGAGTGAGTTGGAGGTGGCGACCATGTTGATGCGCACCGATCCTTTCCGTGATCTGGACCGGTGGACCCAGCAGGTGTTCGGCACAGCGGCACAGCCGGCGGCGATGCCGATGGATGCTTGGCGCGACGGCGATGAGTTCGTGGTCGAGTTCGATCTGCCCGGAATCGACCCGGAATCGCTGGATTTGGATGTCGAACGCAATGTGGTGACCGTGCGCGCGTCGCGGCCCGGCCTCGACGCGAATCGGTCGATGATCGCCGCGGAGCGCCCGCGTGGGGTGTTCAGCCGTCAGTTGTTCCTCGGCGAGAGCCTCGACACCGACCGGATCCGCGCCGACTACCGCAACGGTGTGCTGCGGCTGTCGATCCCGGTCGCGGAGAAGGCCAAACCCCGCAAGATCGAGATCGCTCGCGATCACGACCGCGAACCCCAGGTGATCAACGCCTGAGTCCGGGAGCGAGGTCGGCGATGTCGGTTCGCGACCGGTGTCGCACCGAAGTGAGGTGGTGCGTTTCGAACGATCTCCGAAACCCTTGCGAATGAGCTGAATTCGACTCCCTGCAGTCCGGTGGCCGGGCCTGCGGACCCGGCCACCGCCTCCATCCCGTCCGCTAGCCGATTCGAGGAGGACCCGATGACCGTCTTACCGAGTGGTTCCGAGGCCGATCGCGTCGAACAGGAGACCTTCGTCTCGGATTCGGACCGCGAATCAGGCCTCGACGTCGCCGCCGTGCACGCCCAGGAGCCTGGCCGCCGCGCCGATCCGACCGACTGTATCGACCAAGCCTGGAGCGTCCCCGATGCCGACGATGACCTGTCCTGTCTTGCCTGCTGAACACTGCGCGCATCTGGACCCGCACCAGCACGAGGCAGCGGAATGCCGACACTGGCAGCCCGGTCGCGTGAGCTGGTTCGACGCGGCGAAAGGGTTCGGGTTCTTGAGCTCCGACCGGGGCGGACCGGCGGTGTTCTGTGACTACACCGCCATCGCTACCCCGGGCTACAAGCACCTGCACGCCGGACAGCGCGTGATCTTCACCGCGACCGACACCGGTCGTGGGCCCGAAGCCGGCC
This sequence comes from Nocardia salmonicida NBRC 13393, assembly GCF_001613085.1. Lineage (GTDB taxonomy): Bacteria > Actinomycetota > Actinomycetes > Mycobacteriales > Mycobacteriaceae > Nocardia > Nocardia salmonicida. The sequence goes on from NZ_BDBR01000048.1 coordinate 57,656, forward strand.
AAGTGCTGACCTATGACGAGTCCGGCACTGACACCGCGATCGCCTCATCCCGATCTGGGGGTCGGGTGCGATCGCTGCTGCGGGCTCGCGCAACCCGCAGCCACTGAGCGCGCGCAGTTCGACCTATTGCGAGGAACAGCAATGCCTACCGACTACGCCACTGACAGACAAGAACCGGCCACGCAGACCGAGACGACCGTCGTCCGGTGGCCCGAACCCAGCCCTCTCGACACGTGGTGGACCGAGATCATGGATGGTGTTTCACCACTGGGCGAATCGCGCTCTCGTCGCTGACCGCCACGAGCAGGGCCTTTCGTGTGCGGCTACGGGGCCGGGCGCTGGGTCTTTCCTTGATCGGTGTGCTGTGGCCAACTACGGTGAGCGCCAGCATCCGGATGGATCACCGAGGCCGGACCCCGCCGGCTCGTACCCCCGAGGAAGGTCGCCGATGGGCTTCGTACAGCACTTCGACCACGTCGGCATCACCGTTGCCGATCTCGACACCGTCACCGCGTTCTTCGTCAGCCTTGGCCTGCAGGCCGATCAGAAGATGGCTGTCGAAGGCGAGTTCCTGGACACCGTGATCGGCATGAGCGGTGCCGCCACCGAGATCGTCATGCTGCGCTTGCCTGGCGGCGGGACAACGCTGGAGCTGTCGAGTTTCACACGCCCGGATCACCTTCCGGGTTCGCCGGTCGCACCGGCCAACGAACTGGGGCTGCGCAACGTCGCCTTCGAAGTAACCGACCTCCGGGCCGCGGTCGAGCACGCGGCAGCCGGCGGCTACGGCCTGGTGGGCGGTATCGGCGAATACGAGGGCGCGTGGCGGATGGCCTACGTGCGCGGACCCGAAGGGATCATCGTTTCGCTGGCCGAGCGCATCCAGAACTGAGGAGACATCATGGGTTCGACGGTGACCGACGAACAGATCTGGACGCTGGCTGCGACCGCGAAACCCTACAGCCTGGCGTTGCTGCACTGCGAGGTACACCCATGCCATGGCTTCCCTGGCGACACCCTCCCCGCGTGAGCGATCCGGGCCCCGCTGATCGGAGCAGGGATGACCGTTCCCAACGGCGCGAAGTCCGAAGGGTGACCAGGAGCGGAGGTCGAGTACCCCGCGCCGGCAGATCATCCGCGGCTGCGGTCTCTGAAAAGAGAAGCGCCGCAGTGTGATTGAATGATCGGTTCGCTCGACGCGAGTACATCGTGCGGACTGCTACTGACGGGAGGATTCCGCCGGTGCATCGTTTCGCGAAAGGACAACTCGATATGACACGGTCTGCCATCGGGCGCACAGTTGCGATGATCGGAGCCGCGGGCGCCCTAGCCGGGGCCGTTGTCGCGGGCGCCGGTGTTGCCGGCGCCGCTGACGTCCCCGCCTACGGCAGCGTCCGCTACGTCTTCTGCTCCGACGTGCAGGCAGGCAACGAGATCACCTACTACGACTCCCTCGGCAAGCGCGACGAGGTCGTCACGCTGACCGAGCCCATGGAGGGTGACCGGTGGTGCCGCAACGTCGACGCGCTGTTCCCTAAAAAGTCGTTCGTCTGGTCGGCGATCAGTCACAGCGACGCCCATTACGTGTTCGCCGCGATTTACGTGAACGGCAAACTGGTTGCCCGCGACGAGGACCGCTCGACCTTCGGCTACGGGTCCGCGCAAGCGATGTGACCGGAAGTCCACGGAGTCGCTGAGCTGTCGGCACACCGGCTCCCCCCGGAGTCGGTGTACCGCTCGGGTCGACCATCGGTCCGTTGTAGGCGTGCAAGGTGGCGTCGAGGAAGCCGGGACGACATGTTGGTCGTCTCGGCCGACCCGATGAACGCCGATCAGGGTTGTACGCCGGCTGTACTGCCGCCGAGCGGCATGGCGGGCAGACCGAGTTTGCGATGGTCCCAGGAGCGGATCCGCGTCGGCTCGACCCGAACGACGATGCGTTTGTTCATCATGGACTCGACCAGGGGACGAGCCTGTTCGGTGTAGGGACCGACGTAGCGGCGGAAGACGTCGATTCCGGCGTTCCAGTACTCCTCATCCTCGGGGTCCTCGATCAGGTGCGCTGTTCCTTCGATCGAAACGCCGCGCAGCTGGTCGTAGGTGTCGCCCGCCTCGGCCATGCAGGTCAGGGTCGGGTTGCGGCGTAAGTTGGCTGCCTTCTGCGACTTCGCCTTGGTCTCGAAGTAGATCTTGCCGTCGATGTGCCCGAACCACATCGCTGTCAGGTGCGGTTTCCCCTCGGCATCGAGGGTGGCCAAGGTGAGCACCCTACTGCGGTCGAGGAACTGCGCGATCTCCTCCGCGCTCATCTGCACCGTAGCCCGCTGTTTGACTCCCACGTCCACCTCCCGCTCGATCTTTCAGCCGACCTTATCGAGCAACCGCGCTCGGCGATCCCGAACGCGATCATTTGCTGGTCAGCGCGGCTGTGGGCCGATCACCGGGCGCATGCCGAATCGTGCCGTAAGCGAGGAATAGGAACCAATTCTATGCCGACGCTGCGTCATACGCGGCGATGACGTCTGCGGCGATCCGTCCGCGGGTAGAGACGGTGTGACCGTTTTCGCCGGCCCACGAGCGAATGGCGGTGAGATCGCTGCGTGGGGTGGTTGCACTCGCGGATTTCTTTCCGGCGAGACGACCGGCGGAAGACTTGGCGCGGCCGATTCGACGGGCGTAGGGGAGCCACTGGTCGAACGTTTCGCGCAGCTTGGTGGCGTTCGTATCGGACAGGTCGATTTCGTAGGTGAGTCCGTCCAAAGCGAACGTAACGGTCTCGTCGGCGTCGGAAGTGCCGTCGAAGTCGTCGATAAGGCTGACAACGACTTTGCGAGCCATGGGAATCCTTTTCATTCGAGTGCGGAAGGTTTCACACGGATGCTAGTAGCTGGAGGCCGGTCGAGCGCGTCCAGTGCCAGTGCACTGGCAGCGGTTGGGCCGTTCCGCGCTGATTCGGCTACGGATTCACTGCGCTGACGCCACAGAGGATCTCGCGACGTCGGCGCAATGATCCTCGGTCGAGGTATCTGACAGAGTACGACCGTCATATCGAGAATCGACTCACGGTTTCGGGCTCGATGGTGATGAGCAACCATTTGCCGGCCAGCATCTTGTCGAGTTCGTCGGCTCGACTCTCGTCGTCGAGGTCCCAGTAGCGAGCCGCCAGGCGGGCGAGCAGCTCGTGGGCTCCGTCGGGTGAGATGGTGGTGTGGCCGGCGACGGAAACCCAGCGCTCGCGTTCACCTACGGGGGCAGCGACGACGATGGAGGAGCGGGGGTCGCGCCGCAATCGCGAGACCTTCACCGAGTCCGGGTCGGTGAACAGTTGGATTGTGCCCTCGGTGGTGACCTCGAACCACACCGGCCGGGGTTGGGGCGGTGTCGGTCCGTCGGCTACGGACAGAAACCCGTAGAGGGGGCGTTCGAGAAACTCGATATCCTTGGCGGTCAACGAATGTGGTGCAGTGCCCATCATGATCCTTCCGAAGAGTGAGGGGTGTTGCTGATCACGGCTCCAGTCAATGCATCTGGCTCGGGCAATTCCATAGGTGAGAAGCCGGATTTGATGTGTATTCGTCTAACCATCGCCGACGCACCGACGCGGCAGGAGAGTGCGTTTATGCCACGGGCCAGGTCAGTGCCCGGTCCGCGCGATTGCCAATAAGTGCGCGCTTGCGTTGATCAGCAGTGGGTCCTGCTCCAGTAGTCGTGCACAGTGCAGTGCTGCGGTGACGAGGGATCGAAAGCTGTGTTGTCCGGCGTGATCGAGTGTTGGCCAGGCCGGACCTTCGACGCCGTAGGCCACGACATCGATGAGACCGGCTGCCTCGATCTCGGTACGGAGCTCGTCTGCCGTATGCCAATGTGTCCGAACGAAACCGGCGTGGCCGTCGTAGTCACCTGTGGCGATCACCTCGCCCACCGCGGTTGTCAGTGTGTCGTCGAGGGTGCCGTTGGTGCCGGCCTCCAGGGCCGACAGGTAGCGACTGATCGCGGCCGCGATCAGGATGCCTCCGGGACGAAGCACGCGTATGGCCTCATCCAAAGCTGTTGTCCGGTCGTCGGATTCGGTGAGGTGGTACAGCGGTCCGAGTAGCAGGACGGTGTCGAAGCTGTTGTCGGGGGCGGGCAGTCGGCGCGCATCGCCGATTTCGGCGGTCACCCCAGGTAGTGTCGAGGCCCTCTCGACGTGTTCGGGCACCGGATCGACCAGGTGCACGACGTGACCGTCGTTCGCCAACCATTCGGCGTGGACCCCGGTGCCGCCACCGACATCGAGCACTCTCATCGGAGCTGTGAGGACGCGACGGATCAGTTCTTGTGTGCGGAGGAACTCCAGGCGGCCGTGTGGGGACCTGGACAGGCGATCGTGCTCCGAGGCGCCGGAGTAATGCTGTGCGAGATCAGAAGTCATGCCGAATACTCGGTCAGCGAAGTGCGTTTCGGCAACGGATTATCAGTCCCTAGCAGGAGCGTCGGGCAAGGTGGGCCGTTCGGAGACGTTGGGGGACGGCCGCTCAGGGGCAGATCACCATCCGCTCGCAGGCCGGTTTGCAGCACTACAGGTCGTTGCCTGGCAGGCGATTGGCCTGCCAGGCAACGTGGTCACGGGCAATAGCCGATGGTCGGTCGAGCAATAGCGGTGCCGCCTACCGCGGAATCAGACTTTCTCCACCTTCGAGAAGGCCGTCCACGGGCCACCGACAGACAATCGCGAGATCTCGCACTTCCAGCCGATCTCGGTGTCGTTGGCGTAGCCCACCTCGCCGCCGGGCGACTGGATGTTTCCGGGCCGGGGTTCCCGGGGGTGATTCCAGGTGACCTGGATGTAGTCACCCTTGTTCAGTTCGCTAGGGCCTGTCACTACCGTAGCCATGACTTCTCCTTGAACGAATCGATTCGACAACTGGCAACCGACGCTGATTGTCGCGGATGACCGGGTACGTGCAGCCGTGCACGTACCCGACTCGCACCTACGACCGCCGGCCTAAAGCTGTTTCGCGATGGTGCATTTCAGCGTTTTGGAGGCCTTCTGGCCGTCCTCGGTGGTGATCGTTACTCCGACCTCCGCGACCCTGCCGACCAGATCATCGGAGGCAACGAACTGGGTCTGCTGAGCGTCTGCGGGCCAGTCGTAGCCTCGAGGAAACGTAGGCAACCAGGTCGGCCATGTCCAGGCATAGGTCACGTCGCCCGGCTGCACGGGAGTGTCACTTCCGTTGGTGGCAAACGCGCTGATCATGACAGGTTTGTCGACGACCAGGGTCGCCGCGTCGTCACTCACGCCCGCGCCGCCGATGAATTGGATCTGCATTTTCCGCTCCGTTCGTCGTGGATGAGACTGTCCCCACTCCGCCACTGCGCGCCTGCGCGGTGAAAACGGCGGGTGCCTGCGCGCACGAAATGCTCGGCACCGCATCAGGATCTACTCAACGCACGCGTCGAGTCTCGGGATTCACGAAGTTCGTCGACCTAGGTCCGGACTCGCCCAGCGACACGCCCAACAAGATCATCCGAAGTCGACGGATGGCAGCGAATGCCACCCCACCCGGAACGATGAATCTTGTGGTCGTACCACGCGGTCCGTGCACGAAGAGGTGGTGTCACTCGTGGCGGAATCTGCCCAGGTCAGTGGTCGGGAATGTGCACCGTGATTTCCCCGCCGAGGTGATACCCCTCGGCCAATCGCAGGTTGTCGCCACTCCAAAATCTGCCCGGGTCATACCAATTCGGGCGTCTGTTCGGCAACAAGCCCATGGCCTCATAAGTCATGGCGACGATCTCCGCGCAGTAGGCGTTCTCCAGACCGGCCTGATCGGATTGGCGCTCTTTCGACCGCTTCGGTACCGGTACCCGGCCCAGCAACCAGCGCCCCGCCAGCGCGCCGGTGGAGGGGAACGGCATGCCGTCCAGCCTGGCCACCACCCGCAGCGCTGCATCCTCCATCTCGCTGGTCACCGGCCGATCCAACTGACGCAGCCATGCCTGTTGCCCGTACTCCTGGCTCCATCGGATGACCGCGTCCCGCAAATCGTGTAGCTGGGCTCCGCGATGATGGCTACCCGACCAGATATCCGGCAGCGCCCGACCGAGCTCGGCATGCCATATCAGCGCCGGTAGGTCATCGATGACCACTGCCATGCCGACATGGTTCACCGGACTGTTGGTCAACCCCCGTATCGCGCGATCGGCGCGAGAATGCCCGCGAAACAGCCAAAGATCCCCCGTTCGCGTAAGCGCTACTGCTTCGTCCAAGCCGATACTTATCGGCGTTTCGCGTGACACAGCGACTAGCCTAGGCGCATGCGCTGGTGGAAGATATTGGGTCTGGCCGGGACCGCGGGTGTCGCGGCGACCGGGGTGGTCATCGTGCGGGCCGAACGCAAACGTCGCGCATACACCCCGGACCAGGTCCGTGAACGGCTGCACGCGCGCCTCGGCGATCAATCCAACCGACCGAACCCCACTACGCCAGTCGAGGACGGCAAGTCCTGATCGAAGATCGTCGGGGGCCTCCCTCTATTCGAGGGAGTCGACACGACCTGCCATCGGCAGAAACGCGTGTTCGTCTGAGCCGACCGTCCAACGATGCCGTCTGCTCGAGCGGCGGGGCCCAGTGTGGGCGAGCCGCTAGATCGCGGGTATCTGCTCGCCTTGTACGACTTCGATGTCGAGTTCGATCTTGACGGTGGTGCCGACCGCGGCCACTCCCGCGCGCACAACCGCGTTGTAATCGATGGCGAAGTCGTTGCGGTGCAAGAGCGTTTCGGCGTGGAACGCGGCGCGTACGCCACCCCATGGATCTGGCCCGAACCCACCGAAGGCGACCTCGAGATCGACCGAGCGGCGCTGCCCGTGCATAACCAGCTCACCCGGCATCACCCAGGTGTCACCCCCGGTACGACGAAACCCGTGAGCGGTGAAAGTGATCATCGGATACCTGTCGACGTCCAAGAACTCCGGCGAGCGCAGGTGATTGTCACGCATCGAGTTACCGGTATCGATACCCGCTGCCTTGATCTCCGCGTGCCCGGTGGACCGCTCGAACGACTCAGCGATGTCGAGTCGCCCACTCACGTCAGCGAATCGGGCTTTGATACTCGCGATTCCCAGATGACGCGCGGTGGCGATCACCGTCGAATGTGCCGGATCGATCGTCCATGGCCCCGGCGGGGGCAACGCCACTGCCCCTAGCGCCGGCGCCAACACCACCTCACCGAGCGTGCCCGTCCCGGTAGAAGAGATCTGCGCGATCCGCGCCACCGGCTCGAAACCGACAGCGGTGAGCACCGCGGTATGAATACCCGCGGGCAACAGGCTGGTGCTCACCGCTCCGGTTTCGTCGACAACCGCACGGGCGATCTGGCGGCCTGTCATATCCGTCACCGTCAACACCGCGTCCGGCACCGGCCACCCTTCCGCGGTGCGAACACGACCGGTCAATCCGCTCATCAACGATCCCCGAGCTCGTGACCGAGCCGCACGTCGTAGGCGGCCTCGCCGCCGGTCACGGTGACCTGCCCGGTCACCGGCGGATAACCACGAGCGACCACGGTGTATTGCCCCTCGACAAGATCGGTCACGACGTAGCGACCGTTCTCATCGGTGCGCGTTATCGCGGTCACCTCACCCGCGGCATCGAGCACAGTGACCAGCACGTCCGGCACCGCCCGATCGCCGTCGGCCCGCGCCGATCCGGCGAGCACCGCCATCGCGGTCAACTCGATGTCATGACTCAAGACGCCAGTGTCGGGCACCGTCAATGTGATCGCGCTGGGACGCATGTGTTCAGCGGCCGCGACCAAGGTGTAGACACCCGACACCACACCGTGGCACAGGTAGGCGCCGTCGCCGCCCGTGACCGCGGCCCCGACCACCTCACCCCGCATATCGGTCACTGTGACGGTCGCACCCGGCAACGGCGACCCTTGGACCGCGGTACGGACGACACCCGACAACTCACCGGAACCCACCAGGGTCAGATCCATCGGCTGGGTCCGCTGACCCACCGACACATTGACCGCGGTCGGCTGGTGCCCCATCGCCGACACGATCAACACATGGGCGCCCGACTCCGGCGCACTGATCGCAAAACCACCATCAGCGGCACTGCTCGCTCGCGCGACCTGACGGCCACGCTGATCGATCAACGTCAACACCGCACCCGGCAACGGATGACCATCCTCGCGGCGGACGTGACCGTCCACCGCTCCACCGCCGATGCCCGACCCGGACAACTCGCGGGTGGACGGAGCGGACTGCGCCGACGCGTCGACCTGGAACGCCCGATGACCGTTCTGATCTACCGGTGCACGTCCGGCCGAGGCAGGCACCAGCTCCGACTCGGACAGCACTCGCTCAGCGCCTTCCCAGACCGGGTCTTGTTCCCACTTCGACTCCGCGAGTACGGCCAATTCGGCATCCAGCGCCGCCATTGCGTCGGCATCGGTCGGATTGTCCTGCGTCGCGGACTCTTTCGCGGTCGGGTCGAGGGCCGGATCGATATCGATCGTGCTACGCAACGGACGGTTCGGAAGCCACGCGGTCGCAAGGAGGGCGACGACCGCCGCCCCCGCGGCGATGAGGAAGATCCGGCCGGTCGCATCGCCGTAGGCGGCACGCACGATCGTCGCGATCGGTGCGGGTAGTCCGTGGAGGTTCAGATTGCTGCCGCCGGAAGAACTGGTTGTCACACCGATCTTCGCGAAACCTTCTGTCGACAGCTCGCTCACCCGGGTAGCCAGCACCGACCCCAGCACCGAGACGCCGATCGCGCCACCGAACGTGCGGAAGAACGCGACGCTGCTCGATGCCGCGCCGATATTGTGCACGCTCACGGTGTTCTGCACGGCCAGCACCAGGTTCTGCATCATCATGCCGACACCGAGCCCGACAACGGCGATGTAGGTGCCGACCAGCCACAGGTTGGTGGCGTGATCGATCGTCGAGAGCAGCCCGAACCCGACCACCAACAGCGCACCGCCGGTGACCACGAACGACTTCCATTTCCCGAACCGGGTGATCAGCTGTCCCGAACCGGTCGACGCGACGAGCATGCCCGCGACCATCGGGATGGTCAGCACTCCGGCCACCGTCGGTGAGTATCCGCGAGAGGTCTGGAAGTACTGGCCGAGGAAGGTGGTCGCTCCGAACATGCCGATTCCGACCGCGATCGAGGCGATGATCGCCAGACCGGTGGTGCGCTCGGTGACGATCGACAGCGGGATGATCGGCGACTTGGCTCGGGATTCGACCAGCAGGGTCGCGAGCAGCAGCACTACGCCCACGCCGACATACAGGGCCGATTCGCGGGAGAACCACGCGTAGTAATCCGCTTTCCCCGCGAACGACACCCAGATGAGTAGCACCGACACACCGGCCGTCATCAGGGCGGCGCCGAGCCAGTCGATCGACACCCCGTCCTTGCGTTCGGTCGGCAGCCGCAGGGTCCGCTGCAGCAGCACCAGAGCGATCACGGCCAGGGGCACACAGACGAAGAAGCACCAGCGCCAGCCGAGCGGACTGTCGACGATGACGCCGCCGAGGATGGGTCCACCCGACATCGACACCGCCATCACCGCACCCATGTAGCCGGAATAGCGTCCGCGTTCACGCGGCGAGACGATGGAACCGATGATCGCGACAACGAGCGCGGTCAATCCGCCCATGCCGATGCCCTGGATGACTCGTGCCGCCAACAGCATGGGCACATTGCCCGCGACGCCCGCGATCACCGAACCGATCACGAAGATGACGATGGCCGACTGGACCAGCAGCTTCTTGTTGAACAGATCGGCGAACTTGCCCCAGATCGGGGTGGACGCGGCGTTGGCCAGCAGTGCTGTGGTGATAACCCAGGCGTATGCGGTCTGCGACCCCTCCAGGTCGCCGATGATCGTGGGCAGCGCGGTCGCCACGATCGTGGTGCTGAGCAGTGCTGTGAACAGCGCCGCCAGCAGCCCGGTCATGGCTTCCAGGATTTGACGATGGGTCATCGCGACCGGGGCCCGCCGCGTTCCCGCCTCGACTGAATTAGACATCCGCTTCCTGACTTTCTGTCGAATCCGGCCGGCGCGCGCCCACCGCGCTGTGGGGCGCAACTGTGGCCAGTGAATTCCTGAGCTTCAGAACAACCGAGGTGGCCTGTTCGGCTTCGTCCTCGCTCCAATGGGCGAGAGCGGTCTGCAATCCCCGTGCCCGCGATATTCGGACGCGCCGCAGTAGATCGCTTCCTTCGTCGGTGATCTGGATGAGAGTGGCCCGGCCATCGTTGGGATCGGCGTGGCGGGCAATGTTGCCCGACCGCACCAGTTCGCCGACATGCCTGCTCAGTGTCGATGGGCTGATGCACAAGTCCACCGCGAGATCCACCTGTCGGCACGGACCTCTGGCCTCGAGCGAGCCCAGTACGCCGATGCCGCCGGGAAGCAGGTCACCTTCGTCCGGATGGGAGAGGGCAGCGCGGATGGCCCGGCCCATGAAATAGAGCTCTCTGATCAGGCTCTGAGCCGTATCGGGTGACACTGCCATGACTGCTCCCAGACGGACGAAATTTACTTGCAGAATGCAACTATACATTACCTTACTTGCGCTAAGCAACGAGCCGATCGAGGTAGTCCTTGCCCGCGCGGCGGGTGTCGTCGCTGGCAGTGACACGGCGGGGGCGGGGATTCTCGGGTAGCACCGGCGCCTCGTCGCAGGTAAGTACGACGGCAGCGACAACAGCGTCGAGAACGGCACGAGCACCTGGTCGGCGCAAGTCAGCACGGACGTGCTTTTTCATAGTGCTCGGGTGGTCGCTCGTCCGGGTTCGCCAAAGTTGTTTCGAGAGGTCGGCGACGAGGGGATGTATTGGGATTCGTGCAAACAAAAGAGCGGGACGGTAGGTGCCCGAAATTTTCGGGCACCTTATCTGTCCGATCAACGGCTCTTCAACGTCCGGAAAACGGAATTTCGCAGCATTCGCCACGAATGTCTTGCCAGAGAACACGATCCGGATAGGGGAGTGGTAGACGCCGAGCCCGGAGTGGTTGCCCGTAGAAGCCCGCGACACCATCAACAACACCGCCGCAGGCGCCGAAGCGCAGGTCGCAGCGGCTCTGGATTCGATCGGTATCCCGGCGGGGCGCTCCGATCGCGTCAGCGGCGCGGTCCTGGTAGGCACCGGATTGGGTGGCGCTGCAGGCGCGACCGTGCTCGGTGCACCCGCCGCGGCCATCGGTGCGACGGTCGGCGGGCTGATCGGCGGCACAGTCGGCGGAATCGCCGGTGCCGCACTCGGAATCGTGATCCCCGTCCCGATCGTCGGCCAAGCCACCAGCGGCGTCGCGGGCACCGCCCTCGGCGCCGCAGCCGGTGCCGCGGCGGGCGCAGCGATTCTCGGAGTGCCTGCCGGTGTTGTCGGCGCGGCGGTCGGTGGAACGATCGGCGCCGGGTTCGGTGCTGGTGTGGGAGTCGGCCAGTGACCACGAGCGCGGGAGGTCGGGCCGTCGCGATGGTGGGTGCAGCGGTACTCACCGCCGTCTCGCCCATCGGCGCCGCAGAAGCGGTTCCGGTCAATGGGTGCCCGGCCTTGTTCATCCTCGGTGTTCAGGGCACCGGCCAGTCCGCCCCGAGCGCGGACCCACTCGCTGACATCGGTGTCGTCGGGTCGCTGATCGGGCCGGTCGCGGCTGCGGTTCCAGGTCTCGTGCAGCGCGCCTACATCGGCTACGACGCGGGATTCGGCGGCATCGTCCCCGGTGGGGGCTCGGATCCCTACGTATCCTCGGTCTCGGGCGCCCGGGCCAGTCGCGACACCGCTGCACGCCAGGTCGTCGAGGCATGCCCGAACACGATGCTCGCCGGTGTCGGCTACAGCCAAGGCGCCCAAGCGATGGCGAGCTTCGCGCGCGACATCGGTGCCGGGCACGGGCCGGTCCCGGCGGAGCGCATCGCGGGGATCGCATTGTATGCCAACCCTGATCGCGGTGAACTCGAACCGGTCTTTCCCGGGCGACCGGGCCAGACCGTGCCCGACCCAGCGCCCGGCACGTCGGGCGCGGCGGTCTCGACCGTGCACGTTCTCGCGGCACCAGCGGGCGATGGGGGTATCGCGACCACCGATGCCGGGTACGGCGATCTCATCGGTCGGGTTGCCGACATCTGCAGCGAATGACGGTGCTGGACCGGGATGACGGTCATTCCGTTCGCTTCGAGGAGCTTGATCGCCGGAGCGTCCAACTGGACAGCGCCGGGAGCGTGGGTTCGCGGCGACATCACTTGCCGGGGGAACTCCCTCGAGTCGCCGTTTCGCTGGATCTTCCTGCCCCTTTGTGCCCGTGCTGTAGGCCAGGAACTTCTGCGCGGCTTCCTGCTTCTTGCTCGACTTCGGCACATCGCCACCGGCGACCGCTGATGAACGTGCTCGGGTCCTGGTTCTCGAGGTAGTGCGGTCCGCCTGGGACGTCGGTCGGTGACCGGTCCATAGAATGTTGCTCTATGTCTTCAACCGTCGCGGCCACGAGTCAAATATGGCGGTGACGCCGTGCAGTGCCCTGATCGTGTTGTGCGTCGCGATGGTGCCGGCGAACTGCCAGGCCACCGCCGCTGCGGACGAAACCTCGATCACCGAACCAGGCCGAACCCGATCAGCGCGGTCGAGGACGCCGTGCGCCCTCGGTCAACGCGATGATCGCCTCGATCGCGTTGTAGGTGATGCTCGACTTCGGAGTTACGACTCGCGAGATCCTCAAGGTATTGAAGATCGCCACCACCGTGGGGATCCATGCACTCAATATCGGACTCGGGATCCGGTGACCACCCCGACCTGCGGTGTGTAAGACTAGGCTTGCCTTATCAAATTGGTGGGGGTGGACATAGGATCGACCGGGAGCGGATGTGATCGAGAGAGTAGTTGCATCCAGTGCGCCGTCGGTTGCGGCGCAATTGGTCGGTAGTGGTTTGATCGGTGTGCGGGAGGGCCTCGAGACCGGGATCGTGATCATGATCTTGGTGGCCTTTCTGGTGAAGTCGCAGCGCCGTGAGTCGTTGAAATGGGTCGCCGGGGGTGTGGGCGCTGCGATCGTGATGGTTGCGGCGATCTTCGTCGGGGTCCGTTTCGGCACGTCGACCGTGACGGGTGTTGCCGCCGAGCTGATCTCGGGCCTCGCGTCGCTGGTCGCGGTGGTGATCGTGACGTGGATGGTGCTGTGGATGCGGACGGCGTCGCGGTCCATTTCCGGTGAACTTCGGGAGGGTATGTCGAAGGCACTGACCATCGGCCCGTCCGCGGTGCTCGCGCTGGCGTTCTTCGCGGTGGGGCGTGAAGGGGTGGAGACGGCGCTGTTGATGGTCGGATACGCGGAGAACACCGCGGGCAGCCGGTGGCCGCTGATCGGCCTGCTGCTCGGGATTCTGATCGCGGTGGTGTTGACGGTCGCGATGTACTTCGGTGCGGTACGGATCAACTTCGCGGTGTTCTTCAAATACACCGGCGCGCTACTGATCGTGGTCGCCGCCGGAATCCTCGCCTACGGGATCCGGGCCTTACAGACCGCAGGTTGGCTGCCCGGGCTGGGGTCGCGTGCGTTCGATATCTCGTCGTGGTTTTCCATGTCGAGTTGGTACGGCACCGTTGCCCAGGGCATTTTCAACTTCCGTCCCGAACCGACCGTCCTGCAGGTGGTGGCCTGGTCTGTCTATGTGGTCGTGGTGCTGACGTTGTTCTTGCGGCCGGTCGTGCCGTTCACGTCTTCGGGCGGGCGTCGTCCCGAGCCGACTGGTTCCGCGGTTGCCCCGTAATAACGAAAGGTCAAGTCCCCGTGCGTTATCCACTTGTCTCGATCGCTGTCGTCGCGACGGCCGCGGTATTGCTCGCCTCGTGCACCAGCAAGTCCGACGGCGATGCCGGTGATATCGCGGTCACCGCCGACGACTCGACGTGCGCGCTCTCGCGCGATTCCGCCGAAACCGGCACCGTGACATTCCAGGTGACCAACAACGGCACCAAGGTGACCGAGTTCTACGTCTATGGCGTCGGTGAGCGGGTGATCGGTGAGGTCGAGAACATCGGGCCGGGGCTGACCCGGAAGCTGATCGTGCCGGTGTCTGATCCCGGCGCGTACCAGGCCGCGTGTAAGCCGGGCATGATCGGCGACGGCATTCGCCAGAACTTCACCGTGACCGGTGCGGCGCAGACCCGCGACGAGACAGGCAAACTCGCCGATGCCGCCGCCGGGTACAAGCGCTACCTGACCAGCCAAGCCGCGGCGTTGCAGGACACCGCGAAGGGCTTCGTGGCCTCGATCAAGTCCGGCAAGATCGACGAGGCGAAGGCGCAGTACCCGCGGACCCGCACCTACTACGAGCGGATCGAGCCGGTCGCCGAGAGCTTCCCTGACGACCTCGATCCTCGCCTGGACCTGCGCGAAGCAGATCTCGCCGGCGGTGACAAGTGGACGGGGTTCCACCGCCTGGAGAAGGACCTGTGGGCCCAGGGCCTGCAGCCCGACACCAACCAGATCGCCGATCAGCTGCTCGCCGACCTGGACGAGCTGGTCGCGGGAATCAACGCCGCCGATTTCGCCGTCGACCCGCTGCAGGTGGCCGGCGGCGCGCAAACGCTACTCGACGAGATCGCGCGCACCAAGATCACCGGCGAGGAAGACCTCTTCTCCCATACCGACCTGTGGGACTTCCAGGCCAACGTCGACGGCTCCCAGGCTGCCATCGCGTCGCTGCGACCGATTCTCGATGAGCGCAATGTCGAGCTGGGTAAGCAGATCGACCGTCGTTTCACCGAACTCGATGCCGAGCTGGCCAAGTACAGGCGTGGTGACGGTCAGGTCAGCTACGACACGGTGACCGAGGAGCAGCGAGTCGATCTCGCCCGCCGTATCGATGCGTTGTCCGCGGTCGTGAGTCAGGTGCAGGGTGTCGTCGCCGGATCCTGACAAGCGACAGGGCCGCGGCGCGATCTCGCGCCGCGGCCTGATCGGCTCAGCCGGTATCGGCGTGGCCGCGGCCGGTGCCGGAGTCCTGGCCGGTCGCCTGTCGAGTCCGGCCGGCGCGGGGACGATCTCGCCCACGGTGCCGTTTCACGGGGACCACCAGGCGGGCATCGTCACTCCCGCCCAGGATCGGCTGCACTTCGCGACTTTCGACGTGCAGACCACCTCGCGGGCCGAGCTGATCGAACTGCTCAAGACCTGGACGGTGATGGCTGAGCGGATGACCGTCGGCTACGAGGCGACACCCGACGGCGCCACCGGAGGAGAGGAGTATGCGCCGCCCACCGATACCGGCGAAGCGCTCGATCTGCAGGCGTCGCGGCTGACGTTGACGATCGGATTCGGTCCGTCGCTGTTCACCCATGCCGACGGCACCGACCGGTTCGGGCTGGCTGCACGCAAACCCGCCGCGCTGGTCGATCTGCCCAAGTTCACCGGCGACGCGTTGGAACTCGCCCGCTGCGGCGGTGACATCGCTGTCCAAGCATGCGCGGACGACCCGCAGGTCGCTGTGCACGCCATTCGTAACCTCGCCCGCGCCGGGTTCGGCGTGGTTTCTGTCCGATGGTCCCAGCTCGGGTTCGGCCGGACCTCATCGACGTCGACCAGCCAGGTGACACCGCGAAACCTGTTGGGCTTCAAGGACGGAACTCGCAATATCAAGGCCGAGGATCGCGACCTGGTCGATAAGTTCGTCTGGGTCGACCGCGGCGACGATCAGGCGTGGATGGCCGGCGGGTCGTATTTGGTAACGCGCCGGATTCGCATGTTGATCGAGCCGTGGGATCGCACCACATTGCATGAACAGGAACGGGTGATCGGTCGCACCAAGGGCACCGGCGCGCCGATGGGTGGGCGCGACGAGTTCGATGAGCTGGATTTGCAGTCGGCTGGGCCGTCAGGGCCGTTGGTCGACACCGATGCCCACGTCCGCTTGGCCTCGGCCGAGGAGCTCGGCGGTATCCAGATCATGCGACGGGGGTATAACTTCACCGATGGTTCGGACGGCTTCGGCCACCTGGACGCCGGCTTGTTCTTCATCGCCTACTGCCGCAACCCGGTCACCCAGTTCGTGCCGATGCAGAACAACCTCGCACGCAACGACGCGCTCAACGAGTACATCAAGCATGTCGGATCCGGTGTTTTCGCTGTGCCGCCTGGTGTGGATTCCCAATCCTATTGGGGGTCAGCCCTGTTCGACAGCTGAGCGGACGCTCGTCCTGGGTTCGCCCCGGCACGAGGGGACGGCCTGCGACAAATCTCGCGTCGGCAGCGTCAGCAGGTGACCGATGCATAGAATGTGGCTCCATGTATCGCCGTTCAGCCGTCGCGACCAGGAGCCGACGATGGCGGTGACGCCGAGTATCGCCCTGATCGTGCTGTGCGTGGTAATGGTGATCGCGTCGGCGGCGGTCTATCGGCTCGCTGGACTGGGATCGCCATCGGTGGTGCCCAGAGCCTCGATCCGGGCGGTCCTGCAACTCAGCGCGATCGCCCTGATCCTCGCCGCAGCCGTGCGTCATCTCTGGTCGGCAGCTGTCGTCCTGCTGGTCATGTTCGGGGCCGCGGTGTTCACCTCGGTGCGCCGAGCCGAGGCCGGGCGATCCGGGATCTGGCTCGGATTGGCCATCGCCGCCGGAATCGTCGCGGCGATGCCGGTGACGTTGGCCAGCGGTGTCGTTCCGATCCACGGGCTGACGCTGGTGTCGATCGGCGGAATCCTGCTCGGCGGCACCATGACCGCGACCTTGTTGGCGGCCCGGCGCGGACTCGACGCGGTCAACCAACGCTGGGGCGAGGTCGAAGCCGCGCTGAGCCTCGGCTTCACCGGCCACCAGGCCCGCATGATGGTGCTGACAGGCGCCGCCACCGACGCGTTGATCCCAGGCGTCGACCAGGCCCGCACGGTCGGATTGGTCACTCTGCCAGGTGCTTTCATCGGCGTGCTCCTCACCAGTGGCTCGGCCGCACAGGCCGGCGCGGTGCAGATCCTGGTGCTGATCGGGTTGATGCTGTCGCAGACGTGCGCGGTCGCGGTGACGCTGGAACTAGTTGCTCGCACTGTGGTCTCCCGATCGCCGGACCGCTGAATTCATCGACTCGAAACACCGCGGGTTGTTCGGGGAAACAGCGCTTCTCGATGCTGTGCCGGAATCCCGTCGGATATGAGGTACGAATGTGAATTCGGGAGATACCTGCGCCGCGCTGGTCAGGTTGATGACTCCGGGTCTGGCGTTCTCTACGGCAGAATGATGGGCGCCAAGAGTGTGCTCACGCTGATGATGAACTCCATCTGTCTGGGTGTGGTGTCCACGCTCTGGCTGCTCTGCGGCTACAGCGAAACATTCGGCGACGACGCCTATTGCGGGTTCGTGGGCGACATGTCGCACGCGCTGCTCCGCGCGGGCCCGGCGAAGGTGGGGGTCGAACGACGTTGCGGTTCCCCAGGGGATCGAACCTGCGACGCAAAAATAGCCACCAACCGTAGGCCGCCCGTCAGCGATCATGGGACACCGAACCGCTGAGTGGGGGCAGAGTTCGAGTCGCCATAGCTCCACAAGCTCGTAGTGCGCGAACACTCGGCCGAGCAGCCGCGCCGGATCCGTCGAACCCGGCGCGGCTTGCTGCCCATATCTCAGCCTTGGTTCCCCGCCGGCAGCAGTCCCGCCGATATCCGCGCATGCCGACGGCGAGGGTTCGACTCTGCCGCCTGGCGCATCAGCGTGAATCCTTCGAGGATGGCTTCGGCGAGAGCCGGAGGGGCACCGCGGGGGTACCGAGATGCGACGGCCTGTTCGGGTGTCGCGGCCTCGTGGATCTCGATGTCGCAGCCGAGCGTGGCCCCGATGACTGCTACCTGTTCCGCGATGGTGAACATCTGCTCGCCGGTGAGGTAGTACTCCTTTCCCTCGTGGCCGTCCTCGGTGAGCGCGACCGCCGCCACTGCGGCAATGTCGGCCAGGTCGACCGGTGTGTAGCGGCCGGGACCGGTGGGGTCGTCGACGGCGCCGCCGGCGCGGATCACCGGTGCCCACTCGAGGGCGTTGGTCGTCAAGCCGCCGGGTCGCAGAATCGTGTAGGGAATGCCCGAGCCGCGGACGATCGTTTCGCGGTGGTGATGCCAGCGCCCCATCGCGGGGATCGGGTCACCCATCACGTTGTACGACGACAGCAGCACGACTCGGCCGACCCCGGCTGCTCGTGCCGCGGCGACCATGTCGCGGGTGTGGTCTGTGCCGATGCCGGGGACGAGCAGGAAGAGCCGGTCGACCCCGTCGAGGGCCGGGGCGTAGGTGCGCCTTGCCGCTATCGGCCCCCGCTCGCCGCGCGGGTGCCGACCGGTAGGAACCCGGATCTGCGGCCCGACCGCCGTCAGGGCGTTCGCGTTGTGGAGCGTCAGGCCCACCGAAGTATCAGCTCAGGCACGGCCTTGGACCGGGTTTGAGCCGTCTTGCTGGAGGTGGTTGTCGGTGGTGTGTGCAGTCCCGAATCGTGACCAATCCTCGAACCTGATCAGGGACGAGAACCCGAGCTCGTCTGCCGCTTACACGAGCGTCGAAGATGGGATGGATCGGAAGTACGGCGCCTACCCATTTCCTTCCTGAAAAACTGCGTCAGCGACGAGACCGACGCCCCTGCCATCGAGCGCGACGACTGGACCACCGCTGTTCCCGCCTCGAGTAGTCGCCGAGTAGAGAAACCCGGGTCCATCCAACATGCCAACGGCGGGACTCACGACCTCGCCGCGGTGAACAATCAGCGGTGACTTTGTTGCGCACGGCACAGGTGGGTAACCGAGGGTGATCACCTCGTCGGCCCAATCCGGGTCCCGAAATGCCAGTCCTTCCGGCGCGTAAATCGGGTCGCCAACCGGCTCAACTTCGATGACAGCCATGTCCACACTGTCGTGGACATGGGTTCTGACCACCCTCGCCGAGCCAGAGGGGGTCCGGCCCCGCTCATGCCAAGGCGGGCTACTGAGGAGGTGGTGATTTCTTCGTCCAGCGTGCAGCCGCTGCCGAAGCTGACCGCCGATGGCTACACCAACCCCTACCTGGACGGGTGGAGCGCCGGTTCGTCGAACCTGCTCACCGGTCTCGGCAACCTGATCGGCACCGGTTCCGCCGCCAAGTGACGGTGGTCAGGAACGAGAACGGCGGTACCGCACGACGAGGTGCGGTACCGCCGTTCGCCTTTCCCTGGGTCAGTTCAGGGTGAAGGCGGCGGTCGGCGCGGAGGCTTCGCCCTCGGCGCCGAGCGCGTTGTAGACCAGCGTGTAGGCGCCGGTGCCGGGGGAGTCGACCACGAAGACCACGAAGTTGTCCGGCTTGTCGATGGTCTGGCGCGCGCCGAGCAGCTCGTTGATCGGGCCTTTGAAGTCGGCGGGCACGGTGCGGCCGTCCGGGGTGCGCACGCTGAAGTACTGGTAGTAGATGTTGGCGCCGCCGGCGGGGATGCCGGAGCCGCCGGTGAGCGTGATGTGCAGCGCCACATCGGATTTGCCGCGCTCGCCGGTGCTGTAGCTCGGGTGCAGGGTCGCGCCGGTGACGGTCACTGTCGTCTCGCCTTGGGTGAGCTTCGCGGAGGTCGGGAAGCTGCGCGGCTGGACGCTTTGGACCTTCGCGTCCTTCTTCAGCGAGATGATGGTCTGGTTGTCGGTGGCCGTGCCGTAGACGATCGTGATGGTGTCGATCAGGTGCTCGGCGTCGTCGAGCGAGCGCACCGGGAACTCGGCCTTGCCCCTGCCCTTGCCGCCCGCGGCGACGGTCGGGCTGTCGAAGGTCGCGCCGCCCTCGAGCTCGCCGTTGACCAGCAGCGTCGGGGTCAGCCCCAGCATCCGGTCGGCGAGGCCGGTATTGGCGTAGGTGATGTCGATGGTCACCTCGGCGCCGCCGTACTCGTTCGGCACCACGGTGGCCTTGTCCACGGTGATGGCGAAATCGTCGTACCAGCCGGTCTTGCCGAGGGTGCGCACGGTGGATTGCCCCGCGCGGCCCGCGGCGGGGGCGCCGGCCGGCGTGCCCGCGGAGGTGGCCACCGGTGTGCTGGCCGGTGTCGCGGTGCCGACCTCGTCGTTGCAGGCGGTGAGGGAGAGCAGGGCGGCGGCCAGCGCGGCCGCCACAGCGGTTTTCCGGACGAGTGGAGTGGGCACGACTGCCTCCAGTGATTCGACCCCGTCCGGCGGATTCCCGGGTTCGGCGCGCGGCGGGTTCTGCCCGAAGATATCCCGGTGCGCGCCCGGTGTTAACCGGAGCGCGGACAATGATCGGGGAACGCCCGGATCACCGCCGCGGCGCGGTGTAGTCGATCAGCTTGTCCGCGTTGGACAGCGAGGTCACCACGCAGGTGCCGAGCGTGGCCGTCGTGGCCCGCATCGCCACCCTGGTCGAACATGCCGGCGCGACGAAGGCGACCACACAGCTGTTCATCGGAATCGAGCAACGCTACACGGGGCATGGTCGCGGTGACCCTCGCGGTGTTCACGGTGCCGTTGCTGTTCGGTGCGGCAACGCGTGATTCGCTGCTACGGGCGATGACGTTCGGTCGCCGCCGCTGCTTGCCGCGATCGCCAAGGCCGGACGCAACGGCGTGCTCGTGAAATCCGCCATCGTCATAGAACAACTGCGGCGGCGACCGAACGTCGCCATCAGTTCGTGCCAGTCAGGCAGTCGCGTATGCGCCTGGCGCGTGCTCAGGCCGGAACAACGTCCGCGCCTTCGTATATCGACAGGTGGATGGCGGCCAGTACGAGCGAGCGCTGTGGTAGGCGCAGTCGTCCTGGTGTGGGTTCGCAGGCCCAATGCCAGCCGAACTGATCGTCGGAGCGGGGCAGCATGACACGGGTTCCAGGCTGCGGAACAGTGACGCCCTGAAACCCCAATTTGCGCTGAATCGGCTGGGGCACAGTGTGATACGGAAC